>NZ_JAPDOD010000030.1 GCF_027587205.1 Solirubrobacter ginsenosidimutans
CGCGCGGCGAGGCCCGGCTCGGGGATCGCCGGGCGCCGGCCCGTGCCGCCAGGCTCGGCGGCCGCGCCTTCATCGCCCGCGCGCCGGCTCGCGCTGCCGGGCCCGGCGACCGCTTCGGCGTCGTCCAGGAGCCGTTCGGTGCGGTCGAAGCGGCCTGCGGAGAACGCCATCTCGGCGGACTCGACGAGCCAGCGGCGGCGGCGCGCCGCGTCGCCCGTCCGCTCACCCGCGCGCTCCAGCGCAAGGGAAGCGGCGGCGTAGCCACCCCGCGCGCGGGCCCGGTCGGCGGCGCCCGCGAGCTCGTCGGCGACCGACTCGTCGACGCCGATGCTGGAGGCGGAGAGGTGCCACGCGCGGCGGTCGGCGTCTTCGGGCGCGGTCAAAGCGTCCGCCAAAGCGCGGTGCGCCCGCTGGCGCGCCTGGAAGCTCGCAGCCGCCAGCGCGGCCGAGCGCACGAGCGGGTGGCGGAACTCGACGCGCGCGGCGTCGAGCCGGATCAGGCCGGCGAGCTCCGCGGGCTCCAGCGTCGCGATCGGGGCGCCGAGCTCCGCGGCCGCCGCCGCGATCGCCGCCAGGTCGCCGGCGTCCGCCGTCGCGGCGACCAGCAGCGCGGTCCGGGACGCTTCGGGCAGCGCGCCGATGCGCTCGACGAACGAGCGCTCGACGCTCGACTGCGGGCTCGCCCCCTCGCGCTCACGCGCCGCGAGCTCCAGCAGCGCCAGTGGGTTGCCCTCCGCGCTCGCCATCACCGCGTCCGAGGCGGCGCCGAACGCGGCGATCAGCACCTCGCGCGCGCTGTCGGAACCGAGGCGCTCGACAACGAGCTCCGGCACGCCCGGCGCGAAGGAGGTCCTGGTGCCGAACAGCAGCGCCACGCCCTCCTGCCCGAGCCGGCGCGCGGCGAAGCCGAGCGCGGCCGCGGACTCGTGGTCGAACCATTGCGCGTCGTCGAGGATGCACAGCAGCGGGCGCTCCTCCGCCGCGTCGGCCAGCAGCTCGAGCACGGTGACGCCGATCGCGAAGCGATCCGCCGGCGCCGCACCCGCCGCGCCGAACGCCACCCGCACGGCGGGCGGGACGTCGGCGCCCAGCAGCGGGTGCAGGAGCTGGTGCAGCGCGGCATACGGGAGCTCGGCCTCGGACTCGACGCCGAGTACCTCAAGCACCGTGAAGTCCGACGCGCGCGAGGCGGCGTAGGCGAGCAGCGAGGTCTTGCCGATCCCCGGCTCGCCGACGACGGCCAGCGCGCTGCTCGCCCCGGTCCGGGCGCGGTCGAGCAGGGCGTCGATCGCCGCCCTCTCCGCGTCCCGGCCCGCAAGCATCGGGCGGATTATCCGCCGTCGGTCAGAGCGGCGCGCCCACGCCGAGCACGGCGGCGGCGCCGCCGTCGACGGTCATCAGCGATCCGGTCATGTACGCGGCGTCGTCGCTGGCGAGGAACGCGGTCACGCGCGCGACCTCCTCGACGCGGGCGAACGCACGCATCGGAATCTGGCGCTTCACGCCCTTGCCGCCCTCGCGGGCCAGCAGCCCGCCGACCAGCTCGGTCGGCGCGAAGCCGGGCAGCACCGCGTTGACGCGCACGCCGAAGCGGGCGAGCTCGATCGCCGAGCAGCGCGTGAACGCGTTGATCGCGCCCTTGGACGCGGCGTAGTTGGACTCACCCGTCCAGCCGCGCTCGCCCATCACGGAGGAGATGTTGACGATCGCCCCCGCGCGCTGGCCCATCAGATGCCCCATCGCCGCCTTGGTGCAGTTGAAGGTGCCGCCGAAGTTCACCCGCATGACGGCGAGCCAGTCCTCCGGGCCCATCGAGTACAGCAACCCGTCGCGCGCGATGCCGGCGTTGTTGACGAGGATGTGCAGGCCACCGAGCTCGGCGATCGTGCGCTCGACCAGCGCGTCGGCCTCGGCGGGCTCGGCCACGTCGGCGGCGAGCGCGACCGCCCGCCCGCCCGCGGCCTCGATCTCGGCGACCACCTCGGCCGCCTCCGCACTTCCGCTGCGGTAGTTGACGGCGACGGCGGCGCCGTCGGCCGCGAGGGCGAGGGCGATCGCGCGGCCGATGCCGCGCGAGCCTCCGGTCACGAGCGCGACACGGCCGGAAAGCCGCCCCGGCGCCTGGGGTAGTGCGGTCATCGGTAACTCCTGTTGGCAGTCGGTGGATCGAGGACGTCGGCGAGGTTCATCGCCATCAAGTGGCCGAGCACGGTGGCCGCGGCGGCGGGGCCGACCAGGGTCGAGACCCGCTCGAGCAGGGCGAGCTGGCGCGCGCGCACCGCCGTGCGCAGCAGCGGGTCGGTCGCGGCGGCCTGCAGGTGCAGCTGGACGCGGCGCTCGTCGGCGGTGAGCTCGTCGCCGTAGGCGCGCAGCAGCTCCCGCGGGTCGGCGTCATCGGCGCCCGCGGCCGTCTCCAGCACCCGCCGGACGCGGCGATCGACGGCGTCGTGACAGGCGAGCAGCAGCTCGCGCTTGGCGCCGAACAGGCGGTAGAGGTACGCCTCCGAGAGGCCCGCGCGCTCCGCGATCAGGCTCGTCGGCGCGGCGCAGCCGTGTTCGGCGAAGACGGCGATCGCCGCCGCGACGATCTCCGCCCGCCGCTGCGTGCCGGACCCGCGGGTGGCGGTCACGCCGCGGCCCGCTCGAGCGCCGCGGCGGTGTCGTAGGCGGCGCACGCCTCCATCCACGCGCGTGCGGCGGCGTCCTCGCGGTCGGCGGCCGCCACGTAGACGGCGAACGCCTCGCGCCGGCGGGCGGCCGGGGCCAGGGCCCAGTCGGCCAGCGCCTCGTCGGTCTCCTCGCGAGCACACACCCAGAGCGGGTAGAGGTCGGCGCACTCCATTGGGGTGCTGTGGTCGTTCATCGACGGTCACAGAGGGTTCGGCCACACCGTTGATACGCCCGTATCAGCGGGACGCTCTCGCCGATCTGCATGGGTCGTGCAGGCCTCCCACGTGCTTCCCCGCCCGTTCCTCCCGCCGATCTGGCGCGAACTGGCCGCGCTCGGGCGGCACCCGCTCCCCGCGCCCCCGCGGCGCGAGCGCGGTGTGCCCGTCGTGCTCGTGCCGGGGTTCCTGGCGGGCGCCGGCTCGCTGCACGTCGCGGGCGAGGCGCTGCGCGCCGCCGGGCACGACCCGCACCCGGCGGGCATCCGCTGGAACGTCTCCTGCTCGGAGACCGCGGTGCAGCGTCTCACCGAGACGGTCGAGCGGATCGCCGACCGCGACGGCCAACGGGTCGCCCTGATGGGCCACAGCCGCGGCGGGCTCTTCGCCCGCGTGCTCGCCCATCGCCGCCCCGAGCTGATCTCCTCGGTGACGACCCTGGGCTCACCGCACCGCGATCAGCTCGCGGTGCATCCGCTGATCTGGATGGTGGCCGCCACGCTGGCCACCGCCGGGCTCGCGCGCGTCCCGGGCGTGCTGCGCTGGTCGTGCTCCGGGACGGGCTGCTGCGAGCACTTCGTGCGCGACCTCGCCGCGCCGCTGCCGGAGGGCGTCGGCGTGCTGAGCGTCTACTCGCGCACCGACGGCGTCGTGGACTGGCGCGCGTGCGTCGATCCCGCCGGCCGGGCGCTCGAAGCGGCGACGTCACATTGCGGCATGGCGGCGCACGCACCCACCCTCTGGGCCGTCGCGGACGCGATCTCAGACTTCGCGGCGGGGTGAGGTCGCCAGCGCCGCGAGCTCGCGTTCGGTGCGCCGCACCAGCGGAGCCGCTCCGATGCGCCGGTGCTGCTCGAGCGCGTCGACGAGCCGCCGCTGGGCCTCGTCCCGCTCCCCCAGCGCGGCGGCGAGCAGGCCGAGGATCCGGTCCACCGCACCCCAGCAACCGGTGAAGCTGGACTGGACGAGCCGGCCCGAGTACGGCGCCAGGTGCTCGTAGAGGGTCGCGCAGGCCTCGGTGCGGCCCAGCCGGGCGGCCGCCTCGCCGAGCCACGCGTGCGCGGGCAGCCAGAGCAGGCCGGGCGGGACGTCGGCGAGCGCGGCGTCGAGCGCCTCGTTGGCCGCGGCGGTGTCACCGGCCTCGAGATACACGAGTGGCAGGACGGCGCTCCAAGCCAGCACCTCATTGCGCTGGGCGACCAGCCGTTCGACATCGCCCAGCAGGTCGGGGAGCTGGTCGCGGTCGCGCAGGATCGGCAGCAGCTGGCCGGTGAAGTGGGCGCGAGCGTCGGCCGCGCCGGCACGCTCGGCGAGGCGCAGGCCCTCGCGCGCCAGCCGCTCCGCCTCGTCGCTGCGCCCCGCCAGCTGCGCCCAGACGGCCCGCCAGGCGAGCGCGGCGTGGCGATACAGCGGCTGCTGCAGGTCACCCGCCAGCGCGGCGAGCTCCTCCTGGCGCACGCGGGCGGACTCCAGCTCGCCCGCCTCGACGAGGTCGTAGATCAGCCAGTGCCGCGCGAGCGCCGCGGTCTCGCCCTGCGAGGCGGCGTCGGCGAGCTCGACGGCCTCGCGTGCCAGCGCGAGCCGCTCGTCGAGGTGCTCGATGTGCAGCCGCGTGGCATGACGGCTGAGCAAGGCCGGGGCCAGCCGGCGGGGATCGCCCGTCGCGCGCGCCAGCCGCTCCGCCTCCGCGCCGACCTCTTCGCGCTGCTGCCCGTCGGGCAGCGACTCGGCGAGGCGGCCGAGGAGCCGCCCGCGGGTGTCGCCGCCGGTCGCGACGGCGAGCGCGCGGGCGAGCAGCGCGACGTACTCGACGTCGCCGCTCCCGGGTGCGTAGAAGCGACCGCCGGCGCCGAGCGCGGCGCGGACCAGCGTCCCGGCATCCCCCAGCCGCTCGCCGATCTCCGCGGCGGCATGGAACGCCTCGCGGGCACCCGGCTCGCCGCCTTGCCAGCGGACCGCGCCGATCGCGAGCCAGATCTCGGCGCGCAGGGCGTCGTCGGCGTCGGCCACGAGCTCAAGCGCCTCCAGCGCGCGCTCGAACTGGGCGGCGGCGTCCTCGTAGGCGTACGCGCGCGCCGCATCGGTGCCGGCGGCGACCGCGTAGCGGGCGGCGCGCTGGGCGCCGCCGTGGTGGCGAGCGGCGTAGAAGTGGTGCGCGAGCTCGCCGGCGCAGCCCGCGGTCCGCTCCAGCGCCATCCCGGCGCGCAGGTGCAGCAGGCCGCGCCGGGCGGCGGCGGGGCGGTCGTACAGCGCGTCGCGGACGAGGCCGTGGCAGAACACGAAGCGTCCCGGCCGCTCGTCGTGCTCGGCCACCAGGCCGGCGTCGATGGCCTCTTCGAGGCTGACGGCGACGTCCTCGTCGGTCCGCCCCGCGAGCAGCGCCAGCGGCGGGAGCTCGAACTCGGGCCCGAGCACGGCCGCGCAGGTGAGGACGTCGTACGTCGCGGCGTCCAGGCGCGCGAAGCGGTCCAGCAGCACTTCGCGCACGCCCTCGGGCACGCGCGCCCGCCGCGCCTCGCCGCGATCGCGCAGGATCTCGCCGATGAAGAACGGGTTGCCGGACGTGTACTCGTGCAGCCATGCGACGTCCGTGACGCCGGCACCTTGCGCGGCCACGAGCGCCGACACGGCGTCACGGTCGACGCCGCCGAGGGCGATGCGCTCGACGACCTGGTCGCGCCGCAGGTCGGCGACCACGCGCTGCAGCGGCGCGCCCGCCGCGAGCCCGGCGTCGCTGTAGGTCGCCAGGACCATGATCGGCGCCGCCTCGGCCTGGCGCACGATCCGGCGCAGGAGCAGCAGCGTCGGGGTGTCGGCGAGGTTCATGTCCTCGAGCACGAGGAGCAGCGGCCGCACCTGCGCGACGCGGTCGAGCAGCATCGCGGCGGCCTCGAACAACCGGTAGCGGCCTTCGTCGGTGGAGCGCGGCGCCGGCTCGGACGCGAGCTCGGGCAGCAGCGGGCGCAGCTCGTCCAGGTGGGGCGCCAGGCTTGCATCGAGCTGGAGCGGGTCGAGGTGGGCGGTGAGGTGGCGCAGCGTCTGCACGAACGGCTGGAACGGCACGACCGTGTCCTCGTCAGTGCGGCCGTGCAGGACGACGCCGCCGCCGGCGTGGACCTCGGCGGCGAAGCGGCCGGCGAGCCGCGTCTTGCCGATCCCCGGCTCCCCGGAGAGCAGCACCAGCGCGCCCTGGCTGCCGCGGATCTGGTCCCAGCGGTCGCGCAGGCGCCGCAGCTCGGCGGTCCGCCCGGCGAACGGGTTGCGGTCGGCGGAGGCGATCGCGGCGGGCAGCGGGACCTGGGGCACGTCCGGCTCGGCCACCGGCTCGGGCGCGGGCGCGGTCTGGCGCAGCAGCCGCGAGTGCAGCGCGGTCAGCGCCGGCGCGGGCGGCACGCACAGCTCGTCGCGCAGCATCACGCGCACGCGGTCGAAGATCAGCAGCGCCTCGGCGACGTTGCCTCCGAGCGCGAGCGCCTCCATCAGCAGGCCGTAGCCGGATTCGCGGTAGGGCTCGAGCTCGATCAGGCTGCCCGCCATCCGCTCGGCGGCGGCGACCTCGCCGACGGCCAGCGCCGAGCGCGTCGCGGTTTCGAGCAGGTCGAAGCGCAGCTGGCCCAGCTCGGAGCGCAGCTGCTCCACCCACTCGCCGGACATCTCGGGGAGCACCGGTTGCCCGGTCTCCTCGAGCGCCGCGCGCGCCCGCTCGAGCGCGACGTCGGGCGCGCCCGCCGCCAGCGCGGCCTCGGCGGCGGCGGCCGCCTCGCGCAGCTCGTCGACGTCGATCCACGTGTCCGGGGACAGCGTGAGCGTGAGGACGGACCGCCCGACGAGGGCGTCGCGCCCGAGCGCGCGCCGCACGCCGGTGAGGAGGCTGCTGAGCGAGGCCTGCGGAGCGCTCGGGGGCCGGTCCTCCCAGACGACGTCGATCAGCGCGTCGCGCCGGACCGGCTCGCCGCGGTTGGCCACGAGATAGGCGAGCAGCACCCGGCCCTGGAGGCCGCGGATCTCGTCGGCGACCTCGTGGCCGTCGACCTGCACGCTCAGGCCGCCGCAGAGCCTGATCCGCGTCGCGGCCGCGTGCGTTGCCTGCACGCCGGGTGACATCAGCGGCGCCAAGGTTTCCAAGCCACCTTCAAGCTTCGGTCAAGGATGTGCAAAGGCGCCTCGCAGAGGATCGTCCCATGTCCTCCCCGGCTCCTACCAACGCGGCGCTCGTCCAGGCCGCGCGGCAAAGCGATCCCAACGCGTGGAAGCATCTCGTCGAGCGCTACGACGGGATGATCCGCGACATCTGCCGCGCCTACCGGCTCGACCGCAGCGAGGTCGACGACCTGCGCCAGACCGTGTGGATGCGCGCCGTCGAGCACCTCGACCGGCTGCACGACCCGCAGCGGATCGGCTCCTGGCTCGCCCGCGTCGCGCGCAACGAGTGCCTGCGGATGCTCCAGCAGGCCGCCCGTGTGCAACCGCGCGACGGTGAGCTCTTCGAGAGCCTGCCCGACACCCGCGAGTCGCCGGACGAGCAGGCCCTCGCTTCCGAGCGGCGGCGGATCGTGCACAACGCCATCGTCACGCTCTCGCCGCGCGACCGCGCGCTGCTCGACATGCTCTACCACCAGAGCGAGCCGAGCTACACGGACATCGGCGAGGCCTTGAACATGCCGATCGGGTCGATCGGCCCGACGCGCGGCCGGGTGCTCGAACGCCTCCGGCGCTGCGACGGCGTCGTCGACTTCGTGGCCGCCGGCTGAGCCGGGGAAGCTCATGCGGCGAGCACCAACCGGCTCTCGTAGCCGACGTGCCGCTCGTGAGCTTCCGCGGTCTCCTCGTCGAAGCGGCGGTCCCAGCGCTCCGCCCGCTGCCACGCCTCGGTCCGCGCCTTGGCGACGACGAAGGTGGCCACCACGTCGTCGAAGCGGCCGAAGAGGCGGTCCAGCCAGCGGATGAGCCCGGACTCGAGCGTCGCGCGCACCTCGACCGCGACGTCCTGGAGGATCCTGTTGACCAGCTGGAAGTCGCGATACACCGGCGAGTCGTCCGCCGGAGCGCCACCGGCCTCGCGCCACGCCTGCAGCAGCGCCCACGGCAGGTCGTTGTTGATGTGGGCGTTCATGCCGGCGAGCGCGAACTGCACCGGCGCGACGTCCTTGCGGCGGCCTTCGGAGAACAGCGGCTCCCACGCCTTCGACACCCACGCCTTGGCCTCGTTGGCGGCGTACTCGCGCAGGTAGAACTCGGCGAACACGACCCCGAGGCGCTCGACGAACGCGGGGTCCTCGAAAGTCGCGAGGCGGCTGTTGACCGCCTGGGTCACGCGCAGGTACATGAAGTTGAAGCAGGCGACGCCGTCCGGCGCGCGCCGGACCCGCCGGCGGAGCGCGTTGCGGGCGGGATTCGCGTAGCCGTCACGCGCCCGCTCGATCTCGAGCAGGCTCGAGATCACGTCGGCGAACGTGCGGGTGCGTTCGAGGCCGTGGATCTGCCCGGCCAGGTCCTGCATCGAAGTGGGAGTGCGGGTGGAGGAGAGAGATGGGTCGACGAACATCTTCCTTCAGAGGCGGGGAGGGCCGGAGCTGATACAGATGTTTTCAGCTCGCCAACATTCGGTGGATGAAAGTCGTCAGGAGGGGGACGGCTCTCATAAAGTGCGGAAGGCCTGGATGGCGAGCGTGGCAAAGCGCCGGGAGGCCGCGAGACGGGCGTCCGGCGAGCCGGCGCGGATGCCGCGGTGGGCCATGATCATCAGGACGAGGTCGTTCAAGACGAAGTCGTGTCGCAGCTGACCGCCTGCCTTGGCGCGGCGGGCCAGCTCCGCCACCGAGCTCAGTGAGGCCCGGCGGTCGGCGACGAAATCCATCGCGTCCGGGAACGCCGCCATGAAGGCCGCGGTGAACTCGCGATTGTGCGCGTGCAGCTCGAAGACCTTCTCGATCACGAGGCAGAACCCGTGCCAGGGGTTCGGGTCGCGGATCCCCTCGTCGACGATCGCGCGGCAGGCCCGGGCCTCCCCCAGGTAGACCTCGTACGCCAGCGTCGCCTTGGCCGGGAAATGGCGATACACGGTCGCCGGACCGACTCCCGCCTGCCGTGCGATCTCGCGCATCGGCGCGTCGAGGCCATCGGCGGCGAACACCGCGCGAGCCGCGTCGAGGATGCGCTCTCGGTTGTCCTGAGCGTCCGACCGTGGGGTGCGAGGCAAACGGCCGGTCATCACTCTCACTTTAGTTGCGCGTCCGCCGTCGTCCGTCACCGTTTTCCGGCATGAAAGCGATTGCGATCAAGACGTTTGGAGGCCCCGACGGCCTCACGGCCATCGACCTCCCAGACCCGAGCCCGGCGAACGGGGAGGTGCTGATCGCCACGGAAGCGATCGGCGTCGGCGGTGTGGACGCCCTCATCCGCAGCGGCGTCCTGGGCGACTACGGCTTCAAGGAAGGTCACATCCTCGGCAGCGAGGTCGCGGGCACCGTGGCGGCGGTCGGCGACGGCGTCGATCCGGCGTGGATCGGCCGGCGCGTGTGGGCGTTCGTCGGCCTGCAGGGTGGCTACGCCGAGCAGGCGGTCGCACCCGCCGCCGCGCTCGTCCCGCTTCCCGGTGACTTGTCCGCCGCCGAGGCGGTGACGCTGGGCACTTCCGGCATCGTGGCCCACTTCGCTCTGCGCCACGCCCACTTCGCAGCGGGCGAGACGGTGCTCGTGCGCGGCGCGGCGGGCGGGATCGGGATCATGACCGTCCAGCTCGCGATTCGTGGCGGCGCCGGTGCCGTCGCGGTCACGACCTCCTCGGCGGAGCGTGGCGAGCGCTTGCGCGAGCTCGGTGCGACCCACATCCTGGACCGCGCCGGTCCCCCGGGAGAGCAGGATGCGCCGGCCGGCTTCGACGTCGTCGTCGACATCGTCGCCGGCCCAGCCCTGCCCTCGTTCCTCGCCAAGCTCAACGCGAACGGCCGTCTCGTCGCCGTCGGGCTCATGGGAGGCGCGCCGCCCGCCGACTTCGGCATGGGGTTGTTCGCGGCCTTCCAGCAGTCGCTCTCGTTCGCGACGTTCAGCGCGAACACTGTGCCCGAAGCCGACCGGCTCGCCGTGACCGCCGAGCTGTTCGCGGCCGCGGAGCGGGGGGAATTGGACGCGGTCGTGCACGAACTCCTGCCCCTGGAGGACGCCGTACTCGCCCACCGGAGGATGGAGGCGGGCGAGGTGTTCGGCCGGATCGTGCTCACCCCGCGGACGAGCAACGGGGCGTCACCGCACGTGGAATGGTGAGCGAGCGTCGACTTTCGTGAACAGAGCGCGAGAAACTCGACGTTCGCGTCGTCCGGCGCTCCGGCCTCGACATCGCCCTCTTTGAGCGCGACGGCCGCACCTGCGTCCTCGCCGGCCATGTCGAGCACACCCGCACTGACCATCTCGGTCATCGCCATCCTGATCATCGCCGCGATCGCGCTGCGCGAGTGCCGCCGCCAGCGGTGCCTCAGGCGGGCTAGCGGGACGAACGTCAACTGCTCGTTCGCTGGCTGGCCGTGGAGTGGCTGGGTGGCCGGGCTTCCCACCTCGCGCGGTGGTCGACAGAAAGGGCGTTCTCACGCACGCCGATCACCCGGATGCCGCGGTCTGCGAGGGGGTGGGGTCAAAAAACGTCCTGACAGGAAGCTTTTTGACCCCACCCCCATCAACGCGCCAACTCGACCAGTGCGACCCTGATCGAAGACGGCGACCTGACCGCCAAACGCGCACGGTCGACCACGGCGACGGAGAGATGGGCGCGAGGGACACACTTTCCTTCTCCGTAGCCCGTAACCGTCGGTATCCCGGCACGGCAATTCGACGCGACAGAGCCGAGCCGCGCGGCGGACGACGGCAGGCAGCAACGAAGGGCGCGCCATTCCCCCTCCCCACCCGGCGCAGTTGACTTTCAACCCAGCTAGGCGATCGCCGGGGTGCGCGCCGGGGCGAGCGCGAAGTCGTAGCTGACCGCGAACTCGCCGTCGCCGACCGGCTCGGGGTGCACGATCAATTCCGGCTTGACCGCACCGGCGACGTCGGTGTCGAGGTAGTCGCTGGAGTCGATGAACAGCTGCGTGACCAGCGGCTCGAAGCCCTCGGCGCTGACGATCAGGTGGATGTGCGCCGGGCGCCACGGGCTCCAGCCGGCGGCCGCGGTCATCCTGCCGGTCGGGCCGTCGAGCGGGATCGTGTACGGACCGGGGATGACGGTCACGTACTCGTAGCGCCCGTCGGTATCAGTGCGCACCTGGCCGCGGAGGTTGCCGTCGGGCGGCCCCGGCATGAACCCGGAGTAGCGGCCTTCGGCGTCCGCCTGCCAGATGTCGAGGTTGGCGTTCGCCAGCGGCCGGCCGTCGACGTCGGTCACGCGCCCCGTCACGCGGGTGCGGTCGCCGGACTCGTCCGGGCGGTGCGGCAGCTCGAACGGCGCGTCCAGCAGCGGCGCGTCCGGCAGGTGGAACGGGCCGAGGATCGTGCCCTGCGAGCCGCTGCGGTTGCTGAAGGCCTGCTCCTCGACCACGTGCTCGACGAAGACGTCGCCGAACAGCGGCCACTCGCCCGCGGCGCCGACGTCGATGAACCACTGCTTCGCGGCCTGGTACTCCTCGTAGGTGACGTTGTTCTCGACGATCGCCTCGTGGACGCGGCGCAGGATGTCCGAGATCAGTTGGTTGGCACGTTCAGACATCGCTCTCTCCTCGGTCGATGGCATTCGGATGGCGCGCCAGCGGTGTGACGCGGATGTCCAGGTACGGGAACAGCGGCAGGCCGGAGAGCAGCTCGTGCAGCTCGTCGATCGAGCCGACGTCGAGCACGCTCACGTTCGCGTAGCGCCCGGCCACCCGCCACAGGTGCGGCCAGCGCCCGTCGCGCTGCGCCGCCTGCGAGTACTCGCGCTCGCGCGCCTTGAGCTCGTCCGCGTGCTCGGCCGGCATGTCGGGCGGCAGGCGGACCTCCATCTCGGCCAGGAACAGCATCAGGCGTCCAGCCGGTAGCGCCGCAGGCGGTCCTCGTCGACCTCGAGCCCGAGACCGGACGCCGCCGGCGCCGCGGCACGGCCGTCGCGGATCACCGGCCCCGCGACGACGAGGTCGTCGGCGAGGTCGAGGAAGTTCGTGAGCTCAGCAGGCCGGCCGGCGGTGGAGGCGAACGCCGCGGCGAAGGTGACCGTCGCCAGCGCGCCGATCGCGCCCTCGTACTGGCTTCCCACGACCACCGGGACGTTGCGGGCCAGGCAGAGGCCGAGGATCCGGCGCGACTCGGTGAACCCGGTGCGCGCCGTCTTGACGCTCACGACGCGAACCGCGCCCTCTTCGAGCGCGCGATCCACGTGCGCGAGGCTGATGCAGCTCTCGTCGCCGGCCAGCGGAACCGGCCAGCGGTCGGCGAGGCGCAGCCGGCCGGCGCGATCCTCGATCGAGATCGGCTCCTCGATCGCGCGCACGCCGAGCTCGACGAGCGCGTCGCCGGCGCGCACCGCGTCGGCATAGCTCCAGCCGCGGTTGGCGTCGACGTAGAGATCGGCGTCCGGGAGCGCGTCGCGGATCGCCCGCACGGCCGCGACGTCCAGTGCCGGGGCGCGCCCGACCTTGACCTTGAAGGTGACCACACCGAGCCGCTCACCCACCTCGATCGCCTCCTCGGCCATCGCCGCGGGCGCGTCGAGCGAGACCATGTGCGCGGCGGCGACGTCGTCCGCGAAGCCGCCCAGCAACGTGTGGCATGGCGTCGCCAGGATCTGCCCGGCGAGATCCCAGACCGCGAGATCGACCGCGCCGCGCGCGACGTAGTTGCCCGCAACCCGCGAGCAGCGCTCGGCGACGAGCTCGGTCCGCAGCGGGTCGACACCGGCCAGCGCCCCATTGAGCGGACCGGAGACCGCGGCGACGATCGACGTCTGCGTCTCGCCGTACGTGTACGGGCGCGGCTGCGCCTCGGCCTGGCCGACGAGCCCGGCATCGGTGTGCACGCGCACGAGCACGTTGTCGGCGGTGGTCACGCTGCCCGACGCGAACCGCGGCGCACGCCGGTAGGGCAGCGCGTACGGGATCGCCTCGACGCCGGTGATCCGCACCGTGCCCGCGAGCGTCTCGGTCGCCAAGTGCATGACCACACGCTAGGTCCCGGAGATGCCATCGGCAACACCAATCGCGTGTCGATTGCATACGTTCTCGATATAAATCGCGGCATGGAGCTGCGACACCTTCGCTACTTCGTCGCGGTCGCCGAGGAGCGGCACTTCGGCCGCGCCGCGGCGCGGCTGCACATCGCGCAGCCGCCGCTGTCGCAGCAGATCCGCCGCTTCGAGGCCGAGCTCGGCGAGCCGCTGCTGTACCGGACGACCCGCAGCGTCGAGCTCTCCCCCGCCGGCGCGGTGATGCTCGAGCGCGGCCGCGAGATCCTCGCCGCCGTCGACTCCGCGCTCGAGGACGCCCGGCGCGCGGCGCGCGGCGAATACGGCCGCCTCGCGATCGGCTTCACCGGCTCCTCGACCTATGCCCTTCTCCCCGCCCTCGCCGCCGCGCTGCGCGAGGAGCTGCCCGGCGTGATGCTCGACCTGCGCGGCGAGTTGCTGACGCCGGCGCAGGTCGCGCAGCTGCTGGACGGCACGCTCGATCTCGGGCTGCTGCGCCCCCCGGTTCACGTGCGGGAGCTGTGCACGGAGGTGCTCCTCTCCGAGCCGCTGCTCGCCGTCCTCCCCAACACCCACCGGCTCGCCACCGCGTCCGCGGTCCCGCTCGAAGCGCTCAAGGACGAGCCGTTCGTCACGTATCCGTCGCACTTCCGGTCGGTCGTGCACGACGCCGTCGAGGACGCGTGCGCCGCCCACGGCTTCAAGCCTGTCGCCGCCCACGAGGTCGCCGAGACCGCGACCCTGGTCAGCTTCGTCGCCGCCGGGCTCGGCGTCTCGCTCGTCCCCGCGTCCGTGAGCAACATGACCGTGCAGGGCGCGATCTACCGCCCGCTCGCGCACGACTCGACGTTCGTCGAGCTCGCCGCGGCCTGGAGACGGGACGATCAGCGCCCGGTGCTCAACAACGCCCTCGACGTGATCCGCCGCGCCATCGCCCGGCACGCCCCGTGATCCGAACGCCGCAGGCGAAGACGCTCGGCGTCCTCGCCGTGGTCTGCCTCGTCGTCGCGTTCTCGTTCAGCTCCACGCTGGTCAAGCGCGCCGAGACCGCCGGCGTCCTCGTGGCCTTCTGGCGCATGCTGATCGTCAGCCTGGCCTGGAACGTGGTGCTGTGGAGCTCCGGCCGGCGAGTCACGACGGCCGACGTGCGCGCCGTGTGGATCCCCGGCGTCTTCTTCGGGCTCAACTTGGCGGTCTTCTTCACGGGCGCGACCCACAACAGCGTCGCGAACGCGGCGCTGATCGGGTCGTGCGCACCGCTGCTGATCGTGCCGGCGGGCGCCTGGCTGTTCCGCGAGCACATCGACCCGCGCGCGCTGCTGTGCGCGGCGATCGCGTTCGGCGGGCTCGCGCTCGTGCTGCTCAACGCGCCGCCAGGCGGTGACGCGACGCTGCTCGGCAACGTCTTCGGCGTGCTGGCAATGCTGCTCCAGGTGAGCTACGTCGTCTCCACGAAGCACTTCCGCCGCGACATGGACGTGACGACGTTCATGGCGACGATCTGCCCGATCGCGACGGTCGCGGTGTTCCCGATCGCCATCGCCCACGGCGGCGTGTTCGGGATGAGCGCCACCGGCTGGAAGTACACGCTCATCTTGAGCTTCACGAGCGGCATCACCGCTCAGGGCCTGCTCGTGTACGCGCAGAAGACGATCCAGATCGGGACGATCGGGATCGCGCAGGTGGCGCAACCGGCATTGGCGGTGGTGTGGTCCTATCTCCTGCTGAGCGAGGTGATCAACGGCCGCCAAGCGCTCGGGATCGCCATCGTCACGGCGGGACTGCTCGCGTTCACGCTGCTCAACCAGCCCGGCGATCGACGCGATCGCGCTCGCTGATGAAGTGCGAGGCGACCTCCATCCGCCGGTCGGCCTCGGCGAACCGGCCGAGCGCGTCGAGCGCGAAGACCTCGACCGGCGCGTCGTCGCCGCCCAGGAACGCGCCCAACCGCGCCTTCGCCCCGGATACCCCCTCGGCGGCGTCCAGTGCCGCCAGCAGGCAGTCGCCTAGCGCCTGCTGCTCGCCGCCGCCGGCGTCGCGATGGAAGGCGGCCGCCGCCTCCAGGGCCGTTCGCGCCTCGGCCGTCCGTCCGAGACCGCGCAGGATGCGGCCGAGGTGGACGCGGCCGAGCGCGGCGAGACGCACGTCGCCCGTGGCCAGTGCCTTGGCGATCCCGAGCTCGAGCGTCGCCGCTCCGGCGGCATCGTCGCCGGCCTGGGCCTGAGCACGCCCCAGGCTGGTGAGCTGGTAGGCCTCGGTCTGCAGGAACCCCAGCCGGCCCGAGATCTCGGCGGCGCGGCCGATGTGGTGGACGGCGTCGTCGAAGCGGCGCTCGACGCGGGCGAGCTCACCGCGCATGGCGTCGCGGCGCACGTGCAGCCAGGGATCGTCCACCCGGTCGACCCAGTGCTCGACCTCGTCGCGGGCGTCGCGGGCGCGCTCGACGTCGCCCGCCGAGATGGCGGCACGCGCCGCGAAGAGCGCGTTGGCCGCCTGGTCCCAGGGGTCGTCGGCCAGCGCACGCGCCCGCGCGGTGAGCGCGAGTGCGTGCTCCCACTCGCCGTGATGCGAGACGACGTAGGCGAGGTAGTAGGCGCAACGAGGGTCGCCGGGGGCGAGAGCGGCGGCGTCGGCCACGTGCCGGCGCGCCGGTTCCAAGTCGCCGGAGGAGGCTTCGATCCAGGCGGCCAGCAGCAGCGCGGTGGCGCGGTCCTCCGCCGGGGCGCCGTCGCCCGCGGCGGCCAGCGCGCCGAGCAGCCGCTGGGCGCCGCGCGCGTCGCCGAGCACGATCCAGGCCCAGCCGAAGCCGTTGGCGATCACCAGCCCGCGCCGCGGGTCGTGCTCCGCACACCAGGCGAGCGCCGCGTCGAGGTTGGCGCGCTCGGCCCGCGCGAACGCCAGGTGCTGCGCCTGCCGCGCACTCCGCACCCCCTCGGTGGACCCCGCCGCGCGCGCCGCGTACCACGCGGCGTGCGCGTCGTGGCCGCGGCCGCTCAATCCCGCTGCGTCGAGCGCGTCGAGCGCGAAGGCCCGGATGCTGTCGAGCAGCCGGTAGCGCGGCGGCTCGTCGACGATCACGAGTGAGCGGCTCGCGAGCCGCGCGACGACGTCGATCGCCGCCGTCGCCGGCACGTCGAGCGCGCCGAGCACCGACTCGGCGGCGGGCAGCGACGCGCCGCCGGCGAATGTCGCGAGCGCCCACAGGCCGCGCTGGTCGTCCGGGAACAGGAGGTCGTAGCTCCAGCCGATCGTGGCCTTCAGCGCCCGGCGCCGCTCCGGCTTGTGACTGGCCGGGTCGGTCAGCACGGTGAAGCGGTCGTCGAGGCGGCGCGCGATGTCCGCGACCGGCAGCGTGCGCGTGCGCGCGGCGGCGAGCTCGATGGCCAGCGGCAGCCCGTCGAGCGACCGGCACAACGCGGACACCTCGTCCGGCGCCCCCGGGCGCGGGGCACGCTGGGTGAAGAGCGCGACGGCGTCCTCGAGCGCGAGCGGCGCGAGCTCGAGGACGATCTCGCCGTCGAGCTCGAGCGGCACCTGGCTGGTGCAGAGGATGCGCAGGCTCCAAGCCGCGTCGAGCATGTCCCGGACCAGCGCCGCGGCGTGCTCGACGACGTGCTCGCAGTTGTCGAGGATCACGACCGCGGAAGCGGAGCGCAGGCGCTCGAGCAGCGCCGGCTCGCCGCCGGTCACCCCCAGTGCCGCGAGCACGGCGTCGAAGACGTCGTCGGCGGTCCGCGCGGCCTCGAGGCGGACCAGCCACGCCGTGTCGTCGAGTGCCTGCCCCGCGGCGATCGCGAGCGCGGTCTTGCCGACCCCGCCCGGCCCGACCAGCTCGACGAGCCGGTGCTGTCCGAGCAGCGCGACGACGGCTTGCAACTCGGCCTCACGGCCGACGAGCGACGCCGTCAGCGACGGGAGGTTCCCGCGCCCGGCGCGCAGCCGGGCGTCCTGGAGCAGGACCCGCCGCTCGAGCTCCTTCAGCTGCGGACCGGGCTCCAGGCCGAGGTCGTCGTGCAGCCGGGAGCGGGCGCGCTGATAGGCCGCGAGCGCATCGGCCTGCCGGCGCGCGCGGTAGAGCGCCGTGATCAGCAACTCCCAAAGGCCTTCGTGGTACGGGAAGGCGGCCACCGCCTCCTCGAGCTCGACGATCACGTCCTCGCCCAGCCGGAGCCGGGTCGCGAAGCGCCGTTCGACGGCCTTCACCCGCGTCTCTTCGAGCTGGGTGCGGTGGGCGGCCGCCCAGTCGCCGGCCGCGGGGATCAGCTCGCCGCGCACGCGCTCCAGCGGCGCGTCCTCCTCGTCGCGCAGGGCGCGCAGCGCGTCGACGGCCTCCGGTGCGACGGCCAGCCGGTACCCCGCCTCGCCGCTCTCGATGACATCGGGCAGCGCGGACCGCAGCCTCGCCACCTTCTGCTGCAGCGTGTTGCGGGTGGTCGGCGCGCCGGCCCACAGGTCGTCGATCAGCCGGTGCGCCGGGATGAACGTCCCCGCCTCGAGCGCGAGGCGTACGAGCAACTCGGCCGTCTTGCCGCCGGGCACCGCGACCGGCTCGCCATCGCGGCGGACCTCGAGCGGGCCGAGCAGCGAGATGTCGTAGCGCACCGCGCGAGTGTAAGAGCGCTGTCAGCGGCGCTCTAGACGCTGCGTGAATGGACCATCTGCTCAGCCGGCTCGTCGTCGGCGACGACGCGGCGGTGGCGGCGATCCTGCGGGCGTCGCGCAGCAGCGACGACCCGCTCGTCCTCGTCGCGGCGGCGCTGTTCGCCCCCGACGCCGACGCGCTCCTGGCCCGCGCCGAGGGCGTCGCGGCGACGACGCGCGACCGCCAGCTCGTGGCCATCGCCGCCGCGCACCGGCGCGGCGAGCGCGACCTCGTCGACGCCCTTGCGCGGGATCACCTCATCGACCACCCCGACAACGTCCTCGTGGCGTACATCGCCTCGAGAAAGGAGGGGGCATGAGCCCCAAAGTGACCGGATCGCTCCTGATCGCCGCCGCCGTGCTGGCCAACCTGGCCTTCACCGCACTCGGCTCGCTCTTCAACTACCCGGACGTGCTCGACGAGCCCGCCGGCGAAGTCCTGCGGTCATTCCGCGCGCACGAGGGCGCCGTGAGCGCCTGGTTCTCGGTCCTCGCGCTGTCCGCCGCGCTGTTCGCCCCGATCGCGATCGGCGTGCGGCGGCTGTCGGCCGCGCCCGCGATGCGCATCGCCGTCTGGGTCGGGATCGCCGCCGCGGTCGTGCAGGTCATCGGCCTGCTGCGGTGGCCGATCCTCGTCCCCGGCTACGCCGCCGACGGGAACGCCGACGCGTTCCGGACCGCGAGTGACATCCTCGGGACCGCGATCGGGGAGACGCTCGGCTATGCGCTCACCGCCGCGTGGACGCTGCTGGTGCTCCGCGCGCTCGGGCGGGCCTTCGCCGGGACCTGGTTCGTCGCGCTGGGCACCGTCGCCGCCGGGCTCGTCGCCGTCGGCGTCATCTCCCCGCTGGACCTTCCGGTCGTCGACGATGCGAACTTCATCGGCTACGTGCTCTGGAGCCTGTGGCTGATCGCCTTCGGCGTGGTCCTGCTGGTGCGCGGACGGCGGGCGGTGGCGGCGCCATGAGCCGCTGGGTCGCGCTCGGCGTGCTGTGCGTCAGCCTGCTCGCCATCGTCATCGACAACACGATCGTCAACGTCGCGCTGCCGACGCTGGCGCGCGAGCTCGACGCGGACCTGAGCGAGCTGCAGTGGGTCGTCGACGCCTACACGCTCGCGTTCGCGGGCCTGTTGCTGCTGGCCGGGACGCTCGGCGACCGGTTCGGCCGGCGCCGCACGCTGCTCGCCGGGCTGGCCGTCTTCGGCGCCTCGTCGGCCGCCGCCGCCTTCGCCGGCGGCGTCGACGCCCTGATCGCCGGCCGGGCGGTCATGGGCGCCGGGGCCGCGTTCATCATGCCCGCGACGCTCTCGCTGCTGATCACGGTGTTCACGGACGCGCGCGAGCGGGCGCTGGCGGTCGGCCTCTGGGCGGCGACGGCGGGCCTCGGCGTCGCCATCGGGCCGGTGGCCGGCGGCTGGCTGCTCGAGCACTTCGCGTGGGGGTCGATCTTCCTGGTCAACGTGCCGTTGTGCGTGATCGCGATCGTCGTCGGCCTTCGGGTCGTGCCCGAGTCCCGCGATCCGGCGGCGCCGCGCATCGACTGGCTCGGCGCGGCGCTCTCGGGCGTCGGGCTGGTCGCGCTCGTGTGGGCGATCATCGAGGCCCCGGGGAAGGGCTGGACCTCCGGCCCGGTGCTCGCCGCGGGCGCGCTCGCCGCGATCGTCCTGACCGCCTTCGTGGTCCAGCAGCGGCGTGCGGCCGCGCCGCTGCTCGACCTGCGCCTGTTCCGCGACCCACGCTTCACCGCGGCGAGCGGGACGATCACGATCCTCTTCTTCGCGCTGTTCGGGTTCCTGTTCCTCTCGACCCAGTACCTGCAGTTCGTGCTCGGGTTCTCCCCGACAGCGGCGGGCGTGCGCCTGCTCCCCTACGCCGGGGCGATGATCGTCTTCGCGATCCTGTCGGCCAAGCTCGTCGCGGCGTTCGGGACCAAGCGGGTCGTCACGACCGGCTTGGCGCTGTTCGCGACCGGCCTGGCGGTCGGCGCGACGATCGCGTCCGACGGTGGCTACGCACGGCTCGCCCTCGCCTTCGTGCTGATGGGCGCGGGGATGGGCCTGGCGGGCGCGCCGGCGACCGAGGCGATCATGACGTCGCTCCCGCCCGAGCGGGCGAACATCGGCTCGGCCGTCAACGACACGAGCCGCGAGCTCGGCGGCGCGCTGGGCGTCGCCGTCGTCGGCAGCATCATGTCGTCGCTGTACTCGGGCGCGCTGCCCGCCGGAGCGCCCGCCGCCGCACGCGACTCGCTCGGCGCCGCCGTGGCAAGCGGCCCGGCCGTCGCCGAGGCGGCGCGCGAGGCGTTCGTGGACGCGCTGTCGACGGCGTCGATCGTCGTCGCGGCGGCCGTCGCGCTGGGCGCGCTGCTCGCCTGGCGGTACCTCCCGGCTCATCGCCGACCTCACCCCAGCGGCAGTGTCCAGACGTCCGCGATCGACGGGTCGTAGAACGCGGGGTCGTCCTGGTTCTCGAACCGGATGCGCACGCGGTCGTCCGTGGCCCGCGCCGCCGGGACGACGAACTCGTAGGTCTCCGTGCCGCCGCTGCCGCGGGAGAACGTGCGCAGCAGCACCTCCTGACCGTCGACATAGACCTTGTAGCGCTTGGTCTGGGCGCGGTCGTAGGTCTCGACGACCCGCAGCACGAACGCGCTGTCCTTCACCACGCTCACGTCGAACTCGAACCACGAGAACGGCGTCAGGTGCCCCGCGTAGCGGCGGGTGAGGCCCGCCTCGGTGTTGGTGCCCGACGATGCAGCGGCGGTCAGGCCATGCACCTGCTCGGAGGCGCTATTGCCGAGGTCGACGCGGTCGTAGGGGTTGGCCGGCAGCGGGCCGATCTCGACCCGCAACGCCGCGGACCCGCCGGCGAGCACCGCTCCCCCGCCGCCCGTGACCGTGACCGTGACCGTCACGTCCTGAATGGACTGGTCGGCGTTGCGCGGGACGACCACGGTGGCGGTCACGTCGAGCTCGCCGCCCGCCGGGATGGTGACCGGCTGGGCCGCCGGCGCCTCCCAGCCGCTCGGGACGCCGATGCGCGCCTCACCGGTCGCCGCGCTGCGCCCGGCGTTTCGCAGCGTCGCGATGACCGTGACGGTCTGCCCCGGCCGGGCCGGCGACGGCGTCACCCGCACGTCCGCGACCGTGATCGCCGAGACGATCTCGACGGTCAGCGGCGCCTCGACGGCGACCTCGACGCGCTCGAACTCGTACCGGACCCGCGCGTGGGCGTCGACCGTGCCCGGTGGTTGCGCCTCCGGGACGCTGAGCGTGAACCGCCCGACCCCGGTCGCCCGCGTCCGCAGCGTGTTCGCGACCCGCGCCTCGGCGGGGTTCACCCGCCACGCGGCGCCGAGCCCCGTCAGCGTCGCCCGCACGTCGTCGAGGGTCGCTCGCGCCCCGTTGGCGATGGTGACGCGCGCGGTCGCGGGGTCTCCCGGCCGCGCCGGGGAGGGATCGATCGCCGCCTCCAGGCGCAGCTCGAGGTAGTCGGAGATCGCCGCGCCGAGCGCCTCGCGCACCGCGGCGGACCCCGCGGAGAGCGCGGGCCGCGGCGTGTGGCGCAGGTCGGCGTCGAACTCGTCGAGCGCGCGCACGGCCCGCGCGAGCGCTTGCGCGGCGTCGGTGATGTCGCCCGAGCGCAGGCGCTTGAGCGCCTTCAGGCCGCGATCGGATGCCTCGTCGAGCGAGTCCAACAGCTCGCGCGCGTCCTTCGGGCGCAGGTCGGTGGTGCGCACCGCCGCGGCCAAGGCGTCGATGCGCTCGAGCGCGCGGCCCGCCAGCGCCATCCGCTCGTCGGCGACGAACGTGTAACGGCCGGAGCCGACGGTCACGAGCACGGTGTCGCCACCGTCGCGGACCGCGTGCACGCCGTCCGCCTCGCCCACGGGGTCGCCGCCTTCGGTGACGGCGTACGGGTTCTCGGCCGGCACGTGCACGGTCGCGGTCGCCCCCACCGGCACGTCGACGCGCAGCTCCAGCGTCCGGCCGCGGTTGCGCCAGTCGCTCGTCACCGGCCCATACGGCGTCTGCGTCGTCGCGCGCGCCCACTCAAGCTCGCCCGTGACCGCCGGGGCGATCGTGAGCTCGCGGTAGCCCGCCGTCTGCGAGGCCTGGATGCCCGCCACGTGGTGGAAGTACCAGTCGTCGACGGTGCCGAGGAAGTAGTGGCCGCGCGAGCGCGCCTCGAGCGCCCAGTGCTCCCACATCGACGTCGCGCCGTTTTCGAGCATGTAGCCCCAGCTCGGGTACGCCGTCTGGGTCGCGAGCCGCTGCGCGAGGTCCGCGTGGCCGTGTTCGGTGAGCACGGGCAGCAGGTATTTCGTGCCGAGCACGCCGGTGTTGAGCGTGTCGCCGCGGCCGTGGACGTCGGCGGCGATGCTGTCGACGACCCGCTGCTCGATCTCGGCGTCGGGCGCCAGCCCGAAGGCCACGGCCAGCACGTTGTGCGTCTGCCGGTAGCCGCGGTCACCGGACCCGCGGTAGAAGCCCTGCGCGCGGTCCAGGAAGCGCTCGTTGAACGCGGTCTTGACCGTCGCCGCGCGGGCGCCGAGTTGCGCCGCGTCGGCCGTGCGGCCCAGCAGCCTGGCGCTGCGCTCGACGCTGCGCAGCATCGTGTACAGGTAGGCCGTGGCCGAGACGCGCAGGTCCTCGGGCGCGTTGCCGCCCGCCGGGCTCGCCTCCGGGCTGACCCAGTCGCCGAGGCGCGCGTTATTGACGATCCCGCCCGCGCTCGTGTCGAACTCCAGGTCGACATAGCGCTTCATCCCGTCATAGAGCTCGGTCCGCACGCGGCGGTCGCCGCCGTACTGGTCCAGCCATTCGGGGATCAGCACGTAGGCCGAGTGCCACGGCGGCGCGATGCCCCACACGCCCCAGTCGCCGGAGCTCGGCGCGATCACCAGCGGCCGGCCGTTGGGCTCACGGGTCTCGTGCACGTCGCGCATCCACTTCGCGAACAGCTCGTGGGCGTCGAAGTTGAGCATGAACATCTCCGCCCCGAGCGCGGCGTCGCCGGTCCAGCCGTTCTTCTCGAACATCGGCGTGTCGGTGGGGATGCCGTGCAGGTTGTTGAGCAGCGTGTCGACGACCGCGCGGTGCGTGCGGTTCATCAGGTCGCTCGCGCTCTCGAACGTGCCCGTCGTCGGCACGTCCGTATGGACGGCCTGCGCGGTGAACGCGCTCAGCGGCGGCGGCGCGTCGCCGGGCCAGCCCGTGACCTCGATGTACTGGAAGCCCTTGTAGGAGAACCGCGCGTGCCAGCGCTCCGCCGCGCCGGTCCCGGCGAGGATGAAGCGGTCCGTCTGGAACCCGGACTGAAAGCCGCCGTTGTTGGAGAAGTCCGGCCGCCCGTTGGCGAGCAGCTTCTCGCCGTACTGGGCGCGGATGGTCGTGCCCGCCGGCCCGCTCGCCGCGAGCTCGACCCAGCCCGCGAGCACGCGCGGGAACTTGACGACGTAGACGTCCGGCGCGGGCTCGGTGATCGCGACCGCCGGCAGTGACTCCGTGACGCGGATCGGCTGCTGGCGTTGGTTGACGAGCACGCCCTTGGGCCCGGCGACCTCGCTGGCCGGTGCCCACGCGCGGTCGTCGAAGCCGGTCCGGTCGAAGCCGTCGACGGCCAGGCGCGCGTCGTAGGTCTCGCCCCCGTAGAGGTCGTCGAACACGGTCGGCCCGTCGGCGATCCGCCAGCCGTCGTCGGTGACCACATCCTGCACGCGGCCGTCCTCGTACTCGATCCGCAGCCGCGCGCGCACGACCGGCTCGTCGTGCCACGGCGGAGACTCCCAGCGCCACACGTTGCCGCCCGTCATCCCGTAGAAGCCGCGGCCGAGCTGGATGCCCAGCGCGTTGGCGCCGGGCCTGAGCCGGTCGGTGAGGTCGGCGGTCGTGTACTGGACCGTGTCGTCGTAGTCGGTGAAGCCCGGCGAGAGCACGTCCTTGCTCGCCGGCGCGCCGTTGAGCGAGAAGTCCGCGTAGCCGCCGGCGGCGTAGAACAGCGTCGCGTTGCGCACGCGCCCGCCGACCGTGAACTCGCGCCGCAGCAGGGGCGCGGGGCGGGCCTCGTCGCGCGGAGCGCGCACGTTGCGACCCCAGGGCCCGCTGCCGTAGGCCGCCTGCACGAACGCGGTGCCCCAGCTCGTGTCGTCGAAGTCAGGTCCGAAAAAGTCCTCCGGGAACGTCTTGGCCGCCTTCCAGGCCGCGCCGGTCGCGACCGTCTCCTCCGAGCCGTCCGTGTAGCGGACGCGGAGGTTGGCGATCAGCCCGGCCGGGGAGCCGGGCCCGTTCGTCGTGCGCACCGCGATGACGTTGCGGGCCCGGTCCAGCGCCGTCTCGAAGCGGCGCGACTGCTGCCACTCGTTCTCCGCGCCGGCCGTGCTGCCGAGCAGGCGCCCGTTGACCCAGAGCCGGTAGGAGTCGTCGGCGGTGATGACGATCTCCGCGCTCGCGGCGGTCTTGCCCGCGGGCGCGGTGAGCGTGTGCCGGAACGCGCGCGGCTCAGCCGGGGCGACCGGGGTGGTCGCCTCCGGCGTCCAGATCCACGAGGCGCCGTCGACGGTGAGCTGCGCACCGCCGCGCGGCCGGCGCGCGTTGCCGATCCAGGCGCTGCCGGCCCAGTCCGCCTCGGCATAGAGACCGGTGCGGAAGCGCGACTGCGCGGAGCCGTCACCGCGGTTGGTCTGGACGTCGACGCGCCACTCGTAGCGGGTCGCCGCGGCGAGCCGCGGGCCGGTGTACTCGACGTCCACCGACTCGCGCGTGCGGACGAGGCCGCTGTCCCACACGGTCTTTCCGGCGGTGCTGACGCGCAGGCGATACGCCCGCTGCTCGACGTCGCGCTCCCGGGACTCGTTCACCCACGAGAAGCGTGGGCGGTCGAGATCGATCCCGACCGGTTCGACCTTGCGCTCGACGCGGAGGTCGTCCACCCCGACGCGCTCATCCGCGCGTGCGGACGCCGCGCTCGACAGCGTCGTCGCGACAACGGCGACGACCAACAGCAACCGTCGGATGGTTCCCGACATGTGCACTCTCTCCCCCTGCGACCGCCACATTCACCACAAACGACCAGTACCGGTCACAAGGTACCAGTCCTCTCATCGGCGCGTAGCCCCGCGCTCACGCGACCTCAGTCGTTGAGGACGCCCGCGACGGCCCTGGGACGCGCGCGGAGCAGCTCCGCGGCTTCGGTGGCGGGGACCGGGCGCGAGAACAGATACCCCTGGCCGAGCTCACAGCCGAGCGCGCGCAACGCGGCGGCCTGCGCGGGGCGCTCGATCCCCTCGGCGACGACGACATGCCCCAGCGCGTGCGCCATCGCGACCACCGCGCGCGTGACGGCGGCGGCCTGCTCGTCGCAGTCGATCGACGCGATCAGCGAGCGGTCGAGCTTCAGCACGTCCACGGGGTAGCGGCGCAGCGAGGCCAGCGAGGACCAGCCGGTGCCGAAATCGTCGAGCGCGATGCGCACGCCGAGCGCGCGCAGCTGCTCCAGCACACGCACCGCGCCGCCATCCTTGACCAGCAGCGTCTCGGTGATCTCGAGCGTCAGGTCCTCCGCGCTCACCCCGGCGGCGTGCAGCGTCAGCTGCACGTGGCTCGGCAGCTCGGGCGTGAGCTCGCGCGGCGACAGGTTCACGGACATGCCGATCCGAGCCGGTGTGAGCGCCTGCAGCGTGGCCAGCCGATGGCACGCTTCCCGCAGCACCCACCGCCCGACCGGCACGATCAGGTCGGTCTCCTCCGCCACCGGGATGAACTCGCCCGGCGGCACCAGCCCGCGCTCGGGATGACGCCAGCGGACGAGCGCCTCGAAACCGCGCAGCTCGCCTCCCGCCAGCGCGACCAGGGGCTGCAGATGCAGCTCGAGTTGGCCGTCGGCGATCGCCCCGCGAAGCTCGTGCTCCACGGTGAGACGCCGGAGGACGCGCGCACGCAGGTCGGCGTCGAAGATCTCGTAGCGGCCGCCGCCGCTCTCCTTCGCGCGGTACATGGCCACATCCGCGTCGCGCAGCAGCGAGTCGGCGTTGGCGTGGTGCGCGTCGGCCACGACGATCCCGACGCTGGCGCTCACGAACAGCTCGCGCCCGCCCACGAGGATCGGCCGCTCGAGCTCTCTGATCAGGCGCTCGGCGAGCGCGGCGACCGTCAGCACCGAGCTGGCACGATCGCAGGCGACCACGAACTCGTCGCCGCCGAAGCGGGCCACGACGTCGCCGCCGCGGACGTTCTCGCGCAGGCGCTGCGCCACGACGCGCAGCAGCTCGTCCCCCGCCCCATGGCCGAGCGTGTCGTTGACGACCTTGAAGCGATCGAGGTCCATCAGCAGCAGCGCGACCTCCTCGCCCTCGCGTTCCGCGGCCGCGAGCGCCTGCGGGATGTGCGCGTCGAGGAACGCCCGGTTGGCCAGACCGGTCAGCGGATCGTGCAGCGCGCGCGAGCGCACCTCGGCCTCCGCGTGGGCCCGCTCGAGCGCGGAGGCGAGCACGTTCGCGACCGCCTCGACGAAGCGGACGTCCGCCGGCCCGAACTCGGACCGCAGCGCCGTCCGGTGGACGATCAGCACGGCGGCGCCACCGTCGCCGCGCGTCGACCGGACGGGGGCGCTCAACCCGCGGCGCATCCCGGCCTCCAGCACCTCCGGGAGGGTGGTGAAGCGGCGCTCGCGCTCCAGGTCGTTCGTGAGCACGACTTCGCCGACGGCAAGCGTGTAGCCGACCTGGGACGCCGTGCCGGCCGGCACCACCGGCTCGTCGCCGGTCACGCCGCAGTCGCGGGCGACGACGCGCAGCATGCCGTCGCTCTCGTGACGCAGCATGACGGCGCACGAGTCGACCCGGGCGGCCTCCTGGACGATCTGCACGACCCGGCGCATCAGCGCCGGCACGTCGGGCACCTCGAGGGCGACGCGGCTCAGCTCCGCGACGGCGTGGCTGAGCCGGTCGGCGCGGCGGCGCTCGCGAAGGTCCTGCAACTGCGTGAAGAAGTGCACGCCGTCCGGGCCGTCGATCAGCGCGGTGGTCAGCAGCACCGGGATCGCGGTGCCGTCGAGGTGCATCAGCCGCTTCTCCAGCGGTGCCGGCTGGCTCCCCGCGATCACGCCGTCGTGCAGGTTGACCGAGATCGCCCGATCGTCGGGGTGGGTGAGATCCAGCGCGCAGCGGCCGACCAGGTCGGACGGCGCACGGCCCAGCAGCGCGCCGAGCGCCGCGTTGACGCGGATCCAGCGCAGATCGGGGCCCGCGATCGCCATCGCGATCGTCGCCTCCTCGAAGCCGCGCTCGAAGCGGCGGCTCTCCTCCAGCGCCCGACGCTCGCGATCGCTCAGCCGGCCGCGCACGAGCGCGCCTGCCGCGGCCCACAGGCGGCGGCTCGAGATCACGCGTGCTCTCTCCACGTGCTCGGGGTGATCGACCCGCGGGTGTGCTCTCTGTAGCGACCGTCCCCCGGTGAGGTGAGCCGCCGGGTTTACCGGCGTCCTACCGGCGTCCAACCGCGCGGCGCTGCACTCCCGGCGAAACCAACGCCAGGAGACGACGATGCAGCAGTCAACGGCAGGACAACCCGCGAGCCGGCTGGGCCGCCTGGGCGGGTGGGCGGCGGACCACAGCCGGGCGGTCGCGATCGTCTGGCTCGGGATCGTCATCGCCCTGGGCGCGCTCGCGCCCTTCGCCGACCGGGCGCTGTCGGGCGCCGGCTGGGAGGCTGTTGGCTCGGAATCCGTGGCCGCGCGGAGCGCGCTCGAGGCGCGCTTCCCGGGCGCGGGCAGCTATGCGCTCTCCGTCGTCGTGGCGGGCCGGCGCGACGACCCGGCGCTGCGCGCCACCGTCGCGCGGGTGGTGACGGTCCTGCGCAGCGACGACGCGGTGTCCGGGGTGCCGGTCCCGCAGCGGTCACGCGATGGCAGCAGCGCGGTCGTGCTCGGCCTGGCGGGCGGGAGACCGGACGAGATGGTGGAGGCCGCCGGCCGCCTCAAGTCCCGCCTCACGCGCCTGTCCGCGGACGGCATCGCCGTCCGCCTCACCGGACCCGCCGCGATGTGGTCGGACTTCAATGCCGAGAACAAGGCGGCGATGCTCAAGTCCGAGCTGCTCTCCTGGCCGCTGACGCTCGTGCTGCTCGTGTTCGCGTTCGGCACGCTCGTCGCGGCCGGGCTGCCGCTGCTGCTCACGATGGCGGGCCTGCTCGGCGCCGGCGGGTCGCTGTTCATCCTCGGGCAGTTCGCCGACGTGTCGATCTGGGCGATGAACTTCGCGATGATGTTCGCGATCGCGCTCGGGATCGACTACGCGCTCTTCATTGTCGTCCGCTTCCGCTCCGCGCTCGCGGCGGGGCTGTCCCCGCGTGAGGCGACGACCGTCACGATGGCCACCGCGGGCAAGGCGGTCCTCGTGTCCGGCCTGACCGTCATCGCCGCGCTGCTGGCCCTGACGCTGGTCCCGGTCCCGGCGTTCCGCACCGTCCCGATCGGCATCGGGCTCGCGGTGACGATGGTGCTCGCCGCGACCCTGACGCTGCTCCCCGCGGTCCTGGCGCGCCTGGGCGACCGGATCAACGGCGGCCGCGTGCGCATGCGCGGTGCGGTCGATCACCGCAGCGAGCGCTTCGCGGTCTGGGGCGCTCGCCTGTGGGCGCGGCCGCTGCCCTACGGCACAGCGGCCATCGCGATCCTGCTGGCGCTCGCCGCCCCGGCGCTCGGGTTGCGCACCGGGATGCCGACCGCTGCGGCACTGGGAGCCGATGCCGGCTCACGGCAGGGGCAGGAGCTGCTCGAGCGGGCGTTCGGAAACGGCGCCGCGAGCGCGCTGCAGATCGTGGTGCGCGAGCCGGACGCGGCGGCCGCGCGGTCGGCGCTCGAGCGTGACCGGGGCATCACGGCGGTCGCGCCGGTGGAGCGCTCGCACGGCGTCGTCCTGCTCACCGCGATCCCGGATGCCGCGGGTCTGAACGCGACGATCGACCGCGTCCGCGACGAGCTGCCGCCGGGCGCGCTGCTCGGCGGCCCCGCCGCCGAGACGCGTGACCTCGAGCGGGCGCTCGCCTCCCGGTTGCCGATCGTCGTGGGCGTCGCCCTCGGCCTCGGCTTCCTGCTGCTGCTGGCGCTGTTGCGGGCGCCGATCGCCGCCGCTGCCGCCGTGGCGATGAGCCTGCTCGCGACCGCCGCGGCCTTCGGCGTCGCCCGGCTCGTGTTCCAGGAAGGCGTGCTCGACCACCTGCTCGGCTGGGAGTCCCAGGGCTTCGTCGACGCGTGGGCGCCGATCTTCTTCTTCGCGCTGATCTTCGCGCTGGCGATGGACTACACCGTGTTCCTGCTCGCCACGGTGAAGGCGGTCTTCGACCGCACGGGCGACGCCCGCCAGGCGCTCGTCGAAGGGCTGACCGGCACGGGGCGCGTGATCAACGCCGCCGCCGGCGTGATGGTGGTGGTCTTCATGACGTTCGCGCTCGCGGGCCCGATCGCGCCCCGGGAGATGGGCGTCATCCTCGCCGTCGCGGTGCTGCTCGACGCCACGCTGATCCGGCTCTTGCTGCAGCCGGTCGTGCTGCGTCTGCTCGGTGCGCGCGCCTGGTGGATGCCGGCGTGGCTCGACCGCCTGGTCCCGGACGTCGGCCCCGGCCACGAGCAACCCGTGGGCGAGCCCGCCCCGGGGCAGCTGGAGCCGTCGAGTCGCTGGTAGGTTCGCCACAGGCGAATGGAGTTCCGGCTGCTCGGCCCGATGGAAGTCCTCGAAGGCGACACACCTGTCGGCCTGGGCGGGCTCAAGCCGCGCGCGTTGCTCGCCCGGCTGCTGGTCTCGCCCAACCGCACGGTCGCGATCGACCGCCTGGTCGAGGACCTGTGGGGCGAGCACGTGCCGGACTCGGCCGCGAAGATGGTCCAGATCTACGTGTCGCAGCTGCGCAAGGCGCTGCCGGGCGAGGTGCTCGTGACCCGCCCGCCCGGGTACCTCGTCGAGGTCGATGTCGAGGCGATCGACGCCGGCCGCTTCGATCGCTTGCGCCGCACCGGCCACGCGGCGCTCGAAGCGGGTGAGGCCGTCACCGCCGGGGCGACGCTACGCGAGGCGCTGGGGCTGTGGCGCGGCGAGGCGCTCGCCGAGTTCGCCGAGCCGTTCGCGCAGGTCGAGCGCCACCGGCTCGAGGAGCTGCGCCTGATCTGTCTCGAGGACCGCGTCGAGGCCGACCTGCTCGCGGGTCGGCACGCGGAGCTGGTCGCGGAGCTGGCGGGCGAGGTCGCGCGGTTCCCGCTGCGCGAGCGCCTTCGCCGGCAGTCGATGCTCGCGCTCTACCGCTCCGGCCGGCACGCCGACGCGCTCGCGGTCTACCAGGAGTTCCACGCCGGCCTGCGCGACGATCTCGGCCTCGAACCGTCGCTCGAGCTGCGCGAGCTGCAGGGACGGATCCTCAACCAGGACCCGTCGCTCGAGCTCGCGCCCACCGCGATCGCCGGCGACGTCGCACCGTCGCGCAGTCTCGCCGCGGGTCTCGAGGCGCTGTCCCGAGGCGCGTGGGACGAGGCCAAGGCGGCGTTCGGCGACAACGAGCAGGCCGAGGCGCTCGAGGGCTGGGCGCAGGCGGCGCGCTTCCTCGGCGAGGGCGACGCGAGCCTGGACGCACGGGCACGCGCGTTCCGCGCCTATCGCGCCCGCGGCGATCCGCGGTCTGCCGCTCGCGTCGCGGCGTGGCTCGCCTACGACACGGTCGTCTTCCGCGGCGACGACGCCGTCGCGCAGGGCTGGTTCGGCCACGCCCACCGGCTGCTCGGCGACGAGGACGACAGCGTCGAGCAGGGGTGGCTCGCCTTCCTCGAAGGCGAGGTCGCGCTGGTCGCCCACAGCGATGCCGGGCGGGCGGCCGAGCACGCCGCCCGGGCGCTGGACATCGGCCGGCGCGCCGGCGTCATGGATCTGGAGATGCTCGCGCTCTCGCTCACCGGCCTCGCACGGGTCGCGGCGGGCGAGGTCGGCGAAGGCATGCGCGACCTCGACCAGGCGACGGCCGCCGCCGTCGCCGGTGAGCTGTCCGGGCTGCATTTCGCCGGTGCCGTGTGCTGCCACATGATCTACGCGTGCGAGCGCGTCCACGACGTCGAGCGCGCCGCGCAGTGGTGCGAGACGGTGCAGGGCTTCAGCGAGCGCTGGGAGGTGCCGCAGCTCTTCGGCTTCTGTCGCTCCCACTACGCGTCGGTGCTGATCCGGCGCGGCCGGTGGACCGACGCGGAGGCTGAGCTGGAGGCCGCCTCGCGGGCGTTCGAGCGGGGCGCGCCGGCGCTCGTCTTCGAGAGCATCCTGCGCCTGGCGGAGCTGCGCCGGCGCCAGGGTCGCCCGGACGAGGCCGCGGAGCTGTGCGAGCGGATCGCGTGGCATCCCGCCGCCCAGCTGTGCCTCGCCGAGCTCGCGCTGGACCGCGGCGATGCGCTGGGCGCGCGGGACCTGGTCGCCCGCCACCTGCGCGCCCTGCCCGCCGGCGAGCGCCTGGGCCGGGCGCCCGGCTTGGAACTCGCGATCCGCGTGCAGCTCGCCGTAGAAGACCTCGGCGCCGCCCAGGCGGGCGTCGAGGAACTGCAGGAGCTCGCCACCGCGGCCGGCACCGCGCAGCTCCGCGCATCGCTGCGGTTCTCGCGCGGACTGCTCGCCCGCGCCCGCGGCGAGACGGCGACGGCGAAAGCGGAGCTCGAGGACGCGATCGACCTCTGGAGCCGCATGCGCGCGCCGTACGAGCTCGCGCGCGGCCACGTCGCGCTCGCCGAGCTCGCGCTCGAGGCCAACCGCCCCGAGGAGGCCGCACGCGAGCGGGGACGCGCTCGAGTCGCGCTCGACGGCCTATCGAGCTGATCCCGGATAGGCTCGGAACGAGCAGCGATTGCGATGGAGATCCGTCTTCTAGGCCTCGTCGAGGCCACCCACGACGGCCAGGACGTCCCCTTGGGCGGCCCGAAGCCACGGGCGCTGCTCTCGATGCTGGCGCTGGAGGCCAACGCGCCGGTGTCGGTCGACCGGCTGATCGACGGGCTGTGGGGAGATCGGCCGCCCGCGACGGCGCCCAAGCTCGTGCAGGTGCTCGTCTCGCAGTTGCGCAAGCAGCTCCCGGGCGAGGCGGAGATCGTCACGCGCGGGCGCGGCTACGAGCTGCGCGTGGATCCCGATGCGGTCGACGCGTTGCGCTTCGAGCGCCTTGTCCGGTCCCAGGACAACGGCGGGCATGCGCAGGAGGCACTCGCGCTGTGGCGCGGCCCGCCGCTCGACGATCTCGCGAACGAGCCGTTCGCGGCTCCGGAGATCCGCCGGCTCGAGGACCTCTGGCTGCAGGCGCGCGAGGCGGCGATCGACACCGCGCTGGCCGAGGGCCGTCACACCGAGGTGGCGGGCGAGCTCGACGATCTGGTCCACGACCATCCGCTGCGCGAGCACCTGCGCGCGCAACAGATGCTCGCGCTGTACCGCGGCGGCCGGCAGGCGGACGCGCTCGAAGCGTTCCGGCAGGGTCGTGCGTTCCTGCTCGACGAGGTCGGGCTCGAGCCCGGCCCGGAGCTGCGAGGTCTCAACGACGCGATCCTGCGTCAGGATCCCGAGCTCGACGGTCCACCCGCCCGCCGGGAGCCGACCGGCGCGCGCCGGTCGTGGCGGTGGCTGATCGGTGCCGCCGTCGTCACGGTCGCCGGCGCGGCCGCGCTGATCTTCGCGCAGTCGCGAGGCCCGGCCGGGCTCGACCGCATCGCCGAGGACACGGTGGGGGTGATCGATCCCTCGTCCGGGCGGATCCTCGCGCCCCAGTACTCCGTCGGCCACACGCCCGGCGCGCTCGCGACGGGCGCCGGGTCGGTGTGGAGCGCCAACGGTCGCGACGGCACCGTCTCGCGGATCGACCGTGCGGGCGGCTCGGTCATCACGATCCCCGTCGGAGGTGAGCCGACCGCGCTCGCCTTCGGTGGCAGCTCGTTGTGGGTCGCCGACGGCGAGACCGGCCGCGTCGAGCAGATCAATTTCAACACGAACCGCGTCGTCGACAGCCTCCCCGCGGGCAACGCGCCGCGCGGCGTGGCGGTGACGAGCGACGCCGTCTGGGTGTCCTCGGCCGTCGACGGCCAGGTGAACCGGCTCGATCTCACGCGCTCCGGGCGGCGCCGCACGATCGACGTGGCCGGCGGGCCGGCGGCGATCACCGCGGGTGCGGGCGCCGTCTGGGTGGCGAGCGAAGAGGACCGGCTCGTCACCAAGCTCGATCCGCGCTCGGGCGCACCCGTGAAGACGATCGGCGTCGGGAACGCCCCGGCCGCGCTCGCCGTCGGCTTCGGCAGCGTGTGGGTGGCCAATCGCGATGACGGCACCGTCACGCGGATCAGCGCGACCACCGGTGTCGTCGGTGGCATCGTGCCGGTCGGGGGCCGTCCGGTCGCGGTGGCGACCGGGCTCGGCGCCGTCTGGGTGGCGGACGGCGAAGGCGCGGTGATCCGGATCGATCCGGGCACCGGCAAGACTCGGCGGATCCCGACCGGGAGCGCACCGTCGGCGGTGACCCTCTACGACGGCCACGTATGGACGGGCGCGACGGCGTCACCCGCGACACATCGCGGCGGGACCCTCCGCTACGAGATCGCCCCCGAGGGCGGGGTCTTCACCTGCACCTCCTGCATCGACGCGGCGGAGCCGTACTCGCAGGCCGGGTCGGTGTTGTCACTCGCCTATGACGGGCTGATCGCGTTCCGGCGGGTGCCGGGCGTCGGTGGCATCACGCTCGTCGCGGACCTCGCCGAGAGCATCCCGGAGCCGGCCGACGGCGGGCGCACGTACACCTTCCAGCTCCGCCAGGGGCCGCGGTTCTCCGACGGTTCGCCGGTGCGGCCAAGTGACTTCCGCGCGTCGATCCAACGCACGATTCGCCTCGGGGCGTCGCCGCTCTACAACGGCATCGCCGGCGCCGCCGCGTGCACGCCGCGCCGTTGCGACCTGTCGGCAGGCATCGAGACCGACGACGCGGCACGGACGATCACCCTCCACCTGCGGGAGGCCGACTCCGAGTTCCTGTACAAGCTGGCCCTGCTCCCGGCGTTCGTGCTTCCGGCGCCAACGCCGGTGAAGCTGCTGCGGCATCCCGTCCCGGGAACCGGCCCGTACGCGATCACCGGAGTCACGCCGAAGCGAGAGGTGCGGCTGACGCGCAATCCGTACTTTCATTCGTGGTCGAGCGAGGCGCGCCCCGACGGGTATCCCGACGCGATCACCGCCAACGTCTCCGCCGACGGGGCGGCGCAGGTCAGCGCCGTCCAGCGCGACCGCTCGGACGCCGTCATCTTCGCGGGTGACGGCAGCGGCTTCAAAGGGCTTGCCGAGCCCCACGCGATCGCCTTCGCCGACGCCAGCCGCGTGCACGCGGGGCCCGCGGCGACGAACACCTACCTCTTCGTCAATGTGCACGAGCGGCCGTTCGACGACCCGAAGGTGCGCCAGGCCCTCAACTACGCCATCGATCGCGGCCGCATGGTCGAGGTCGCGGGCGGCAGCAGTCTCAACACCCTGTCGTGCCAGTTCCTCCCGGCGGGGTTGCCGGGCTACGCGCCCAACTGCCCGTATACCCGCGACGTGTCGGCGCTCGGGCGTTGGACGGCGCCGGATCTGGACCGCGCTCGTCAGCTGGTCGCGGAGTCCGGCACGCGAGGGCAGCGGGTGGAGGTGTTGGGTCCGCCGAGGTTCGCGCCGGTCGCGCGCTACGCCGCCAAGGTGCTCCAGCGGCTCGGCTACCGGGCGCACGCCCGGGTGATCGCCTTGCCGCGGTACTACGCCTACATCGACGACTCGCGCCATCACACGCAGGTGATGTTCTTCAACTGGAGCGACGACTACCCCACGCCGTCGAGCTTCTTCGAGCCGTTGAGCTGCGCGCACTTCGTTCCGAACTCCGCGGCCAACCTGAACCCCTCGCGGTTCTGCGACCACGCGCTGGACGCCGGCGTCACCGCCGCGCTCGCGGCACACGGCGCCGACGCGAACGCGCAGTGGGCCGTGCTCGATCGCAAGCTGCTCGCGGCGGCGCCGGTGATCCCGCTGTTCAGCCGCCGCATGCTCCTGCTGGTTTCCGACCGCGTCGGCAACGCGCAGCTGAACCCGGCCCTGGGCCCGCTGCTGGATCAGTTCTGGGTCCGTTAGCAGGGCTTTTACCGCACTTAAACCGACTCGGGCCGCGGGCCAACCGGTGAAGCGCATCGTCGTTGGGGTCAACTCCACCCCACCGCAGGAGCGTCACCGTGCACTTCAAGCTCACCACCTCCGTCCTCGTCGCCTCGCTGGTCGCCGTCAGCCCCGCCGCGGCGCTCGCGAGCACCGATGGCCCGCCCAATCGCATCGACGCGGCCAGCCACGCGAGGACGATGCACAGCCTCGCCGTGCTGCATGAGCAACTCGACGCCCGGGCCGAGGCCATCGCGGCGCCGGCAAAGACCGCGCCGGCCACGACGACGCGGATCGTGACCGTCAGCGAGGGCTTCAGCTGGGTCGACGGCGCCATCGGCGCCGGCGTGACCGCAGCCGTCCTGCTCGCCGCCGCCGGCGCGCAAGCCGCTCGGCGCCTGCCGTCGACGACCGCCCACTAAGGAGATCCACATGTACCGCCCGAACACCCGTCGTCTCGGCGCGCTCGTCGGCGCCGCCGCACTCGGAGGAATGGTCGCGCCGACGGTAGCGCACGCGAACGCCGTGAGCGACTGGAACGGCTACGCGTCGACCGCGATCGTGTCCACCGCCGGCCAACCGCCGCCCGTCTCGGTCCTGAGCTTCGCGATGGTGCAGGGAGCCGTCTACGACGCGGTCAATGCGATCGATCGCTCCCACCGTCCCTACCTCCCCGAGCCTCCGGCCCGCCGCTCGGACGCCAAGGACGCGGCCGTGGCGACCGCGGCCTACCGCGTCCTGGTGACGCTGTTCCCGGCGCAGGCACCAACCCTGCAGCCGCTCTATGACGCGTCGCTGGCCGCCGTCGCCGACCTCCCCCGCGGGGCGAAGACGCGCGGGATCGCCGACGGCGAGGCCGCCGCCGCCGCGATGCTCTCGGCGCGGGAGAACGACGGGCGCTTCGGCCCGTTCACGCCCGTGATCGGGACCACGCCGGGCGCGTGGCGACCGACCGCGCCCTTCTTCGCGGCCGACCCGGCGCCCTGGGTCGGGAACGTACGCCCCTTCCTCGTCCCCGACGTCGAACTGCTCCGCACCGACCCACCCAACGCGTTGACCAGCCGCGCCTACACCCGGGACTTCGACGAGATCAAGAGCGTCGGCGCGCTCGCCAGCACGACCCGCACCCCCGACCAGACCGATGCGGCGATCTTCTGGCAGGACGCGGCCTTCGCGCTCTGGAACCGCGCCTTCCGGACGATCGCCGCCGATCAGCACCTCGACACCGCGGACACCGCACGGCTGTTCGCGATCGAGGACCTCGCCGCCGCGGACGCGGCCATCGGCTGCTGGAACAACAAGTACCACTGGAACTTCTGGCGCCCGATCACGGCGATCCGCGAAGCGGCGAGCGACGGCAACCCGAAGACCGAGGCCGACCCGGCGTGGACGCCGCTGTTCGATCCGGCCACCCCGGTGGCCTCACCGCCCGCCCTCAGCACGCCGCCGTTCCCCGACCACCCGTCGGGCCACAACTGCGCGGCCGGCGCCATCGTGCGGACGCTCCAGGACTTCTTCGGCACCGACCGGCTCACGTTCAGCCTCACCAGCAACAAGTCCGGCACCACACGGACCTACCACCGGCTCTCCGACGCCCTCGAGGAGAACATCGACGCCCGGGTCTGGGCCGGAATTCACTTCCGGACCGCCGACCTCCAGGGCGCCATCCTCGGCCGCAAGGTCGCGGGCTACCTGCACCGGCACTACTTCGGACCGGTCCTCAAACGCGGCTAGCGATAACCGATCAGACTCCCCGGGATGATCACCGGAGTCCACGCCATCGTCTTCACGCGCGACGCGGAGGCGGACCGCGCCTTCTTCCGCGACGTGCTGGAGCTGCGCTCGGTCGATGCCGGCGGCGGCTGGCTGATCTTCGCGCTGCCGCCGGCCGAGCTCGCGGCGCATCCTTCCGACGGCGACGAGCGCCACGAGCTCTACCTGATGTGCGATGACATCGGCGCGACCGTCGCGGAGCTCGGCGCCAAGGGCGTCGAGTTCACGCGGGAGATCAGCGACGAGCGGTTCGGGCTCCTGACCGCGTTCCGGCTGCCCGGTGGCGGCGAACTACACCTGTACGAGCCCAAGCATCCGACCCCGCTCGGGTGAAGGCGATGTCGCGCGAGATCGAGAACCGGGCCCTCGGCGCGCTCTACGGGCTCGCGATCGGCGACGCGCTCGGGATGCCGACCCAGCTGCTCTCGCGCGAGCGGATCGCCGCGCTCTATGGGACCCTGACCGGCTTCGAGCCGGGCCCGGAGGAGAACGAGATCAGCGCCGGGCTGGCCGCGGGCCGGGTCACCGACGACACCGACCAGGCGGTGATCCTCGCCCGCGCGCTGATCGACGGCGGCGGGGACGTCGACCAGCACGCGTTCGCGCACGCGCTGATGGCGTGGGAGCAGCGGATGCTCGCCGCCGGCTCGCTCGATCTGCTCGGCCCCTCGACGCGCCGCGCGCTCGAGCGCTTCGCCGCCGGCGACATCGAGAACGCGGGCCGCTGGGGGGACACCAACGGCGCCGCGATGCGGATCGCCCCGGTCGGGATCGCCACGCCGCCCCGCCCGCTCGAGCTGCTGCTGGAGCGGGTCGCGCATACGAGCCGCCTGACCCACGACACGAGCGTCGCGATCGCCGGCGCGGCGGCGGTCGCGGCCGCCGTGTCCGCCGGGATCGACGGCGTGGGCACCGGGGCGGCGCTCGCGGTGGGCATCGAGGCCGCGGCGCGCGGCGCCGGCTACGGCCACTACGTCGCGGGCGCCGACGTCGCGCGCCGGATTCAGTGGGCGCTCACGTTGACGTCGCTCGACGACGTCTACGCGCTCGTCGGCACCGGCGTCGCCACGCAGGAGGCGGTGCCGGCCTCGTTCGCGATCGCCGCCCTCCACCCCAGTGACCCGTGGCAGGCCTCCCTGACCGCCGCGAGGCTCGGCGGCGACAGCGACACGGTCGCGGCGATGACCGGCGCGATCGTCGGCGCCGCCACCGGCGTCGATGCGTTCCCGCCCGCCGCGCTCGAGCGCATCCGCGCGGTCAATGCGCTGGACCTCGAGCGCCTCGCCGAGGGATTGCTCGCGCTCCGGGCCGGCGCTCGCCCGCGTCCGGCGCGCACGCCCGCCGCTCCCGCCCAACGGCGCCTCGTCCACGTGGGCAGCATCCTGATCGACATCGGCATGCGGATCGAGCACCCACCCGTGCGCGGCGACGACATGCTCGCGAGCGGCGCGTCGATCATCGTCGCCGGCGGCCTGAACATCCTCGGCGCGGCACGCCGCCAGGGCATGCCCGCGGCCTACCTCGGGCGGATCGGCTCAGGACACTTCGGCCGGATGGTCTCGGGGGCGCTGGCGACCGAAGGAGTCGAGGCGCTCCTCGATCCGACGCCCGGCGAGGACACGGGCTTCTGCGTCGTGATGGTCGACGCCACCGGCGAGCGCACGATGGTCACCACGATGGGCGCCGAGGCCCACCTCGCGCCGGAGGACCTGGCCGCGATCGCGCTGCGTGAGGACGACCTCGTCTACCTCTCCGGCTACGACCTCGTCTACCCGCACGGACCAGCCGTCGTGGAGTGGCTGCACGGCGAGATCCTGTTCGACCCCTGCCCGCTGGTCGACGAGATCCCGCCCGACCTGCTCGACGCCGTCCTCGCGCAGGTGACCTGGATCAGCCTCAACGCCCGCGAGGCGAGCGTGCTGACCGGCGGTGACACCGACCCGCGCGCCGTGCTCGCCCGCGGCCCGCGCCTGCGCGGCGCGATCGTGCGCAACGGCGCCGACGGCTGCCGCCTCGCGACCGCCGGCGGCGTCGAGCACATCCCCGCCTTTCCGACGCAAGTGGTCGACACCACCGGCGCGGGCGACGCGCACGTCGGCGCGTTCGCCGCCGCGCTCGCCCGCGGCGAATCACCCGCGCGCGCGTGCCTGTACGGCAACGCCGTGGCGTCCGTGGTCGTGGCCAACTGGGGACCCGTCACGGCGCCGCGACTCGATGTCACAGAACGCCTGGTGAACGGCCGGAGCTAGCGCCCGAACCAGCGCGCGCGGCGCGAGGCGCCGAACTCCGCCTTCTCGGCGGCGTACGCGAGCGACGGCTCGTTGCGCGCGGCCACCGGGGACGGGCCGCCCAGGAAGTTGACCTCCACCTTGCTGACGAGCCCGTGGCCGAACTCGGCGTAACAGATGCCCCACCCCTCGTACGGCGCGGGCGCCTCGCCGCCCGAGATCTCCGCCGCGATGTCATCGGCGACGACCAGCGCGGCCGACTCGGCGAAGATCCCCGCCTTCGGGACGGTGCGCGGGCCGGAGTTGACGTCACCGATGGCGTAGACGTTGGGGAAGCGCGTCCTGAGGTTGGTCTGGTCCACGGGGACCCATCCATCGACCGCCAGTCCCGAGGCCGCGAGCGGATCGGGCGCCCGGTGGACGGGGATCCCGACGAACAGGTCGTAGGGCATCGTCTTGCCGCTCTTCAGCTGCGCCACGCGGGCCGCCGGGTCGATGCTCGTGACCAGTTCCTGCGGGAGCTCTTCGACGCCCCGTGCGGCCAGTCCCTCGCGGAACATCTGCGAGACCTCGCCCGTCACCGGAACCGGGCGCTGCATCGGGAACGTCGTCGCCATCTGCACGTCGTCGCGGATTCCCTGACGCGTGAAGTGCTCGTGCAGGAGAAACGACCCCTCAAACGGCGCCGGCGGGCACTTGAACGGCGCCCCGAGCACTGAGACGAGCACACGCCCGCCCTGAAAATCGGCCAGCGCGTCGCGCAGCCGCTCCGCCCCGGCCAGCGTGTAGTACTCGTGGCCGCCCGCCTCAAAGCCCGGCGTCGCCGCCATGTCGTAGTCGGCGCCCATGGCCACGACCAGGAAGTCGGCGTCGTGCACGCCGGCGTCGGTGGCCACCCGCCGCGTGACCGGATCGATACCGACCACCCGCTCCTGCCGGAACTCGACGCCGTCCTTCGCGATGTCGCGATAGGGCATCTTCACCGCGTCGGCCGACTCGCGACCGAGCATCACCTCGAGCTTGGAGTAGCCGAAATAGAACGAGTCGTTGCGGTCGAGCAACGTGACGCGGACCGCATCCGGAACCGTCTCGGAGAGCCGCGTCGCCAGCTCGAGCCCGGCGAAGCCGGCACCGAGGATCAGGACGTGTCGCTTCATATTCGCGATCCTACTTCGATCAGCGTCGCTTGCCGGCGGTCTGCGGCGGGTAGATGAGACGCGCTGTGCGCCGCCTGGTCGCCATCATCGCCGCCGTTGCGATCTGCGTGGCGAGCGCGGGGTGCGGGAGCTCGGACGGCGCCGAGACCGCGCGCCATCTCGATCCCCGCTCGGACGCCGTCGTCGCGATCGATCTGGACTACGCGAGTGCCAACTGGAAGCAGGTGAAGCGGCTGTATGCGCGCGCCGTCCGGGAGGGCGGGCTCGACGCCGGGGAGTTCACCCCGCCGACGCTCAACGGAGCGCTGGAGGCGCTGACGTCGTCGACCGGCCTCTCGTTCGCCGACGACATCCTGCCGCTGCTCGGCGGAACGCTGCAGCTCGGGGTCCGCACGGAGCCGGCGCCGCCGCTGTCGGCGAGCGCGCGCGACGTGCTCGAGCGATTCGACTCCAACGCCACCCGCGTGACCGGTGGCCGATCGCGCTACTTCGACTACGACGGGAAGCCGATGGACCCCCAGGAGGTGGAGTCGGCGCTCCGCGAGCAGGACATGCGCCAACCCTCCACGACGGTCACGGCCGCCTACCGCGTCGCGGACGCCGACGCGCTCGAACGCGCGCTCGGCAAGCTGCGCGATCAGGGTCTCGAGTCGACGCCGATCGCGGGGATCGACGGCGCACGCCGTTTGGGAAAGGGTGTGGGCGTACTCGGTGACGACACGCTCGTCGCGGTGCTGGCGGATGACGAAGACCAGGCCGACGCGCTGCTCCGCGAGCGGCTGAAGGCCACCGGAGACGGGCCGGCGATGCCCGAGCTCGGCGAGTCTCTCGTCGCCGCTCACCTCGCGCCGACGGTGCTCGGCGCCTGGCTGGACCGGGAGGAGTTGCAGCGTGCGCTCGCGAGCACCGCGGGCCGGGCGCTGCGCAGCACGGAGGTGCGGCTCAAGCTCGATCAGGAGGCCGCGCGGGCGACAGCGCTCATGGACTTCGAAGGGCTGGCTGACGACGAGCTGCCGCTACCGGGTCCCGGCCCGCTTGCGCTTCCCTCCGGCGAAGGCGTGTCCAGCGCATCCGCGGATCAGAGCCGCACCACGGTGTTCCTCGCCCGCTTGGCGCGGGAGCTGTACCCGGACTCGCGCTTCGTGCGCCGCGTCGAGCGCCTCGAAGCCCGCGAGGGTCTGAAGTTCGAGGACGCGGTGTTGCGGCAGTTCTCCGGGCCGTCATTCAGCGTGCTGCGACCCGGTCGCGACGGCTCGGTCGCATTCGGCGCACGCTCCACGTTGCGCGATCCGGCCGCGATGCGCGCGTTGCTGGACCGCATCGCGCCGGACCTCCCAGGCATCCTCGAAGGACTCCAAGGGCTCGGCGCGACCGGGTTGACGAGCCTGCTGCTGGTCGCGCCGGATGCACCGCTGACGCCCGCCGCGTTCGCGCTGCTGGCCGGCGTGGACGTGCGCAAGCTCGCCGCCGCCGGCTCTGAGCAGCTCTACGAGGTCACCGGGCTCGAGAACGGCTCCGGTCCGAACCGCGTCGTCTACGGGCTCATCGGCGACGCGTTCGTGGTCGCATCCTCCGCCGAACTGGCGCGCGAGGTGGCGGCGATGCGGACCGAGCCGGCGCCGGAAGCGGCCACGCGCGTGCGCGTGGACTTCGCCGCGCTCCTCGAGCGCGCCGGCGGCTGGCTCGGCGAGGACACCGCGCGGGCGGTGCGGGCGCTCGTCGCCGGTGCCGATGTGAACGCCTCGGCGAAGGACGGCGACGTGGTCGGCGAGGCCGAGGTGCGCTGGGCACGCTAGCGGTGGACGACCGCGAGCAGCGCGGCGTAGGAGCGGATGAGCGCGGCGCGCTCCTGCCCGATCAACGCACTGTCGAGCCGGCAGCCCGCGTCGACCCAGCGGTCGGAGTCGCGCATCGCGTCCGCACGCTCTCCGGCGGCCTGCCGCAAGGCGCCGGCATCGACGGCGTAGACGTGCGCCCACAACGCCGCCAGCGCGTCGACCAGCGGCTGCTCGGAGCCTGAGGGATCGTCGCGCTGATGGTGCCGGTGCACCCGCCACCACTCGATCTCGAGCCGGGCGGCCTCGTCGACGTCGAAGGTCTCGCCGTGCCGCGCCGCCACGAGCGCGTAGAACCGGCGCATCGTCCGCTGCGCTCCGTCGGGATCGTTATCCGGGACCGGCGCCCACAGCTGGTTGGCCCGCAGCACCAGCCAGGCGCCGTACAGCGTACGCCACCAGCCGAGGTGGAACGCCTCGTACGTCAGCCCCACCGCGGCGCGCAGGAAGCGCAGCCATTCGCGCCGGTAGTACGTCACCCAGGCGATGGTCTCCAGGCGACCGATCCGGACCGGATCGAACGTGCGCATGGCGCATATTCTGCCGTAGGATTGCTCAAGAGAGAGGTTGGCGTTCGTGGCCTGCGACGACGAGCCGAGCGACGAGCATGGGCGGCGTGCCGCGCGGACGTACGCGGCCGCGGCCGACCACTTCAACTGCCCTTCGCTCGCGTTCTGGGACCGGTACGGCGCCGCGACCGTGTCGCGCCTGAACCTCTCCCCCGGACAGGCGGTGCTGGACCTCTGCTGCGGCGCGGGAGCGTCGGCCATCCCGGCCGCTCGCGCGGTCGGCCCGGCGGGCACCGTCATCGGGATCGACGTGGCCGCAGCGCTGCTGGACGAGGCCCGCGCCCGAGCCGAGCGCGAGGGGCTGCGCAACGTCGAGTTCCGGCTCGACGACGCTCGCTCCACCGGGTTCGGAGACGGTTCGTTCGACGCGGTCGTCTGCGTGTTCGGTGTCTTCTTCGTCGCGGACATGGAGGCATTCGTCGCCGAGATGTGGCGGCTCGTGCGCCCGGGCGGCACGTTGGCGATCACGACGTGGGGCCCGGGTCTGTGGGAGCCGGCGAGCAGCGTGTTCTGGGAGACCGTCCGCGAGATCGAACCGTCGCTCTACAAGGCATTCAACCCCTGGGACGAGATCACCACGCCCGACGCCCTCAACGGCCTGTTCGAGCGCGCCGGGCTCGCGGGCGCGAAGGTCGAGGCCGCCGCCGGCGAGCAGCGCCTCGGCCGGCCGGACGACTTCTGGGACGTCGTACTCGGATCCGGCTACCGCGCGACCGTCGACGCCCTCGATCCGGCACAGCGCGAGGCGCTCCACGATCGCGTGATCACGGAGCTCCGCTCACGAGCGGTCCTGACGCTGCGCACCGACGTCGTCTTCGGCACCGCCGACCGCCCCCAGGACGATCGAACCCGGGCCTAAGCGGAGCCCGCGCCAGAGCGGGGGCGGGCCGCTCGGCTGACCATCGCGGAGGTGAGCTCGACCACACCCGCGCGGTTGACACCGCCGTCACGCGCGAGCGAGCGCCAGGTGTGGAAGTCGACCGCGTGGCGGGTCGCGGCGAGGAGCATCGCGCGACGCCGGCCACGCGCGCCCCAGCCCGCGGCGAGTGCGCGCGCCGCGTCGTCGAGGTACGCACGCATCGGCTCCAACGCCGGCCCGAGCGCGGCGACGAGCGTCTCGTCGCGCAGCACGTTGGTCCACATCGCCTCGGTGAGCTCGTACCAGCCGTACAGCTCCTCGAGCCCGGTCTGCAGGCGCGCGGCGGGGTCGGCGATGGCCCGCCAGGGTGCGGCGTCCGGCCACGGGTAGAGGGCGGAGAAGTGCGCCGAGCAGGCGGCCAGCAACTGCTCCTCGTCGGCGAAGTGGCGGTAGACCGTCTGGCGTTGCACACCCGCGTGTTCGGCCACCGCGGTCATCGTCGTGCGCGCCGGCCCCAGCGTCCCGTGCAGCTCCACCGCGGCCTCGGTGATGCGGCGGCGCGTGGCCTCCACCGCATCGGCGCGCTTGCGGAGCTGATAGCGGCGAGTGACCTTTTCGGCAGACATGGGTGTATGACGATCTTGACAGATCGCTGCGACGGACGTACGCTGACGTCGTTCAAATCATCATACAACGTCGTATGACGAAAGGATCATCCTCCCCATGTTCACCGCATCCACTCCCGACCTCGCCCTGCTCGAGGTCCACCTCGACAGCGACCCGCGCGGACGCGTGTCTCCCGCCTTCCCCATCAACTGCTTCACCGGCGCCGAGCACACCGCGGTCGTCTACTTCGAAGTCCAGCCCGGCGACTACCTCCCCACCCACACCGACAGCGCCGAGGAGGTCCTCTACATCGTCGCCGGCGAAGGCGAAGCCCGTGTCGGCGGCGAGCGCGGCCGCGTGCGCGCCGGCGACCTCGCCGTCATCCCGGCGATGGTCCCCCATGGCATCGCCAACACCGGCGAGGAGCCCTTGAAGGTCGTCGGCTTCTTCTGCGAGAGCGAGATCTTCTCGACCTTCGCGGAGCCGCTGCAGCCGATCGGGCTGGCGACGCTCAAGCAGGGCGAGCCGGTGCCCGCCTGACAACGCGGCCGGTCACGTCGTCTGGTTCCAGGTCACGCTGAAGCGTGACCCGGAGCCGGTCAGCGAGGACGTGGTCGCCTCGCCGCTGGTCAGCTCGCGCCGGCCCATGCCCCGCCCGCCGTGGAAACCGCCGCCGAAGCCGCCGTCGGAGGACACGAGATCGACCCGCTCAGACGTCCAGGCGGAGTCGCTGATCGTGCCGGTGTGGCCGTCGGTCGTGCTTGCGGTCGCGCTGGCGAAGGTGACCTTGCCGAAGTCGGCCAGCGGGACCACCTGGTAGTTGCCGTCGCCGGTCTGGACGGAGGGTGCCTCGGCGACCCACTCGGCGCTCGACGTGTCAGGGCTGGTCATGTGCAGCGTCTTGGTCACCGATTTGCCCGTCGTGGCGTTGGAGATCGAGACGACGACCGTCGTGCCGTTCACCGCGACCTTCGCGGTCATGCGATCGCCGGGGTGAACGCTGAGCTTGAGCGTCACCGGCGCCTTGGGCACGAGCTCGTACCAGGCGCTGTAGGTCGCGTGGCCGTTGACGTCGTCGGACTCGGTGCCGACCTGCTCGAGGGCGCCGGCACTCTCGTCGGCGCCGCCGAGGCCGACCCAGGTCGCCTCGTAGCCCTCAGTGTCGCTCTTGGCCCGCGGCACGACCCAGGTGCCCGAGACGCTCGAGAACGTGTTCCCACTCGCCACGTAGCCGGCCCAGTTGCTGCTGGTCGCCGCCTCGGCGGCGTTCACCGTCTGCGCCTTGGCCGCGGCCGGCACGGCGAGCATTGCCGTCACCGCGACCAATGCCGCCAGGCGGCGGGGAATCATTCGCAATCTGGTCATGACTCCACGATCGGCCCGCGGGCCGTGCGTTGTCTCAGAAGTCCCTGGGAACCTGCTGAGCACGCGCGCACGACCCCACGTGCTCCGGACCGCCGTCGCGGCCCGGAGCAGCGGTGGCGACTACGGCGTCGTCGTGCTCAGCGTGAACGTCACGGTCGTCGAGTAGGTGCCGGTTCGCAGCGCTTCGGTGGCGCCGATCGCCTGCGAGAACGTCAGCTGCACGATGTCGTTGGACACCGGGCCGGTCCACGTCGCCGGAGCCGCCGTGACCTGCAGCGGTTGGCCGAGCGAGAACGCGCCGTTGGCCAGCCGTCCCGCGGGTGCGGCGGTGAGCGTCGCGTCACCCGCGGTCGACGTCACCGTCGCCGTCGATGACGTGCTGTAGACCTTCGCCACGCCGGGCGTGAACGCGCCCAGGCTGACCGGTCCGCTCAACGCCAGCGACAGCGTCGCCGGCACCGTTCCGCCCACGTCTGCGAGCTGGGAGACCACCGGGGTCGCCGCCGCCGCGCCGAAGGAGAAGAACGGCTTCGTGGCGACGGTCAGGCCCTGTGCGGAGGCCGCCGTCGGGAACGTGCCGGGCGCCAGCGTGAGCTCGGCGCCGCCCGGCGAGACCGTGATGCCGGTGATCGCCGAGGCGGGCACCACACTGCCGTCACCGCGCATCAGCGTCACGTCCCCCGCGGTCAGGCGGGAGCCCTCGCGCACGTAGACGTAGTGCCCGTTGTTGATGCTGTTGGAGTCCGTGATGCGGTCCTGCAGTTCGGCGCTGGACTTGAAGCTCAGCGTCGTCGGGCTCGTCAGCTTCGCGTCGCTGAGAGCGACCGGGACGTTCAGCGACGAGGCGCCCGCCTTGGTGACCGTGATCGTCGCGGTGTCATCGGCGGTGTAGGGGCTGTTGGCCGGGTTGGAGGCGAGGTAGTCGCCGATCGCCCCGAAGTCGATCCGCACGCCGGTCGCCGGGTCCTCGAAGGTGTCCCCCGGACCCCACAGCGCGCCCTGCGTGTCGAGGCCGGTGAGCGAGGTGTTGATCGGGCGCCAGACGCCGGTCTTGTTGAGCGGGCCGCCGACCGCCGGGTCGTTGTAGTACTGCTTGGAGATCACCTGCAGGTCGGCGTTGCGCTCGAACTGCTCCCACTGAGAGGCGTCGATGCGGTACAGGAGCACGCCCTGGTACTTGGCGCGGTTGTCGAGCCCGTCGACGCCGAGCTTGGTCCGGAACTCCGCCACGTAGGCGGTCGAGACCCCGGTGCGGATGACGACGATCTTGCTGCCGCCGGGCGTCTCCAGCGGCGTGATCGCGTGCGTCGAGGACCCGGGCTGGGAGACCACGTCGACCTGGTCGTCACGCAGCCAGCGCAGCTTGTACTTCTCATAGCCCGAGTAGTCGTTGGCGTGGCCGCCGATGTTGCCCATGATGTTCCAGCCGCCGACCCAGAAGAACTGGTTGACGCGAGTGCCGCCGATGGTCGTGTAGTACGAGTAGAGGTCCGGCAGGCCGACCGTGTGGCCGAACTCGTGATTGATCCAGCGGTATCCCCACGAGAACATGTCGTTGCCGGCGGTGATGACGGTGCTCACATAGTGCGTCTTGCCGTCATGGTCGACGTAGGCGACCTGGTTGGTGTTGGTCTGCTCGCCGTCGGTCGGGTCACGGTTGATGTTGCCCGGACCGTTGGCGAGGCCGGAGGTGCCGCGCGCGGGCATGATCAGCACTTCGTCGTAGTCGTCGGCCTTGATCCCGAACTGGTCGTAGGCCTTCTGGAACGCCTCGCGCGAGTAGGCGAACATGTTGTGCGTCTGCGCGTCCCACGTGTAGAGGTTCGCGTTCTTGTCCATCGTGATCCAGCCGAGGTTCCCGCTCGCCTGGGGCGAGTCGAACTGCACGTTCAGCTGCCCGTAGGACGCCGTGTTCCAGAACGCCGACGCGGGCGCCAAGAAGTCCATGTAGGGCTGCATCGTCTGCCAGCCGGCGGGCGAGCTCGTCGCCAGCCGGTTGGGGAACTGCACGAACAGCACGAGCATCTTCAGGTCGCGGTGCGCGGGCGTCGTGACCGCGCCGTTGTTCCAGACGACGGGAGCGCCCGCGTCATCGGTGTTGGGCGTGAGGTCCTTGAACCGGTAGAGGCCGTCCTGCCCGGTCACCGGGTCATGGAAGGACGGGTCGGTGAGGCTCGTGCTCCAGCCGTTGTCGGTCCACTGGCTGGAACCGAGGATGTGGGCGTTGGCGGCGGGCTCCCCCGCCCGCGCGACGCTGACCGGCGCCTCCGCCGTGTGACCCGCGAACGCCGACGTGGCGATCGTCGTCCCCTGCGACGTGGTGCGCGCGAACTGGTCGGCCTTCAGGCGCACCACGAGCCGGTTGCCGGTCGTGCTCGCGATCGTGATCGCCGCCGCCGGCACCGTCGCGCCGCCCGGCTTGGTGATCGTCACGTTCTCGGGCGCGATCCCCGCCAGATCCGCGCCGCTGTTGACGTCGATCTCCGTGAGACCGTTGAACTGCGCCCCGCTGAGCGTGTCGGCGTGCGCTGCGGCCGGAGCGAGCAGCACTACCGCCGCGCCGGCGAGCAGCGTCGTCCGTCGGAACCTCATCCGCGATGCTCTCCTTCTTCGTAGACCCTGCGGCCGAAGCTACGCCCGCGGATCCAGATGAGCATCATGCGATTGTCGGACGATTGCGCGCCTCGCATACGACGCTTCTTCGTCGCTTGTGCCGGGCCGTGTTGACGTGATAAACACGGGTTGTCATGGTCGAACGGACGCGGCGACGCCGCCCCGAGGAGCAGCGCGACGAGGAACAGCCGCGCTCACAGACGACGCCGGCCGCGAACGTCCTCGCGTTGCAATCGGCGGCCGGGAACCGCGCTGTCATCCAGCGCCTGATGTACAGCGGCGCGCACAACCAGCTGGCGGTCCCGGACACGTTCGGCGGGCTCAGCGCGAAATGGAACGACGCGCTCGGCTACGTCGACGAGACGAGCGAGTCCAAGACCGTCCGCGACCTGTGGGACGGCGGCAGCCAGAAGTTCCGCAAGGCGCTGAAGATCGGCCTCGGCGTCGACGAGCTGCACAGCCTGCGCACGGTCCCCGTGACGGATCTGCGTGCGGAGGCCGCGACCTACTCGGATAACCCGGACGACGCGGGCATCACGAAGGCGCTCTCGGATTCCGCGGCGGCGCACGACCGCCTGTTCAAACCACCGCTCGCGGACCCGCTGGACACGCGGACGAAGGTCGCGAAGGCGATCAGCTACCTGCCGCAGTTCAAGGATCTCCTGCCGGGCGCGCCGGATCTCCCCCGCGCCGGCGAGTCCGTGATGGACGAGATCCCGGGGACCGAGGACGAACGCGGCGTGCGCAAGCTCTACTGGACGCGCACCTGCGTGCTGATCGCGCTCTACAAGAACGAGGGCATCGACTTCACCCGCGGCATCATCGGCGGCGACGAGGAGGTCGAGGACGAGGTCCACACCGTCGTCCAGAAGCTCCACGACAAGTACATCGGCGCCGGCATCGAGTACGACGACACGGCGACGCGCCTGACGGTGATGAACGAGTGGGGCTACAAGATGATCTTCAGCGGCAATACGCCGTGGAACAAGCTGAGCCACTCCGCGAACTTCGTCCCCGGCAAGCGCTACATCGTCGACATCGAGGGTCACACGGTGAAGATGCGCGTCAAGAAGGCCGTGCCCCCCAAGGTGGACCTCGAGCCGGTGGACGAGTACTTCGAGTGCGACTCCGACAAGCAGAACTACAACACGAGTGAGTTCCTCAAGAAGGTGCTCGCCGTGTGGCAGAAGTAGCCGCGCCACAACGACGAACGCCCCGGCGTGGCCGGGGCGTTCGTGTGGCTTCCTTGCCGGGGTCAGGTCAGCTCACGTTGAGCGCGGTGTCGTCGACGACGAAGGACGTCTGCAGCGAGGCGTCCTCGGTGCCGGAGAACTTCAGCACCACCGTCTGCCCGGCGAAGCCGGAGACGTTGAACGTCTTCAGGGCGTAGCCGCTGGCCTTGTTGAGGTTGGAGTAGGTCGCGAGGGTCGTGGCGCCGAGCGTCACCGTGAGCTTGTCGAAGGCGACGGTCGTGGTCGTCTCGGCGGAGTCGATGTGCAGCCAGAACGAGAGGCTGTAGTTGGCGCAGCCGGCCGGGATCGTGACCGTCTGCTGGAGCGTGTCGGTGTGGGTGGTCCCGTAGCCGTTCATCCAGGCGTACTTGGTGCCGGTGTGCGCGGCCTGGCCGGAGGTGTTGCCGAGGACGCCCGCCGTGGCGGTCCACGGCGCGTTCGCGGTCTCGAAGCCCGGGTTGCCGAGCTTGTTGCCCGGGCTGGCGCAGGCCGACTTCGGGGCGATCGTCCAGGTGAAGGTGGCGCTGTTGGAGGTGCCGTTCGACGTCGCGGTCACGGTCGTCGTGTAGGTCGCGGCGGTCGTCGGCGTGCCGGAGATGACGCCGGTGGAGGCGTTGAGCGCGAGGCCCGCCGGCAGGCCCGTGGCCGTCCAGCTGTAGGTGCCGTTGCCGCCGGTGGCGGCCAGCTGCAGCGACAGCGGCGTCGCGACGTTGCCGGTCTGGTTACCCGGGTTGGTGGCGGTGGTGGCGCCGGCGATCGTGCAGGTCGGGTCCAGCGCCTGAGCGGGGACGCTGATCGCGTCCCAGGCCGCCTTGATGGTGTTGAAGGCGGTGCAGTTGGCCGGGAAGAGGTTCTTGGCGGCGGTGAGCGTGGCGGTGCGGTACTTCAGGTACGTCATGCCGGTCGTCTTGGACAGCATCGCGTTGTAGAAGATCTTGCCGGCGTTCTGGATGCCGAGGCCGGTGATCGTGGTGCCGTTGCAGGTCGGGCTGGCGGGCTTGCCGGCCGGGTTGGTGCCCTCGGCGAGCAGGTAGAACCAGTGGTTGAGCGGGCCGGCCGCGGCGTGCGTCTCGGTGTTCGGGATCGAGGCCGAGTAGCAGTTCGGATCGCCGACGAGCGACGGCTGGTACATGTACCGGATCGGGCCGCTGCCGACGAGGTTGATCTTCTCGCCGACCGTGTAGTCCGGCGCGTCGTAGGCCGCGGACTCGTTGGCGTAGGCCTCGCTCAGCGCGCCGAAGATGTCACCGGTCGCCTCGGAGACGCCGTTGGTGGACTGGCCGCCGGGGGTGTTGGAGTCGATCGCGTGGCCGAACTCGTGCCCGACGACGTCCAGCGAGGAGATCCACTGGCCGGCCGTGTTGTGGCCGATCGTGACGCTCGTCCCGTCCCAGAACGCGTTGGTGTCGTTGAGGCCGACGTAGAGCGGGAAGCCGCTGCCGGAGCCGTTGATGCCGGACCGGCCGTACCAGTTCTTGAGCATGTCCCACTCGCGCTGGACGCTGAACAGCGCGTCGGCGCAGCCGGTCTCGATGTTCGTGCCGTTGCCGTCGCCCCAGTTGTCGTCGGTGCCGGTCAGGACGCCCTTGCCGGTGTAGTTGCGGCAGGAGATGCCCGGACGCGTGCCGTCGGTCATGTTGAACGACGCGCCGGAGCCGCTGGTGTTGATCGCAAGCGGGTTCGGGCCGTTGATCCAGCCCGTGCCGTTGCCGTCCACGACCTCGTCCTGCGTGGACAGCACCGCGCCGGTGGTGGCGTCGGTGACCACGTGCAGCCGGCTCGGGATGGCGCCGCGGTGACCGGTGACGACGGTCTCGTACGCGAGCCTCGGGGTGTCCTCGGTGGCATCGACGACGAGGTCGGTGCTCTCGACGCCGTCGACGGTGCCGGCGAGCTTGGACGTCGCGGTCTGCGCCGCCTGCGCCTCGGAGATGCTGGGCGTCGTCGAGACGTTGATGGTCTCGTCCTGGGCGACGGCGGTCGACGCGACCTGGCCGTCGGCCTTCGTGACGACCACGAAGTCGCCGCCGAGGACCGGCAGGCCCTTGTAGCTGCGTTCGTACGGCACGTACTGCAGACCATCTTTGCTCGAGATGACCTGCTGCTGGTGGAAGGTGTCCGACGAGCTCGCGTGAAGCTTCGAGGGACGGGTCTTCACATAGTCGGCGGCCTTATCGGCCGCCGGGGAGTTCGCCGCCTGCGCGGTCGTAGCGGTCAGACCCATCAACGTCAGTGCAGCTGCGGCGATCGAGTACCTGCGGTGCATTCGTTGCGTGCTCCTTGCGAGCGATCGTGCGAAGGACGACATGAACAGGACGCATCCTTCTCAGACGCGCTGACGCTTCGCAGACGTTCCGCTGACGGGTTCCGTCAGGCACCGGTGCTGGTTCGCCACACTTCACCGGCAGTGAGCGCGCTCGACGCCTACCCGCACCGCCGCGTCCTCGGCACCCGCTGGGCCGACAACGACATCTACGGCCACGTCAACAATGTCGAGTACTACGCGCTGTTCGACACCCTGATCAACGCCTACCTGATCAAGGAAGGCGGGCTCGACATCCATGCCGGCGACGTGATCGGCGTGTGTGCCGCCTCGCAGTGCGACTACCACGCCGCGATCGCCTTTCCGGAGGACGTCACCGGCGGCCTGCGGGTGGCGAAGCTCGGCCGCTCCAGCGTCACCTACGAGATCGGATTGGCCACGGACTCCGGCCTCGCGGCGACCGGGTCGTTCACGCACGTCTTCGTCGACCGCGCGACGCGCCGGCCGGCGCCGATCGAAGGCCGGCTGCGCGACGCCTTGCAGCGCCTGGTGCGCGACTAGACCGCGCCCCGCGGCGAGGCGGGTCTCAGGCGGCCAGGTCGAGCGTGACCGGGTCGGCGAGCAGGCGGCCGCGCAGGGTGAGCACGGCGCGGCCGGCGCCGTGGTCGGCCGGCTCCAGCAGCCCGCCCACGACGTGGCGCTCGGCGGCGGCCCGTCCCGCGCGCGTCAGCTCGCCGAGGGCGACGCCCGATCGCAGCCGCAGACCGAGCATCACGCGCTCCAGGCGGACCTCCTCCTCGCCGGGCAGCTCGCGCGCCGCCGCCGGCGACGTGGCCGCCGCGAGCCGCTCGCTCCACGCGCGCGGGTGCAGCACGTTCCACCACCGCACGCCACCGATGTGGCTGTGCGCGCCCGGCCCGGCACCCCACCAGTCGCCCCCACTCCAGTAGCCGAGGTTGTGCCGGCACCAGGCAGCCTCACCGGTCGCCCAGGAGCAGGTCTCATACCACGCCATCCCGGCCTCGGCGAGCACGCGCTCGGCGGTCTCGAAGCGGTCGACGATCACCTCCTCGCCCGGCACCACGAGCTCGCCGCGGCGCACCTGCGCGGCCAAGCGCGTGCCGGGTTCGACGATCAGCGAGTAGGTCGAGAGGTGGTCGGGCCGCGCGCTCAGCGCGGCGTCGAGCGAGCGGCGCCAGTCGTCCGCGGTCTCGCCCGGCGTGCCGTAGATCAGGTCGAGACTGACCTGCTCGAAGCCGGCGGCGCGCGCCTCGGCGACGGCCTGCTGTGGCCGGCCGGGCGAGTGCACGCGCTCGAGGGTCGCCAGCACCCGCGGCACGGCGCTCTGCATCCCCAGCGAGAGGCGGTTGAAGCCGGCCTCGCGCAGCGCCTGGAGCTTGCCGGGATCGACCGACTCGGGATTGGCCTCGGTGGTGACCTCGGCGCCGGGCTTGAGGCCGAAGCGCTCGTCGATCCGGCCCAGGATCCGGGTCAGCTCGGCGGCCGACAGCAGCGACGGCGTGCCGCCGCCGAAGAAGACCGTGTCCACACGCGGCAACGACCCCGCGAGCACCTGCGCCGCGAGGTCGATCTCGGCGAGCACGGCACCGACGTAGCCGGCGGCCTGCTCGGCGCCCTGTTCGCCGGGCACGTACGTGTTGAAATCGCAGTACCCGCAGCGCGACGCGCAGAACGGCACGTGCACGTAGAACCCGAACGGTCGCGTTCCGACACCCGCCAGCGCCTCGGCCGGCAGGGCGCCGTCGGCGGGCGCGGGATCTCCTTGAGGTAGACGGGCCACGGCGCGGGGAGTCTAGGCTCCCCGCGCCGCGTGACTCAATGTCCCTTCAAGGTCAGTGAGACGGACCGCGTGACGGACGGACCACCTCCCGCAGGTGTGAAGCGGAGGGCGAGCGTCAGGCGGGCCGACCTGCGCTCGTGCAGCAGGCGCGCTGCCTTCGGGGTGAAGCGGATGCGCACCTTGGCCTTGCCGCGCGCGCCGACCTTGGCGGCGCCGGAGCCGAGCTTCGAGCGCTTGAGCTTGGCGGTCGCCGTCACCCTGCCCGCGGCGCCGCTGTTGACGGTGACGGCGATGCCTTCGCGGAGCGCCGTCCGGAGCTTGATGCGCTTGGGCAGCGTCAGCCCGATCGCCGGTCGCTTCGCCGCGTCCGTGGCAGTGCCGGGCGCGCTCTTCGGCGGCTCCGTCACCGGGCCCACCGGCAGCGGCACGTCCGCCGGGCCCCAGTCGGGCTGGGCGCCGGCGATCAGGTCCTTGAAGAAGGTCGGCGACTGGCAGCCGCTCGACAGGTCCGGGATGTCGGCGATCGAGATCGCGCCGCCGAACTGCATCGCCAGCATGCTCCCGTCCGGGGAGAACGAAGGTGAGCTCATCAGGTCCGCGGTGTCCGGCCCGTCGAAGTAGAAGCAGCTTTCCGGCCGGGCTGGCGGAGCGCCGCCCAGGCGATAGACGCGGACGCGGTTGAAGCCGGTCCGGTAGGGCTCGCCGTGGTGTGCGACGTCGTAGCTCACGAACGCCGCCTTGTCGCCCTTGCGCGTGATCTCGCCGTCACGGAATTGGTAGACCTCGTCCATGTCGAAGGTCGAGTCGAGCCAGCGGATCATGTCGTCGTCGCCCTTGCCCGGCCCGATCCGGTTGACGACCGCCTCCTCGGCGAACGCCCGCCCGGCGTAGCTGCGCAGGAGCGTGTCGTTCGACATCCAGGAGCCGAACATCCAGCCGGTCAACGGCCCCCCGAACTCCTCCCACGCGGTCTGGCGGTCCGGGTAGCTGATCGCGGTACCGGAGTCGGTGCCGAACCGGACGCACTTGCAGTCGTAGTCGTAGCGCTCGTGATGCCACGCGTAGCTGTAGGAGACGAGCTGGCCGTCGGGGGAGATCTCGGGCTCGTACGGGCCCATGAAGTAGTTCTCGTTGGGTCCCTTCTTCGGCCCGTCGCTGACCGGGGTGTCGAAGTCGGCGAGCACCTTGCCGTCGCGCGAGAGCCGGTGCAGCCGCTCGCCGGTGAGCGCGATGAAGGTGCCGTCGTCGGCCTGCGAGGCGTACGAGTAGATGCCGGTCGATGTCACCTGGAACTGGCGCGCGCCGTCCGGCGTCGTGAGCCAGATGTTGCCGTCGCGCAGATAGGAGATGGAGTCGGCGGCCGCGGGCGCGGCGGCGACGAGGGAGAGCGCGACCGCGAGTGCCGCCGTGATGTGTCGTCGTCTCATGCCGGGATGTGGTGGTTGGCCTTGAAGAGGTCCTGCGGGTCGTAGAGCGCCTTCACGCGGCGCAGGCGCTCCCAGGTGCCAGGATCGAAGAAGCCGCTCACCTCCACGGGCTGCTCGACGAAGTTCGGGTAGTCGCCCACGCGCCGCGGAGCGACCGCGGCCGAGAGCGCCGCCAGATCGGACAGGACGGCCGGCTCCGCGCTCGCCTCCGGGACGACCCCGAGGCCGAACACGCAGATCTCGCCGGGGAGCGTCGCCCGTGCGCCCGCGTCCGGGTCCCGGCGGCTGAGGGCGCCGCCCATGTGGCGCAGCTGCACCAGCGCGAGCGACGAGCCCGGGCCGGAGATCCGGGCCACGTCGTCGATCGCGGCGGCCGGCAGCGCATCGATCAGCGCGTGCGCGCTGCGGAAGGGCAGCGGCTCTCGCGGGTCCATCGCGAGGTCGCCGAGGCCGGCCGGCGCCTGCATGGCGAACGTGTCGATCAGCGGGCGCAGCCGGCGCAGCGGACGCAGCAGCTCGCGCCCGTCGGCTTCCGAGCCCAGGAATGCGGCCATCACGATCGCGAACGAACGCCCGCGGATCGCGGCGGGGAGCTCCGGCAGCGGTGGGAAGTGCAGGACGTTGGCCCACGAGGTGATCTCCTCGGGCAGGTGCGGCAGCAGCTCGGTCCACGCGTGCAGGACGTCGGCGGTCTGCTCGACCTCGAAGAACAGCGCGCCCGCGTACAGCTCGCGCACCGGGAAGACCTCGAACTCGAGCGCGGTCACGACGCCGAAGTTGCCGCCGCCGCCGCGCAGGGCCCAGAACAGGTCGGGCTCATGCTCACGGTCGGCACGGACGAAGCGTCCGTCGGCGGTGATGAGCTCGATCGCGGTCACCGCGTTGGTCTGCATGCCGTGCTTGCGCGCCAGCCAGCCGATCCCGCCGCCGAGCGAGTAGCCCACGATGCCCACGTCCGGGGAGGATCCGTGCAGCGCGGCCAGCCCCAGCTCGGACAGCCGCGGTGTCACCTGCTCCCACCTCGTCGCCGCGCCCACGCGCACCCGGCGCGCGCCCACGTCGATCTCGACGCCGCCGAGCGCGTCCGTCTTGAGCAGCAGGACGTCCCGCAGGTCTCCGAGCGGCCCGGCGTTGTGGCCGGTCCGCTGCGGCGCCACCCGCAGGCCGTGGCGCGCGGCGAACCGCAGGGCGTCCGCGACGTCCAGCGCGTCGGTCGGCATGGCGATCGCCGCCGGCCGCTGGTCGATGTCGGTGTTGAACGCCTGCCGGGCGGCGTCCCAGCCGCCGTCGCCAGGCGCGAGAACCGCGCCCGCGAAGGCGTCGATGAGGTGTGTGGCGATTGCCAATTCGGTGTTCCTCGGTTGCTCGTTGGAGGAACCAAAATCGCCGGAGCAGGCAATCGACGCAACACATACTCCTTGAACTAGTATCGCGTTTGTCGATGGACGACCTGCGTCGCCTGCGAGCGTTCCACGCCGTCGCCGTGCACGGCTCGTTCTCGGCCGCCGGTCTTGAGCTCGGCTACGCGCAGTCCGTCGTCTCGCACCACGTCGCGGCGCTCGAGCGGCAGCTCGGCCTGACGCTGATCAACCGCGGGACGCGCCCGGTCAGCGTCACCGACGCCGGAGCCCGGCTGCGCCGCCACGCCGAGATCATCCTCGGCCAGGTCAGCGCCGCCGAGGACGACCTCCGCGCGATCGCCGGACTCGAGGGCGGGACCCTCAAGGTGGGCGCCTTCCTCTCCGTGTGCAACACGTTCCTCCCCACGGCCGTCGCCCGCTTCGAGCGGGCCCATCCCGGGGTCGAGCTGGAGGTCGAGCAGCTCGAGGAGCCCGCCGCGCTGCGCAAGCTCCGCTCCGGGGACCTCGACGTCGCCGTGGTGTGGCGGATCCCGGGCGTCCCCGGCGTCAAGCAGGAAGACGGGATGGACGAGCTCCACCTGGCCAACGACCCCTACTGGATCGTCCTCCCCGCACGCCACCGGCTCGGCCGCCACCGGCAGGTCTCGCTGGCCGACCTCGCCGGCGAGCGCTTCATCGCGCCTCCCGTGAGCGACTTCACGCTGTCCTATCGGGCCATGCTCGAGCAGCTGTGGTCGCAGGCCGGGATCGCGCCGCGGATCCACAAGGTCCAGGACGTGACCGTGGCACGGGCGATGATCTCCGCCGGGCTCAGCGTCGGGGTGCTGTCGGAGCTGACGATGTCAGAGCCGCGGGGCGATATCACCGTGCGCCCGATTCGCGACGCCAACCCGCACCGCGCCCTCTATGCGACGTGGCTGCGCGGGCGCCGGGTTCCCGCCGGGGCGCGCATGGTCCGCTATCTCGCCGAGGCCGCCCAGGCGCGGCTGCCCATGCCCGAACCACAGGCGGGTGCGTGACCCGCGGGCTCCGGCGTTTCATGCAGATCGGGTGAGGCGCAGGCGGTTCGCGAGCGCCAGAGTGGTTCGCGCGGACGAAGGCAACGTGGGACACCTGGGGTGATTCGATGGACGTCTTGATCGCAGGCGGCGGCGTCGCGGGCGTGGAGGCGCTGCTCGGGCTGCGCGAAGTGGCCGGCACGCGCGTGCGGCTGACGCTGCTCGCTCCGGATCCCGACTTCGTGTACCGGCCGATGGCCGTGGCGGAGCCGTTCGGGGCCGGCATGGCGCGACACGTCCAACTGGCCGACATCGCCGCCGATGCCGGCGCGGATCTGGTCGCCGACGCGCTCGTCGCGGTGGACGACGGCGCGCGCCAGGTGCGACTGCGCGGCGGCGGCTCACGCGGCTTCGACGCCCTGCTGGTCGCGACCGGAGCGCGTGCCGTGGCCGGCGTGGAGGGCGCGGTGACATGGTGGCCGGAGGGCGATCCGGAGATCTACGGCGGCTTGCTGCGCGACATCGACGAGGGCTATAGCAAGCGTCTGGCGATCGTCGTGCCGCCGGGCGCGGTGTGGCCGCTGCCCGCCTATGAGCTCGCGATCATGACCGCCGGGGAGGCGTACGCCCTCGGCCACGACGACGTGCAGATCACCGTCGTGACACCGGAACGCGCCCCGTTGTCGCTCTTCGGCCCCGAGGCGGGGGCGGCGGTCGCCGACGAGCTCAAGCGCGCCGGCGTGCGGTTGATCACCGGCGCGGTCGCCCAGCGTGCGAACGGCGGGCTGCAATTGGCGCCGAGCGGGGAACGGCTCGACGTGGAGCGCGTGTTCGCGGTGCCGCGGCTGCTCGGCCCGGCGATCGAGGGCCTGGCCGCGGACGAGGAGGGCTTCGTGCTCGTCGGCGAAGACGGCCGTGTCCGCGACGCGCAGCGCACGTGGGCGGCCGGCGACGGTGTCGACGCCCCACTGAAGTTCGGCGGGCTCGCCACGCACCAGGCGCGCGTCGCCGTCGCGGGGATCGCCCGCCTGGCCGGCGTCGCGGCCCCGCCGGACCCGGGTGAGGCCGTGGTCCAGGGCCGGCTGCTGGTCGGTGGCACCCGCTCGCGTCGCCTGCGTCCGACCGGCGCCGGCCAGAGCGCGCCGCTGTGGTGGCCGCAGGGCAAGGTCGCCGGCGAGTACCTCCCGCGCTGGCTGGCCGAGCACGGCTTCGCGCCGACCTCTGCGACGGCCGCGCCGCCGGACGGCGAAGGCCTCGTGATCCGGCGCGAGGTGCGCGCGATGGCGGGTGCCGAGGCGCAGTACCTGTTCGATCTACGCCGGCGCTACCGGATCGACGATCCGGCGATCGCCTCGCTCGGGCGCGAGATGCGTGCCGTCCAAGCCCGCTCGTCACACGGGACACCGTGACGGCCGGCGAACGCCGGCGGAGCCCGCCCTCGGCCGGTGAGGGCGGTCTAACCGCGGCTCAGAGACCCATCTCGGCCTGCAGGCGCCCGTCGGCGACCGCCGTCTGGAACGCCGCGTAGTCGCGCTCGTTCTGGTCGGCGTAGGCCTCCGCGAACGACGCCATCGCGCGGTCGAAGCCGTCGCCGCCGCCGAGGTAGGACGCGATCGCCACCGCGTCGCCGGAACGGGCGTGGGCGCGCGCGAGCGTCCAGCCGCAGATCTCCGCGTAGGTCGCGAGCACGTTCGGCTCCATCAAGTCGACCAGCGCGGAACCCTTGCCGTCCCACAGCTGCCGGATGTAGAAGTCGCGCTCGGCCCCGTCGATGCCCGCCGTGCGGAACCAGCCGAGCATGATGTCGCTGGCCGACTGCATCAGCCGCTGGCCCTCGACCACGCGCTGGCCATGGTTGGCGAAATCGCTGCGGGTGAGGTACGGCTCGAGCACCGAGGGCTGGGCCTCCTTGAACTGCAGGAACAGCGGATCGCCGTCGTCGACACCGAGCATCAGCACGATCCAGGCCCGCGTGCCGACGCTGCCCACGCCGACGACCTTGCGCGCGGCGTCGGCGTAGCGGAAGCGCTCGAGCAGGTGGCGGCGATCGCTCGGCAGCGTGCGGCGATACGAGCGGATCACCGTCCGCACCGTGTGCGCGAGCTCGGCGCTCGCCTCCGGCCCGAGCAGCTCCTCGATCGGCACGATCAGCGGCGGCTCGCTGATGATCCGCGGCCGCCCATCCTCGTCGACACGCGTCAGCCGGCTCCAGGCGCGCTGACTGTCCTTCGAGCGCGCCTTCGCGATGTTGCGTTCGAACCGCTTGCGCTGTTTCGCGTTGCCTGCGGCGGACCAGCGTTGCGCCAGCTCGTCGACGTCGAGGCGCGCGTACCAGAGGTCGAGCGTCCGCGACTGCGCGAACTCTCGCATCGCCCGGCGATAGGCGCGCGCCGCGGCGAGATTGCACTGCTCGCGCTGCGTGAGGTCGAAGCCGCGGTCGCGGCCCGCGACGGCGATGCTCGCGACCAGACGCTCGACGTCCCATTCGAACGGGCCGGGGAGCGTCTCGTCGAAGTCATTGACGCTGAAGATCAGGCGCCGGTCCGGCGCGGCGAACGCGCCGAAGTTGGACAGGTGCGCGTCGCCGCAGAGCTGGGCGTGCAGGCTCGTCCGCGGGCGGCCGGACAGATCCGCGGCCATGATCGCGGCCGCGCCGCGATAGAACGTGAACGCCGAGACGATCATCCTGCCGTGGCGGATCGGGATCAGCTCCGGCACACGCGTGAGTGCCTGTTCCTCGAGCACGCCGACCGGGTCGCGCCGGTCGCTGGGCGGCTCCCAGCCGGCAAGCGACGACCGCGGGACCTCGGCCCGCGCGGCCTTTCCCCGCGCCGCTCGCTCGGTCTTGCTCAGATGCTCGACGCGCGCGCTGCGCGCCGCTCGCCGCCTGACGACGTGTCCCTGGCCTTCCACGGTCCGCGAAGCGATGGTCATGATGCGATTGCACACCCGCGCGATGGGTTCGCGCATCACCCCTTGTGGGCGATGTGCCGCTGATCGCGGGCTGACCGGACGGGCGCTAGGCGCGGGCCGCCGGCCCTCGGTGGGAATCGTCGCGTTCGCTGCGGAACGCGGCGATCGCCTGCCCCGCGGTCGAGCGACCCGGCAGCCATAGGCGTCGTTCGGGTGCGTCGCCCGGTGCGTCGTCGAGGTCGGCGACGAACTCCGGCTCGGGATCGGGGAGCGGCTGGAGATTCGGGCGGCGGGCGGCGGGCGTGGAGCCCTCCATGGCCGCGGCGATCTCCAGGTGGTCGATGTCACCGGCGCGCAGCAGCGCCTGGGTGAGGCGCTCCAGCTGCTCGCGGTGCTCCTGGACCATGGCGATCGCGTCACGGTAGGCGTCTTCGACGATCCGGCGGATCTCTGCGTCGATCGTCGCCTTCGTCTGCTCGGCGAACCCGGACTGCGAGTTGACGATCTGCCCCACGGCGGGCGACAGGCCGTACTGCTCGACGGCGGCGCGGGCGATCGTGTTGGCCTTCTCGAGGTCGTTGGCGGCGCCGGAGGACACCGTCCCGTAGATGACGTGCTCGGCGGCGCGTCCGCCGAGGATGTAGATCAGCTGCTCGTGGATGTGCTGCGCGGTGTGCAACGCGCGGTCGGAGCGACCGACGACGGCGAACCCCGCCGCCTGCCCGCGCGGGTTGATCGTGGCGTGAAGGGTCTTGTCGACGCTCGGGCAGAGCTCGGCGCACAGGACGTGACCCGCTTCGTGATACGCGACGGCTTCGCGTTCGCCGGCGGCCAGCATCGCGGACGCCTTGCGCGGACCGGCGACGACGCGCAGGAAGCCCTCGAAGAGGTCCTCGTGGGTGATCTCCGGGCGCTTGCCGCGAGCGGCCATGATCGCGCCCTCGTTGAGCATCTCGGCGAGCTCGGCGCCGCTCGAGCCGGCGGTGACCTTCGCCAGCTGCGGCAGGTCGACGTCCTCGGCGAGCGGCTTGCCCTTGGCGTGCACGTTGAGGATGCTCAAGCGGCCGTCCTCGGACGGCGGGCCGACGTGCACGTGACGCGAGAAGCGACCAGGACGCAGCAGCGCCGGATCGAGCGTGTCCAGGCGGTTGGTCGCGGCGATGACCAGGAGCCGTTCGTTGCCGCCGAAGCCGTCCATCTCGACCAGGAGCTGGTTGAGGGTCTGGTCGGCCTCGCGGTGGCCGCCTCCCCCACCGCTGCCGCCGCCGCGCTTGGCGCCGACGGCATCGACCTCGTCGATGAAGATGATCGCGGGCGTGTTCAGGCGGGCCTTCGCGAAGACGTCACGGACGCGGGCGGCGCCGACGCCGACGAACATCTCGACGAAGTCCGAGCCGGACATCGCGTAGAAGGCGGCTCCCGCCTCACCGGCGACCGCCTTCGCGAGCAGCGTCTTGCCGGTGCCGGGAGGTCCGTAGAGCATGAGCCCGGACGGCATCTTGGCCCCCAGCCGCCGGTACTCCAGCGGAGCCTTGAGGAAGTCGACGAGCTCGGAGGCCTCCTGGACGGCCTCGTCACAGCCGGCGATGTCAGAGAACCGGACCGAAGGGAGCTCACCCTCCTTCTGCGCGTTCTTTGACTGCATGTCCTGCCCGGCGCGCGCGGCCTTGGCGTGCTTGCGCTGCAGGAAGAACATCGCGGCGATCATCGCGCCGATGCCGCCGAGCATCATCAGCGCGCCCCACGGAAACTGCGAGCGGGCGGTCGCGAAGCCGGTGTCGATCTTGACCTTGGCGCCCGCGGCGGAGAGCTCGTCGGCGAGCGCCTCATCGGTCGGCGGGTAGCCGACCTTGCGCTTCGAGCCGTCCTTGAGGACGACCTCGGCCTCGAAGCTCGCGGGCGACAGCGTCGCCGACTTGACCGCCTTGTCGGCGATCGCCGCGCGCAGGTCCGAGTAGGAGAACTCATCCGCGCTGTCGCCGCCCGCGGCCTTGACGGCCTGCGCGCTGGCGGTCGTGCCCGCCGCGTGAGCGTTGGCGGGCAGCAACGTCCACGGCGCCATGAAGCCGAGGACGATCATCGCCGTCGTGACGACGGACCGGAGAACGGCAGAGGGCAACTGGCGCGGGTTCGAGGACATGGAGGAGGTCCCTGATCGGATCGGATGGGTCCTGACCCTGGGCCCATCGGCCACTCTGCGCCGCGGCTTTAGCCTCACACGCCGACCGTGAGGTTCGCCACGTAGCCCTTGCTGACGCTCCCGGTCACGGTCGCCAACTGGTGAATCGCCCGGTCGTCGCTGAAGACGTTGTCGGTCGACAGCGAGGTCCTCGCGAGGTTGCCGACGCTGGCGGAGTACCCGCTCGTGGCGTACACCTTGCTGCAGATCGCCTTCGGCAACGCGATCTGCGAGGTCTTGACGATCGGCCCGCTCGCGACGGCCTTGGCGACCGACGCGTAGACCTCGAAGTGGATGTGCGGCCAGCGCCCGGAGTAGCACCCCGGGAAGATCGTCTTGAACCAAGCGGTGCCGCTGCTGTCGGTCCTGGCGATCCCGCGCAGGTAGTTCTCATCCTCGACTCCCGAGGAGTACATCGAGTACCTGCCGGAGCGGTCGCAGTGCCACAGGTAGACAGCGGCGCCGGCCATCGGCGCGTAGCCGGCGGAGGCGTCGGTGACGGTCAGATTGACCCGCAGCGGGACGCCCTTGGCGAGCGTCCGGCTGCTGCCGATGCTGCGCCGGATGTCGTGGCGCACGATGCCGGAGTCGTCGAGCACATCGGGACCGTTGGAGCCATCGCCCGGGTACGGCCCGGCGGTCTCGGTCGGCACCTCTGCCGTGGGCGACGCCGCCAGCGCCCGCGATGCACCGAGGGTCGTGAGGATGGCGGCGGCGCCGCTGACGCCGAAGATCCGCAGCGCGTCACGGCGCGACGCGAGTCTGACGAGATCCTCGTGAAGCCCGTCGCCGTGTGCATGGTCTGTGGTGTCGTGTCCCATGCAGGGCATCGTCGCCCCGGATGCTGGGAGCCGGCTGGGGATTGGCGGAGAGACGGCTGGCTGTGCGCGACGGTTGGGGGTACCGTGGCCGGGTGTCGCTCAGTCGCTGGATCCGCCGAGGCGTCGCGAGCGTTGGCGTCGGCTTGTTGCTCGCGATCGCGATCGGTGCGGTGAGGCCGCCGAACGTCGCCGACGCGATCGCTGACGCGGCGGCGCCGCTCGGCGTCTGGATTCATCTCGTCGTGGTGGCCTTCGTGTTTCTCGAGACCACGGTCCTGCTGGGGTTCTTCATCCACGGCGAGCTGGTGCTGATGCTCAGTGGCGTCGCGGCCGCGCGAGGCGATGCCTCGCTGGTCGCCTTGATCGTCCTGGCGTGGGGGGCCGCGGTGGCCGGCGACGTGGTCGGGGTGCTGCTGGGCCGCCGGCTCGGACGCCCGTTCATCGAGCGCCACGGCCGGCGGTTGCGCCTCGGCCCCGAGCGGTTGGCCCGGGTCGACGGCTTCTTCGCGCGTCACGGCCGCAAGGCGTTGTTCCTCGGGCGCTTCACGGGGTTCCTGCGCTCGGTGATGTCGTTCGTCGTGGGCAGCGCCGGCCTGCCGGTGCGCCGCCTGTTGCCGGTCAGCGCCGCGAGCGCGCTGGTCTGGACCGCCACGTTCACGGTGATCGGCTACGCGCTCGCGGACTCCTTCGCCAGCGCGGGGCAGACTGCGACGCGCATCACGTCCGCCGCGATCGTGGTGGTGATCGCGGCGTTCGTGATCCGGTCGCGCGTCAGTCGGCCGCCAGCACCGGCCGCGGCGCCGCGGCCCGGCGGCGCGGCCACAGGCGATCGCCCAGCAGCGTGAGCGCGGCGGGCGCCATCAACAGGCGCACGAGCGTGACGTCGACGAGCACGGCGGTGGCGAGGCCGATGCCGGTCATCTTGATCACCGGGTCGGGATCGGTGGCGAAGCCGAGGAAGACGGCGATCATGATCCCTCCGGCCGCGGTGATGATCTTGCGCGTGCCCGCCGATGCCGCCGCGATCGCCTCGCGGTGGCCGGCGTGCCGGTCCCACTCCTCGCGGACCCGCGAGAGCAGGAACACGTTGTAGTCCGTGGAGAGCCCGAACAGGATCGCGAACATGAACAGCGGCACGTAGGGCACGACCGGCTGCTGCTCGACACCGAGCAGCGAGGCACCCGTCGCGGTCTGGAACGCGAGCGTCACGACGCCGTAGGCAGCCGCGATCGAGGCGAGATTGAACACCGCGGAGAGCACCGAGATCCGCCACGACCGGAACGCGGCGAGGAGCAGCAGCAGTGACAGGCCGACCACGGCGCCCGCGAACAGCGGGATCCGCGAGGCGATCTTCTCGGCCTCGTCGCCGAAGCGGGCGGTGCGACCGCCGATGTACGCGGTCACGCCCGCGGCGGGGATGGCCTCGGTGCGCAGCCGGTCGACGAGCGCGCGGGTCTGGGCGTCCTGCGGGCCGTGCTTCGGTGTGACGGTGATCACCGCGGTGTCACGCGCGGGGTTGAGCGTGGGCTTGCTGACGTCGGCGACCTCGGGGTCGGAGGCGATCTCCTTCGTGAGCCGGTCGAGGGCTTTGCGGTCCGGCGACGTGACGGCGACGACGAGCGGCCCGTTGACGCCGGGGCCGAAGCCCTCGGCAAGACGGTCATAGGCCTGGCGCTGGGTGGTGTCGGGCGTGAGGTTGCGATCGTCCGGCTGGCCCAGCTCGAGGCCGGCCGCGGGCGCGGCGAGCGCGACCGTCACCGCGCCGGCGGCGAGTAGCGCGAGCACCGGCCGCTTGGTCGCCCACGGAGCGCGCGAACTCCGGGTCGGCGTGGCCGGTGCGTTCGCCTTGCGCTCCTTGCGCGGCAGCAGCTTCTCGCCGGCCTTGGCGAAGCGCGCCGGCAGCAGCACGACGCACACGATCGCGCAGGCCAGCACGACGAGGCCGGCGGCGACACCGGCACGACCCACGAACGGGATGCCGGTGACGAGCAGGCCTGAGATCGAGACCAGCACGATGCTCGCGGCCGTCAGGGCGGAATGGCCGGCGGTGGCGTTGGTCCGCTGCGCCGCCTCGATCGGGCTGCGGCCTGCGCGGAGCTCCTCCTGCTGGCGCGCGGCCATGAGCAGTGCGTAGTCGATGCCGGCACCAAGGCCGAGCATCCCCGCGAGCGTGGGCGCGAGCCCGGGCACCTCGGTGGCGGCCGCGGCCCACATCAGCGCGGCGAAGCCGAACCCGATGCCGGCGAACGCGGCACCCAGGGCATTGCGCGTGGCGCGCAGGTTGCGCAGCACCGCAAGCATGAGCAGGACGGCGATCACGAGCCCGATCACCTCACCGATGGGGAACCCACCGGTCGCGGCGCCGTCGATCGGCTCGCCGGACATCGCGACGGCGATCCCCGCCTTGGGAAGTCCGGCCGTCGCCTGCTCGAGCCGCTCACGTGCCTTGGAATCGAGGTCGGTCGCGGTCTGGTCGTAGCTGACGGTCGCGTACGCGGTCCGGCCGTCCTTCGCGAGGCGGTCCGGGGTCTTGAACGGATCTTCGACCGCGACGACGTGGGGCTGGCGGCCGATCGTGGCGAGCACGGTGCCGATCCGTTGCTTGCCGCCGGAGCGGTCGAGGGCCTTGCCGGTGAAGACCAGCGTGGCCTGGGTGCCCGACTGCGCGGGGAAGCGCTGCTCGAGCGTGTCCTGCGCCTTCTGGGACTCGATGCCCGGGACGGTGAAGTCGTCCTTGAACGAGCCGCCGGCCAGGACCGCGCCGGCCAGCAGCGCGACCAGCACGGCGATGACGGTGAGCGTTGCGGCTCGCGGGCGGCGCCCGACCAGCAGCGCGAGACGGGAGAGCGGGGAGGTCATGCACCGGAGAATACACAGACTCAGTCTAAAATCAAACTGAGTTTGTTATTGGACGCGGTATGCTTTGCCCATGCCCGGCCTGCGCGAGCGAAAGAAGGCAGCGACCCGCATCGCCATCCGCGACGCGGGCATGCGGCTGTTCGACGAGCGCGGGTTCGGCGGCACCACGGTCGATGACATCGCCGAGGCCGCCGGGGTCTCCCGCGCAACCGTCTTCACCTACTTCGCCACCAAGGAGGAGATCGTCTTCGGCGACGCGGCGGTGGCCACCGAGGCACTGGCGGCGCGCTTGCGCGACGGCGGCCAGTCCACCCTCGACGCCGTCCGGGCGTGGCTGACCGAGCTCAGCGGATGGCTCGAGCCCGAGATGCTCCTGCAGGAGCGCCTGCGCCACGAGGCGCCCACCGTCGCCGCGCGGCGACTGCAGCTCATCGGCGCGCTCGAAGACGTCATCGCCGCGGCCTTCGAGGCCGAGCTCGGCGAGGAACAGCAACTCGCCGCGCGACTGACCGCCGCGTCGCTGATGGGCGGCCTCAACGTCGTCGAGCAGACGGCCGCGGCACAGATGTCACAACGCGGGCAGGCCCTCTCCCCCGCGGAGATCGATCACATCCTCGATGTCACGATCGCGTACGTCGAGGCGGGCCTGGCGGCCGTCGCCGAGGCCTAGAGAACAGAAAGCACGTTCTCACCCGTGGGATGGTGAGCGAGCGTCGACTTTCGTGAGCAGAGCGCGAGAAACTCGACGCTCGCGTCGCGAGCGAACCGGAGCGCCTGGAGCTGCGCGAGGTTCGCGTGCTCGAGGTCCGGACGGCCGAGGGAGCCGGTCTCAGACGGAGTCGCGCACGCTCGCCACCAGCTCGTCGTCCCCGGCGAGGGCGGGATCGAGGGCCTCGAGGATGCGCCGGACCGCCTCAGGCAGCGGGCCGGCGGCGAGTGCGACCAACTCCTCGGCGCGAGGGTCGACGACCGGCGCACCCGCGCCGCGCAGGTGGCCGATCCACGCGGCGAGCGCGCGCACGGCGCCTGCCGGCATGCGCCCGGCCGACCGCTCGGCCCGCAGTACCGGCAGGATCCGGATCGGCAGCTTCTGCGAGCCGTCGGCGGCGATCTGGGCGAGCAGATGCCGCATGCGCGGGTTCGCGAAGCGCTCGAGCAACGCCTCGCGATAGCGCGCGAGGTCGTCCGCGGGCAGTGTCAGATGCGCCGACGCCTCCGCCCACCACGTCTCCAACCACGTGCGGCACGTCTCGTCGGCCACGCTGTCGGCGACCGTCTCGTGCCCGCGCGCCGACCCGGCGTACGCCAGCAGCGAGTGACCGCCGTTGAGCAGCCACAGCTTGCGCTCCTCGAACGGCGCGATGTCGTCCGTGAACAGCGCGCCGGCGTCCTCCCAGCGCGGGCGCCCGCCCGCGAAGCGGCCGCTGAGCACCCACTCGCTGAACGGCTCGGTGATCACGGGGCAGCGGTCACCCGCGACCGTGTCCTCGGGGGTCGTGCGCGGCGTGATCCGGTCGACCATCGTCGTGACCGTCGTGACCGACGCCTCGAGCCACTCGCGCAGGCCCGGATCGACCCGGTCCGCGAGGTCGGCGACGACCCGCGCGACCACGGCGCCGTTCTCGGGCAGGTTGTCGCACGGGATGATCGTGAACGGCCCCGCGTCCGCGCGCCGGCGCGCGGCGAGCCCCGCCAGGATCCGGGCCGGCGCCGTCCGTACGGGAGCGGTGGGGTCGGCCCGCAGCGCTTGGGCATCCGCCTGCAGCTCGGCATGAGCGCCGCGCAGGTATCCGGCCTCGGTGATCGTGATCGTCATGGCGCGCACGTCGGGCGAAGCCACGGTCGCGAGCCACGCATCGTGGCGCGCGGCGGGGTAGGCGCGCGCGAGGCTCGAGATCACGTCGAGGCGGTCTCCGTCGCGCGCCCGCGTCACGAGCGTGTAGAGCCCGTCCTGCGCGCTGAGTGCGCCGGCGAGCTCGGCGCTGCGGCCGCTGAACGCCGCGATCCCCCAGCCGTCGCCGGCGCGGTCGGTGTACCACGCCTGGTGCGCGCGGAAGAAGTTGCCGAGGCCGAGGTGCACCAGGCGCACCGGCGGCGCGGCCCCGCTGCGCGCCATCACAGCTTGAACACCTCCGTCGGGCGGCCGCTGACCAGATCGGCCATCACCTCACCCGCCTCGTCGGCGTCGAGCAGATGCTGCGCCACGAGCTCGGCCACCCACCCGGCGTCGAGGCGGCGGGACATGTCGTGGCGCGCGGGGATCGAGCAGAACGCGCGGGTGTCGTCGATGAAGCCCGAGGTGCGCGAGAAGCCCACGGTCTCGGTGATCGCGCGGCGGTAGCGCCGGATCGCCTCGGGCGCGTCGAGGAACCACCACGGCGCCCCCACGTAGAGCGAGGGGTAGAAGCCGGCCAGCGGCGCGAGCTCGCGCGAGAACACCGTCTCGTCGAGCGTGAACAGGACGAGGTGGAACCCGGGATGCGTGCCGTAGCGCTCCAGCAGCGGGCGCAGCGCATCGGTGAACTCGATCCGGATCGGGATGTCCGCGCCGACGTCGGGGCCGAAGCGCGCCGCCGTCGGGCCGTGGTGGCCGCGGCGCACGCCTGGGTGCAGCGTCATCACGAGGCCGTCCTCGCACGACATCCGGGCCATCTCGAGCAGCATGTGCCGGCGGAGCGCCGTCGCCTCGTTCCGCGTTGCCGTGCCGGCGAGGGCGGCGCGGAAGATGCGGTCCGCCGCGGCCGGCTCGAGCGGGTCGGTGCGGACGTCCTCGTGGCTGTGGTCGGCCGACGTCGCGCCATGGGCGATGAAGTGCCGCCGGCGCGCCTCGATGGCGGCCACGAACCCCGAGTAGTCCGCGGTGTCGATGCCGGACACCTGCGCGAGCCGGGCCATCAGGTCCGGCCAGTCCGGGCCCGCCGGCTCGAGGTAGCGATCGGGCCGGAAGGTCGGGATCACGCGGCCCGACCAGCTCGGGTCGGCGGCCAGCCCGGCGTGCGCGGCGAGGTCGTCGCACGGATCGTCGGTCGTGGCCAGGACCGCGATCCGGAACCGGTCATAGAGCGCTCGCGGGCGGAACGCCGGCTCGGCCAGGCGAGCGGTCAGCTCGTCATAGAGCGCATCGGCCGACGCCGCCGACGGCCGGCGTGTGACACCGAAGATCTCCACCAGCTCATGCTCGAGCCAGTACCGGACGGGAGTGCCGCGAAAGACGTCCCAGTGCGCGCACATCCGCCGCCACACCGCGCGCGATTCGCCCTCCGGCAGCGGCCCTTGCGCGACCCCGAGCGAGTCGAGCCCCACGCCGGACGCATGCAGCAGTCGCGTCACGTAGTGGTCCGGCGTCACCAGCAGCGTCGCCGGGTCGCCGAACGGCTGGTCGTCGAGCAGCAGCCGCGGGTCCACGTGCCCATGCGGTGAGATCACCGGCAGCTCACGCACAGCGCCGTACAGCTCGCGCGCGATCGCCCGGACTCCGGGCTCGGCGGGCAGAAGACGATCGGGGTGCAGCGCCATACCCGTAGAGTGCAGCAAGGCGGCCATGACACGCACGGTGACTCCGGAAGCGGCGCGGATCGGCGGACCCGGCGTCGTGCTCGACGACGAGCAGGTCCACAGGTTCGTGCGCGATCAGCTCGCGGCCGTGCCGCTCGACGGGCGCAGCGTCTGCGTGATCGTGCCCGACGGCACCCGCAGCTGCCCGCTCCCCCTCCTGCTGTCGGCGGTCGACGGCGCGCTGCGCGGCCGCGTCACCCGCCTCACCGTGCTCGTCGCCCTCGGGACGCACGCCGCGATGGACGAGCCGGCGCTGGCCGCGCACGTCGGCCCCGGCATCTCGGCGCGCAACCATGAGTGGTGGAATCCGGACACGTTCGTGAGCGTGGGGCGCATCGGCGCGCAGCGGATCAAAGCGCTCTCGCGCGGCATGCTCGAGCAGGGCGTCGAGGTCCGCATCAACCGCGCCGTCGTCGAGCACGACGTCACGCTGATCGTCGGGCCGGTCTTCCCGCACGAGGTCGTCGGGTTCTCCGGCGGCAACAAGTACCTGTTCCCGGGAGTGTCGGGCCAGGAGCTGATCGACGTCTCGCACTGGCTCGGCGCGCTGATCACCAGCGCGGAGCTGATCGGCACGCGCGGCGTCACGCCCGTGCGCGCCCTGATCGACGAGGCCGCCTCGCTGCTGCCCGGCGACCGGTTCGCGCTCTGTCTGGTGGTGCAGTCCGGCTCCGGCAAGCTGCACGCGGCCGCGTTCGGGGACCCACGTTCGGCCTGGGCGGCGGCCGCCGACGTCGCCGCCGAGACCCACATCCGCTACCTCGATGCCCCGGTGCGGCGCGTGCTCTCGCTGATCCCGGACAAGTACGCGGACATGTGGACCGGCGCCAAGGGCTTCTACAAGGTCGAGCCGATCGTCGCCGACGGCGGCCAGGTCGTCATCTACGCGCCGCACATCCGCGAGGTGAGCGCGATGCACCCGCACATCGCCGAGATCGGCTACCACTGCCGCGACTACTTCGTCAAGCAGTGGGATCGCTTCAAGGACACGCCGTGGGGGGATCTCGCCCACTCCACGCACCTGCGGGGCGCGGGCACCTACGACCCGGTCGACGGCGAGCGCCTGCGCGTCACCGTCACCCTCGCCACCGGGATCCCCGAGGAGCAGGTCCGCGCCATCAACCTCGACTACCTCGACCCCGCGCAGGTCGACCCCGAAGGCTGGGCGGCCGACCCCGGCACGCTGGTCGTGCCGCAGGCCGGCGAGGTCCTCTATCGCTTGCGTTGACTACGCCCCCGCGAAGGCCGCCTTGCACTCCGCCGTGATGCCCTCGAGATCCTTGCGCACCGCCGGCGCCTGCTCGCTGATGTTGCCGCTCCGCAACAGTCCGCCGAACGCGGAGAGGTAGGCCTTCGCGCAGTCGGCGGCGATCTTCGCCTTGGCCTTCGCGGCGTCGCGCTCCGCGTTGGCCTGGTCGACCTGCGCGTTGGCCTTCTCGGCGTCATCGGTCGCGTCATCGGCCTTCTGCTTGGCGTCCGCCGCCTCCTTCTCTGCCGTGTCGGCCTGCTTCTGCGTGTCCTCGAGCTCCTGCTCCGTCGCGGCGACGTCCTCCTGCGTCGCACCGAGCTCCCGCGCCAAGCCGGTGACCAGCGCCCCCGCCGCTACCAGCGCTCCGGGGTTGCCCTGGTCCTCCTCCGCGGTGGGCGTCGGAGTCTCGGTCGGCAGCGCCGTGGGCTCCTCGGTGGCGGTGGGTTGCGGTGTCGGCTGCTGCTGGGCGCTCGCCAGTTCCTTCTGGGCCCCGCTGAGGTCGTCCTGCGTGTCGTTGAGGTCCGCGTTCAACAACAGCGCCCAGACCAGCAGGCCCGCGGCGACCAGCCCCAATACGGCGCAGGCCCAGAGCCAGGTGTTGCGGTGCTGCTTCGGTGTGTCCGTCGACATGGCGGGTCCTCAGTCGATCGCCTGGCAGGCGATGGCCTGACGGGGGTCAGCAGCTGGCATGGGGTTCCTTTCGCGTTCTCATGCGTGAGCGGGTGCAGGCTCGATCGGGATCGTGTGCGCGCTCGCGGCCGCCGCGGCCGCCCGCTCGACGGCCGGCGTGCCCGTCGCGTGGTGGCGTCGCAGCAGGCGGATGAGCAGCACCCCGGCCGCCGACCAGATCGCCATCGTCAGCGCGCAGCTCCCCAGGCCCGCGGCGAGCGAGTCCGAGGCGGACTCGCCGGCCGCCTTGTGGTTGTTCGTGACCGCGTTGTTGATCATCGCGATCGCGGCCACCGCCACGGCGGCGCCGACGTAGCGCGCCATGTTCGAGATCCCCGCGGCGGAGCCGACCTGGTCGGCGGACACGGCGGCCGTCGAGCCCGACGAGGCGGGCCCGTTCGCGAGCCCGAGACCGACCGAGAGCACCAGCAGCGGAGCGACGAACGCCGCGTAGGTCCACGACGCGGTGACGAACGCCAGCACGGCGAAACCGAGCGTCGCCAGCGCGAACCCGAGCCCGACCGCCCGGCCGCCGCCGATCTTGCCGGCCAGCGGCGTGATCGCCGGCGTGATGGCGATCATCGCCGCGGCGGCGGGGAGCGTCGCCAAGCCGGCCTCGAACGCGCTCATCCCGAACCCGTTGGGGTCCTGGAAATACAGGCTGAGGACGTACATCAGCGCGTTGATGCTGCCCGCGACGAGCAGGATCGCCAGCGTGGCGCCGACCAGGATCCGGTTGCGCAGGAGGTCGAGGTCGACGAGCGGCGCGCTCACCCGCCGCTCGACCCTGACGAACAGGTACAGCGAGACGATCGCGACCGCGAAGCACCCCAGCGTGGCGACCGACGCCCAGCCCCAGTCGTTGCCCTTGCTGAGCGCGAGCACCACGGGGGCGAGCACGAGCGCGACGAGCACCGTCCCGGCCCAGTCGATCGAGCGCGAGCGGTTCGGATCGCGCGACTCCTGGACGGTGCGCAGGGTCACCGGGACGCAGAAGGCCGCGATCGCCGCGTCGATCCAGAACAGACCCTGCCAGCCCGTCGTGTCGACGAGCACGCCGCCGACCAGCGGCCCGAGCGCCCCGCCCGCGGCCGACGCCGCGCCCCACAACGTCACCGCCTTCATCTGCGACGGCCCCGACGAGGCGACGGACAGCAGGCTCATGCCGCAGGCGAGGATCGTGGCGCCGGACGCGCCTTGGATCATCCGGCCGCCGACCACCCCGGCGGCGCCCGTCGAGAGCGCGATCAACGCACACGACGCGATGAACAGCCCGAGTCCCGCGATGAACACCTTCCGGCGGCCGAGCACGTCGCCCAGCGCGCCCGAGGTCACGATCACGGCGGCGCCGACGAGCGAGTAGCCGGTGACCGCCCATTGCAACTGGGCGATCGGCGCGTCCACGTCCTGGCTGATCGACGGCAGCAGGATCGTCACCGCCGACGTGTTCGCGTTCACCACCAGCGCCGACACACAGGCGGCGAACAGGACGCCGCCGCCCGCCTTGCGGTCCTCGCGGGCGGCCATCAGTCCTTGATCACGTCGTCGGGCTCGGTCACGCGCACCTCCTCTTGAACTAGGAGGCACGATTGCCGCGGCGGCAACGCCGCGCATCACCCGGTGCGGATGACGCGGCACCGACACCCTGACCCCCGGTTGTGGGGCGCCGGGCATGCCGGCGCCCCGTGGTCGGATCTACGGCGTCGTGGTCGAGAGCGTGAAGGTGAGCGTCTTGCTGTAGACGCCCGTGCGCAGGGCGTCATTCGCGTTGATGTGCTGCGAGAACCCGATCGTGACCGCGTCGTTGGACGTCGGACCCGAGTAGGTCAGCAGCGCCGTCGGAGCGGTGGACCCGCCGACGTTCGCGAACGCGGCCGAGCCCACGCCCGCCGCGGAGGACGCCTTGGCCTGCAGCGCCGACGGGAGCGAGAACGCGCCGTTGACGAGGTGGCCCGTGCCGGCCGTGGACGGGTCGGCGACCGACAGCGTGCCGTCACCCGCGGTCGAGATCACGGTGGCCGTCATCGAGGACGCGTAGTCCTTCGCGACGCCCGGCGTGAACGCGCTGAAGGCGGCGGGCGTACCCAGGGTCAGAGCGAGCGTCGCCGGGACGGCCGCGCCCGCGCCGCCGGCGGTGCTGGTCGTCATCGGGTCCACGACCTGCGTGTCGCGCGCGCACGAGTTCCAGCACGCGGTCGGGAGGATCTTGCCGCGGTTGGCGGAGTCGTCGAGCTTGATGATGTCGATGCCGCGCTGGTAGTCGGCGACGTAGACGTACTTGCCGTGCCAGTAGGCGGCGGCGGTGTCGCTGGAGATGATCTCGGGCGGGCCGCCGGCCACCGCGGCCCGCGCGGGGACGCGGAACCAGCCGACCTGCTGCGGGTTGCGCGGGTCGGAGATGTCGACGAAGCGGGTGCCCTGCTCGTAATTGCCGAGCGCGACGATGTTGCCCTTGACCGTGAACCAGTGGGCCGAGCAGTCGCCGACCGTCGTGGTGCCGACGGTGCCGTGGAACTCACCCGGCTTGCCGGCTGTGCTGTAGGCGGCGAGGCGGGTCAGGCGCGTCGCCGCGGTCGGGTTGTCGGTCGCGTCGTAGCTGCCCGCCAGCGAGGCGATGATGAACACGCCCGCGCGCGTGCAGTCGGTGGTGTTGTTCTCGTTGGTGACGAGCAGGATGTCTCCCGCCGGGCGATCGGCGAGCGCCGTCGGCAGGTGGTAGGCGTTGTGCATGAACTGGCTGTCGCTGCCGCCGCCGATCCGGCCGCCCGCGTAGGAGATCGGGTCAAACGGCGTGGCGTAGCGCTCGGTGCCGGTCTTCGGATCCTTGTGCAGGCCCTCGGTCCAGAACCCGCGCACGCCGTTCTGGGCGGACACCCACGCGACGCCGTCGAAGTCGACGTCGACCGAGTGCGTCCCGTAGCCGCCGGCGTTGGTGTTGGTGCGCATCACGTCGGCGCCGAAGATCGTCGGGTAGACATACGGGTGCATCGGGTCGCGCATGTCGGTCACGGCGACGGGCGAGAACTTGGCGGGCGACGGCGCGCCCTGCGTGAGCCCGACGGACCACATGAACCGGCAGTCGTTGAGGCAGGTCGACGTGTGCCCGAGGTAGTTCTTGGAGAAGTTGATCAGCTTCGGGTGCCAGGGGTCCTGGACGTCGATGATGATCTGGCCCTTCTGGCCGGTGTCGCGCGTCATGAAGACGAGCTTGCGCCGGTTGTCGACCGTCATGTTCTCGCCCTCCCAGAACTGCGTCATGCTCGCCGCGTCGGGGATGATCGGCACGCTCTTGGTCGGGTCGGCGGGGTCCGGCTTGGTGCCGGTCTTGAGGTCCTGCAGCGTGACCTGGCCGATCCACTTCGGCTTCGCCGGGTCCTTCAGCGACCACAGCGCCAGACCGGAGGTGCCGTTGGCGACCATCACGTCGTAGCCGAGGGCGTCGTAGTGCAGGAAGTTCAGCGACGAGTAGGCGGGGCAGCGAAGCGGGTTGATCGCCCCGCACGAGCGCTGTTGCGCGGTCGTGCTCCAGAGGCCGCGGACGTGGCCGACCAGCGACACGTTGTCGCTGTGCAGGTAGTTGTCCGGCTGCGGCTCGACCTCGGGAATCTCCGTCGTGCCCTCGGTCGCGACGCCACCGGTGAGGCGGGCGAATGAGGCCGCTTCACGGTCGGCGTTGTCCTTCGCCGCGTCCGCGGCGGTCTTTGCCGCAGTCGCCGCCGCGACCTTCGCGTCGTAGTTCTGCTGCGCGGTGGCCTGCGCGGCAGACGCGGCGGCGGCGGCGGTCGTGTTCTCCGGCGTCGGGGTCGCTGCCGCGGCCGCCGCGGCGGCGGTCGCCGCGGCCTTGGCGGCGTCGAGCGCCACGAGACTCTCGGCCGCGGCGCGCGCGGCGTCGGTGGACGCGGTCGCGGCCTGCGTCGCCTCCGCCTGCGCGGCGGCGACCGTCTGCGCGGTCACCGGCCCTCGCGGCAACTCAGCGGCACGAGCCAGGCCCGGTACGGCGAACAGCGTGGCCGCGGCCAAAACGCCCAGCAGACGAGCATGGACTCGCACGGTTTCTTCCCCCTCCTTCGATCACCCAGACCCAGCGGGACGCTGACCAGTGAGCCTTTCAGGGCACTCACGCGAGCGTCATTCGGCAATCGTCGAGGGATCATCGTCCGTTCGGCTGACGCGTGTCGGAAAACTCTCACGAGTTGCCCACCCGCCCCTCGGTGGTTAGGTTCGAGCCGCCGGATGCTGTGGCTCGGGGGAGTCCACCAATGCCTCATCAAGAAGAGGGTCAAGGATGAAGAAGCTGTTGGTCGCCGTCGCCGCGGGCGTGGCGATGGGTGCTGGTCTGCCGGCGGTAGCCGCCGCGGACCCGACGGTCGACGCCGCGGTCACGGCGTTTCACAATCTCGGGCTGCCGCCGCTGACGGCGATGCCGGATAACCGTCAGGTCTACCGCACGTACGACGACTACAACAACGACATGCAGGCGCTCGCGACGGCCAACCCGTCGCTGGTCGCCTACAAGCTCGCGCCGAACAAGTCGATCGAGGGCCGTGACGTCCACTACGTGGAGATCACGAACAACGTCAACGTCGCCGACGGCAAGCCCGTCGACTACGTCCAGGGCGCGATCCACGGCAACGAGTCCGCGGCCGCCGAGGACAGCATGGAGTTCGCGATCGACATCGTGAACCAGGCCAAGGTCAACCCGAAGGTCAGCGCGCTGCTCGACCACGTGCGGGTGATCATCGTGCCGCTGGTGAATCCGGACGGCTACGCGCACACGCCTTCGCCGCGGCGCGCGAACTGCGACTCCGCGACCCCGCTCACGCCGCCGCTGACCTGCCCGACGTCGACGTCCCAGGGCGTCGACATGAACCGCAACTATCCGTTGGGCTGGGGCTCGAACATCGGCGTGTCGTTCGCCCAGCGTGGCTCCGGCCCGGGCTCGGAGCCCGAGGTCAAGAACACGATGAGCATCATCGCCTCCCACCAGGTGACCGCGCTCATCACCGCGCACACGAACGAGCGCGCGATCTTCTACCCGCCGTTCGACCTCAACGCGGGTGACACGCCCGAGCTCAACACGGGCTACAAGGCGCTCGCCCAGGCGATGCTGGCGGCGACCAACAACGGCTACACGAACACCCGCGACTCCGCGCACGACTACGAGACCAGCGGCGAGACGAACGACTGGTCCTACTACGCCACCCGCGGTTTCGGCTTCACGCAGGAGCTCATCGGTCCGGTCAGCGGCTGCCCGCAGGCGCTCCCGAACTACCTCAACTGCACCACCGCCGACTGGACCGGCCATGCCGGCCCGACGTCGACCGCGGCGCAGACGTCCACGTTCGAGGGTCACCCCGTCCGTGACGCGTGGTGGACGGTGCTCGAGTACGCGTCGCTCCCCGCCGGTCACTCGGTCATCGGCGGCACCGCGGTCCCGGGCGCGACGCTGAAGATCACGAAGGACTTCACGCTCTACACCGCCCCGGTCAAGCAGAACACGACGCCGGCCACCTCGACGGCGCCGATCGCGGTGCCGACGCACCTCGAGTCCTCGATGACGGTTCCCGCGTCCGGCAAGTTCACGTGGGACACCAACCCGTCGGTCCGCCCGCAGTCGGCCTACTACGCCGACGGCGAGCACACCGGCCCGAACGGCTTCGTCAATGAGAGCTACACGCTGACCTGCACCGCGGCCAACGGCACCCTGCTCGGCACGACCAAGGTCCTGGTCGACAAGGGCGACGTGGCCAACGTCACGCCCTGCACCACGGGCGACGTCGGCGGCTCCGTGGCGGCGACGCTCGCGCTGACGCTCGGCGCACCGGCGAGCTTCGGGGCGTTCACGCCCGGCGTGGCGAAGGACTACACCGCGTCCACCACCGCCACCGTCATCTCGACCGCCGGCGACGCCACCCTGTCCGTCGCCGACCCGTCCTCCACGGCGACCGGCCACCTCGTCAACGGCACGTTCTCGCTGCCGAGCGCGCTCCAGGCGAGCGCGGGCGGCACGCTGGCCGACGTCGGCGGCTCCGCCGCGCCGACGCTGCTGAAGACCTGGTCCACCCCGGTCTCCAACGACGTCGCCACCGTCACGTTCGGCCAGCACGTCGGCGCCGCCGACGCGCTGCGCACCGGCGCCTACACCAAGACGCTGACGTTCACGCTGTCGACCACGACTCCGTAGTCGGATGCTGAAGGGCGCCGGTCCCGTGCCGGCGCCCTTCGCTCACTCCACCTCGGTCGTGAGCGCCGTCTCGGAGCTGCGGAAGTTCATCACCTTCCAGCCGTCCTCGTCGCGGATCTGGGTCTTGAAGTACACGGGCTTGCCGTTGGTGCCCTTCATCGTGTAGGTGAAGACGGCGATCTTGCCGTTGTCGGTGCTCGCGTTGATGCTCTTGCCGCTCGGTGAGACCTTGTCCTTGGTGACGAGCGTCGACAGCCGCTTGACCAGCTCGTCGAGGTCGGCCTGCTTGGTCGCCGCGCGGAACGTCGGGCTGGTGAGTGCGTACGCCGTCGTGGTGTCGCCCGTCTGGACCGCGGTGACGAGCTGATCGGACACCTTCTGGGCGTCCTTGGTCGACCCGTTCACGAACAGCGCGAGCGCCACGATCAACACCACGATCAGCGCGATCACCGCCGCGACGACGATCAGGATGATCTTCAGCGTGCTCCGCTTCTTCGGCGGGGGCTGCTGGGGGAACATCGGCGCCGGGGCGGGCTCGGGTGCGCTGTTCATCCGCGCATCATCGTCAAAAGCTGTCCCTCCAAGTCGCAGCATCTGTCGCTGGCCTCCGGACGTGACGCGCGGCAAGCTGACCTGCCCCGACTCCGGAGACCCACCATGACCTCGATCTTCACCGGCACCCTCCCCGCGCTCATGACGCCGTGCAAGGAGGACCGCACCCCCGACTTCGACGCCCTCGTGCGCAAGGCCCAGCAGCTGCTGGAGCACGGCATGAGCGCGATGATCTACTGCGGCTCGATGGGCGATTGGCCGCTGCTGACCGACGAATGGCGCATGGAGGGCATCGAGCGCCTCGTCGATGCGGGCATCCCGGTCGTCGTCGGCACCGGCGCGATCAACACCCGCGCGGCGGTCGCGCTCGCCGAGCATGCGCAGCGGGTCGGCGCTCAAGGCCTGATGGTCATCCCGCGGGTCCTCTCGCGCGGCTCCGTCCTGTCCGCGCAGAAGGCGCACTTCAGCGCGATCCTCTCCGCCGCTCCCGAGCTCGACGCCGTCATCTACAACAGCCCGTACTACGGCTTCGCCACCCGCGCGGACCTGTTCTTCGCGCTGCGCGAGCAGCACCCCAACCTCGTCGGCTTCAAGGAGTTCGGCGGCGACGAGGATCTCCGCTACGCCGCGGAGAACATCACCAGCGCGGGCGACAGCGTCGCGCTAGCGGTCGGCGTCGACACCGCCGTCTTCCACGGCTATGTCAATTGCGGCGCTACCGGAGCGATCACCGGCATCGGCAACGTCCTCCCGATCGAGGTGCTGCACCTGACCAACCTCTGCCGCGCCGCGGCCCGCGGCGAGGCAGAGGCGCGTCAGCGGGCGCTCGAGCTCGAGCGGGCGATGGGCGTGCTCGCGTCCTTCGACGTCGGCCCCGACCTCGTCCTCTACTTCAAGTACATGCTCGTCCTGCGCGGCGAGACCGAATACACGCTGCACTTCAACGAGACCGACGAGCTGACCCCGAGCCAGCGTGGCTACGTCGAGAGCCAGCTCGCGCTTTTCGACGCCTGGTACGCGGACTGGAGCCAACTGCCCGGCGCCGTGCAGACATACAGGCCATGAAGGAGCGCGAGGGATACGTCCGTGCCGCGGACCGGACCGGCCAGGCCCCACCCGGGAAGCGCTGGCGCTCCTCGTTCGAGTGGGAGCTCGTCGACAGCGCTCTGCTGCGGGACCTGATCGCGTCCCTTCCCGATGGCCGGGACGCGCTCGCGGACGTGCACGACCCCGCGCTCCTTGTCGATGTCGCGGGGCGGGTCTTCGGCACCCAACTGCCGAAGCGATCGATGACCCGCGTCGCGCCCGTGCTGCTCGAGCGCTGGCTGCCGCACGCCCGCGACGACACGCTCGCCCGCCTGACGAACATCATCCAGACCGCGCTCGGCAAGGCGTACCTCGACAAGGTCTACGCGACGCGCGCGAGCCAGGTCGACTTCCTGCAGGCACGCAAGAAGACGAACAACTTCCTCGAGAACCTGCGCGACGCGTTCCATCGCGAGCACCGGGCGTCGTGGCTGATCCCCAAGGCCGGGGCGGGCGAGGACGCGCGCGGCGTCTACGACCTCCGCGGCCAGGGTGGCGACCCTTTGTACGCCCCGTACCCGCATACGCTGGAGGCCCAGCGGACGCTCGACGAGCTCAAGCGCGCAGGCCCGGTGCGCGGCCTGGTCGTCCTCCCCACCGGCGCCGGAAAGACGGACGTCGCCGTCGGCTGGCTCCTGCAACAGCTCCAGCGCGATCCGCAGCTGCGGGTGCTGTGGCTCGCCCACCAGATCTCGCTGCTCGACCAGTCGGCCGCCCGCTTCGAGCGAGCGGCCCACCAACTTCCGGCCGGCTTCGAGCGCACGCTGCGGATCTTCGCCGGCGATCGCGAGCCGACCAGCCTCCTCGACCGCCGCCACACCCACATCGCCTGCGCGACGATCCAGACGATCTCGCGCAAGCTCGACCGGCGCAGCCGCCGCCGCACCGAGGTCTCGAACTTCTTGAAGGGCCCGACGATCGTGATCGTCGACGAGGCCCACCATGTCGCCTCGCGCAGCTACCAGATGCTGCTCGATCTCGTGGGTGACGCGGAGATCCACGACGTCGTCGGGCTCACGGCCACGCCGTGGGGTCAGGGCGAGCGCCAGGACCGGATCGACGCCGCCTTCCCGCAGCGGGTGATCTCGCGCACCCGCGAGGAGCTGATCGCCGACGGCGTCCTCGCCGCCTACACCGTCACGCCCGTCCGTACCCATCTGCGCATCCCGGTGACGGCCGAGGAACGCGATCAGGCCGAGCGCGTCGGCGACCTCCCCATGACCGTCCTGCGCAAGCTCGAGACCAACGAGCGCAACGCGGTCGTCCTGCGCGCGTACGAGGCGCGCGCCGAAGCGTGGGGCCGGACGCTGCTGTTCACCACGACGATCGAGAACGCGGACGATCTTGTTCTGCACTTCAAGGCCGCCGGGATCGACGCCCGAGCCCTGCATTCGCAGAGCGAGGCCACGCTGTCAGACCTGCGGCCCTGGTTCAAAGAGCACCCACGCGCCGTGCTGATCTCGGTCGGGATGCTGCTCGAAGGGGTCGATCTCCCGGAGGCGCGAACCGCGCTGATCGCCCGCGCGACGACCAGCCCGAACGTCCTCTCCCAGATGGTCGGCCGAGTGTTGCGCGGGATCGCGGCGGGCGGGGAAGCGACCGCGAACGTCGTCTACCTGCAGGACGACTGGGAGGACTTCACCGCCGTGCTGTCACCGACCGGCCCGTGGGAAGGCGGCGACGGCGCTCCGTCTGCGGCCGGCCCGCCGGACGTGGCGGCCGCAGTGGCCGCGGCGCTGCGTGCCTTGAGTGCGACCGCACCCGAGGACGGGCCGGCGCCCGACGTGCAGATCGCGCTCGAACAACGTCAGATCGTCGGCGCCTACGAACTGCCCGACGCCACCGTGCCGGTCTTCGATCACCAGTACGAGCTGCTCCGCGAACACCTCTTGCGCGGCGGCCCGTTTCTGTGGCCCGACGACGCGCCTCCCCCACCGGTCGCCACCGAGCATCTCGAGCGGCTCGAACTGCACGTCGCCGAACACGGCGCGCCGCCCCCGTTTCACCCTGTGGCGCGCAGCCTCGCGCCGATCGACGTCGCCCGCACGCTCTCCGACGACACGCCGCGAACCTACGCCGAACGGCAGGCCGTCATCGCTGCCGCGTACGACGACCCGCTCGCTCAGGTGGTGTATCCCACGTCGCGGCACTTCGCGGAGGCGGTCGAGCACTGGCAGCGCCAGCTCGCGCGGCCGCGGGTGCCGGAGGCGCCGCTGCCGGACGTCCCCGGCCGTCCCCCGCTCCCGCGGCGCCCCGACCGCAGCCTCGAGCCCACTTTGGAGCTCGTGCTGCGCCGCGCGCCCGAACTGCTCCCGGAGACGCGACGGCACCGGCTCGTGCGCCCGCACGTGCGCTGGTCGAACCGTGTCACGAAGTCCTATCTCGGGATGTGGCGGCTCGGGGACACCCCGGGCGAGCACCGCATCGTGATCAACGTGCTGCTCCAGACGCAGGAGTCGATCGTCTCCGAGGAACTGCTCGGCTTCCTGCTCTGGCACGAGGTTGTCCACAGCGTCACACCCGGGCAGGGCCACGACGCCGAATTCGAGTACCTGGAAGGGAAGTGGCCGGACGCCGTGGCGCTCAACACCGGCCTCGACGCCGTTCTGCGCGAGTGGTCAGCTGATCCCGCGGACTACTGAAACGACGAATCGCTGCGCGTCAATGAACGCGTGGACGCGGCACTTGTCCCGCGCCCACGCAATCACCGAGCCAGGTTGGCCTGGCCTACGTGGGGTTGCCGACGAACGTTCCGGCGCTGGCCGGCACGGCGGCGACGAGGAGCCCTGCCGTGACGATTACGCCGACGAGCGAGCGCTTGAGCTTGGCGCTGAACATGGTGCGCCCCCTTTCCGGGGTGGGTCGGGTGTACGCACCTATGACCCCGAGCACAGCGCGCAAGTTGGCCGCATGGGCGTCGGCGCACCGGCCAGTTGGCAGCTACCGCGCGGCGAGGTAGACGTCGGTGGGGCGGATGCTCCAGTGAGGTCGCACCTCATAGACGATCATGCGGTCGTGCGTTTGCTCCCATTTACGTGCCGACAGATGCAGCAGCGCGCAGGCGTAGCCGTTCGAGAGCAGTGCTCCGGCGCCGATTGATGTGGCATTGCCGAGGAAATCGTCAGAGGCCCCGATCAGCAGCGGTATCACGAAGAGGATCACGGCGAGGAACGCCGTCAGCCGGGCGACCCTGATGAAGAGCCTGCGCGTCGTCGCCGAGCGCGGTTCGGTCTCGACTGTCGGCGGCGCGCCGGCTTGGTCGAGCTGCCGGAACACTCGTCTGCGTGACAGCACCCATGCGGGTGCCCCGGAGACGAGCGAGACCGCGATGTCGATCGCGCTCGGCGAGTAGAACGCCTTCACCGCAACCGCCGACAACACCCCCGCGAGCACCAGGGCGAAAAAGAGCTGCAAGTATGCGCGAACCACCGGTGCCAACACCGGCGCGGCGGCGACGTCTCCCCCGCCTTCAACCATGATCGCGACAATAGCCGCGGCGGCACATCCGAGACGGCCCACTCCCGCTCCGGACGATGATCCTCACGTCGTTCGCGGTCTGCCGGCGTCATAGTGCGCTGACCGCTGCGCACGCCGTAGCCGCATCGCCCGCCGGCGTTCGCAGAGGAACCGACCACAAAGGACGCCGGCATGCCGTTCATCAACGTCATTCCCGAAGACCAGGCAACGGGCGCTCTCGCCGCGATGTACGAGACCGACCGACAGACGTTCGGCTATCTCCCGAACCTGACCAAGGGCTTCTCGCTCCGACCCGACGTATACGCCGCATGGCGCCAGCTCAACGGCGCCGTCAAGGCCAACATGGACCTGCGGCGCTACGAGCTCGCGACCATCGCCGCTGCCAAACGTCTGCGCTCGAGCTACTGCACCCTCGCGCACGGATCAGTGCTCCTTGACAAGTTCCTCAGTCCCGACGACCTCCGAGCCGTGCTCGGCGCGGGCGACACAGGCACGCTCGACAGCGTCGACACCGCGGTCATCGAGTTCGCCGACAAGCTCGCCCTCGACGCTTCCTCGGTCACACACGCCGACGTCGATCGCTTGCGGACGCTCGGTCTCACCGACACAGACATCCTCGACGTCGTCCTCGCCGCCGCGGTGCGCTGCTTCTTCAGCACGGTGCTAGACGGTCTCGGGATCGAGGCCGACGCCCGGTACGCACAACTCGACGCCGACCTTCGAGACGTCCTCACGGTCGGGCGTCCGATCGCCGAGCGCTGACCCGCTGTCGCTTCGCACGAGGCTGACATGAGGAATATGGGCGGCGGGCCAGCGTCCTCTCAAGCATGTTCCCCGCCAACTCGCATACCATCCGGCCCGCGACCGCCCACGACGCGATCGCGCTGCGCCGCCTCGCCGCCGCGGCCGGTGTCGGCCCGCTCGCCGGGCGCACCCTAGTGGCCGAACACGACCACGCGGTCATCGCTGCGCTCTCGCTCAGCGAGAACCGCACGATCGCAGCTTCCGACCTCGCGCCCTCCTACGTGGCCACGCTTCTTCGGTTGCGCGCCGACGGCATCAAGGCGTACGAGCGCGAGCCGCGCTTGTCCGAGCGCATCCGCGAAGCCGTGCTCGGGCCGCGCCAGCAAGAGATCGCGGAGGCCGCATAGGCGGCGAGCAGTCGCGGCCACGCGAAGGCCTCAGCGCGTAGCGGGGGTGGCGAGGTGCTTCCAGTCGCGCGTTCGGCGACCCATCTCCTCGCGCATGAACTTGGAGGACTCGTACGCCCGGTCCTCCCAGGCGAACACGCACGCCGTCATCACGCCGTCGAACTCGAGGCCTTCGAGTGTGCCGAAGAACAGGTCCCAGTCCACCTCGCCCTGGCCGATGTCGAGATGCTGATGCACGCGGCACGCCGACCCGGGTGGGTTGACGATGTAGCGCAGTCCTGACGAAGCGCGGTGGTCCAAGGAGTCGGCGACATGCAGGTGCGTGAGCAGATCGCCCGCGTACTCCATGACCCCGGCCAGATCGCCACCCATGTGGAACGTGTGCGGCGCGCAATACAGGAACGACACGTTCGGGTGGTTGATGCCCCGGATCATGTCCACGGCCTCGCGACCGTCCTCGATGAAGTCGTCGGGATGCGGCTCCAGGCGCAGCTGGATGCTTTCGCGCTCGAAGATCGGAAGCAGCTCCTCCATCGAGCGCCAGAACTGGCCCTCCGACTTCGGCTGCTGCTCGGGGCGTCCGTTGAACTCGCTGTTCATCGTGTCCACGCCGAGCTCGACCGTGATCTCGATCGCGCGCTTCCAGTACCGCACCGCGTTCTGGCGCTCGTCCTCGTCCGGTCCCGCCCAGTGATAGAGCGGGAGCATCGTCGCGATCTTCACCCCCGCGTCGGCGAGCGCGCGGCGGAACTCCGAGATCCGTCGCTTGTCCGCGCGCGGGTGGACGAAGAACGGGATGAAGTCCGGCCGCGGCGAGAGCTCGATGTACTCGTAGCCGAGCTCGGCCACCAGCGCCGGGAGCTCGAGCAGCGGCACGTCCCGGAACATGTACGGGTCCAAGGCGATCTTCATCGGTCTCCTCCGTCAGCTCGCGGTCGGGAAGTGCATGTTGGTCGTCTCGTGCCCCTGGTCGGGCCAGCGAGTGGTCACGACCTTGGCGCGGGTATAGAACGTCACGCCCTCGGGGCCGTGGATGTGATGATCGCCGAACAGCGAGTCCTTCCAGCCGCCGAAGCTGTAGAAGGCCATTGGCACCGGGATCGGCACGTTGACGCCGATCATGCCGACCTCGATGCGGCGCTGGAACTCGCGGGCGGCCTGGCCGGAGTCGGTGAAGATCGCAGTCCCGTTGGCGTAGGGGTTGGCGTTGATGAGCGCGATCGCATCGTCGAGCGTCGCCACCCGCACCACGCCCAGCAGCGGCCCGAAGACCTCGTCGCGGTAGACCTCCATGTCGGTGGTGACGTTGTCGAGCAGCGTCGGCCCGACCCAGAATCCGTCGCTGCCGAGGGAGTGCTCGCGACCGTCGACGACGACGTCGGCGGTGGTGCGCTCGACATAGCCGACGACCCGGTCGCGTGCGGCCGCGGTGACGACAGGACCCATCTCGGAGTCGGGCTCAAGGCCGGGACCGACACGGATCGAGAGCGCCTTCGCGCGCAGGCGCTCGACGAGCTCGTCGCCGGCGTCGCCGACCGCGACGGCGATGCTGATGGCCATGCAGCGCTGGCCGGCGGATCCGTAGCCGGCGGCGATGAGGTGGTTGGTGGCGAAGTCGAGATCGGCGTCGGGCATCACGATCGCGTGGTTCTTGGCCCCGCCCAGAGCCTGCACGCGCTTGCCGGCCGCCGTGGCGCGCTCGTGAACGTACTTGGCGATCGGGGTCGAGCCGACGAACGAGATCGCCGCGACGTCCGGATGGTCGAGCAGCGCGTCGACCGCGACCTTGTCCCCGTGCACCACGTTGAAGACGCCGTCGGGCAGTCCCGCTTCGGCGTAGAGCTCCGCGATCAGATTGGACACGCTCGGGTCGCGCTCGGAGGGCTTGAGCACGAACGTGTTCCCCGTCGCGATCGCGATGGGGTGCATCCACATCGGGACCATGATCGGGAAGTTGAACGGGGTGATCCCGGCGCAGACGCCCAGCGGCTGGCGGAACGAGTGCAGGTCGACCCCGGTCGAGACCTGCTCGGAGAACTCGCCCTTGGTGAGCTCCGCGATCCCGCAAGCGAACTCGACGACCTCCATGCCGCGCACGACTTCACCGCGCGCGTCGTCGAATGTCTTGCCGTGCTCGGAGGAGATGATCCGCGCGAGCTCGTCGGTGTGCTGGTCGACCAGCTCGCGGAACTTGAACATCACCCGCGCGCGCCGGGTCACGGACACGTCGCGCCACTTCGCAAACGCCGCCTTGGCCGCCTGGACTGCCGCGTCGACGTCGGCGGGCTCGGCGAGCAGGACCTGTCGCTGCTCGCGGCCGGTGGCCGGGTCGTACACGGGCGTGGTGCGGCTCGAGCCGCCGGTCGAAGCGGCGCCGCCTATGCGGTGCGAAATGGTTTCGAGCTGAACGGTGCTCACGGGGTCCTCACGGTCTCAGGGGTCTTCAGGAAGGTCCGTTGCGTGGCCTTGTGACGGTCGTAGACGGCTCGCGCGTCGCGGGTCGATGCGAGGGCGGCGACCTCGCTCACCGGCACGTCCCACCAGGCCTCAGAGGTTGGAGCCGGGACGAGCGGGTCGGTCTCCACGTGCACGACGGTTGTCACGTCGGACGCGCGCGCCTCGCGCAGCGCGGCCTCGAACTCGTCGACGCCATGCGCATAGAGCACTCGCGCTCCGAGGGCCGCCGCGTTCGCGCCGAGATCGACGGGCAGGACGTCGTCCGTGCCGCGGTAGCGATAGCGGGTGCCGAAGCGCTGCGAGCCGACCTCGTCCGAGAGCGCGCCGATCGAGGCGAAGCCGTGGTTCTGCACGAGGACGATGTTGAGCTTGATGCCCTCTTGGACGGCGGTCACGATCTCCTGGGCCATCATCAGGAACGAGCCGTCGCCGACCATGGCGAACACCTCGCGCTCCGGCGCGGCCATCTTGACCCCGAGCGCCCCGGCGATCTCGTAACCCATGCACGAGAAGCCGTACTCGACGTGGTAGCCCTTCGGGTCCCGCGTGCGCCACAGCTTGTGCAGGTCGCCGGGCATCGAGCCGGCCGCGCACACGACGACGTCGCGCGGCTCGCTGACCCGGTTGACGACGCCGATGATCTCGCTCTGCGCGGGCAGCGGCGTGTGGCCGAGCGTGTAGGCCCGTTCGACGACGGCATCCCAGCCGTTGGGCGGCGTGTGAAAGCTCGTGCCGGCGAGCGCCTCCGTGAGCGCCTCGAGCCCGAGCCGTGCGTCGGCGACGAGCGCGAGTCCTGCCTGCTTGACCGCGTCGAGCGGCGCGACGTTGAGGTTGACGAAGCGCACGTCGGGGTGCTGGAAGATCGTCCGCGAGGCCGTCGTGAAGTCGCTGTAACGCGTGCCGACGCCGAGGATCACGTCCGCCTCTCGCGCTGCGGCGTTGGCCGCGGTGGTGCCGGTCGAGCCGATGGCGCCGAGCGCCTGCGGATGGTCGTACGGCAGCGAGCCCTTGCCGGCCTGCGTCTCGGCGACGCCGATGCCGCTCGCCTCGGCGAGCGCCGCGAGCGCGTCCGTCGCTTCGGCGTAGATCGTGCCCCCGCCCGCAACGATCAGCGGCCGGTGCGCTCCCCGGATCAGCTCGGCGGCCTCGGCGAGCGACTCTGCGTCCGGTCGGGAACGGCGGACGCGCCACACGCGCCGCTCGAAGAAGTCCTCCGGCCAGTCGAAGGCCTCGGCCTGCACGTCCTGCGGCAAGGCCAGCACGACCGCGCCCGTCTCGACCGGATCGGTGAGCACGCGCATCGCGGCGAGCGCACTCGACAGGAGCTGCTCGGGCCGGTTGATGCGGTCGAAGAACCGTGCCACCGGGCGGAACACGTCGTTGACGGAGACGTCGAGCGAGCGCGGGTCCTCGAGTTCTTGCAGGAGCGGGCTCGCCGCCCGCGTCGCGAACTGGTCGGCGGGCAGCAGCAGGACCGGGAGGCGATTGATCGAGGCCAGCGCCGCGCCGGTGACCATGTTCGTCGCGCCGGGGCCGATGCTGCTGGAGCACGCGAGGGTCTGCAGCCGGTTGCGCATGCGCGCGTAGCCGACGGCGGCGTGCACCATCCCCTGTTCGTTGCGCGCGAGGTAGTAGGGCATCGCGTCGGGCTGCTCGAGCAGCGCCTGGCCGACACCGGCCACGTTGCCGTGCCCGAAGATGCCGAAGCACCCCGGGATCAAGCGCTGCTGCACGCCGTCGCGTTCGCTGTATTGGACCGACAGGAAGCGCACGAGCGCCTGTGCCACTGTGAGTCTCATGGGTGCCTCCTCGCTGCCGTCATCGGTAGCCGCGGGTCGAGCTCCTGATCGGCCCAGGAGGCCCTGATCCACGCGTGCTCGGGATCGTCGACGAAGTTCCACTCGCGGACCTCGCCGGCCATCACGTTCAGGTAGTAGAGGTCGTAGCCGGGTGCGGCCATCGACGGGCCGTGGTAGCCGCACGGCAGCTCGATCAGATCGCCCGAGCGGACCTCGGCCAGCAGGTCCATGCCGTCATAGACGCGCTGGTAGGCGAAGCCGCCGCCGGCGACCTCGTAGTAGTAGATCTCCTCGAGCTCGTCGTGGCGGTGCGGCGGATAGGAGCTCCAGTTGCCGTTCGGCGTCAGCACCTCGACGGCGATCAGCGCGTCACATTCGAACGCCTCGACCGCTGCGAAGTTGTTGACCTGGCGGCTTGCGTTGCCGGCGCCTCGTAGCTCGACGGGGACGTCCTCGGCTCCGACGTAGCGCGCCGGCAGTCGCCGGCCGGCCTTCGCCGCGGGCAGCGCGAAGCGGCCGCGGCCCTCGAGTTGCACGCGCGCGCCGATCGGTGCGTACGCGAAGTCACTGACGGCCTCGAAGACGCTCGCGCGCCCCTGGAGCTCGAAGCGCTCGCCGTCGATCGTCACGCTGCAGGAGCCCGACAGCGGGAGCACGATCAGCTCGTCACCCCCGGTGTCGAAGAAGTCGCTTCCGTCGAGCTCGACGATGCGCAGACGGGTGTGCTTCATGTCATCACCAATCCGGTCGCGACGTCGACCGCCGCGGCGACGTCGCCGTCCTGCGGATAGAGCAGCGACCGGCCGATCACGAGGCCGCGCACGGTCGGCAGCGCGAGCGCGCGATCCCAGGCTTCAAAGTCGGCGGGCCCGCCACCGCCCAGGATCAGCGCGGGAAGCGTGCTGGCCGCCATCACCCGCTCCATGTCCTCGACGACCGGCACCTTCAGCCACGTGTAGGCCGACGTCCTCCCGAGCGCCGACGCGACGCTGATCGCCTTCATCGCGCCCTCCGCCGACGTGTCGTTCCAGAACGGCTCGACGAGCGCCGTCAGGCGGCGCTGCGCGAGCTCTCCGACGGCACGTGCGCAGGCCTCGAGGGTCGGGGCCGTCAGCGCGTCGCCAGGGTCGAGTCGCAGCAGCATCTTGCCGCCCTCGAAGCCCGCGGCGGCGATCGCCGCCGCGTCGTAGGCGGTGAAGCGATCGTCGAGCGACCACGTCGCGCCGGCCAACCCGCCTCTGTTCATCGAGCCGAAGACGACCTTGTCGTCGAGTGCGCCCAGAAGGAGCAGGTCCTCGAGCACGTCGGGTGTGCCGAGCACGCCGTTGACGCCGGGCCGCGAGAGCGCCACCACCAGCCGGTCGAGCAGATCGGCGCGATCGCCGAGCAACATGCCGCGCCCCGGGTGGTCGGCCGCGATCACCATCAGGCGCTCAGGCCACGCGGGGCGCACCCGAGCGCTTGCGGCCTCCGCGATCGCCTCCGGCCGGCGCGCGCGGATCTCGGTCAGGTCAAGCATGCGCGAGCATCCCCTCGACCTCGTCCTCGGTCGGCATCGCGTCGGCGCAGGCCAACCGCGACGCAACGAGCGCACCGGCGGCGTTGCAGAAGCGCATCGCGCGCTCGAGCGGCCAGTCGCCGAGCAGCGCATGACACAGCGCACCGCCAAAGGCGTCGCCGGCGCCGAGGCCGTTGACCACCTCGACGGGCACCGGTGGCACCTCCGCCCACTCCTCACCGCGGCGCGCCAGCACGCCCTTCGGGCCCTGCTTGACGACCGCGAGGTCCAGCGGTGTGGTGGCCGCGATGCGCGGGTCGCGCGAGCCGACCGCGGTCTCCCACTCGTCGAGGTTGCCGACCGCGACGTTGACGTAGGGCAACGCCTCCTGCACCCAGCGCCGAGCCTCCTCGCGCGAGTCCCAGAACATCGGCCGGTAGTCGAGGTCGAGCACCGTGATGCCACGCGCGGCACGCAGCGCCGCCAGCGTCGCGCTGCGCGAGGGTTCCTCGGACAGTCCGGTGACCGTCGCCCAGAAGACCTTGGCCCGCGCGATCGCGTCGTAGTCCAACTCGTCGGCGGCGATCCGGAGGTCGGGCGCCGTCGGCTCGCGGTAGAAGTACAGCGGGAAGTCGTCGGGCGGGAAGATCTCGCAGAACGTCACCGGTGTCGGCAGCCCGTCCACCGGGGTCACCCAGCGATCGTCAACGCCGAAGCCCTGGAGCGCGTCGTGCAGGAACTCGCCGAACGGATCGCGACCCGTGCGCGTGATCGTCGCCACCTTGCGGCCGTAGCGCGCCGCCGCCACGGCCACGTTGGTCGAGCTGCCGCCAAGATACTTGCCGAACGAGGACACCTCGCGCAACGAGACGCCGATCTGCAACGGATAGACGTCCACGCCGATCCGGCCCATGGTCACCACGTCGAACATTCAGGAGGCGACCGTGGTCGTCTGCGCGGCCTCGATGAGATTGCGGGCGGCGAACTCGAGGCCCTCGATCTGACCGAACGACGCGTCTTCGTGCTCGATGTTCACCGCGTCGACCGTGGTGTGCTGCTCCAGGGCGCTCAGGAACGCGGTCCAGAAGCCCACGTCGTGGCCACGGCCGACGGCGACGAAGGACCAGCCGGGCACGGCCGGCCACCGAGTGACCGTGTAGTGGCCGCCCAGGCCTACCGGGTTCTCCTCGGCCGGGATCCATTCGAAGCGGTCGTCCAGGACGCCGTTGATCGCCGCGGTGTCGTGGATGAGCGTGTCCTTGGCGGCCGCGAAGAACACCAGTTCCCCGAGATCCTCGATCGCGGCGATGGGGTCGATGTGCTGCCAGAACAGATGGCTGGGATCCATCTCGGCGCCGACACGGTTGACGCCGCTGTCCGGCGTGGTCAGCTCGACGAGCCGCTTCATCGTGGCCGGGTTGAACACCAGGTTGTGCGGGTGCATCTCGACGGCGACGTCGACATCACTCTCGGCGGCCAGGATCTGGATCTCCTTCCAGAACGGCACCGCGACCTCGTTCCACTGGTAGTCGAGTGTCTCCTTGTAGACGCTGTCCCAGGGGATCACCGTCCAGGACGGACGGGTGCCACCGGCCTCGGCGGCAGGGAGGCCGGACATCGTGATCACCGTCTTGATCCCGAGCAGGCCGGCGAGCTTGATCGTGCGCTTGAGGTCGTCGCCGTGATGCACCTCCGGGTCGGGGTGCAGCGGGTTGCCGTTGCAGTTGAGTGCCGTCAGCTCGATGCCGTACTCGTCGAACGTCGCCAGGTACGTCTCGCGGGCCTCAGCGCTCACGAGGAGCTCGTCGACGGGGATGTGCTGCGTGCCGATGAAGCCGCCGGCGTTGATCTCCGCGCTGTTCAGGCCGAGGTCGCGCAGGATCGCCAGCGCCTCCTCGAGCGTCTTGTCGTGCAGGCAGGCGGTATAGGCACCGAGTTTCATAATGCGTTCCTTACGGGGTCGTGGAGGTGAGCGAGGACGCGATGGGGACTGCCTGCCCGTCATTGAGCGCCGACCGGGTGACCGCCGCGAGGATCTCCATGTTGTGGAGGCCGTGGGCGAGGGACGGCACGGGAGCGAGCTTGCCGAGCCCGGCGACCTGGTCGAGGAAGGCGCGCGCCTGCCAGACGAACAGGTCGTTCTGACCGTGTCCGACGGACGGGAAGTCCATCGCGATGCCCTGCTCGATGCCGGGATGCTGCGGGCCGATCAGGACGGAGCGGTAGCCGTTGGTCTTCCCGTCCGGACCGTGATCGGCAAACGTGAATTCCCCGGGCCGGTTGAGATCGAAGGCGGCGGCGCCGTCAGCCGCGTATACCTCGAAGCCGAGTCCGTTCGGAAGGCCGTGCGAGATGCGGCTGATGGAGAAGGTGCCGACAGCGCCGGATTCGAACATCGCGGTGAACGTGGCGATGTCCTCGTTGTCCACCGGCTCCTTGGCGTCTCCGATCGCCCCCGCAGCGTGTCCCACGACGGCGCCCAGCGGCACCGGGCGTTCGACGGTGAACGTCTGGAACACCGCGCCACTGACCGCGGCGATCGGGCCGCAGAGGTACTCCCCCAGGTCGATCATGTGGCTGCCGATGTCCGCCAGCGCCCCGCTGCCCGGCCCACCGCGATAGCGCCAGCTCATCGGGTTGTCCGGATTCTGGGCGTAGTCGCACCAGTAGTGGCCGTTGAAGTGGCGCACTTCCCCGATCGCGTTGCTGTGCAGCTGCTCACGGATCGCGTTGATCCCCGGCATCCTCCGGAAGCTGAAGCCGACGCCGGACTCGGTGTCGGCCGCCTCCGCGGCGGCGACCATCGCCGCCGCGTCCTCGACGGATGGGGCGAGGGGTTTCTCGCAGAGCACGTGCTTGCCGGCGGCGAGCAACGCCTCGACGACCGGTCTGTGCAACTCGTTGGCGATGGCCACTGAGACGACGTCGATGTCGTCGGCCTCGACGATGGCCTCCCAGGAGGTCTCCGGCCGGGAGTAGTCGAAGCGACGAGCCGCGTCGACCGCGAACGGCTCATAGGCGTCGGCCACGGCGACGAGCCGAATCCTCGGGAGATCGAGGTCGTACAGCTGGCTTGCGACGCGATAGCCGGCTGCGTGGGCACGCCCCACCATGCCGGCGCCGATGACGGCGACGCCGATCGAATTCTCAGTCACAGTCTGATCCCAGGGCTAGGCGGTTGACTTGTTGGCCGGGAGGTCGCCTGGGGCCGGCACGTGCCCGTCGTGCGTGCGCTGGTATTCCTCGATCTCGGCCTCGAGCTCCGCCATCGCCTCGCCACCGGCCATCAGGTCGGTGATCTGCTCGCGGGTGCGCTCGCCCTTGCGGAAGTCGTCGGCGATCACTCCGCGGATCAGGACGGCGAAGTGGTCGCCCACAGTCATCGCGTGCGTGACGTTGTGCGTGACCAGGATGACCGCCACGCCCTTCTGCCGCGCCTGCATGATGATGCGGAGAACGTGCGCGGCCTCCTTGACCCCCAGCGCCGCGGTCGGCTCGTCGAGGATCAGGACGTTGGCACCGAAGTACACGGCGCGGCCGATCGCGAGCGCCTGCCGTTCGCCGCCCGACAGCCCGCCCACCAGGCGGCTGCCCTCGGTGATGCGCGTGATGCCCAGGCTCTGCATCTCGCGCACGGCCACTTCGCCGGCGAAACGCGTGTCGAGCCGCTTGAAGGGGCCCCAACCCTTGAGGGGCTCCGCGCCCACGAAGAAGGAGCGCCCGATCGTCATCAGCGGGAAGGTTCCGCCGAACTGGTGCACGGTGGCGATGCCCACCTCACTGGCGTCTCGGGGTGACTTGAAGACCGTGGGTTCCCCGTTGACCTCGACCTGCCCCGACGTGGGCTCATGAAAGCCCGAGAGGACTTTGATCACCGTGGACTTACCGGCACCGTTGTCGCCGAGCAGGCACAGGACTTCGCCTGGGAACACCTCGAGGTTGATGTCCGTCAAGACGTCCGTGGTGCCGAACGACTTGTTGATGTCGATCAGTTTGAGCAAAGGCTGAGTCATGACGTTGAGGCCTTCTTCTTGCGCGGTCCATACGACAGTGCCATTCGGCGGAAGGTGTTGTTCATCATCACGGCGATCAGCAGGAGAACGCCGAGGAACAGGTTGGCCAGGTCGGGGTTCCACCCCGTGTAGTAGATCCCCTGGCCGACGATCGCGAACGTCAGTGTGCCGAGCATGACGCCCACGACTGAGCCGTAGCCACCTGTCAGCAACACGCCACCGATGACCACGGCGATGATCGAGTTGAACACAAATGCCTGGCCGTTGGCGACCTGCGCGCTGTTGTAGATGATCGTCTGGATGATCCCGACGAGGGAAGCCCCGAACGCGCTCGCCATGAACAGACCGATCTTGACCCGGTCGGTTGGGATGCCGGTCGCGCGTGCGCTTTGCAGATCACCGCCGACCGCGAAGATCCAGTTGCCGAAGCGCGACACGTGCAGGATCCAACCGACAACCACGATGACGCCGATCCACCAGAAGATCGCGACTTCGAAGTCGCCGTTCACGTAGCTGCCGAACACGGTCTTCGCCCAGGACTCCGGCGCGATCTCGACGCTGGTCGACCCGGTCAACGCTCGAGTCAGCCATAGAGCGAGGCCGGAGAGAGCGAAGTTGGTCGCCAGCGTCACCACGAAGGATGGAACCTTCGAGCGGGTGACGATCAACCCGTTGATGAATCCGACCACGAGCCCGAGCCCGAGCGCGATCAGAATCCCGACGATGATCGGGTTGCCCCAATACCCTGAGACGATCGCGAGTGTCATCGAGCTGGCGGCGAGCACCGAACCGACGGACAGGTCGAGCTCGCCGGCGATCATCAGCAGCCCGACCGGGAGTGCGATGATGCCGAGCTCCGCGGCGGGATTGAGCCACGTCGCGGTGCCCTTGGTGGCGGTGAACGCACCACCGGCGAACACCGCGAAGAAGATGTAGATACTGACAGTGGCAATCAGTGCCCCCGCCTCGGGGCGCCGCATGATGCTACTCAGCGATTGACGCTGATTCACCCGCGGCGCGCTGACGCCCTTCTCGCTCGTGGGCCTTGTCGCTTGGACGGCCATGAATCTCTTCACTCTCTCCTAGAATTCTCTGTTGAGTGGTGACTGCCGTAAACCGGCGGTCTCGCACTCACCATTCGCCTAGCGGACGCCGGCCTTCGCGCCGGCCATGACGGCGTCGACGTTCTCGGTGCTGATGATCGCCGGACCGGTCAGAACCGGCTTCTGCGGCAGGCTGATCCCCCACTGGATGTAGGCACTGAGCATCGAGACGGCCAGGTAGCCCTGCATGTACGGCTGCTGGTCGATCGCGAAGAGCTGCTTGCCGCCCTTGATGCGTGCCAGTTGCGTGGGGTCGAGATCGAAGGTGCCGAGCTTGACCTTGTCCCCCAGGTTGCCCTGCTTGATCGCCTGAGCGGCAGAGTTCGCGTCAGGCGCGGAGATCGTGACCAGGCCGTCGATCGAACCGTCCTTGAGCAGCGCAGCCTTGATCGCCTGCGAGACGGCGGTCGGGTCACCGAACTTCGAGGACGGCAGCGGGAGCTGGGAGCTCTTGCCACCGCTTGCCTGTATGCCATCGGCGATGCCCTTGCAGCGCGCCTCGGTATTCGCGGCGCCCGGCAGCGTGTTGACGCAGAGGACGTTCTTCTGGCCGCTCTTGCCGAAGAACGCGCCGCCGGCCTTGCCCGCGGCGGCCTCCTCACTGCCGACGTAGTTCAGCGCGCCCACGTGCTGAGCCGCCTCGATGCCGCCGGCGTTGTAGATCACGACTGGCGCGCTGCCCCCGACGACCTTTTTGAAGGACGCGTCCTGCGCCTCGGGCACCCAGTCGGGCCCGACGACGCCGTCGGCGCCCTGACTGACCGCGGTATCGATGAGCTTGGCCGCGTCAGGACCGAGGTTGTCGTAGTTCTTTGGCGCCAGCCACGTGACGCTCCCACCCTGGGCTTTCACGACCTTGGCGGCGTCGTCGGCGCCCCGCTTGACCCTCGACCAAAACGGGTCGTCGGACTTGCCGCCGACGACGAAGATCTTCGGCCCCGCCTTGCCGGAGCTGGCAGAGCCGGCCGAAGGAGCGCTCGCGGCGTTGCTGCTTCCGCTGGAGTCGCCGCTCGACGAATCCTTTTCCACCGCAGTGACGCCGCACGCCGAAACCGTGAGCGCGCAGACGACACCGGCGACGAGCCCGATCGGGCCCCGTCGGGGCGTGAACATGACAGACACGAAACTCCTCTCCTCCGAGCCCTCCCTGCGTGCAAGCAGGACGGGCGACTCGGTGCTGGGCGCCGATGCTGGCGCGAGCGGCCGCCTTCTCGCTATGGGAAGGTTTCCACAGATAGAAACGATTCCATATTGATTCCGGCGTGTCAAGGGGATAACGTCCGGCGCTATGACGAAGGCCAAACCGACCATCGTTGAAGTCGCGGCCGACGCGGGCGTATCGCTCGGCACAGCCTCGCGCGCGCTCTCGGGGCACCCGGCCGTCCGCGACGACACGCGCAAACGGGTTCAGGCCTCGGCGCGCCGCATGGGCTATGTGCCGAACCGGATGGCACGCTCGCTGCGCAGCGGCAGCTCGATGTTGATCGGCGTGATCGTTCCCGACATCGCCCACGGGTTCTATGGGCGGGCGACCAAGGCGATGCAGGACGTGCTAGAGGACGCCGGTTATCAGATCCTGGTCATGAACACCGAGCGCCAGCCGGAGCGCGAGCGGGCGGCCCTGCAGTCGCTGCTCGCACACGATGTTGCGGGGATTCTGATGGCCAGCTCGGGCGGTGTCTCGGAGGCACCATCCGTGCCCACCGTGTTCTTCGACAGCCTGGAGCCCGGCCTTGGCTACGCCAACGTGGCGCAGGCCAACAAGGAAGGCATCGATGTGCTGGTCGGTCACCTGGCCGACTTCCATGACTACCGGCGCATCGCCTATCTCGGCGCACCGCCGGCGCTCACCTCCGGCATCGAGCGGCTGGAGGGCTACCGCGATGCCATGGGACGCCGCGCGCTGCCCGTGCCCCCGGAGCTGATCGTCCTCTCAGACGGCACCTGGTCGCCCGAGAGCGGCACGTCGGCGATGCGTGACCTGCTCGAGCTCGCCGAGCCGCCCGAGGCGGTCGTCGCGGCCAGTGACACGCTGGCCCTGGGCGCGATCCAGGCCGCCCGCGACCACGGCCTCCGCGTCCCGGACGACCTGGCGATCGTATCTTTCGACGACCCGTTCTTCGGCGCGTTCATCGAGCCGCAACTCACCGCCCTGATGCGCGACGAGCGCGAGCTCGGCCGCATTGCCGCGCGGCAGCTGCTGGACGCCCTGCGCCACGGTGCTCAGCGGCCGTCGGTCGAAATCCGCCTGCCGGTAGAGCTCACGATCCGCCGCTCCTGCGGCTGCAATTCGCCGGGCTCCACCCGCATCGCCGCACAGGCCTAACCAACGCCGCCGGCGCTGTGGCGGCAGGTCGCCGGTGCCTCCGAACGGCGAGGTCTTGACAGCTTCAACGCGCCATGGATACCTTTCACCATGGAATCGTTTCTACGCGCGCGTGCGACCTCGGAGCGCTGTGAACGAGCGAGCACTCGCTGCATCGACTCGCAGTTCTCCCGAGTACCAGCTGCCGGTCAACGGCGCCTCGAAGCTCCCGTTGCGTAACTCGCCGGCCGCCATGCCGGCCCGGGGACACGCACGCAACCTCATCGCGCGAACCTCCAGGCTCATCACCCGCATCGCATGAGGGACACACGGGTGCTTCCAGTCAGTATCCGGCGAACTGTTCCCGCCGGTCTGGAGGGCCGATCTGATGCTGTTCGCCGCCGACTATCCGTTCCTGAACGTGTTCTGGACGATGATCCTGTTCTTCTTCTGGGTCGCGTGGATCTGGGTGCTGATCACGGTCTTCATCGATCTCTTCCGCCGCCACGACGCGTCCGGCTGGGTCAAGGCGCTCTGGATCGTCTTCCTGATCTTCCTGCCGTTCCTCGGCGTGCTCGTCTACGTGATCGCCAACGGTCACGGCATGACCGAGCGTCGTGTCAAGGACGTCCAGGCCGACCAGGCGCAGTTCGACGAGTACGTGCAGTCGGTCGCCGCCAAGGGCGGCGCCGCGAGCGAGATCGAGAAAGCCAAGGGCCTGCTCGACAGCGGCGCGATCACGCAGGCCGAATACGATTCGCTGAAGGCCAAGGCGCTGGCCTGACGCATCCCGCTGCCTGCCTCGGCAAGCTCGGGGCTCGCACGGCGAAGGTTCCTGGCTCCGCCGGCGCCGCCGCAACCCGGCGGCGCGGCGTCGAGCGCTCTGACCGCTGGTGCCCGGGCTCACGCTCGTATCGGCCGACCCGAGCCACGCGGCAGCACGCGTTGATGGGTCTCACCCGAGACGGGTGATGCGGGCCACCCGAGCGATCGGGGAACCTTCGCGCGTTGTCCGAGGAGCTCGACGTGACCGACGCCGCAAAGCCCGAAACGGATCCCGATTCCGCCGCCGCACGCCGGAGGTTCCTCGCCCCGCTCGCGCTTGCGCAGTTCATCTGCAGCTTCGCGGGTTCGAACATGAACGTGATGATCACCGACATCACGCACGATCTGGACACGACGGTGACCGGCGTGCAGGCGGCGATCACCCTGTTCCTGCTGATCATGGCGATCCTCATGATCCCGTGCAGCAAGCTGACCGATCGTTGGGGACGCAAGCGCTGCTTCACCGCAGGCCTGATCCTGTACGGCATCGGTGCGCTGATGAGCGCGGCCGCGCCGGGGCTCGGCGTGCTGATCCTCGGCAACTCCGTGCTGGAGGGCATCGGGACCGCCCTGCTGATCCCGCCCGTCTACATCCTCACGACGCTGCGGTTCGACGACCTCACTTCGCGCGCGCGAGCCTTCGGCGTGATCAGCGGACTGGGCGGCATCGGCGCCGCCGCCGGGCCATTGATCGGCGGGCTGATCACCACCGCGATCAGTTGGCGGGCGGCGTTCGTGTTCCAGGCGGTGGTGGTCGCGCTGATCGTCGTGCTCAGCCGCCGCGTCGAGGACCCGCTTCCAGCGGACCCGACCCGCCCGTTCGACATAGTCGGGGCGATCCTCTCGGCGGTCGGCCTGTTCTTCGTGGTGTTCGGGATCCTCCAAGCCGACACCGACCTCGCGCTGATGGCCATCCTGGTACTCGCCGGCGCGGGCTTCGTGACGGCCTTCTTCGTCTACACCCGCGCGCGTGAGCGGGCGGGCCGCGAGCCGCTGCTGTCACTGACCTTGTTCAAGAACCGCACGTCCAACCTCGGTCTGGCCACGCAGAACATCCAGTGGCTGCTGCTAATGGGCGTCTCGTTCACCGTCTCGGTGTTCCTGCAGACCGTCCGCGGCTACAACGCGATCGAGACGGGCGTGATCTTCACCGCCGCGACGCTTGGCGTCCTCGCCTCCTCCCTGGCCGCCGAGCGACTCGCCAAGCGGCGCCCGCAACGGACCCTGATCATCGCCGGCTTCGTCGTCACCGCGACCGGGATCGGCCTCCTGATCGCGCTCGTCGGCGCGTCCTCACGCGCCGTCGCCTTCGCCCCCGGGCTCCTGCTGATCGGACTCGGCCTCGGAACCATGCTGACCCCGTCGGTCAACCTCGTGCAGTCCAGCTTCTCAGAGAACCAGCAGGGTGAGATCTCGGGCCTGTCGCGCTGCATCTCCAACCTCGGCTCCTCCTTCGGCACCGCGATCGCGGGCACGATCCTCGTCTCCGACCTCGCCTCCGGGAACACCACCTACGTGATCGCGATGATCGTGCTGGTCGTCCTCGCGCTCGCCGGACTCGCCGCGGCAACGATGCTCCCACGCGGCGCCCAACTGCCGCAGATCGGCCCCGAACCTTCTGCGCCCGCCGCCCCAACGCACGCCTGAGCTGACCGGGTCTTCGTCTGCGTACGGACGCTTGAGGTCCGCGCGTCGGGGTCGCGCCCGGGGGCCCGCGGCGACTGGCGCGAGATAGCGCTCGCAATCACCGCCGACGCGACAGCGATGCTCGTCAGAATCCTCGCAATGAACGAGGACGCCCTACCGGAGCCAGGCGAAGTCTGGGTCAAGCGCAAGACTGGGGAGCGCTACGAGGTGATGTACGCGTTCCCGAAGATGGTCGGGCTTCGCCCGCTCCGCGCGGATCGGACGCGTCCCGTTCAGTTCAGGCCCAACAATCTCTTTCAGGAGTACTCGCCCGAGGACCCGCCGAACTGATGACGCGGCTCGTTTGAGGCACACGGGCGAAACGCAGACGGCCGGGCCGCTTTGGACAGTGGCTCTGCCGACCGACCACCGAGCGTCGCGGCATGATCGCGTTGGGGCTGGTGACAGGACCGGCAGTGGGCCGAGACTCGTCGAGCGGAGCGCGCCGCGAAGGCTTCAGAGCAGAAGCGCGAGGATCATGCTGAAAGCCATCGCTGCGGCGAAAACGCAACGTGAGAGCATCCGTCGTAGCCGCAGTGCCGTTGGTGCGACGGCCGGCCGCAGCCATCGAGCGGGAACCAGCCGCAATGCCGCCATTTGCAGCGGGTCCAGGCCACGATTAGATCTTCGATTCGCCTGTCGATCACATTGCTGAGCCCGCTCGGCACCGCGCAAGAATATGTGTGGGCTTCCTCAATGACGAATCGTGCAATCCGCCGCCCTATCGGTCGCTGCGAGCGATCTTCTCGGGACCGGGCGTCCGAGGGCGCATGCCCTGTCATTTACCGACGGCGTCGCAGAACTTGCGCGTGTCGGCGAGTTGCTCGTAGCGCGACACGTGGCCGTCGGTGATCGTCCAGATGTGCACGAAGCGGGCGTCGACCGGACCGGCTGCGCCTGTGCCTCCGTGCCGACCGCGGGCGATGACGCGGGCTTCGTCCAGGGCGAGGATCTCGTCCGGATCGGCAGTAAACCCTTCCACGTCCGCGAGGATCGGACCGAACACGTTCGCGACGATCTCCTCGCGGCCGTGATACACGCCTCCATACGGCATGCCCTCGGACTCGTCCCACTCAATCTCGGGCGTCATCGCCGCGAACACCGCATCGACGTCGCCTCGGGCAAAGGCGTCATAGACGCCCCGCACCTGTTCAACGCTTGGCTGAGCCACGGCTCCTCCGATCGTTCGGTGATGCTTTCGATCATCCTCCGCGCCTGCGTGGCTTCCGTCAACCTGCACGCGGCTACTTTGCGCGATGAGCGGCTCCGGGTTTCCGGGCACCGTTACGGCGTCGTGCTGACTTGGACCATCGGCGCTCAGCGGGCGTGAACGCTCTCGATGATCTCGGCGTCGATGCCTGCGGGCGGACGCCCTTGTTACGCGGTCGGCGACCGGCGGCATCGAGCAGTTGCGGCATGGTCCCTCCTTCGGACGCGTTCCGTCCAAACGTCCTCGGCGGATATGCCGTCGGGAAGCGCTACCGCACCGTCGCCGACGCATCGCATGGAATGCAGCAGTCGTGCCAGCCGACGCCTAGCTGCTCGTGCGCGTCGGCGCTCAACGGTTGTGTTCGGCGCGACGGGTTCGACTGGCGTTCGTCTCACGCCGCTCGCGCGGAGCGTCGGCGACGGCGAACGCGCCGTCGCGACGATCCCGTCGGGCCTCGCTGGGCGGACGACAGCAGCGTGGGGCTTGGGTCAGCGTGGGTCCTGCGGTTGCGGTGGGTCGCTGCGCGCGCGCAGCGCTTCGGCGTGTTCGGCGGGAGCGATCTCGATGAGGTCGGTGAGCAATTGCTCCACGCGCCGTTGGACGGGCCAGGACGGGGAGATCGCGATGATCTCATCGAGGGCGACGGTCAGGAAGTCGTCCCAGGTGGGCAGTTGCAGTTTGACTCGGGGTTGGCCGTCGGAGCCGTTGACGGTCTCCAGGGCCAGGTCGCGGGCGACGATCTGCCGCAGGAGGGTGTCGATCTCGTCGAGCGCCTGGATGGCGGTGGTCGGGTCGTTGATGCCTGGGGAGAGCGCGCGCAGGGCGATGTCGGCGAACACGCGCAGCGCCATCGTCGGGTCTTGGTCAAAGGTCCGCTCGATGCCGGTGTGCAGTGAGCGGATCACTTCGTGCGCGGCGACCGTGCCGGCGCCGTGCACGAGCGCGACCCGACCGTGCTGGTGGATCACCTTCCCGGGCTGGACGCACAGCTCGATGACCACGTCCGCGCGCTCGGCGCAGCGGACGAGGGCCGGCACGTCGATGCCCTGCAGCGTCCCGGCCCGGCGCGGCCACCGCACGTCGCCGGCGTCGTGCGCTGCAGGGGCTGCGGGACCCTCGGTCGTTTGCTCGGGGTAGACGTCATTGACGACCTCGCGGCCGCGTCTGGCAACGGCCGACAGCGTCGACGCGAGCTGGATTGACTTGAACGCACTGGCCTGGAGGGCGCGGAACATCACGAGCGCCACCAGGACGAGCACCGTGATGACGATCGGGACCAAGACGGTGGTTTGCGTGTCCTTGTCGATCGTGAAGCTGGCGGTGAAGGCGAACACGATGACGCTGGTGAAGAACGAGAAGCCGTGCCAGACGATCGGGGAGTCGCGGAACAGGTTCAGCCGCGGCGTGAACGCGGTCGCGCTGAACTGCACGACGATGAACAGCAGCGAGTAGATGATCGCGATGAAGGGCACGAACGCCGCGCCGATCGCGACGAGCACCTCGGTCACGCGGCCGCTATCGACCGTCGCGCCGACCGAGACGGTAGGCACGAGCAGGCCGAGGCCGACGGCCGCGAACACGTAGACGGCCTGCACCACCGCCGTGCGCAGGCGACGCCTGTGCAGTAGTGCGGCACCTCGGTGCATCGCCGGCTGCGCGCGGCCTTCGCCTGCCACCGGAGTGCCAGACGCGGCAGCCTGCCGGTCAGGCGGCGCACCCGGAGTCGGCTTCGGGTGAAGGCTCATCGTCGCCGCACGCGGGCCATCCTGGCGACGGCTTCATGTTCGCGGTCGATCCGGCACCAGGTGGCGGATCTCGGCGTCGCCGTCAGCGCGGACAACCCGCTCATGAGGAAGCGCCGCTTCGGCGCCATAGCGCTGCGTTGAGAAACGCTGCGGCGACCACGATCCGAGAGATCAGGAAGAGCCACAGGAGCAAGGTCGCGGCGGACCCGAGCGAGCCGTAGAGCGCGGGCGCTCTGGTCAGTTTCGGCGCGAAGTAGTAGACCGTCGCGACCTGCAACAGGGCGTGGCCGATCGCGAACAGCGCGGCGCCCGGCAGGAGCGCTCGCCAGTTCGCGTTGGCATGGGGCAGCAGCAGCGAAAGGCCGAGCCAGGTGCCGCCGGTGATCGCGAAGGAGACGGGGATGAGGAGTAGCGACAGGGCGGCGTCTTGGTGTCTGAGGTAGGTGATGCCGGTCTCGATCGCGATCATGGCGACGAGTGCCGCGGAGAAGATCGCGCCGTCGCGGGGCGCACGCGCAGGCCGTCGGAGCGGCTCCTCCCAGGCCAGCACGTGCGCGATCCGCAGCGCGCGAATAAGGCTCATCGACGCCAACAGCATCAGCGCGATGCCGATCGCCAGCAGCGCGGCGGCACCCTGATCGGACTGCCGCGTCGCCTCCGCGACCGTGCTCGCGACCGAGGCGGCGAGGCCGAGCGACTGCGCGACGCGCTCGGGCGAGGCGTCGCCGGTCGGCCGCCAAAGGCCGACCACGGCAGCAACGAACAGCGCCGCCGGCAACAGCCAGAGAAAGATCCGGAACGCGATGCCCCCGGCCAGCAGCGACCCGGCCCGGCGGCGGTCGATATCGCCTGCTTCCAGCGCCGCGTCGACCAGCGCGCTGCGCTTACGCAACTCCTCCGCGCGCCGTGCCGCCTCCTCGCGAGTCTTCATCGCGCGCCCGCCGGCCGACCGAAGCCCATCGGCGGCCGGTGCCCTCTCCGCCGGCGCGCCGAGATCGATCCGGGTCTCCGCGCCAGCCTCCGGCGACACCGGGTCGGTACGTTCGCGCGGCGCTTGGTCGGTCATCGCGCCCGCCCGCGTGCTGCTACTCGCGCGCCATCATGGCGACGGCTTCTCGCTCCAAATCGACGTAGGGCTGGCCGCTGACGTCGACGGCGACGCGGTTGATCGTGCCACCGCTGAACGCCCAGGGCGCTTCTCCGGGGTAGTCGGTGGTGACGGGGTCGCCGCTGTCGCGCCCGACGCAGAGGCCGTCGCCGCCGAGCGAGAACTTGCCCGGCTGGGTCTTGATGCGACCCTCGCCGACCTTGGTCTCGCCGTGGTAGAGCGACAGCGTGCCGACCGCCACGCCGGGCGCGTCCTCGCCGTCCTTCTCGAAGGCGGCGGACAGGATCAGGTTCTCGCCGGTGGGCAATTCGCTGTCGGCGACGATCTTCTGTTCGAGGCTGCCGACAAAGCTGTAGACGTAGTGCAGCCGGTTGTCCTTGACGTAGAGGGCGTGACCGCCGAAGCGCGAGCCGTGCGAGAACAGCACCCCGCTCGCGCCGGCCGCGCCGTTGGCGCCGCGTGCGGGGATGTCGACGCGCGCGCCGATTGCGTAGGACCGGTTACGGATGTTGACCGACTGCGACTCGGGCACATCGGCCAGCCCGGGGAAGTAGACGTAGCGGTCGCGCGGCGCCGAGAGCACCGGCCGCGTCGCGAGGATGATCTCCAGCGGGGCACGGTCGTCGAGCGGGAACGCGTCGTTGGCGCCGGCCTCGGCGTACCAGAGGTTGATCATCTCCTGCAGGCGCTCGGGCTCCTGCTCGGCGAGGTTGTGCATCTCGGACCGGTCGACGTCGGTGTGGTAGAGCTCCCACGTGTCCTGGGCGAAGTTGCTCCAGCCGCTCAGCGTCGGGTGGGTGGTGACCGCCGTCCAGCCCTGGTGCCAGATGCTGCGCGAGCCGAGCATCGAGTAAAACTGCGTCTCACGGGCGCCCGGCAGCGCTCCGGCGTCGAAGCTGTAGCGCATGCTGACGCCGTCGAAGCGGCTCTGGACATGGCCCGCGATGGTCTCGGGCGCCTCGATACCGAGCACGTCGAGGATCGTCGGGACCACGTCGATGGCGTGGTGGTACTGCTCACGGATCTCGCCGTGCGCCTCGATGCCCTGCGGCCAGGAGATGATGCACGCGTCAGACGTGCCGCCGGCGAACTCGTAGCGCTTCCACATTTTGAACGGGGTGTTGAACGCCATCGCCCAGCCGGTCGGGTAGTGGTTGAAGGTCGCCGGGCCGCCCAGCTCGTCGAGCATCGCCAGGTTCTCGTTGATGTCGCCGGCAATCCCGTTGAAGAACAGGTTCTCGTTGACCGAGCCGTTCGGGCCACCCTCGCCGCTGGCGCCGTTGTCGGAGACCACGATCACCATCGTGTTCTCGCGCTGGCCACTCTCCTCCAGGTAGTCCAGCAGCCGCCCGATCTGCTCGTCGGCATGGCCTAGGAAGCCGGCGTAGACCTCCGCCATCCGGCAGAACAGCCGCTGCTCGTCCGCTGAGAGCGAGTCCCACGGCCGCGTGTAGTCCACCGCCGGGAACGACTCGCCCTTGGGACCCGTCCGGGTCTCGGGCGTGCCGATCGGGTTGATCGGCGAGAGCTCGGTGTCCGGTGGGACCATCCCGAGCTCCTTCTGACGCGCCAGCGTCTGCTCGCGCATCGCCTCATAGCCCATGTCGAAGCGCCCCTTGAAGCGGTCGATCCACTCCTTCGGCGCGTGGTGCGGCGCGTGACAGGCACCCGGCGCGTAGTACAAAAAGAACGGCTTCTCGGGCGCCAGCACCTTCGCGTCGCGGATGAATTCCAGCGCCTTGTCGGTCAGATCCTCGGTCAGGTGATAGCCCTCCTCCGGAGAGCGCGGCGGATCGACCGGGTGCCCGTCATAGACCAGCTCGGGAAACCACTGGTTCGTCTCGCCGCCCAGGAACCCATAGAAGCGCTCAAAGCCCCGCCCCGTCGGCCAGTTGCGCCGCGTGGAGGCGAGGTTCATCTCGGCCTCCGGGCACAGATGCCACTTGCCGACCATGAACGTGTTCCAGCCCCGCTCGCCCAGGATCTGCTGGATCTGGCCGTTCTCGGGCGGGATCACGCCGCTGGCGTTCGGGAACCCGCTCGCCGCCTCGGTGACGCACGCCATGCCGTTGCGTGTGTGGTTGCGCCCGGTCAGCAGACACGAGCGCGTCGGCGAGCACAACGCCGTCGTATGCCACTGCGTGTAGCGCACCCCCGACCCGGCGATCCGGTCGATGTTCGGCGTCTCGATCGGCCCCCCATAGCACCCAATCGACGCGAACCCGACATCATCGAGCACCACGTAGATCACGCTCGGTGCCCCATCCGGCGCCTTCGGCGCCACAAACGGCGACCAATCCTGCGCCGAGTCGCGGATGTCGACGCTGATCTTGCCCCTAAACGGCACGCTCATCACGAGCTCCTTTGACGAACCGCCACGATTTCGGGCGGCGCGGCAGCGCACGGCCCGGCGGTCACATCAAACACTCATCGATGCAGCGGCAGCCCGCATCACCCCGAACGGGTGACAGCGTCGCCGACCGCAGCGAACGGCCGGGTATCCGAAGGCTGGTGCCGGCCGCTATGCGCCGTCCGACGCTTCAGAGCTCGCGCCGGACTCCACCTGTCGCCGACGCCACGGCCAGGCACCGTCGAGCTCCACTTCCAGCGAGAAGCTCAGGAACGTGCGGATCACGACGATGACGCCGAGAACGGCGACGCTCTCGAACGTCGGATCGACGATGATCGTCTCGACGATGTCAGCGACGATCAGCACCTCCAGACCCAGCAAGATGCAGCGGCCCAGGTCACGGCGCAGATCGGGATAGGCCTCCTTGCGCGTCTCGGCGCGCCGGACGCGCAGCACGAAGGCGACGAACGAGCCAAGTCCGCCGAACACCATGATTCCCGCGCCAACGGCCTCGACGACCCTGACGGCGTCCGAGATCCTCTCCTCGAACGTCACGGCAGGGTCCCCGTCGGCGCACCCTCGCACCCACCGACTCGCGTGCCAGCCAGCACTCCCGCGTGTGGCAGTTTCATCACCCCCGCGAGCTGCGAGTTGGTAAGGGCAGGACGAACGGGCGTGTTGGTGGCCATGGCCCAGTCTCTCACCACGCCCGCGCTCGAGCATCGTGCGCGCATGTGTCCCACCACCCTGCAGCCTCGTCGCCGAGTTGCTGTTTGGAGGCGAGGCTGGCTTGTAAATCAACGGCTCGGCGTGGAAAAATGCCTGCAGCGGTCTCCACGGCTGTCGCGGGTCGACGCGGAGCCAACCCCCTCCGCGGTCGGTGCCAGTGCCCTGGGGAGGGCGGCGCCTGCTCAAGTTGCGATTTTCACTCCTCAGGGGCGGCGGCCGACCGCCGGCGGCCCGACACGCTGTCGCGTAAGTAAGTCGGTCGCGGCGTCGTCGGCGAAATCGGCGAGGCGCCAGAGGCCGTTCTAACGGCCCGCGAGCCGGCGTCGAGGGAAATCAGTCGCGCCGAAACGGGCCTGCGGATCGCCTGTGGGGCTTATGCGACAGCCTCAGGCGCATGCGCCAGCCCCGGCTCCGGCCGCATCCACTGTCGCAACGGACGACAACCAGCGGTCCCGGAGGCGTACGCGCTTACTGCTGCAATGCGCGAGGAGCGATAGCAGCGAGATGGTCCGCTCGGACGACGCACTCGAGCTGCGCCGACTACGACCGGGCGCTTCGCGCCAGACGTTCGCGGCAGCGCCCGGCGCGGTCTGCGACCAGGTCCGCGAGCGTGGCGGGCAGTGGGCGGGCGAGGGCGGTCACCTGTGGCTCGCGAGCGGCGTCAGCGAATGCGTCGGGCGCTCGCTGCGCGAGATCGTCGGCCCGCGCAGAAAGTTCCTCGGCGTCGACTCGCAGCTCGCGGGCGACGCGCGGCCACGGGTTCTGCCACAGCTCGACGGGATAGTCGCCGCCGAGCTTCATGGCGAACCGCAGCCGGCGCACGTGCGCCTCCGGGTACGGCAACGCGGACGCGATGTCATACAGCGGAGCTAGCCGCACCTGGTCGCCGGCGAGCAGCAGCGAGTAGTTCTTCGCGTGCGCGTTGGTGCCGGTGATCAACCAGTTCCAGATCAGCGCGTCGGCGAAACGGCGGACGGCGAGCTCGGCTTCCCGCGCTGGCATCGCGTCTCGGAACAAGGCCGCGATCCTCTCGACACCCGGACCGCCTTCGTTCTCGTACTTGCGATCGGGCGACACCGACAGCGCCTGGCACAGATCCTCTTGATGGACGCGCACGACGCCGCCATCTCTTTCGACACGGTCATAGCGGGTGACAACGACGGCCGTCTCATCCCGAAAGCGCGAGACGGCCGTGCGCGCCGCGATCAAGCCCGCTCGGCGGGCCGCGTCCAGGCACAGGTGCTCGTTGAGGCCATGGTCGTCGAGGCCGGCGACGGCGGGCTTGAGGATGTGCGTCGTCGGCGTCGCCCCGGACGGCACGCCCCAGCGCCCGCCGCTCCGCAGCAGCGCCGTCTTCGCCTGCGCGCCCGCGAGGCTGAACTGCCCGGTGAAGTCCCTCCCCAGCCAGGCTGTGGCGTCCTCCTTGAGCTCGCGCAGGCGTGCCGCGACGTCGTGCTCGTCCAGCCATGTCACAGCACCCGACCGCGCGAGCACCCGGTCGAGATCATCCGGCTTCGCAAAGCGCACGGCGCCGGCGCAGTCCTCGCCGACCGGAGTGGACAGCATCGAGAGCGGCGAGGCGGCCGATGCGTGAAACTGGCGCGCCCAGCGCCGCAGCACCGCCTCGTTGTCCGGCAACAGGCCCCACAGCCACGGCACCACCACACCGCTCGCGTGCGAACGCACCTGAACCGGCATCGACAACGACAACGGCGTTCCCGCACCGTAGTCGTCCTCATAGTCGAAGCGCGGCCGGCCGCCGCGCAGGCGCGTGAGCGTTCCGGCGACGCTGTCGCCCAGGATCACCGCCAGCTCGCTCACGGACGCTCGTAATCGTCCAGCAGCTCGTCGAGGTCGACGGCTGCGCCGCGCGGCGGGCCGTCCTCGCGGTCGCCGATCTGAAGCTCAAGGTCGAGCGCGTCCACGATGGCGAGGACGAGGCGCAGCTCAGCCGCCGGCTTGCCTGACTCGAAGGCGTTGACCCACGCGCGCGAGACGTGCGCGCGCGCAGCAAGCTGCGCCTGGCTGAGCCCGAGCTCCTGGCGACGCCCACGGACTGCGGCGGCGAGATCGTGCAGCGAGCCAATGCGAGTCGCCATCGGTGTAACCGTACGTCGACATCAGGGATGTGTCAACGTACGCCGACAAATTCATCACGTCAGCGTACGTCGACATGCATATCGTGTCAACGAACGTCGACACGACTCGAACGCCGGTGCGTCGTCAGACCGGAGATGGCCGGTCAGCCGATTCGTTCAGCGACGATGAGCAGCGTCGTGTGCGGCGTGTTGTCGGCCGAGTTGCCGATGTAGATGGTGTACTCCCCGGGCTTGGTCACGAAGCTCTGGGCGGTGTAGTCCCAGACGCCAAAGGGGTGGTTCGTCGCCATGGGGTCGACGGTGATCGTCACCGACTCCGACGCGCCCGGCTCCACGAAGACCTTCTGGAAGGCGACGAGGCGCTTCGGGGGCTGACCCGCCTCCGGCACGCCGAGATACACCTGCACCACCTCCGCGCCGGAAACGGGGCCCGTGTTGGTCACCGACGCGGTCACGGTCACCGGGGCATTCGCGCCGTCGGGTGCACTCACCGACACGTCGGCGATCTCGAAGGTGGTGTAGGAGAGCCCGAACCCGAAGCCGAACAGCGGCTCGATGCCCTGCGCCTGAAACCAGCGGTACCCCATCTCCAGCCCTTCGGAGTACCGGATCACCGGGTAGCCGGCTTCCTCGACGGTGCCCGGGTAACGCTCGGGCCGGCCGGCGTAGAGGGTGTCGTCCTCGACCCTCGGGTAGGTCGTCGGCACCTTGCCCGAGGGGTTCACGACGCCGAACAGCAGATCGGCGACGACGTGTCCGTCCTCGGCCCCCTGGTTCCAGGCTTCCAGCACCGCCGGGGCCTTGTCGATCCACGGCATCAGCACCGGGTTGCTGTCCTTGAGTACCACGACCGTGGCCGGGTTGATGCCCAGTAACTCGTCCAGCATCCGGTTCTGGTCGTTGAGCATGTTGGGGTCGCGCTGATCGGCGCCCTCGGTGGCGATCAGGCCGGCCATCAGCACGACGACATCGGCCGTCTCGGCCGCACGCTTTGCGTCGTCGAGGTTGGAGAGATCGTCGGCGACCGTCACCTTGGTCACGGTCGCGGAGGACTCGAGGTCGCGCAGCACGTCGCGCATGCCGTCCAGCGGGGTCACCGTGTACAAGGGGTCGACCTTGGACGAGCCGCCACCACCCAGGCAGGCCTCGTCGACGAACGCGGACTGACCGATGAGTGCGATCGCCCCGGCGTCCTTGTCAAGCGGCAGCACGGCCCGGTCGTTCTTGAGCAGGACGGCGATTTGGGAGCCGATCTCGCGGGATACGGCGCCGTGGGCGCGGGCGTCGATCTCGCCAGGCGCATACGGCCGCTCGAACTGCCCGAACCGGAACATCTGGGTGAAGCGACGGACGAGCGCTCTGTCGACGGTCTCGATCTCGAGGCTCGTGTCCTGGAGCGCGGCCTTGACGTTCGTCTCGTTGAGCCACTTGGCGTCCGGCATCTCGTGATCCAAGCCGGCGTTGATTGCCGGCGCGCACGAGCGGCACGACCAGAAGTCAGACTGCACGTAGCCCTCGAAGCCCCACTCGGTCCGCAGGATGTCGGTCAGCGTGTGCCGATACTCGGTCGCGTACACGCCCCGCACGCGGTTGTAGGCGCTCATGATCGCCGCGACCCCGGCGTCCTTGACCAGCATCTCGAACGGCAACAGGTACAGCTCCCGCAGGACGTGCTCGTCCACCTCGATGTCGACCCGGAACCGCTCGTACTCCTGGTCGTTGACCACGTAATGCTTGCCCATCGCGATCACGTCGTGCGCCTGGATGGCCCTGGTCACCGCGACCCCCATCGAGCCGGACAGGTACGGGTCCTCGGAGAAGTACTCGAAGTTGCGGCCGGCGATCGTGGTGCGATGCAGGCACACGCCGGGGCCCTCCAAGACGTGTTGGCCCAGCGTCGCCGTCTCTGAGCCGATGACGTCCCCGTAGCGGCGCGCCAGCTCGACGTCGAAGCCGGCGGCGAGGGCGATCGTCATCGGCAACGACGTCGCGCGCGGGCTCGGCATCCCGTCACCCCTACCCACTCCCACCGGCCCGTTGGTGATCCGGAAGCGCGGGATCCCCAGCTCCTCGATCGCCGCCACGTGCCGCTCGACCTGGAACTGGTCGGTGAGCTCCTCGAGATCGGTTTCAGCCAGGGCGGAATAGATGTCGATCGTCTCCATGGCGCCATGGAGCTGAGCGATCTTCTGCTCCAGCGTCATTGCCTCGACAAGCTGCTCGGCCCGCTCTCGGGGTGACATGAGAGATGCCCTCCTAGGTCCGTTCGCTGAGGTTCGCCTGACGCTCTGGGTCGAACTGCCCGGCGACGGCATCGAGCGCGCCGATCAGGCGCGGGACGGTCTCACCCAGCCGCTGATAGGTCGCCACCAGCCCCGGGGTGCATTGCGCTGTGCGCGGGACGATGGCCGAGCCGCAGCAGTCGCGCTCGATCTTCGGATTCCGATCGCGCGGCTGCGCCGGATGAGTGAACCCTCGTGCGCCGCGTAAGGTCCGTCGCGAGCGGCTGCACCGGCGCTCGCAGCCCATCCGCCTGCCGGGCGCGCTCGCCGAGCGCGGCGTCCTGGAGATCTGGCGCGACTCGCTTGCGGTCTTGCTGTCGCCGAACTGCTCGGCCTCTCGGCCGAGTCGATCTCTCTCGTCCTCGCCGCCAGACGCCTCACTCACCCACGAAACGAGGAGCGAGCCGGCTTCGCCGCCCGCGACTAAGCCTGGTCGAATGACCGCACAGATGCGATCGAGCGCGCTCGATCGCCCGGATGCGAACAAAACACCGAAAATCGCCGCCCTCGCGCCACGCACCAGTTCTCGTCCGATCGGCTCAAATTGGACCCCGAGGGTCCATTTGGATCCCGTGAGGCCTATGTACCACTTCCGCGAACTACGTCATTTGCAGGACTTTTTAGTCGGGGAGACAGGATTTGAACCTGCGGCCACCCGGCCCTCAGCCAAGGCGATTCCGACGCTGTCCGCTGGTTTTCGCGGCGCTGCGCCGTGCCTAGGGGCGTTTGGTTGCTCCGAGTTGGCCTCAATTTGGACCCCGGAATGGACCCCGTCAGCATTCTCGCATTCTTCCGCGCTGGAAGTCGGGGCCGCCGGAGGAGGGGTGTTCTGGCGCCCGCGGCTGTCGCTGCCCGACACCGATTGCAACGGGGGCGCCGGGACCGCACGAGATGGCTCTCGCAATCACGCGCAAAGCGCAAGCGGCGTGGCCAGCCCGACTCGCGAGTGCGCCGCCGCTGCCTGGCATGGAAAGCGACGTGCGATTCGTCCGGCGCTGGTGGGTGGCGGCTGGGACGCCATCCCGGCGCGCCGAGAGCAGCGTTCACGAGTCGGTCTGCCTCGGCGTTCAGCTCCCGGGGCACCCAGCTGATGCGAAAGCTCTTGAACTGAGCGACGAGGCCTCGCGCCTGTTTGTGTAGCTCACCGAGATGTGCTTTTCGCACGGCCGAGACACCATTGACTTGGTCAACCACGATCTCAGAGTCCATGTAAACCCGGATTTGCTGGACCCCGTACCCGCGCGCGAGCTTCAATCCCTCGATCAACGCTTGGTACTCCGCGACGTTGTGGGTGGCAGGGCCGATTGCCTTCGAGATCTGAGCCACGGTCTCCAAACGGCGCGTTCGCAACAGCGCACCAATCGCCGCGCGGCCCCAATGGGTCCCCGCGGTTGCCGCCATCAGCGTTGAGAAGGTAGTACCCGCGCTTCGTGCCGGCCAGCTCTGTGGCTTCGGCCTCAGGCGTCTCCGGCTCGGCCCGGGGCGTCTCGGGCTCGGACTCCGGCGTCTCCGGCTCGGATTCCGGCGTCTCGCCGAGCAGGATGCGGCGCACAAAGTCCGAGCGCTTCTCGCGAGGCAGACGCGGCTCCGACGTCCACGCGCCGTCGGTGATCTCGCGCGTAGCGAGGAGGTGAGCGGCCTTCTCGGCGGGCGGCCACTCGCGCCAGGGCGCCTGGCGAGATTTTCTCGGCCCGGTCATCGGCGGTCATCGTACGCCGCCACCGAGCGCGAGCCTCCGGCGCGAATGCGCAAGATTGGACTTCTGAGGGCGTCCGAAACACTGCCCGCGGGGCGTCCGCTTCGGACGAGGAGGTCGCCGGGTCCGCAGACCATCACTAGCGCTTTGCGCGAATTGCGGCTGCTCGCAATGGCGGCCGCGCGTCAGAGCACCCTCGCGTTCCTGTCGCGAAGCTAG
>NZ_JAPDOD010000002.1 GCF_027587205.1 Solirubrobacter ginsenosidimutans
GGCTCCGGCGGCGGCGGCCGGGGCGGGTCCGGCGGACGCGGCGGCGCTCTCGTTGCCGGGCGTCGCCTGCTCGCCCGCCGGAGGGGCGGTCGCGGGCGCGGCGCCGGCCTCGGGCACCTCCGCGGGGCTGGACGGCTCGGACCCCTCGGCGCGGTCGGAGGAGGCCGCGACCGGGATCGGCGGGGCGGGCGGGATCGGCGCGCGCCCGACGCCGATGTCGATCGAGAAGGCGTTGCGCTGGACGATCTCGCCGCCCGCGACCTCGCGGCCCTTGTCGAACTTCCCGCCGCCGTCGTACGCGGCGGCCGGCAGCACCTCGTGGCCGCAGCCCGGCCCGCAGACGTGGGCGGTGCGGGCGAGTGTGTGCCCGCAGCCCGGCCCGCAGATGTGCGCGTCGAGCATCCGCAGCACCGCGGCATTGCCCGCGCCGGCCTGGAGCGCGCGCATCGCCGACGCGCGACCGTCGGTGCCCTGGCGAGCGAGCGAGGCCATCGAGACCGGCCCGGACGGCATCGGCCCACCGAACTGCGGGGCCGCGACGGCCGCCGGCGCCTCGGGGGCCATCTCAGCCGTCGTGTCGCGCTGCCGATCCATCAGTCCTCCTCGCCGGAATCGTCGGCCGGGAGCCTACGGACGCGCCGCGCATCCGCAAGGGCTCATCGGGCAGACGATCAGGTCAGAGTGTCCGGGATGGACGACCTCACCGCATGGCTCGACGCGCGGGCCGACGAGATGGCGGAGCTGGTGATGCGGCTCGTCGCCATCGACACCGAGAACCCGCCCGGGCGCGGGTTGCGCGAGTGCGGCGCGGTGCTGCGCGACGCGCTCGAGCGCCTGGACTTCGCTCCTGAGCTGATCGAGCTCGGCGACGACGCGTGCATCGTCCGCGGGAGCGTCGGCTCCGGTGCGCGGCTCGTGTACTTCCACGGACACTTCGACGTCGTTCCGGCCCAGAGCCGGCAGCAGTTCGAGCCACGCCGTGAGGGCGGCCGGATCATCGGGCGCGGGACCGCGGACATGAAGGGCGGCCTCGTGAGCATGCTCTACGGCGCCGCGGCGGCGCGCGAGCTCGGGCTGCTCGGCGACACCCGCATCGGGCTGCACTTCGTCTGCGACGAGGAGACCGGCAGCGCCGTCGGCTCCGGGTACCTGCGCGAGGCCGGGCTGATCGACCCGTCCGCGGTCGCGATGCTCACCGCCGAGCCGACCGGCGGCGTGATCTGGAACGGCTGCCGCGGCGCGATCACCATGCGGATCTCGTTCGAAGGTCGCGAAGCGCACGTCGGCTACGCGAACACGGGTGAGAACGCGTTCGAGAAGCTGGTCCGCGGCGCCGCGCCGCTGACCGAGCTGGCGCGCGAGCTGTTCGCTCGCGACTCGATGCTGGTCGTGGGAGGGACCTCCGGGAGCGGCGCCAACTTCAACGTCGTGCCCGGCGAGGCGTGGTTCTCCGTCGACCGCCGCTTCAACCCGGACGAGGACCTCGAGACCGAGATCGAACGGATCACGAAGCTCGTCGGGGAGGACGCGCGTGTCGAGATCCTGCAGCGCGCGCCGTCGGCGTCCACGGACCCCGAGCACGCGCAGACGCTCGCGGAGATCGTCAACGAGATCGAAGGCACGGCGCCCGTCATCGAGCTCTGCCCGGGCGTGCTCGAGACGCGCTGGTACGCCCAGCTCGGCATCCCCGCCTTCGCCTATGGCGGCGGACGTCTCGACGTCTCCCACGGCCCCGGCGAGTACATCGACGAGGCCGCCATGCGGCGCTGCGCCGCGGTCTACGCGCGCTACGCCTCGATCAGCCCGTGACGGATCGCCCAGCGGGTGATCTGCACGCGGTCGCGCATCCCGAGCTTGGCCAGGATGTTCTCGCGGTGGCGCTCGACCGTGCGCGGGCTGATCACCAGCAGCTCGGCGATCTGGTCGGTCGTGTGCGCCTCGGCGATCAGCTTGACCACCTCGAGCTCGCGCGGGGTGAGCGGGCTCTCGAGGTCGTCGAGGTGCGCGCGCATCAGCGTGCGGATCGTCGGCGGTGAGAGGAACGGCTCGCCGCGCATCGCGGCCCGGCAGGCGTCGACGAGCTCCTTGTCGGCGACCGTCTTGAGCACGTAGCCCGACGCGCCCGCCTTCAGCGCCTGAAAGCAAAACTCCTCGACGTCGTGCATCGAGAGCATCAGGATGCGCATCTCCGGGCGATGCTTGAGCAGCTCGCGCGCCGCGTCCAGGCCGGTGCGCCGCGGCATCGCGACGTCGATCACCGCCAGGTCGACCGGCTCGCGCAACCCGCGCTCCACGGCCTCGATCCCGTCGCCGGCCTCGGCCACGACCTTCAGGTCCGGCTGCGCCTCGAGCACCATCTTCAGGCCGCGGCGGACGACCGTATGGTCGTCCGCGAGGAGGATTCGCGTCGTCAGGGGGACGGCCACAGGTCCAGCCGTACTTCGGTCCCGCGCTCGGGCAGCGCGCGCACCCGCAGCCGCCCGCCCGCCAGCAGCGCCCGCTCGCGCATACCCCCGACGCCGCCGTCGGTCGCGGTGGTGTGGATCACGGGGATGCCGCAGCCGTCGTCGGACACGCGCAGGACGACCGCGCCGTCCTCCTCCTCGAGCTCGAGCTGCGCCGTGCGCGCCTGCGCGTGGCGCGCGACGTTGGTCAGGCTCTCCTGGGCGACGCGGTAGACCGCGAGGTCCTGGTCGGGGCTGAGCACCGGCAGATCGGTGTGGACGGAGTGGCGTACGCGCAGGCCGGTGAAGCTGTTCGCCAGCGTGGTCAGCGCGCTGCGCAGGCCGAGCTCCTCCAGCGCTCCCGGCCGCAGCCCGCGCGCGATCTCGCGCACCTCTTCCACGCCGGCGCGCGCGGCCTCCTGCGCCTCCACGATGTCCCCGTGCAGGTTGGCCGGCGCGCGCCGGTGGATCTCCTCCAGGGCGAGCACGACGCCGGTCAGCGTCTGTCCCACCTGGTCGTGCAGCTCGCGGGCGACGCGCACCCGTTCGGCCTCGGTGGCGGCGAGCGCGCGGCGCGCACTGCCGTGGCGCTCGGCCTCGAGGCGGTCGAGCATGTCGTTGAACGCCTTCGCCAGCTCACGCACTTCGGCGGCCGGGCGGCGGATCGCGACGCGGCGGCCGGGATCGTGCGGATCGACGCGGCGCATCGTGCCCGTGAGCCGCTCGAGCGGGACGAAGATCCGGCGCAGCAGCAGGACGTTGAGCACGATGACCAGGACTCCGCCGGTCACGAGCACCTCGATCTCCGCGGCCGTCGGCGTCGCGCTGACGCTCGCCGGGGTGACGACGAGCGCGAGCACGGCGCCGACCACCACGAGGGCGTTGACGATCACGACGCGCCAGAACATCGACATTCGCTCCAGTCTGGTGGCCGCGCGTCAGGTTTCGATCCGGGCCAGTACCCAACTACGCCGGGGGGAGCACCACCACGGGGGTGGTTGCGCTCCGCAGCAGGCCGCGGTCGAAGCTCGGGCGGGTGACGGGCTCGGCCTCCGGATCCGCCGCCGGCCCGACGATCATCACCGGGCAGCTGGCACGCTTGGCGATGTGCTTGGCGACGCTGTTGAAGCGCTTCGCGCGCGTGCCGACGACGATCAGTTCGGCGTGATGGCCGTCGGCGACGGCGAGGATCCGCTGGGCGGGCGGGCCGTGCTCGACGATGCGTGCGGTCGCGCCGGCGTCCGCGTGGAACGCGGGCACGTCCGCGCCCCAATGGCTGGTCGAGACGTGGGTCAGCAGGAGCATGGCACCGGCACGGTCGGCGGCCGCCTTGGCCGCCGCCATCACCGTGGTGCCGGTTTCGGTGTCGTCGACACCACACAGGACGAGGCTCATGCCGCCAGCATGCGCCGTGTTTGCAGGGGACTCCATGGGGAGCGCTCCCCACGTGTGGCGGGAGGTCGGCGCTAGAGTCCCCGATCGCCATGGGGATGCCAGAGACCCTCTACAAGCTCGTGACCGCAGCCGGTCCGTCCGGTTACGAGCAGGCCCCGGCCGCGGTCTTCCGCGAAGCCGCGGGCGCCTTCGCCGAGGTCACCTACGACACGGTGGGCTCCACCGTCGCACGGGTGCCTGGAACCGGCGAGGGCCGGTCGGTCGCGATCGTCGGGCACATCGACGAGATCGGCCTGATCGTCCACCACATCGACGACGACGGGTTCCTCTGGTTCACCGGCGTCGGCGGGTGGGATCCGGTCGTGCTGGTCGGCCAGCGGGTGGCGATCTCGACGCGCTCCGGCGTCGTCGTGGGCGTCGTCGGCAAGAAGCCGATCCACCTGATGAAGGACGACGACCGCAAGCGCGTCCCGCAGCTGAAGGACCTGCACATCGACATCGGCGCGAAGGACGGCGACGAGGCCCGTGGGCGCGTTCGCGTGGGTGACGTCGCGGTGATCGACGCCGAGCCGGTCGAGTTTCCCAACAACCGCTTCGTGTCGCGCTCGATGGACAACCGGATCGGTTGCTACGTCGCGCTGGAGGCCGCGCGGATCGTCTCCGAGGCGGGCGGCGCGCCGGGCGACGTCTACGCCCTCGCGGTCACGCAGGAGGAGATCACCTTCGGCGGCGCGCGCACGTCGGCGTACTCGCTGAACCCGGACGTGGCGATCGCGGTCGACGTGACCTTCGCGACCGACCAGCCGGGCCTGTCCGAGCAGGAGCTGGGCCGCCATCGCTTCGGCGGCGGGCCGGTGCTGACGCGCGGGTCGACGCTCGATCCGCGTGTGTTCGAGCTGCTCTATGAGGCGGGTGAGGCGGAGGGCATCCCGTTCACCGTCACCGCCTCCGCACGGGCCACGGGCACGGACGCGGACGCGTTCCACATCACCCGCGCCGGCATCCCCACGAGCGTCGTCTCGGTCCCGCTGCGCTACATGCACTCGTCGGTCGAGATGATGCAACTCGACGACGTCGAGAACGCGGCGAAGCTGATCGCGGCGTTCGCGCTGCGGCTCGCTCCGGACATCGACTTTCGCCGGTAGCGCTGACGCTCCTCCTGCTCTTCGACATCGACGGGACGCTGCTGCAGAAGGCGTCCGTCGAGCACGGGCGCGCGCTGCGCGAGGCGGCGGGTGCGGTGCACGGAGTGGACGTGATGAACGTCGACGCCGTCAAGTACGTGGGCCGGACCGACGCGGCGATCACCCGCGACCTGCTGCGTGCGGTGGGCCTCGAGGGCGCGGCGATCGACGCGCGCTGGGACGAGGTCAAGACCGCCGCCGCCGAGGCGTACGCGCGGCTGTGCCCGCCGGACCTGAGCGCGTACGTCGCGCCGGGGATGGTCGAGCTGCTCGACGAGCTGGCGGCGCGGCCCGCGGAGTTCCGGCTCTCGCTCGTGACCGGCAACCTGGAGCCGATCGCGCGGCTCAAGCTCGGACGCGCGGGGGTCGGGCGCTACTTCGAGGCGCTGCGTGGCGGCTTCGGCTCCGACGACGAGGATCGCGGGCGGCTGCCGGCGATCGCCCGCGCCCGCGCCTCGGACCCGCCGTGGGAGCGCTCGCGGACCGTGGTGATCGGCGACACGCCGCACGACATCGCCTGCGCGCGGGTGGACGAGGTGCGCGTGGCCGCGGTCGCGACCGGACCGTTCGCGATCACCCAGCTGGCGGACGCGGACGCCGTCGTCGACGACGCCCGCGCCCTCCTGCCGGTGCTCGAGGACTGGGTGGCTACGCCCCCGGCTTGACGACCGCCGCGGCGCCGCCGCCGCGGCGCTTGGGCTCGGCGACGGCGGTGAACGTCAACGTGCTGCCGCCGCCGTGATCGTTCCCGCCGCCCTTCTTACCGGCCGCGCGGCCGTGCGGGCCGCCGTGGCCGTGGCCGTTGTCGTTGCCGCCGTGCCCTCCATGGCCGTCATCGCCGTGGCCTCCGTGACCGCCATGGTCGCCGTCGCCGCCGTGACCGCCGCCCGCGGTCTGGCCGAACTCGATGCCCGTCGCGGCGCCGATCTCATCACCCGCCGGCGCCCGGTAGGCCTCCTTGTAGGTGTTCAGCAGCGCCTGGCCGTCCGGAGAGTTCACGAAGGACGACTCGGCCTCGGTCGTCGCCGAGTTGCGCTGGCTGGCGCGCGGCGCGGCGATCGAGTCCGGCAGGGACATCCCGAGATCGATCCGGTTGACGATCGTCTGCAGCACCGTCGTGATGATCGAGGCGCCACCCGGCGAGCCGACCGTGAAGAACGGCTTGTCGCCCTTGGTCACGATCGTGGGCGCGATCGACGAGCGCGGGCGCTTGCCGCCCCGCACCGCGTTCGGGGCGTCGAGGTTGGGGGACGTGATGTCGAAGTCCGTCAGCTCGTTGTTGAGCAGGAAGCCGTAGCCGGGGACGACGATGCCGTTGCCCCCGGTCTGCTCGATCGTGAACGTGTAGCTGACGACGTTGCCGTTCTTGTCGGCCACGCTGAGGTGCGTGGTCGAGCCGACGCGGTCGATCGAGGCCGCGCTTCCCCCTGGCGCCGAGGTGGGCGGGTTGCCCGCGGCGACGGGACCGGGAGGCGCGGTCGGGCCGATCCGGCTCGCCTGCTGCGCGGCGTAGCCCGGGTCCAGCAGACCCGCGATCGGGTTGTCGACGAACGCCGGGTCGCCGAGGAACGCGTTGCGGTCGGCGTAGGCCAGGCGCGAGGCCTCGAGGTAGCGGTACAGCGTCTCCGTCGAGTTCGCGGCGGGCGGGAGCGACTGCATGATGTTCAGCGCCTCGAGGTCGGTCGTGCCGCCCGAGGACGCCGGCGGCATCCCGTAGATGTCGTTTCCGCGGTAGTTGATGTGCACCGGCTCGCGCGGGATGACGTTGTAGTGCTTGAGGTCGTTCTGTTCGAGCAGACCCGGCCGCCAGGTGTGGTCGGCGGTGGGCGCGAGCGGCGGCGTGTCGGCCGCCTTGACGATCGCTTCACCGATCGGGCCGCGGTAGAACGCCCGCTTGGTGCCGTAGCGGCCGAGCAGCTCGTAGGTCTTGGCCAGGTCGGGGTTGGTGACCGTCGTCCCGACGTCGTGCGGGGTGCCGTCGGCGTCGAGGTAGATCGCCGCCGTCGAGGGCACGTCGTCGAAGTACGGCGCGTTGGGCGTCGTCTGGTCGAAGAACGTCTGGTCGACCGTGAAGCCCTTGCGCGCGACGTTGGCGCCGTACGCCAGCGCGCGGCCGAGCGAGTAGGTGCCGTACCGGTGCAGGACGTAGTCCCACAGCGCGGGCGTGCCGGGCACGCCGGTGCTCAAGCCGCTGTAGCGGTTGATCGGGAACTGCGCGTCCGTGGGCGGCACGCCGTTGATGAAGAACGAGTTCGGGACCATCTTCTGCGGCGCGGTCTCACGCGAGTCCAGCGTCGTGATCTTGCCACTGCGCCCGTCGCGGATGGTCATGAAGCCGCCGCCGCCGATGCCGCAGCTGTAGGGCTCGACGACACCCAGCACGCTCGCGGCGGCGATCGCCGCGTCGAACGCGTTGCCGCCGCGCGAGAGCACGTCGATCGCGGCGTTGGTCGCCAGCGGGTCGACGCTCGCGGCGGCACCGCCCGTGCCGGTCGCCGTCGGCTGCTTGTCCTGCGCACGTGCTGGTGGCGCGGACAACGCCACCACGGCCATGGCTGCCCCCACCGGCAGCCAACGAAGTCGCATCATTGATCCTCCAATCGCTTGTTCGCGCGCCTACCCCCACCCGGCGGCGACCAAGCGTCAGAGGTCGATCCGGAGGATGTCGGCGGTGGCGTTCTGCCCGCGCAGTTGACGGACGCGGGTGACGTAGACCGCGGTGTCCGCGGTGGCGGTCGTGGTCAGCGTGTCATGGACGCCGGGCGGCGGGTTCTCCCACAGCGGCTTGTTGATGTGGCCTTCGGCGGGAAAGCGGCCGGGCTCGTGGCCCGCATCGCGCCGTGCCGTGGGCGTGGTGCCGTAGAGCGTCCGGTCGCTGTTCACCTTGCGCGGGAAGAACGGCCCTGTCATCACCTGTTGACGTTTGAACGTCGCGCGGATGTACGTGAGCCGGTTGCCGAGCAGCGACGGCCCGCGCAACTCGGCGCGCGGCTCGCGGCGCATCACGGTCCGCACGCCGGTGGCGAGGTCATAGACCTCGATCTGGCCGGCGAGCTCGTAGAGGAGCAGCGTGCCGGAAAGGCTCGGCTTGCCGACCGCCCCGGTGACGACCGGGGTCGGGTTGAAGCCCTGGGTCGGATCGAGCGGCGCGACCCAGAGCGCCGGGCCGGCGCGCCACGCGACCCAGTCCGTGCTGACCGCGAGGGCATCGGCGCCGGGGGCGGGGATCGCGGCGACGTTCTCGACGACGACCGTCGCGCCGGAGAGGTAGGCGAGCCGTCCTCCGCCGACCGCGGGGTGGTTTCCCGGCAGCACCTGGATGCCCGCCGGGCTGCGCAACTCGCCGACCGCCCCGGGCCGGTGGAACGCGAAGACGAGCCCGTCGACGCTCGGGTCCGCGTAGCCGACGGCCTCGACCCTGACGGCGGCCTGTGCAGGCGTGGCGGCGAGCGCCGCGGCGGTCACGACCAGGGCGAGCGCGTCGAGCGTTCGCAGGCCGCGCAGGATGCGCGGACGCTCGGCCACCGCGGCGTGCAGGTCGCCGCCGCCCGACGGGGCGAGGGCGATCACGGGCAGCGCTCGTCCCGCCCCGAACGCGACCCCGATCATGAGGCCGGTGTGCGGGTCGCCGAGGGCGACGCTGATCCCCGCCAGCGCCCACACGGCGAAGCTGAGGATGAAGGTCGTGAAGCCGAGCCCGAGCAGCACGCCGTAGAGGCCGGCCGCGAGCGGGACCGGCATGACGCGCCGCCACGACTCAGGCACCTGCCGGCGGACCTGCGGCATGATCCGCGCGCCGCGCGCCTCGCCCGCCGCGGCGGCGAGCGCGATCGCGGCGGCGACGAACGGCGCGTTCGCACCCAGCGCCTGCCCGAGCAGCGCGAGGCCGCCGAACGTGATCGCTCCTCCCGCGAGCGCACCGAGCGCGAACGTCGCGCAGGCGACCGCGGTGGTCCGGAGCCTGCCGGCGTAGCCGCTCGGCGCGAGCGTCTCGACCATCGAGAACCCGCACGGCGACCACGCGCCCGTCACCCCTGCGACGACGGCGGCGGCGATGACGATCGCGCTCAGCACTTGACCTTCGTGTCGTAGTACATGACGCAGAAGACCTTGCGGCCGTGGTAGCAGTAGCCGGTCAGCGCCTTGTCGCCGTTGACCCGGTGCTTGACGTGGCCGCAGCAGTCGACGAGCTTGCGCACGTGGCCGCCGCAGCAGCGGTACCAGGCGCCGTCGATGTGGGGCTTGAAGTCGTACTCGACCGCCGTGGCGTCGCACACACGGGTGCGGGTGGCGTGCGCGAGCGGCGTGCCGTCGGCGTCGACGAGCAGGTTGCCGTCCTCGTCGACCGGTGCGCCGGTGGCGTCGATGTAGCGGCCGAGGTCGTCGACCGGTCGTCCGCTCTTGGCCTTCAGCGGCAGGCCCTTGGCGTCGATCCGCGGAAGGCCAGTCGGGTGCGGGCAGCTGTCGGTCGTGTAGATGTGGCCGCAGAAGTGGTACGCCTCGGCTTCGCCGGGAGCGACGAGCGAACCGATGGTCTTCGCTCCCGCCACGCCCATCACCGCGGCGCCGACGCGGGCCAGGAAGCCGCGGCGCGAGCTCGCCGCCGCGACCGCGTCGGCGATCCGCGCGCCGCTCATCGGGGCACCCTCCCGTGTCTGGGCCCCTGGGCCACGGGTATGGGCCCTCGCCATCGGGTGGCCAGGGTCGCTCATGCGCGCACCGCGCCGCGGCGGCGTTCGGCGGTCGCGAGGACGGACTCCAGCTGCGCGCCGGTGTTGAACGTGCCCTTCGCCAGCACCGTGCCGTCCGCGTCGAGCGCGACGGCGAACGGGCTTCCGGGAACGTCCGCGGCGGCCCAGGCGTCGGCGTCGCCGACCTCGTCGAAGGTGCGCAGGATCACGCTGGGGTGTCGGCCGAAGGCGGCGATCGCGGGCGCGAGCACGCGGCACATCCCGCAGCCCTCGGAGGTGAAGACGGCGAGCGCGATCCGGCCCTGGGCGAGCTCGAAGCGGGTGGCGAGGGCGCTGCGGGCGCCGACCTCCGGGCCTTCGTGGGCGACTTCGAGCGCGCCTTTCGGGGCGACGGAGAGCCGCAGCATCCCGACCTCGCGGGCGAGGGCGAGCACCACGACCGCGAGCGCGATCAGGCCGAGCAGCGCCGCGGCGAGCCCGATCGCGAGCCATTGGTCGGTGCTCGGCTCGGTGCGGGGGAGGACGGGAGCCAGCGCGAGCGCGGCGGCCAGCGCCGCGGCGCGGCCGGCAGACGCCTTGCCGACCGTCCCCTTCGCTCCGAAGCATCCGCACGGCGCTCCGGTACGCCCGCTGAGGATCGCGCCGACCTGCACCGCGGTCGCGCCGGCGAACAGCAGCGCGCCGGCGTTGGCGGCGAGGGTCGATCCGGCGCCCACCGCGATCCCGAGCACCAGTTCGGTGCCGATCAGCGCGACCCACACGGCGAACGCGAGACGCGGCGAACGCAACCCGTAGGTCGCGAGCGCGGCCCGTGCGGCACTCCCGCCCGCAGCCTTGGATGCGGCGGCAGCGACCATCACCAGCCCCAGGACGAGGCAGACCACGACGGAGACCATTGACGGCCGCGAAGGTAACAGCATCCGGGGGCGGCCGGACGCCGGTTGGCCGTCCAGCCGCCCTCAGGAAAGGCTCAGGAGCAGGTCTTCTGCACCTTGGTCTGGCCCGGCAGCACGCAGAACGGCTCGGTCACCGGGATCTTGCTCTTCTTCAGGACCAGGCGCGCGACCTTGGTGTTGAAGTTCGGCGCACTGACCCAGATCTCGACGGTCTGCCCCGCCCGGAACCGCCGTTGCGACTTGCTCAGCGAGCTGATGATCGTCGACGCGCTCTTCTTGACCTTGCCGGCCTTCAGCGCTTTTGACTTGAACGCGCAGCGCTTGCCCTTGCAGTAGATCTTGGCCTTCCAGCCCTTGGGGAACTGCTGCGTGACCTGCAGCGTGGTCAGCGTGAACCGCGTGCTCTTGACGTTCCACTTGCTCACGACGCCCGACGTGAGCGTCGGGAACGGTTCCGCCAGCCCGTCGCAGTTCTCGTCGAAGTTGTTGCCCCTGATCTCGACCGCGCCCGGCCGGATCGCCGCGTTGTTGTCATTGCAGTCGAGCCCGGCGTTGAAGCCGTCGCGGTCGTTGTCGAGGCCACTCGGGTTCGGTATCGGGGCCGCGGGCGCCACCACGTTGACGCCGACGGTCGCCGGCGGTCCCGCCACCCCGCGGGTCGGGGTCACGGCCCGATAGGTGAACGTGTCCGACCCGACGAAGCTGCCGAACGGATTGAAGAACACCGCCCCGTTGACGATCTCGCCGATCTGCCCGGCCGTCGGGGCGTTCGCCTTCTCGATCGAGTACGCGTCGCCGTTGATGTCCGAACACGCCAGCGGGATCGAAACGGCGGTATTGACCAGCGTCTCGACATTGACGGACTCGCAGGTCGGCGCGTAGTCGCGCGTCACGGTCGCCAGCATCCCCAGCGCGCTCGTGACATAGAAGCGCGGCTGGAGCGGGTCCATCGCGATCCGCATCCAGTCCTCGCCGACCTGCCCCAGCGCGAGGCACCTTCCCGTGCTGCCGGAACTCGAGAGGCACCCGCGCGCTCCCGGGCGCAGCGTCAGCGCACTGGTCGCCGCGTTGCGCGTGAACGAGACCAGCGTCGACGTGCCGAACGCGGCGGCGACGAGCTCATTGCTGTCCGGGGTCGCGGCGACGTCGATCACGCTGGCCAGGCCGACCGGCACCGGCGTGCACCCTGCCGCGGCGCCGTAACAGCCGGCCTGCGCGAGTCCTCCACCGCCGGTGCGATTGAACGCCGTCAGCCCGCCCGCCCCGCCCGCATAGACCGTGCGGCCGTCCGGTGAGATCGTGACGACGTACGTGGCCCCGAGCCCGTCGTTGCCGTTGATGCAACGGAGGCCCGCGCCCCCACTGGCGCCCGTGGAGCTGACGCACGTCCCGGGCCGCTGCGTGAGCGTCCCGTCCGCCGCCCGATTGAAGATCGAGACGCCGCCGGGAACCCCGAACGCGACGTAGACCTGCGCACCGTCAGGGGACACGGCGAGTTTCCAACCGTCCCCTGCCAGCCCGTCGACGTTCTGGCAATTGTCGACGTCGCCCTCATTGAAGCACCCGTCGAACGCCGGCTTCTGCACGACCGCCCCGCTCGCGCCGATCCGATCCAGCACCGCGAGCCCGTTCGTACCCCGCACGTACACGTTCCGGCTGTCCGGACTCACCGCCACGCTCCCGACCTCCTGTCCGCCGGTCAGCGGCGTGCACCCCGCCCCGATCCCGACGCAGTTCACGTAGCGCAACGCCCCCGTCTCCGGTGTGCGGGCGAAGCTCAGCAGCGCGCCCCGGAGCGTCGCGAGATAGACGTTCAGCCCGTCCGGACTGACCGCGACGTCATACGCGTGGGTCGGATTGTTCGCCCCGCCCACCTTCGTGCACGCCGCGGCGGAGTTCGTCGCCACGAAACACCCACCGACACCCTGCCGCACAGCCAGCGTCCCGGTCTGCGCGTTGCGATCGAAGATCTGCAACCCCGTGAAGAGCCCCGCCGTGCCCACACCCGCATAGACCTGCCGCCCGTCCGGGCTGATCGCCACGCCCACCGGGTTCGCCGGCAACCCGGCCGGACACCCGGTAAACGCCACCCGCGCCAAGCACCCGTCGACGAACAGATCCCCGTCCGCCGCCCGCGCACCACTCGCCCCGCCACCCGCCACGACAACGACCGCCAACGCAGCCACGACGAAGCGTGCCCTCAACGAACCCCACATCTGCCCTCCCGGATCCTTCCGCGTCAGCCCATGCTGCGGCCCCGACGGTACTCGTCAGGTTTTGAATGCGTCAAGCGGGTTTGACCGATGCACGCACACGCCCGGGGATCGGGCGCCGACCAACGGTCAGCGCCCGGACGACTGACCTCAGCTACTGCAACTGGCTTTCGCCGTGCTCGAGTTCGGCTGCAGACAACTCGTCGAGAGGATCGGCTTCTTGTTCTTCTTGACCGCGAGCGTCTTGACCATGCCGAACGAGCCCGGCTTGGTCACCGTGACCGTGAGCACCGCTCCCGCCCGCAGCGCCTTGTTGCGGAACGGCGTGAGGTTGACCGTCCCCGATGCGTTCTTCTTCGTGAAGACCACGTTCTGCTTCTTGCCCTTGACCTTCTTGGTCGGGCAGCCCCCGCCCTTGCAGGTCGCCACGACGGTCGAGCCCGACGGCACGCCCTTGACCTGAAGGACCGTGAACTTCGTCGACGCCGCCGCCGACGGGAACAGGAACGCCAGCGTCACGTTCACGCGGCCGGGTGGCACGCTGGCCACCACCACGGGCGGCGGTGGCGGCGGCGCGGCCACGGTGTAGCTCTTCGACGCCGATGCGGAGTTCCCGGCGTTGTCCTTACCCGTGACGGTGAAGTCGAACGTGCCGGGGGTCGACGTGTCGATCGCCGCGCCGGACGGCACCGGACCCGCGCAGGACGCGACGCCCGACCCGCCCGCTTCGTCGGTGCAGCCGTAGTCGGCCGTCACGCCCTGGCCGACCGAGTACGTCGTATCGCCGGGGCTGCTGACGCGGATCGCCGGCGCGGTCTTGTCGACCACGGTCAGCTTCGCGGTCGCCGATTTCGGGATGTCGGCGCCGGCGGGCACGCTGTTCCCGGTCGCCGTCAGCACGACGTCATACGTGCCCACGGGCGTGCCCGGCGGCACCGGGAGGGTCACCGTCGCCGTGGTGCTGGCGTTGCGTGGGATCGCGATCACCGTCGCGCCGAGTTGCGGCTGGGCGCCCGGAATTGTGGTGGTCGCCTTCAGCGTGAGCGTGGGTGCCCCTCTGTTCGCGGCGTCCTGATTCGACAGCCTGTAGGTCAGCGTCGCGGTCTGCCCGGGAGGGGCGGACAGAGCGTCTGGCGCCCGAACAGCGAAGTCACTCACGACGAGGGCCGTGGACAGATTGGCGATCGTCGCGCGCCCCGTCGTCGTGCTCGGCGGCGGGGAATCGAAGCAGAAGAGGCTGCCAACGGCGCAATCAACTGGCGCGTCGGCGGGTGACGACGCGCTGACCCCGCGGGTGCCGATGACCGGCCGCCAGCGGAACGGCCCGGCGAAGGGCGTGCCGCCCGGACCTGTGGGCAGGATGAACTCCGGGTCGACGGTGATCACGAAGTTCGCGGGGTTGGTGCCGTCGAACGAGATCGTGCCGGTCGAGAGGTAGCCGACCCAATGGAAGCCGGCGACCGGTACGTACTCGGCGGTCAGCGCATCGGAGTAACCCGGGCTCTGGGCAAAGGTCAGGCGCCCATCGTCATTCCGGAAACTCGCCGGTGCACCGGTGCCATCGGGAACACGGAAGCCGATGAACACCTGCCCGTTGCCGGGCAGCGGCGACGGCGCGATGACGTCTTGCCCGTTGTCATTCTCGGCGGTGGACCCCGCCGTCGCCGGTTTGCAGTCCTGGTAACGGGTCCCGTCTTGGTCGTTGGCGCAGATCTTCACGTGGAGCGTGACCGCACCCGCCGCGCGTTGGGACGCGCTCTCTTCCTTGATCGCGATACAACCGCTGAAGGCGATCGCCGCAAGCACCAGGCAGGCGCCGAACGCGGCCCGGGACAGTCTCTTCGTGAATGCCGGCATGGGGTTTGGACGACCGTACCCCTGCCGCCAGTCGACGGTCAACCCTCGGCCTAACCGTCTGGGCAGGCGACGCCCTCACGGACCGTCGGTTGCGCAGAAGAGCCTGAACGGAGAGACTCGCATCTCAGTTGGGGCGAAGTTCTCGCGGGGTGACCTATCAGGGCCATGTGGAGATGGTTGATCGTGAGCGTCGCGCTGGCCTTGACCGGGCCAGCAGCCGCGCGGGCGGATGAGCCGCCGTACGGGTACCTGGTCCTCGGCTGCAGTGACGGGAGCCGCTTGCTGCCGATGGACGGCTGGTCAGCGTCGGGAGCGGGCTTCGAAGCGTGCGCCGCCGGCCGTGGGCTCGGATTCCAGCTGAGCGGGCCTGGTCACTCCGGACGGTGGACGCTGTCGGTCCCTACCGGCGTCACCATCGAGTCGGTCGTGTTCAGCGGCATCAAGGCCGACGGGGATCCGGAAGCGCAGCTCCTCTACCGAGACGACGTGGGCGCTGAGGGATTGCCTTGGCGATTGCTGCCTGATCGATTCGGCTATGTGCGACCCGGCGTGAACTCGTTCACCTACGAGTTCGGGTGCGCGACGCCATGTTCGGCGGCGGCGTCCCTGCGCGTGGCGCGCGTCGAGACATGGCTGAGAGACGTGCTGCCACCGACGGGCGTGTTCGACGCCGAGAACCGGGCGTTCCGCTTCGAGGATTCGGGCGGCGGTGTGCAAAGCGTCCGCTTGGAAGTCGATGGCACGAGTGGAGGTGAGCTCGACGTGGGCGGCGGAAGCTGTCATCTCCCGTTCGTCGCGATTGTGCCGTGCGCGAGGGAAGGCGTGATCGATCTCGAAGCGCAGGGCCTCTCGCCCGGCTATCACTCCGTGTTCGCGACGCTGAACGACGCGGCGGGCAACCGCTCACATGTCGGCCCGTTCGTCGTCAGGACCGGTCCGCCGCCTGTGGCCGCACCGTCGTCTGATCCGAGCGCGAGTGGGGACGGCGTGCTGACCGTCGACGGGGCGAACACACGGACGGTCCCGTACGCAACCGTGAAGGTCACCGGCACGGCGCGTAGCGCGGACGGCTCGCCGGCGCCGGGAGCGCGAGTCGATGTCGCGGCGCGCGTCGGGAACGGCGCGTGGCACCCGCTGGTGGCGGCGAACGCCGACGCGCATGGTCGCTTCATGGCGATGCTCCCGAAGGGGCCATCGCGCGAGGTGCTCCTTTCGTATGCGGGCGCGGTGGCGACGGTCAGGTTGCTCGTCATCGCACCAGTGCAACTCGCCGTGGATCGCCGCAGGGTTCGGAACGGGCAGACGGTTCGGTTCAGTGGGCGAATTCCGGACGCTGGGGCTGCGCAGGCGCGGATCACGCTGCAAGCCTGGGCCCGCGACGAATGGGTGCCGTTCAAGTCGGTCGCGCTCAAACGCGGCCGCTTCGCTGCGCGCTACCGGTTCACCGGCACGCCGACCACGAGTCTCTATCGCTTTCGAGCGGTTGTCGATGCAGCGCCAGATCTTCCCTATGCGGCCGGGCACTCGACCACGGTCAGCGTGCTCGTCCAGGCGAAACGAGGCACGCGATGAAGAGCGTGGCTTTGCTCGCCGCGGCGGTGCTCGCCGCGACCCCGCAGCCGGCGTGGGGCGCGGACCCACCCCAGACGTATGTCGTTCCGATGTGCTCCACCGGATCCGGCCCTCAGCCCCTCTCTGGATGGGTCAGGTTGGACGCGTTCGGTGCCAACGAATGCGAGCAGGGCCGGGGCTTCGGCGCGGACACACGCTCTGCGGCATACATTCAATGGACGTTCGGTGCCCCGACCGACACGCGGATCGCGGGCGTCCGCATCTGGCGAGCGGGTCAGCTGGAAGGAGCCGCCTACTACACCCTCGTCGCGCGAACGCTGGGGAGGGCCACACCGACACTTGAATACTCGCCCGACCTTCGCGGTGGGGCTGTGAATGGGCGCGCGTTCGGAGGTCTTGACGCGGATGCGCTCCAGTTCTCGCTCCAGTGTCTCAGCGAATGTGGAAACAGTTGGGTGCGGTTCTACCGGATGGAGATGGTGCTCAGGGACATCGTGAATCCACGTGTGACCGGCGTGGGTGAGAGCGCGATTGGCGGCGGTGCGCTCAGTGGAACGGTAACTGTGCGCACGTCGTTCGCGGATAACGGCGGTGGGGTCCGCCAGGTGAGCGTGCTCGTCGACGGTGGCGAGTACGTGCGTGGGAAGGCGCTCTGCTCGCAGCCATACGCGTTCGCCGTGCCCTGCCCGCTGAGCGGTACTCAGGAGTTGGAGATCGACACGCGCGGGCTCGCTGACGGCGAGCACACGCTGACCTTCGAGCTCGAGGACGTTGCGGGAAACCGCTCGATCAGCAGGCCTTACGAGGTCTGGGTCAGGAACGCGCCCGACCCGCCGGTCGTCACGCCCGCCCCTGAGCCGCTGGTTCGGCTCGTCGCCGAATGGTCGACGCTCACGGCGACGTACAACAAGACGACGGTCGTTCGAGCGAGAGCGCGCGATGTCGCGGGCAACCCGCTAGCAGGCGTCAAGGTTGGGGTGGCGGTGCGTCCCGCGATCATGGGCGCGCCGTTCGTGCTCGACACGCCGGTCTTCAGCGATTCGCAGGGACGCATAACGGTCAAGCTTCCCAAGGGGACGTCGCGGGAGGTGAGGCTCACGCACGGAGATCAGACGACCACGATCAAGGTCGTCGTCAAAGCACCGCTGCAGTTCTCCGCGTCGCCCGCCGCCACCCGAAACCACAAATCGATCCGGCTGTCCGGCTCTGTGCCGGGCACCGATGCCGCGACCGACGTCGAGCTTCAAGCCCGCGATGGCACGAAGTGGATCCCGTTCAAGACGGTCCGGCTTCACAACGGCCGATTCAGCGCGCGCTACCGGTTCATGAGGACGTTTCAGACGACCCGGTATCGCTTCCGGGCCGTCATCCACGGTGATTCTCGATTCCCCTACGCGCCGGCCAGCTCGCGCGTCGCGAGCGTGCTCGTGCGGCCCTAAGCGCGGGTGAGCTTCTTGTAGGAGATGCGGTGCGGGCGGTCGGCCTCGGCGCCGAGGCGCTGGTGGCGGTGCTCCTCGTAGGCCTCGAAGTTGCCTTCGAACCAGACCACCTGCGAGTCGCCCTCGAAGGCGAGCACGTGGGTCGCGACGCGATCCAGGAACCAGCGATCGTGGGAGATGATCACCGCGCATCCCGGGAACGCCAGGAGCGCGTCCTCCAGAGCTCGCAGCGTGTCCACGTCGAGGTCGTTGGTCGGCTCGTCCAACAGCAGGACGTTGCCGCCGCGGCGCAGCAGCTTGGCGAGGTGGACGCGGTTGCGCTCACCGCCGGAAAGCACGCCGACCTTGCGCTGCTGGTCGGTGCCCTTGAAGTTGAAGCCCGCCACGTAAGCGCGGGAGTTCAGCTCGCGGTCGCCGACCTTGATGTGCTCGTAGCCCTCGGAGATCTCTTCCCAGACCGTCTTGTCGGGGTCGAGGGCATCACGGGACTGGTCGACGTAGGCCAGGTCGACGGTCTCGCCCAACCGCAAGGAGCCGGAGTCGGGCGTCTCCTGCCCGACGATCGTCCGGAACAGCGTCGTCTTGCCGGCGCCGTTGGGGCCGATCACGCCGACGATGCCCGCGGGCGGCAGCATGAAGGAGAGATCCTCGATCAGCAGACGGTCGCCGAAGCCCTTGCGCAGATGTGACGCCTCGATCACCGTGCCACCCAGGCGCGGCCCGGGCGGGATGTGGATCTGAGCCTCGTCGAGGTTCGCGTTGCGCTCCTCGGCCAGCAGGGCCTCGTAGCGATTCAGGCGAGCCTGGGACTTCGTACGGCGGCCCTTGGGGTTCGTCCGCACCCACTCGAGCTCTTGCTTGATCGTGCGCTGGCGCGCCGACTCGGACTTCTCCTCCATCGCGAGTCGCTTCTGCTTCTGCTCGAGCCAGGCCGAGTAGTTGCCCTTGAAGGGCAGCCCGGCGCCGCGATCGAGCTCGAGGATCCAGTTCGCGACGTTGTCGAGGAAGTAGCGATCGTGGGTGACGGCCACGATCGTGCCCTCGTAGTCGGCGAGGTGCTGCTCGAGCCACGCCACGGACTCGGCGTCCAGGTGGTTGGTCGGCTCGTCGAGCAGCAGCAGGTCGGGCTTGGAGAGCAGCAGGCGGGCGAGCGCGACACGCCGCCGCTCGCCACCGCTCAAGGAGGTGACCGGAGAATCGCCCGGGGGACAGCGCAGGGCGTCCATCGCCTGGTCGAGCATCGAATCGAGCTCCCAGGCGCCGGCGGCGTCGATCTTGTCCTGGAGCTTGCCGAACTCGTCGGCGGTCTCGTCGGAGTAGTTCATGGACAGCTCGTTGAAACGGTCCAGGAGGTCGCGCATGGGGCGCACGCCGTCCTCGACGTTCCCCCGCACGTCCTTGGACTCGTCGAGGTCCGGCTCCTGAGAGAGGAGCCCGACGGACGCGCCCGGGGCGAGCTGCGCCTCGCCGCGATAGTCCTGATCGATGCCGGCCATGATCCGCAGCAACGTGGATTTGCCGGAGCCGTTGAGACCGAGCACGCCGATCTTGGCCCCGGGGTAGAAGCTGAGGTTGATGTCCTTCAGGACGGTCTTGTCCGGAGGGTGCGTCCGGCTCAGCTTGTACATCGTGTAGATGTAGGAACTCGACATCGCGCCAGCAGCTTAGAACCCGACCGTATGGCGAAACCAACTTGTGAAAGCTTGGACCAAAGGTGGGTGCGGAATCCCGCAAGTTCCGCCGATGATGTGGGCATGCGCCCCCTCATTGGCGTCACCACCTCGGAACTGCGGCCTAGCCGCCTCGCGACCACGCGCCGCCACGGCGAGCCTGCCCATCCCGAGATGGCGCTGGGGATGACCTATCTGCGCACGCTCGACGCCGCGGGGGCGATCCCGGTGGTCCTGCCTCCCGTCGGCACGGACCACCTCGCGCCGCTCATCGAACGCCTCGACGGCATCTGCCTGTCGGGCGGTCCTGACCTCGACCCGGCCGCGTACGGCGCGGATGAGCGCCACGTGGAGCTCGGCCCGACCGAGCCCAGCCTGGACGCCTTCGAGCTGAGCCTCGTGAAGCTGAGCCTGCAGCGCGGCCTGCCGATCCTGGCGATCTGCCGCGGCAGCCAGGCGCTGAACGTCGCCTGCGGCGGGACGCTGCGCCAGCACGTCCCGGGGCACCGCCAGACCGCCCTGGCGACCGAGGCGACGCATGAGGTCCAGGTCGTCCCGCATTCGCGTCTGCACCGCATGGTTCGAACCCGGACGCTGGCCGTGAACTCCTTCCACCACCAGGCGGTGGACGAGCTCGGCGAGGGCCTGCGGGTGGCCGCGACGGCGCCGGACGGGACGATCGAGGCGATCGAGGGCGACGGCTTCGTCGTCGGCGTCCAGTGGCACGCGGAGACGATGGTCGCCCACCGGGCGCTCTTCGAGGCCCTGGTTTCGGCGGCTTCCCGTACCGAACTGCGCGCCGCCGCGTGACACTCTGGAGGGCGTGTCCGCCCTCACATTGCGCGGCGTCGTCAAGCGCTTCGGCGAGCTCACCGCTGTAAATCACCTCGATCTCGACGTCCCTGAGGGGACGTGCGTCGGACTGCTCGGCCCCAACGGCGCGGGCAAGTCGACCACGATGCGCCTGCTCACCGCGCAGGCGATCCCCGACGCGGGGGAGATCGAGATCCTCGGCTTCAAGCTGCCCAAGGAGTCGAAGGTCGCGCGCGCCGCGTGCGGCGTCGTCCCGCAGCTCGACAACCTCGACGTCACGCTGACGGTCGAGCAGAACCTGCTCGTCTTCGCCCACCTCTATCGGGTCGAGCGCGCGAACCGCAAAGCCGCCGTCGAGCGCGCGCTGAAGATCGCCAATCTCACCGATCGCCGCACCACGAAGGTCGACAAGCTCTCCGGAGGGATGCGCCGGCGGCTGCTGATCGCTCGCGGGCTCGTGCACAACCCCCGCCTGGTGCTGCTCGACGAGCCGACAGTGGGTCTGGACCCGCAGGTCCGCCAAGAGCTGTGGGCGCTGATCGATCTCTTGCGGAGCGAGGGCACGAGCATCCTGATGTCCACGCACTACATCGAGGAGGCCGAGCGCCTCTGCGACAGCGTGACGATCATGTCCCACGGCAGCGCCGTGGCGACCGGTCCGCCGCGGGATCTCGTGGCCGAGTACGCGGGCGACGAGGCGGTCGAGATCTACGGTCCGCCGGCCAAGCTGGCCGAAGTTGAGCGCACCGCCCGCGACAACGGGCTCAAGACGCGCCGCACGGGGACCTCGGTGTCGGTCCTGGGCGCCAACGGCAACGCCCCCGAGGGCGAGCGGCGCCCGACGAACCTCGAGGACGTCTTCGTGTTGCTGACCGGGGAGGAGATCTCGTGAAGGAGCGCATCGGGCGCCTCGAGCGCCCCGCCCTGATGGGCGTCCTCGTCCGCGAGATCATCAACTTCAGCTCGTTCTGGCGAAGCAGCACCTTCAGCGCGACCGTCGAGCCGACGGTCTACCTGCTCGCGTTCGGCTTCGGGTTCGGCTCGCTGGTGTCGACGGTCGGCGGCTACGACTACGTCGACTACGTCGGGACCGGCACGGTCGCGACCGCGGTGCTGTTCTCCAGCGCCTTCCCCGGCATGTTCGGGACCTTCATCAAATACAAGTTCCAGCGCACCTACGACGCGATCCTGGCCGCGCCGGTGGACACCGAGGAGCTCGTGACCGCCGAGTCGCTCTGGATCGGCATCCGTTCCGGGACGTACGGGTGCGCGCCGATGATCGTCGCGATCTTCTTCGGCCTGAATCCGAGCTGGGGGATGCTGCTCGTCCCGTTCATCGGCTTCATCGCGGGCTTCGGCTGGGCCAACTTCGGCATCGCCATCGCTGCGCGGATGAACTCGATCGACAACTTCAGCTACGTGATCAGCGCCGTGCTCACGCCGCTGTTCCTCGTCGCGGGCACGTTCTTCCCGATCGACGGCCTGCCGGAGTGGGCGCAGGTCCTGGCGCAGCTCAACCCGCTCTACCACCTCGTCCAGCTCGTGCGCAGCGCGGTCTTCGGCTTCCACGCCGGCTCGGACCTGATCCACCTCGGGGTGCTCGTCGCCTGGGCGATGATCACCTGGCGGGTGGCGGTGCGGTGGCTGGCGAAGCGGCTGATCGACTAGAACCCGCGAAGGGAACCACGGTGGATCGCTCGCCAGATCCACGGTCGTCGCTGCCCGCGGCAGTTGCCGCTTGCATACTGGTTGTACGTGGGCGGCGACTGCCGCCCGGCAGCGGCGGGCGGGGCCCGCGAGAATCCGCCGTGGTTCCGAGAGCGGGTTCCTAAGCGGGCGGGCCCATGACGAACGGCCCGTCGAGGACGCCGCGGACGCGGCGCTGGACCTGCAGCTCGGTCTCGAGGTCGGCGATGTGGCCCATGTGGCCCGCGCCGCCCCCGCCGCGCAGGACCTGGGTCGCGAACAGCCACACGAGGCGGCCGTCGAGCTGGGTGCCGGCGACGTGGCGCAACTCGGCCTCCGCCTCGGCCGGCGACATCTGGATGCGGTAGGAGTCCGGTGCCGTCAGGACGTCGTAGACCTCGGCCACGGCCAGGATGCGGGCGGTCATCGGGATGCTCTCGGCGGCGAGGCCGTCGGGGTAGCCGCGGCCGTCGATGCGCTCGTGGTGGGCGAGCACTGCCGAAGCGACCTCGCCCATGCCCTCGACGCGCAGCAACAGCCGGGCGCCGTCGGCCGGATGGCGCTCGATCAGGCGGCGCTCCGCCGGGTGCAGCTCACTTCGGCCGATCAGGATGTGATCCGGCAGCGCTTCCTTGCCCAGATCGTGGACGAGGCCGGCGGTGTGGACGATCGCCTGCTCGCGCTCGGAGAGGCCCGCGGCGCGGGCGAGGTCGTGCGCGTAGTGGGCGACCGCCGCGGCGTGGCGGGCCGCGGATGGGTCACGCAGGGCGAGCGTCTCCAGCAGCAGCCCGAGCATGCCCTCGTGGCGCACGTCGAGCTGGTCCGTCCTGCGCTCGATCTCCTCCGAGTGCATCTGGCCTTCCAGCAGCGCCCGCAGGAGTAGCTGGTAGACGCCGAGCGCCAGGGCGAAGAGGCCGATGATCGCGGCGCCGTAGACCTCGAAGCCGTAGACGGCCATCGCGGTCATGACGGCCGAGGCGATCTCCCACGGCAGCACCGGGATGAACACGGTGCGCAACATCTCGACCAGCGAGCCGCCGCGCAGCAGGCGCGTGTGGCCGGCGATCATCAGGAAGTTGAGCGCATTGGTCGCGAGGAACACGCAGAAGACCGCGACCGCGTAGCCGCCCTCGTCGGTTCCGGCGAGCTTGAGGGAGTGCAGCGTGAGCCCGCCGAGGAGCGGGAACGCCGCGTACGTGAGAAGGTTGTTAAGGAGATATGTGCCGCGGACGCCGCGGCGGGTCGAGTCCACCAGCGCGGACGCGATGCCGAGCGTCGCCGCGGGGGCGGGACCGAGCAGCGCCATCGCCAGCACCAGGCCCGTGAAGGAGCCGCCGATCCGGAAGCGCTTGGCGTCCAGGACCAGGAGGTCGGACCCGAGCACGAGCAGCGCCACGAGGCCGGTGAGCGGCAGCGGCGTCCACTGATCCTCGTCGGAGACGTACACGATCGCGGCGATCGCGACGACGAGCAACACGCTCTGGGCGATGACCATGACCCGCCTGCGCCCACCCAGAGGAACCCCGTGGGCAGGGGCTCTGGTCCTGGACGGAGCCGGTGCATCCGCACCGGCAGCCGCTCTCACCACGGAGAGCGACCAGATGACCAGGCCCAGCCAGACGACGAGTGCGATCCAGACGATCACAGCGAGCAACTTAGTGCGTACCCCTGTTCGAGCGCAATCAGGCCCAGGCCTTAGTTGGGGTGTTTCTGCTTTCCAGGATGCTGGAAAACTTGAATTTGGACTGTGGCATAACCTTGTCGCAGGCGGGTAGTGGGCCGTTCAGCGGGGGTCAGCCCGCCGTTCCGTGCCACCGACCACAGGGGGGTCACCATGGGTTGGCGGAACTAGCGGTTCCGGAGTGCGTAGGTGCCGGCCGGGCGAGCTGTGTAGGGGTCGCCCGGCCGGCAGCACCACGAGTGCGCTCGGCACACCGGTGTTACCGGTCGCTCGGTACCGTGTGAGGGTCATGCCGCAGGTGCTGGACATCGAACAGGCCGTGCTCCTCCTGGAGTTGGAGCCCCCCTTCGACAAACGCGACGTCCAGCTCGCGCGCCGCCGGATGGCGAAGCGGTGGCACCCGGACATCGCCCCGCCGGGCCGCCAGCACGAGCACGAACGTCACCTGAAGGCGATCAACGAGGCGGCCGATCAGCTGTCGTCGATCGCTGAAGACTCGCGCGGCGGGAAGGTCTCGAAGAACGCGGTCAAGGTCGCCGCGGCGGCCGCGCGCAAGCGCCGCGCCGAGGAAGGCGCCCGCGCCTACGCCGAGGAACAGCGCCAGCGCGCGCAGAGCGCGGATCAGCAGAAGCACGATCCTTTCGGTTCGCGAGTCCCCGATCACTCGGTCGTCCATCGCTACGCCCGCTGCCTCTCCTATCCCGAGTGGGGCGTCGGCAGCGTCAACGGCATCTACTTCACCGGCGGGGGCGACGACGTCCAGCAATGGGCCCGCGTGTCCTTCCAACCCGGCATCCGCACCGTGCCCGCCGGCTCGCTCCAGTTCGTCGACTTCTCCAAGCCGGATCCGGGCGCGGACCGCGTCGAGCGCTTCATGACCGCCGCCAAGCACGCGCTCGCCGAGGGTGACTTCAAGCTCGCCGCCCGCCGCCTCGTCTTCGCGCGCGACGCGCAGCCGGACAACCCGGCGGTGCTGCGGCTGATGACGCTCGCGTTCTGGCAGGCGGGTGACCACAGCGCCGCGGCGCGGTCGGCGCGCGACTGGATCCGCTCCGAGCCCGATCGCCCGGCGCCCTACCGCTACGCCGCGCGCATCTACGAGAGCATGGGGGCGCTGTCGCAAGCGGTTGACGCCGCTGAGCGGGAAGTTGCCGTGGCGCCGAACGACGGCACCGCGTGGGAGCGCCTGGGCCGGCTCCGGCTGCGGCGCTTCGATCGCGAGGGCGCCCGCGAGGCGCTCGAGCGCGCCCGCGCGACCGAGCCCTCCGTCGAGGGGCTGCTCGACCTCGCGCTGGTCGCGAACCTGCAGGGCGACGTGGGCGCGGAGGTCAGCGCCTGCGAGCAGGCCACGATGATCGCGCCGGAATCGCCCGCCGCCTGGGCGCGGCTCGCGCACGCGCTCGCCCGCACGGATCGGATCTCGGACTGCCTGCAGGCCTGCAAGCGCGCCTTGGAGCTCGCCGACGACCCCGAGGTGCGTGACCTCCGCGAACAGGTCGCGCGTCTCGCGCCCAGGGAGCTCCGCGCCGCTTAGTGCGTCGAGCGTCGAGTTTCTCGCGCTCTACTCGAGAAAGTCGACGGTCAGTGTGTGGTCCGGAGCTCGTGCTCCGGCAGCATGAAGGCGAGCACGACGGTCAGCGACGCGAGCGGGACGATCGCGACGAAGACGGCGTGGGTGGCGTGGTCGAGCCCGCCGGCGAGCCGCGCGGTGAGCAGGGCGCCGAGGCCGGCGACGGCGAGGCTGCCGCCCATCGAGCGGAAGAACTGGATCGCGGCGGTGGCGACGCCGATCTCGCTCATGTCGACGCGATTCTGGGTCGCGATCACGAACGTCTGGAACATCGTGCCCATGCCGAGGCCGACCACGGTCAGGTCGAGCGTGACGACGATCCGCGAGGTGTCCTTGCCCACGAGCGTGAGCAGGATGCAGCCGGCGAGCACGAGGATGCTCCCGGCGATCGGGAAGATCTTGTAGCGGCCGGTGCGCGAGATGTACTGGCCGGAGGCGAAGCTCGCCAGCACCCACCCGAACGAGAGCGGGATCAGGACGACGCCGGAGCTCGTGGCGCTCGCGCCGAGCACGCGCTGGACGTAGACGGGCACGTAGATCGTGATCCCGAACAGCACGCCGCCGATCAGCAGCGCGGCGGCGGTCGAGACGGAGAACGTCTTGCCGCGGAAGAGGTCGAGCGGGAGCAGCGGTTCGCTGACGCGGCGCTCGATGAAGGCGAAGAGCGCCAGTCCGGTGACGCCGATGACGGCCGCGGCGATCACCTCGGGCGAGTCCCACGCGTAGCTCGATCCGCCCCAGGCGCTCGCCAGCAGCACGGCCGTCACGCCGATGCTCAGCGCCAGCGCGCCCGCGTAGTCGATCGAGTGCTCGCGCGGGGTGTGCTGGATGCGCATCGTCTTGACCACGACCGCCAGCGCGACGATCCCGAGCGGCAGGTTGATCAGGAAGATCCAGCGCCAGCTCGCGGAGTCGGTGAGCGTGCCGCCGAGCAGCGGGCCCGCGACGGCGGCGGTCGCCCACATCGCGCCGACGTAGCCCTGATAGCGCCCGCGTTCGCGCGGTGAGAAGAGATCGGCGATCGCGGCCTGGCTGAGCGGGATCAGCCCGCCGGCGCCGATCCCCTGCAGCGCCCGGAAGGCGATCAGCTGCCCGATGCTCTGCGAGAGCCCGCACAGCGCCGAACCGACCAGGAAGATCGTGATGCTGACGATGAACAGCCGGCGGCGCCCGTAGAGGTCGCTCAGCTTGCCGTAGAGCGGGACCGTGACCGTGGTCGACAGCAGGTAGGCCGTGACGACCCAGCTGAGGTTGTCGAAGCCGTTGAGGTCGTCGGCGATCTCCGGCAGCGCGGTCGCGACGATCGTCTGGTCGAGCGCGGAGAGCAGCGTCGCCAGCATGATCGCCCCGAAGGCGACGAGGATCTGGCGCTGCGACAGAGTTTCGGTGGTCATCGAATCACCGAGGGTAGCCGGGGGCAAAGATAGGGGTCGCGTCCCTATTTACGCAGCGTCAGCGACCCGGGACGCTGCTGCTCATGAAGATCCTCCCCGCGCTCTCCGCCGCGCTCCTAATCTCAGGAGTGCTGGCCACCACCGCCTCGGCACGGCCGCTCGTCGAGCCGCAAGTGCCGCCCGAGATCAAGGTCGAGGCAGGCCACCAGCTGTTCGACATCGGCCACGCGCTCGGCGTGCAGATCTACGCGTGCAACGGCACGGCGTGGACGTTCGTCGCTCCGAAGGCGATCCTCGTCACCGAGCGTCTCCACGTGATCCATCACTTCGCCGGCCCCACGTGGCAGGACCTCGATGGCAGCTCGGTCGTCGGCCAGCTCGTCAAGCCCGCGACGGTCGACCCGAAGTCGATCCCGTGGCTGCTGCTGTCGCAGAAGTCGGCGACGCCCGGCAAGTTCGGCAACTACCTCACCAACACGTCGTTCATCCAGCGCATCAATACACGCGGCGGGCTGGCACCGGCCGCCTCGACCTGCACCGCGGCGAATTCCGGCCAGCAGCGGGAGATCCCATACACCGCGGACTACTACTTCTGGAAGTAGCCGCGCGGGCCGAGCGGGACGGTGGCGAGCCGTGTCAGCGCCGCGTCCAGCTCGGCTAGTGCTTCGCTGACCGCGTCGTCGCCGCTCGGTATGGCGACGCGGTCGGCAGGAGGCGCCGGGGCCTTGCCACCGATGTGGCGGCGGATCGCGCCGACGTCGCGTGCGAGCTGGCCGAGGTGGCGCCGCGTGTCGTGGCGGGTGAGGCGCTCGGCGGGTGCCGTCGCCAGCGTGGCGACCGGCGCGGCGCAGGCGGCGACGGCGTCGATCGCGTCTGCGCGGTGCGCTCCCGCACGCAACCGGCGCTGGAGGCGCAGGGGCCGGGCGATCTGCTCGAGCGCCTCGACAGTGCCGGCGAATCGATGGGCGGCGGATCCGGTCTCTCGCCCGGCGATGACGTCGCTGAGCGCGGCGAGCGCGTCGGCGATCCGGCGCCGGAGCACGTCGGTCGTCCGCACCGGCAGCACGAGCCAGGCGGCTGCGACCGCGATCGCCGCGCCGACCAGGATGCCCAGCAGCCGCTGGCCGAGGAGCTCGTCGCCGCGTTCGCCGAAGTAGCCGTTGAGCAGCGCGAGCACGGCCGTGATGCCCGCCGCCCAGAACGCGTAGCTGAGCGGCCGCAGCCAGGTCGCCGCGGCGAGCACGACGAAGATCGCCACGACGGTGATGGGCTCGCCGGGCGCGATCCGCCCGGCCAGCAGCGTCGCGGCGATTGTGCCGGCGAGCGCCCCGGCGATCCGCAGCCCGCTCTTGTGCAGGACGTCCGCCCGGCCGCGATTGCCGCTGGCGACGATGAACGCGGTCAACACGACCCAGCTCCAGTGGGCGGGAAAGAGCGCCCGCCCGGCCGCGAAGGCGATGCCGAGCGAAAGCCCCATCTGCACCGCCATCCGCGTACTTGCGGGAAGACGCCGTGCGGCGGACGGGCGTGGTTGCGCCCCCGCCTCGTCGGCGGCGCCGAAGCTCCCGGTGGCGAGGTGCAGTGCGGTCACCCATGTGAACGCGATCACGGCGACCACCGCCGCCCAGAGGGTCGGGTCGTCGCTGCCCGGTGCGGCGACGATCGGGGTGGTGAGGAGGGCGATGAAGGGGAGGGCGACGAGCGTGCCGGCGCGGGCGGCGGCGCTGCCGAAGCGGCGCACCCAGATCGAGCCTGCGATGGCGATCACGAAGAGCGCGTCGCCGGCGTTCGGGTGGTGCACGAGCAGCGGGCCGACCTGGCTGGCGGCGACCGCGATGAGCGGCAGCAGCACGAGCGTGCGCACGCGGTGGGCGCGGTCGGCGGTGCGCTGGGTGCGCTCGAGTGTGAGCGTCAACACGACGGCGAGCACCATCAGTTGCGCGTGCTGATGCGTCATGTGTGCGAGGAGCAGCGCCGAGCCGTAGGCGCCGAGCACCGCGACCATCGTCACAGCCGCGGCTCGCGAATCAATCCTACGCAGTGCGTACGATTGTTCAGCCATGAATCGCGAGGATACCGAGAATTCGCTACGCGATGACGAAGTATCTGAACTGCGCCGCGGCACGTTGCGTCTCGCTCGCCGGCTGCGGGCCGAGCGCCCGGCGGGCGCGCTGAGCGCGAACAAGGTCCTCGTGCTCGCCCACCTCCGCCGCGTGGGTGCAAGCACCCCCGGGCAGATCGCGGAGGCCGAGCGCCAGCGCCCGCAGTCGCTCACGCGCACCTTCACCGAGCTCGAAAGCGCGGGCCTGATCACCCGCACCCGCAGCCCGAACGACCGCCGCGCGAGCGTCCTCGAGCTCACCCCGGAAGGCCTGCAAGCCCTCGCCGCCGACATGGCCGACCGCGACGCCTGGCTCACCCGAGCACTCGCCGACCTGACCGACGCCGAGGTCGACCTCCTGCGCATCGCCGGGCGGCTCATGGACCGTCTCGCCGGCGGGACCCGGTAGATGAGAATGACGACGGTTCTCGTTTGCGAGGTTCTTCGCCGCCGCTTAGGATCGCGTTAACTGCCGAAGGGGGCTCGCCAGTGCCCCCAGGGGAGGGAGATGTTTTCTCTATCGCGTAGCCACGCCGTTATGGCGTGCGTCGCCGTGGGCCTGATCGAGACGCTGGGTGCGTCCGCGGCCACGGCACAGACCGGCAACACGGTCGAGCCGCTGAACCAGTACGTGGTCAGCGGTCACGTCGACACGGACGCGCTCGCGCGGGCCGGGTTCGACATGCAGGAGGCCAACGTCACGGGCTCCAAGGGCAAGTTCTTCATCGTCGCGCGCCCGTCGCAGGCCGCCGCCCTTGCCAAGGACGGCGCCACCGTCACGGCGCCCTTCGGGGTGGCGCGAGCGATGGCCGCGCCGCCGTCGCCGCTCCAACCGCCGACCCACGGATACAACGTGTTCCGGCCGTGGAGCCTCACTCCGGCACCGTGTCCGGGCACCTGCTCCACGCCGCTCACCAACCTAAAGACCTACTACCACCAGCTCGCCCGCGACAACCCGGACGTCGTCAAGGAAGAGGTCATCGGGCACTCCGTCCTCGGCCAGGAGATCATGGCCTACAAGGTCACCGCCAACGCGCGCGATGAGCGCGACGGCGACCGGCCCGCGGTGCTCTACGACGCCACCCAGCACGCCCGCGAGTGGATCTCGACCGAGGTCGAGCGCCGCTTGTTCACCTACATGGTCGCCAACAAGAAGCAGAAGGGCGGCGCTGACATCAAGCAGCTGCTCAAGAAGACCGAGCTGTGGTTCATTCCCGTCGTCAACGTCGACGGCTACGACTACACGTTCGTCAACAAGGGCTCACGGCTGTGGCGCAAGAACCTGCGCGACGTCGACGGCGGCGGATTCAGCCAGGACCATGACGGCGTCGACACCAACCGCAACTTCCCGACGAACTGGAACTATGACCTCGAGGGCGCCTCGGGCGACCCGGCCAACGAGACCTATCACGGCGCCGGCCCAGGCTCTGAGCCCGAGGTGCAGGCCGTGCGCGGGCTCGAGCGGCGCATCGGCTTCAAGTTCCAGATCGACTACCACTCGTTCGCCCAGCTGATCCTCTATCCCGAGGGCTGGCAGGTCGAGACGCTCGCCTCGGACTCGCCGCTGATGGCCGCGCTCGCCGGCGACGACAACAACCCCGCCGTCGCGGGGTTTGATCCCGACGTCTCGGCGGAGCTCTACACGACCAACGGCGACGTCACCGACGACGCCCTGCGGACCTACGGCATCCAGTCCTACACGGTGGAGCTCGATGGCGGCACCGGCCCGGATATCGGCGGGACCGTCGACGGGCCGGACTCGTTCAGCCCCGGCGGCTTCGTCTTCCAGGACTCAGAGGCCGACGTCCAGGCCGAGTTCCAGAAGAACCTCGCGTTCACGCTCGACCTCGCGCGCTCGGCGAAGGACCCGGAGAACCCGGTCTCGCACCTGTTCAACACCGCGCCCGAGTTCGTGCCGACGCCGTTCCCGATCTCCTACGGCGACCCGCAGACCGTCGAGGTCAACGCCAAGAAGTCGCTCGGTGCCGTGCGCGTCTACTGGCAGGTCAACAACGGCGGCGTCCACTGGGGCCCGACGACCGAGTACCAGGGCGGCCAGCGCCACTATGGCGACCCCGGCGTCTACTACCACCACCTGCGCGGTCTGGTCTCCGGCACCAGGCCGGGGGACACGGTCAAGGTCTGGTTCCAGGCCGGCCAGAAGCACGCTTCGGACCCGTTCACGTACACAGCCAAGGCGGAGAGCTCCAACAAGGTGCTGCTCGTCGCGGCCGAGGACTACAACGGCCCCAGCCCCGCGCAGACCCCTGGACCCCACTACCTGGACAGCTACGCCAAGGCGCTGCAGGACGCGCGCATCGGCTACGACACCTACGACGTCGACGCACTCGGGGCGCCGTCCACGCTCGGCGTCTACAGCCACTACAAGGCCGTGATCTGGGAGACCGGCGACGATCTCTACACCCGCCACCCGGGCCAGCCCGGCGGCACCGGCGTCTCGAAGACGCTCGACGACGAGATCATCGCCGCGCGCGACTACATGAACGACGGCGGCAAGCTCCTCGTCGCCGGCAAGACGGCGCTCCAGGGCGCCTGGGACCAGTTCCTCTACAACCCGCTGCCGGTCCCGCCGGCTCCGGATTGCGCGTCCAACCAGACGCAGGGCAACGGCGATGCCGACGACCCGCCCGGCCAGAACTTCAACTGCGTGACGACGTCGAATGACTTCCAGCAGTACTGGCTCGGCACATACCTGCCGATCACGCTCAGCGGCGACCCGGACGAGATCGCCTCGTTCACGCTGCTCAAGAACGCGCCGCTGGGCACGGGCTCGTTCACGCTCAATGGGACGGACTCGGCGGCAAACCAGGACAACCTCTACTCGTTCCTGACGACGTCGAGCATCCTGCCGCCCGCGACGTACCCGCAGTTCACGAGCAACCCGGTGATCAAGCGTGACGGGCCGGCGGCCTTCGATCCGAAGACCGGCACCCACTACGCCTACACCGGGCAGTCGAGCTCGGCGTACATGCGCCTCACCCGCACGGTCAACCTGACCACGGCGACGGCTCCGGCGCTGCAGTTCGCGGTGTCCTACGACACGGAGGCCAACTTCGACTACGTGTTCGTGGAGGCGCACACGCCCGGTCAGGACGACTGGACGACGCTGCCCGATCTCAACGGCCACACGAGCGACGACACCGGGGCGGGCTGCCCGGATCCGGACCCGTTCTGGCTCGACGAGAACCCGTTCCTGCGCCACTACATCACGCGCTCCGGAACCGGCGACACGCTCGCGTGCACCCCGACCGGGACCTCCGGCGCCTGGAACGCGTCGACCGGCAACTCGGCCGGCTACCAGGACTGGAAGGTCGACCTGAGCGCCTACAAGGGCAAGCAGGTCGAGCTCTCGATCACCTACGTCACCGATCCGGCGTCGGTCGGCCTCGGCGTCTTCCTCGACGATGTCTCGGTCACCGACGGCGCCACCGTGCTCAACACCACCTCCTTCGAGGATGGCCTGGGCGGCTGGGCCGTGCCGGGCGCGCCCGCCGACAGCGGCGGCAACGGCGGCGACTGGCGCCAGACCGCGTCCGTCGGCTTCGTCGACGGCCCGGGCGTCGCCACCAAGGACTCGCTCTACCTCGGCTTCGGCCTGGAGGGCGTGACCGGCGCCGCCGATCGCGCGACGCTGGTCAAGGACGCGATGCGCTACTTCGGCGTGTCCCGATAAGCACGCGCTCGCGCGGCCTCGGCGCTTGAGCCGGGGCCGCGCGCGGCGCCTCAGTCGATCCGGATCACGATGCCGGTGAGGCGGTTGAGCACCGCCGCGACACCGGCTCGGATCGCACGCCCGGCACGCTCGGGGGTGAAGGTCGCCGGGTCGTAGGCGTCCGGCATGCCCAGTCCCTCACCGCGGAAGGACGCGCCGGTCCAGTCGGCCGCAGTCACGTTGGCGGTGGGCTCGGCGAGCTCCGCCCCGACGACGAGGAACTGCTGGTCGAGGTGGTTCGCCGTCACCAGGGCCAAGGGGTCGACGAGGTGGTTGCCGACGCAGACGATCAGATCCGGAGCCAGGTTCATGGCCTTGGTGATGCTCGGAATGTAGTGGGAGGAGTCGGTGGCCTTGACGGTCTTCAGGCTCGCGTCCTCCTCCTCAGCCCACTTCGTCACGGCGTCCACCAGCGTCCGCGTCGGCGCGTCTTCACCCGCCGTCAGGAGCACCACCCGGTAGCCCTTCGACGGGTGGACGTCGTCCCACGATCCAGGACGCGGGGCGATGCTCGCCTCCGGCGCGGGGGGCGCCTTGGGATCGAAGAACCCCGCGCCAAGGGTGCCGATGGCGGTGGGCTTGGCGTGCGGCTGCGACCAGTCGTCGCCGGCACCGCAGCCGCCGGCCAGGACGGCCATCGTGACCGCCACGAGCAGAGCGCAGACGCGCTGAGATCGAGAGCGCAAGAAGATCGTCCTTCGGAGTAGCGACCAGGGGGCGACCACTTCCTAGCACCTCACCGAGGCCGGTCGCCGCGTGTTCACACATCGTTCACCGCGCGTGCACGAGTTACCGACAGCATGCGCCGCCGGATGACTCACCCCCTCAGGCATCGACGCCGTTACCTCGTGCTGGCCGCCGCCGCGGCGGCGCTCCTGCTCATCCCTGCCGTGTCCGCCTTCGCCCACGGGTTCACCTCGGTCGTATACGTCGACGCGACGTCCCCCGAGCGCGACCACGTCCGTACCACGCTCGGCCTGGAATACGACCTGCTCGTCGTCTCCGCCGCCGACGCCCAGAAGGACGATGCGCTCTTCAAGGCGGGCACCGCCGCGTTCGACAATCAGGACCCGGCGGAGCAGGCCGCTGCGCTCGAGGCCCACGCCGACACGGTCATGGCCTATGTGACCAAGCGCTTCGGCGTCACCGTCGAGGGAGATGCGTGTGCGCCGAAGCGGGTGGGCGGCTTCAAGATGACGCAGCGCGACGGCGTTCCCTATGCGCAACTGGTGCTCGACCATCGCTGTCCGGAAGCGGGCGAGTCGCACGACCTTCGCAGTGCGCTGTTCCCGGGCTCGGAGGAGTTCGTGCGCGGTACGAAGACGATCGTCACGTACGACCTCGACCTGCAGACCGGCAGCGCGAGCCTCGATGCGAAGCACCCGTCGTTCTCGACGCACCAGTCGCGCTGGGAGCAGTACTGGGAGTTCTTCCGCCTCGGCGCCGAGCACCTCTACACGGGGATCGACCACATCCTGTTCCTGCTGGCGCTGATCGCCGGATCGCGCCGGCTGCGCGAGATCGTCCTCGCGGCGACGACCTTCACGCTCGCGCACTCGGTGACCTTCATCCTGGCCGCGCTCGGCCTGGTGCACGCGCCCGCGTCGATCGTCGAGCCGGTGATCGCGCTCTCGATCGCCGTCGTCGCCGCCATGCATCTCTGGCGCCTCTGGCAGCGCGGATCGCACGCCACCGACCTCGACACGACGAGCAACGGGCACTTCGGCCTCGACCGCGCCGGGTGGGCGCGGCTGGCGATGGTCTTCCTGTTCGGGTTGGTGCACGGGCTCGGGTTCGCGTCGGCGCTCGGGATCGACCGGGCCTTCTCGTGGACGCTGCTGTCCTCGCTGTTCGTCTTCAACCTGGGCATCGAGTCGGTGCAGCTCGCGATCATCCTGGCCGTCTTCCCGCTGCTTGCGCTGCTGCGTCGGCGCGCGCCGCTCGCCGGGCTCTCGGCGACGGGAGCCATCGCCGCGGGCGTGTGCGCGATGGGTCTCGTCTGGTTCGCTCAGCGCGCCTTCCTGACGTGACCACCAAGTCTTCACATCCCGGTGCGCCGGCGTTGGAAAGCTGCGCGCGGTCCATTCGCACTCTGTCAACGAGAGGGAAGACAATGAAGTCCTCGAAATCGCCACGGTCGGCACGGGGTCGTCGCCGTCCAGTGGTAGCCGCGAGCCTCGCGGCCGTGGCCGTCTCGGCTTTCGGCATCGGCTCGATGGCCGTCGTCGCCGGTGCGCAGGCACCGGCCACGAACTCGGCGATCGTCCTTGGCGTCGGCGCCAACGCGTCGCAGCGCGTCGTCTCCTGGTACACCTCGGCCAACACCGCGCAGTCGGTGCAGGTCGCGCCGACCTCGCAGCTCGTCAACGGGGAGTTCCCCGCGAGCGCCACCACCTTCGCGGCCACGGTCGCCGCGAACACCGTCAACGGCGGCTTCAACGCGCACGCCATTCTTGACGGCCTCCAGGAGGACACCGCGTACTCCTACCGCGTCGGTGCCGACGGCGGCTGGTCCGCGACGTACTCGTTCAAGACCCAGAAGTTCTCGGGCAACTTCGACTTCCTGTTCTTCGGCGATCCGCAGATCGGCTCGTCCGGCGACACGGCGAAGGACGGCGCGGGCTGGACGGACACGCTGAACGTCGCCACCGCCGCCAACCCGAACGCCGAGCTGCTCGTCTCGGGCGGCGACCAGGTCGAGACCGCCAACACCGAGTCGCAGTGGAACGCGTTCCTGGCCTCCGACAAGCTGCGCCAGTACCCGTGGTCGGCCACGATCGGCAACCACGACGTCGGCGGCAAGGCGTACGACCAGCACTTCTGGACGCCGAACACCGACCGCTCCGGCCCGTTCTACTCCGGCAGCTCGGCGACGCAGTCCGGCGGCGACTACTGGTACATCTACAAGGGCGTCCTGTTCGTCCACCTGAACTCGAACGCGTACGCCAACGGCTCCGACGCCGCGCACATCGCGTACGTCACGAGCGTGGTCAACGCGCACAAGGCCGAGGCCAAGTACACGGTGCTCGTGTACCACCACTCGATCTACTCGCCGGCCGATCACGCCAACGACGGCGACAACAAGCAGCGCCGCATCGACTTCCCGACCGCGTTCTCGAACCTCGGCGTCGACCTGGTGCTGCAGGGTCACGATCACAGCTACTCGCGCTCCTACGCGATCAAGAACGGCCAGAAGGCCAACGCGGCTGAGCAGCCCGGTGCCGCTCAGGTGTCCGCCGGTCCCGGCGGCGTGATCTACGTCACGGGCAACTCCGCGTCGGGCTCGAAGTACTACGACCTGTCCAAGCCGGTCGCCGGCGAGTACGGTCCGGACCCGCTCGACCCCACGGGCAAGCGCCACTGGGCCAACTCGGTCGAGAACCAGGAGCACGTCCGCACGTACGTCCGCGTCAAGGTCGAGGCGAACCGCCTCGTCGTCGAGGACCTGCGCAGCGGCACCTGCGCCGCCCCGAACGCTGCCGTCGAGCGCGGCAACGTCTCCTGGTGCGGCCCGGACAGCGGTGCCAGCCCGGCTCAGCCGGTCGGCTCCACGGTCGACAAGACCGTCATCTACCGCGGCATCACGGATACCCCCGGCAGCGTCGGCGGCAGCGTCCCGGCGACGCTCTCGCTCACGCTCGGCACGCCGGCCTCGTTCGGCCCGTTCCTGCCCGGCATCGCGAAGGACTACACGGCGCAGACGACCGCTACGGTCGTCTCCTCCGCGGGTGACGCGACCCTCACCGCCTCGGACCCGAGCAGCACCGCCACGGGCCGCCTGGTCAACGGCACGTTCGCCCTGGCCTCCCCGCTGCAGGTCGCGGGCACGCCGCTGCCGTCGACCGTCAAGACGTACGCGGCTCCGGTCTCGAACGACGTCGTCACGGTCGACTTCAAGCAGCCGATCGCCGTCAACGAGCCGCTGCGCACGGGCTCGTACGCGAAGACGCTGACGTTCACGCTGTCGACGACGAACCCGTAGTCATCAGCGCATGACGTTGCCCCCGATCAGTCCCCGCGTCCGGCCCGCAGTTCTCCTACTGTTGGCCACGCTGGGGCTGGTCGGGTGCTTCGCTCGCCCCGCTGCCGCCGCAGAGTGGACGGTCAAGACGGCCGCCAACCAGTTCGGTGACGGGCGGCAGGACTTCCGCTACACCGTCAACCCGGGCGGGACGGTCGAGGACGGCATCGTCGTCGAGAACCCCGGGACGACGCCGCTGCACCTCGCGCTCTACGGCGCCGACGCCTTCACCACCGCGGCGGGCAAGCTCGACCTCCGCGCCGCGGACGCCAAGGCGACAGGCGTGGGCGTGTGGGCGCAGCCGTCCCAAGCCGACGTGACGGTTCCGGCCAACGGGTCGGTCGAAGTGCCGTTCGCCATCACGCTGCCCAAGGACGCCAAGCCTGGCGACTACGTGGGCGGCATCGTCACCGCGGACGCCGATCAGCGCGTCCCCATCCAGATCCGGCTACGGGTCGGCGGAGCGCTCAAGCCGAGCCTTGCGGTCGAGGGCGTGCGCGTGGACTACTCGGGTTCGGCGAACCCGCTCGCGAAGGGCGACGCGACCGTCACCTACGCGATCCACAACACGGGCAACACGATCCTCACCGCCCAGCAGGCGGTCAAGGTCTCCGGTCCCTTCGGGCGCTGGGCCGTGCGTGCGCCGAAGGTCGCCGACACGCCCACGCTGCTTCCGGGCGAGACCTGGAAGGCCTCCGCGTCGCTGGACGACGTCGCTCCCGCGCTGCGGTTGACGGCGTCCGTCACGCTCGTCCCGCTGCTCACCGACGCGGCCGGCTCGACTGCTCCGCTCGCCGCGATCAAGGCCTCAGGACACGCGTGGATCGTGCCGTGGGCGCTGCTGGTCGCGATCCTCGTGCTGCTCGGACTCGTCGTCGCAGCTCTCGCGTACCGCCGGGCCGGCGCCTCGCGGGCGCGAGTCGCCTGAGTACGAGCCTGCTGACGAATACCGGTGCGCCCGCTGCGGCGCATCCGCGGCGGGCTGCATCACATCGGTCGGACCGACCATTCGCCAACAGGCTCTTAGGTCTCCGCGCCTTCGACGGCCAGGCGCGGCAGCACGCGGTCCAGGCCGCGGGGCAGCCACCAGTTGCGATCGCCGATCAGGTGCATCGTCGCGGGGACGAGCACGGTGCGCAGGATGAACGCGTCGAGCAGCACGGCGCTGGCCAGGCCGATGCCGAACTCGGCGATCACCCGCTGCCCGGCGAGCAGGAACGAGCCGAAGACGAGGATCATGATCGTCGCCGCGGCGGTGATCACGCGCCCGGTCGCGGCCTGCCCGATGCGGACCGAGTGGCTGTTGTCGCCGGTGCGCATCCACTCCTCGTGCATGCGGCTGACCAGGAACACCTGGTAGTCCATCGAGAGCCCGAACAGGATCGCGAGCATCATCACCGGGAGGAAGGCCTCGATAGGCCCGGTGCCCACTCCGAGCGGGCCCGCCAGAAAGCCCTCCTGGAAGACGAGCGTGACGACGCCGAACGCGGCACCGGCGGCGAGCAGGTTCATCACCGCCGCGGTGAGCGGGATCAGCAGGCTGCGGAACGCGATCATCAGCAGCAGGCAGCCGAGCAGCACGATCACGAAGATGAACAGCGGCAGCTTGTCGGTCAGCACGCCGGCGAAGTCGTCGAAGATCGCCGTGATGCCGCCGACATAGACCGGCAGCCCGGCTGAGGACTTCGGGATGACGTCGTTGCGCAGCGTGTCGATCAAGCGACTGGTCGCCGCGTCTTGGGGCGCCGTGGACGGGCGCGCCTCGATCAGCGCGATCTTGCCGTTGGGGGACTGGACCGGCGGGCTGACCGACGCCAGGCCGGCCGTCTTGCCCAGCGCGTCGGCGAGCTGCTGCACCTTCGGAAGGTCGGCCTTGCCGTTGGGCGTCCTGGCCACGATCTGGAACGTGCCGTTGAAGCCGGGGCCGAAGCCCTTGGCCAGCAGGTCGTAGGCCTTGCGCGTCGTGGTGCCGGCCGGGTCCTGGCCGGCGTCGGAGGAGCCGAGCCGCAGCGACAGCGCCGGCACGGCGAGCGCGAGCATGACGAGCAGCGCCGCCAGGGCGAAGGGGAGCCGGTGGTCCTGCACCGTCTGCGCCCAGCGCGGCCAGAAGCCGTCGAGCTTGGGGTCGCGCGGACCTTCGGCCTCGAGCCGGCGGCGCTCCTTGCGCGAGAGCACCTTCATCCCGAACATCCCCAGCAGCGCCGGGATCAGCGTGACCGCCGCGGTCATCGTGACGAGCACCACGACCGCGGAGGCGACCGCGACGCCGTTGAGGAAGCTGACGCCGAGGACCAGCAGGCCGAGCAGCGCGACGATCACGGTCGCGCCGGCGAACAGCACCGCCCGTCCGGACGTGTTCAGCGCGCGGATGCACGCCGCCTCCGGGTCGCGCCCCGCCGTGATCGCGTTGCGATGGCGAGTCACGACGAAGAGCGAGTAGTCGATGCCGACGCCGAGGCCGATCAGCGTCGCGAGCGTGGGGGCGAACGTCGCGATGTTGAACAGGTGCGCCAGCAGGCCGTTCAGGCTCAGCCCGCACCCGAGCGCGAGCACCGCGGTGAACAGCGGGAGCAGCGTGGCCCAGAGCGAGCCGAAGGCGATCGCCAGCACGATCGCGGCCGCGATGAAGCCGATGAACTCGCTCGGCCCGCCGCCGGGCTGCTGCGTGGCCTGCTGGATCCCGTTGCCGGCGAGCTCGACCTGCAGGCCGTCGCCGCGCGCGCCCTCGGCGGTCGAGATCAGCTTGTCGTAGGCGGACTTCGGCACGTCGGCGATCGGCTGCTCGCCGTCCATGTGGACGTTGGCGAACGCGACCGTCTTGTCCTTGGCGATCTGCCGCGCGCCGGCGCCCTCCGCGAACGGGCTGTCGACGCGCTCGACATGCGGGAGCTTGCCGATCGCGGCGAGCGTCTTCTCGATCCTTGCCTGGACCGCTGGGTCGGTCACGTCGTCGGCCGCGAACACGACCTGGTTGGTGTCGGTCGACTCGGTGTTGAAGTTGTCCGTGAGGAGGTTCAGCGCCGTCGTGGACTCGGTGCCCGGCAGCGAGAAGGAGTCCGTGTAGCCCGATCCGGCGCTGGCGCTGAGGCCACCGAGCACAAGCAGGGCCGCCACCCAGATCGCCAGCACGACGAACTTGTTCCGGAAGCACCATCGCGCCAGCGATCTCATTCGCGTGCTCCCACACCGGGAAGTCTTGCACTAACGAGCGGCTTGTAGGGTCACCAGACGTAGCCGAGTTTGGTCAACCCGCTCGAGAGGAACAGAGATGCCGAAGCCGACGATTGTGCTGGTGCACGGAGCCTGGGCCGACGGTTCCAGCTGGAATGCCGTCGCGCCGGAATTGCAGGGCCAGGGCTACACCGTGCTGGCGCCGCCGAACCTGTTGCGCGGTGTGCCGATCGACGCCCCGTACGTGTCGTCGTTCATCGCCCAGCGCACGAGCGGCCCGGTCGTGTTGGTCGGCCACTCCTACGGCGGGTTCGTGATCACCAATGCCGCGACCGAGGGCGGCGACGTCAAGGCGCTGGTCTTCGTCGACGCGTTCATCCCCGAGGTCGGGGAGACGACCTTCCAGATCCTCGGCGGCTCAGGGTCCGCGCTGGACGTGCCCGATCCGACCACGGTCCTGGATCTCATCGGCTACCCGGGCGCGCCTGAGGGCGACGTCGACGCGTATCTCAAGCCGGCCACGGTGCACGACGCGTTCGCCCAGGATCTCCCGGAGGCCGACCGTGCGGTGATCGCGGCGACCCAGCGGCCGATCACGCTGGCCGCCAACACGACCCCGTCGGCGGTGGCGGCCTGGAAGACGCTGCCGAGCTGGGCCGTGGTGGGGACCGAGGACAAGGTCATCCCGCCCGCGACCCAGCGCAGCATGGCCGAGCGGGCGGGCGCCACGATCAGCGAAGTGGGCGCGTCGCACGTCTCGATGGTCTCGCACCCCGAGGCCGCGATCGAGGCGATCCTCGCCGCCGTCGCCGCTGTCTAGCCCCTGAGGCCGCCGATTCCGAGGGACCCGTCGCCCGGCGCTTCGCCGGGCGGTTCGGGTGGGTCGTCCATGAAGTCCGCCGGCGGCACGAAGAACAGCCCGCCGGTGGTGGCGGTCGAGAAGTCCAGGATGCGGTCCGTGGTGCCCGGCGGGTTGCCGATGAACATGTGCTCGAGCATCTGCTCGATCACCGACGGGTCGGCCGCGTAGCCGATGAAGTAGGTCCCGTATTCCGCGGCGCCGACGCGCCCGAACGGCATGTTGAAGCGCATGATCTGCCGCTCGGAGCCGTCGGGTCCGACGATCTGGTTCAGCGCGACGTGCGAGTCGGGCGCCTGGTCGGCGAGCTCGATGTCATTGAGCTTGGTGCGCCCGATCACGGCCTCCTGCTGGTCGACCGGCAGCGCGTCCCACTCGGGCAGGTCGTGCAGGTACTTCTGCACCACGACGTAGCTGCCGCCCGCGAACGCGGCGTCCTCTTCGCCGACGAGCACCGCCTCGTCCGCCGCCGGGCCCTCGGGGTTCTCGGTGCCGTCGACGAAGCCGAGCACGTCGCGCAGATCGAAGGAGCGGAAGCCGTGCACCTCGTCCACCGCCTTCGCGCCCGGCGTCAGGCGGTTCATCAGGCGCTCGGCGAGCTCGAAGCACAGGTCAAAGCGCGCGGCGCGGATATGGAACAGCAGGTCACCCGGCGTGGCGGGAGCGGTGTGCCGGGGCCCGCGCAGCTCACGAAACGGATGCAGCCCGGCGGGGCGAGGCGCGCCGAACAGCCGGTCCCACAGCCGCGAGCCGATGCCGGTCACGCACGACAGCCCCGCTTCCGGGACACGGAACCCGACGGACCGCCGCAATCCGCTGACGTCAGGCAGCAACTCGCGCACCACGTCGGCGTCATCGACGGTCAGCACGAGGAAGATCGCGGCCTCGGTGATCGGGGTCAGGACGGCCTGAGGCTCCGACATGTTCCGGAGCGTATTGGACTTCCGCCCGCACGAGCCGTTCCAGCAGATGCAGCGGCAGGTCGATCGGGCGGCGTCCGGCCAGTTCTCCCGCGGTCTCCGCGAGCGGCGCGAACGGCGGCGGGAGCGGCGGCGTGCCGGCGACGTGGACGATCGTGAAGGGCGTGCCGTCGACCGAGCGCCGGAAGCGGACGGCGCCGAGCAGCCGCCGCGTTCGCTCCTGCTCGGACTCGCTGCGCACGCCGTCGGTCTCGTTGGGCACCACGAGGTCGACCTCTGGAGCTTGCGCGGCCAGCGCGGCGTGCACCAGCGAGCGCCCGTGCAACGGAGCGAGGTTCACCGCGACGCGTCCGGCCCGGACGCGCGGGGCATCGAAGAGCTCGTCGACGTCGATCGCTTCGGCGTCTTCGGCGAGCCGGCGGAACACCTCGGGCCCGTCGTTTGCCGACTCGACGGACTGGCGCCCATGCGAGTAGATCGTCGGGACGGTCCTGGCGACGGTGCGGGCCGCGGCGCGCTTGGAACGGCGGGTCGGGCGGAGGACGTACTGCGCCGACCGCGAGCCGATCGCCTGCGCCCCGTCGTAGTGATTGAACCCCGGGAGCACCGCTTCGTAGACGAGGTCGAGCCCGCTGAGCGCGTTCTGGACCTTCAGCCCGAGCGCGGGAGAACTGGGCGGGAATCCGTACGCGAGGATGAGCCGCCCCCGCTCGTGGCGATCGATCGCCTCCACGCCGCGGGCGGCGAACAGCCCCACCCCCTCGGCCGAGTACGGCGGGTCGGTGACGACGATGTCGAACTGATCGCGCAGCGGCTCGGGAAGGCCGACCCGCAGGTCGGCGAAGTAGGGGCTCGCCGTCGAGCGCTCACCGAGGTACGCCAGCAGGTCGTGGTCGATGTCCACGACCGCCAGCGCGCCGATCTCGATGCCCAGCACGCCGAACGCGAGGGTCGTCGCGTCGTGGTCGCCCAGCATCAGCACGCGCGTCTGCGACAACTCGAACTGCTCGTCGAGCCAGCGAGCGCGGCGCAGGACCGTGTCCGCGGTGGCCGCCACGTGATCGAGGCTCTTGACCGGCGCCGGAGCGGCGGCCAGCAGCTCCTGCATCGCTTCGACCGGCAACGGGACCGGCGCGGGCTCCGCGAGCGCCAGCGCGGCGTACGGCTCGGGCGCGAGCACTTCGATCCGGTGTCCTTGCCGGTCGGCGTCCTCGCCCATCAGCTTGACGAGGTGCTCGACGTCGCGGCGGGGCGCGCCGGTCTGGGCGACGAGGCGCTCGAGCGTCGTCGGTCCGGCGTCGAGCAGGTCCGTGAGCAGGCGGCGCGCCTGGCGGGCTTCAGGGCCGAGCGTGCGGAGGTGGCCGGCGACGCGACGCGATCCGTCGGTGGCGGTGTCGTGCGGAGATATCACTCCGCACGGAGCCTACGGCGCCGCGGGAAGCTCGATGACGCACGCTTTCTGCCCGTGCAGCACACAGAGGTCGTCGGCAAGGCCCTTGGCCCGATCCAGGGAGTCCATGAGCGGCTCCCTGTCCGCGACGGCGATGTCTCTCACGTCGCTCTTCTCGATGCCGACCAGACGCGAGGTCTTCTTCGTCTCCTCGAGGTTTGTCCCTTTGTGGAACTGCGCGATGTAGACGCGCCCCGACCCCTCGGCAACGAAGATGCCGTACACCGCCCGGCGGTCCTCGCGCCAGACGGCGGCCGCTCGAACCCGCTCTTCGTTGGAGGCGCGCCAATACGCCAGGACTCCGACGAACACGCCGACGAGCACGAACGCCGTCGTTCCCAGATAGACGAAGCGACGCGTGAGGCTGCCGACGAGTGCCGCGATCACGGCGGCGGGCAGCACACCGACGCCCGCGAGCCCGAGTTGCCATGGCTTGAGGTCGCGATAGACCACGAAGAGGATGAACTCCAAGGCGAGCGCCATGAAGAGGAACATGCCGGTGGTGACGAGCAGGCCCGTCTCGCCCGCCAGGAACGCCCGCTCGTTCGCGGCCAGCCAGTGGCGGTGAGCGGTCCGGTGAAGGGCCAGGTGGAAGCCCCGGTACATGACGGCGAGGATCACGACGACCAGCACTGCGATCACCACGGTCGGCACGAGTGTCTCGGCGCCGATCACGAGCAGGTCCTGGCTCGGGAGGATCCCGAGTGTCGGTGCGGGTGGGAGACCGGCGGCGTCCACCCGGGCCCACGCGATCGTCCCGCCGACGAAGGTCACGAACCCGTAGACGCCCACGCCCGTCGCGACCGTCGCAAGGATCGGCGCAACCCGGTCCCACGGCGTCGGGTCCCGCCGGGCCGGTCTCGCCTCTTCCGGCTCGGGCCAGACGCTGACGACGACGTGGCCCTCACCCTGCTCGAGCAGCGCGCCGACCGAATCGCTCAGCGCCGCCGAGAGCGCCGTGGTCAGCTCAGGCCAGGCGCGGATCGGTGCAGGGCGGACGGCGAATGCCCTCCCAAAGGTCTTCGCGAGCCAGAACAGAGCCTTGGCGACGTGCACCACCCACTTGCGGTGAGTCTGTTCCTCGGCGGGGCAGGCACGAAGATCGAGCCGCACCCGGAGGATGTGATCGAACTCGACGGTTCCGATGCACGCCTTGCTGAGCGTGCCGGCGAGCGGCATGCCGGATGCTTTCTCCACGAGACGTTTCGCGATCACGTCGCGTTGCGACTCGAGTACGTGCACGATCTCCTCGCCGTCGACGCGCCGAGCGGGACGGGGGTTCAAGCGCCCCGGCTTTCGCACCGCGCTCATACGGACCCACAGGTGGACGTCGCCGTTAGGGTCAGCCGTCCCTTTTCCGGTCTCTTGTGAATCCTCCACCAAGTGATAGTTCTAAACCAATAACGGGTCCAGGGTCAACACCGAAACCCGCAGTCACCCGGTCGCGGGCAGCTCGCCGGTGAGGTAGCGCTGGAGGGTCGGTGCCACGCAGGCCACGACGGTGTCCGACGACGCGCCGGCGAGCGCCTCGAGGCCGAGGACGTAGCGCGCGATGCCGAGTCCGATCAGGTGCGCGGCGACGAGGTCGGCGCGCAATCCCGGGCGATCGCTGCCGAGCTCGTTCACCAGCGGCTCCATCAGCCGCTTGCTCATGAACTCGCGCGTGATGGCGGCGGCTTCCGGCTCGGTGGTCGCGGAGCGCAGCAGCGTGATGATCGGGTTGCGTTCGCCGAGCTCGTCCCACGTCGTCACGAACAGCCTCGCGAGGGCTTCGCCGACGTCCGCCCGGTCGGCTTCGAGCAGGCGCTCGCGCGCGACGTCGGGGTCGAACGGCCAGCGAACCGAGGCCGTCAGGAGCTTGGCCTTGGAGCCGAAGAAGTGCACGACCAGCGCCGCGTCGACGCCGGCCTCCGCGCCGATCGCGCGCAGCGAAGCACCTTCGTAGCCGCGCTCGGCGAACAGGCGTCTCGCCGCGTCGAGGATCGCCTCGCGCGAGTGACTCTCGCCTGCCCGCCGGCCGGTGCGGGGCGACTTGGTCGTGGGCTTCCCAGCGCTGGGTCGGGGCATCCGCGGCCATCGTAGGTGGTGCCGCGAAACGACTCGCCCGGACCCTGCGCTGGGGGGTCGAGGTCGCTAGATGGCGATGATCGATGCGTGGGCGGTGGGGCCGGGCGGGTACGCGGCGGTCGCGGCCTGGGCGAACGGCGTGCCGAGCGCGATGGTGGCGACGACGGTGGCGAAGAACAGCTTCGAGGCGGAGATGATGTGCTCCTTGGAGACGGTGTTGGTGGGCCCGTGCAGCGTCCCCGAAGCTCGCGACGCCCGATAGGGATCCATCCGCACCGTCACGTGGCGGCCCACCGACGCATCGGTGGCGGTGCGCCGCCACGCCGGCATCAGTGCCCGACCAGCATGCCGGCGGAGAGGGGCGCGGCCTCCCACTCGAAGCCGTCCGGGTCGGCGAACCGCCCGCCGTCGCCGGCGATGGCGATGCGATGCGAGCCGCTCCCGTCCTGATCGACGCCGGCGTCCTTGGCGAGGGCGCGACGCCCGTAGAGCCCGAGCTTGACCGCGCTCGACGGCATGTCGAACTCGACGTACTTGCGCCCGAAGCTCTTCGCCACCGCCAGGCCGCGGTCGACGTAGAAGCGCTTGCTCGCGGCCACGTCCGAGGCGCCCAGCAGCAGCACGATCCTGTCGATCTCCCGCGTCGCCGGACCGGTGTTCTTCTTGTTGGAGGTCGCGACCTTCCAGATCGTCCCGTCGGGAGCCTGGACGACGCCGCCGAAGCCCCACAACGACTTCGCGGCGGGCTTGAGCGACGTGGCGCCCGCGGCGAGGGCGGCGTCGATCAAGGCGCTGGCCGTGGCCGGTTGCGACACCGTCAGCGACAGCGTGAACCCGCGGAAGCCGTCGGTCGTCGCGTCCGAGGCCCGCAACTGCAGTTCGGGACCGAGCCCGAAGGCCGTCGTGTAGAAGCGCTGGGCGTCGGTGGTGTCGGTCACCTCGAGGGTGACGGAGTCGATGGAAGCCATGCCGGCGATGCTAGGTCTGGGGCCAGAGCAGCGCTTCTCCATTCCTGCTCTCCTCTGTCAAGACACGCGCCGTCTGGCCGATTGAGGTGACCAGCCTTATGACCAAGCCCGTCGGCCACCCGTCCCCCTCGCTCGAGCTCGAGTGCCTGAAATGCGGCACCGTGGCCGTCAACCGCGACTTCTGCTCGTGCGGCGAATACCTGGCGTGGGAAGCCACGACGCTGCCCAGCGACGGTTCCGAGCCCTCGGCGTACCGGCCGCCGGCGCCCACGGACACCTATGAAGCGACGCTGCTCACGCTGCGCGATCCCGCCAGCCTCGACGAACCCGGCGCGGCGGTGTCGGTCTCGGTGATGCCCGGAACCGGGGTCGGGGTGCTGGCCACGGTTCGCAACCAGAGCCAGATCGTGGACGCGTTCGACGTGCGCGTCGACGGACTGCCCGACACATGGTGGACCGTCTCGCCCGCCACCGTCTTCCTGAACCCGTGGGGGACCTCGGAGGAGTTCGAGCAGGAAGTGCAGGTGCAGCTGCATCCTCCGAAGGCGTCGGAGTCGCAGGCGCGGGAATGGCCGCTGACGGTCGTCGCGCACTCGCGCGCCCTCGATGTGGACGTCGCGCGCGCGCCGGCCACGCTGACCATCCAGCCGTTCCACGACACCGTGATGCGCGCGGGCCCGGAACGTCGCCGTGGCCGCAGGCACGCCGGCTTCGACGTGGTCGTCGAGAACCGCGGCAACAGCCCGATGGAGATCGCGATCGCCGCCGAGGACACGGCGGCGCGCTGCCCGGTCACGATCACCCCGGAGCGCACGACGGTGCCGGTCGGCGGCTCCGTGGCGGCGGTCGTGCGGGTCGGTGTGCCGTTCCCGCTGATCTTCGCGCGACCCGTCGACCATCGCCTCACGATCACGCACCAGGCGAACGGCGCCGACTGCGAGCAGGAGCCGTCGCGGGTCACGTTCCAGCAGCGACCGTGGCTGCCCTGGTGGCTGCCGCCGGCCGTCGGTGTGCTGGCGGCGTTCATCACGCTGGTGCTGATGCTCAAGCGCCATCCCGAAGCCCCCAACCTCACCGGACGCACCGTCGAGAACGCGACCAAGCTGCTCAACAAGCACGACCTCAAGGTCGGTCGCACGACGTACGAGTCGGCGCCGAAGGGGATCGCTGTCGGCTCGGTCATCGCCCAGGTGCCCGAAGCGGGCGCGGAGATCGTGCGCGGCACCGTCGACATCACCCTGGCCGAGGCGCCGAAGCGCGGGCTCGTCCCGTCGGTGACCGGGGGCACGCTCGGCGCGGCGGCGCACGCGCTCGCCGCCGAGCACTTGGGCGACAGCCCACAACCGCCCAACGCCGGCGACGACTGGATCGTGATCCGTCAAGATCCCGCCCGGGGCAGCACGCCAGAGGTCGGGACGAAGGTCACGCTCGCGGTCGAGAGCCCCACTCCGGCCGCCACGCCGACCCCGACACCGACCGCGACGCCCACGCCGACGCCAACGCCGACCCCGGCCGCGTCGGCGGCACCGCCGGCCACCAAGGTGAAGTCCGACCTCGCTGCGAGCGCCGGTGCGCCGAAGGCGAAAGCAAAAGCGACGGCGAACGCGAACCCGACCGCGAAGGCGGCGGCGCTCCCGCCGCTCCCGAAGACCTTCGTCTTCGCCGGCGCGACCAGCGGCCGGCTCTATCGGTGGGCGAGCGCGGACGCGAAGGCCGAAAGCCTGACCGCTCCCGCCTACCGGCTCCAGACGCCGACGAAGACCGACGACGGATACGTCGCCGTGCAGATCCTGGACGCGGGGCGCCGGCTCGTGTGGATCGCTGCCGACGGCAAGACGGTCGACGCGATCGCCGAGGGCGGCTACTACCGCCCCGCCTATTCACCCAGCCGGGGCCTGCTGGCCGTCATCGCCGCCGACGGCCAGGGCGACGCGCCCGACGCCGGCAACCTCTGCGTGATGGACCCGCACGACACCGGTGCACCCGCATGCGCACCCGCGCTCGCCGACGGCCGGCGGATCGGCCGGCCCTCGTGGGCACCGAACGGCCGCTCGGTGCTCGCGCTCGCCGCCGGCCCCGACGGCGACTACAACGAGCTGCTGACGTTTGCGCCCAACGGCGACGATCCGGCGCAGTGGGCCGCGCCGACGCGGATCTACCGCTCGGCCGGCTTCCGATCCGCGGTGTGGGTTTCCAACGACCGCATCGCCGTGCTGCTCGCCGTCCGTCCGGGCGGACCGGCGCACCTGCGGCTGCTTGGCCGCCGCCCGGATGGCAGCTTCAAGCAGGTCAAGGACTTCCCCGCGCTGACCGGCAGCGAACTCGCCGCCACGGGTCACTATCTCGCGCTGCAGCGGGGGGACAGCGCCACGGGTGGAGCGATCGACCTCCTCGACGCGGATCGCGCGCACCCGTGGCTCCGGCGCCTGACCACCGGCGTCAACCCCGCCTGGGCGGGGTAGGCGACTAGAGCCAGCCCTGATCCCACGGCCCGGTGATCGCGAACGTCTTGCCCGGGTACTGCAGGTGCACGAAGAGCCACTTGCCGTCGGGCGAGTAACAGGCGCCCGACCACTCTGAGCGGCCGATCGTTCCCTTCTTGGCGTCCTCCCACTTGTGCAGGTCGAGCGGGGTGTCGTCGCGGGCGAACGTCTCGAGCGTGCCCTTCGGCGTGAGCACGCGCAGGAAGTTCGTGCCGCCATTGACATCCTCGCCGTCGCCGTCCTCGCAGACCACGACCCCGCCGCGCGGTGAGACCGTCAGGCCGTCCGGCTGGTCGAGGACCTTGCCGGAGCGCGACTCGTAGAGCAACGTCAGCCGGCCCTTCTTGGTCCCGGACGGCGTGTAACGCCAGATCTGGCCCTTCTCCTTGTCGCCCGCCTCGCTGGCCACGAAATACGCGCTGCCGCCGGACCACATCGCGCCTTCAAGACCCAGGAAGCGTGCCGCGCCGAGCGCGCGCCCCTGCTGGTAGACGGCGTCGGGATGCTTCTCGGCGTCGCTGGGGTCCGGATCCTTGATCGGAACCCACTCGCACTGGAGCGTGCGGCCGACCTTCTGACCGGTGGCGGTGTCGTACTTCGAGCGCCCCTGCACGGCCAGCATCTCGAGCTTCCCGCCCATCGCCAGCTTGCCGCTCACGTGCGGGATGTAGCGGTAGAACCCGTCGCCTGGATCGCCGTTGTCCTCGGTCATGTAGACCACGCCGGACTTGGGGTCGGTCGTGCACGCCTCGTGCTCGAAGCGCCCCATCGCCTTGATCGGCTTCGGCTCGATCGGCGTGGTGGCCGTCAGCGGGACCTCGAAGACGTAGCCGTGCGGCTTCTCGAAGCCATCGCCCTTGCCGACCGTCGACTCCTCACCCGACAACCAGCTGCCCCACGGCGTCTGGCCGCCGTTGCAGTTGTTGTCGGTGCCGTTGAGGATCAGGCTCGAGCCGAGCAACTGGCCCGTGGCCGGGTCCCACAGCGAGGTCGTCACGCCGCCCTGGGCGACGCGGTCGTAGGCGTTCGTCGGGCCGAGCGCCTTGCCGGGGTCGTAGCCCTCCTGGTTGCGGATCACCGCCAACCGGCCGTTACCCGCGTCGGCGACCGTCGTCCCGTCATGGAAGTTCGGGGTCGCGAGTCCGTCGCTCATCGGCGTCCCGGCGACGCCGAAGCTGAAGACGGTGAACCCGGCGGGGAGCGAGAACTCGCCGGTCTGCTGCGTCAGCGGCCCGTACCCAGGCTTGTCGGCGGCGCGGCGCGCGACGTCGCGCATCGTGTCGGCGAGCGCGCCGGGCGCGCCGGTGGCGGCGAGCACCTGCGCGCCGACGGAGGCGCCGGCGACGAACGTCGCGCCCCGGCGCAGCGCCTCTCGACGCGTGACGTGCGGCTCTTCTACCGGAAGACGGACCTTGGCCATTCCGTGGACGCTATGTCCCAGGCTGCGGCGTCGGCGTTATCGACTCGTGATCGGGCTTTATTGGTCGCGGGCCGGAATCGGCTCGGCGAGCGCCGCCCGCGCCGGCGCTGCGTCGAACGGGTCGGCGAAGTACTGCGTCTCGTGCGTCACGAGGCCGTCGGCGATCTCCATCACGCTGAGCGAGAACGTGGGAGCGCCGTCGTAGGTGATCACGCACTCGCTCACCCACACCTCGCCCGCGCCGAGGATCCGGCGGACGGTGAAGTGGCGTTCGGCCGGGTGCCCGCCGCGTTGCGCCTGGATCCTCGTGCGGCCTCTGAAGCGCTCGCCGGACTGCGGGTAGTCGAGGATCGCGTCCTCGGCGTAGATCGCGTGCTCGGTGTCGACGTCCCCGCGTTCTGACGCGTCCCAGTGCTCCTGGATTCGAGCCCGGATATCCATCACGCTTTCCACCCCTTGTATCGACGCCAGAGGACTCCGTACAACGCGTGCACCTGGTCGACCCGCTCGAGCGCGGCCGGGTCGCATTCGCTCCCATAGGCCGCGAGGACCGCGGCGCTGAACGCGTCGCCGTGGGCGGCGCGAGCGTCCGACAGCACGCCCGCGACGTCCCATTCGATCGTGCCGACGCACACGTCTTCGAGATCGTTCCAGCGGGGTCCGCTGCTGGTGACCAGCAGATTCGAGAATGAGGCGTCCCCGTGGATCGGCCGTTGGCCCGCCGCGTCCTCGTGCTCGCGGATGACCTCCGCCAACCGGTCCCGCTCGGCGGAGAGCTCCGATATGTCGTCGTCAGCCGACAACGCATGCAACAACCAGTCGAGCTCGTCGAGAACGGCGGACCGTGGCGGCAGCGGCCCCTGATACTCCGCGAGCGCATCATGCAAGTCTCGTAGCGCCCGCCCGATCTCCGCTGCCTCCAGCGGCGTGCTGCGAACCTCGACGTGCTCCCAGAACGACAGCCACAGGTTGTGGTTGAAGTAGGGACCCGGATCGATCTCCTTGGTCGGCCCGACCACCGCGGTCATGCGCTCTGCGAGGAACGCTCCGACGTCGATCTCGCGCGTCAGCCACGCGTGCGGGTCGGGATGCAGGACGACGGTGCCGGACATGACGCGCGCCACGACCGGGCTCGGCCGCAGGTGGACGATCACGTTGCTGCCGGTCCCGACGGGGAGGGCGTCGGTCACTCGAAGACCTTGCCCGGTTGCGACTTCGACCGCAGCTGCGATGGCGTTTCCGACGACCGATGCCTCCACGGCGAGCGATGATGGCAACTCGTCTTCGCGCTGGGCGCGGAGTGGTTGACTTGGCTTTGTGGATGCGCCGGCGTGGCTACGCGAGCAGGGCGTCGTGCTCCAGTCTGCTCGCGGGCCGCTGCCGAACCTCGCGGAGTACGTCGCCGGCGAACCGATCCGCGGAAGCTGGTGGGGCCACCCCGCCGGTCACGAGATCTTCGCCGTCCTCAATGCCCTCATGGCGTCCGGTGACGTCGTCGCCACTCGGTTGGTCGAGGGGAGGATCACCTTGATTCACCGCCGCGTGTGGCCGGCGCTCGTGCGCGTCGCGGACCGCTTCCCGGTGGAGCGCCTCGCCGCCGTGGACGAGGTGCACACGGCCTCCGGCGCGCACCGCACCGTGGAGGTGCCGTTCCCTTCGTGGGTTCCCGCCGAGGAGCGCGCCAGTGCCGGGTTGCTCACGGTGGATGAGGCGCTCGCGCAGCTGCCGAGTTGCCTGACGACGAACTCGGGTCGCTGAGCGCTTCGGCCTCGCTCTCGACGCCCGGTGCCAAGTCAGACCGCCCAAGCCTCCGTAGGCAATCGGCGACGGACACAAGCGACGTGCGAAGACTCTGACGGTCGACGCGGCCGTGTACGCCGCCCAGGCGCTTGGCCTCGACGGCCTGCTCAAACCACGCGCGCGCCTGCTCGAACTCGCCGAGGCTGAAGTAGCAGTACCCGACCTGGTGGAGGCTGACCCCGAGGCTCTCGTGGTCGATGCGGCCGTGAACGTCGCCCAGGCGCGCCTCCTCGACGGCCTGCTCAAACCACGGGCGCGCCTGCTCGAACTCGCCGAGGCTGAAATAGCAGTACCCGAGGGTATGGAGGCTGACCCCGAGGCTCTCGTGGTCGATGCGGCCGTGAACGTCGCCCAGGCGCGCCTCCTCGACGGCCTGCTCAAACCATGGGCGCGCCTGCTCGTACTCGCCGAGGCTGAGGTAGCAGGATCCGACGGTGTGGAGGCTGCTTCCGAGGCTTTCGTGGTCGATGCGGCCGTGCACGTCGCCCCAGCGGGTCTCCTCGACGGCTCGTTCAAACCACGGGCGCGCCTGCTCGTACTCGCCGAGGTTGAGGTAGCAGGAGCCGACGGTGTGGAGGCTGCTGCCGACGCTCGCGTGGTCGATGCGGCCGTGCACGTCGCCCAGACGGGCCTCCTCGACGGCTTGCTCAAACCACGGGCGCGCCTCCTCGAAATCGCCCAGGCTGAAGTAGCAGGACCCGACGGTGTGGAGGCTGACCCCGAGGCTCTCGTGGTCGATGCGGGCGTGCACGTCGCCCACGCGCTTGTTCTCGACGGCCTGCTCAAACCACGGGAGCGCCTGCTCGTACTCGCCCAGGCTGAGGTAGCAGGACCCGACCTGGTGGAGGCTCCTCCCGAGGGTCGAGTGGTCGATGCGGCCCTGAACGTCGCCCTGGCGGGCCTCCTCGACGGCCTGCTCAAACCACGGGCGCGCCTGCTCGTACCCGCCCAGGCTGAAGTGGCAGTACCCGACCTGGTGGAGGCTGACCCCGAGGCCCGCGTGGTCGATGCGGCCCTGAACGTCGCCCTGGCGGGCCTCCTCGATTGCCTGCTCAAACCACGGGCGCGCCTGCTCGAACTGGCCGATCTCGACAAGCGCCTGGCCGATCAGATGGAGGTCGAAACGCGATGGCGACGGACCGTCATCTCGCCACAGTTGCGGCGTGAGCGCGTAACCGAGCAGCGCGGCCGCGAGCGTCCCGTCGGCGGGCGTCGCGACGAGCTGCTCGGCGAGCGTCCCCAGTGCCGCGAATTGCACTGCTCGCACCGCGGCGAGTTGCTCGCCGAGCGTGTCGTCGAGTCGGTGCGAGCGCACGAAGGCCGCCAGCAGCTGGTGGATCGTGACGTCCTGATCGCCTTGGAGGAGATGCAAGTCAAGACACGCGTCGACGGCGTCGGCATATTCGCGCTCGGACCACTCGAGCGCTTCCGTGAGGTGTCCCCGGAGTTCGGCTTGGCTGACGCGCTGCGCGTTGAGTCCGGCAGCCGCGTGCAGCAGCAGCCGCTCGGACGCGCCCAGGCGCGCGTAGACGCCCGAGAAGCTCGTGTGCGTCTCCTCGGCGATGAGCGAGAGGTCCGGCGTCGGGTAGCGCCCACGGCGTTGCTCGTAAGCCAGCGTCGCCGCGGCGGGGCACAGCTGCACGGGCAGCCCGTCGGCGGCGCTCGCCAGCTGCGTGCCGTAGGTGCGCGCGATCGACTCGCCCGCGAGCGCCTCCACCAACCGCACGGAGTCCTCGCGCCCCAGCGGCTCGACCAGCAGGAGCGACCAGCCCGGCTCGCGCGGCTCGGCCACGGAGGTGATGATCGAGTGGCAGGGCATACCGGCCCGGGGGAGCCACCGCTCGATCGCTTCAAACGAGCCGACGTTGTCGAAGATCAGCAGCGCGGGCGCCGCCGAGAGCGCGTTCAACGCCTGCTCGCACTGGTCCTCCAGCGGCAGCCCTTCCGCGAACCGGACGCCGAGATGGTTGACCGCCACGCGCGTGAGATCGACCGGCGCCGCCTCGCCCGTCGCGTCGATGAAGAACGTCCCGCCCGGATAGCGCTGCCGATGCGTCCGGGCGAACTCCCGCGCCAACTCGCTCTTGCCGACGCCCGGCGCTCCCGAAACGACGACGACCCGTTCTGCTCCGGCCGTGTCCAGTCGTCGCGCCAACTCCTCCAGCTCCGGCTTGCGCCCGACGAACGCGAGGCCTCGCCGCGACGGCACGTTGCTTCGAAACGCCGCCGTCGACGGATCCGGCGTGCTGGATGCGGCCGCCGCTGTGACCTCGGCCGTCGCCGGCCCGCGCAGCGGCACGCGACCGGAGTAGTCCGGTGCGTCGGGGAAGACGCTGGGGTCGACCGTCCATACCGGCCGTGGGGAGTCCTCGAAACGGATCGGGAACACCTCCAGCGACCCGTTCTCCGCGGTCACGTACATCGCGCGGTTGGGCCAGCGGCGCGTCTGATACGCGGCGCCCGCCACGAGGTGGACCAGGCCGCCCTGCGGCGACGTCACCTGCTCGACATCGGTCTCGTGCAGATGGCCTCGCAGCACGACATCCACACCGTCGGCCAGCAGCGAGCGGACGTTCGCGCGCTCACCGTCGGCCAGCCAATCCAGCGGATGATGGATCAGCGCCACGCGCACGTCCGCTCCCAGCGCCTGCAGATCACGCAACGCTCGCTCGAGCGGGCGGCGACCCACCCACAGCTTGGCGTGATCGTCGTCACCCTGACAAAACAGCGCCGAGTTGATCGCCAGCACGCCGAGCCGCACACCGCCCGCCTCCACCAACTCGACCGGCCCGCAACTGCTCACCGGAACGTCCCGCACCCCGTCGAAGAAGTCGCGGTACCACGCCTCGAACGCGCCCTGCTTCTGCGTCAGATGCGGCCGCGGGGCGCTCGGCTCGAAGTAGGCGTCGGCCTCCTCGCGTGAAGCCAGCGAGCGCGCCAGCCCAACACCGAGACCGCGGTCAACATCGTGGTTTCCCGCGATCACGAACAACCGACTGCGGTCCAACCGCACCGCGCCGAGCAGCGCCTCGAAGAACGCCGAGGCGATCGCGTACTCCCCCGCCTTTCCCGAGAAACCGACATCCCCGGTCGCGAACACCACATCCGGTCGCCGCCCTCGCTCGTACAAGTCACCCACCGAGCGCACAAGCGCATCCAGCACCACGTCGCGGTCATAACCGTCGCCCTGGCGGACATGGAAATCAGAGAGATGTAGCCACGTGAGCGCCACGGCGAGCGCCAACCCTACCCGCGACCCTCACCCCAAACGCAAGCTCGACGAGCACGCCGTCGGCAGCGCTCACCCCACGACGCGGAAGGTGTACGTGGCACCGATACTGTCCACCGGGTTGGACCGTGGCACCCGAACTGGTGAACCGGTACGTCCGGCCGTTGATGCGGATGCTGTCGACGGAGATAGGCCGCGTGTTGTTTGGTTCTACGTGCGCGGTCAGTGTTCCTCAGCCGTGGTGAACTGGGGGACCCGTGCAGCAATCGCGGCCAACTGGCGGTCATCGGAGATGCCCTGGAAGTCGGCTCGCGGCGTGTAGAGGGTCTCGAGGTCGTCGATCTCGTGTGGCGTGAGCTCGATGTCCAGTGACGCCACGGCGTCATCGATTTGCGCGACGCTGCTCGCTCCCACCAACGGGGCGGTGACGACGGGCTTGGAGCGCAGCCAGGCGAGTGCGATCTGGGCGCGGGTAACTTCGCGGGTCTGCGCGACAGTGCCGATGGCGTCGATGATTGCGCGATCGCTGTCGGCGGTCAGCGGCGTGTAGAGCAGGTCGGCGTAACCGCCGTCGGTTTGAGCGCGGGTGGTGGCGTTCGCGTCTCCCCACGGGCGGGCGAGGCGGCCGCGGGCCAGCGGGCTCCAGACGATCGTGCCGACGCCTTCGTGGGTGCACAGCGGGAGCATCTCGCGCTCCTCTTCGCGGGCGAGCAGGTTGTAGTGGTTCTGCATGGAGACGAAGCGGTGCCAGCCGTGTGTGCGCTGGAGGTGCAGGGCTCGGGAGAACTCCCACGCGGGCATCGAGGAGGCGCCGAGGTAGCGGACCTTGCCGGCGGTGACGAGGTCGCTCAGCGCCTCGAGCGTCTCTTCGAGAGGGGTGGAGGGGTCGTTGCGGTGCGTCTGATAAAGGTCGATGTAGGCGGTGCCGAGACGCCGGAGGCTGTGGTCGACCTCGGTGAAGATCGCCTTGCGCGAGAGCCCCTTGCCGTTGGGCGTCGAGCGCATCGGGTGGCGCAACTTGGTCGCGATCACCACGCTGTCGCGGTCGGCGAAGTCCCGCAGCGCGCGGCCGAGGATCTCTTCGCTGGAACCCTGCGAATAGATGTTGGCGGTGTCGAAGAAGTTGATGCCGGCGTTCAGCGCATGCCGGATGAGCGGTCGCGCCTCGTCCTCGCCCAACGACCAGATGGGGTGGCCGCGGTCCGGCTCCCCGTAGGTCATCGCGCAACCGCGAGCGGATCCTCGACGCTGCCGGTCAGGCGCTGGCCGCCGACCCGTCCACGTCGCTCAACGCGATCGCCAAGCGCGCGAACGTCGGTGCGGGGACCCTCTATCGCCATTTCCCGACGCGTGAGGACCTTGTCCTAGCGCTCTACCGTCACGAAGTGGAGAACCTCAGCGCCACGGTCGAGGACCTCCTCGCGACACAGCCACCAGCGCGCGCGCTCCGGACGTGGTTCCTTCGCCTTGCCGATCTGATCCGGATCAAGCACGGGCTAGGGGACGCCCTCAACACGGCGACCGCGCGCGACGTCATCGACGCGACCTACGCGCCGGTCCTGGGCGCCATTCGACGGCTGCTCGACGCCGGCGAGCAGGCCGGAGAGCTACGCCCCGGTTTGGACGAGAGCGACGTGCTGCTCTTGATGGGTTGTCTGTGGCGCGTCCCGGCCGGGACAGCCGGAAAGGCCCAAGCCGACCGCCTGATCGACACGGTGATCCACGCGCTCCGTCCCGCATAGAAGACGTCGGCAGTCCGCCATCGCGAAACCGCATGAGAACGCGTGCGCCGGCACGAACCGGGACTGTTTGTGGGCAGATCAATCGCGCGAGGAGTAGCTGGTCTGGCGACATAACCCGCCTTCCAGGGCATCGCGGGACGCGACGCGCGTCAGAGGCGCAGCTTTCGGACGTCTGGCGGTGCAGACCAGTACTCATTCGCTTCGTCGACGAAGGCCTTGAGAAGAGGCCAGTCGTCGCGTGGAATGTCCGTCCAGAACGCATCGGCGCCCCAGATGTCTCTGGCGTTCTTGCCGAGCATGTAGTACGCCACCGCCGGCCGAATGAGTCGCGAGCGGGTGAGCAGGGCGACCGTCTCGAGCTGAGCGAGGCAAGCCCTCCGAGCGACTGCCGGCGGGGAGGAAAGGTGGCCCCCGGTGTAGAGCACGCCGAAGATCTCCGCAAGCGCTGGATCGTCCAGGAGGCGCGTGCCGACGTCCCAGAAGTGCTCCGTCCTCTTGCGCTTGCTGTCGAGCGTGTACTCCCGGGCAACCTTGATGAAGGTCAGAAGGGCGATGACGGCGAGAACGCCAGCGGGCGCGACGGTCCACCACGGAGGCCCCGCCGAAGAGTTTGCCGCCGCGATCATCACTAAGGCGAACACGTTGTGAGCCTCGCGCGTTGACCGGTCGGAACCGTTCAGGACTTGCGCTCCGGCACGGACGATCTCGACATAAGGCCAGTTCGCAGGCACGGCTCCGTGCAATGTGACACTCGCCTCACGGCGGGCGTACGCAGCGTATGGATGCGTATGTGCGCGCAGGGCCGGAGGTAGGCGCGCGGGCAGGGTTGACGCGCTGCCGCCGCCGGCCGCGGCGCCGCTGTGTGGCTCGTTAGGTGGGTTAGTTGTCCCACCTCTCTTGCGTGTTGTTGCCGTTGGTGCGCGCCAGCGGCGGGAGTTCGAGGCCGCCGGCGGGCTTGGCGGACGGACGCTTGTAGCCGGTTGCGGCCTGGACGCTGGAGGGCCGCCAGTGGGTGCCGCCGCGGAGCGTCGGGACGCTCTCGGCGTTGAGGGTGTCGCTGATGGCTTGCAGCGACATGCCTTGGGCGCGCATCGCGCTGATTCGGCCGCTGAGCTCGGGGTCGTCGCGCACCGAGGCGTGGTTGTTAGCGCCGCCGGTCTGCATCGCGGTCAGTCCGGGCCGTGTGCGATCGGCGATCCGGCTGCGTTCCCAGCCGCCGATTTGTATGAGTGCGCCGGCGGCGAGTTCGCCGGCGGCCGTCGAGGTATCGAGATCGTAGTCGAGCGCGATCACGAACGCCTCGGCCTGGTTGAGCCATTGCAGGAGCTGCGCGAGTTCGGTGGCCGAGTGGGTGAGGTCGCCGAGGTGGGCGAGCACGAGGCCGGCGACGCGGCCGGCGGCGATCTGGTCGAGCGCGTAGGCGAGCCCGGGCCGGTCGGTGATGCGTCCGCTGGCCGGCTCGACGTCGTGCACGAGTCGGGTGAGCTGCCAGCCGCGGCGCTCGCACCAGGACCCGACGCTCTGCGCGCCGGTGTCGAGCTCGCGGTCGCGATCCTTGCCGCGCGCGACCGCGACGTAGCCGACGACGTCGACGGGCGCATGCGCCGGGGGCGGCGTGACCGCCGTCAGCTGCGCGCGGGGCTCGCCGTCGCGGACGTGGGCGGGCCGCACTGGGCGTGCGCGCAGCTCCGCTCGCACCCAACGGAGGATCGCGGCGAGGCCGAGCATGAGCATCACCGCCAGCAGCACGAGCCACGTCCGGTCGGCTCGCTCGAGCGGCGCCGACGGCGAGGTTCGGGCGAACGCTCTCGCCTCCTCGGCGGCGCTTGGCGGGCTCGGTGCCGCCCCGGTCGCGGGCGCGCGGCCCGCCGCGGGGGTCTGGCGCAGGGTCGCGACGCCGCGGGCGTCGACGCGCCCCGTGCGCGACAGGCCGTGTTTGGTCTGAAACCAGATCACGGCCGCGCGGGTGCGCGCACCGAAGCGGCCGTCGACCGGGCCGGGTCGGTAGCCGCGGCGCAGCAACCGTCGCTGCACCTCGCGCACGCGCCGCGAGCCGTTCGAACTGGCGTAGCCGCTACCAAGGGCGACGCCGCCCGCCGACCAGCCGCGCGGGAACCGCGCGACGGCATCACTGACGCGCTTGGGCAACGGATCGCGGATCTCGCGTCCGTGCCATCCCGCCGCCGCGGGCGGGTCACTGCCGGCGCCGCCGAATGCGGGGGGCGCCGCTATGAGGGCGAGCGCCGCGGCGAGCACTGCCAGGGGCCATCTCCGATACATCCTTCATCTCCCAAAAGAGTCGAGCGTGTGCCGACCGGCGCAGACGCCGGTCGAGGGGCCTGAGAACCGCGACGCGGTTCAGCCCGGGCGCTCGAGCAGGGAGATAAACGGCACCGGCCGTGGCATGACCGGTAGCGAGATCAAACGACAGAAGAAGACGGCGATCGACGCCAGCGCCGCGAGTGACAGCCACAACCCGAGACCGGAGGCAGCCGCGCCCGCGGCCGCGGCGGCCACGCCGCCGGTACCCACCGAGCCCGCCGGCACCGGCACCGGGGCCGCCGCGGCGACCGCGGGACCCGATGCCGGGCGCTGTCGGCTGGCGTCGTGAGCGCGACGCACGACCGGCGACGCAGCGACGTCGACCCGAGGCCCAGCCAGCGCGGCCACCTGCTCGCTCACGGGCGCCGCGAACGCGTCCTCGGCGCTCAGGTTGCGGTCCACCCGCAGCGAGGGCGGCCCGAGAGCGACAGGCGCCGCAACGACGGCGGGCGCGGACGCGACACTCATCGGCACGGCGGCTGCGACCTCCGGCGACGACGCGCCACCGGCGACGGACGCAAACGGCGAACTCGCCGGCACGCCCCGACCCTGATCGGGCGCGTCGACGACCGGCCGGCTCGCCGTCACCGGCTCAGTCGCGACCGACGCGCCTCGCTCCGCAGCGACCGGCTGAGCTCCGCCCGCCTCGGTGTTCGCGACCGGCCGGTCGACTCCAACGACGGTGTTCGAGGCAGGCATGACCGGCGTAATGGCCTCGGCGACGGCCGTCGTGACCGGCTTGGTTGCGTCCGCCAGGACGGTCGTGACCGGCTTCGTCGTCTCGGCCAGGACCGTGGTCACCGGCTTGGTGGTCTCGGCCAGGACCGTGGTCACGGGCTTGGTGGTCTCGGCGAGCGTGGCCGTGACCGGCTTGGTCGTCTCGGCCAGGACCGTGGTCACGGGCTTGGTGGTCTCGGCGAGCGTGGCCGTGACCGGCTTGGTCGTCTCGGCGACCGGTTTGGTGGCCTCGGTGACGACCGTCGTGACCGGTTTGGTGGCTTCAGCGACAGTTGTCGCTACGGGCTCGGTGGCCTTAGCGACGGCGGTTGTGACCGACTTGGTCGTCTCGGCGACCGGCTTGGCCGCCTCGATGATCGGCCTGGCGGCCTCCGCAGCCGGCTTCGCCGCCTGCGTCACTGGTTTGGCGGCCTCGGCGACCGGCTTGGTGACCTGGGCGGCGGGTTTGACCGTCTCGGTGACGGGCTTGGTGGCTTCGGCGGCGGACTGGGGCGCCTGCGTCACCGGCTTCACGGCCTCGGCGGCGGGCTGGGCCGCCTGCGTCACCGGCTCCGCGGCCTCGGCGGCGGGTTTGACCGTCTCGGTGACGGGCTTGGTGGCCTCGGCGGAGGGCTGGGCCGCGTGCGTCACCGGCTCCGCGGACTCGGCGGCGGGTTTCACCGCCTCGGTGACGGGCTTGGTGGCCTCGGCGACCGGCTTGACCGCCTCGGCGACCGGAGCCGGCGGCGGGGGGAGTTGGGCTGTGGCGAGGGGCGGGAACCAGGCCGTCAGCGCGATCGTCGTCGCTGCCGCCAGGAGGGTCCGGCGGCCGAGCCTGCGGATCGTTTCACGCTGTGCTGGCACCCACGTAGGGACTGCATTGGGCAGGAACGCCTGTACAGCAGGTTCCCGGTGTGCTGATGCGCTCACGTCCGGTCGGACGATGGCGTCAGGACACTGACCTTCTGCGCGCCGAGTGGCAGGCTCGCCCGCGAGGGTCAAGCCGGTTGCGGCCGCCGCTCCCGAGTGCATCAGGGAAATCGGATCCCGGCACGGCCCGCGAGCGCCCGCTCGTGCGTTCGATGATGGTCGACTGTTCGCGCGTCGTCGCTCATCCTGAGCACAACGTCGAAGGCGACGCTCCCGAGCGATCCGCCCGCTTCGCGGGCCGTGAACCCAACGTTGAAGCTGCGGCGGCCGCGTGGCGTGGTGTGGGCCCGCGCGGTGGTCAGCGTCGCCGGCAAGCGTGTCCGGACGGTCGGGCCTGTTGGCGCGCGCCGCTCGATCAAGCTCACGGGCCTTCCGTCCGGGGCGTTCGTCCTCGCCGTCACAGCGACTGCACGGGGCGGACGTGTCGCGAAGACGACGCGGACCTACCGCGCGTGCGTAGTGACAGCGGAACCGGTGCCGACCCCGGCTCCCGTCGCCACGCCTGCACCCACGCCGACGCCGCAACCCCAGCCGTCCGGTCCTATCCGGCCGACGGTCACGGTCCCGCCGGGCGATCGACCGACGACGCTCGTCACCCAGGACATCACGGTGGGCACCGGCGCCGAGGCGGTCGCGGGCAAGGTCGCGACCGTGCAGTACGTCGGCGTCGCGTGGTCGACCGGCGCGACGTTCGACGCGACCTGGGACCGCAACATGCCGTGCCTTTGGTTGCTCGGCAACGGCACCGTCATCACCGGGTTTGAGCAGGGTGTGACCGGGATGCGCGTCGGCGGTCGCCGCGAGCTCATCATCCCCGCCCGATCTCGCGTACGGGCACAACTCGTACCAGCTCATCGGCCCGGATGAGACGCTCGTCTACGTCGTCGACCTGATCGACGTCCAAGACCCGAGCGGCGCGGGCGTCGTCGCGGACACGAGACGCAGCCGTCGCGCGATTCGTTCGTCCGACTGAGCGGGTTCCGCGCTTCCCGTGTCCGGGGGATCTCGTAGGCTCGGAGGGGTATGCGTTTGATCGTCGCCCGCTGTTCCGTCGCCTACACCGGCCGCCTCACCGCCCACCTGCCGGAGGCGCTGCGGCTGATCATGCTCAAGGCCGACGGGTCGGTGCTCGTGCACGCCGACGCGGGTGGGTACAAGCCGCTGAACTGGATGACGCCGCCCACCGCGGTGATCGAGGAGGGCGACACGATCACGGTGCGCAAGATCAAGGGCGAGGACGCGCTGGAGATCACGCTGCACGAGGTCGTCTCCGACGTCACCCACGTCATGGACTTCGACGCCGACCGGCTGAGCAAGGACGGCGTGGAGGCCGACCTGCAGGTCGCGTTAGCCGAGGCGCCGCACTTCTGCGGCGAGGGGTTCAGGCTGGTCCGGCGCGAGTGGCCGACCGACATCGGGCCCGTGGACCTGATGTGCCGGGACGCCGAGGACGGGTGGGTCGCGGTCGAGATCAAGCGCATCGGCACGATCGATGCCGTCGAGCAGCTCTCCCGCTACCTGGAGCGCATCCGTCAGGACCCGGCGAAGTCGAGCTGCAAGGGCGTGCTCGCGGCGCAATCCGTGAAGCCGCAGGCCCGCGTGTTGGCCGAGTCCCGCGGGCTGGCATGGGTCGAGGTCGACCTTGCCGTGCTCCGCGGCGAGCGCGAACCGGCGCTCACGCTGTTTATCTGACTACTCGCCGTTCAGCGTCACGACGAGCGAGCGCGGACCGCCGCGTTCGCGGTGCTCGCAGAGGTAGATCCCCTGCCAGGTGCCGATGGCGAGGCCGCCGCCGCTCACCGGGAGCGTCAGCGACGGGCCGAGCAGCGACGCCTTGATGTGGGCGGGCATGTCGTCCGGCCCTTCGATGGTGTGGGTCCAGTACGGCGCGTCCTCGGGGACGGCGACGTCGAACCAGCTCTCGAAGTCATCGCGCACGTCCGGCGACGCGTTCTCGTTCAACGTCAGCGAGGCGGACGTGTGGCGGATGAAGACGTGCAGCAGCCCGACGCGCAGCGAGCGCAGCTCCGGCACCGCCTCGACCACATCCCGCGTGATGAGGTGAAAGCCGCGCGGCACCGGCCGCAGGGTGATCTCGCGCTGGACCCACATGCCGCCCTACGGTATCCGGGCCGCCCGCATGTCCACCCGCTCGCCGCGGAACGGCACGCCCTCGGCCTCCAATAGCGCCCGCTGACGAGCGCCCTTCGCCAGCGACCCGTCGGCCCGCACGATCCGCCACCAGGGCAGAGCAGGATCGGTGTCGCCGTGCAGCACCGTGCCGGCGAAGCGCGGCGCGCCGGGGGAGACGTCACCGTAGGAGCGCACGAACCCCTCGGGCACCGACCGGACCCGCTCCAGCACCGCATCTCGCCGCCTATTGTCTGAGCGATGCGCCATGGGACGTATTCAATCGTGGCCCTCGATCCGGCGACCGGTGAGCTCGGTGTGGCGGTGCAGTCGCACTGGTTCAGCGTCGGTCCGCTGTGCGCGTGGGCGCGGGCGGGGATCGGGGCCGTGGCGACGCAGTCCGTGGTCGAGCCCGCCTACGGGCCGAATGCGCTCGACCGGCTCGCCGACGGCGTCAACGCGAAGCAGGCGCTCGGGGAGTTGCTCGCCGCCGACTCGCTGCAGAGCGTCCGCCAGGTCGCGGTGATCGGTGTCGACGGCATGGTCTCGACCCACACGGGCAAGGACTGCATCGACCACGCCGGGCACGTGTCCGGCGACCACCACAGCTGCCAGGCCAACATGATGGCCCGCGACACGGTCCCGCAGGCGATGTCGGATGCGTTCGTCAGCTCGACCGGCGCGCTGCAGGACCGGCTCCTCGAAGCCCTCGAAGCGGCCGAAGGCCAAGGCGGGGACGTGCGCGGCCGCCAGTCGGCGGCGATGGTCGTCGTGCCCGCGGAGGGCGAGCCGTGGCGGCGGACGGTCGACCTGCGGGTGGAGGACCACGACGCGCCACTGCAAGAGCTGCGGCGCCTGATCACGCTCCAGCGCGCGTACGACCTGGCCGGAGCGGGCGACGAGTTGCTCGCCGCGGGGCGGACCGACGAGGCCGGGGAGCTGTACACCCGGGCCGCGCAGCTCGCGCCGAACTCCGACGAGCTGCTGTTCTGGTCAGGGCTGGCCCGCGCGCAGGCGGGCGATCTGCAGGCCGGCGTCGAAGCGGTTCGGCGGGCGGCCGAGGAGAACCCGAACTGGCTGGTTCTCCTCGACCGGCTCTCACCGGAATTCGCTCCGGCGGGTGAGGCGGTGCGCCAGGCGCTCCGCTAGCAGATGACCTGCAGGTGGAACGAGGTCGGCGTCGTGGCGTTCACGGTCACCTGGCTGGTGTTGGACCCGGTGCCGGGCGTGACGGCGAGCGCCTGCGGCGTCGGGCCGACGGGCGTGGCCGTGAAGGAGCACTTGCTGACGTCCTTGCCGAACGTGACCGTGTAGTCGTTGCCGGCCTGCGTCACGTTGTTGCCGGTGCCGACGCCGCGGCCCGTGGCGACGGCGTTGCCGTTGGTGACGACGGCGAACAGCAGATCGCCGGCGGCGGCGAAGTCGGTCGCCTTCTTGCCCGTGAGCGTCTCGGCGTCGTCGAGATCAGCCGCGTCCTTGCCGTCGACCTTGTCGGCGTTGAGGCCCGTGGCGACGCCCGTGGCGTTGGTCGTGAACGGCGCGCCGGTCGGGTTGCCGGTCTCGATGCGGCCGGCCTCGAGGCCGACGGTGTTGAACTCGAACGCGTGCCCGCCCTTGAGGTTGACGGCCTTCACGCAGGGCTCGTTGCCGAGCGAGGAGCGGCAGCCGTAGATGGCGCCACCGCCGTCGCCGTCCTTCTTGTTGGACTGGCGGGTGCCGTACGTCGAGTTGTTGGCGATGATCTCGGTCTCGGTGCTGAGAGCGAGCGCGGGGTTGCTCGACGGATTGCGCTTGCCGAGCAACATGTTGCGGCCTTCGCCGAAGCCCATCGCGACCGAGGGGACGCCGATCGCGAGGATAAGAGAGCAGACGATCGCTGCGCGACCGGAGAAACGGAGCTTCTTCATGCACCTTGCGACACCAGCCCCGCAACAGAGTTGCGGGGCTGCAAGGCGTCTGTCAGAGAGCTAGCGCTCCCCCGGCATCTTCTTCGGATTCACCGAAACCGGCACGCTGAGGTCGAGAGCGGTCCGGATGATCCGGGTCTGCTCGACGGTGTGGGCGGCCGGGTAACCCTCGCCCGGTGAGGCACGCTCCGGCCGGCCGACGTACCCGAACTCGATGTCGGTCGGGAGGATCTGCAGCAGGCGCGGCGACATGTGGGCGCGGGCGCCCATGTTGCGCGGCTCCTCCTGCGCCCACACGACCTCGCGCAGGTTCGGGTAGCGCTTGACCTCTTCGAGGATCTGCGCCTGCGGGAACGGATACAGGAGCTCGACGCGGGTGATCGCGACGCCCTCGTTGTTCTCGCGGGTCGCGTGGCCCTTGAGGTCGTAGAACAGCTTGCCGGTGCAGAGCACCAGCCGCGTGACCTTGTCCACGTCCACCCGCGGCTCGGCGAGCACGGGGAAGAAGCGCGAGTCCGCCAGGTGCTCGATCCGCGACGTCGCCTGCGGCAGGCGCAGGAGCGACTTCGGGGTCATGATCACCAGCGGGCGCTGCTTGGCCACGCGCGCCTGGCGGCGCAACAGGTGGAAGTACTGCGCGGGCGTCGTCAGGTTCGCGACGCGGATGTTGCCCTCGGCGGCCAGCGTCAGGAAGCGCTCCATCCGACCCGACGAGTGTTCCGGACCGGAGCCCTCGTAGCCGTGCGGCAGCAGCAGCGTCAGACGGGTCGTCTGGCCCCACTTCGACAGCGCGGACACGATGAACTGGTCGACGATCACCTGGGCCGAGTTGACGAAGTCGCCGAACTGGGCCTCCCACAGCACGAGCGCTTCGGGCGCCTCCATCGAGTAGCCGTACTCGAAGCCGAGGCAGGCGATCTCGCTCAACGGCGAGTTGTGCAGCTCCATCGGCGCCAGCGCGCCCGGGAGGGACTGGATCGGTGAGATCCGCTGCCCCGTCTTCGGGTCGTGCAGCACCAGGTGGCGCTGGGAGAACGTGCCGCGCTCGGCGTCCTGGCCGGTCAACCGCACCGGCGTGCCCTCGGTGAGCAGCGACGCGTACGCCAGCGACTCCGCCTGCGCCCAGTCGATGCCGCCGTCAGGGCCGATGGCCTGACGCCGGCGCTCGAGCTGCTTGACCAGCTTCGGGTGCACGGTGAAGCCCTCGGGAACCCGCAGCAGCTCCTCGTTGAGGGACTGCAGGCGCTCGGTCGAGACCGCGGTCTTGACCTCCGGCGACGCCGAGCGATCGAGCTCGTAGCCGCCCGTGGGCTGCTCGTCGCCCGCGCTCTGCAGCTGCTCCTTGAGCTCGCGATGGCGCTTGGAGAGGTCCTCCCAGATCTCGGCGGAGATCGCTTCGGACTCTTCCTCGGTGACGGTGCCGTTACCCACCAGCGAGGCCGCGTAGAGCTCGCGCACCGGCTTCTTGGCCTTGATCTTGGCCGTCATCTCCGGCTGCGTGTACGCCGGCTCGTCGGCCTCATTGTGGCCGTAGCGGCGGTAGCCGATCAGGTCGATCAGGACGTCGTGGCCGAACTCCTGGCGGAACGCGAACGCGAGCCGGACCGCGGAGATGCAGGCGGCGACGTCGTCGGCGTTGACGTGGAAGATCGGGACGTCGAAGCCCTTGGCGAGGTCCGAGGCCCAGCGGGTGGAGCGCGAATCGTCCGGGTCGGTGGTGAAGCCGACCTGGTTGTTGGTGATCAGGTGCAGCGTGCCGCCGACGGTGTAGCCGTCGAGCGCCTGCAGGTTCAGCGTCTCCGCCACCACGCCCTGGCCGGGGAAGGCCGCGTCGCCGTGGAGGATGATCGGCATCGCGGCGTTGGTGTCCAGCGTCGCGTGGGTGCCCTGACGTGAGGTCTGCACCGCGCGGGTGGCGCCTTCGACGACCGGCCCGACGTACTCGAGGTGGGAGGGGTTGGACTCCAGCCGGACCAGGACGCTCTCCTGGTCGCCGCACTGGTAGGTGCCCTGGGCGCCGTGGTGGTACTTGACGTCGCCCGTGCCGCCCTGCGGGATCGTGGTCACGGCCTCGATCGAGGACGCGCCTTCGAACTCGCGGAAGATCGTCTCGTACGCGCGACCCAGGTTGTGCGCGAGCACGTTCAGCCGGCCGCGGTGGGCCATGCCGATCACGACTTCGCGCGCGCCCTCGGCGGCGGCGAGCTGGATCATCTCGTCGAGCATCGGGACGGTCATGTCCAGACCCTCGATCGAGAACTGCTTCTGGCCCAGGTAGGCCTTGTGCATGAAGCGCTCGAACGAGTCCACCTGCGTCAGGCGACGCAGCAGCGCGACGTTCTCCTCCGGGCCGAGCGGCTTGCGGAACGCGCCGGTCTCGATCTTCTCGCGCAGCCAGACGCGCTGGCGGTGCGAGGCGATGTGCTCGATCTCGTAGGCGATCGTGCCGCAGTAGGTCTCCCGCAGGTGCGGGATGACGTCCGCCAGCGTCTCGCCAGGCACGCCCACGCGCAGGATCGAGGCCGGGATCTTGGCCATGATCTCGGGCGTCAGCTTCAGCGGCTCGGGGTCCAGCGCGGGGTCGCCCTCAGGCTCGGAGCCGAGCGGGTCCAGCCGCGCGGCCAGGTGGCCGTGCGTGCGGTGCGCCTTGATCAGCGACATCGCGGCCTGGACGGCCTGCAGCAGCTCGAGGTTCGGCTCCGCCGCGACGACGGGAGCGGCCTCGGTCTCGGTCGGCGGCAGCGGCGCCGAGACGATCGTCGGCGTCGGCGCCGTGGGCGCCGCGCCGATCTCCACGCCCAGGTCGGAGAAGACCTGCTCGTAGAAGCCGTGCTCGCCCTGCAGATACGCCTCGACGACCTGCAGGAACTGGCCGGACTCGGCGCCCTGGATGATGCGATGGTCGTACGTCGACGTCATCGTCATCACCTTCTCGGCGCCGATCGTGGCGCCGATCCCGGACAGGCCGGGCGGGTAGCCGATCGAGCCGGTGGCGACGATCGTGCCCTGCCCGTTCATCAGGCGGGGAACCGAGGCGATGGTGCCGATGCCGCCCGGGTTGGTGAGCGAGACGTTCGCGCCCTGGAGGTCGTCGGCGGTGAGCTTGTTCTCGCGCGCCTTGCCGATCAGGACGTTGAAGGCGTCCAGGAACTGCGGGAACGTGAGGCGGCCCGCGTCCTTGATCACGGGCACCATCAGCGTGCGCCCGCCGCCCTTCTTCTCGACGTCGACCGCGATGCCGAGGTTGACGCCGCCGTCGTCGAAGACGTGCGGCTTGCCGTCGAGCTCGGCGAAGTGGTACGCCATCACCGGCATCTGCTCGGTCGCGGCGCGTGCGATCGCGTACGCGATCAGGTGCGTGAAGGAGACCTTCTGACCGGCGCCCTTGAGCTGCTTGCGGCGGACGTCCAGGTTGGTGACCGTGAAGGTGCGGAACGAGGTCGCGGTCGGGATCTTGCGCGACTCGTCCATGTAGCGCGCGAGCACGGCACTGGCGCCCTTCAGGAGCGTCTGCTTGCCGTCGGTCGGCGCCGGGGCGGCAGCCGCCTTCGCCGGCGCCGCGTGGCCGTTCTCCTGGAAGGCGAGCACGTCGGCCTTGCCGATGCGCCCATCCGGGCCGGTCCCGGTGACCTTGCCCAGGTCGACGCCGTGTGCCGCCGCGACGCGGGCCGCGACCGGCGTGACTTTCAGGCCGTCGGGCGTGTGGATCGTCTCGACGTCACCCGCGGGAGACGCTTCCGTCGGGACAGGAGCGTTAAGGTCGGATGATCGGGGTGGGGCGGAGGGGATGTCCTGCCTTTTCGTCTCCGCGGCGCCGTTGCCGGAGGTCATGCGGGCGATGACCTGGCCGACCGTGACCGTGTCGCCGGCGTCGGCGAGCACCTCGGTCAGCGTGCCGGAAGTCGGCGCGGGGACCTCCGCGTCCACTTTGTCGGTCGAGATCTCGACGATCGTCTCGTCTTCGGCGACCGAATCTCCGGGCTGCTTGGCCCATTCGAGGATCGTGCCCTCGGAGACGGACTCGCCCATGGCGGGCATCTCGATCTCGATGACCGTGGCCTCCGCCGAAGGCGGTGCTTCCGCCGCCTCCTCAGGCGCATCCGCGGTGATCGCAGGACCCGACCCGTTGGTCGGCGCGATCTCGGCCAGCACGCTGCCGACCCCGACGGTGTCGCCCTCGGCGGCGTGGATCTTGACCACGGTGCCGCTCACGGGGGCGGGGACCTCCGCATCGACCTTGTCGGTCGAGATTTCGACGAGTGTCTCGTCCTCCGAGATCTCGTCGCCTTCCTGTTTGTGCCACTCCAGGATGGAGCCCTCGGAGACCGAGTCGCCCATCGGGGGCATGACCACTTCAACCGTGGTGTTCACTGCCATATCAGGGTCCTAGACCATATCGCGTTGTGGGAGTCCTGCAGGGGAAACTGCACGCCGTTCCGCATACAAAAAACCGATGGTGCCCGCAAAGGGTCCCACGCCACCGACGACCGCGACCATGACCCCGAGCCAGAGGGGGATCACGCGGCGCCGGACGGCATCGACGCAGAGCAGCGACATGACGATCCAGCCGATGCCGTGAGCCCATCCGAGCACGTACTTCGCCTCGTCGTGACCACCTGCGATCGCGACGACCAGCAGGGCGGTGTAGATCGCCGAGTGCGTGAAGGAGAGGTACTTGAGCGCGCGGAAGCTCACGGGCTAGCCACTAGCTAACAACGTTGCCATCCGCCGAAGTTGCGGATGTGATTCTTCTGGCCAATCGTTGGGGTCCGGAGGCCACCAGGCGTGGGCGTCGTGCTCGTGATCGCGGGTGACCTCGGTGCCGGGGGACAGCCATGCCTGACCGATCAACATCGCCATGTCACCTGGGGTGGAGATGAGCGCTTCGACGGCGATCCGCTCGGGTTGCACGGACCACTCTTCGGCAAGTTCGCGCCCGAGCGCGAGTGCCGGATCCTCGCCTGCATCAACGGCTCCGCCCGCTCCGAGCGCCCAGACCCCCGCCCAGGTGGCGACCCACTCCGCGCGCCGGCCGGCGAGCCAGCGGCCCTCGGAATCGCGCACGACGCAGAGCACGGAGAGCGCGCCGGAGGCGTCCTCGCGCAGCAGTCGCAGCGCCCAGCGCATCTCCTGGAGCTCCAGTTGGAGCTGCCCATTAACAACGGTGAAGCTCTGCAAGCGTCCTGCCAGACCGTCGTGCGACGGCGAGGAACGGGCCTTCAATTCCGCGATCGCGGAGTCCGCGGCGGCGACCTTGTCAGGCGTCGGTTCGTAGGGCGTGGTGCTCCAGCGCGACGTGACCCGGTCGAGCGGCCAGGGACCGCGAGCGAGGATGCCGGGCGGGTAAGGCAAGACGTGATCCAGCCTACCCCGAGCGGTACCCTGCGATCTATGTCGCTCGAAGCCTCCGGCAAGAACATGGAAGCCGTTTGCAAGGCCAAGGAGGCGCACAACAACACGTGCCCCTGGGGCGGCAACGCGACCGAGGTCCACCTGACCTTCTTCGACATCGATCGCCTCGGCTGGGAAGAGGGAGACACGATCTGCGGCCTCACCGTCGTCGGCGATGAGAAGGTCGCCACCGGGATGATGCGCGTCACCTGCGACGCCGAGCCCGACGGTGACAAGGACGAGTCCGAAGAGGTCGAAGAGGTCGTCGACGCCGTGTCCGAGCGCGAACTCGTGCCTGTCGGCCCGAGCACCGTGCCGGAGCACACCCCCTCCTGGAATTAGCAATTAGTACCGGCGGTCCAGCGAGTCTGGACCGCCAAACCCTCCCCGCAGGGCTGCTGACGCGGTCTCCTGCCTGACGATCCGCTTCGTCAGCTGGAGGTCGCATGTCCCAGGTCGTCGCCGAACCCATCGCAGCCGCACCCGCGCCGCGGGCGCACGGCGCCCTCGCGAAGGATGCCCTCGGGCTCCCAGCGGTGCTCTTCTGCATCGTCACGGGCGCCGCGCCGCTCGCGGCGATGATGTTCAACGTACCCGTGGCGGTATCCGGCGGCGGCTACGCCGTACCGGCCGCGTTCCTCGTCGCCACGATCGCGCTGACGATCTTCTCGACCGGCTACATCGAGATGTCGCGCCGCGTGACCTCCACCGGTGGCTTCTATACGTTCATCTCGCGCGGGCTGGGCAACGTGCTGGGGCTCGGCTCGGGCGTGCTGATCGCGCTCTGTTACGTGATCTTCGCCGCGGCGGTCACCGGCGTGCTCGGCTACTTCGCCTCGACCACGATCGACGACTGGTTCGGCATCTCGCTGCCGGCCTACGTCTACATGTTCGGCGCGCTCGCGCTGATGACCGGGTTCGCGTGGTTCCACATCGAGCTCACCGCGAAGATCCTCGGCGTCGCGCTCGTCGCCGAGGTGCTCGCGCTGCTGGCGATGTGCATCGGCATCATCGTCAACGGCGGCGGCCCCGACGGCTACAGCGCCGCGCCGCTGAACCCGGCCAACATCTTCGACAACGAGGCGGCGCTGAAGGTCTTCGGCGCGGCCGCGGCCGGCGTGGCGATCTTCGGCGCGTTCTGGTCCTGGGTCGGCTTCGAGATGGCGCCCAACTACGCCGAGGAGTCGCGCGAGCCGCGGAAGATCGCCAAGGCGGCGACCTACGGCTCGGTCGTCGGTCTCGGGATCTTCTACATCTTCGTCTCGTACATGTTCGTGACCGGGTACGGCCTCAACGGCTCGGCCCAGGCGGTCGCCGACCAGTTCGCGGGCAAGACGGCGTCGGCGTTCTACCCGCTGACCGACCAGTACGTGGGCTCCGGCCTCACCACGATCCTGCAGCTGCTGATCGTGACCAGCTCCTTCGCGTGCGCGATGGCCTTCTACAACACCGGCGCGCGCTACCTGTTCGCGCTCGCCCGCGAGGGCGTGCTGCCCAGCGCGCTCGGCAAGACGCACGCCAAGCGCCACGGGCCGGTGGTCGCGGCGATGGTCGTGAGCGTCATCGTCGGCCTGTACATGCTCGGCTTCACGATCATGGACTCGAGCACCGAGGCCGCGCTGCTGAAGCTGGGCACGTGGACGCCGCTGCTCGGCGTGCTCGGCATCCTCGCCGTCCAGGGCCTGTGCTCGGTGGCGATCATCCGGTTCTTCCTGACCGAGGCGCGCGACGGCTTCCACTGGTTCAAGACACTCGTCGCGCCGATCATCGGCACGCTGGCGATGGCCGGCGCCTGTTACCTGCTGATCGCCAACCGCGGCGTGCTCTCGGGCGCGGGCGACGCGCTGTTCATCAAGGCCGTACCGTGGGTGGTGCTCGTCGTCTTCGCGGCCGGCATGGTGCTCGGCTTCATCCTGCGCAGCCGCTCCCGCGAGACGTACGCCAAGATCGGCCGCTTCAGCCGCGAGGAGATCCCCGCATGAGCACCCTCGACGCCCCACCCGTCCTCCACCCCCTGGAGCCGCTGAGCGCCGAAGAGGTCTCCGCCGCCGCGACGATCCTGAAGGCCGAGAAGGGCCTCGAAAGCAGCGCGCGCTTCGTGTTCATCTCCCTGCACGAGCCGCCCAAGGCCGCCGTGCAGGCGGGTGAGGCGGTCCCTCGCGAGGCGTTCGTCGTGCTCTACGAGAAAGCCGAGCGCAAGACCTACGAGGCGGTGGTCTCGCTCACCGAGGGGTCCGTCGTCGCCTTCACCCACATCGAGGGCGTCCAGCCGCCGGTGACGTTCGAGGAGTTCATGGCCTGCGAGGCGGTCGTGCAGGCCGACCCGGACTGGCAGGCGGCGATGCGCCTGCGCGGAGTCGAGGACTTCACGCTGACGATGGTCGACCCGTGGGCGGCCGGCTACATGGGGCCGGAGGACGATCCGGGCGCTCGGCGGATCGTGCGCCCGCTGACGTGGCTGCGCGCCGCGCCCGGCGAGCACGGCTACGCGCGGCCGATCGAGGGCCTGGTGGTGATCGTCGACCTCGACGCGATGAAGGTCGTCGAGGTCGCCGACCACGGCGTCGTCGCGCTCCCGCCCAAGGCGGGCAACTACGACCCGGAGCGGATGGCCGATCCGGACAACGTGCCGTACTTCGAGGCGCCGCGCGCGGACCTCAAGCCGATCGAGATCACCCAGCCGGAAGGCGCGTCGTTCACGGTGTCCGGCCACGGCGTCGCGTGGCAGAAGTGGCACGTGCGGGTGGGGTTCACGCCCCGCGAGGGCCTCGTCCTGCACGAGCTCTCCTACGCCGGGCGGCCGATCATCTACCGCGCCTCGCTGGCCGAGATGTACGTCCCGTACGGCGACCCGGCGCCCACGCACCGCTTCAAGAACGTCTTCGACCAGGGCGAGTACGGCGTCGGCTGGCTGGCGAACCCCCTGACGCTCGGCTGCGACTGCGTCGGCGAGATCCAGTACTTCGACGGCGTGGTCAACGACCAGGACGGCGAGCCGATGGTGATCCCCAACGCCGTCTGCATGCACGAGGAGGACTACGGGATCGGCTGGAAGCACACCGACTTCCGGACCGAGGAGGTCGAGGTCCGGCGGTTGCGGCGCCTCGTCATCTCGAGCATCGCGACCGTGGGCAACTACGAGTACGGGTACTTCTGGTACCTCTACACCGACGGCACGATCGAGTACGAGGTCAAGCTCACGGGCGTGATCTCGACCGGCGCGCTGGCGCCCGGCGAGCGACCGAAGCACGGGACGATGGTGGCGCCCGGCCTCTACGGCCCGCACCACCAGCACTTCTTCTGCGTGCGGCTGGACATGGCCGTCGACGGCAACGCCAACAGCGTCGTGCAGGTCGACTCCGAGCCGCTGCCCTGGGGGCCGGACAACCCGACCGGGACGGCGTGGGTGACCAAGCGCACGGTCCTGTCCAGCGAGGGCATGGCGAAGGGCAAGATCGACCCGCTGAAGGGCCGTTTCTGGCGGATCGAGAACCCCGAGAAGGTCTCCGCGCTCGGCGATCCCGTCGCCTACAAGCTCGTCCCGGGCGAGAACGTCGCGCCGATGTACGCGCCGGACTCGCGCTTCGCCGCGCGGGCGGGCTTCACCCAGGAGCACGTGTGGGTGACGGCGTACGACCCGGCCGAGCGCTTCGCGGCCGGCGACTACCCCAACCAGCACCCGGGCGGCGACGGCCTGCCGCGCTACACGGAGGCCGACCGGCCGACCGAAGGCACGGACGTCGTGCTCTGGTACACGTTCGGCGCCCACCACGTGGTCCGGCCGGAGGACTGGCCGGTGATGCCCGTCACCCACGTCGGCTTCAAGCTCAAGCCCGCCGGCTTCTTCGCCGGCAACCCGGCGCTGGACATGCCGCGCTCAGCGCCCAAACACTGTCACTGCGAGTAGAAGGCCGCCTCTTCCTCCCCCAACGCGGTCACCGGGTCGTCCCCGTACATCCATTCGCGGGCGATCCGGTGCCAGTTGTTGGTGGCGCGCAACTGGCCGAGCACGGCGAGCGTGAGCAGCTCCACGCGGCGGCCGAAGATGTGGTCGGCCGGCAGCGTCTCGTGGCGCATCTGGCCGAAGTGCTCTGAGCGCGGGTCCGACATGTCGATCATCACCTGCGTGGCGATATCCGGCTCGAGCTCGAGCGTCTCGTCGGTGAGGTACCACCAGGTCGCGTCCAGGAACTGCGAGAGCAGCTTGTCGGGCCGGAACTTGTCCGGCTCCTTGAGCAGGCCGCCCTCGGCCCAGATCTCCCACAGGCGCTGCGCGTCGCCCTCGTGGCCGGCCCGCTGGGTCTCGAGCTCGAGCTCGATCAGGTTGCGCGGCATGACCTTGAAGAGCCCGAAGTCCAGGAACGCCACGCGCCCATCCGGCATCAGCAGGAAGTTGCCGGGATGCGGGTCGCCGCTGAACTGCCGGTGGCGGTACATGCAGCCGAAGTAGAAGCGGAAGACGATCTCGCCGACGCGGTCGCGCGTGGCCTGGTCGCCCTCCTTGACGCTGTCGAAGCCCGCGCCGGAGACGAACTCGCTGACCATCACCTTCTCGCGCGAGAGGCTCGTGACCACGTCCGGGACGACGATGAACGGGTGATTCTTGAAGATGCGGCTGAGGGCGCGCTGGTTCTGCGCCTCCAGCTCGTAGTCGAGCTCGTCGTAGATGCGCGAGCGGATCTCGTCGGCCGTGTTCTTGACGTCCAGGCCGGGCGCGATCCGCTTCATCAGGCGCAGGATCATCCCCAGGTTCTGCATGTCGGCCCGCACCGCCGCGGCCACGCCGGGGTATTGGACCTTGACCGCGACGATGCGATCGTCGGGAAGCCGCGCGCGGTAGACCTGGCCGATCGAAGCCGCCGCGATCGGCTCCTCGTCGAACTCCTTGAAGACCTCGCCCAGCGGCGCCTCGAGCTCGGACTCGATCACCTTGCGCATGTCGGTGAACCGGACCTTGGGCGCGGCGTCGCGCAGCGCGCCGAGCTTCTTCTGGAACTCCTCGCGGTGCTCCTCGGGCACGAGCCCGACGTCGAGGAAGCTCATGACCTGGCCGAGCTTCATCGCCGCGCCCTTCATCGTCCCCAGCGCGGCCACGATCTGCTCCGCGGCCTCCAGGTGACGGCGCTCGAGCGCGGCGCTGCGGCCCTCCTCGGAGCGGGCGAGGTTGGTCGCGTGGGTGCGCAGCTGGCGCGCGGCCTGGCCCGCGGCGAGGCTCGAGACCTTCGCGGTGCGGGAGATCCGCGAAGTGGGGATGCGATCTTTGGCCAAGTCGCTTACGGAGTCGCCGTCGGGACCGGTGTGGCGTCGGTCGGGGGTGGCGTCGCCGAGGGTGCCGCCTGGAGCGGCGTGACGGCGGGCGTCGGTGAGGCCGTGACGCTCGGCGTCGGGGTCTCGGTCACGCTCGGGGTGGGCGTCTCGGTCGCCTCCGGGGTCTCCGTCGCGGTCGGCGTGGCCGTCTCGGTCGCGGTGGGCGTCGGCGTGGCCGTGCTGCTGGAGCTCTTGCCGCCGAGCAGGCCCGTGGAGCGCTGGTCGTTGCCGATCTGGTGGCCGAAGACGGCCAGCTCTGACGCGGTGACGACGCCGGCGCCGATGACCGCCGCGAGCAGGCCGGTGATGACGGCCAGCCGCAGCGGGAAGCGGCGCGGCGGGCGCTCCTCCTCGTAGAGGCCGAACGGGTCCTCACGGCGTGGCGGCAGCTGCTCCGGGCCCGCCCCGCGAGCGCCCACGCCGGTGGGCTGCTCGCTGCGCATGGCGGCGCCCGTGGCCGAGCGGCGCGTCACCTTCGGGACCGACGAGGTGATGACCTTCGCGGGGCGGTTCAGGAGCTCCGAGGTGATCGCGACGATGATCGGGGTGATGGCGGTGGCGATCAGCGAGCCTCGCTCCCAGAACATGGGCACCACGATGGCGGCGGCCACGGCGGCGAGGCTCGAGATCACCAGGGTCTGCAGCGAAAGGGTGCTCCCGCCTTTGTCTTGCTTCTCCGGGCTCACCCCACCGACGTTAGCGCTCGACCTTCGAGCCCGGGACGATGTCGTCGCGGCCATCGGGCCAGCGCACCCACGCCTTGTGCCCGCCGTCGTAGTCGGGGCCCCAAAGGACCAGCGTCGCGGGCTCGCCGAGCGCCGTGCACGACTCGCTGCCCTCCGGGTCCAGGCCGCGCCAGATGCGCACGAACGGGTTGTGCTCGAGCTCGTCGGCGACGGTGCTCGGGTCCGTGTGGCCGGGGCGCAGGACGGTCTCTGAGGGGAGCGTGAGGATCACGTTCATGATCGAGTCCTTGATGTCCTCGAAGCTGGTCGAACCGGGCGCGCGGACGCCGCCCACCGAGCGCTTGAACAGCGTGTCGCCGGTGAACAACTGACCGTCGACCAGAAGGTTGAGCATCCCGGAGGTGTGGCCGGGCGTGTGCAGCGCCTTGACCGTCAGGCCGCCGATCTCGACCTCGTCGCCCGGGTTCAGGTCGCCCGTCGTGCCGGGAACGCGCTCCTCGGGGTGGGCGAGGACGGTCGCGTCCGGCCAGCGCTCGAGCGCCTGGCCGAGGTCGACGATGTGGTCGCCGTGGTGGTGGGTGAGGAGGATGTGGGTGACGTTGAGCCCGTGCTCGTCGGCCTTCGCGAACAGCGGCTCCATCGGGCCGCCCGCGTCGACGAGGAAGGCGTCGGTATTCGGCCCGGCCGCCACGAGGTACGTGTTGGTCAGCCAGCCATCGCTCATGGAACGCTCGACGATCATGGCCATGACGGTACTCTCGGCCACGTTATGGAGCTCATCCACACGTGCTACCGGATCGGTGAAATCGACCGCTCCGTCGCCTTCTATGAGGCGCTCGGCTTCGAAGAGCGCCGGCGGATGCCGATCCGCGAAGAGGCGATCAACGTCTTCATGGGCCTGCCCGGCGACGGCGACCGGCTCGAGCTGACGTACAACCACGGCGTCGACTCCTACGAGCTCGGCACCGGCTACAACCACGTCGCGCTCACCGTGGACGACATCACCGCGACGCTCCAGCGGCTCGGCGAGCAGGGCATCGAGCCCGAGAAGCCGCCGTATCGGGTGCGCGAGGGCGGGTCGCTGATCGCGTTCGTCCGCGATCCGGATGGTTACCGGATCGAATTGATCGAGAAGAACTAGCCGCATGCCTGAGTCTCGACTCGCCGTCATCGACTGCGGGTCGAACTCGTTCCGGTTGGTCGTCTTCAACTACACCGATTCCTGGTGGAAGCGCACGGACGAGATCCACGAAGCCGTGCGCGTCGGTGAAGGCCTGGACGCGACCGGCAAGTTGCAGGCGGACCCGATGGAGCGCGCGCTGGAGACGCTCGAGCTCTACGCGCACTTCTGCAACGCCATCGGGATCGACGCGATTCGCGCCGTCGCCACCTCCGCGATCCGCGACGCGTCCAACCAGGCCGCGTTCCTGAAGGCCGCGCGCAAGCGCTCGGGCCTGCTGATCGAGGTCCTCTCGGGGGAGGAGGAAGCCCGCTACGGCTACTTGGCGGCGGTCAACTCGACGACCCTCTCCCAGGGCGTCGTGCTCGACCTCGGCGGCGGCTCGATGCAGCTGACCCGTGTCGACGGCCGCGAGGAGACCGAGGGTCGCTCATGGCCGCTGGGCGCCGTGCGCATGACGGAGCGCTTCCTGCCCGAGGGCGACAAGCCCAGGCGCAAGCAGATCAAGGCGCTGCGCGATCACGTGGCGTCCGAGGTCGAGCGGGCAGGGTGGCTCGACGAGGGCGGCCGGCTGACCGGTGTCGGTGGCACGGTCCGCAACCTCGCCGCCGCGGCGCAGCTCGCCGCCGGCCTGCCGTCCTACGGCATCCAGGGCTTCCGGATCACCCGCGACGCCCTGAGGGACCTGATCGAGACGTTCTCGGCGATGACCGCCTCCGAGCGCGCGTCGGTGCCCGGGATCAAGTTCGCCCGCGGCGACCTGATCCTCGCGGGTGCGGTCGTGATCGACACGGTGATGGAGGTGGGCGGCTTCGGGATGATCGAGGCCACGGCCGCCGGCCTGCGCGAGGGGGTCTTCTTCGAGTCGCTGCTCGGCGACCCGCCGCTGTTCGACGACGTCCGCGAGGTCACGGTGCGCAACCTCGCGGCCCAGTACGAGGCCGACTTCGCCCACACCGAGCACGTCGCCCAGCTCTCGCTGGAGCTGTGGGACGGCCTGGCCGCGGCGGGCGTGCATCGCGGCGACCCGAAGGAGCGCGAGCTGCTGTGGGCGACGGCGATGCTGCACGACATCGGCACCGCGATCGACTACGACGACCACCACAAGCACTCCCGCTACCTGATCCTCTCGGCGGGCATGCCGGGCTACAGCCCGCGCGAGGTGGCCCTGATCGGCCAGGCCGCCCGCTATCACCGCAAGGGCAACCCGGGCCTGGGGGAGTTCACGGCGCTGGCGCGGCCGGGTGACGAGGAGCTGCTGAACCGGATCGCGGCCGCGGTCCGGATCGCCGAGCAGCTCGAGCGCTCCCGCGACCAGGCCGTGCACGCCTGCGACATCGTGGTCGAGGACTCAAGCGTGTCCTTGCGCCTAAGGGCCGAGGTCGACGTCACGATCGCCCGCTGGGCGACCGAGCGTCAGGGCGACGTGTTCCGCAAGGCGTTCGGGCGCGAGCTCAGCGTCAGCTGACCGCGCGGGGAGAGCTCGTAGCCGATCTTGAGGCTGATCGTCAGCCCGAGCTCCTTCAACTTGCGCACGTCGCGCTTGAACGGCAACGTCTCGCGGCCGAAGGACTGCGCGAGGTCGGGCGCGCGGAGTCCGGGGTGGTCGGCGATCGCCTGGAGATACTCATACGTCCACTCGCCCATCCGCTCGAGCTTGGCGAACACCGCCTCGTCGGGCGGCAGCTCGCGCAGCGCGAGTCGCGGGTCGGGGCCCGCGACGTGCAGGGCGATCCGATAGAAGTCGCCGGTGCGCCTCGGGAACGCGTCGAGCACCGCCTGGCCGCTCGCGTAGCCGGCGGCCCGCGCGTCCTTGTTCGTCGGCCGCTTGACCTTGTCGACCGCGGTCACCTCGAGCACGCCGATCGGCGTCCGCAGCTTCGAGCCCACCTTCACCCGCGGCGTCTCCCAGCGCCGGAACGCGAGCGTGATGGTGCCCGCCTGGAGGCCCTCGAGGTCCGCCGGCCTAAAGAGCACGGAACCGCGCGGTGAAGCCCGGGCCCTTCGGTGCCGCGCACATCGGGCCGGATTGCATGACGCCTTCCGGGAACGGGGCGAGCCGCACGGGCTGCTCGCCGCAGGAGATCTGGACGCTGTCGCGGTCGCGCACGGCGCGGATCTCGTACCACCCGTCGGCGTCCGGCTCCGGCGCCGGCTGCTGCGACCAGTCGCTGACACCGTTGGTGACGACGACGCTGAGCCACAGCCGGCCGTCGAGCTCCAGCCCGCACTTGATCCAGTGCTCCTCGTCGAGGCGGAGCATCAGCCCCGCCTGGTCGTACTGCGCGGCGAACTCGCCGCGGAAGCGCACGCCCATTTGACCCGTGTCCGCGAAGTGCCCGTTGTCGCGGATGAAGCCGTAGTGGGTCGTGCGCCAGAAGTCGGTCTCCGGCTCAACGGCCACGGTGAGATCGGACGCGTCGCCCGACCACACCGCCGGCTCGTTGAGCCACTTCACCTAGACCTCTTGGATCTGCAGCAGCGACGTCGTGCCCGGCTTGCCCGAGGGCAGGCCGGCGGTGATCCCGACGCGCTCGCCCGGCTTCACCCACCCGAGCTCGACGACCCGCGCCGCGGCGGCCGCGATCAGCTCCTCGGTGACCTCGTAGCGGCGCATCGACGCCGCCTGCACGCCCCACATCAGCCCGCAGCGGCGCACGGTCTCGCGCCCGGGGGAGAGCGCGATGATCGGCACCGTCGGCCGGTGGGCGGAGATCAGCCGCGCGGAGCGGCCGCTGAGGGTGGGGCAGACCAGCGCGGCGAGGTCGAGCTCGTGCGCCGCCCGCGTCGCCGTGTAGGCCAGCGTGTACGCCGGGTCGCGCCGGTCGCGCCGCACCCGCCGCTCGTTCCACTCGCGGTAGGGCGCGGTCTGCTCGGTGCGCTTGGCGATCGTCGCCAGCATCGCCACCGACTCCACCGGCCACGCGCCCACGGCGCTCTCCTGCGAGAGCATCACCGCGTCGGTGCCGTCGAGGATCGCGTTGGCGACGTCGGTCACCTCGGCGCGCGTCGGGCGCGAGGAGGCGACCATCGAGTCGAGCATCTGCGTCGCGGTGATCACCGGGCGGGCGAGGGCGCCCGAGAGGCTGATGATCTGCTTCTGCACGATCGGGACTTCCTCGATCGGCATCTCGATGCCGAGGTCGCCGCGGGCGACCATCACGCAGTCGGCCGCGCGGACGATCTCCTCCGCACGCGTGACCGCCTGCGGCTTCTCGATCTTCGCCACCAGCGGCAGCCGCGTGTGCTTGCGCAACTCGACGATCTCCTCCGCGCGACGCACGAACGAGAGCGCGATGATGTCGACGCCGATCCGCTCGCCGGTGCGCACGTGCTCGAGGTCCTCCTCGGGGACCGCGGGCAGGGCCGCGGTCTCGCCGGGGATGTTCAGGCCCTGGCGCGAGGCGACCGCGCCGCCGATCTCGACGACGGCGTCGATCTCGCCGTCGTCGGGCCGCACCGCGCTGACGCGCAGGCGGACGGAGCCGTCGGCGAGGTAGATGATCTCGCCCTCGTCGACCGTCGAGGCGAGGCCGGCGTAGGTGATGAACAGCCGCGAGGCGTCGCCCTCACCGCCGTTGGGCCCGCAGACGAACGTGGTGGCGTCGCCCGGCTTGAACTCCACCACCCCGTCGCGAAGCTTGCCGATCCGGAGCTTTGGCCCCGGGAGGTCCTGCAGGATCGCGACCTGGCGGCCGGCGCGACCGGCGGCCTCGCGGACGCGGCGCGCGGTTTCCGCGTGCTCGTCGGCGCTGCCGTGTGAGAAGTTCAGGCGGGCGACGTCCATCCCGGCCTCGACCATGCGGACGAGAACCTCAGGATCACGGGACGCGGGCCCGATGGTTGCGACAATCTTCGTGCGGCGCTGCATCAGCGCCGCACGATATAGAGCGTCAGGTGCCGACCACGTATTGCGGAAGCGTGAACGTCTGGTAGAGCGTCGGGTAGGAGGTGCTGAAGCGGACCCGGCTGCGGAAGCGGAACGTGTAGACGCGGTCGGCTCGCGGCGCGTTGAGCGTGGCCTTGAAGCGCCCGTCACCGGCCGGCTTGAAGCGGGCGACGACCGACTCCTTCCCGCAGGAGACCTGGCGGGTGACGGTGACCGTCTGGACCGGGGTCGCCAGCGGGCGTGAGATGCGGCCGCTGAGCGTCACCTTGCGTGTCCCGGCCTTGCGCGTGCCGGTCACGATCATCCGGCGCTCGAGCTTGAGCGCCAGCGACTTCTCGGTGCCGATGGAGGCGCGGTAGCGGGCGGCGTTGGTATGCCGGAGCGAGACGGGCGGGAGCTTTGCGTCGGTCATGAACAGGCCGCTCTTCGGGACTTTCAGGGTCGCGACCGTCCGCCGGTTCCAGAGCGAGCGGATGCGCACCGTCTTGTCCGCGAAGCGTCGCGGGTCGGCGGCGCCCTGCAGGAAGACGCGTCCGCCCTTCTGGACGACGTCGATCAGCGTCAGGCGCCGGGTCGTGCAGCCGGACTTGGTCGAGCCCAGCCCGAGGGCGGCGGCGGCGATCGAGCCGCAGCCGACGCCGGTGGCATCGACCGTCGCCTCGCCCACGACGGCGTCCAACAGCGGCGTGCCGGCCAGCTCGACCCTGACGTGGAGCGCGCGGCGGGTGAGCTTGTCGCCGGAGACGAGTTGCTCGCCGGGGGTCGTGCGCACCCGCAGCGCGGTCGCCGGGACCGCGAGATCCGGCAGCGTGTCGAGGACCGGCTGGAGCGCGTTCTGCAGCATGACCAGGTCCACCCCCGCGGGGGCGAGCACCTTCGTGACGTCGAGCTTCGATGGATCGAGCGTCTGCGAATCGAGCGTCAGGTTGCGGTCGACGGCGTCGGTCGTGCTGAGCGTGGTGCCGAGCGCGGACAGCGCACCGATGCGCGACGTCCCGCTCAGCGCCGGCGTCCCGGCCTGACCGGTCGCGCCCGCGTCGGCCGTCAGGTCCTTGACGGACAGCAGCGGCCCGGCGGCGCCGACCAGCGCGGCGAGCGCGGGGCCGAGGTCGACGGCCCCGATCCCGGGCACGCCGATCACGTTCCCGCCGGGAAGCTGCGGCACCGGCAGGGCGGGCAGCGGGAGCGCGACGTTGAGCTCGCCGATCCCGGCCGACGCCGGCGGCCTGGGGAGCACACGCCGCGGCGCCGCGGTTGGCGGTGATGGGCTCTTGCGCGGGGGCGGTGGCGACGGTGAGGCGGAGCGCGCCGGCGTCGCATTGGAAGGAGGCGGCGCTCGCGGGGGCCGGGGCGAGCGCGGCGAGGACGGACGTGCCGAGGACGAGGGGCAGGAACCGGTGCATGGCGGCTACAACGTCGAGCGGTCAGGGAACTGGCGGGCAAGGACGCTGTACCGCGCACATCTGGGTAGCGCAGTGTCATGGCCCATGCCACATCCAGCACCGAGCGTTCGACGAACGGGAAGAACGACGTCCCGGAACAACCGACCGACCTGCCCAAGGAGGCCTTCCCCGCGATCCTCAAGCGGACCTTCAAGCAGTTCGGGGAGGACCAGCTGACCACCTGGGCCGCGGCGCTGACCTACTTCGGCGTGCTGTCGCTGTTCCCGATGCTGCTCGCGCTCGTCTCCGTGCTCGGCGTGATCGGCCCCTCGGCGACCCAGCCGCTGCTCGACAACCTGAGCAGCGTGGCTCCAGGCCCCGCCAAGGACATCCTCACGAACGTGTTGACGAGCCTGGAGTCCAACCAAGGCGGCTCGACGGTCGCGCTGATCATCGGCCTCGCGGCGGCGATCTGGGCCGCCTCGGGCTACATCGGCGCGTTCATGGACGCGTCCAACAATGTCTGGGACGTGCCCGAGGGCCGGCCGATCTGGAAGAAGATCCCGGTCCGGCTCGGCGTCACCGTCGCGCTGCTGGTCCTGCTCACCGTCACGGCGCTGGCCGTCGTCTTCACGGGCCCGGTCGCGCAGAAGGCGGGCGACGTCATCGGTCTCGGCGGCACCTTCGTCGACGTCTGGAGCATCGCCAAGTGGCCGATCCTGCTGCTGATCGTGTCCTTCATGATCTCGCTGCTGTATTGGGCGTGCCCGAACGTCAAGCAGCCGGGCTTCCCGTGGGTCACGCCGGGCGGGCTGTTCGCGGTCGTGCTGTGGCTGCTCGCCTCGCTGCTGTTCGCGTTCTACGTCTCGAAGTTCTCCTCCTACAACAAGACCTACGGCAGCCTCGGCGGCGTGATCGTGTTCCTGACCTGGCTCTGGATCACGAACATCATCGTGCTGCTCGGCGCCGAGCTGAACTCCGAGATGGAGCGCAGCCGGGCGATCCGCGGCGGCCACCCGCCTGAGCAGGAGCCCTACCTGCCGCTGCGCGACGAGCCGAAAACGGACGGCTAGGAGTCACGGCTCGCGGATGACGCCCGGGCTCGGTGCCCGGGCGCCGTCGGCCACGAAGTCCCACTCGCGGGCCGTCCAGCGGACGCGCGGGTCGAGCACCGCGGCGACCGGCGGCGCCGCGCTCGTGTCACCGTCGCCGGAGCGTGACATGGAGCACCTGTTCGCTTGAGCCGAACGCGACGCGCACCGTGACCTTCAGCCGGTGGCGCTTCGCGAGCGCGCGGCGCGCGGCTCGCGAGGGTTTGAGCACGACCTGCGTCTCGCCGGCGGCGGCGACCTTGCGCGAGGCGCCGGCCACGCGGAGCCGGCCGGACGTGGCGCGGACCTTCACGACCCCGGCGCCCGGCGCCGCGACGCGCACGACGATCCGGCGCCGCGAGTCCACCCGCGCCGCCAGCGCCTTGAAGGCGGGCGGGGCGACGGGTGCGGCGGCCGCGGCCCAGTCGGTGCCCTCGCACTGGTCGGAGAGGTAGATCGAGTCGTCGAAGACGTCGATCGGGTCGGCCACGACCGCATCGGTGCCCGGCCCGCAGCTGATCTGCTCGCGGGCGCCGTCGCGGGCGTCGATCCGGTCCTGTCCGCTCGCGCAGGCGGCGGCGATGCAGGCGCCGACGTCGTCGCCCCAGAACCGGTCCACGCCTTCACCGCCCACGAGGACGTCGTCGCCGTCGTCGCCGCCCAGCACGTCCTGCCCATCGTCCCCGGTCAGGCGGTCGGCGCCCGGCCCGCCCACGAGTTGGTCGTCGCTGCCGCCGCCCGCCAGCACGTCGTCGCCCTCGCCGCCGGAGAAGGCGTTGCGCCCCGCGTTCCCGGTCAGCACGTCGGACCCGTGGCCGCCGATGACCGTCCCGATGTCGGGCGCGATGTTGTCGCCCTCGCCCGCCGCACCGTCGTTGGCGACGCCGTCGGGGCTGAGCGCGAGGTTCTCGCTCCGCCCTTCGTAGGTGACGCTGTCGCTCCCGCCGCCGCCCACGTAGGTGTCGGCGCCGTGGGTGAGGCTCTCGTCCTCGCACGCGCACGGCACGCCCTCGAGATAGTCGTCGCCGGGGCCGCCGTCGAGGAGGTCGTCGCCGTCCTGGCCGAGCAGCGTGTCGGTGCCGACGCCGCCGCGCAGCACGTCGTTTCCTCCCTGCCCGAAGATCGGGGTGTCGTTGCCGTTTCCGGCATCGACCGTGCTCGGGCCGTCCCAGTCCCAGTAGGAGTCGTCGCGGTCGCCGAGGTTGGCGACGAAGCCGGCCGGGAGTGGGCAACGCGCGGTGTCGCCGGCGATCGGGTCGCTGCCGGCGACGACGCACCCGCCGGTGGCGGCGGTCACGCGCGCGCCGCTGTCCCAGACCTGCAGACAGGGGGCGCCGAGGCCGGTGCACATGGAGTCATAGGGAACGACGGAGACGGCGACGCGGTTGGACTCGCCCGGCGCCGCCGTGTACGTGACGGTGGAGCCGGTGCCGGCGATCTCGCTCGCGGCGGCGGGGGAAGCGGTGGCGAGCGCCGTGACGGCCAACAGGAGGCCGATCCGGGGGGAGGCTGCGCGCATGGCGTCCTTTCGGATGTGGGGAGGCTGCGCACCCTCCGTCAAGGACCTCAACGAAACCTGAACGGGGCGGTATGGTCGCGCCGTGGTGGGTCCGGACGTCGACCTCCAGCTGTGCGGCGAGCTGCGCGTGGAAGTCGACGGCCGCCGCCGCGAGCGCGAGCTTCCCGGTCGCCTCGGCCGCCTGCTGCTCGCCTACCTGGTGCTGAACCGGCACCGCGCCGTCACGCGCGACGAGCTGATCGACGCGCTGTGGGCGCAGGGCGCGCCGGACGATCCCGGCGCGACGCTCAGCACCCTGCTCTCCGCGCTGCGGCGAACGCTTGGCCCGGAGCTCGTCGTGGGGCGAAGCGAGCTGCGGCTCGTCCTGCCCGCGAACGCGCGGCTCGACGTCGAGCAGGCGGCGCGGGACGTCGAGGGAGGCGAGCCGGAACGGGCGCTCGCGGTCCTGGAGCAGGTGCTGCTGCCCGAGCTCGACGCGCCGTGGCTGGACGAACGCCGGCGCGAGCTCGAGGAACAGCGGCTGCGCGCGTTCGAGCTCGCCGCGCGCGCCGCGCTCGCCCGCGGCGACGCGCGGGCCGCGGAGGTGGCGAGCGGGCGGCTCGTGGCCCTCGCTCCGTACCGGGAGGCGGGCTACGCACTCCTGATGGAGGCGCAGGAGGCGCAGGGGAACGTCGCCGAGGCGCTGCGGACGTTCGAGCGCCTCCGGGCGCTGGTCCGCGACGAGTTGGGCGCCGTGCCGTCGCCGGAGCTGCGCGCCGCTCACGCCCGGTTGCTCGAGCCGCCGCCCGCCCTCCCGCTCCCACCGGCGCTGTCCCGGCTCGCCGACCGCCGCTTCGTCGGCCGCGCGGGCGTCCTCGCCCTCCTGCGCGATCGTCTGGCGCGCGGTGGCCGGCAGTTCGTCTTCCTGACCGGCGAACCGGGCATCGGCAAGACGAGTGTGGTCGCGGCGTTCGCTCGCGAGGCGCATGAGCGCGGCGACGCCGTCGTCCTCTACGGCCGCTCCGACGAGGACGCGCTCACGCCGTACGGTCCGTTCCCCGAGATCCTCTCGCAGTGTCTCGCGCGTGAGGTGCTGACCGATCAACGGGAGCGCGGTCTCGAGCGCTACTGGCTGTTCGAGGCCGTCACCGCCGCGCTGGCGGAGTTGGGCCCGCTCGTGCTCGTCTGCGACGACCTGCACTGGGCCGATCGCCCGACGCTGCAGCTCGTGCGCCATCTCGCTCGCGCGTCGCGGCCGCACACGCTGCTGTTCGTGGGGACCTACCGGGAGGCGGAGGCACCGCTGCGCGAGCTGATCGCCGACCTGCGCCGCGAGCAGGTCTTCGAGGGCGTCTCGCTGGCCGGGCTCGACGACGCCGAGGCCGGCAAGCTGCTGGCCGGGCTCAGCGAGTCGATGGTCGCGAGGCTGGTCGAGCTGGCGGGTGGGAATCCACTCTTCCTCGACGAGCTGCGCCGTTCCGTCACCGCGGCGCAGGACCCGGCGCACATCGCGATTCCGGAGGGCATCAAGGACGTGGTGCTCGGCCGCGTCGCCCGCCTGGGTGAGCGCGCCCACGACGCCTTGACGCTGGCCGCCGTCGCCGGTGAGACCTTCAGCCCCGCGATCCTCGGGTCCTCCGACGCGGTGCTCGACGTGCTCGACGAGGCGCTCAACGCCGGGCTGCTCACCCCGACCGACGAGCCGTTCCGGCTCGCGTTCGCGCATGCGTTGATCCGCCAGACGCTCTACGAGAGCATCAGCGAGACCCGGCGGATCCACCTGCACCATCGCGTCGCCGAGCGCCTGGAAGCCTCCGGCCGCCGCGATCCCGCCGAGCTGGCGCACCACTTCTTCCGCGCGCGGCACGTCGCCGGCCCGGAGCCGGCGATCCGCTACGCCCGCCAGGCCGCCGCGCGGGCCGCGGCGTCGCTGGCGTGGGAGGACGAGGCGCTGCAGCTCGAGCGGGCGCTGGAGGCCGACCCGCCGGACCCGGGCGAGCGCGTTGAGCTGCTGCTGGCACTGGGGGAGGCGCGCATGCGCGGCGGGCTGGCGGCGGGGCGGACCGCGTTCGCCGAGGCCGCGCGGCTCGCCCGCGGGAGGTCGGCGGAGCAGCTCGCCCGCGCCGCGATCGGCTACGGCGGGCGCTACTACGAGGCCGGGGTCGTCGACGACGAGCTGATCGCCCTGCTGCGTGAGGCGCTGGCCGAGCTGCCCGAAGGCGCGCTGCGCTGCCGGGTGCTGGCGCGGCTGGCTGAGATCCTGCACTTCGCGGGCGAGCTCGACACCTCGCGGCGGCTGTCGGAGGAGGCCGTGGCGATCGCCCGTGGCCTCGGCGACGGCGACCTGCTCGCCGCGGCGCTGACCGGGCGCCACGTCGCGCTGCTGCATGTCGCCCACGTCGATGAGCGAATCGCGATCGGCCGTGAGGTCCTCGCGCTGGCTGACCGTGCCCGCAACCCCCGGCTCGAGCTGCAGGCGCTGCACGCGCGGATCTTCGATCGGCTGACGCTCGGGGATCTCCTCGGCGCCCGGCAAGACCTCGAGCGCCTCGACGCGCTCGCTCAGGCGCTGCGTGAGCCGTTGTTCGCGCATTTCGTCGTCGGCTGGTCGTGCGTGTTCGCGCAGTTCGACGGCCGCCTCGACGAGGCCGAGCGGCTCGCGCTGGAGTCGTTCGAGCTGCGCCGCGAACTCGAGACCCGCGACGCGGGGAGCGTGCTCGCGGCCCAGCTGTTCATGATCCGGCGCGCTCAGGGCCGGGTCGGCGAGCTGCTGCCCGCCGTGCTGGAGGCGGTGCAGCAGTCTCCGGCGCTGGCCGCGTGGCGGGCCGCGCTGCCGCTGGTCCACCTCGCCGCGGGCGAGGAGGAGCGGGCGCGCGAGGCGCTCGCACGGGTGGACCCCGCCGCGATCCCGCGCGACTTCTTCTGGCTCACGGCGCTGACGTTGTTGAGTGAGGCGGCCGCGGCGCTGCGGGCGCCGACGTCGGAGCTCTACCGGCTACTGGAGCCGTTCGCGGGGCGCTTCGTGCAGATCGGCTACGCCGCGGGCGACGGGCCGGTCGCACGCTCGCTCGGCCTGCTCGCCGCGGCGTCCGGCGACGCGCCACGCGCCGCCGCGCACCTCGAGCACGCCCTCGCGCTCTGCTCGGGCGCGCCGGCGCTCGAGCTGCGGGCCCGTGCAGATCTCGCTGTCACAGCGTCGTGAGCCCGCGCAACGATCTGGGTGCATGGCGCGTGACGACCACAAGCTGCTGCGGCGGATCGCCGCGGGTGACGACCGTGCGTTCTCCGCCTTCTACCGGGCGCACCTGAACGCGGTCGTCGCCTTCTTCCGCCGCCGGGTGCCGGACGCCGAATTGGCCTTCGACCTGGCGGCGGAGACCTTCGCGGTCGTCGCCGCGCGGGCCGACACCTTCGACGGCAGTGGTCCGCCGGCGGCGTGGCTGTTCGGGATCGCCCGCAACAAGCTGCGCGAGAGCCTGCGGCGGGGGCGGGTCGAGGACGAGGCTCGCCGCGCGCTCGGGCTCGCGCCCGTGGCACTGGACGACGAGGACCTCGAGCGGGTCGAGGAGCGGGCGGCCGGGGGCGGTCCGGCGTTGGAACGCGCCTTGGCCGCTTTGCCCGAGCCGATCCGGGCGGCGCTGCTCGCGCGGGTCGTCGACGAGCGCGAGTACGACGAGATCGCCGCGGAGCTCGAGTGCTCCGAGCAACTGGTGCGCCAGCGGGTACATCGCGGCCTGGCCCGGCTGCGCGCCGGGTTGGAGGAGACACGATGAAGGACGCCTTCGACGACCTCGAGCGCGAGTTGCGCTCGGCTGTCCGGGCCCGGCGCAGGCCGCGGCTGCTGCGGACCCCGCTCCTCGCGCTCGCCGCCGCGCTGGTGCTCGGCGGCGGCGGCGCGGTGGCCGCGACGCAGATCAAGAGCAGCCCGGACGAGCGACGCGAGGGCATCGCGCTCGCCGAGCAGGCGATCAACGACACGCACGACGTCGGCGGGTGCAGCCACGAGGGCAAGCCGCGGCAGACGGTCGTGACCGACATCCCGGTGCTCCCCGCGATCGCTCGCGCACTGCCGGCGTTGACGAAGCCGGACCCCCGCGGCGTCGTGCCGGTCAAGAGTCCCGTGACGGGGCGGGTGCTGCGCGACACGGCGCGGATGATTCCGATGGGGGGAGGCCTGCGCCTGCGCGTCTACGTGCTCGACGGCCCCGACCTGACCGCCAAGACCGACCCGCGGGCCTGCATCGCGACCCGCCGCGCTCGCGTCGCCGAGCTCGCCGCGGGCCGCTCGCGGGCCGTCCGCGCGGCTGCCGATCGCAGGCTCACGCAGACGCGCGACACCGCGCCCGGGCTGCAGACGCTGTGGGTCATGGCCTTGCACGGAACGCACGAGGGCGGGTTCGGGACGGGGCTCCGCCTGCGGCCCGACGACCAGCTCGAGCCGGGCATCATCGCCAGCGGCAGCACCGGGCGCTTCGTGGACAGCGGTCGGCGTTACGTCGGCATCGCGGACCCGCGGACGGCGCGGGTGCTCGTCGATCCGGCCCATGGGCGGTCGAAGCGGGTGCGGGTGCGCGAGGGCTTCTACTCGTTCGCGCTGCCTCGTGGGGCGGGGCATGTCGAGTTGCGCGAGGTCGATGGTTCGGGCGCGACGGTGCGCTCGTTCCCGCTCAGAGGTTGAACGTCAACTGCGCCGGGTGGGGAGGGGGGAGTGGCGCACCCTCCGGGTCTGCCTGCCGTGAGTCCGCCGCTCGGCGCGGCTCTGTTGGCTCGAATTGCCGTGTTGGGATACCGACAGTTACGGGCGTGGTGCTGACACCCCCGTCCGCGCCGGGCCTTGCGGTGATCGGTTTCGGCGAGCAACGAAGTCATGCGCGAGGGGGGTGACGAACAAATGCGTCCTGTGAGGACGCAAATGTTCCTCACCCCCACCAGCGCGCCAACTCGACCAGTGCGAACCTGATCGAAACGCGCGATCTGTCGCTCAAACGCGCACGGTCCACCACGGCGACCGGCGCGCCACTCCCCCACCCGGCGCAGTTGAAGTTCGTCCCTAGACCTGAAAGCGACCGTCAACGAGCAGCGGCTCACCGTCCACGGAGAGCGTCCCACCCGCCCGCAGATCGCAGATCATGTCCCAGTGCACCACGGAGTCGTTGGTGCCGCCGGTCTCCGGATACGAGCGCCCCACGGCCAGGTGCACGGTGCCCCCGATCTTCTCGTCGAAGAGGATCGCGCCGATCGGGCGGTCGATGCCGAAGTTCGTGCCGATCCCGAGCTCGCCCAGGAAGCGGGCGCCCTCGTCGGTGTCGAGCGTCGCCTGCAGGTAGGCGTCACCGCGCTCGGCCTTCGCGCTCACCACCCGCCCCGCCCGGAACTCGAGCGTGACGTCCTCGACGACCACGCCGCGAGGTGCCGTGGGAATGGTGAACCGGATGACGCCCTCGGCGGACGTCTCGTGCGGGCCGGTGAAGACCTCGCCGGACGGCATGTTGCGCTTGCCGTCGGAGTTCACCCACGTCCGGCCCTCGACGTTGAGCGTCAGGTCGGTGCCTTCGGCCTGAATCCGGATCTCTCGCGCCGGCGCGAGCCTTTCGATCAGCCCCGCCTGGAACGCGCGCAGCTCACCCCACGCGGCGACCGGGTCGTCACGATCGAGGAACAGCGCCCGCTCGACGAACGCCTCCAGCTCACGCGTCCCCATTCCCGCCTGCTGCGCGGCCGCCGGCGTCGGCCACAGCGTGATCGACCAGCGCTTGGCCACCCGCGCCTCGCGCAGCGGTGCCTGGGCCCGCGCCGCGCGCGCCATCCGCGCCGGGTCGACGGACGCCAGCGCGTTGGCGTTGTCGGTGGCCTGGATGCGCAGCGACGCGTCCAGCGCCTGCGCCGCCGCCAGCTCGGCCGAGGGGAACGAGTCCAGCGCCGCGTCGGTCACCGCGGCCCAGTAGCCCTCGGACTGCCCGGGCAGTGAGACGTCCAGCAGCGGCCAGGCGCCCCGTTCGAGGATCTCCCGCTGCAGCGCCAGCAGCAGCGGCGCGGCGAGCGTCGTGGAGGACACCTGGATCTGCTGTCCCGGCTGGACCTCGAGGCAGTAGTCGGTCAGCAACCGCGCGAAGCCGTCGACGTTCATCACGGAGCCTCCATGTCGGGGAAGTGTTCGGCGAGGTGGGCGCGCAGCGTCTCGCGGATCCAGCGCCGCTCGTCCACGGAGGCGAAGCGGAACCGCGCGAGCAGCTCCTTCTGGCGCGTGATCGGCTCGACGCCGCCGATCGCCCAGCTGACCGCCAGCCGCTCGAAGAGGAACTCGACCGATCGCTGCCAGGCGTCCTCCTGGGAGAGGATGTTGCCCTTGGCGACCTCCGCGTATTGCGCGCGGGTCGCCGGCGTCAGCGCGCCGCGCAGCACGAGCACCGAATCGTGCTCGTCGCGGTAAGCGCTGTTGGGCGCCCGCGGGCGCTCGTTGCGTCGGCCCTTCTTCGCCATCGCTCGGACGGTAGCGTCCCGGTCCGATGCGGGACCGCAAGCCCACCAGGACACGCGATCACGGCCGTGGCGAGCGGGTGCTGCCGGGCGTCTGGCGCCTGCGGCTGCCGCTCGGTCTGCCCAACGTCCCGCACTGCAACGCATGGGCGCTGAAGGCAGGGAACGGGATCGTCCTCGTCGACACGGGGATGCACGATCGCGACTCGATGGGCAACCTCGAGCGGGCGCTCGAGGAGGCCGGCTTCAAGATCCGCGACGTCAAGCTGATCGTGATCACCCACGCCCACATCGACCATTGCGGGCAGGCGCCGCCGATCGCCACGCGCTCCGGAGCCGAGATCTGGATGCATCCCGCCTGGAAGCTGCACGCCGCGCACCCGCCCGATCTCGACGAGACGATCGAGGTCGCGCTGCAGAGCGGCGTGCCCGAGGAGCCGTTGCGCCGCTGGGCGGAGCGGCGTCGCGGCCACGGGACCGGCCAGGCGGGCGTGCTCTACGCCGACAAGGACCTCCTTCCCGGCGTGACGATCGAGACTGACGCCGGGACGTGGCAGGTGGTCGAGACGCCCGGCCACGCGCCGTCGCACGTCTGCCTGCACCAGCCCGAGCAGCGGCTGCTGATCTCCGGCGACCACCTGCTCGGGCGCGTCTCGCAGTTCTTCGACGTCGGCTATACGCCCGATCCGGTAGGGGAGTTCCTGCACTCGCTGGACGTCACCGACGCGCTCGACACGCGCCTCGCATTCGCCGGCCACGCTCGCCCGTTCACTGACGTCGCCGGCCACATCCAGGCCAACCGGGACCTCGTCGCCCGCAACCTCGACGCCGTCCGAGCCGCGCTGCGCAGCGGCGACAAGACCGCTTACGAGACCGCCCGCACCGTCTACGGCAGGCACTTCACCGTCGAACTGGCGAGCTGGCAGATGACGATGACGACCGCCTGGCTCACCCACCTCGAGGTGCTCGGCGAGGTCACCAGGACCCCCTCGGAGGGCGAGGATCCCGCCGAGCGCTGGACGGTCGCTCCCTAAACTGCCCCGATGCGCATCGACGAGCGGATCGCGAGCGGAGCCGAGCCGGCCTTCTCGTTCGAGTTCTACCCGCCCAAGACCGACGACGGCGAGGCGAACCTGGCCACAGCCCTCACCGAGTTGGCACGGCTGGAGCCGACGTTCGTCTCGGTGACCTACGGCGCCGGCGGCACACCCGCCGAGCGGGGCAAGACGATCGACATCGTCAGCCGGATCAAGGCCGACCACGGCCTCGAGGCGATGGCGCACTTCACGTGCGTGGGCGCGACGGTCGACGAGCTGCGCACGGTGCTGGACCGGATGCGCGACGCCGGCATCGAGAACGTGCTCGCCCTGCGCGGCGACCCGCCCGCGGGCGTGGACGCGAGCGAGTGGGTTGCGGCCGACGGCGGGCTGCGTTACTCCCGCGAGCTGATCGAGCTGATCCGCGCCGACTACGACTTCGCGGTCGGCGCCGCGTGCTTCCCGGAGGTCCACCTGGCCGCCGAGTCCGCGGAGTCAGACCTCAAGTACACCCGCGAGAAGGTCGACGCGGGCGCGAAGTTCCTGATCTCCCAGCTCTTCTTCGACAACCAGGTCTACTACGACTTCGTGGCCCGGGCGCGCGACGCCGGCATCGACGTCCCGATCATCCCGGGCATCATGCCGATCACCAACGCGGCCCAGATCAAGCGCTTCACGCAGATGTGCGGCGCGTCGATCCCGCCCGGCCTGCTGCGCGAGCTCGAGCTGCGGATCGACCAGCCCGAGGCCGTCGCCGACTTCGGCGTCGCCTACGCGACGATGCAGTGCGCCGACCTCCTCGCCAACGGCGCCCCCGGCATCCACTTCTACACGCTCAACCGCTCGCCCTCGACGCGCGCGATCCTCAGCGCCCTGCGCTGCCTGGCGCCCTGGCGCCGCGCCGTCACCGCGTAGTCACGTACAGCGCGCCCTTGCGGGCCTGGATGAAGTTCACGCGGCCGGGCTTGCTCGTCCACACCGGCACCCGGGAGACCGACGCGAAGCGCGGCTTCCCGAAGCTGCCGTCGGTGCCGCGGACGGCCGTGTAGGACTGGTCGAAGTTGCGCCGGAAGACGAGCACCTGGCGTCCGCCGGGCCACGTGAACAGCTGTGGATCCCGGCAGCCCTGCTTCGCCGCCTGGCAGAGCGCCAGGACGTCGTCGGCGGGGTGCACCGCACGCGATCCCTCGACGACCCACACGCTCGGGTCCTCGTGCGCGGCGGGCGGATCGATCGCGGCGAACGCGCCGCGCTGCTGGCGCATGGCGGCCCCGGTGGCATCACCGGGGGCGACGTCCTGGTAGGGCGCCTGGTCGCGCCACGTCACGACCATGGTGCCGTCGGTGGCGATCGCCGTGATCGAGATGGCGGGTTGCAGATCGCCGCTGGCGCGCAGGTCCTGCGCGGCTGCGAAATCTTCGCCCGGTTCGCGGACCGTGACCCGTACGCCGCCCTGGAGCGTCGGGGCGGCGATCGCGACCGTGCCCGACCGATTGCTGGCCAGGTCCCACCCAGGGTGCTGCGTGTCGCCTTCCCACACCGTATTGACGCCCGTCAGCACCGTACGCTGCGGCCCGAGCTTTCCGGTGCGGTCCCAGGTGCGGACGCGGACCGCGTCGCCGGCGTCCCACGCGACCAGGCCGGCGCCGCCTTCGAGCCGCGCGAACCGGACCGCGTGTGGGCGCCTGGTCGCGAGCGTCACCTGCCGCCAGCGGTCGTGTGCGCCGAATACGGCGAGCTTGGTCGTGGTCCGGCGGCTCACGACGACGGCGAGGCGCTGACCTTGACCCGACGAGGCGGTCAGGCTGTGCCCGTCAGAGCCGATCGCGAGCGGGATCCGCTGGGCGGCGTGCGCCGTCGCGGTGAAGGCCACCAGACCGATCAGGCCGGTTGCGAGTGCTGGTAGTCCTTTGCGCATATGCCCGTCCGGAACGCGTTGCGGCCGGACAGGTTGCGCCTATGAGGTCGTGCGGCGCTCCCGAGGGAGGTCGCGGTCGGCGGCCTCCAGCAGCTCCATGACGTCGGCGCCCTCGGTGGTCACCGCGGCGCCGACGGACAGGCCGACGGGCGGGTCGGCGGTGACGAGCTCGACCGGCAATGAGCCCTCGACCTCGTCGACCAGTGCGCTGATCGTCGCGCGGCCGATCTCCTGGCTGCCGCGCACCCACACCCCGAACTCGTCGCCGCCGAGCCGCCCCGCGACGCCGTGGCGGGCGAGCACCCGCGCGACCTCGGTCAGGACCAGATCGCCGGAGCGGTGGCCGTGGGTGTCGTTGATGCTCTTGAAGGCATCGACGTCGCAGACCAGCAGGGTGCCGTCGGAGCCCGCGGCGAGCTCGCGCTGGACGGCGTCGATCCAGCTGCGGCGGTTGTGCAGGCCGGTCAGGTCGTCGGTGTGGGCGATGGCTTCCAGGCGCCCGACGGCCTCGGAGAGATCGCCGGTGGCGCCCGCCGGGGCGACGCCCGCGCGCTCGGCGACCTCGTCCAGCAGTTCAGTGCTCGCGTCGAGCTTCTCGAGCGCGATGCCGAGCAGCGTGCGGTCGATCTCGTTGCCCGCCAGCAGGTGGGCGATCGAGTCGGCGATCTGGACGCAGGCGGCCTCGCGGGTGGGGGAGGCGAGACCGGTCGGGCCGCCGTGGTGGTAGGCGATGGCTTTCGTGACCGCGTCGTCGGGCTCGCTCAGGCCGACCAGCAGCGCGCCTGCGGCGGCGTGGTCGAGGCCGAGGCGCTTGCGCTCTAGCGCCGCGCGCGGGGCGCCGACGGGCTCCTCGGCGGCGATCTCCTCCAGCGCGACGACCCCGAACGCCGCGGGCATCAGCAGCTTGCCGACGTCGTGCAGCAGGCCGGCGAGGTGGGCGGTGTCGGTGTGGGCACCGCGCAGCTCGGCGGTCGTGTAGGAGTAGGCGGCGACGGTCACGGCGTGAACGTGCAGCTGGCCGCGGCTGAGGTGCGCACCGCCCGGGAAGCGCTCCAGGAAGCGGTAGGTGGCGGCCTCGAGCGCCACCCGGACGACAGCGCGACGGCCGAGCAGGGTGACCGCTTGGCGGATCGTGCGCGCGCGGATCGGTCGCGCGTTGGCGGCCGAGTTGGCGTAGCGCAGGAGGTTGGCCGCGAACGCCTCGTCGGACTCGATCACCGCGACGAGGTCGCTGGTGGAGCCGTTGGGGTCGTCGGCGAGTGTGCGGATGCGGGCGACCGTCCCGCCGAGCACGGGCAGGGGTCCGATACGCCGGAGGGCGTCGTGCACGCGCGTGTCGGGCTTGGAGAATCGGGGCATCCGCAAGTCTCATCGGCCACCCTGAGGACCTGCATGAGCGTCCGTCTAGGGGCGGGTTTTCGGTGTGCTGGGCTCGATGTCGAGAGCGTGGGCCACCTGGGGATGGCCGTCCTGCTCCCAGGCGATATCGATCTGGTCGTTGCGCCTGTAGGTCCCGATACCCCATGCGCCCCAGAACCATCGCCAGAAGCCGAGTTTTCCTTCCTTGATCAGTTCTCGCGAGAACACGAGCGCGCCGTCGGCGACGCGATAATCGCGCCCGAACTCCTGCTTGACGCCGTTCACGTAGACCGTGAACGGCTCGCGCACACCCGGCGGTAGGGGGACCCGTGTCTCGTCCATGTCGGGCCGGATGATCGCATCCGGAGGGCGCTCTACCCTCGTGGACCGCCGTGTCCATGCCGTATCGCATCCGCCGCTCCGATCGCGCTCGCCGCATCCGGGTCAGCGTGGACAACGATGGACAGGTCGAGGTCGTGCTCCCGCGGCGCTCTCCCGAGCGGCACGCCGAGGAGGCCGTCCGGCAGCTGGGTCCGTGGATCGAGCGGCGCAAGCGCGCGGTCGCGCGGGCGGTCTCGGAGATGGAGCGCGAGGCGGGCACCGTGCCCTACCTGGGCGAGACATTGCGGCTCGTGCCCGAGGCGGGGCGGGAGCGGGTCCACCGGCGCGGTGACGAGCTGCTGGTGCCCGCGGGTGACCCGCGCGAGGCGCTGGAGCGGTGGTACCGGCGTCAGGCGCGGCTGGAGATCGCTCCCCGCCTGGACGCGGCGACCGCCCGCGCCGGCACGAGCTACAGCGGGCTGACGATCCGGGGTCAGCGCACCCGCTGGGCGTCGCGCTCCTCGTCGGGCGGGATGTCCTTCAACTGGCGGCTGCTGCTCGCGCCGCCCGAGATCCTCGACTACGTCGTCGAGCACGAGGTCGCCCACATCGAGGTGATGGACCACTCGCCGCGCTTCTGGCGGCTGCTCGCGTCGCGCTCCCCGCGCTGGCGGGAGCATTCCGCCTGGTTGAAGCGCTACGGGTCGACGCTCACGCTGTGAGCGTGCGGCGCAGCGCGGCGAGCGGGCTCTCGCCGTGTTCGGGCTCGATGATCGTGCGGCCGATCCGGCCGGTCCAGGCGACCGCGGAGCCGTCGCCGTGGATGTCGAGCCCGGCGCGCACGCCGTCGCCCTTGAGCTCGATCCGCAATGCCACCAGATCGCCGGGCTCGTAGCGGCGGCTGACGAAGTCCACCGCCTCGCGCCGGGTCGCGGTCTCCGCGTACGCCTCGAGCAGATCGATCGCCTCGCCCAGCGTCTCCCGCTTGTCCTTCTCGATCGCCGGCCCGCGCCGGACCGTCAACCGGTAGCTCAAGGCACCTCGTCCAGCAACGCCTTCACACCGTCCCAGCGCGCGATCTCGCAGCCGTCGGTGCGCGTGAAGGTCGCGTCCACCGCATCGCCGCGGATCGTGCCCTTGATCGTCGCCTGCTCGGGTCCGCCGAAGATCTGCGTGCAAGCCACGTCGCCGCCGGTCTTCTGCAGGTCCGCGGCCGAGATGCCCGCCGCGGCCCCACACGCCTGGCTGTCCGTCGGCTTGGCACAGTCGAGCTTGAGCTCGCGAGGCTGGCCCGAGCCCTTCGCGCCGTCGTCATCGACGGTCACCACCAAGCTCGCGAGCTGTCCCGTCGGCCCACCCGCCTGCGTGGCCTCGTCCGACCCACATCCCGCCAACACGGCGGCGACCAGCAGTCCCAGCCCAAGGCGGCGCATTCCCACCAGAGTAGTGAGAAACCTAAAGGGACTGTCCCTTTACCTTCGCCTCCGGCCAGAGCCGCCAGGCGGTCGGCCGCAGAAACCTAAAGGGACTGTCCCTTTAGGTTGGTTCGCCCCAGCCGAGGGCGCCTAGGCCGTTGCCGTGGGGGTCGCGGGAGGGGGACCAGCGCCAGGTGATGCCGGGGGTGTCGGGGAGGGTGGTGGCGGTGCCGTCTAGGAGGGAGGCGTAGGCGGCGCGGGCGGCGGGGCGGTCGGGTTCGGGGACGGCGACGGCGAACCAGTCGCGGCCGACGAGGTCGTCCTCCTCGAAGCCGAAGGCGGCGGAGGCGGTGCCGTTGGCGATCTCGACGCGGCCGTCGGCGTCGAGGGCGACGATGAGGGCAGCGGCGCCGTCGAAGCTGCGGCGGGCGCGGGCGCGGACGCGGCGGCGGGCGAAGTAGGCGGCGAGCTGCCCGCCCACGGTCGCGAACAGCGCGGAGACCTCGGCGTTGGGCTCGCGGGCGTCGGGCGCGTAGAGCTCGATCACGCCGACGCACTCGTCGCCGAGGGCGATCGGGAACGCGACGGCGGTGACGAGGCCGGCGCGGACCGCCTCGCCCGGGAGATCGGCGACCCAGACGGGACGGCGGAACGCCCACACGCGCCCGGCGAGTCCCTGGCCGGCGGCGTAGGTCTGCTCGTGGGTGGCGGACGCGAGCTCGGCGACGGGCGTGCGGGCGCCCGGTGCCGAGAACACGGACGTGCAGCGCAGGATCGAGCCGTCCGGCCGCCAGACCGCGCCGAACGTCCACCCGAGCGCCGAGCAGAGCGTCGCGAGCACCCGATCGCACAGCACGCTCGGCTCCAGCCCCGCCGCGAGGTGATCCGCGATCGCCTGCTGCGCGCCGAGGAGCTTGTGCGCCCCACCCACCCGCCGCCGCATCCGCGCCTGCTCGAGCTCGCGCGTCAGCACCGCCGGCAGCTGCGCCATGTCCGGGACGGTCGGCACGCCGGTCGGCAGGCCGCGCAGGATCGCCGCCAGCTCGCCCGGCCGCATGCGCGGCGAGACGGCGAGGAACGGCAGGTGCGGATCGGCGAGCCGGACCATCTCAAGCGCCTTGCGCGACGGCACCGCCAACGGTCCGTCGCCGCCGTAGAGCACCGCGTCCCACCCGCGCCGCTGCAAGGCGGCGGAGAGCGCCTCGGCGCCCTGCACGGGCACCGCTCGAGCCGTCCAGCCCGCGTCGTCGAGCACGCGCGACAACTGCGCCGCGTGTCCGGCGGGCACGTCGACGAGCAGCGCGCTGATCCTGCGATGGCGGCTCACTGCCCATCAATCGGCCCCCGCTTAACGCTGCTTGAGGAACGGTCCTCGCAAATGAGACATCCGTGGAAGACCTGATTTGTCGCGAGCGGGTCAGGCGGCGAGGCGGGTGACGATCTCGCGCACGCCATGCGAGAGGTCGTCGTACACGATGTCCGAGCTCACCTGCTTCATCACCCGCAACGCCGGCCGGTTGTCGGCCAGCATCGTGCCCGCGATCCGGGTCACGCCTTCGATCGCCGCGTGCGCGGCCAGGAGCCGGGCCAGCCAGCTTCCGAGCCCGTGGCCCTGCCACGCGTCGCCGACCACGATCGCCAGATCGGCGGTGTCCGGCGCGGTCTTGACCACGCGCCCGACCGCCACGAGCTGCTCGTCGATCACCGCGACGTACGCGATGTGGTCGTGGCCGTCGACCTCGGTCAGGTACGCCAGTTCCGCGTCGCTGAACCGGACCTTCGGGCTCAGGAACCGCTTGTACGCGGTCTCCGGCGTGAGCCGGCGCAGGCCCTCTGCGAGCAGCCCCTTGTCTCCAGGCTCGATCGGCCGGATCGTGACCAGCGTGCCGTCGAGCAGGTAGTGGAGCATGCGTTGCATGATGCAACGCATGCCCCACTCACCACAAGTAGGGCTAGCTCTACAAAGCCCTAACGCTTGTCGAGCGGCACGTATTCCCGCTCGCGCTCACCCGTGTAGATCTGACGCGGGCGGGCGATCTTCTGCTCCTTGTCGTCGATCATCTCGAGCCACTGGGAGATCCAGCCGCTCGTGCGGGGGATCGCGAAGAGCACCGTGAACATGCCGACCGGCATGTGCAGCGCCTCGTAGATCAGGCCCGAGTAGAAGTCGACGTTGGGGTAGAGCTTGCGCTTGACGAAGTACTCGTCCTCGAGTGCGATCTTCTCGAGCTCGAGCGCGATCTCCAGGAGCGGGTTGACGCCGGTGACCTCGAAGACGTCGTCGCACGCCTTCTTGATGATCTTCGCGCGCGGGTCGTAGTTCTTGTAGACCCGGTGCCCGAAGCCCATCAGGCGCTCCTTGCCGTCCTTCACGCCCTGCATGAAGTCCGGGATGTTCTCCTTGGTGCCGATCCGGCGCAGCATGCGCAGGACCTGCTCGTTGGCGCCGCCGTGCAGCGGGCCGTAGAGCGCGGCGATGCCCGCGGCGACCGCGGAGTACGGGTCCACCTGCGACGAGCCGACGGCGCGCACGGCGCTGGTCGAGCAATTCTGCTCGTGGTCGGCGTGCAGGATGAACAGGACGTCCAGCGCCCGCTCGAGGCGAGGATCGGGCTCGTACTTGAGCTCGGTCATCTTGAACAGCATCGAGAGGAAGTTGCCGGGGTAGCGCAGGTCGTTGTCCGGATAGACGTACGGCTGCCCCATGTTGTGGCGGTACGCGAACGCCGCCAGCGTCGGCATCTTCGCGATCAGGCGGATGATCTGGAGGTAGCGGGTCTCCGGATCGTGGATCTTGTTCGCGTCCGGGTAGAACGTCGACAGCGCGCCCACCGACGCCAGCAGCATCCCCATCGGGTGCGCGTCGTAGCGGAAGCCCTGCATGAAGCTGCGGACGTTCTCGTGCACGAACGTGTGGATCGTGATCTCGTGCGTCCACTCGTCGAGCTGCTTCTGATTGGGCAGCTCGCCGTGGACCAACAGATAAGCGACTTCGAGGTACGTCGAGTGCTCGGCGAGCTGCTCGATCGGATACCCGCGGTACTCCAGGACGCCGGCCTCGCCGTCCAGGTACGTGATCGCCGAGCGACACGACGCGGTGTTCATGAAGGCGGGGTCATAGGTCATGACCCCGAAGTCGCTCTCGTTGACCTTGATGTTCCGCAGCGCGGTCGCGCGTACGGTCCCGTCCTCGATCGGCACTTCGTAGGACTTGCCGGTTCGATTGTCGGTGATCGTCAGTGAATCGGAGGCGGTGGCCACGCCGCCGCCGTTCTCGCTCTGCTCCTCGGTACCCATTTCGCTCCTCTGGAGGGGGAGGTCCAAATCTCGTACCCCCCATTGTGGCGGGGCGGCGTCGAGACTCGCGTTACGCCGTGATGACCGCGCAGAACATCGTTCCCGCGACGAGCAACACGCCAACCCCGATGATGGCGCGCTGGGCGCTCCGGGTCGGCGGGAACGTCTCATGGCGCGCGGTTCCGATGGCCGCCAGGATCAGCGCGAACGCGACCAGGCAGCTGGCGAGGATGTAGAACGGCGTCTTGGAGGGCTCAGAGGCCTCTTCGGCGGCTTGCAGAAGCAGCAACATGACGCGCGGGAAGCTACCGCATGTAGCGGCTCTCGGTGGCCGCCACCTGCCCCTGGTAATGCGAGCCGAGTTCGGCGGACCCGTACGGCCGCTCCGCCGGCTGGTCCAGGGTCATGAACGAGAGCTGCGCGATCAGCAGGTGCGGATAGAGCCGGATCGGCACCCGCGTGAGGTTGTTGAGCTCCAGCGTGAGCGTGCCCTTCCAGCCCGGGTCGATGAACCCGGCGGTGGCATGCACGATCAGCCCGAGGCGGCCGAGCGACGACTTGCCCTCGATCCGGGCCACGATGTCGTCGGGCAGCTCGACCCATTCCTCGGTCCGCCCGAGGCAGAACTCGCCGGGGTGGATGACGAAGCCCTCCTCCGGCGTGGCGACCACCTCCTCGGTCAGACCGGGCGGTGGGCCGTCGCGGAGGTCGATCGCGGGGACCTTGTGGTTGCTGAAGACCCGGAACGTGTTCCCGAGGCGCAGGTCGATGGACGCCGGCTGCACGAGCGACGGGTCCCACGGCTTGATGACGATCCGGCCGTCTTCGACGAGTCGGCGGATCGTGCCGTCCGAGAGCACGGAGGCGGTCACGAGGCGCGTAAGGCTACTGATGCAGCTCGCGGGCGCGCCCGGCCGCCGTCACGGAGCGGATCCGCGGCGGGGGAGTGGCGACGCGCGCACCGCACACCGGGCCGCCTCTGCGGGGCGGGCGCGGGCGGCGCGGACGGGGGTGCGGGCGCCGCGGGCGCGGGGACCCGCCGTCCGCGGGCACGTCGTCGGTGTCGGTGCTCTGGTGCACCGCCCACCAGATGATCCAGCAGGCCGCCACGATCGGCAGCTTCAGGAACACGAACAGGTACAGCATCGTCCAGCCCACGGGTAATGCGGATGGTACGCCGCTTCACCCCGCCTGTGCGCCAACGCTGCGCGTCAGGCGCGCAGCGGCACCGGAGACGCGTCGAACACCGTCACCCGCGCGAGCTCCTGCACCCGCTCGTTGACCTCGTCCGGCGTCAGGGTCTGCATCCGCTCGGTGCCGAACGCCTCGACATTGAAGGACGCCAGCGCCGTGCCGTAGGCCATCGCGCGGCGCAGCAGGCCGTCGCTGATCTCCTCGTCGGCGTGCGCGGCGACGTAGCCCATGAAGCCGCCGGCGAAGGTGTCGCCGGCGCCGGTGGGATCGACGACGTCGGCCGTCGGGTAGGCCGGCAGGCCGAAGACGCCCTCGGGCGTGTACATCGCGGAGCCGTACTCGCCCTGCTTGACGACCACGACCTTCGGGCCCAGCTCCATCACGGCGCGAGCGGCGCGCACGAGGTTCGGCTCGTCGGTGAGCTGCTTGACCTCGCCGTCATTGACGATCAGGCAGTCGACCGTCTTGATCGTCTTCACGAGCGACTCGTGCGCGATGTCGATCCAGAGGTTCATCGTGTCCAGCGCGCTGAAACGCGCGCCCGCGCACTGCTCGCGCACCGCGCGCTGCAGGTCGGGCTGGATGTTCGCGAGGAACAGCACGTCGGCGTCGCGCGACGCCTGCGAGAGCTTCGGCTCGAACGTCTCGAAGACGTTGAGGTCCGTCTGCAGCGTGTGGCGGATGTTGACGTCGCGCTCGTAGCGCCCCGCCCAGAAGAACGTCTTCCCGCCCGGCACGTGCTCGACGTCGTCGGTGATCACGCCGCGGTCGTGCAGGACGGCGTACTCGGCTGCACCGAAGTCGTCGCCGACCGGGCCGACGATGCGGGTCTCGGCGAGGAACGAGGAGGCGAGCGAGAAGTGCACGGCGGCGCCGCCCAGCAGGCGGTCGCGCTTGCCGCCCTCGGTCTCGACGGCGTCAAAAGCGATGGATCCGACCACGGTGAGCGACATAGGGCGCAGCAGCCTAGCGGCGTTACGGCGGACAACCGACCAAACGGGTGTGGCGGCCACCAAGGTCGTGCGGCGCGGCAAACGAGAGGGTGGGCGCCATGAAACTCGCTCTCCCCGCCGTACTGATCGCCGCGCTCCTCGTTCCCGCCTCCTCGGCTTCCGCCGCGATCCTGGCCGGCCGGACCGGCACCCCGATCGCCTCGCAGTTCAGTCTGACGGGCGTCAAGCTCGCCGCGTTCAGCGTCTCCTCGCCGATCGTCGACGTCGCGACCGGCGACGTCAACGGAGACGGCGTCGACGACCTCGTGTTCGAGGGCGCCCAGCAGGTCGTCGTCCGCGACGGCAAGACGAACGCCACGCTTCGGACCATCCAGCTCGGCCGCGGCTTCGGCGCCGGCGGCATCGACGTGGGCGACATCACCGGGGACGGTCGCGGCGACATCGTCCTCGCGGACGGATCCGTGCGCGTCTATGACGGGCGCAATGGCGCGCTGGTGCGGACCTTCGCTCCGTACGGCGCCGACTACGCCGGCACCGTCGCCGTCGCGGTGGGCGATCTCGAGGGCGACGCGCGCGCGGAGATCGCCACCGCCGCGGGCACCCACGTGAAGGTCTTCTCGGCCACCGGCACCACGCTGCGCTCGTTCTTCGCCTACGGACCGTCGCCGGCCGGCGGCGTCGACGTCGCCGCCGGCGACGCGACCGGCGACGGCCATGCGGACCTCGTCACCGTCCCCCGTGCGGGCGCGCCCGCATACGTGAGGGTCTTCTCCGGCTCGACGCTCGTCCGGTCGTTCCTCGCCGGTGACGCGGGCTCGCTCGGCGGCGCCACGGTGGCTTCCGGCGACGGCAGCGTCACGGTCGCCTCCGGCTCCACGATCCGCGTCGTGGACGGCGCGACGCTCACGACCAAGGCCTTCTTCATGCCGTTCGGCCCGTCCGCGGCGCACATCGCCATCGCGACTTGACGCCACACCGCTAGCCTGCTTGGTCGGAATGACGACTTTTGCCGATCTCGGACTGTCCGAGAAGCTCCTGCAGGCCCTCAACGACGTCGGCTATCAATCGCCGAGCCCGATCCAGGAGCAGGCCATCCCGCCGCTCCTGGAAGGCCGGGACGTGATCGGCCAGGCCCAGACCGGCACCGGCAAGACCGCCGCCTTCGGCCTTCCGCTCCTGGAGTCCGTGGATCCGACCGAGGACGACGTCCAAGCGCTCGTGCTGACCCCGACGCGCGAGCTGTGCATCCAGGTCACGCAGGCGCTGCGCGCGTACGGCGCGCCGAAGGGGATCGACCCCGTGGCCGTGTTCGGCGGCGCGCCGATCCGCACGCAGCAGGCGCAACTGCGCCAGGGCGGCCAGGTCGTCGTGGGCACCGTCGGCCGCGTGCTGGACCTGATCAGCCGCCACTCCCTGGTGCTGCACTCCTGCCGCTTCATCGTGCTCGACGAGGCCGACGAGATGCTGGACCTCGGCTTCCTCGAGGACGTCGAGAAGATCCTCAGCCTCGCTCCCGGCAGCCGCCAGACCGCGCTCTTCAGCGCGACGATGCCGAACGAGATCAAGCGCCTCGCCGAGCGCCACCTGTATGACCCGGTGATGGTCACGGTCAAGGCGGCGACGCTCACGATCGACACGGTCGAGCAGTTCTACGTCGAGACCAAGGCGCAGGACAAGGTCGAGACGCTCGCGCGGGTGCTCGCGTCCGAGCGTCCTGACCAGGCGATCGTCTTCGCCCGCACCAAGATCCGCACCGAGCAGCTCTACCGGACGCTGCGCGACAAGGGCATGAACGTCAAGGCGTTGCACGGCGACATGAGCCAGGGCGCGCGCGACGGCGTGATGATCGGCTTCAAGGGCGGCCGCACGACGATCCTCGTCGCCACCGACGTCGCCGCCCGCGGGCTGGACATCTCGACGGTCACGCACATCGTCAACTTCGACGTGCCGACCTCGCCTGACGTGTACGTGCACCGCATCGGCCGCACGGGCCGCGTCGGCCGCTCCGGCCGCGCGATCACGTTCGTCGAGCCACGTCAGCGGCGCGACCTCGAGGCGATCGAGCGCCATGCGTCCACGACCATCGCGCCGTGGACCGAGGGCGCCCGCGTCGCCCCGACGACGCCGTCCGAGCCGCGCCCGCGCCGCCACCACGTCAAGCCGCACGACGCGATCGTGACCAACGGCGGCGGGTACACGAAGCTGATCGCCACCGCCGGCCGCCACGAGGGTGTGGAGGCCGCCGACCTGATCGCCGCGATGACGGCGGGCGGGCTGGACGGCGAAGCGATCCGCAACGTCCGCGTGCTCGAGCGCTTCGCGCTGTTGGAGATCCCGGAAGACGCCGTCTCCGCCATCATCGAGCGCGTGACCGAGGTGCAGGGGAAGCCCCTGGCCTTTGAGCCCATCCGACCGTAACGTCGTCCGAAGTCCGAGCTTGCGAGGACGGAGGCCGAAATGGAGGTATTGACATGTCCGTCGCCACGATGAGCACCAATCACGGTGACATCACGATCGAGCTGTTCGACGAGGACGCTCCGAAGACCGTCGAGAACTTCAAGAAGCTGGCTGCTGACGGCTTCTACGACGGCCTGATCTTCCACCGGATCATCAAGGACTTCATGATCCAGGGCGGCTGCCCGCAGGGCACCGGCACCGGCGGACCGGGCTACACGTTCGAGGACGAGATCAACGACCACAAGGCCGTTCGCGGCTCGCTGGCGATGGCCAACGCCGGCCCGAACACCAACGGCTCGCAGTTCTTCATCGTCACGCTCGAGGCCACGCCGTGGCTCGACGGCAAGCACACCGTCTTCGGGCAGGTCACGGACGGCATGGACGTCGTCGACACGCTCGAAGGGCTCCCCACCGACGGCCGTGACAAGCCGCGTGAGGACGCCAAGATCGACAAGCTGACGATCACCTGAACCGCAGCCGCGTGCGCTCGACCGAGCAGGGCGCATCCTCGCCCTGCTCGTCGAGACAGGCGCCGTAGTTCTGCGTGACCCAGTAGCTCGCACCGTTCGCTTGAGCGAACCCGCCGAGGTCGAGCGGGACCGACGCGGTGCTCACGCGCCCGGACCGGTAGCGATAGGCGATGCCGTGGCCGGGACAGCCCGACGGGTCGCCGGAGCAGACCTGCGCGAAGTACAGCGCGCCGCCGTCGAAGGAGAGGCCGACGTAGGACCGGTCGCCCTCGCCGCTTGAGACCTTGCGGACGAGGTGGCGCCGGGAGCCGTCGAGCTCCTGCAGCCAGACCTGGGCATCGCCCTCGGTCCCGCCGTCGTTGAGCGAGATCGCGAGCTGGTTGCCGAGCAGGCCGAGCTCGTAGAGCAGCGCGCCGCCGCCACCGGGCGCGGCGACCTTGCGCACGCCCTTGTTCCCGATCGTCGCTGTGTAGATGCGGTCACGGCCCTCGATCCACGCGAGCCGGTCGCCCCACAGCACGGGCGAGCGCGCCGCGACGTGGCCGGTGGCCACCAGCGTGCGCGCGCCGGTCGCCGGGTCGAGCAGGAACAGCTCACGGCCTCCGACGGCCACGATCGCGGGCTTGCCGGACGGCCCTCGCGACACCGTGGCCTGCACCGGCGCGCGGTGGCGGTGGATGTCGAGCGCGGTCACGCCGCCGGGCTGGGAGAGCATCAGCGTGGAGGTCGTCGATCCCGCCGGAGCGGCGCTCCAGACCGCTTGGTCGCGGTAGGCCCGGATCGGCGAAGGGAGGGACGATTGGCCCAGGGTCGCGGCAGCGGCGGAGGCGGCGGGGGTGAGGAGCAGCACAGCGGTCAGCGCAGCCGCCCATGGGAGTTTGGTTGGCATGCCACGGAGGCTCCCGCGGCGGTCGCCGCCGGGCGATCCACCTAGGTCGAGGCCGACCTCACCCTCACGCGCACCGCCGTGGCGAGGAGCCCGAGCGTGGCGCCGATCGCGCCCGCCGCGCTCACGGCCGCCCAGCCGCCGTGCTCCCACGCGAACGACGCACCCGCCGACCCGCTGACCGCACCGGCGAAATAGCAGGTCATGTAGGCGGTGTTCAGCCGCGAGCGCGCCTCCGGGCGCAGCCGGAAGATCACGCTCTGGTTGAGGATCTGCGTCGCCTGGACGCCGAGGTCCAGGATCACGATCCCGATGAGCAACGCCGCCAGCGAGTGCGCGGCGAGCGCGAGCAGCCCCCAGCCGGCAAGCGTGGCCGCGGCGGCGAAGCGCGTCCCGGCGAGCTGATGCCCGGCGTCGGCGACCCGTCCCGCGACCGCCGCCATCGCCACCCCGGCCAACCCCGCGAGCGAGAACAGCCCGATCACCGCTTCGCTGTAGCCGTAGTCGGGGCCGGACAGCAGGAACGCGATCGACGTCCAGAACCCGCTGAACGTCAACATCGAGAGGAAGCCGAACACCATCCGCAGCCGGAGCACCGGCTCCTCGCGGATCAGCGCGCCCACCGAGCGCAGCAGGCCGCCGTAGCCGAGCCGGCCTTCCGGTGGCTTGACGACCGGCAGCGTGCGGCGCAGGACGACGGCCAGGACCAGCATCGCGCCCGCCGCCAGGCCGTAGATCGCCCGCCAGCCGCCGAGCTCGGCCACGAAGCCGGAGACCGTCCGGGCCAGCAGGATGCCGAGGATCAGCCCGCTCATGACCTGGCCGACGACGCGCCCGCGCTCGTCCTCGGCCGCCAGCGAGGACGCGAAGGGCACCAGCACCTGCGCCGCGACGCTCGACACCCCGACGACGGCCAGGGCGGCCGCGAGCACGCCGAAGGAGGGCGACACGGCCGCCACGGCGAGTGCGAGCGCGTCGAGCACGAGCAGCCGCGAGACGAGCTTGCGCCGCTGCAGCAGGTCTCCCAGCGGGACGATCAGGACCAGCCCGGTCACGTAGCCGGCCTGGGTCGCGGTGACCAGCAGACCCGCCGTGCCGGAGGAGACGTTCAGTGCGCCGGCGATCGTGTCCAGCAGCGGTTGGGCGTAGTACAGGTTCGCCACGGTCGCTCCGCAGGCGACCGCCAGCAGGAGCACCAGGCGAGAAGACACGCCCACCAGGCTAGGCTCCGCATATGGCCACGATCTCCGTCGAGAACCCGGCGACCGGCGCGCACGTCCGCGACGTGGAGGTCACGCCTCCCGACGCCGTCGCCGCGCTCGTGGCGCGCGCCCGCTCAGCCCAGCCGGGCTGGGAGGCGCTCGGCTATGAAGGCCGTGGACGGATCCTCAAACGCGCACAGAAGTGGCTGATCGAGCACGCGGATGAGGTCGCCGACACGATCTCGAGCGAAACGGGCAAGACGCGCGAGGACGCCATGCTGGTGGAGGTCGCCTACGGCGCGAACGCGCTTGGCTTTTGGCCGAAAAAGGCGCCCAAATGGCTTGCGGACGAGAAGGTCCACACCTTCAACCCCTTCGTCCTCGGGCGCAGGATGGTCGTCCGCTACCGCCCGCTCGGCGTCGTCGGCGTGATCGGTCCCTGGAACTACCCGCTCGTCAACTCCGTAGGGGACGCCATCCCAGCGCTCGCCGCGGGGAATGCCGTCATCGTCAAGCCATCCGAGGTTACGCCGCTCACCTCGCTGCTGTTCGAGCGCGGGCTGCATGAATCAGGCCTTCCTGACGGGGTCTTCCAGGTCGCCGTGGGCACCGGCGAGACCGGTGCCGCGCTGATCGACGAAGTGGACATGGTCATGTTCACCGGCTCCACGCGTACGGGCCGGAAGGTGATGGAGCGGGCCGCGCAGACGCTGACCCCGGTGTCGCTGGAGCTCGGGGGCAAGGACCCGATGATCGTGCTGGCCGACGCGGACCTCGAGCGCGCGGCCAACGCCGCCGTCTACTACTCGATGCAGAACGGCGGCCAGACCTGCATCTCGATCGAGCGCGTGTACGTCGAGGCGCCGGTCTATGACGAGTTCGTCGCGAAGGTGACGGAGAAGACGAAGGCGCTGCGCCAGGGCCCGCCCGGCGCCGCGGGGACCGTCGACGTGGGCGCGATGACCTTCCCGCCGCAGGTCGAGATCGTGGAGCGCCACGTGCAGCAGGCGCGCGACGCGGGGGCGCGGGTCACGACCGGCGGGCACGTCCGCGCCGGCACGGGCCGCTTCTACGAGCCGACCGTGATCGCCGACGTCGACCACTCGATGACGGCGATGACCGAGGAGACGTTCGGGCCGACGCTTCCGGTGATGAAGGTCGCCGACGCCGAGGAGGCGATCCGCCAGGCCAACGACTCGCCCTACGGACTCGGCGCCGCCGTCTTCACCAAGGATCTGGCCAAGGGCGAGCGCGTCGCGCGCCGGATCGACGCCGGCGCGGTCTGCGTCAACGACGCGGCGTTGAACTACCTGGCGCTCGAGCTGCCGATGGGCGGCTGGAAGGACTCCGGCATGGGCGTTCGCCACGGCCCGGCCGGGTTGCGCAAGTACACCCACCAGCAGGCGCTGATGGTCACGCGCTTCGCGCCGAAGCGGGAGATCCATTACTTCCCGTACAACGCGAAGATCACGGGGGCGATCACGCGCGGCATTGAGCTCTTCTATGGCCGGGGTCACCGCTAAGCAGCATTCGCCGTGGGTGCCCAGCCGGCCTGCGTCAATTCCTCGCGCAGCCTGCGCCGGGCGCGGTGTTGCAGGGCGTGGACGGCATCGACCGAGCGGCCGAGGCGCTCGGCGACCTCACCCGGCGTGAGCCCCGCGATCAGTCGCAGGACCATCACCTGGCGCTGATCGGCCGGCAGCGCCTCCAGGGCGGCGCGCAGGTCGTCGAGGCGCTCGTGGGCGTGCCACTCGGTCTCCGACGCGGTCGCCGGGACTTCGGCCAACGGCACCGAACGCTGCGCCCGCAGGTGATCGAGCGCGGCGTTGCGGGCGACGCGCAGCAGCCAGGCCACGAAGGGGGTGGCGCTCGTCCGGTAATGGGAGAGCGCCCGTGGCAGGCGTGCGAACACCTCGCTGGTCAGGTCCTCGGCGTCGTGCTCGTCGTGGACGATCGCCAGCACGAAGCCGAAGACGTTGTCGGCGTAGAGCAGGTACAGCAGCCGGAGGGCATCCTCGTCGCCGTCGCGGGCGCGTTCGGTGGCGGCGGCGACCAGCGCCACCGCGTCCGGCGGATGAACGAGTTGACGGCGGCGACGGTACCCAGACCGTGCCGCCGTCGCCTCGAGACGATCCGCCGCCCGGCGAACCGCCACCTGTCCCATTCCTTGAGAGATGAGCAACCTTGCCCTTGTCCGAAGTGCTCCGACGATCCATGCCGGAGTGGGCTCAAGACTCCCACTGTCAGTGCACAAACTGAAGTCAGACATGCGTCCAGTGGACGTGTGTCCTATTCAGCGCGGGCGGCAGTGCGCCGAGCGCGCTCGGCGATCTCGGGGACGCCGTCCTTGAGGCGGTCGAAGAACGGATCCTCGGTGGTACCGGCCAGCCGGCGCTTGTATGAGCCCTCGAGGAAGATCGCGGACTTCCACAGGGCGAGCGTCGTATACCACGGCACGTTGGACATCGATCGTCCCGAGCGCTGCTCGTAGCGGGCGACGAGCTCGTCGCGGGTCGGGAAGCCCGGCGTGCGGGTGACCGTGGTCAGCGATGCGACGGTGCTGTCGCCGTCGCCCGGCTGCGCGTAGGTGGCGAGCAGGTAGCCGATGTCGGCCAGCGGGTCGCCGATCGTCGCGAGCTCCCAGTCGAAGATCGCGCTCAGGCGCTCGCCGGTGAACATCACGTTCCCGAGCCGGTAGTCGCCGTGGACGATCGTGGCCGGGCCGGACTCGGGGATGTGCGCGCCGAGCCACCGCGTCACCTCGTCCAGCGCGCCGATCTCACGCGTCTTGTTGTGCTCCCAGAGGCCGCCGAAGCGGCGCAGCTGGCGTTCCAGGTAGCCCGAGGGCTTGCCGAAGCCTTCCAGGCCGGCGGCGCGCCAATCGGCGTCATGGACCTCGACCAGCGCGTCGACGAGCTCTTCGCCGATGCGCCGCGGCTCCATCCCATCGGGCAGCTCGGCGTTGAGGACGACGCCGTCGATGCGCTCCATCACGTAGAAGGGGACGCCGAGCAGGGCGTCGTCGTCGCAGGTGGCGAGGACCTTCGGGAGGCGCACGGCGGTCGGCTCGAGCGCCTTCAGCAGGAACGCCTCGCGCAGCACGTCATGGGCGCTGGGGGGCAGCGGCGGGCGCGGCGGGCGGCGCAGCACCCACTCGCCGCCATCGCGCCGGATAACGTAGGTGACGTTGGAGTGCCCGTCGCCGACCGGTTCGGCGTCGAGCGGGCCGCTCCCGAGCCCGTGGGCGTCGAGGAAGGCCTCGAGCGGGCGGCGGATCAGCAGCGGCGCAAGCTCGAGCGCTGCCGCCTCCTCCGGAGTGTCGACGATCGTGGTCAAGCGCGTCCGATCGTAAACTGTCAATAAGCAGCGCGACCTCTGGGTATGCGGTGCGTTGGGAGTAATGAGCCGGCACTCCCCCTTACGGCTGGCCTTCCCCCCTTTTATGCGACGACTTTTCCCGATCTTTCTCCTTGCCGCCCTGTGCTGGCCCGCCGCCGCGTCCGCTTCGCCGCGGCAGATCGTGACCTTCGAAGCGCCCCGCGAGCTGCTCTCGGCGTCGTCGCGTGAGGCGACGCTCGACCAGATCACGGGCTTCGGCGTCACCCACGTGCGTCAGCTCGTCTACTGGCGCGACTTCGCCCCGGACCCGGACTCCAAGACCAAGCCGAACTTCGACGCGTCGGACCCGAACGCGTATCCCGCGGACAAGTGGGACGCCCTCGACGGGCTGATCGCCGCCGCCAAGGCGCACAACGTCCAGGTCACGCTGACGCTCACCGGGCCGGTGCCGAAGTGGGCGACCAAGGCCAAGAAGGACGACCTCACGGACCCGGACCCGAAGGAGTTCGGCGCCTTCGCCACCGCGATCGGCCGGCGCTACGGCACCTCCGTGAGCACGTGGTCGATCTGGAACGAGCCCAACCAGCCGCAGTTCCTCAAGCCGCAGTACAGCGGTGGCAAGCCGGCGTCGCCGAAGCTCTATCGCAAGCTCTACCAGGCGGCCTACGCCGGTCTGCGCTCGACGCCCGCCAACGCCAACGACACGATCCTGATCGGCGAGACGTCGCCGCGCGGCAACTCGAACGTGGTCCATCCGCTGGCGTTCCTGCGCGGGATGCTGTGCCTGGACTCCAAGTACCGCAAGTCGAAGTCCTGCGGCGAGCTCGACGCCGACGGCTACGCCCACCACGCCTACACGACGAGCGCCGGGCCGCGCTTCAAGCCGGCCAACCAGGATGACGTGACGATCGGCGTGCTGCCGCGGCTCACGACCGCCCTCGACAAGGCCGCCGACGCGGGCGCGTTGCCGGCGCACCTGCCGGTCTTCCTGACCGAGTTCGGCATCCAGTCCACGCCGGACAAGATCTCCGGCGTCTCGCTCGCCAAGCAGGCCGCGTATCTGGCGATCTCCGAGCACATGGCGTACGTGAACCCGCGCGTCGCGGCGTTCTCGCAGTACCTGCTCAGCGACGACCCGCCGCGCTCGGCCGGCTACCGCTACGGCGGCTTCGAGAGCGGCCTGCGCAGCTCCGACGGCAAGGCCAAGCCGGCCTACGAGGGCTTCCGCCTGCCGCTCGCGGTCGAGGTCTACGGCGCCAGCGACGTGCTCTGGGGCCTCGTACGCCCACAGCGTGCGGTTTCCTCGGTGACCGTCGAGCGCAAGCCCAAGGGTGGGTCGTGGCAGAAGCTCAAGACGCTGAACACGACCAGCACGGGCGTCTACAGCCTCAAGACCACCCACCGGTCCGGCCAGACCTACCGCGTCAAGTGGACAGCACCGGACGGCAAGACCTACACGGGTCCGGCCGTCCAGGGATACTGACCCGCGTCCTGCCCGCGAACCGCCTCCCGCGCCGCTCACGGCGACTGCTGACCGCCGCGCTGCCGCTGGTGTTCCTCGCCGGTTGCGCGGGCGAGGAGGCGCGGCTCGAGCCGCGCCCGAAGCTCGTCGACGCGACCGTGACCGCCGCGGCCGCGGCCGCGCTGCCGGGCGACGGCGCGGCCGCCGCGCAGCCGCCCGCCTCCTCGCCCACGCCCGTCGCGACGCCGGTTCCCACCGCGACACCCACCCCGACCGCGACCCCGACCCCGCGGGTGCCGCTGCGCGAGCTCGCCGGCCAGCTCGTCGTCACCGCGGTCCGGCGGGGCACCAATCCCAGCGCCGCGCTCCTGCGCGACGTGCGGCTCGGGCGTGTGAGCGGTGTGATCGTCGCCGACACGAGCGCCCGCGATGCCCGCCCGCTGACCCGCGCATTGCAGGCCGCGGCGACCGCCGGGAAGCGCCCGCCCGCGCTCGTCGCGATCGATCAGGAAGGTGGCGCGGTCCGGCGTGTCACGAACGCCGAGCCCGTCCGCTCCGCACGCTCGCTCGGCCGCGGCCACGCGACCACCACGGAGGCGGTCGCCCACTCGGCCGGCTGTGACCTGCGTCGCGGGGGGATCACGCTCGATCTCGCCCCGGTGGCGGACGCCGCCAGCGCGCCCAGCGGGTTCATCGCCCACTACGACCGTGCCTTCGCGACCTCCTCCGACGCCGCCGCCCCGCATGTCGCGGCGTTCGTGCGCGGCCTTCACGAAGGCGGCGTCGGGGCGACGCTCAAGCACTTCCCCGGCCTCGGCTCGGCGACCGTCAACACGGACCTCAACACGCGTGCGACCACGGCCGACCCCGGCTCGACCGCGGCGTTCGCGGCCGGCATCCAAGCTGGGGCCGACTCGGTGATGGTCTCGAGCGCGACCTACGCGTCGGGAGCGTTCGCCACCGGCCTGCCCGCCGTGCTCTCCGCGGACGTGATCGGGCGCCTGCGCGGCCTCGGCTTCAACGGTGTCGTCGTCACCGACGATCTCGACGCGCCCGGCCCGAGCGTGGACCCGCGGTTCGCGAATGCCGCCGTCCGGGCGGTCGCCGCGGGCGTCGACCTGCTGCTGTTCGTCGACACCACCGGCCGCGCCGCCGCGAAGGCTCGCGAGGCGCTGGTCGACGGCGTGCAACGCGGCGTGCTCTCGCGCGACCGCCTGGTGGACGCCTATCGGCGCGTGACGGCGCTCAAGAGCGCACAGGCGAGCCTCCCGGCGCGCTGCGGTTAGGGTCTCGACCCTACGCCGTTTCCGGTCTCTAGGGTCTCGACCCGGTGCGCCGGAGCCCGCGCCGTTCCGATGTTTTGAGCATGCGGAAGCGATGGACACGATGGAGTGTGCTGGGTCACGAGGTCATCGACGGGAGCGGCGTCAGCGTCGGCAAGATCGTCGACACATGGCCGTTTGACGGTGGCGAGGTGGAGCTCGTCGTCGTGCGCCTGGAGGGCGCGTTCGGCGGCAAGCGAATGCTCGCGGTCGAGGACCTGTGGTCCGACGGCTTCTTCATCCGCACGCCCTTCGCCGCGTGGCAGGTCGAGGACGCGCCCCAGCTCAGCGACAACCGCCACGCGGCCGAGGATCCCTACCGCGCCCGCAGCTACTGGCGCTTCGCCGAGCCGGAGAGCTTTTACGCCCTCGCGGCGTAGCCTCTGCGCACAGAGCGCGTAAGCTGAGCGCCGTATGGCGCCTCAACTCTGGTTGCTGCGGCATGGAGAGGCTGTGCCGCATGATGCAAAACCCGACGCGGAACGCGAGCTGACCCCCCGGGGTCGCCGGCAAGCGGACGCCGCCGGTGCTGCGCTCGCCGCGCTCGCCGAGCGGTTCGCCGCGTGTTACACGAGCCCGAAGGTCCGGGCCCGCGAGACGGCCGAGCTCGCCTGCGCCCATCTGAACATCGAGCCGATCCACGAGGACTCCCTCGCGAACGGCTTCAGCCGCGTCGACGCGTTGACGCTGCTCGACGCCCACGCCGACGACGCGCACGTGCTCGTGGTCGGCCACGAGCCGTCGTTCTCGCAGGTCGTCTACGACTTCACGGGCGCGCGGGTGGACTTCAAGAAGGGCGGCGTCGCCGCGCTGCGCGCCTCGCGCGCCGCGGGCGAGCTGATCGTGCTCACCCGCCCCAAGGAACTCGAAGCCCTAAGCCGCAGCTAGCGCGGCGACGATCACGGCCAGCGCGACCTCCGCGCGCGGCTGCAGCGACGCCTCGAGGACGAACTCCTCCGGGTTGTGCGCCTTCCCGCCGCGCGGGCCGAGCCCGTCGATCGTGATCGGGATCGTGGCCGCGAAGTGGCTCGCGTCGCTCGCCCCGCCGCGCGCCGCCGGCGCCACGCGGCGTCCGAGCGCCGAGCTCGCGGCGTCCAGCACCGGCGCGACGGCCGCTTCGGAGTGCATCCCCGGCCAGCGCCGGATCAGCTCCGCCTCGATCCGGACCTGGTCGATCTCGGCCGGCAGCTTCTCGAGCACGCGCTCGATGGCGCCGAGGTCGTCGGCGCGGACGTCGCAGTAGAGCTCGCCGGTCCCGGGGACGACGTTGAACGCGTCACCGGAGCGCATCACCGTGGGGACCGCGGTGAGGTGGGCAACGCCCTGCGGGTCATGCTCGAGCGCCACGATCTGCGCCGCCTTGGCCAGGGCGAGCAGCGCGTTGCGCCCGCGGTCCGGCGCCGAGCCGCTGTGCGCGCTGCGGCCGTGGGCGGTGATGTGGATCGTGCCGGCCGCCTTGCGCTTGACGACGACGCCCTCGTCGGCGCCCTTCAGCTCCCCCGCCTCGAAGCACAGGCAGGCGTCGAAGCCCGTGAAGCGCGCGACGTGCCCGAAGTCGGCGGTCCGCCATTCCTCGTCGCAGACGAGCAGGAGCGCGAGCTGCTCGTAGAGCTCGGGACGCTTCGCGAACGCGCGCAGCGCGCCGATCGCGAGGACGTCGCCGCCCTTCATGTCGACGCTGCCGCTGCCGAGCAGCTGCTCGCCGACGCGCTCGAGCGGCCTGTGCTCCTCGTGCGCGACGACCGTGTCGACGTGGCCGACCAGCAGCGCCTTGCCCGTGCCCGTGCCGTGCAGGCGGGCGACGAGATCCTGGGCGTGGCCAGGGGAGGAGCACGGGACGCGCTCGATCGTCGCCTCGCCGGGAAGCAGCGCGGTGCACACGGACGCGCACTCGTTCGCGCCGTGGACGTCACCGCTGGGTGAGGAGACCGCCACCAGGGCCTCGAGTTCGCGTGCCGCACGCGCGGCGATCTCCGCCGCCGCCTCCCTGATCCACGGGTCCATCGCGAGCAGGCTAACGTGCTCGTTTGTGCCCGAGCTGCCTGAGATGGAGATCACCGCCCGTCGCTTGGCCGCGGAGCTGCCGGGGCAGACGATCGAGTCGGTCCTGACGCCCGGCATCAACGCGCTCAAGACGTTCGACCCGCCGCTGAGCGCGCTCGACGGCGCGGCGTTCACGGACGTCCGCCGGCGCGGAAAGCTCCTCCTGCTGGAAGCGGACACGGCCTCGCACGGACCGTTGACGCTGCTCGTGCACCTGATGAGCGCCGGCCGCCTGATGCTCTACGACAAGCGCGGCTCGCTGCGCGACAAGACCTCGCGGGTGCTGATCCGCCTGCCCGAAGACCGCGAGTTGCGGCTGCGCGAGTTCGGCACCAAGCAGGCGGCGTGGGTGAAGGTGCTGACGCTCGACGGGCTCGAGGAGGAGCCGTCGCTGAAGACGCTGGGCCCCGATGCGTGGCCCGATCCGCCCGCCGACCTGCGCGAGACGCTGGGGTCGGCCCGCCCGCTGCACTCGCTCCTGCGCGACCAGCAGGTCATCGCCGGCATCGGCCGCACCTGGGTCGACGAGATCCTGCACGCGGCGAAGCTCTCTCCCTTCAAGCGCGGCGACGATTTGTCCGAGCGGGAAGCCAAGGCGCTGCGCAAGGCGATGGTCGGCGAGCTGCAGCGCGTGCTCGACGTCTACGAGCAGAAGGTCCAGCTCCCGCTGCCGGAGAAGTTCCCCAAGCCCACGCGCGTGCACGCTCACCAGGGCGAGCCGTGCCCGCGCTGCGAGACCGTCCTCGAGGCCGTGTTCTACGAGGACTACGTCATGAGCTACTGCCCGCATTGCCAGACCGAAGGCCGGATCCTCAAGGACCGCCGCCTTTCGCGGCTCCTCAAATAGTCTCGGCGCGCACGACCTCCCGGCGCTCGACGAGCGCCGGACCGCGGCCCGCCACCAGCTCGCGGTAGTACGAGGTCGCATGGTGGGCCTCGATCGCCGCCAGATCGACGTACTGCTCGTAGAGCAGGAAACCGGTCGGTAGGCGGTGCAACTCATACGCCACGCACCCTGGTTCGGTCATGGTGTAGGTGCGCATCGTTCGCAGCAGCGCCTCCACCTCGGCCTCGCGGCCGGGGAGCGGGAACCATGTCGCGAACACGCCAACAGGCATAAAATATATGATATAGCTTTGGCATGAAGATCGACGCCCACAACCATGCGCTGCCCGATCCCGTCATCGAACTCCTGCAGGCCGAGAGCGCGTACGGGGTGACCGTGAAGGACGGCGTCGTGTCCAGCGGCGCGCTGTCGGACCACGAGCTGTTCCGGTCCCAGCACGACCCGGCGGCCAAGCTCGCGGAGCTGGAGAGCCGCGGGCTGGAGGGCGCGATCATGTCGCTGGAGCCGCGCATGCTGGCCTACAACCTCGAGCTCGCTCATGGCGAGGCGATGGCCGAGGCGTGCAACCGCGGCCTGAGGGAGATGGCGGCGCACGACCCGCAGCGGCTGTACTGGCTCGCGCAGGTCCCGCTGCAGGATCCGGCGCGGGCGGGCGAGGTGCTCAAGGCGGCGGTCGCCGACGGGGCGGTCGGCGCCGCGATCGGCTCCTGGACCGGCACCCACCGGCTCGACGAGGACGCCTACGGCGTCTGGTGGCAGGCGGTCGAGGACGCCGGCGTCCCGGTGTTCATCCACAACGCCTACAACACCCCGATCTCGGGCCTGAAGGCGTTCTATCTCGGCAACGTCATCGGCAACCTGCTCGAGACGACGATCTGCGCCGAGCGCCTCGTCGCCTCCGGGATGCTCGAGCGCCACCCGGGCGTGCGCATCGTCCTCGCCCACGCGGGCGGCTACTTCCCGTTCCAGGCCGGGCGCCTGCGCCACGCCAAGACCGTTCGCCAGGAGCTCGCCGACGCCCCCGCCGACCCGTGGAGCTTCGCCGGCCAGCTGATCTTCGACACGATCACCCACGACGTCCAGGCGCTCACCTACCTCGTGAGCCGCGTGGGCGTCGAGAACGTCGTCATGGGCACCGATCTGCCCTACGACATGTCGACCCCCGCGCCGTGGGACTCGCTGGTCGAGGCCGTGGGTGAGGCGACCGCGACGCAGATCGCGGAGGACAACGTCGCACGGCTGTTCAACCTGTAGGCCGCAACAGCGCCGCTGCGCCGCGCACGTCCGGTGCGTCGCGCAGCGTGCCGGCGAGCGCGAGCAGCGCCGCGTCGCGGCCGGCCCACGCGGGGCCGAGCGGCTCGACCATGGCGGCGAGCTTGCTCGCGAGGTCGGCCGGCGGCGGCGCATCCGCGCTCGCCTCGAAGCGTTCGCCGCGCGCCCACACGACCGCGCTGCCGGCCAGCGCGACGAGCATGCCGTCCTCGATCACGGCCTGGGCGGTGGTCGTCTCCACCTCGACGCGCTCGCGCACCGCGCTCGCACGCGGATCGGCCAGCGCGTCCTCGCCGGCCCAGCGCGGCCCGGCCGGCACGCCGAGCGCGAGCATCGCGGCCGCGTGCGGGAAGTTGAAGCTCGCCGTGACGAAGCCCTCGGGGTGCTGGTCGCGAAAGCGCGGCGCCCCGCTGCGGGAACTCGTGCGCAGCAGGACCCGCTCGAGCTCCTCGGCCGCGAGGCCGTGCTCGATCAAGATCTCCGCGAACGCGAGCAGCGACGGCTGCATCCAGTACTGGCACGGCCAGGCCTTGATCTTCGCGCCCAAGGTCCACCAGCGCTCGCCGAGGCCGGCGACCGCCACGTCGCCGTCGAAGTGGTCATGCCCGAGCGCGCGCCAGAGGCCGTGGGGGCCGTCCAGGATGTCGCCGTGGCCGGTCATCCCGAGCCCCGCCAGCTGCGCGGCGTTCAGCCCCGAGGCCGCGTTCCAGCCGCAGTCCATCGACTTGACCATCGGCGCGACGCGGCCCTCGAACCACTTCAGCGGCGGGAGCTCCACGTGCGCGCCCGCGATCCCGAAGGCGTGCGCGGTCGATCCCGCGTCGAGTCCGAGCGCTCGCGCGGAGGCGAGCGCGGGCGCGAGCACGCCGGCGGGGCCGCCGCCCACCTTCCAGCCGCCGTTCGCGGACGGCGTCGTCGCGTGGGCGGGGATGGCCGCGCCGATGCGCGCGCCGATCTCATACCCCGCGGCCACGGCGGTGAGCAGCTCGGCTCCCGACAGGCCGTCGCGTTCGGCCAGGGCGAGCGCCGCGGCGACGGTCGGCGCGCCGTGATGCGAGGTCTGCCCGGCGGCGGTGAAGGTGTCGTCGGCGTCCAGCGCGCCCGCCATGCGCCCGTTCGCCGCGGCCGCCTGGGAGGCGCCCGTCCGCGCCGCGCTGCCGGCGACGCTGGCCTGCGGCGCTTCACCCGACAGTGCCGCGAACCGCTGGGAGAGCGCGCCGAGCGGCGTGGTCGTGCCGCCGAGCGCGCAGCCGAGCGTGTCCAGCACCAGCCGTTCGACGTGGTCCACGACCGCCCCCGGGAGGTCTTCGAAGCGCAGCTCGGCCGCGAAGGTGGACAACGTGGCCGTGATCGAGTTGCTCTCCATGCCTATATAATATATTATCTGAGGCGACCGATCATCACCTGTGGAGTCAGGTGAGGGGAGAGAAAGTGGCCATGTTCGGTATCAAGCGTTTCGCCGTCCCTGTCGCTACGTGCGTCGCGCTCGGCGCAGTAGTCATCGCCGGCTGCGGGTCCAACGACGACTCGGGCGGGGGTGGCAGCGGCACAGCCAAGCCCGCGGCGACGTCGAGTGCGCCGGTCAAGCTGAAGTTCGGATTGACGAGCGTGAACATGCTCTACGCGCCGTACGTCGTCGGCCAGGCCGAGGGCATCTTCAAGAAGAACGGACTGGATCTGAGCATCGTCCTGACCAAGGATGCCGCGACGGCCGAGACCGCGGTCGCGAGCAAGTCGACGCCGATTGGAGCAATCACCACCGACGCCATTGCGATCGCCCACCAGGCCCAGCCCGACGTGGCGATCATGCTGCCGGTGGTCAACGGCACGCCGTACAGCCTGGTGACGAACTCCAAGATCGCGGCCCCCAAGGACCTGCACGGCAAGGCGCTCGCCGCGTCCGGTCTGAAGACCGCCGACGGCGGCATCATCGTCTCGATGCTCGACCACTACGGGCTGAAGGTCTCCAAGGACTACTCGCTGTTGATCGCCGGCGACCCGGCAGCGCGCACGCAGTCGCTGCTCAACGGCAAGAGCATGGGGCTGGCGACGCCGGAGCCGCAGCTGAGCCTTCTGCGCGCCAAGGGCTTCAAGGAGCTGATCCGCGCCGCCGACGTCCCCGGCCTCGCGAACCGCCCGTTCAACATGATCGCGACCACCAAGTCGTGGGCGCAGGAGAACCCGCAGGCGGTCGTCAACTTCGAGAAGGCCTGGCTGCAGTCGGTGCAGTTCATGTACGACCCGGCCAACAAGGACGCGGTCATCGCCGCGCTCGCGAAGGAGCTGCAGACCGACCCGAAGGTGATGACGCAGGCCTACCAGGACTGGATGGTCGACCAGAAGGTCTACAGCACCAGCTGCGACGTTCCCGCCCCCAGCCTGCAGGCCGTCATCGCCGCCAATCAGGCGAGCGGCAACCTCTCCGGCACCCCGCCGACCCCGGAGAGCCTGACGCTGGGAGGCGACTACTGCTCCAAGGCCTCGGCCGGATGACCGCACCGCGCCTGCTGCGCAGCGTCCTCTACACGCCCGGCCACCGCGGCGACCTGATCGCCAAGGCGCCGCGCTACGGAGCCGACGCGCTCTGCCTCGTGCTCGAGGACAGCGTCCCGGACGAGCTGAAGCCGCAGGCGCGGGAGACCGTCGCCGCCAGTTTGACCGTGCCCGGGGCGGTGGTGTTCGTCAAGGTCAATCCTCCGGGCCCAGGCGGCCTGGAGGATGACCTGGCGAGCATCGTCCGGCCGGGCCTCGCCGGGATCATCCTGCCGAAGGTCCTGGCGCCCGCCGACGTGCACCACGCCGACGCCCTGCTTTCGGCCGCCGAGGCCGAGCACGGCGTCGAGCCGGGCTCGGTCGCGATCCTGGTGCTGATCGAGACGCCGCTGGCCGGCGTGCGGGCGTTCGAGATCGCCTCCGCCTCGCCGCGGATCGTCTCGCTCATCCCGGGCGCGGCCGCCAACGGCGACATGGCGCGCGAGCTCGGATTCCAGTGGACGCCGGAGGGCATCGAGCGGCTCTTCCTGCGCTCGAAGGTGCTGATGGACCAGCGCGCGGCCGAGGTCCCGAACCCGCTCGACGGCATCTACGGCGAGGTCGCGGACCTCGAAGGGCTGGAGGTCGAGGCGCGCCACGCGCGCCAGCTCGGCTACCGCGGCAAGCTCGTCGTCCACCCGTCGCACGTCGCGATCGTCAACCGCGTCTTCACGCCCTCCGAGGCCGAGGTGCGCGAGCACCGGCGGGTGCTCGAGGCGTTCGACGCGGCGCTGGCCGAAGGGTCGGCGGCGGCGGTGGTCGACGGGCGCTTCATCGACTACGCGATGGCCGCGACGGCCCGCCAGGTGCTCGAGCTGGCGGAGCGGGCGGGCGTCGGGGCGTGATCGTCGACGCCCACGCCCACGCGTTCCCGACCGAGGCGTCGGGGCATGAGTGGCAGCGGCTGCTGGGCGTGGACGAGCCGCGCCGGACGGGCGAGATCGGCGAGCTGGCCGAGATCGTCACCGAGGCGGGAATCGACCGCACCGTCGTCCTGCTCAACGTCCGCGCGGGCGAGCGCTTCGCCGAGCTGCAGGCGGCGGGCGCCCCCGATGCGCGCGAGCAGGTGCGCGAACAGCTCTTCGCCCTCAATCGCTGGGGGTGCCGGCTGGGGCGCGAGGACGCCCGCTTCCTGCCGTTCATCGGCGTCAACGTGCGCTTCCTGTCTCCGGCGGAGCTGGTGGAGGAGATCGACCGCGGTGTGGCGGAAGGCGCGCGCGGGGTGAAGATCATCCCGCCGTCGATGCGGGTCTACGCCGACGACCCGCTCCTGCGGCCGGTGGTGCAGCGCTGCTGCGAGCTCGGCCTGCCGCTGCTCTCGCAGTCCGGGTCGGGCGGCGGCGACCCGCCGGCGCCCGGCGCCGACCACTACGGACGACCCGGCCGCTGGGACGCGGTGCTGCGCGAGTTCGCCGACCTGAAGCTGATCCTCGCCCACCTGGGGCACGGCTATGAGGAGGACATCGTGCGCCTGTGCGCGAGCCATGAACACGTCTACACGGACACGTCGATGCGGTTGAGCCGGCTCGGGCAGCCGGGGCAGCCGACGGAAGCGGAGCTCGTCGCGCTGATCCGGCGGATCGGGGCCGAGCGCGTCCTGCTGGGCACGAACTACCCGTTCGTCTCCCCGGCCGCGTACGTGGCGCGGCTGGGCGAGCTGCCGTTCACCGACGCGGAGCGCGCGCTCGTCGGCGGGGAGAACTTCGTGCGTGCCGTGGGGGTCTGAGATGCGCGTGCTGGACGGCATCCGGATCGTCGACTTCACGCGCCACATGGCCGGCCCGTTCGCGACCCTCGTGCTCGCCGACCACGGCGCCGACGTGATCAAGGTCGAATCGCTGGAGGGCGATTCCTCCCGCACCGGCGGGGCCGACAAGCTCGGCGACCAGAGCGCGCTGTTCCTGCTCTGGAACCGCGGCAAGCGGAGCCTGTCCATCGACATGCGCACCGCCGAGGGCAAGGCGCTCGTGCTCGACCTCATCCGCGAGGCCGACGTGCTGGTCGAGAACTATCGCCCCGGCGTCGCCGACCGCATCGGCATCGGCTACGCCGCGATGGCGGAGCTCAACCCGCGGCTCGTCTACTGCTCGGTCTCCGCCTTCGGGCCGCAGGCCGCGCTGCGCGACGCGCCCGGCACCGACCCGGTCGTCCAGGCGACGTCCGGCATCGTCTCGCTCACCGGAGAACGCGGGCGCGACGGCGTGCTGGTCGGCGCGCCGATCGCCGACTTCACCGGCGCGATGTACGCCGTCCAGGCCATCCTGCTGGCGCTGCTCGCCCGCGAGCGCACGGGCCGCGGCCAGCACGTCGAGGTGCCGATGCTCTTCGGCGTGCTGAGCATGCTCACCACCCGCCTCGGCACCTACTGGGCCTCGGGCGAGGACCCCGAGCGGTTCGGGAGCGCGCACGCCGTCCACGTCCCCTACGGCGCCTATCGCACCGCCGACGGGCAGGCGATGGCCGGCACCTACGGCGGCGAGAGCTGGCCGAAGTTCGCCCGCGCGATCGGCCTGCCGGAGCTGCTCGAGGACCCGCGCTTCGCCACCGGCGCGCTGCGGCGCGAGCACCGCGACGCGCTCGCCGCGATCATCGAACCCGTCTTCGCCCAGCGCACGACCGAGGACTGGCGCGCGCGCTTCGCCGCCGAGGGCGCGCTGTTCGCGCCGGTGCTGACGCTGTCGGAGATCCTCTCGCACCCGCAGGTCGAGGAGGCCGGGCTCGTGCAGACCCTGCAGCACCCGACCGCGGGCGCGATCCCGCAGATCGGCCCGCCGATCAGCATGTCCGAGACGCCGCCGGCGATCGACCGCCACCCGCCGCTGCTGGGCGAGCACACCGACGAGGTGCTGCGCGAGGCGGGCTGCGACGACGCGACGATCGCCCGCTTGCGCGCCGCGGGCGTCGTGCGCTGATGCGGCCGCTGGAAGGCATCCGCGTCCTCGACCTCACCCGCGTGCTCGCGGGGCCGTACGCCACGATGGCGCTGGCCGAGCTCGGCGCCGAGGTGATCAAGGTCGAGGACCCGGGCGCGCCCGACTACACGCGGTCGATCCCGCCGTTCGCCGGCGAGATCAGCCACTACTTCCTCGCGGTCAACCGCGGCAAGCGCAGTGTCGTGCTCGACCTCAAGGACCCGGCCGGCCGCCGCGCCGGCCAGGCGCTGGCGGCGACCTGCGACATCGTGGTCGAGAACTTCCGCCCCGGCGTGCTCGCGCGGCTCGGCCTCGGCTACGAGACCCTGCGCGAGCGCCACCCGGGGATCATCGTCTGCTCGCTCAGCGGCTTCGGCCAGGACGGGCCGTTCGCGGGCGAGCCGGCGATGGACGTGATTGTGCAGGCGATCACCGGCGCGATGGCGCTCAACGGCGACCCGGACGGGCCGCCGACCAAGCTCAGCCTGCCGATGGGCGACGTCGCCGGGTCGCTGTGGGCGACGATCGGCATCCTCGCCGCGCTGCACCATCGCGACGCGACGGGGGAGGGCGCGCACGTCGACGTGCCGCTCTTCGACAGCCTCGTCAACCTCAGCTCCTACCTCGCGCAGATGTACCTCGTGACCGGAGAGGAGCCGCCGCGCTCAGGCAATCGCCATCACACGGTGCCAGGGTTCGGCCGGTACGCCACGCGCACCGGTGACCTTGCCCTGTCCGTCCAGATGGATCCCCTCTGGCGGCGCTTCTGCGCCGCGGCCCGCCGGCCCGATCTCGCCACCGATCCGCGCTACGCGACCGTGCCCGAGCGCCAGAAGCGCTTCGCGGAGGTCGAGGCGATCGTCGCCGGTGCGCTCGCCGCGGGCGACCTCGACGACTGGCTGCGGCGGCTGCGCGAGGCGGGTGTGCCGGCGGGGCCGGTGACGAGCCTCTCGGGCGCGCTGGAAGGGGACTACGCGCGCTCGCGCGGGCTCGTGCAGGAGCTCGAGCAGCCGGGCGCGGGCCCCGTGCGCGTGCTCGCCCCCGTGGTGCGCTTCGGCGGCGAACCGGCAGCACCGCCCGAGCCCGCCCCCGCGCTCGGCGCCGACACACGGAAGCAGCTGGCGCTCGCCGGCCTCGCCGAGGAGGACATCGACGCGCTTGTCAGGGCCTGAGCACGAGCTTGCCGACGCTGGCCCGGCCGCCGAGCCGGCGCAGCGCCTCGCCCGCCGCCTCGAGCGGCTCGGTCGCGGCGACCAGCGGCCGCACCTCGCCGCGGCGGACGAGGTCCAGCCCGCGCGGCGCCTCGCGGGCGACGAACTCCGGGCTGCGCTCGCGGAGCGCCTTGAAACTGAACGGAACGAGCGCGACGGCGCGCTCGCGCAGCTCCTGGAAGCCGGGGAACGCGGGCGGCGTGCCGGAGCTGGCGCCGACGAGCAGCACCCGGCCCAGGGGCCGGGTGGCGCGGTAGGCGTTCAGGAACGCGTCGCCGCCGACGCCGTCGACGACGACGTCGGCCGCGGGCAGCGGCTCGTCGTAGGCGTAGGCCGCGTCCGCGCCGTGGGTGAGCGCGAGCGCGCGCTTCTCCTCGGTGGAGGCGACGGCGAGCACGCGTCCGGCGCCCAGCGCGCGGGCGACCTGCAGGGCTGCCGAGCCGAGGCCGCCGGCGGCGGCGAGCACCAGCACCGTCTCCCCGCGCGCGAGCCGCGCGGCGTGCACGAGCCCGAAGTACGCCGCGAGCGTGACCAGCGGGTAGCCGCCGGCCTGCGCGAGGTCCATGCCCTCGGCGTCGAAGAGCAGCCGCCGGTCCGCGCGCACGATCTCGGCGTAGCCGGCGGACGGCACGAGCGCCAGCACCGGGCGGCCGCTCTCGGACTCATGGCCGGCCACCTCGATGCCGGGAACGAACGGCGGCGTGGGGCCGGGGTAGCGGCCCGAGATCGCCAGCAGGTCGGAGAAGTTGACGCCCGCGGAGGCCACGCGTACCGTCGCCATGCGGTCGTCCGGACGCGGTTCGGGCTCGTCGCGGACCTCGAGGACCTCGGGTCCGCCATGCGCAGTGGCGACGACGGCTCGCACGCTCTGGCTCCTCCCTGGAGGCGCTTTCAGCCCCCGTTGACGACGTCATATATATCATATATGCTTGTGCGCAGAACGAGGAGATGAGCGAGATGTCGTCTGCAACTGCCGACGCGACGGGCATCCGGTCGCGTCCCACTCCTGCCCGCGGGTTCAAGCGGTTCCACCACGATCACGTGACCGCGATCCGCGGCGTGACCACGATCGTCGTGCTGCTGCTCGCCTGGGAATTCGTGGCCAGGGTCTTCATGAAGGGGTCGATCGCCGTCGCCGCGCCGACGGAGATCATCTCCGAGTACGGCAAGCTCGCCCGCAGCGGCGACCTCTGGCGCGACATCTCGGCCAGCGGCCAGGAGTTCATCTACGGCTTCCTCGCCGCGGTGGTCGTCGGCATCGCGATCGGGCTCGCGATGGGTTCGAGCAAGGTCGTGCGCGACTACCTGGACCCGGTGATCAACGCGTTCTACGCGACGCCGGTGATCGCGCTCGGGCCGCTCTTCATCCTCTGGCTCGGCATCGGGCTGTCCTCGAAGGTCGCGGTCGTCTTCATCCTCGCCGTGCTGCCGATCATCATCAACACCGACACCGGCATCCGCAACGTCGACCCGCACATCCTCGAGACGGCGAACGCCTTCTCGGCGACGCGGCGGCAGATCTTCCTCAAGGTCATGTTGCCCGCGGCACTGCCCTTCGTGATCAGCGGCATCCGGCTCGGCGTCGGCCGCGGGCTGATCGGCGTCGTGGCCGGCGAGCTGTTCGCCTCCCAGGCGGGCATGGGCTACCTCGTCCTGTCCTCCTCGCAGGTGTTCAACCCCGCCGGCGTGTTCGTCGGGATCACCGCGCTGGCGATCACCGGCATCGTCTCGATGATCCTGCTCAAACGGCTCGAGCGAAAGCTTGCCCCCTGGCGGACGGGAGACGCGTGATGAGCACCTCGATCGATACCGGCGCGGACCCGACGACCCTCGGCCTCGAGGTCCAGGGCGTCACCCACGAGTTCACCCGCCACGGGAACACGATGACCGTGTGCGAGAACATCGAGTTCGACGTGCGCCCGGGCGAGTTCCTCTCGATCGTCGGCCCCAGCGGCTGCGGCAAGACCACGCTGCTGCGGATCGTCGGCGGCCTGATCAAGGCCACCTCGGGCACGGTCATGATCGGCGACGAGCCGGTCACCGGCCCCGGCCCGGACCGCGGCTTCGTCTTCCAGCAGGATTCGCTCTTTCCGTGGCGCACGCTCACCGCGAACGTCCGCTTCGGCCTGGAGGCGCAGGGCGCCCGCGGCATGCGTGGCGACCTCAGCCGCGGCGAATGGCGCAAGGAGTCCGAGGCGCGGGCGCAGGCGGCGATCGAGCTCGTCGGCCTGAAGGACTTCGCGAACCACTACCCGCACGAGCTCTCGGGCGGCATGCGCCAGCGCGCCAACCTCGCCCGCGCGCTCGCGATCGGCCCGCGGGTCCTGCTGATGGACGAGCCGTTCTCGGCGCTCGATGCGCAGACGCGCGAGATCATGCAGTCCGAGCTCCTGCGCATCTGGCGCCAGAACGCGACGACCGTGCTGTTCATCACCCATCAGATCGACGAGGCCGTGTACCTGTCCGACCGGGTCGTTGTAATGAGCGCGCGGCCCGGCCGCGTGCGCGACGTCGTCGACGTCGACCTGCCCCGCCCGCGCGACCTCCACGTCAAGCGCACTCCGGAATTCGTGACCTACACTGACCGTATCTGGCGCCAGATCGAGCAAGAGGCCCGGCAGGCGGCAATGACCTCGACGAGCGGTGGGTGATCCGATGGCTGCGCGGAGAGGGAGGCGGACCGCCGGAGAGCCCGGCCGGGCCCGTGTCGTAGCGAAGGCGCCCGGCGTCTCGCTGGTGGAGTTCGCGGCCGACAGCGTGCGCCGCAGCATCCTGGTGGGCGACCTGCCGGCCGGCGAGCGGATCCTGCTCGACGACCTCGCCGAGGATCTCGGCATCAGCCCGATCCCGGTCCGCGAGGCGCTCCGGGTCGTCGCGACCGAGGGTCTCGTGGTGCCGGTCGCACGCCGTGGCTACACCGTCGCGCCGCTGCGGGTCGAGGACCTGGAGGAGACCTACCGGCTGCGCCTGCTGCTGGAGCCGCTGGCGGTCCAGCTCGCGGTGCCGCAGCTCACGCCCGCCGAGGTCGACGGCCTGGCGGAGGAGCTCGACCTGCTGGCCGAGGCCTTCAGCGCCGGCGACTGGCCCAACCACCGGCTGCACCACCGCAACTTCCATTTCGGCATCTACGACAAGTGCAACTCGCCGTGGCTGCTGCGGTTCACCGAGATGCTGTGGGCCAACAGCGAGCGCTACCAATACGTCACGACCCGCATCAAGGGCGAGTTGCGCCAGCGGGCGACGGAGCACAAGCGCATCCTGAAGGCCGTGCGCGCGGGTGACGGTGACGGGGCGGCGACGCTCATGCACGATCACCTGACGCAGGCCGAGAAGCCGCTTCACGCCTACCTCGCCGCGCGCGAGGCGCAGCAGGCGGACGAAGAGCGCGAATCCGCCACGGCGTCGAGCTGAGCGCCTAGGCCGTGCGGCTGAAGCGACGGGTGGTCGACGTCGTTTCGCGAACATATATTATATTTTTGAAGCGAGAGGAGTGGAGCGTATGGCGATCGAAGAGCGGGTGGCAGCCTCGCTGGGCACGCGGGTGGATGTCGGCACCATGGGCGTCGACTGGGAGGAGCGGATCGACTTCGGCCGCTTGCGTCGCGAGCGACTGGAGAAGGCCCAGGTCGCGCTGCGCGAGTCCGCGGCGGACTTCCTCTTCGTGTTCCGCACCGAGGACGCCCGCTACCTGACCGGCTACCGCCATCACCTCGGGCCGACGCCGCTGCTGGGCAACGCCACCGTCGTGCTGCGACCCGACGACGACCCGATCCTCTACACGATGGACTACGAGCACTGCCGCCTGCGCATGCCGTGGCTCAGCGACGAGTGCCTGCGCCCGCGCGCGAACTTCCGCGAGGACGTCGGCATCCGCAAGTGGGCCGACAGCGTCGAGGAGGTCACGGGCAGCCTCGCCGGCAAGACCGTCGGCATCGACCTCTGGAGCGTCACGCTCGAGGAGGGCCTGCGCCAGGCGTTCCCGGACACCGAGTTCGTCGACGGCTACAAGGTCCTGATGGAGGCCAAGATCATCAAGACCGACGACGAGGTCATGTGCCTGAAGGTCGCCAACGCGATCACCGAGGCGGGCATGGACGCGGCGCGCAAGGCGCTCAAGCCCGGCGTGCGCGAGTGCGAGGTGCTGGCCGCGGCGTGGTACACGATGACCGCGATGGGCAGCGAGTGGACCCAGTGCTCGAACATCGTCGCCTCCGGCCCATACACGGCGCCCTACCGGCGCTTCACCTCCGATCGCGTGATCCGCATGGGCGACCCGGTGATCATCGACATCGGCGGCTGCTTCAACGGCTACTGGGGCGACCTCACGCGGACCTGGATCTGCGGCGACATCAAGCCGACGCAGGCGCAGAAGGAGCTGCACCAGAAGTGCTACGACGCCGTCTGGAACGCGTGCGCGGCGAGCATCGCGGGCAACACCACGGCCGACGTCTTCGCCGCCGCCGATCCGTACGTGCTGGACTCGCTCGGCCACGGCTCCGGCATGGCGCCGTGGGAGCCGCCGTACTTCTCCCCGCACACGCGCGACGACCCGCAGGAGCTGCGGCCCGGGATGCAGTTCAATCTCGAGCCGTATGCCGGCGAGCCGGGCATCGGGGGCTTCCGCCTGGAGAACAACCTCGTGGTCACCGAGGGGGCGCCTGATGTGTACACGACGTACCCGTTCGAGGAGCGCTTCGTGATCGACGTCCATCCCTTCGATTCCTCCACGGGGCGCACGCGCTGAGCGAGTACCTCGGTGCGCTGTTCGGGCTGGCCGGCCGTGTCGCCCTCGTCACCGGCGCCCGCCAGGGCGTCGGGCGGTCGATCGCGACCGCGCTGGCCGAGGCGGGCGCCGAGGTCATCGGGACCAGCCGCGAGGCGGGGGACGGGTTGCGCGCGCTCGATGTCGCCGATCCTCAGCAGATCGACGCGCTCATGGCCGAGATCGGCCGGCTCGACATCCTGGTCAACAACGCCGGGCTGTCGATCCGCCGGCCGGCGGGCGAGTACGCCGTCGACGAGTGGGACGCGGTGCTCGACGTCAACCTGCGCGGGCCGTTCCTGATGGCCCGGGCGGCGGCCGCGCGGATGCCCGGCGGCGGGCGGATCATCAACCTGTCCTCGACCTACGCCCGCGCGACCGTGACCGAGCGCGCGCCCTACGCGGCGAGCAAGGCGGGGCTCGAGCACCTCACCCGCGTGCTCGCCTTGGAGTGGGCGCCGCGCGGGATCCTCGTCAATGCGGTCGCCCCCGGGCTGACCGACACCGAGACGCGGGCGGCGGTGCTCGCCGACCCCGAGCAGGCGGCGCGGCGCGCCGCGGAGATCCCGCTGGGGCGGATCGGCGAGGCGGACGACGTCGCCGGCGCCGTGCTCCTGCTGGCGAGCGAGGCGGGGCGCTTCATCACCGGCCAGACGATCGTCGTCGACGGGGGGTACACGCTGTGACCGTGGTCTGCGCGATCGACCATCGCTTCGAGGACCTGACCCTGGAGCGCGGGACGCTCGGCGCCGGCGTCGAGGTGCGCGACGCGCGCGGTCTGGGACTGGACGCGTGCGCGGACGCCGACGGGATCCTCGTGGGCGCGCGGCTGCGGCTCGACGCGGCTGCGCTCGCCGCGTTGCCGCGCTGCCGCGCGATCGTGCGCTACGGCGTCGGGGTCGACAACGTCGACGTCGAGGCCGCCGCCGCGGCCGGCATCTGGGTCGCGTTCGTCCCCGATTACTGCATCGAGGAGGTCGCCGACCACGCGCTCGCGATGCTGCTGGCGCTCAATCGGCGGCTCGTGGCGCTGGACGCGACGGTGCGCGAAGGATCATGGGGCGTGCCCGCCGGGCTCCCGGTGCATCGGCTCTCGGAGTGCACCCTCGGCGTCGTCGGCTTCGGCCGGATCGGCGAGGCGCTCGGCCGCCGCGGCGCGGCGCTGGGCATGACCGTGCTCGCCGCCGACCCCGTCCGCCCGGCCGCGGAGATCGTGGCCGCGGGAGCCGAGCCGGTCGCCCTGGACGAGCTCGTCGCCCGCGCTGACTACGTCTCGCTGCACGCGCCGCCCGCGCGCGACGGCGGCGCCGTCTTGAGCGCCGAGCGGATCGCGACGATGAAGCCCGGCGCCTGCGTCGTCAACGTCGCCCGCGGCGGGCTGGTGGACGAGCCGGCGCTGATCGCGGCGCTCGCGTCGGGCGCGCTCGGCGGCGCGGCCCTGGACGTCGCCGCGGCCGAGCCGCTGACGCCGCCGAACCCGCTGCTCGAGGCGCCGAACGTGCTCGTCTCGCCACACGCGGCGTGGTACTCGATCGAGGCGGTTCGCGAGCTGCGGACCAAGGCTGCGGCCGAGGTGGGGCGGGTGCTGGCGGGTGGCGAGCCGCGGTTCGCCGCCAACCGCCCGGTGGCCTGATGGCGTTCGCGCTGATGGTGCGCTGGGAGGTCCGCCCCGGCGACGCGGCCGAGCTCGAGGCGATCTTCCGCGAGCACCAGGAGCACTCGCGCGCGGAGCCGGGCTGCCTGGCCTGGATCGCGCATCGCGGTGAGACGCTCGGGAGCTTCCTGCTCTACGAGCAGTTCATCGACCGCGCGGCGTTCGACGCGCACCGCGCGACCCCGCACTTTCAGCGGCTCATCGTCGACTGCGGCCTGCCGCTGCTCATCCGCGAGCGCGAGATCACGTTCGCCGAGACGCTGTGATCTTCGACGCGCACTTCCACGTCATCGACCGCCGTTTCCCGATCACGGCCGGACCGGAGTTCGAGCCGCACTCGTTCACGGTCGAGGACTACCGCGCGCGGATCGACGCCGCCGGCGGCGTCGTCGTGACGGGAGCGTTCCAGGGCTTCGATCGCAGCTACCTGCCGGATGCGCTCGAGCGGCTCGGCCCCGGATTCCTCGCCGTAGTCCAGCTCGAGACGAGCGTCAGCGACGCCGAGTTGCGCGAGCTCAGCGCGCTCGGCGTCCGCGGGCTGCGCTTCAACGTGCGCCGCGGCACGCAGTCGCTCGACGAGCTGGTGGCGCTCGGCCAGCGGGTGGCGGCGCTGGTGGACTGGCACGTCGAGCTGCACGTCGACGCGGCGGCTGGACTCCCGGTCGCGCAGCTCGAGGGCCTGCGCGTCTCGGTCGACCATCTCGGGATCTCCGCCGCCGGGTTGCCGGCGCTGCTGCGCGCCGTCGACCAGGGTTGGAAGGTCAAGGCCAGCGGATTCGGGCGGACCGACCACGACGTGCCGGCGGCGCTGCGGGCGATCGACGCCGTCGATCCCACCGCGCTGCTGTTCGGTTCCGATCTCCCCTCGACACGCAACCCGCCGCGCGGCCCGTTCACGGACGCCGACGTGCAGTTGATCCGCCACACGCTGCCGGGCGCGGAGCGCGTCCTGCACGCCAACGCCCGCGCGTTCTACCGCGCCTGAGCGAGCACGCGCCGGGCCATCTCGCCCATCGCGATGTCCACCATCAACCCGTCGACCGTGGTCGCGCCGAGCCCCTGCGCCTCGGCCTCTTCGAGCGCCCGCAGGACGCGCCGGTGGAAGTCCAGCTCGTCGTCGGTGGGCGCGAAGATCTCGTTCGTCGGCCCGATCTGGCTCGGGTGGCTGAGCTTCTTGCCGCGGTAGCCGAGCGTGCGGGCGAGCTTCGCCGAGGCGATGAACCCGTCGAGGTCGCGCACGCCGCTGTAGATCCCGTCGATCGGGTTCGGCAGCTTCGCCGCGCGCGCCGCGAGCAGGACGTGCGAGCGGACGTGCAGTGTCGCGATCTCGTCGCGCGTATGGACGTAGCCGAGGTCGGCGTGCAGATCCCCGTTCTCCGCCACCGCCGGCATCACGGACACGACACGGGGGGACGCGCTGAGCAGCTCGAACGCCCGCAGGACCGCGAGCGCGGACTCGATCGAGACGATGATCTCGACCGTTCCCGGCGCGACGCCGGCCGCCGCTTCGGCGTCGCCGAGCAGTTCGTCGAGGCGCTGCACGGCCTCGGGCGATTCCGCCTTCGGGAGCTGCACGCCGGCGAGCCGCGGCGCCACGATCGCCTGCACGTCGGTGGCGACGGCGTCGTGGTTGACCCGCGCGTAGAGCAGCGGCGCGTCCTCGGGCGCATCCTCCAGCAGCGCCCGCATCGCCCGCCGTGCCGCCGGCTTGAACTCCGGCGGCACGGAGTCCTCGAGGTCGACGACGATCGCGTCGGCCTCGGAGGACAGGGCGCTCTCGAGCATCCGGGGCCGGTGCCCCGGCGTGCTCAAGAGACTGCGGACGTTTCTCATGCACCCGCCTGCTGCAGGTACGAGAGCGTCGCGTACTTCGACGGGTCGTCCGTCGCCGTCGGCGCGACCGACTTCTTGGCGAGCCCGATGCCCGTGGTCAGGTCGGTGTCCGTGAGGTCGGCCGACAGCACCTGGTTGGAACCGAGGAAGCTGTCGTAGGTCGCCTGCGCGGCGTCGGGCTTCAGCCCCACGGGCTTGTCGGTGAGCAGCTTGAGCGCCGCCGCCTTGTTCGCCGGGTCATACAGCCACGCGACCGCCTGCTTGTAGGCCTTCAGGAACCGCACCACGACGTCCTGATGCGAGGAGGCCCAATCGGCGCGCGCTCCGGCATTGAGGAAGTTGAAGTTCGCGCCCGCGGCCTTGTCGGCGCCGCCGAGGACCACGAAGCCCTGGTTCTTGAGGTCCGTCGTCCAGGGCTCGGTCATCATCGCGCCCTTGATCTGCTTGGCCTGCAGCGCCGCCTCGCGCTGCGGGAACGTGCCGACCGAGACCATCTTGAAGTCGCGCGCGCCGAGGCCGTTCTGCTCCAGGAAGAGCTTCGCGTAGAGCGCGTCGGACGAGGTGAGGTTGGTCGCCCCGATCGTCGCGTCCTTGAGCTGCGAGCCCGACGACGTGCCCTTGGGTGCCACGAACTGCAGCGCCGACACCCGCTGGATGCCGCCCACGAGCGTGATGTTCGCGCCCTTGGAGATCGCCGCGACCGCCGAGTCCGTCGCCACCGCGAACATGTCCAGGGACCCGCCCTCGGCCGCCGAGACGATGTTCGGCGAGCTCGGGATGATCTGGATCTTCAGGTCGATGTCGGCCTTGTCGAAGAACCCTTCCTTCTGGCCGGCGTACAGGCCCCAGTACGCGCCCGAGTACACCGCCTGGCCCCAGCGGATCACGTCCTTCTTGGCCGCCGGCGTGCTCGCCGTGCTCGCGCTGCCGTTGCTCGAGGTGCTGTTGTCGTCGCCTCCGCAGGCCGTCAGCAGCATGCTCGCGACGATGACGGGCGCGGCGACCGCTCCCAGCCTCCAGTTGTGCCTCATCCGCTCCTCCTAGGAGATCGTCAACACGTCCCCGACGCGGTGCTTGTCCACCCGTCCGGGATCGAGATCCACGCCGAGGCCGGGGCCGGCGGGGAGCGTCAGACGCCCTCCGGCGATCTCGAGCGGTTCGGCGAGCAGGCCGTCGGTGAGCAGGGTGTGCACCCCGAGCTCCGACGGGTACGTCATCGCCGCGAACGCCGCGGCGAGGTGCGCGCTGGCCGCCGTGGCGACGCCCAGCTCGCGGTGGCTCCCGACCAGGCACGGGACCTCGGCCGCATCGGCCAGCCCGACCAGCTTCTTGCTCAGCGTGATGCCGGTGCGCGGGCTGCGGACGCTGAACGCGCCCGCGGTGCCGAGGCCGATCTCGCGCACGGCGTCGGGCAGGCCCTGGATGCTCTCGTCCAGCAGCAGCGGGACCTGCCCGGTCTGCGCGATCCGTGCGCGACCCAACGTGTTGGCGCCCGAGACCGGTTCCTCGAGCAGGTCGACGCCGATCCGCGCGAACGCGGCCGCCGCCTTGAGGGCGTCGCTCGTTCCGTAGCCCTGGTTGGCGTCGACGTAGAGCAGGAGCTCGTCGCCGATCGCCTCGCGGACGCGCTCGACCGCACGGACGTCGCGCCGCAGTCCCTTGCCGACCTTCAGCTTCACGCCCGCGTAGCCGGTGTCGACGGCGCGGCGCGCCTGGTCGAGCACCTCCTCGTCGGAGGCGATCGCGATCGGCATGGTCAGCGGCAGCGGCTCGTTCGCGTAGCCGCCGAGGAGCTTGTAGAGCGGGAGGTTCGCCGCGCGCCCCTGCAGGTCGTGGCAGGCCATGTCGAGCGCGGCCTTCGCGGTCGTGTTGCCGATCACGCGCACCCACCGCTCCCACATCCGCTCGACGTCGAGCGCCTCGGCGCCGAGGATCGGCGGGACGAGCAAGTCGCGCAGCGCCGCTCGGATCGAGTCGACCGTCTCGCCGTAGACCGACGGGCGCGGGACGGCTTCGCCGATGCCGGTCAAGCCCTCGTCGGTGTGCAGTGCGACGAGGACGTGGCGCGCTTCGGTGAGCACGAGGCCCGCGGTCACGATCGCCCCGACCTCGGGCTTGTAGGGGACCGCGACGACCGTCACGTCGACCGAGGTGATCTTCACGAGACCTCGATCCCCAGCCAGCTCAGGACCGCCTCGTCGTGCTCGCCGAGCTCCGGCCCGGCGTGGCGGATCGCCCCGGGCGTGAGCGAGAACTTCGGGATCACGCCCGGCATCAGCACGCCGCCGAGCTCGAGCAGGCTCTCGCGCTCGCGCAGGTGCTCGTCCGCGGCGACCTCCTTCATGGTGTTCACCGGGCCGATCGGGACGTCGTTGGCGGCCATGATCGAGACGACGTCGTCGAAGTCGTGGCGGTCGAACCAGGCCTGCACGATGTCGTTGACCTCATCGACGCGCTGCGTGCGCGCGGCGTTGGTGGCGAACCGCGGATCGTCGAGCAGGTCCTCGCGGCCGATCGCCTTCGCGAGCCGGACGAAGACCGTCTGCGTCGCGGAGCTGTGGAAGACGTAGCGGTCGTCGCGGGTCCGGTAGACGTCGGACGGCGCGACGTTGACGTAGCGGTTCCCCGCCCGTGTCGGGACGTCGCCGGTCGCGCCGTAGCGCGTGATCAGCGCGTCCAGCAGCCGGATCATCGTCTCGTAGAGGGAGACGTCGATCTGCTGGCCGTCGCCGGACTTGTCGCGGTGCACGAGCGCCATCGACGTCGCCATCGCGGCGTTCATGCCGGCGATGTAGTCGACGAGCGGGACGCCGATCTGGGTGGGCGGGCCGTTCGGGTCGCCGGTGCTGTTCATCAGACCGCTGACCGCCTCCAGCACCCGCCCGAACCCGGGCATGTGGCGCTTAGGCCCGGTCTGGCCGTAGCCCGTGATGCTGACCATGATCAGCCCGGGGTTGGCCTCGCTCAGGCGCTCGTAGTCCAAGCCCCAACGACTGACCGTGCCCGGGCGGAAGTTCTCCACCACGACGTCCGCGGTGCTCGCCAACTCCCGGATCCGCTGCTGGTCGCGCTCGTCGTGCAGGTCGGCGGTGATCGAGCGCTTCCCGCGCCCCACCACCGCCCAGCGCAGCGACCGTCCGTCCTTGAACGGACCCATCTGCCGCAGGCTGTCGCCGCGGCCCGGCAGCTCGACGTGGATGACGTCCGCGCCGAAGTCGGCCATCAGCGACGTCATGTGCCCCGCGGCGAGCATCGTCGCGATGTCGAGCACGCGGACGCCGGTGAGCGGTCCGCGTGGTTGCTCGGCCATTCAGCTCCTCCTCCGTCGGCCTGGTTCGGAGATAACATATATTATATAGCTCGAGACGGCAAGTCGGAGGAGGATTCAGACGATGCGACTGGCGTCGTGCGTGCAGGCGGGTGCGGCGTTCGCGGCCGTGATCGAGGGCGAGCGCGCGGTCGCGCTGGCGGGTGTGGACGAGCTCGGGCCGGCGACGCTGCCGGCGGCGGGCGGGAGCGTTCGCGGCGAGGCGTTCGCGCTCGGCGACGTGCAGCTGCGGCCGGTGATCCCGTCGCCGCGGAAGGTCATCTGCGTCGGGCTCAACTTCCGCCCGCACGTCTCCGAGACGGCGCGCGAGCTGCCGTCCTATCCGGTGCTCTTCACGAAGTTCGCCCTGAGCCTGTGCGGGCCGTACGCGGCGATCGCGCTGCCGCGCGAGTCATCCCAGGTCGACTGGGAGGGCGAGGTCGCGGTGGTGATCGGCAAGCCGGGCCGGCGCATCCCGCGCGCGGACGCGCTCGAGCACGTCGCGGGCTACACGCTCGCCAACGACGTGTCGATGCGCGACTACCAGCGCAAGTCGCCGCAGTGGCTGCAGGGCAAGTGCTGGGAGGCGACGACGCCGCTCGGCCCGTGGCTGGTCACCGCGGACGAGGTGCCCGATCCGAGCGCGCTGGTGCTCCGGACGACGCTCAACGGGGAGACGGTCCAGGAGGCGTCGCTGTCGACCCTGATCTTCGACATCCCGACGCTGATCAGCACGATCTCCGAGGCGGTGACGCTCGAGCCGGGCGACGTGATCCTCACCGGGACGCCGGGAGGCGTGGGCATGGCCCGCACGCCGCCGCGGTACCTGGCGCCGGGTGACGTCGTCGGCGTCGAGGCCGAGGGCCTGGGACGGCTCGAGAACGTCTTCGTGTGAACCCGATCCCGGGGCCCGCCACTGGCGCGGCAGGCCCCGGGGAAGCGGTTACGGCGTCGTCGTCGACAGCGTGAACGTCAGCGTCTTGCTGTACGTCCCGGTGCGCAGCGCGTCGGTCGCACCGATGTGCTGCTTGAAGCCGATCGTGACGGCTTCATTGGCGGTCGGACCCGTCCACGTGGACTTCGAGAACGAGACCTCCAGCGCGGACGGCAGCGAGAACGTGCCGTTGGTCAGGTGACCGGGGTCCGAGACGCTGAGCGCCGCGTCGCCGGCCGAGGAGATGACGTTGGCGGTCGTGGAGGCGGTGTAGTCCTTCGCCACGCCCGGCGTGAACGCCTCGAACGTCGCCGGGCCGCCGACCGTCAGCGACAGCGTCGCGGGGACGGTGCCGCCGGCCGGAGCCGTGACGTCGGTGCCGTAGTCCGAGCAGCCGCCGTTGGCGTCATAGAACCCGCCGCCGGCCAGGCCCGGGCCCGTGATCGACGGCTTGTTGCCGGCCGCCGGGGAGCCCGTGTACGGGGTGTCGAACCACTGCTTGAAGAACGCGTCGAGCTTGTTCGAGCAGCCGATCGACTGGTTGGGCATGTACTTGTGGAACTCCTTCTCGAGGTTCTCCTCGGTCATCGAGCCACCGCGGTACGCCGTCTGGATGTAGTGCAGGACCGCGTTGTAGTTGTCCTTGCCGAGGATCGCGCGCAGGGCGAGGTACGCGGTGCCCGGGCGCACGTAGGCGTTGGAGTTGCCGTTCATCGTCACCGACGTCGACTTCGACGGCGCGACGTTCCAGAACGACGTCGACGTCGAGTTGTAGTTGGTCGCAAAGCGGGCGACGAGGCTCGCCTCGAACGCGGCGTCACCGGCCGCGGTGCCCTGGCCGCCGGCGGCGTTGGCGGCGATCAGCGCGGTGTTGAAGTACTGCGCGGTCGTCGCCTGGCCCTCCTTGTACCACATCAACTCGGGCGCGCCTTCGGCGACGTTGTCGCCCCACCACTGGTGGTAGTTCTCGTGCGCGAACGTGCCGACGTCCGGGGTGGTCCCGTTGCCGCCGATCGTGCCGCCGACGAAGACGATCTTCGTCTGCATCTCCTCCTCGAAGCTGGCGCGCGGGAGGGCGACGACGATGCCGTTGGAGTTGAACGGGAACGGTCCGCTGAACTGCTCCTGGAAGTGCGTGATGGCTTCCTGCTGGTCCATCGCGTTCTTGTTGAGGACCTTGCGGGCCGCGGCGATGGCCGAATCCTGCGCCTCGAAGTACACGACGTCATTGGCGCCGGTGCGGAACGAGTAGTCGAAGTTGCCGACGCTGTTCTCGACCAGGTAGTTCGCGATCGGCTCGGAGGACTTCCAGTGGTAGCTGCTCGAGCCGGCCGGGAAGTTCGCGTCCGGCGCGTTGTCGCCGGAGGTGACGAGGCGGCCGGGGCCGATCGCCAGCTTGCCCTTGGTGACCGTGTCGTAGATGTCGTAGGTCGGCTTGACCGACGGGTGGTTGTTGAGCGGCATCCAGGCCTCGGTGCCGGTGGGCTCGGACGTGACCATCGCGCCCTCGCCGCCGACCGTGGCGTTGCGGAACCAGCCCTCGGTCCCGGTCGGCGACGGGCGGACGCCCGGGCGGCCGGTGTAGTTGACCGTGACGCTGAAGTCGGTGCCGCTGGGGATCGGCGCCGACGGCGTGATCACGAGCTTGGTGGCGCCGCAGGGGATGTTCTGCGCCGCGGCCGCCGAGGACGTCGGCGCGCAGGCCGGCGGGTTCGGGTTGTCGGCGTTGATCGGCTGGACGAGGCCGGTGCGGTGCGCCAGCGGGTCGGGATCGTCCTGGCCGTTGGGATCGCCCGGGTAGGTCGGCTGCACGAACTTGAACGTGGCCGGCTGGCCGTTGACCGTGATCGACCCCACCGTCATCTCCGGGCCAGAAGTGCTGGTGCCGTCAGAGAGCGAGTTGTGGCGATCGAAGTCGAGGCTGAAGGTGCTCAGGCACTGCGTCGAGCGCTGCTGCAGGTCGACGTGCGTGCCCGGCAGGAACAGGTTCGTCATCGCGTCGTAGTTGATGAAGACGTCGCTGTGAAGGCTGGCGTAGCCGGTGTTGCCGATCTCGGGGTACACGCGCTCGCCGGGCTTGGCGAGGGTGTAGCCACCCGGGGTGCAGGTCTCGGCCTGGGCGGCCTTGGCGCCCGTGGACCGCTCCGGCAGCCGCACGGCCGAGCCGCGGACCGGCGTGCCGCCGTCGATGCGGACGTCCTTCTCGGAGCTGGCGCAGCCGAGGTCACCGGCGCCGGTGCCGGACGGCGTGCACGCGGCGAGGTAGTAGTTGCCGCGGCTCAGGCCACCCGGGACCTTGACCGCCACCGAGTAGTCCGCCGTGGCGTTGGCGGGCACCGCGACCGCGGTGTGACCCACGAACTTGGCGGGGGCGCCCGTGCGCTGGATGCGCACCGTGACCTTCGCGTTGACCGCGTGGGCGCTGCGGTTGACGACTTGACCGTGCAGCGTCCCGGCCTTCGCGCCGGACTTCAGCGAGCTGAGCGACCCGACGGTCACTCCAGGCGAGGCCAGCGCTGGACTTGCGGCCAGCCCCGCCAGTGCTACCGAAACGAGTGCGACGCCTCCGGCGCGCACCTTCGAATGCTTCATAGACCCCTCCGTAGACCCGTCGCGGGCATGGCGCCCTTGACCACAAACGGGCGCCAGCCTCGCAGAATGGGGCGGAGAGTCAATGAGATTGGGCGAGGAGACTCATAAACACCGATCGCTATTGGGGTGTATGGGTGTCTCGCCCGGTGCGGGCTAGTTGATGCGCGGCGCGCCGGACGTGTCCGTCATGCCCGGGATCAGCATCGAGGCCGAGTTGGTCACCTGGTTCCAGGCGCCGAACACCGTCGCGCCCGGAGCGCCCGTGGTGGTCTGCTTGACGAACGTCTGCTTGACCGCGCCGTAGGTGAACACGAGCTTCTCGGTCAGGCCGTCGTCGCCGGCGCCGGTCTGCGTCTGCGAGGTCACGAAGACGGGCTGGAAGCTGTAGCGCATGTAGATCTGCGAGCCCGTGGGGCCGGCCTTGCGGGCCACCAGCTCCATGCCACCGAGCGACGCGCCCTGGCCGAGCTTCTGGAAGAGCACGGGGCTCGTCGAGTCGACGGGCTTCTCGATGGTGAGCTCGTTCAGCGACGCCTTGCCCACACCCGCCCCGCCGCTCGTCGAACCGATCGTCACCTTGTTCTCGGCGCCCCACTCGAACGCGTTCACCTTGATCACGCCCTGAGTCGCGCCGGTCGTCGCCTCGCCCGTGATGCCGTCGATCTTGAGGAAGTAGTCGTCCGCGGCGCTGGCCATCGGAGCGACCACGAGCGTGGCGGCGATGGAAGCGGCGGTGGCGGCGAAGGTGATCAGACGTGACTTGCGCATTTGGATTCCTCGTTCCTCGGGTGTCGCACTTGACGAGGCGCAGCTCATCAAAGGCCGCTGACCATCTGCGGACGGATCGCTGACGGGGTTCGTCAGCGAGCGAGCTGGGCGGCCGCGGAGGTCCGCGCGGAGCCGCTGGAACGGGCGATCGCCTGGTCCGGGGAGAGCCGCCGGCCCTCGCCGTAGTAGGCCGCGAACGCGTCGGCGCCGAGTGCGCCCTGTGTCGCCGCCAGCGCGCGATCCTGGATCGCTGAGACGGACTCCCACGGGGGCGCGCCGATGCGCTCGTGCAGTGCCGCCGACGCGCCCGCCAGGCGGGCGGCGTCGACGTGCCGTCCGTCGAGCGCGGCCTGCGCCGAGAGGCCGGCGAGCGCCTCGGCGACGTTGAACTGGTCGCCGACGTGCCCGGCCAGCGAGAGGCAGTCGAGGAACCCGTGCCGCGCCGGCTCGCCGCTGCCGCGCGCCAGGTCCAGCCACGCGTTGTCGATCATCGGCTCGACCAGCTGACGGTCGTCGCCGAGGCGGCGGCGCAGCGCGACCGCCTCGCCGAGGCGCAGCTCCGAGCGCTCCAGGCGTCCGTGGACCATGTCGTAGAACCCCTGCTCGGCGAGCGCGGCGGCGACGCCGTACGGGTCGTCGGCCTCGCGATAGAGCGCGAGCGCCTCGTCGGCGAGCTCGCCGGCCCGCTGCCAGTCGTGCGAGCGCTCGCAGGCGCCCGCCGCGGCCAGCAACGCGTCGGCGAGGAGCCCGGGCGTGCCGATGCGCCTGGCGATCGCGACCGCGCCTTCGCAGCGCTCGGTCGCGGAAGCGGCGGCGGTCAGGACCGCACAGCGCCCCAGCGCGGTCAGCACGGCGGCCTCGAGCCGCTCGTCGGCCAGCTCGCGAGCCGCGGCGAGCGCCGCTGCGAGCGCGGTCTCCGCCGCCGTGAAGCGCGCCTGCGAGAGCGCCAGCTCCCCGTCGAAGTAGAGCGCGGTGGTGCGCAGGGCGCTGGGCTCCGGGCCGACCGCCGCGAGCGCGCGCTCGAGCCAGCCGCGCACCTCGTGGGCGTGCGCGTCCCAGGGCAGCGCGCGGGCGAAGGCGGTCGCGATCCGCAGCGCGTCCTCCGCCGCGCCGGCTCCCAGCAGGCGCTCGAACGCCACGCGCAGGTTTCCGCGCTCCGCCGCCAGCCGGCTCAGCCACACCCGGCGGTCCGCGAGCGTCGCCCGCTCCGCCGCGCGTTCGGCGTACTCGAGGAAGTAGGCCGCATGCCGCTGCCGGAGACCCTCGTCGGGCCCGAGCTGCTCGGCGGCGAATTCGCGCACCGTGTCGAGCATCGAGAGGCGCGGCTGCCCGTCCGCGCTCGCATCCAGGACCATCAGCGAGCTCCTGGCCATGATCCCGGCCAGCAGCAGCTCGGCGGGCGGCTCGTCCGGCTCGGTGCAGATCGCGTGGAAGGCCTCGAGCGAGGCCCCACCCTCGAACACGCCCAGGCGCCCGAGCAGCCGGCGCTGGGGCGGCGTGAGCGCTTCCCAGGACCACTCCAGCGTCACCCGCAGCGACTGCTGGCGGGCGGGCAGGTCGCGCGGCCCGGAGCTCAGGAACTCCAGGCGCCGGTCGAGTCGCTGCAGCAGCGCCTGGAGCGGGAGCAGCCGGGCCCGGTCGGCGGCGAGCTCGATCGCCAGCGGCAGCCCGTCCAGGCGCGCGCAGATCTCCGGCACCACGTCGCCGTCCTCGCCGATCGGCGCCCACTCCGGCCGCAGCGCGCGCACCCGCGCGTTGAACAGCGCCGCCGCGTTGGAGGCCGCGAGCGGCTGCACGCGGTAGGCGTGCTCGGCGGTCAGGCGCAGCGGGGCGCGGCTGGTGGCGAGCACCGTCAGGTTCGGGGCGGCGGCGAGCACCTGCGCGACCTCGGCGGCGTCGGCGAGGAAGCGCTCGAAGCCGTCGAGCACGAGCAGGGCGCCGGCGCTGCGCGTCACGCGCGCCAGCCGCTCGCCGAGCTCCGCCGGCGTCTCGGCCACGACGCCGAGCGCCGCCGCGGCGGCGGGCGCGAGCGCGCCGGCCTCTTCCAGGTCGACGTAGGCGACGCCGCCCGGGAACCGGCCGGCGACGGCTCGCCCGGCCTCCAGCGCGAGCCGCGTCTTGCCCACGCCGCCGGTGCCGACCAGCGTCAGCAGCCGCACGTCGGCGCGCAGGAGCAGCGCGCCGATCTCCGCCAGCTCCCCCTCGCGGCCGATCGTGGCGTTCGCGGGAACGGGCAATGGAGCGTCGAGCACGTCCGCCTTCACGTCCGCGTCGAGTGCCGGATCCTGCGCGAGGATCATCGTCTCGAGCCGGCGCAGCTCCGGCCCCGGCTCGAGGCCGAGCTCCTCGACCAGCAGCCGGCGGCCGTCGCGCATGACCTCCAGCGCGTCCGCCTGGCGGCCCGCGCGGTAGAGCGCGAGCATCAGCGAGCCGCGCAGGCGTTCGCGCAGCGGGTGCTCGGCGACGAGCGAGCGCAGCTCGCCGACCAGATCGGCCGCCTGGCCGCGCGCCAGTTCGATCGTGAGCCGTTCCTCGATCGCTTCCAGGCGCAGCTCCTCGAGGCGCGCGATCTCGCCCTGGGCGAACTCGTCGAAGCGGTGATCGGCCAGCGCCGGGCCTCGCCACAGCGCGAGCGCGGCGGCGAGCTCATCGGCCGACTGCTCGGCCCGCGCGCGGTCGAGCAGCCGCTCGAAGCGGCGGCTGTCGATCGCCTCGCGCTCGATCTCCAGCGCGTAGCCGGCCGCGCGCCGGCGCACGGGGAGCTGGTCGCCGAGCCGCGCTCGCAGACGTGAGACCTGCTTCTGCAGCGCCTGATCGCGGCCGTCGGGCACCGCGTCGGCCCAGACGGCCTCCACGAGCGCGTCGACCGAGACGATCTCCGGCGCCCGCAGCGCGAGCGCGGCAAAGAGCCGGCGCTGCTTGACGCCCTCGAACTCCACGCGACCGGCTGGGACCACGACCTCCAGCGGGCCCAGCAGCCTGACCTCGATTCCCGGTGTCATTTCCCTCTCTTGCGCACCGTATCCGGGACGCAGAGGCGGCGCGAAATGACGGGATTCCAGCAATATGGGCCAATCTGGATCGTTTCCAGATTCTGTGGCACACTCCCGGCCGTGCCGGCGATCTCGGAACTCGAACGTCTGCTGCGCGGGGCCTCCCTGCGCATCACGCGCCCTCGGGTGGCCGTGCTCGCCGCGGTCTACGAGCATCCCCACGCCGATACGCACTCGATCATCGGCCTCGTGCGCGGGGAACTCGGCGAGGTGTCCCAGCAGGCCGTCTACGACGTGCTGCGCGCCCTCACCGACGCCGGTCTCGTGCGGCGCATCCACCCACCGGGCTCGGTGGCGCGGTATGAGTCGCGGGTCGGCGACAACCATCACCACGTCGTCTGCCGGTCCTGCGGGGTGATCGCCGACGTCGATTGCGCCGTCGGCCCCGCGCCCTGCTTGACCCCTTCTGATGACCACGGGTTCGTCATCGACGAGGCCGAGGTCGTCTACTCGGGCCTGTGTCCCACCTGCAGTCCCTAACTCCGTCACCTGATCCGGAAAGGTCTCCTGTGTCCGAAAGACCAAACGCCGTCGTCGGCGAGATGAATGAAGAGCATGAAGGCGGCTGCCCGGTCGACCACGGGCGCGCCCCGCACCCGACCCAGGGCGGCGGCAACCGCGGCTGGTGGCCGGATCGCCTGAACCTCAGGATCCTGGCCAAGAACCCGGCCGTCGCCAACCCGCTGGGCGAGGAGTTCGACTACGCCGCGGCGTTCAAGTCGCTCGATCTCGCCGCGGTCAAGCAGGACATCGCCGACGTCCTGACGACCTCGCAGGACTGGTGGCCGGCCGACTTCGGCCACTACGGCCCGTTCATGATCCGGATGGCCTGGCACAGCGCCGGCACCTACCGGATCAGCGACGGCCGCGGCGGCGCCGGCGGCGGCCAGCAGCGCTTCGCGCCGCTCAACAGCTGGCCGGACAACGGCAACCTGGACAAGGCGCGCCGGCTGCTGTGGCCGGTCAAGCAGAAGTACGGCCAGAGCCTCTCCTGGGCGGACCTGATGGTGCTCACCGGCAACGTCGCGCTGGAGACGATGGGCTTTGCGACCTTCGGCTTCGCCGGCGGGCGCGAGGACGTCTGGGAGCCCGACGAGGACGTCTACTGGGGTCCTGAGGACACCTGGCTGGGCGACGAGCGCTACACCGGCCAGCGCCAGCTCGAAGAGCCCCTGGGCGCGGTCCAGATGGGCCTGATCTACGTCAACCCGGAAGGGCCCAACGGCGAACCGGATCCGCTCGGCGCGGCCGTCGACATCCGCGAGACCTTCCGCCGTATGGCGATGAACGACGAGGAGACCGTGGCGCTGATCGCCGGCGGGCACTCGTTCGGCAAGACCCACGGCGCCGCCGACCCCGAGCTGTACGTCGGCCCCGAGCCCGAGGGCGCCGCGCTCGAGGCGCAGGGCCTGGGCTGGCTCAGCACGTACGCCACCGGCAAGGGCGCGGACGCGATCACCAGCGGCATCGAGGTGACGTGGACCACGACGCCGACGTCGTGGAGCAACAACTTCTTCGAGAACCTGTTCGGCTACGAGTGGGAGCTGACCAAGAGCCCCGCCGGCGCGCATCAGTGGCAGCCGAAGGACGGTGCCGGGGCGGGCGCGGTGCCCGGGCCCGTCGAGGGGTCCGAGCGGCGTCCCCCGACGATGCTCACGACCGACCTCGCGCTCCGGTTCGACCCGATCTACGAGAAGATCTCGCGGCGCTTCCTGGAGCACCCGGACGAGCTCGCGGACGCGTTCGCCCGCGCGTGGTTCAAGCTGACCCACCGCGACATGGGGCCGCTCCCGCGCTACCTCGGCCCGGAGGTCCCCGCGGAGGTCCAGCTGTGGCAGGACCCCGTTCCCGAGGTCACGCACGAGCTCATCGGCGCCGAGGACATCGCGGCGCTGAAGGCGCAGATCCTCGCGTCGGGCCTGCCGGTCTCGGACCTGGTCTCGGTCGCGTGGGCGTCCGCGTCCACGTTCCGCGGCAGCGACAAGCGCGGCGGCGCCAACGGCGCGCGCATCCGCCTGGAGCCGCAACGCTGGTGGGAGGCCAACGATCCGCAGACGCTGGCCAAGGTGCTGGAGACCCTGGAGGGGATCCAGGCCGGCTACGCCAAGCCGGTCTCCATCGCCGACCTGATCGTGCTCGCCGGCTCCGCCGCCGTCGAGAAGGCGGCCAAGGACGGCGGCGTCGACATCGACGTGCCCTTCGCCCCGGGTCGCACGGACGCGTCGCAGGAGCAGACCGACGTCGAGTCCTTCGGGGCGCTGGAGCCGACCGCGGACGGGTTCCGCAACTACCTGCGCCAGGGACACCGGCTTCCCGCCGAGTACCTCCTGGTCGACCGCGCGAACCTGCTGACGCTCAGCGCACCGGAGATGACCGTCCTCGTCGGCGGCCTGCGCGTGCTCGGCGCCAACCACCAGAACTCCTCGCTCGGCGTCCTCACCACCAAGCCCGGGACGCTCACGAACGACTTCTTCGTGAACCTGCTCGACCTGGGCACGACGTGGTCGGCGTCCGGGGACGAGTACGAGGGCCGCGACGCCGGCACCGACGCGCTGCGCTGGACCGGTAGCCGCGTCGACCTCGTCTTCGGCTCCAACTCCGAGTTGCGCGCGCTCGCCGAGGTCTACGCGAGCGCTGACGCGGGCGAGAAGTTCGTGCGCGACTTCGTCGCCGCGTGGGTGAAGGTCATGAACCTGGACCGGTTCGACCTCGCCTGACCCGGCGTTTCGCAGAAAGTGACGTGAATCGGGCGCACCAGCACCGGCTGGTGCGCTTGATTCATCGTTAATTCACCGATACGTGCGACAAATCCGCTGGTTCAGGCGTCAATTTTATGAACGCCTGACGTTTGTCCACTTGCTCGACCCTATGCCGCAGGATGCGGCGTGCGGGGTCGAGATCGGAGATGTCTTGCGCTTCAGAACCGTTTCTCGGGTCGCCGGTGTGGCGACCGCGCTGGCGCTCGGGCTGACGTCGGTCGCCCACGTCGGCACCGCCTCGGCGGTCGACTTGTCGCTGCCGTCGCTCTGGCAGGCCTACCAGAACGACTTCACGATCGGCACGTTCGGCAACTGGAACAGCGCGCAGGCGCTGTACCACTTCCGCTCCAACGCGATCCCGAACAACCTCAAGCTCGACAGCCAGATCGGCACGAGCGCCACCAACAGCCTGTCGCGCCAGCAGTACGTGGCCAAGGTCGCCCAGATCAACGCCGACACGACGCTGAGCGACCAGCAGAAGGCGGACGCGATCGAGACCGCCAACGAGCAGATCGTCCTGCAGCCGACGACGGGCAATGGCCAGGCCGAGCAGGTCCTGCAGTCGATCGAGGCCTACAACACGGCCAACAACCTGAGCGGCGCCAACAAGAAGGTCGTGCGCGCGCACACGCTCGCGTGGCACGGCGGCCAGCAGCCCAACTGGTTCTTCTGCAACGGCTTCACCTATGACGCCGCCAACCCCGACTGGGCCAGTCCCGCGACGATGCTCAAGCGGCTCGACAACTACATCCACGAGATGATGGACAAGTACTCCAAGTACTCCGACATCATCGTGTCCTGGGACGTCGTCAACGAGGCGATCGACGACTACAGCGGCCAGATCCGCAACGCGCAGGACCCGCAGGTCGGCCAGTGGGGACGCATCTTCCGTCGCCCGGACCTGGACGGCAACCCCGACGCGCGCCTGGCGGCGGAGTCCGCGTGGGTGCGCCAGGCGTTCGAGTCGGCTCGCAAGTGGTCAAACGCCGACGGCGTCCACTGGAAGCTCTACTACAACGACTACCAGGACTCCGACAAGACGTACGAGCCGAAGCTGAGCCAGACGATCAAGATGCTCAAGCCGATCCATGACGCCGGCAACATCGACGGCTACGGCATGCAGGGCCGGCTCTCGGACGCGGCTCCTTCGATCGCGCAGTTGAAGGCGCAGATCCAGGCGGGCCTCACGGTCGCCGACGAGATCTCCGTCTCCGAGGCCGACACCCGCTCGGACTTCGAGGCCAACCCGGACTACGACCCGACGCAGCCCTCGCGCCCGGTCACCGCGGCCGACGCCAACGACCCGGCGCATCAGTGGCCGACCTTCGGCTCGTGCTCGTGGACCAACCGCGCGGCGTCCAACGGCAACACGTTCGACGTCTGCAACTCGCCGGTCCGCCGGATCCCGGCGTGGGGCACCGGCGCCAACAACGCGCTGGCCAACAGCCCGGACATCATGAAGAAGCAGGCGGACTTCGAGGCCGACTGGATGGACCTCTTGATCTCCTACAAGGACAAGGTCAAGTACTTCGACATGGACGGCACGTCGGACTCGAGCACGTTCAACAGCGCCGACGGCGCCCACCTCTGGTCGGGCCTGGCGGGCAACCCGGAGAAGTACTCCTTCTTCGCGTTCCTCGGCGCCCCGGCCCGTGAGTCGATGCGCAACGAGATCGCGCGCGTCGACACGCTCGTCCCGGCCACGTACGCGAGCGACGCCTGGCAGAAGGTGCTCGCCGCCCGCGACGCCGCGCAGGCGCTCGTCAACGTGCGCATCTACTCGATCGGCGACGTCAACAACGTCAAGAACGCGACCGCCGCCCTCACGAGCGCGATCGGGGACTACCAGGCGGTGACCGGTTCCGGCGATGTCGGCGGCTCGGTGCCGGCGACGCTCGCGCTCACCCTCGGCGCGCCGGCGAGCTTCGGGGCGTTCACGCCCGGCGTCGACCACGACTACACGGCGTCCACGACCGCGAACGTGATCTCGTCGGCCGGCGACGCCGCGCTGACCGTCAGCGACCCCGGCCATCTCACCAACGGCGCGTTCTCGCTGGCCGATCCGCTGGGGGTGGCGCTCTCCAAGACCGCGTGGAGCGCGCCGGTCTCCAACGACCCGGTGGGGATCACGTTCCAGCAGCACATCGCCGCGACGCAACCGCTGCGCACCGGCACGTACTCGCAGACGCTGACCTTCACCCTGTCCACCACGACGCCCTAGGGCGGGCCGTCCGGCGCGGCGGCTCCGGCCGCCGCGCCGCCAACCGGCCAACCTTCTCGCGCCCGAGCGGGTCGTTCCTTGCGTGTACACGAGCAAGGAAACCGAGACCGCCGCTCGCCGCGAGGAACGTCCTCGCCCGCCGCAGGCCGCGCCGGTGCCGTCCGTCGCCGCGCTGCTCGCGCTGCAGCGGACCGCCGGCAACGCGTCGGTGGCGCGCTGGCTCCTGCAGCGCCAAGCCCCGGAGGCCGCGACGGAGGCCCCCCACTACTCGCTCTCGATCCACGGCGTCGAGCATCCGGACCTGAGCGCCGAGGCGGCGGCGGGCCTGCTCGACTCGCACGCCGGGCACGTGGCGGAGCAGATCTCCGCGGGCGCCGATCTGCACGCCGAGCTCCAGCGCGTGCGCGAGGAGCATCCGATCGCCGGGTGGATCGTCGACGCGATCACCGGCGCCGAGATCCCCGCGCAGGACATCTGGGATGTCCCGCGCGCGCTGCTCGCCGGGGCGCGGGGCGCGATCGCCGACGGCCGCATCGAGGACGCCGGCAAGGCACTCGACCGCGCGGATCTCGAGGCCCAGCGCTGCGAGCAGCTCGTCGCCGACTGGCGCTCGGGCGCCATCTCGGGAGCCGAGACCGGCAAGAACATCGCGCTCGGGACCGCCGTCGTCTGCGTGGTCGCGATGGCCGCCGCCGGGGGAGCGGCGCTCGGCGTCGGGGCGGCGGGGGCAGGAGCCGGCGGCGCGACGACCGGTGCGGTGACGACCGGCGGCGGCGCCACGACCGGCGTCGTCGCGGCGGAGGCGGCCGAGGTCGCGATCGCCGCCGGCGGACCAACGGTCACGGTCGCCGAGTCCGTCGCGGGTGGCGCCGTGCGCACCGGAGGCGTGTTGTTCCGGATCCTGAGCGGCATCGAAGAAGGGTTCGCGGCGTCGCGGCCGGCCGGTCTCTCACCGGCGCTCGGCCTCATCAACCGCGCGGTCCAGGCGCTGGGCTACGAGGCCGGCGTGATCGTCGGCCAGAGCGCCGAGGTCGTAATCCTCGAGAACGCCGGCGGCGTCACGACCTATGTCTTCGCCACGGGGCAGATCACGGTCATGAGCAGCACCGGCGCCGTCATCCTCAACCTCGTTCCGTGACGTCAGTTATGGGAAGCGCTCATCTCCAGCCGTACTGTGGAGGGTTCTCCACGCCCGATCCGCGGGGCCGATGTAATCGGCCTGGCGGTGTCGGACACTTCTGGTAGTGGGAGCCGAACTGGACTTCGAGCAGCTCTACGCGGTTCATGCAGGGGCGGTGCGTGGCTACGCGATGCGCCGGTGTGATGCCGAGACGGCGGATGACGTCGTCGCCGACGTATTCCTCGTCGCCTGGCGACGCCGAGCGGAGCTGCCGGAGGAGCCGCTGCCGTGGCTCTTGGGCATCGCCCGGCGCGTGCTGGCCAATCACGCCCGCGGGCAGAGTCGCCGCGTGCGTCTGCACGACCGGCTCGCGGCCCAGCCGGCCGCGGTGGCCGCGCCCGCGCATGCGGAAGACAAGGCGTCCGCGCGGTTGAACGCCGCGCTTGCCCGCCTGAGCGAGCGAGACCGCGAGCTGCTGCTGCTGATGGCCTGGGAAGGCCTCGAGCTGCAGCAGGCCGCAGAGGTCCTCGGCGTTCGTCCCAACACCTTGGCGGTGCGGTTTCACCGCGCCCGCCGTCGCCTGTCCGCCGCACTCGAAGCCGTTGAAGCCGATGACGGCTCCGAGCGCGCACCCATCGTTCACGTGGAGGTCCCTCGATGACGCAGGACGCCTTTGAGCTGCTGCAAGCAGCGAACCCGTTGCCGGAGGATCCGCCGCCGCTGCCGATCGCGCCGCTGATGGAACGCGTCGACCAGCTGCCGGAGCAGGCGCCGACTCAGCGCCACTGGCCGTTCGCTGCACGCCGCGTGAGGACTCGCGGCCACGGGCCCGGGGGTCCCGGCCGGAGGCCCAAAAGGAGGTCCCGGGTACGGGTCGCGGCGTTCGCGCTGAGCACGTTCGCGCTGCTCACCGCGGTCGCGACGGTCGCGCTCACGCGCTCGGCGACGGTCGTGCCGAAGACCGATCTCGGCCAGACGATCGTTCCGCCGGAGCACGAGACCGCCCTGGGCGCCACGCCGGACGAGCTGATGGACCTCAAGGAGGCCGGCGGCGGAGCCGTCACCACGGCGATGGTCCGGCGCCAGCAGGCGCAGGCTGCCGACGTGCCGGCTGCCGCGGGCGGGATCGCCTGGCAGCAGATGGGCCCGTACAACGTCGGCGGGCGCGTGACCGACGTCGTCGCGGATCGCAACACGCCCAACGCCGCCTTCGCGGCGGTCTCGGGCGGCGGCATCTGGAAGACGACCGACGGCGGCGCGAACTGGACCAATCTGTGGCCCGACTCCAACACGCAGACGATGGGCGCCTTCGCCCAGGCGCCCAACGGCGACCTGTGGGCCGGCACCGGTGAGGCCAACCCGCCCGGCGGCGGCCTGACCTACTTCGGCGACGGCATCTACAAGTCCAGCGACAACGGCGCCCATTGGACCAACATGGGGCTGACCGACAGCGCGGCGATCGGGCGCATCGCGGTCGATCCGAAGAACTCGCAGCGGGTGTTCGTCGCGGCTTCCGGGCACATCGCCCGCACGGTCAAGGACCGCGGCCTGTACCGCACGCTCGACGGCGGCAAGACCTGGCAGCAGGTGCTCGCCCCGCCGAACGCGACCACGGGCGCGATCGACGTCGCGATCAACCCGCAGAACCCGCAGATCGTCTACGCGTCGCTGTGGGATCACACCCGCAACAACGGCCGGCGCTTCTACGGCGGCGTCGGCTCCGGCCTGTTCCGCTCCAAGGACGGCGGCGACACGTGGGAGCGGCTGGAGAACATCACCGGCCCGCTGGCGGCGTACGACACGCCGCAGACCGGCCTGAAGTCGGCGCCGACCCTCGGCCGGATCGGCTTCGCGCTCGCACCGTCGAACCCGAACCGGATGTACGTCGTCTTCGGTGACAACACCGGGCCGGACAAGGGCTCCTACCGCTCCGACGACGGCGGCGACTCCTTCCAGCTGATGGGCCGCGCCTACGCGGCGTCCGGCGGCTACCAGTGGTGGTTCGGGCGCATCTGGGTCGACCCGGACAATCAGGACCACCTCTTCAACGCCGACGTGAGCCTGCGCACGTCGACCGACGGCGGCACGACCTGGACCGCGATCAGCGCGCCGCACTCCGACCAGCACGGCATGGACTGGGATCCGTCGACGCTCGACGGCAACCCGGCCACGCCGGACCGCGTCTTCCTCGGCAACGACGGCGGCATGTACCGCTCCGACAACGGCGGTGTCAACGGCTCGTGGGTGAAGGCCACCAACCAGCCGTGGAACCAGAGCTACCACCTGGCGATCTCGATGCAGGACCCGCTGCGCCAGACCACCGGCCTGCAGGACAACGGCTCGGTCAAGTCGTGGGCGCCGACGCCGACCTGCGCGACGGGGTCGACGACGCTCTGCACGCAGCCGCACCCGACCGACAATAACCTCGGTCCGAACAACTACTGGAACTCCTCGGGCGGCGGCGACGGTCACTGGAACGTCGTCGATCCCACCGACGACACCTACTACTACACGTGCTCGCAGGCCTCCGGCGGCGGCACCCACAGCTGCTCCGGGCGCCATGACACGGCGACCGCGACGCAGAACATCACGGTGGCGCAGGTCGGTGCGAACGGCACCAACCGGTACACGACCGACGCCCCGATCGTCATCGACCCGAACGTCCCGCCGAAGGCCGCCGACGGCACGCAGCCGCCGAACGCGCTCTACATGGGCGGCGCGATCATCGGCCGCTCGCTCAACCGCGGGCCGACGATGACGCCGATCTCGCCGACGCCGCTGCCGCAGTCCAACTACACCGACCCGGACCCGTCGCTGCCCGGTCATGTGCCGGCCAGCGAGGTCGACACCGGGCTCTACGGGAACCTCTACGGCGCCACCACCGCGGTCGCGCCCGCCAAGTCGGCGACGCCGGTCCCCTACGCGCAGGTGATCTACGCGGGCACGGACACCGGCAAGGTGTGGAAGACCAGCGACGCCGGCGCGCACTGGACGCAGATGCAGGGCCTGCCGACGCGCTGGGTCAACGCGATCATCGCCGACCCGGACAACGCCGATCACGCGTACGTCGCGTTCTCGGGCTACCGCGAGGGCGACGAGGCCGCGAACGTCTGGGAGACGCTCGACGGCGGCGCGACCTGGAGCAACTCCTCGCTGAACCTGCCCAACGGGCCGGTCGAGATGCTTGAGTACAACGCGAAGGCCAACGTGCTCTTCGCGGCCACGGACGTCGGCGTGTTCGACCACAAGGACGGCGACAGCGCCTGGTACAAGGTCAGCGTCGGCCTGCCGCAGGTCCCGGTGCTCGACGTCAAGCTCTCGGCCGACGGCAAGTACCTCTTCGCGGCGACCTTCGGGCGCTCGATCTGGAAGCTCAACCTGTCCACCGACGCGGTCAACGGCGGCGGCGCGGGCGGCGTGGGGGCTTCGGTGCCCGCCACGCTCGGGCTCACGCTCGGTACGCCCGGCGCGTTCGGCGCGTTCACGCCCGGCGTCGACAAGGACTACACGGCGGCCACCACCGCCAACGTGGTCAGCACGGCCGGCGACGCGACGCTCAGCGTCAGCGACCCGTCGACGAACGTCCCCGGTCACCTCGTCAACGGCACGTTCTCGCTGCCGTCCGCGGTGCAGGCCAAGGCGGCGAGCCCGGCCGGAACCGGTTCCACGGCGTTCAGCCCGGTGAGCGCGACGCCGCTCACGCTGCTGACGTACGCCGCCCCGGTCAGCAACGACCCGGTGACGGTGACGTTCAACCAGCACATCGGTCAGAGCGATGCGCTGCGCACCGGCAGCTACAGCAAGACCCTGACGTTCACGCTGTCGACCACGACCCCATGAGCCGGCCCGCCCACGGATGCGGGCGGTCTTCCCCCCGGCACTAGACCCGCCGAGTGGGAACGGATGGAGCTCCGGTACGCCGGAGCTCCATCCGCTGGAGCACCGTCTGCGTCATCGACCGTGGTCGTCAGGCGACGGATCCAGGACCGCGAGCTGCTCGCGGAGCCCTTCCATCGTCTGCCGGACACGGTCGATCTCGACCCCGATCTCGTCGATCTGGTGCTCGAGGATGAGGGGCGTGCCCACGCCGCCGTACTTGGCCTTTTGGATCTCGAGCTTGTTCAGAGAAGCCATGTGCACGTTGAGCTGCGTGCCGAGGCCTTCCAGACGGGTCTGCAGCGCCTGTGCCTCGACGCGCCGGTCGTCGTAGCGACGGCCGCCCGCGGCGTGCGTGATCTCGATCGTGCGATCGGCGATCTCGGCGAGACCGCTCGTACGCTCGAGGGTGTCGATGTCCTGGCGCGACCGGGGCCGGGTGGCGAACCGGCTCCGCTCATCGGAGAGCGCGCGTTCGAGCTCGTCCAACTGCTCTTCCAGCAAGGGAAGCCCCGCAGCCCGCCCGACCTGTCGCAACCGTTGCATCGCACCGGCCAGACGCTCGCTCTGGCTGTTCAGCGCGGCGAAGCCCACCACCCGCTCGTAGAAGAGCTCGATGTCACTCTCGGAGACGCCGCCGCGCGCTCGCAGGACGAGCGACACCTCCTCGACGGTCGTGTCTCCCGCGAGGTGCTCGGCCAGCGCACGCGTCATCACGTCGGCGGCCTCCTCGAACGGGAACCCACCGGCGCCGGTTCCGAGAGCGGGATACGCGATCGTGCGCACGCCCAAGGCGTCAGCGAGCTCGAGCGACCGGCGGACGAGGGTGTCGATGCACCGGGCGTCGGGGTAGATCCGCTTGTCCAGGTCGATCGTGACCGCGTGGAAGAGGTACTTCGCCTTCACCCGCCCGGCGGTGGTGACGGCGACGTCACCCGCTGCGACCGGGATCAGTTTGCGCGCGTGGGCCACCATGTCCGCCCCCGCGGCCCTGGCCAGCGCCATCGAGATCCCGCCGCCCATCGAGAGGTAGTTGTCGTCTGAGCTGACGAGGACGTCGGCCGTCACGAGCGTGAGGTCGCCGTAGCCGACCCGGAAGCGCGCACGCCCGATCTCGTAGACCGTCTCGCGCTGCAAGCCCTCAGCGGCCACCGTGCAACTCACCGATCTCGAGTCGTCGTCGCAGCTCGGCGGCGGCGTGGCGTTCGTCTTCCAACTGCCCGAGGAGATGCACCGGCGCGGCGCCGGCGAAACGGGCTTCCTGCTCCTCGAGGATCCGGACGTTGCGCTCGTGCACGCCCAGGAGCTTGCGCAGGTGGGCGGTCGCGGCGTCCACCTCCGCCGGCTTGAGCGTGCTGTGCGTGGCGCTCGCGGGGGCCGGCGGGAACGCCGGGCTCGCCCGGCCCGGGAACGCCGGTTCCAGCGTGGGCTTGGCGCGACGTTCTGCCAGCCCCGCCGCAAGGGCGGCCCGCGCCGCGTCCTCGTCGAGGCCTACGAGGTCGACGAAGATCCGCGTCTTGAGCAAGCCGGGAGGGTCGCAGGGAGCGACTCGCACCGGCACGAGGATTCCCTGTTCGCCCGTCGGGTCGCTCGCGTACGCGGCACGCCATTCCGCCTCTCCGTGCACGGAGCGGAAGTAGTCCTCGGACAGCACGGCGATCGTCCGTCGAGCGGACGCGACGGCGGTCTGCATCTCGTGCACCCAGTCCCGTCCAGGCGTGAAGTCCCAGGCTTGCAGCACCACGGTGTAGCCCGACCCTTCCAGTTGCCACGCGATCCACTCGGCCCAGGACTTGTCGGCACCGGTGTAGCTGATGAAGAAGTCGGGCTCCATGCGCTCGCTCAGGGGTGCCTCAGCGGCGACTGTACACGCCTGCGCGATTCCTGGTAGCGGGAAGAGCGAGATGTCCGGTGGCCGGGGGTGGAGATGGGCGTCTCCCGCAATGACAGGGCACGCCTGGCGCGGGAAGGTGTCGGGACGATGTCCGACTACGACGTGTTCGCCCCGACCACGGTGCTGAGCCAAGACGTCCCCGCTTGGCTCATGCGCGAGTACCTCGACAGCTACTCCGCGTGGCGGGACGAGTCCGCGGACGTCCAGGGCGCGTATGAGCGATGGGCCGCGTCGCAGGACGCGGACGCGGCTACTGCCTTCGTGGCGTACCGCGCGGCGCTGGACCGAGAGGAACGGGCCGCCATCGAGCTCTGCGGATGGGCCGAGCGGATCTCCGGTCGCAAAGATCCGCACGCCGCCATGTGAGGGGCCGCAGCGGGTGGTGCCGGCCGCTGGTCATGGCCGGCACCACCATCCATCCGCCTCGCGGCGTTGATGGATAATCCCGGTGATGGCACCCGGGCCTGTCCAGTCGAGCCGCGCGCAAGGGACGCGTGTGGTCCTGGCAGACGACGAGGTGCTCTTCCGCGAAGGTCTGGCCAGCCTGCTCGAGCGGTTCGGCTTCCTCGTCGTGGGTCAGGCCGAGAGCGCGGCGGAGCTGATGGAGCTCGTCCGGACCGAGCGGCCCGATCTGGCGATCGTCGACATCCGGATGCCGCCGAAGCACTCGATCGAAGGCCTCGAGGCGGCGCGCTCCATCCGCACCGAGGTCCCCGAGACTGCGATCCTCGTGCTCTCGGCGCACATCGAGGTCGAGCATGCGATGGACCTGCTCGCCAGCGGGCAGCGCACCGGCTACCTGCTCAAGAGCCGCGTCACCGACGTCGACGAGTTCGTGGACACGCTCGACCGGATCTGCCGCGGCGGGTCCGCCGTCGACCCGGCGCTCGTGCAGGAGCTCGTCGCGGCGCGACGCGCCGGGGACCCGCTCGACGCGCTCAGCCCGCGCGAGCGTGAAGTGCTCGCGCTGATGGCGGAGGGACGCTCGAACTCGGGGATCGCCCAGCGACTGTGGGTGACGGAGGGCACGGTCGAGAAGCACGTCCGCAGCATCCTTTCCAAGCTGCGGTTGCCCGAGAGCGACGAGGACCATCGCCGCGTGCTGGCGGTGGTCACGTTCCTGGAGGCGCACTGACGTCGTCGCCCAGCGGCAGCTTGACGTTCACCGCCGTGCCCGCGCGCGGCGGGCTCGTGACGGAGATGCTGCCTCCGAGGGCCTCGACGCGATCCTTGAGGCCGACCAGTCCCGATCCGCCCCCGAACTCCGCGCCCCCGACCCCGTCGTCTGCGACGGAGATGCGCAGGACGCCTTCGACCGCATCGATGCGCACGTCGACGGCCGATGCCTCCGCGTGCTTGGCAGCGTTCGTGAGCGCCTCCGAGACCACGTAGTACGCGCCCACCTCGATCGGCTCGGGCAGCCGGCGCTCGACGCGAAGGTCGAGCCGCACGAGGACGGCGGAGCGGCGTGCCAGCGTTCGCAACGCCGGACCGAGGCCGCCCTCGGACAGGATGGCGGGGTGGATGCCGCGCGCGGTCTCGCGCAACTCCTCGAGCACGCCCGCGAGCCCGGTGGCGACGCCGTCCAGCTCGGCGTCGAGGTCGCGCAGCTCGGGCGGCACGGTCGTCTGCGCCGCGCGCAGCTGGAGGGCGAGCGAAACGAGGCGCTGCTGAGCGCCGTCGTGAAGGTCGCGCTCGATGCGCCGCCGCGTCTCGTCGGCGGTGGCGACGATGCGCACGCGAGACGCCATCAGCTCCGAGCGGCTCTCGGCGTTGGCGACGGCGGTGGCCACGAGATCGGTGAACGCGGCGAGGCGGTCCTCCGTGCCCGCCGGCAACGGCTCCTCGCGCTCGCAGGCGACCGTCATGGCACCCCAGAGCCGGCCCTCGACGTTGATGGGCGCCCCCACCCCCGACCGCAGGCCCCGCCACGCGTGCGGGACCGAGTCGTCGTCCGGGTCATAGCGGTCGATCCTCACCGTCCGCCCGGTCTCGAGCACGAGCGTGCGCGTCTCGTGACCGCCGAGCGCGGATCGGCTGCCGATCGGAAGCCGCCGGCCGGTCCTGCTCCAGCCGGCGATGCTCGTCGACTCGGCGGCCGACTCGTAGCGGCTGAGGACCGTGAGGTCTGCTCCCGTGAGCCGTCCGGCCTCCTCCGCCACGGCGGCGAACACCTCGTCGGGCGGCGCGCCGCGCGCCACCAGCGTGGCGACGCGCCGCAGCGCGGCCTGCTCCTCGGCGAGGGCCGCGAGCTCGTCGCGATTGCGCTCCAGCGAGTCGCCCATGACATTGAACGCAAGCTCCAGCGCGCCGATCTCGCCGGCCTCCCGTTCCGGCAGTCGTGCGCCGAGATCCCCGGCCGCGACCCGGCCGGCCATCGTCGCCGCGCGGCGGACGGGGAGCACGATCGCGCGCCGCAGGTACGCCACGTAGAGCACGATCAGCACGAGCGAGCCGCTCAGGCCGACGATCGCCCCGGCCGCCGCGCGGCGCGAGGCGGCCTCGGAGCTCGCGGCCGCCGCCGCCGACCGCCGCTGCTCCGGACCGAGCAACTGGTCGAACTGCGCTCGCAAGGCGTCCACGCGGCGTTTGCCGTCGGTGGCGCGCGCGCCGGTGCCGGCCGACGGATCGCCTCGTCGCGCCGCCTCCACCGTCGGCACGGAGTATTGATCGATGTACGCCCGCTGGGCGTCGACGATGCTGCGCGCCCGCTGCGTCGTCTCGGCGTCGCCCGCCGTGAGCGCGAGCAGATCGCGCGCCCGCCGCGCGAACCCGGCGCGAGCGGCCGCCCACGGTTCCAAGAACTGCGCCTGCCGCGTGAGGATGAACCCTCGCTCGCCGGTCTCGAGGTCGAGGAGCAGCCGCTGCAGCTGGGTGGCCGCGACGGTCACGCGTTGTGCTCGCCGCGTTCGCCGGTCGTCCGCGCGCAGCTCGTCGATGGCGAGCAGCATCACCGCGAATCCACCGCCCACGACCAGCGCGAGCAGAATGCTCGCGGCGACGAGCCGCTGTGTCAGCCCGCTGAACGGGCCCGCGCTCGCTCCCCTCGGGGAGAACATGCAGCCAATGATCCTCCCCCTACGGCGTGAGGCGCCGGATCGCCTCGGCCGACAGCTCGGACTTCGACACGAAGCCGGCCGCGGGCGTCCGCTCGATCAGATCGGCGAAGTCGGCCTCGGCATGGGTCGAGATGAGGATGACGGCCGCGCCGCCCGTCAGGTCGCGGGCGACGTCGAAGCCGCTCTCGGCACCGAGGACGATGTCGACGAGCACGACATCGGGCTGCAGCTCAATGTTGCGCCGCAGCGCTTCCGCGGCGGTCGACGCCACGCCCACCACGGTCACGCCTTGGCGCTCCAGCAGCGTCGCGGCCGCGTGGAGAAAGGCGGCGTTGTCGTCGACGATCAAGCAGCGGAGCGGCACGGCATCCAGCGTCGCACCAACAACCCCTCACCGCATTGAAGCTAGCCGCCAACTACGCTCATCTGGCTGTCATGGTCGCTCTCTGAAGCGCGGCGGCGGGACCTTGACGGCGCCCGCCGCCCCAGGACACGCGCGTCAGCTGTTCCACTTCACGAGCCACGTCGCGCTGCCCCAGCTCGAGCGGGTGTCGTCGTCGTCGGGATCGTTCCAGCCGGGGCAGACGCAGCCCCAGTTCGAGCTCGCCCAGCCGGCCTGGAGCGGCGTGGACGGGGTCCCCCAGCTGGAGCGGCCCCAGCTCGAGCGGGTCTCGTCGATGTTGCCGGTAGCGGGGTCGATGAGCTGGTTCGGGACGAGTCCGGCGTTCGCGCCGGACGCGGGTTCCGCGACCGAGATCGCCGCCGAGGCGTTGACCTCGTCGATCGCACCCGGGACGTCGCGGGCGGTGGCCATCAGAGTGGACTTGACCTGGTCCGGCGTCCAGTCGGGATGGGCCTGGGCGATCAGCGCCGCGACGCCGGCGACGACGGGCGCGGCCATCGAGGTTCCGCCGACCTGCAGGTAGCTGCCGTCGACGATGCACTGCGGGCAGAGCTGGCCGAACGCGCTGCCGGGCGCGAGGGTCGAGACGATGTGCGCGCCCGGAGCCGCGAGGTCCGGCTTCGCGAACCCGTCCTGGGTCGTGCCGACGCTCGACCACGCCGCGTAGGCGTCGTCGCCGCGTGCCGTCGTCCCCTGGTCGTCGACCGCGCCCACCGAGATCACGTACGGGTCATTGCCCGGCGAGTGGCTCACCGAGCCGGCGGCCGTGCCGAGGTTGCCGGCGGCGGCGACGACGACGATGCCATGGAAGTACGCGGCCTCGGCCGCGGCGTCCAGCGGGTCGGTCAGGTAGGACTCGGCCACCGTCGACGACACCGACAGGTTGACGACGCGGATGTTGTAGTCCGCCTTGTGATCGACGGCGAACTGGAGACCGTAGATCGCGTCGAGGATCGTGCCGTCGCCGTTGTCGTCGGATGCCTTGATCGCGATCAGGTTCGCGTCCGGGGCGATGCCGACGTAGCGGCCCGCGAGCGGATCGCCGGCGGGGCGCCGGGTGCTGTCGCCGGCGATGATGCCCGCGACGTGCGTGCCGTGGCCGAAGTTGTCATTGGGCGTCGTCGCGTTCGGGTCGGTGACCACCGAGGCGACCACTCGCGAGGCGCCCTGCGCATCGTTGAAGTCGACCAGGCCGCCGTCGACGCCGGTGTCGATGACCGCGACGCCGACACCCGCGCCGGTCGCGCCGGTCGGGCTGTTCCAGACGGGCGGGGCCAGCACCGACGCCGGGTAGGCCGTCGCGAGCTGGGTGGGGTCGAAGCGGTCGGTCTGCGACTTGATCGACGCGTTGGCGCTGATCGACGCGATCCGCGTGTCGTGCGCGAGGCGCGCGCGGGCATCCGAGGGCAGGCGGACGGCGAGGCCGTTGATGATCGGCAGCGTGTCCGCGACGTCGCCGTGGGCCGCGAGGACAGCGGCCCGGCCTTCAGCGAGCGAGACCCCGCTCCGCAGCTGGACGATATGGGTGGCGGCTTGCTGTGCGGCTTGCGCGGGGCCGGCGAGCACGCCGAACAGCGCGATCACGGCGACGATGAGAGTCCTCTGCATTATGCGCGCCCCATCGGCCGCGTCCGGCGGGCACTTGAGCCCGATTTTCGGCCGGGTTTGCGTGCTGACCAACTGCGGTTACTGGCTTGAGAACTGCGCCCGTTTCTGGCCGAATGGTCGAGGATGGCGTGAACACTGATGTTCGCGCTGTGAAAACCAGGACCCGATGAGCTCCTCATCTGACGACGCCCGCGTGCCGCGGCTCCCCCCGATGGGGGGGATCGTGCTCTACAGCGCGGCGCTCGCGTCGATCGCTATCGCGCTGTTCTTCGTCTCCCTGCACGGCGCCGAGCCGCTCACGGACCCGCATCTGCCGTGGTGGGCGATCGCGGTCGGCTGGGCGCTCGCCGAGACGTGCGTGGTGCATCTGCACTTCCGCCGCAGCGCGCACTCGTTCTCGCTGGCGGACTTCCCGTTCGTCTTCGGGCTGGCGTTCGCGAGCGGCGACGGATTCATGGCCGGCGCGCTGCTCGGCGCAGGGGCCGCGTACGCGTTCCGCAGGCTGCCGCCGATCAAGCTGGCGTTCAACCTCGCGCAGCTCGCGCTGGCCGTGTGCGTGGCGTTCGTGATCGTCCGCGCGATCGCCGAACCCGCCGACACGCTCGAGCCGAGCACGTGGCTCGCGCTGTATGTGGCCACCCTGGTGACAGGCGCGCTGTCGATCGCCTGCATCGCCGGTGCGATCGCGATCGCCGAAGGGGACATGACCTTCGCCACGCTGCGGCAGATGTTCGCGATGGACCTCGTGCTCACGGCCGCCAACTCGAGCATCGCGATCTCGGCTGCGGTCCTCATCTCCACCGACGCGCGCGCCGCGGTCCTGCTGCTCGTCCCGGCGGCCGTGGTGTTCGGCCTCTACCGCGCCTACGTCTCAGAGCGCCAGCAGCACGAGAAGCTCGAGTTCCTCTACGAGTCCAACCGGGCCCTCACGCGCTCACCCGAGGTCGCCGAGGCGATCGAGGGGGTGCTCGCGCGCTCGCTCGAGGCGTTCCGCTCGGAGATCGCGGAGGTCGTCCTCTTCAGTGCCGACGGCACGCCCCTGCGGAGCACCTACGGTCCCGGAGTGGAGCGGGTGACGATGGTCGAGGCCGACCGCGGCGCGGCCGAGGCGCTCGCGGCGGTGATCGACGCCGAGAACCCGGTGGTCTCGCTCACGCCGCCCTACGAGCCCGCCGCGCTGCGGGAACACCTCCAGCAACGCGGGATCCGGAACGCGATGGTCGCGATGCTGCCCGGCGAGAGCCGGCTGATCGGCGTCATCATGCTCGCGAACCGCTTCGGCCTCGAGCGCGGATACGGCGGCGAGGACCGGCGCCTGCTCGAGGTGCTCGCCAATAACGCCAGCGTGGCGCTGCAGTACGACCGGCTGGAGCAGGCCGTGAACAAGTTGCGCACGCTCCAGGAAGAGCTCCACCATCAGGCCTATCACGACCCGCTCACCGGGTTGCCGAACCGGCTGATGTTCATGGAGCGACTGCGCGGCGAGCTCGCGGACGGAACCGCCACGCTCGGCGTGCTGTTCATCGACGTGGACGACTTCAAGATCGTCAACGACACGCTCGGCCACGCCGTCGGCGACGCACTGCTCGTCTCCGTCGCAGGCCGGCTGCGGCATTCCGTGCGCCCTCAGGACATCGTCGCCCGGCTGGGCGGCGACGAGTTCGCGGTCATGCTGCCGGGCGTCGACGATCCGATCGCGGAGCTCGGCGCCGTGGCCACGCGCGTGCTGCGCGGGTTCGAGACGCCGGTGCACGCCGCCGACGAGCTGGTGCCCGTCCACCTCAGCGTCGGCATCGCCGACAGCGGCCGCACGCGCGACCCCGACGAGCTGATCCGCGAGGCCGACCTGGCCATGTACCAGGCGAAGACGTCGGGCAAGGGCCGCTTCGCGTTCTTCGACCCGCCGATGGCGGCCGCGATGCTGCGCCGGCACGATCTCAAGACGGAGCTGGCCGGCGCCATCGAGCGCCGGGAGATCATGGTCGAGTACCAGCCGATCGTGGACCTCGAGACGGGGCGCATCAGCGCCGGCGAGGCGCTCGTGCGCTGGGAGCACCCCGTGCGCGGCCGGATCGGTCCCGCGGAGTTCATCCCGCTGGCGGAGGAGTCCGGCCTGATCCGGGTGATCGGCCGGCACGTCCTGGAGCAGACGTGCCGCCAGGCACGGCTCTGGGAAGCCGCCGCGCCGGACGATCCGCCGCTGCGCCTGCACGTCAATCTCTCCGCCGCCGAGCTGCGCGATCCGGATCTGACCGCCGGCGTGCAAGCCATGCTCGAGGAGTTCGGCCTGCCGCCGGAGCGCCTCGCGCTGGAGATCACCGAGACCGAGCTGCTCGACGACGCCGTCACGAGCGCCGCCCGCTTCGGCGAGCTGCGCGCGCTCGGCATCCGTATCGCGCTCGACGACTTCGGCACGGGCTACTCCTCGCTCAGCTACCTCCACTCGCTGCCGCTCGACACCCTCAAGATCGCGAAGCCGTTCGTCGACGGGCTCGTGGGAGAGGGCCGCGACGCGAGCTTCATCGGCGTGATCGTGGAGCTCGCGCGCAAGCTCGGGCTCGACGTCATCGCCGAGGGCATCGAGACGCCCGCGCAACTCGACGCATTGCGCGACCTGGGGGTCGAGTTCGGCCAGGGGTTCCTCATCGGCCGCCCCGCCGCCGCCGGGACCGGACGCTTCCGCCGGCAGATGCCCGCCGAGTTCAGCGTCCGTCAGGACGCGCGGCGCGCCTAGCCCTTCACGGGGTCCCTTTGGAGAGCAGGGCTTGCAGGTCGCGGTCGCCGTGCGCGGGGGTGAGCTCGAGCCGGCCGATCCGCTCGGCGGTGCCGGCGCCGCGGGCGGTGAGCGGGGGTCGGTCCTGCGTGAAGACCAGTGGGAAGCTGAGCTGCAGGCGGGCGAGCAGCAGGCGGGGGATCTCGGGGTCGTTGGTCCCGGCCTGTCCGTAGTTGCCGTAGGGCGGCGCGACGGCGAGCGGGCGGTAGCCGTGGATGAAGTGGGTGAGTTGGCGCTCGGCGACCGAGAGGTCGCCGAAGACGCGCTCGCGCCACCCGCCGAGGACCTCGTCGGTGCCGCGGTAGGCGTAGAAGGGCCCGACGTCGCCGGGGGCCGGGCCGTAGCGCATCAGGAAGTTGCCGGTGCCGGACTCGAGCTGGATCTCCCAGCGGCGGTCGCGCTGGAGCCCGTCCAGCTCACCCCAGCTGAGGTACGCGGGATCGGCGTCGGTGACGCGCCCGACGTCGATGAAGCCGACCGCGTTGAACCCGTGGTCGCGCAGGACCTCGTCGGCGGCCTTGAACGCGGCGCGGCGACCGTGGTCGAAGGTGAGCAGGAACGGGCGCGGCGGCAGCTTCACCGGCTGACCGCGGAGGAAGCGGGTGAATGTGGCGAGCGTGATCGTGTCGTAGCCCGCGCCGTGCAGCTGATCCAACTGGTGCGCGAGCTGCTTCGGCTGCACGTCGCGGTAGACGAGCACGGGAATCGCCGACTGGCGTGGCGACACCGGTGCGCCGCCACCGCAGCCCACCAGCGCGGCCGCACACATGCCGATCGCGGCCACGGTTGCCATCTGGAGTCGCATGACCGAAGATCGTCGAGCCGCGTGGTTGCAGCGAGATTTCATCCAGCTAACACCGCCGCGATCGCGTTCGAGATCCTTGGGCCGCTGACGGTCCGCTCCGGCGCCTCGGTCCTCGAGCTGGGCGGCCCGCGTCCACGGGCGGTGCTCGCGATGCTGCTGCTGCACCCGAACACGCCGGTCAGTGCGGAGCGACTCGCGGTCGAGCTGCTGGGCGGCGATTCGCCGGGACAGGCCGTCAGGACGATTCGCGTCCACGTCTCACGCGTGCGCAAGGCGCTCGGCGATCCGACCGCGCTGACGACCACGCCGGCGGGCTACCAGCTACGGGTGCGCCCGGGCGAGTTGGATGCCGACCGCTTCGAGCAGCTCGTCGCCGAGGCGCGCGCGGCACGGCCGCGACGCGCGGCGGAGCTCCTGCGCGAGGCGCTCGCGTTGTGGCGCGGTCCGGCGCTCGCGGGGCTCGACCATCTGCCGTTCGCGGCGTTGGAGGTCGCGCGCCTGCATGAAGCGCGGCTCGCGGCGCTGGAAGCGCGGCTGCAAGCGGACCTGGCGCTGGGCGCGCACGCCGATCTCGTCGGCGAGCTGCTGCAGCTGACCCGGACGCACGTGCAGCGCGAGCGGCTGCACGAGCTGCTGATGCTCGCGCTGTACCGGAGCGGGCGTCAAGCGGAGGCACTCGAGGCCTACCGGACGGCGCGGTCGGCGTTCGTGGCCGAGCTCGGCCTGGAACCCGGCCCGCGGCTGCGCGAGCTCGAGCGCGCGATCCTCCAGCAGGATCCGCGGCTCGAGCTCATGCCGGAGCTACCCGTGGGCGCTCCGGAGCGTCCCTTCGTCGGCCGCACCGCGGAGCTGGCCGTCCTCCTCGCGGCGCTCGACGGCGCGGTCGCCGGTCGTGGGCGGGTCTGTCTCGTCGCCGGCGAGCCGGGCATCGGCAAGAGCCGGCTCACGGAGGAGCTGAGCGGGCATGCCGCCGCGCGGGGTATCTCCGTCCTCGTCGGGCGTTGCTGGGAAGCCGGTGGCGCGCCCGCCTTCTGGCCGTGGGTGCAGGCACTGCGCGCCTACGTCGCCGGGGCGGATACGGACACGCTGCGCGCGCAGCTCGGCGCGGCCGCGCCTGACCTCGCGCAGCTCCTCCCCGAACTGCGACAGCGCTTCCCCGGGATGCCGGAGCCGAACGGCCTCGGCTCGGATGGCGCCCGGTTCCGGCTCTTCGAGGCGGTTTCCGAGTTGCTTCGCAGCGTCTCGGTCGAGCAGCCGCTCGTGCTCGTGATCGATGATCTCCATGCCGCCGACTCGGCGTCACTGCTGTTGCTGCGCTTCCTCGCACGCTCGCTCGGTACCAGCCGCGTGCTGATCGTGTGCGCATATCGCGACGTGGATCCGGTTCCCGGCTCGAGCCTGGTCGAGACGCTGGCCGACGTCTCGCGCGAGCCGTTGACCGTACGGATGGCGCTGGGCCCGCTGAGCGAGGCCGACGTGGCCGAGTACGTCACGCTCACTGCCGCTGCGTTCTCCGGTCTCGCCGCCGACCTGCACGCGGAGACCGACGGCAACCCGCTCTTTCTCGGCGAGACGGTCCGGCTGCTGGCCGCCGAGGGCGCGCCGATCGCCGTCCCACAGACGGTTCGGGACGTCGTTCAGCGGCGCATCGCCCACCTCTCGCCCGCATGCGGAGCGATCCTCGCGCACGCCTCGGTGCTCGGCCGCGAGTTTGCCGTCGCGCCGCTCGTGCAGCTGTCCGAGCTGCCCGAGGACGCGGTGCTCGATGCACTCGACGAGGCGATGGCGGCACGCGTGATCGGCGAGGTACCCGACGGCGACGGGCGGCTGCGGTTCTCGCACATGGTGATCCGCGACACGCTCTACGGCGAGCTCACCGGTCCGCGGCGCACCCGGTTGCACCGGCAGGCGCTCGGTGCCCTCGAGGCCGACGGCGACCTCTCCGAGCTCGCCCATCACGCCGCGGCCGCGCACGACCGGGCGCGCACGCTGGACTACGCCCACCGCGCCGGGGATCGCGCGCTCACGCTGCACGCTTACGAGGAGGCCGGCCGCCTGTACCGGACGGCGCTGGCTGCGGCGGGCGCCGCGGAGGAGCAGCGCTGCGAGTTGCTGCTCGCGATCGGCCGGAGTGAGATCCGGGCGGGAGACCTGCAGGCCGGCAAGCGTGCGTTTCTCGCCGCCGCGGAGATCGCGCGGCGGCTCGGGCTCGCACGAGCGCTGGCGGAGGCGGCGCACGGCTACGGGGGCCGCAACGTGTTTGCCCGGGCGGGCGAGGACCGGCGCATCCTGACGCTTCTCGAGGAAGGGCTCGAGGCGCTCGGGAACGCGGATCCGGAGCTGCGAATCCTGCTGCTCGCTCGCCTCGCCGGTGCGCTCCGCGACGAACACTCGAGCGAGCGTCGCGAGCGGTTGAGCCGCGAGGCGGTCGCGCTCGCGCGGCAAGCCGGCAGCCCCGAGGCACTGGCGTATGCGCTGACGGCCCGCACCGCGGCGACCCACGGACCAGACACTGTCGAAGCGTGCATCGCGAGCGGGCGCGAGATGGAGCGGATCGCGACCAGCACCGGAGATCTCGAACAGATCGCCGCGGCCTACACGCACCAGGTGTGGGGCCAGATCGTCACGGGGCAGATCGAGAACGCCGAGCGTCTGATCATCGATGCGCAGCGCGCCGCCGCGAAGCTCCGCCAGCCCGCGCGAACCTGGATCGCGAGCAGCCAGCGTGACGGGCTCGAACTCCTCCGCGGCCGGCTCGACGGCTTCGAGTCGGCACTCGAAGCCACGCGTTCGCTTGGCGAGCGGGCGACGCCGGAGATGGCCATCCCGGCCTACCACATTCAGCGCCACGCGCTGTGCGAGCTGCGCGGCACGCTCGCCGACGCGGAGCCGGGCATCGCCGGCCTCGCCGCCAAGATGCCGTGGCGGCCCAGCTTCCGCTGCGTGCTGGCGCAGATCCATGTCCGTACCGGCCGCCCCGCGGAGGCGCAGCGCGCGCTGACGCAGCTCCTGCGCGACGATTGCACCGCGCTGCCCCTCGACGAGGCGTGGCTGTACGCGATGAGCCTGCTCGCCGAGGTGAGCGCACGGCTGGGGGACGCGCCTGCCGCGGCCGTCCTCTACCGGCGGCTGCTGCCGTACGCCCACCTCCAGGCCACCGACTTCTTCGACGGCTTCCGCGGCGCGATGCCCCGCTACCTCGCGCTCCTTGCGACGACGTTGGGCCGTCTCGACGACGCCGACGCCCACTTCCAAGCCGCGATCGCGATCAACGAGCGCACCGGCGCCCGCCCCTGGCTCGCGTTCGCGCAACACGACTACGCGCGCCTGCTCGAGACTCAGGCCGAGCCGGCACGCGCACGCCACTGGCTCGACGCGGCGCTCTCTGCCTATCGCGAGCTCGGGATGGCGAGCCCGTGGCCGCCGCGGCTCGTGTGAGCCGCGGCGGCGGTGGCCTCACGGCGTGGTGGTGGCCAGCGTGAAGGTCAGCGTCTTGGAGTACGCGCCGGTGCGGAGCGCGTCACCCGCGTCGATGTGCTGATTGAATGTGATCGTCACGTTGTCGTTGGACACCGGCGCGGCCCAGGCCGATTTCGAGAACGCGACCTGAAGCGCTGACGGCAGCGAGAATGTGCCGTTCGTCAGGTGGCCGGGATCGGAGACGGTCAGCGAGGCGTCGCCCGCGGTCGAGACCACGGTGGCCGATGTCGTCGCCGTGTAGTCCTTCATCAGGCCAGGCGTGAACGCGCCGAACGACGCCGGAGCGCCGAGCGTGAGCGACAGCGTGGCGGGCACGCTCCCGCCGACCGACCCGCTGACGCTGCTCGTCTTCGGGGTGACCGTGAGCGGGTCGCTGGTCTGCGTGGTCGTGTCGTAGCCGAGCTTGGCGCCCGTGACCGCGACCGTGATCGCGTGGGTCACGTCCGCGGTGACCGTCGTGTAGGTCGACCCGGTGGCGCCGTCGATCGCGGCGCCGTCACGCTTCCACTGGTAGCTGAACGCCATGCCGGAGTCCCAGTCGCCGGGGTTGGCGGTGAGCGTGGAGCCGACGGCCGCGGCGCCGGTGATCGCCGGGTGCGCCGGCGTCCGCGTGGCGCAACTGTGTCCTGAGACGTCCGCCCAGCGGTTGCCGCGGGCGGCCGAGAGGTCGGGATCGGGCTGCCCCGCGGGTGGGGTGTGCGCCGTGATGTAGTTGGCGATGTCGGTCAGCATCGCCTGCGTCGACGCGTACGGCGTGTAGCCGTGCGGCTGCCCGGGGCCGTAGGTGAACGTGGCGTAGTTCGTGCTCCCGCTGAGGCGCTCCACGGTGTCCTGGAACGCCTTCACGCCCTCGTTGAGGTAGTACGTGTCCTGGGTGCCCACCCAGATGTGCAGCTTGTCGCGCAGGACCGGGCCGAGCGTCGCCCAGTGGTCCGTCAGGACCTCGCTCATGTCCATCGCCTTCCACTTGTCGACCGCGCCGTGATCGATCGCGCCCGTGACCTTGTTCCACGGCTCGAGCGGGTAGCAGTTGGCCCCCTGGGCGCCGAACGCGGCGTTCCAGATGTCCCACTGGCCGACCTGGGAGCGCGACCGGTTGCCGACCGCCAGCTCGAAGTGGTTCTCCGCGGGCATCGTCAACGTGACGGTGTCGACTCCCGTGGTGGTGTTGTACGAGTGCGAGGACGGGATGACGTCCCCGTTGTCCTCGACGTAGGCGCTGCCGGCGTTGTAGAGGTCGACGGTCTGGTGCGCATTGAAGTCGAGCGAGTCCGGATAGCCCGACCAGGCGGAGCCGAACAGGTCCGGCCGGAAGATCTGATTGGCGACGGTGATCCACCCGCCGGTCGAGCCGCCGGTGAGAGCGCGCGCGTAGGGCCGCGCGATCGTCCGGAACATCGCGTCGAGCTTCGGGATCAGCTCGTCGTTGATCGCGTCGGCGTACGGCCCGAGGTTGGGCGAGTTGACGACGTAGGAGTCGTCGTAGAACGGGTTCTCGGTGCGGAACGAGACGCCGATCAGCTTCGGATTCGCGGGGTCGCGCCACCAGCCCGACAGGCCGGTGGTCGCGGTCTCGCTGAAGCCGAACGGGACGCCTGTCGAGTAGTGGCCCTGCGAGTAGACGACCGGGTACCGCTTGCCCGCGTTGGCCGGGTCGTCGTAGTCCCACGGCAACAGGACCGTGGCGGCGACGTACATGTCCCGGCCCCAGAACTTGCTGAGCACCTCGCTCTTGATCTTGACCTGCTTGACGTGCGCCGACTCGGCCGGGTTGCCCTGCTGGCACGTCCCGCCCGCCGGCACGGCCTGCGCGGGCGTGAGCTTCTCGGCGAGCGTGAGCGCGAGGCTGGTGTCCTGGTTGCGGTCGATCGTGACCGTCTGCATCGCGCTGCGCAGATTGCCGGGCGACGAGAACGGCCGTCCGCCGTCACCGCACGGGAAGTGCATGTCGACGGTCGACCCGTCGGACCGGTGCGCGGTCTCGTACACGTTGAAGAACGCGCGGACCGTGTAGGTCCCCGACGGCAGATCGTCGAGCGACGCCTTCGGGAACCCGTAGACGCCCTCGAACCCGTCCCCACCACCGGAGACCGAGACCGACTGCCCGGGGGCGACGTCGGAGATGTCCTTGCCGTAGACCAGCGTGGACCCGGTGGCGCTGACGGAGCTGAGCGGGTCCTGGTTGGTTCCGGGGCGGAGCAGCAGGTAGACGCGGCCGTGAAGGTGCGAATCCACCACGGAGTTGCCGAACGTGATGTCGGCTTTCAACGGCGCGGCGGCGTGCGCCGGCCCGGGCACGGCGAGCATCGCCGCTACGGCGAACATCCCCGCGCACACGCGGCGCGCGGGACTAAATGACAGCATTGAGCAGACCCTCCTTCTGCTACGGAACTACGCGACTGAGACGAGGGCCGTACTCAATCACGGGCTCAGTCGGTGCGCGCCAAAAGGTCGGCGTGGTGACGCTCGGCGACGTCGGGGTGGGCGCGCAGCCGGACCTTCAACGTGTTGAACCCGTAGTAGGAGAGGATCGGGTTGTCAGGGTCGGCGCTCTCGCCTCCCGGCGCCTCGGCGGCGAGTGCGGGCGGGAGCGTGACCGGCTCGATCCTGGCCTCGAAGGACGGATTGAAGAAGTACGCGATCGAGATGCGCTGGACGCCCTTGGGCGGGCTGACCACACGGTGCAACGTGGCCCGGAAGTAGCCGTTGCTGACCAGTTGCAGCAGCTCGCCGATGTTGACCACGAACGCGCCGGGCAGTGCGGGGATCCCGACCCACTCGCCGTAGACCTCGGCCTCGAGGCCGCCGACGGCGTCCTGGTGCAGGAGGGTGAGGAAGCCGGCGTCGGTGTGGTGACCGACGCCCTGGTCGGTGGGGAAGTCCTCGCTCGGCGCCGGGTAGCGGATGATCTTGGTCAGGACCTCGGGCGGCGTGACGATCGCGTCGAAGTGGTCGGCCGGCTGGCCGAGCGCGAGCGATACCGCGCGCATCAGCACATGTCCGGCCTGCTCGAGCGCCGCGTTGTAGTCGCTGACGGCCGTGCGGAACGCCGGCAGCCCTTCCGGCCACAGGTTCGGTCCACGCAGGCGCAGCCACGCCGGATCGTCGGGCCCGATCTCGGGCGCGGGCTGCTCGCGGCCGACGTCGACCTGATCGCGGAGGTCGCGCCGTCCGTTGGTGTGCTCGTTGCCCAGGCGCGTGTAGCCGCGGAACTGCGGCGAATGGACGTTCTCGATCGCCAGCCGCTCAGGCTCGGGAAGGGCGAAGAACTCCTCGGCGACCTCTCGCACGCGGGCGATGAGGTCGTCCGGGACGCCGTGGCCGACGAGGTAGGCGGCGCCGATGCCGTGAAAGGCGTCGCGCAGTGCCTCGACGAAGGCCGCGCCGGCAGGGCCGTCCGGATCCGAACGGAAGCCGGAGATGTCGAGGACGGGGAGAGGTGACGGTGCGCTCACCCTCACCAGCTTATGGGGAGCGCCAGCCTGAAACGGCCTCGTGCAACCGACGTCCGTCAGTACATCGCGACGCCTTAGAACAGCGTGTCGTCGTCGTCTATTCCATCCGTTGCGGGTGAGCTTCCCGATCTCGAGCCTTGACGACCGCGTCCCGCCTTGGCTGGGAACTTCGGGCCGGGTCCATAGGTCACGCTCGGCCCGCGCGTGGCGTCGGAGGTCTTCACGAGGAGCTCGCGCTTGACTAGATCGCCAAGGATGTCGCGTGCGCGTCCGACGTCGACGTCGAAGTAGTTTCGAACCGTCTTGTTCGTGATCTTTCCGTACTCGTCGATGTGAGCGATCACGCGTCGGTCGGTCTGGTCGATGGATCGCCGGTTGTAGCGAACCGCTGTGCCCAATGCCTGCAGAGCATGCTCGCGCAAGCGGTACTTCGGGAAGCGTCGCCGCGCAGTTCCGCGACTCGGTTCAACCATCGCGACCGGATCGTCCGCGAGGCGCTTCAGCGTGACCTGGGCCGACTCGGGTCGCTTCTGGAGGAGCGGTGCGATGTCGGTGGCGGAGATGGCCTGGCGGTGGCAGAGGGTGTAGAGGACCAGCAGGGTGTCGACATCGGTGCGTTCTTCCGACGGAAGTTGAGACACATAGAACGGGATTCTCGTGTTCGCCGCGCCGCCGGTCAGGGTGACGAGAACCCGTTCCAGGTCTGAATCGATGCCGGGTAGGTCGTTGCCGGCGAAGATCATCTCGCGATACATGCGGTCGATACCGGCGCCGACTTCCTCGGCGAGTCCGAGCACGCGTGCGGCCTTCGTGAGGAGGGCGTTTCTCGGCTTGGAGTCGTGCGTGAGGATGTTCGCCGGCGTCACGCCGGCCACGAGCGGCCCAGGGGACGAGATCTCGAAGAGTTGGGGCGAGTGCGAGATCGTGACCGGCGCACCCGTGTGGTAGTCACGATGCACAACAGCGTTCGTCAATGCTTCACGAACCGCGAGATTCGGGAAGTCCTCGATCGGAAGTTGCTGTCCCTGAGGGAGAGTGACCGGCGTCAGACGCCTTCTCGCTTCGACGAGTTCCATCACCCGCTCGTAGGCGACGATCAAAGGCTCGCTGAAGCGCCGAAGCTCCGTCGGTTCGCCGCCGGGCGTCTCTCGATACATGTAGACGAGTCGCGCCGACCCATCGGCGGTTTCGCAGAAGAGGATCTCCCCGGCTCGCGAGAGCCGGCCATCCTGGCGAAGCACCCCAAGTTCCGTGAGCAGCTCCGGGTCTTCGCGACGCGATAGCGCCTGGCGCTCCTGGCTCGGATGTCTAGACAGCAGCTCTCGAGCGACGTCAAGGGCTCGCCGCGACACATCCGGCGTGGGTCGTTCGCTGGCGACTGCGGACCAATCGATCCCACGACGGTCCTCGCGGTGACGCAGCTGCTCAGCCGGGCTCATGTTGATGCAGTCTGTGTTGATCCGGCGGGGCGCGCGTCCCTGGGTATCGGCATGGATTTCGGGACTCTCAGGGACTCGGATTACGAGAAGGCGGGTCCCGTGAAAGTCGATCGCTTCCACGTCTACAGCCAAGTGCGGCACGGTCTGCTCGAAGATTCGTTGTTTGAGCAGGACGGCATCGAGAGTCGTACCGACGAACGCGTCGGGGCCTCCGGGCTTGTTGCGTACCCCGACGACGATGCTTCCTCCCGACGAGTTCGCGAAGCACAACGTCGCTTCGACAAGCAGCTTCTCGGTGTCGCCGCGGCTTCGGGTGTTCTCCTGCTTGAAGTCGATGCGTTCGGTCTCGTGAGAGTCGGCCGAGTCGCCGGCATACACGGCCTCGAGTGATTGAAGAACGGTCGGATCCATGCGAGTTTGCGGAGAGTTTGCGTCTGGCGCAACAGTAGCGCAGACCGCAAACTGATCGCAAACTCTGCCCTACGCGCGCGGCGTCAGACGCTGGCCGCTGCCGTCGAGCACGCGTTTTCACGCTGCCCGGCCAGGACGGGGAATCTCGGGTTCCTGCACTGCGGCCTCAGTTTCCGAGCGCGCGCGTGCCTTCCGGGAGCGCGGCGACGCTTCAGCGGGTGTCGGTGCCGTGCCGCGCGTTGCGTCTTTTCAACGAGCGCGAGACCCCGAGTGCGGCGGCGCGTACCACGGGGGCCAACGTGGCGGGGTTCGCGGTCGCCGAGTTCACGACGATCGAGAGGGCGGCGACCACTTCGCCCGCGCCGTCGAACACCGGCGCGGCGACCGAGAGGGCGTCGAGCGTGACCTGACCGTCGCTGACCGCGACGCCGGTGCGGCGCACATCGGCGAGGGCGCGGCGCAGGCGGTCAGGCTGAACCAGCGTCTTCTCGGTGAAGCGCTCGAGCGGCCGCGCCAGGAGCTCTTCCTGGTCGTCGGCCGGCGCGTGCGCCAGCAGCGCGAGGCCGACGCCGGTCGCGTGCAGCGGGAATCGGCCGCCGACGCGCGTGAGGACGCCGACGGCGCGCCGGCCGGCGATCCGCTCCAGGAACACCACCTCGTGCCCGTCGCGGATCGCGAGCTGGACGTTCTCGTGGGTGACCTCGTACAGGTCCTCCATGAACGGGAGCGCGGCTTCGCGGAGGCTGACGCCGCGGGGCGCCAGCGACGCGACCTCCCACAGCCGCAGGCCGATCCGGTAGCGGCCGCGATCGTCGCGCTCCAGTGCGCCCCAGGCCGCGAGCTCGGCGACCAGCCGGTGCGTGGTCGTGAGTGGCAGGCCCGCGGACCGCGAGAGGTCCGACAGCGAGAGCAGCGGCCGCTCCGGCGTGAACGCCTCGAGCACGGCGAGCGCGCGGCCGGTCACCGAGCGCTCGTCGCCGCGCGCGGTTAGAGGTCGAGGACGATCCGGTCCGTGCATGATCGGGAGACGCAGATCATCATCACGTCGCCGGCGGCTCGCTCCTCGCCGGAGAGCACCGAGTCGCGATGGTCGGGCACGCCCTCGAGGACCGCGGTCTCGCACGTGCCGCAAGTGCCCTCCTGGCACGAGGACAGCACTGGTACTCCTGCCGCTTCCACGACCTCCAGTATGGAGCGGCCGGGCGGCACGGTCACCGTCTGCCCGGAAGCGGAGAGCACGACCTCGAATCCCTCCGCGAGTACCGGCGAGGCGACGGCGCGAGCCGTGAACCGCTCGGTCTGCAGGGCTCCGGCGGCCCACTGCGCGCAGCGGTCCTCGACCGCCGCCAGCAGCGGCTCCGGACCGCAGCAGTAGACCCGCGTGCCCTCCTCGGGAGCCGGGAGCCACGAAGCGAGGTCGAGCAGACCGGTCTCGTCCTGGGGCGCGACGAGCACCTTGTCGCCGTACTGCGCCAGCTCGCCGAGAAAGGCCATGGAGGAACGCGTCCTCCCGCCATACAGCAGCCGCCAGGGCACGCCGTCGGCCTCGGCGCGCGCGACCATCGGCAGGATCGGGGTGATGCCGATGCCGCCCGCGACGAACGCGTAGCGCTCCGCCGGCAGCAACGGGAAGTGATTGCGCGGCCCGCGGATGCGCACGCCGCCGGAGAGCTCGTCGTGGACGTATCGCGAGCCGCCGCGCCCGTCGGGTTCTCGCAGCACGGCGACGCGCCACGCGCGGCGGTCCGCCGGATCGCCGCAGAGGGAGTACTGACGCGCGAGCCCGCCCTGAAGGATCAGGTCGATGTGGGCGCCGGGCTCCCACGAGGGCAGCTCGTGGCCGGTCGGCGAGCGCAGGGTCAGCGCGACGACGCCGTCGGCCACGTGGACTCTGCCCGCGACCACCGTCTCGAGCTCGCGCTCGGCCGCGACGACGGTCACTGCGTCGCTCCCACGAGCTCGTGGCCCTGCGGATGGCCGAGCAGCCACGCCCAGATCTCGACGGGAGAGGCGGCCACGTGCTCGGCGCCGCAGTGGCAGACGCCGACCAGCTCGTCGGTGCCAGGAACCCACACCACCCGATAGGTGACGTCGCGGTCCGTCACGACACCGGCACCGCCTCCCGGACGCCGGCCTCGGTGAGCCGCTGCAGCATCCGCCGCGCCGCCAGGGCACCGGTGTCGATGTTGATGCTCAGCTCCTGATAGCCGGCGGGCTCCGCGGCGATCACCTGCTCGAGCACGTCGAGCGCCACGACGTCCTGCAGCACCACGGTCCGGTTGCTCTCGCGCAGGTAGTTGGTGACGTCCGCATCGTCCTGGGCGAAGTCGCGCGCGACCGACCAGAAGTCATACGTCGAGTGCTCGGTCTCGGGCGTGACCGCGTACACGACTTCGACGTGGAAGCCGTGCGGGTCGCTGCCGTCGGCCGCGGGCAGCACGCCGGCCGGCGCGATCCGGCTGTGCAGCACGTACAGGCACGGCGGCCGGTACTCGATGTCCTGCCAGCGCACGATGCGGCCCTCGATCCCGGTCGAGCGCGCATAGAACGGCGGGCACTCGGCGTCGTCCATGTGACGCGACACGTAGACGATGTTCCGGTCCTCGTCGACTTCCGTGCTGATCGGCGTCTCGGCGACCTCGGGCGTGCCGATGTACCCGCCGTGCAGGTACGTCTCATGCGAGAGGTCCATCAGGTTGTCGACGAGCAGCTCGTAGCGGGCGGCGAGCGGCTCCATCCCGCGGACGGTGGCGTAGCCCGGGTCGGCGAGCCACGGCGCGCGTGGGATCGCGGCGGCGTCCGCGCGGGCCGGGTCGCCGATGAACACCCAGACGAACGAGTCCTGCTCGACGACGGGGTAGGCGCCGACGCGGGCGGTCCGCGGGATGCGCTGCTGCCCCGGGACGGAGACGCAACGACCGCCCGCGTCGTAGGTGAAGCCGTGATAGCCGCAGATGATGCGGTCGCCCTCCAGGCGGCTCTTGGAGAGCGGATAGCGGCGATGCACGCAGCGATCGGCGAGCGCGACGGCCGCGCCGTCCTCGGTCCGGAAGAGCACGAGCGGCTCTCCGCAGACCGTGCGAGCGAGCAGCTCGCGCCCGACCTCCTCTCCGTAGGCGGCGACATACCACTGATGGTTGGCGAACCAGGTCATGTGCCGGACGCTACGAGCCGGCCGGCCGGCTGGGAAGCGCGTCTTCCGCTCAGCGGAAGACGCGCCTCACTCGATTGCTCAGCCGAGCTTGTAGGTGTACGGGATCGTCGTCACCTTGTCCCCGCCCAGCGAGGCGAGGTTGAACGTGTCGACGTCGACGAACCCACGCAGCACCTTGCCCTTGTGCCCTGCCGCGTTGAACGTGAGCGTGATCGTCCCGGTCTGGCCGGGGGCGAGGCTCAGCGGCGTGTACGGCGCGGTCGCGTCGACGCTCTGCTGCCACACGTCGCCGCTGCTCGCGGTCACGTTCGTGTCGAACGGGTTGCTGTCCGCGATCCCGACGAGGTCCACGGACGATCCGGCCGGGACGCCGGTGGGCCCGAAGGGCCCGGTCGGCTCGGGCAGGTCGAAGTAGAACCCCGGAGCGAGCTCCGGCGCCGTCAACTTCGCCCCCGATGCGTTCCCGATCGAGCCGCCGAGCGCGTCAGGGTCGCCGGAGAAGAACGAGATCTCCGTCGTGATCGGGATGGTGCCCTTGGCGAGCACGCTGAACGCGTCGGTGTTGGTCGGCACCAGCCAGTTCGGCTGCGCGCTCAGCGACAGCGGGAGCCCGACGGCGTTGGCGTCGCTGCCGAGCAGGACCTGTTGCGTCTTCCCGTTCAGCCGGGCGTCGGCGAAGTAGTCCTTGCGCACGCTGCCGGTGTTGGTGATCTTGATCGTCGCCGTCACCGGATGCTTGGCCTTCACCACGCTCGAGCTCGAGCCGGGGATGCCCTTGCTCGTCACCGGCGGCGCCGCGAACGTGATCGCGCCGGTGAACGGCTCGCGCAGGTGCTGCCCGGCGACCGGGCCGGACACCAGCAGGGTGAGCGTCCACAGACCACCTTGCGGCGAGCCGTGGAAGAACTGCATGCTCTGCCCGAAGCCGAGCAGGTTGTCGCTCGCGTCGAAGACCGCGTTGGACTGCTCGGAGACCGGCTGGCCGCTGGGGTCGACCAGGTAGCCGGTCAGCTGGTAGTTGTTGTCGGTGAGCTGGAGGGCCGCGTTCAGCGACGGCTCGCCGTTGGGCACGTTGAACTGGTAGGTGAACTGCTGGCCGGCGTTGCCGGTCGAGCCGCCGCCGGTCAGCGTGCCGGCGAACGTGCCGCCGGCGCGCCCGAGCGGGACGAGCGAGCGGATGATGATCGGGATGCTGCCGTCGTCGGAGCCGCCCGTGCCCATATGCAGACGCAGACCCTCGTCACCGGCCTGGCCGGCGCCGACGGTCACGTTGAACGAGCCGGTCTGCCCGGGCGCGAGCGTCTGCGCGGCGGGTGCGACCGAGCCCGCGCCGTGGAAGGCCTGGGCCTCGTAGTTGAATTGGACCTGGCCGCTGTAGACGGCGGCGTTGTTGACGGTGAAGATCACCGCCGTCCACTTGCCGGCGTTTGGCTTGCGCACCTCGACGTGGCCGAAGCCGCTCTGGTCTGAGCCGATCAGCGAGTACGCCGCGACCTGGCCCTGCGGGTCGAACAGCGTCTCGAACACCGCCGTGCCCTTGGAAGCGGCGTTCCAGGTGATGTCGCCGGTGAGGTAGTCCGCTCCGGGGCCGACGTTGAACGTGTGCACCGCGTAGAAGTCGGTGTTGCCCTCGCCGTCGATGTAGGTCGGCGACGCGTTGGACAGCGTCACCGCGCCGGTGTCGTCCGACAGCGGCGTCGGGCGGCCGACGACCGATGGCGAGACCGTCTGCGGCGTGCTGCCCTCGTTGGTGGCGTGCACCGTGAAGGTGTGCGACTGCCCGGCGTTGAGCGTCGCGTTGAGCGACTTCTGGTCGATCAGCAGCGTCTGGCCCTGGTTGGCGCCGCGGTCGATCGACTCGGCGAGCTGCACCGCCTTGAGCGTGTTGACGAGGCCGGCGCCCTGGCGGTCGGCGGGGGCGCCGAGGTCGGTGGCCGTGCTCGTGATGATCTGCTCGACCAGTGCCGGGGCGGGGAGGCGGCCGTGTGTCTTGGCGTAGGCCTGAAGGACCAGCGCCGCGGTGCCGGAGGTCTCCGGCGCGGACGCGCTGGTGCCGCCGGCCGCCCAGATCGGCGGCGGGTTCGCGCCCTTGTCGATGTCGGTGCAGCCGAAGAACATCTTGGTGTCGCTGCTGCACAGCGACCAGCCGCGGTCACCCGGCGCGACGACGTCGACCGTGTCGGGGTTGAACTCGTCGATGCCGTCCGAGCTGAGCGCCGTGATGTTGTTGTTCTCCCATCCGCCCGGCACGAGCTGGGTGCCGTAGCGGGTCGTCTGGCGGTAGACGCGATAGGTCGTCGTGCCGCCGACGGCGATCACGCCGGGCGTCGTCGCCGGTGAGCCGACGTTGTTGAACGGGCCGGCGTCGCCGCTGGACGCGACGACCGTGACGCCCGCGGCCACGGCGGCCTGATCGGCCAGCGCGACCGGATCGTTCTCGGTGTTCGGCAGCGGGTTGCCGCCGATCGACTCGTTGAGGACGTTGACATGGTCGTGCAGGACCGCCCACTCGATCCCTTGCACGATCGTGGAGTTGAAGAAGCCGGCGTTCGGGCCGGAGAGGTTGATCACGGCCAGGCTCGCGCCGGGCGCGATGCCGGCGATCTTGATGTTGCAGCCGGGCGGGAGCGGGTGCGCGGGGTTGACGAAGCCCGAGATGTCATACGTCTGGTTGCCCTGTGAGGCGATCGTGCCCGCGTCGAGGAACGACTCGCGGCCGTCGCTCGGCGCGCTGGTGCCGAAGCCGCTGAAGTCCTGGTAGTCGAAGATCACGTGCTGGCCGTTGGGCCGGATCAGGTCGGGGTTGTTCGGGTCAAGGCCGTCGGCGACGATGCCCACGCGGATACCGCTGCCGTCGACCAGCTGCTGCGCGGCCGGCACATTCATCACGGTGCGGGCCTCAGGCTCGATGATCGGCTCGCTCGGGTTCGACGGGCAGATCGGCTGCTGGCCGGTCGACGCGACCTCGGGGACGGCCGCCGGGCCCGGGCCGCTGTCGAGCGTCGCGAAATGGCGGAACGTGTCCGGAACCACCGCCTGGATCGTCGTGTCGGCGCGCAGGTGCTGCGCCTCCGCCGGCGTGATCGACGCCGCGATCGCGTTGATGATGCGGAAGCCGTTGACGTGCGTGGCGTGCACGCGCGCCAGCTGCGCCCGCACCGGCGCTTGGAGCACGCTCGCCGCCTTGGCGCGGACGGCGGCCGCCGACGCCGTGGCAGGGAGGTTCTTCAGCTGGTTCTTGAAGATGATGATCGAAGGGCGTCGCGTGCCCGCCGAGAGCCGTTTGATGTCGGCGGCGCTGAGCACCGTCCGCTTGCCTCGGAAGACGTGGTCGTGCCGCGAAGTCGCCGCAGTCGCGGCACCTCCGAGCGCGAGAACGGCGGCCACCGTGACGAGCGCAGCTCGACGAATGCGAGATCGCATACGCAGTCCCTCCGGATCCGAGCGGCCCTCTTCCAGGCCGCGTCGGCCGCCAGTCTTGTGAAGGGATATGACACGCAGAGGAAAGTGCCCGCCTCAGGCGGGGACTTCGTCGCGCTCGGGCGCTTCGAGCCCGGCGTGCTTGGGCGGCGGAGGGGGTGGAGGCAGCTTGGACAGCGACTCCTCGAGATGGCCGCCGCCGCTGTAGCCGGGGACGCCCGCGGTCTTGGAGGCGCCCGTCAGCCCGGCCGGGGCGGCGTCGCGCTTCTTGGAGTCAGTCTCCAGCGAGCCCGTGCCGACCGTGGCCTCGTGGCCGCCGGAGACGGCCTGGTCCGGGACGTCGTACTGCGCGCGCAACTGGGCCGCGAGCGGCCCGAGCTCGGTCTTGTGTTTGGTGAACCAGCCGTCGATGCGGCCCTTCAGGGAGCGTTCCGGGGCGATCTTGACGGTGACCGTCTTGGTCTTCGGCTTCTTGTTCTCGTCGACGCCGTCGGACACCTCGGTGTCGTAGTTGCCGCCCAGGTTGGTCGCGGTGTAGAGGTCTGAGCTCGTGTGCGTGCTGCGCAGTCTGATCGCGCGCCGGTTGAGCAACGCGACGGGGTCGCTCGAGGCCTTCAGGCGCACGAGGTCGGCGTCGAGCCACTTGTCCATCAGATCCCCGATCGCGTTGGCCTCGTTCGGGCCGTTGATGCCGTCGAAGAGGAACAGCGGCGGTTGGTTGAACCATTCGTCATCGGTCGTCGGCGCCGTGGCCGTCAGCTTCGTGGCGGCGGCGACGGCGGGCCGTCCGCCGCCGCTGTGCCCCGAGACGATGATCCGGCCGGACGTGATCGCGGGCACGGAGAGCTTGGCTGCGGCCTTCGCGAGGACCTCGGTCACGTACGCCTGCGGGTCGGCGATGCCGAACGTCGCCGCGCTCGTGCCCTGCGGGAGCACGCCGACGATGTTGCGGCCGCTGTGCGCGAGCTGTTGCTCCATCCGGTCGGCCTCGACGTCGTGCACGCTGCCCGCGGGGCCGCGTGAGGAGTCGTCGGTGAGGCGCTCGCGGTAGCCGAGATTTCCCATCCCGTGGAAGAACAGCAGCACGTCCGGGTGCGCCTTGACGTCAACGCTGTTGGGGACGACGACGATCGCCTTGCCGGCGGCTCCCTCGCTGCTCTGCTTCTTCACGTCGGGGTCTTGGTTGCCGGCCGTGATGCCGTCGACAGGAACGCGCTTGGTGCCGGCGACGTCGCGTTCGGCCTCATTCCAGCCACCCGCGCGCGGCGGGTCGCCCTGCGGCGTCTTGTCTTTGCGTAGCAACTGCGCGACGGCGGCGTTGCCGGCGCCGCGCTGCAGTGCGAGCACGCGCGCCACCGGGTTCTCCTGGGTCCGCGGCGCGCGGGGCGTGTCGTCTTCGCGCCTCGGGGTCATTCGCTCCCGAGCCATCACGGGCGCCAGCCTCCCACATCCGCGCACCCGCGTCAGCCCTGAACATAGGCCCGTGGGGCCCTGAGGATTGCGCGCGCGTCATCCGGATCGCATGATGCCGATGGTCCCCGGCCGGTCGAAACTTCGGCGGTGAGATGGCTGCCTGAGTGGGCCCGCGGGTACGATCGTGCGTGGCTGCCGGTCGACGTGATGGCCGGGTTGACGATCTGGGCGTTGATGGTTCCGCAGGCCTTGGCGTACGCCGGGATCGCGGGGGTTCCGGTGCAGAACGGTCTCTACGTGATGCCGCTCGCGGCGGTCGGCTACGCGCTGTTGGGGAGTTCGATTCGTCTGTTCGTCGGCCCCAGCGCAGGGGTCGCGACGCTGTCCGCGTCGACGGTGGCTGTGGTCGGTTCGGCGAGCACGGGCTCGGCGGAGTACATCGCGCTGACCGTCGCGCTGACGCTGATGGTGGGCGTGCTCTACATCGCCGGCGGTCTCGCCCGCATGGGCTTTGTGAGCCGCTTCTTCGCGCGGCCGGTGCTCGACGGCTTCATCGTCGGACTCGGCCTGTACATCGCGATCGGCCAGCTGCCGAAGGTGGTCGGCATCGCGAAGCCCTCGGGCGACACATTGGCGGTGTTCGTGCGCACCGTCACCGACATCGGGAGCTGGGAGGCCTCGACGGTCGCCGTCGGGGTCATCGCCCTGCTCTCGCTGTTCGCGCTGGCTCGCTTCACACCCAAGCTCCCCGGGGTGATCATCGTGGTCGCCGTCGCGGTGCTCGCGACCAAGGTATTCGACCTCCACGACCACGGCGTGGCGATCGTCGGCGACGTGCCGACGGGCTTTGCTTTCGTCTCGCTCTCGAGCGTCACGGCAGGCGACCTGGTCGACATGCTCCCGGGTGCGCTGGCGATCGTGATCGTCGGGCTCGCCCAGTCGCTCGCGATCGCCAAGAGCTACGGCACCAAGCACCACGAAAAAGTCGACGCGAACCGCGAGATGCTGGGCTACGGCGCCGCCAACATCGGCGCCGGCGCGCTGCAGGGATTCACCGTCACGGGCGGGCCGTCGGCGTCGGCGACGGCCGAGCGCGTCGGCGCGAAGTCCCCCCCGGTCGCGTTCCTCGTGTCCGCGTTGATGACGCTGCTGACCATCCTCTTTCTCGCCGGGCTGTTCACCGACCTGCCGGAAGCGGTCCTCGGCGCGATCGTGATCTGGGCCGTCTCGGGCATGATCGACCCCAGCAAGCTCACGCAGTACTGGCACGCCCGCTCGCTCGAGTTCTGGGCAGCGCTCGGCGCCCTGCTCGGGGTGATTCTGATCAACATCCTCCCCGGCGTCGCGATCGGCGTCGCCCTCAGCTTCATCATGCTGATCCACACGATCGACCACCCCCACATCGCCGTGCTCGGACGCAGCCGCGACGGCTCGCGCTTCGTCGACCTCGAGGACGACCCAGACGCCACGGCGATCCCCGGCGTGCTGATCCATCGCTTCGAGGCGGAACTGATCTTCGCCAACGCCGATCTCTTCCAGGACGACGTGCTCGCGCGCGTTCACGCCGCGCAGCCGCAGCCCAGCATGGTCATCCTCGACTTCGAGGCGATCGGCCACGTCGACGTCACCGGCGGCGAGGCACTGCGCTCAATGCACGACACGCTCGACGCGCTCGGGGTCCGGCTGATCGTCGCCCGCGCCAAGAGCAACGTGCGCGGCGCGCTTCAGCGCCACGGGATCGCGGACGTCCTCGGCGAGGACAACTTCGCACCGACCGTCGACCGCGCCCTCGAGTCCGGCGCGCTGACCACGCGCTGAGGCACACCCGCACCCCGAGAACCGATGGATGCTCATGACGCCACGGTTCCCGCTTGCTCCGACGGTGCTGTCACCTCGTCGGAGGGATCGCGTGGCGTGCGCGCCGAGACGGCGAGCGTTGTCAGGTAGGCCGCGACGACGCCGACGATCACGAGCGGAGCCGACCCGGCGCCAGACGTCGCGGTCAGGAGCAGCGCCAACACGACCGCGGAGAGCGGCAGTCGCAGCACGGCCGCGACCGCCGCGCCGATGCCGACCGCGACCGCGGGTGTGAGCTCGAAGCCTGGCAGGTGCGAGGCCATCACACCTGCCGCCGCGCCCAGGAACATCGCGGGGAACGTCGGGCCGCCGCGGAAGCTCGCGAGCGAGATCGCCCACGCCAGCCCTTTGCACGCGATCAGCAGCGCCAGCGCGCCGAGCGACCACGTCGCCGCGCCGGAGAGCAGGCCGGGCAGCTGCTCCTGGCCCGAGAACAGCACCTCGCTCTCGTGCTTGTCGGTCGCCTGCTCGAACGCGATCGCCAGCCCCGCGACGACGAGCCCGGCGGCCGGGAGAGCGAGGAACGGTCGCGGCGTGACGACGGGCACGGTCCGGCGGGCGAGGGCGAAGATCGCGAGCGTGCCGAGTGAGATCGCCACGGCCAACGGCACCGTCCACACGAAGTCGAGCACGTCCGGCTGGTCGAACTGGGGCAGCGGGAGCGTGCCGAGCGCGTACGCGCTGTCGCTGAGCCCGGTGAACGCGCCCATGCCGATCGAGACCAGCGATCCGATCCCGGCCGCGAGCAGTCCAGGCACCAGCAGCATCCGCAGCTTCGCACCGCCGAGCCCGGTCGCCTCGATCAGGATGACCGCGGCGATGATCGGCGACTCGAAGATGAGCGCCAGCGCGGAGAACGTCCCGCACGCGCCGACCAGCGTGGCGAGCTCAGGCGGCGCGTCGCGGCGCAGTAGGCGGACGCCGAGCAGACCGAGCGCGCCGCCCACGGCGATCAGCGGGCCCTCCGGACCGAGCACGAGGCCAAGGCCGATCGTGGCCAGTCCGGCGAGCACGACGCCGGGCAGGTCCGCGGGCATCGTCGCGCCCGTGCTCAGCCCGTTCGCCGGCAGGTGGCCGCCCCCGCCAGGGAGGCGGACGATCGCGTACGCCACGATCAACCCGGCCAGCCCGGCCACCGGCAGCGGCCACCAGACCGGCGGCTCGTCGTAGCCGAGCGCATCGGGCAGCTTCTCGTAGACGCCGACCTGCACCTGATGCGTGAGCTCCAGGAACCCCCACGCGGCCAGCGCCGCGACGACACCGACCACTGCCGCGAGTCCCAGCAGGACCACGAACCGCCGGCTCGCCAACGTCTGCGCGAGATCGGGCTCCGGCGTGCTCATCGGAGCGCGACGCTAGCCACGATGCGCGCCGGCAACGTCGCCCCGATCGGGTGAAATGCGCCTCTGAGCACGCACCGCCGTTGCGCGATCATCCGATCGGAGTGATGACGGCGCTAAGCGAGCCGCGACATGCTGATGCCTCGTAGGCACGGTCGCGACACGCGGCCGGCCGGCTCGAGGAGGTACCGATGCGTGGTGGCTGGTGTCGTGAGGTCGTTTCCCGGAGCCGGATCTGGACGTCCGCCGCGACGGCGCTTGCGCTGCTGGCTGGAGCGCCCGCGGCGTTCGCCGCGTCGGTCGACTACGGCCCGATCTCCCACAGTGGTCTCAAGAATCTCGGGGCGGCTTCGACGAGCTTGAAGCTCCCGCTGCAGCTGGGTCTGATTGTGAGCCAGTCCAATCTGCAGAACGCGGTCAAGGCCGCCAGTGACCCGTCGTCGTCCTCCTACGGCAAGTACCCGTCGCTGTCGACGCTGCAGAGCAAGTACGGCGCGTCGTCCTCGAAGCGCAACGCGGTTGTGAACGCGTTCAAGTCCAACGGGATCACCGCGACCGTCGACGTCACCCATCTGCGCGTCAGCGCGACGGTCAGCGTCAGCAAGGCCCAGAAGATGTTCGGGACCAAGTGGAACGTCTACAAGACGAGCACGGGCTCGAAGGTGGCGCTGCCGGTCGACACGCCGAAGCTCCCGAGTGGCATCAGCGGCAATGTCGACACCGTCGCGGGGATGCGTGTGCAGCTCAGTTCGGGGAGTAGCTCGTCCGTGGGGCGCGCTGCCGTGGTCGCCGACGGCGGGACGCCGACGCGGACCGGGACGCCGGCGTTCGGCTGCGTTCCGACGAGCTTCCCCGCCGCGCTCGCATCCAGCAGTGGCCTGTACCCGAACCAGATCCTGACCGCCTATGGGATCGCGCCGCTGCAGGCCGCCGGCCTCAACGGGCAGGGCGTCGGTCTGGCGATCGTCGGCGAGGCGCCGACGCCGGCCGCGGACGTGAACACGTTCCGCTCGTGCTTCGGTACGCAAGGGACGGCCCTGAAGATCCACAACGCCGGCTCGATCCAGCCGATCCTCGAGAGCTCGCTGGACGCGATGGTCGCCTCGATGGTGGCGCCCGCGCTCGCGCGCTTTGACCTGTGGGTGCAGCCGATCGACGAGAGCGACGACGACGGCGACGTCGAGGGCTTCTTGCTGATGTTGGCCCAACCGCTGCAGGCGACGACCAACGGGACGTCGCTGCCCGCCGTGATCTCGGTGTCCTACGGCGAGTGCGAGTCGATCGTGCAGCCGTTCACGGCGGCGCGGACGCTGGTCGAGCGCCAGCTGACGGCCACCGCGGCACTTGGCATCACGACCGTCGTCGCGGCCGGCGACACCGGTTCCTCGGCGTGCGCGCGGGGGGTGCCGGCCAGCCAGCTGACGTCGTCGGATAAGAAGCCGCAGGTCTCGTGGCCGGCCTCCTCGCCGTGGGTGCTGGCGGTCGGCGGCACGAACCTGACGCTCAACGCGGACAACACGATCGCTTCGTCGGGCGCGTGGAACGACACGGCCTACCCGGCGCCGTTTGAGAAGACGGCGGGCGGCGGTGGTGGCTCGAGCGCGTTCGAGTCGCGGCCTTGGTGGCAGCCCGCCCAGCCCTTCGCGAGCTCGAGCAAGCGCATGGTTCCCGACGTGTCCGCCTTCGCGGACGCGAGCCCCGGCTACCCGATCGTCTGCTCGAGTGGCGTGAAGAACTGCACAGGCTCCGGCCAGAGCATCGCCTTCGTGGGCGGCACGAGCGCGGCGACGCCGCTGGTGGCCGGAATGATCGCCCTCTGGAACCAGCAGGCCCGCAGCCAAGGGCTCCCGCGGCCTGGATTCGTCCCGCCGCTGCTCACGTCGCTCGCGCAGCACAATCCGCAGACGGTTCTCGACATCACCCAGGGCACCAACGCGCTGTTCGGCGGTTCCTGCTGCCCGACCCGGACCGGCTTCGACCTGGCCACCGGCTGGGGCTCTCCGATCGCCAATGTCATCGCGTCGGCCCTTGCACGCTGACGGCGCGAGGCCGTGACCATCATCGGCAATGCACGACGTCCCGTTGCAGTGCTGCTCACGTGCGGCATGCTCGGGGTCGCGGGCTGCGGTGGCGAGTCGGGCGTCCCCGGCGACGCAACACCCCGCGCGACCGCGTCGCGAACCCCGCCGCAGACGTCGCGCACGCCGGGGGCCGGAGGAGCGCAGCCGTCCGTGACCGCACCTCCGGCCGAAACCGCGACAGCGGCGGGGGCAAGCCCGACGGCCCCGACCAGCTCGCCGTCGAGCACGCCCTCCGCCACCGCCACGAGCACGCCGTCCGCAACGGCCGCGAGCTCGCCGTCCGCAACGGCCACAAGCTCGGCCTCCGCAACGGCCACGAGCTCGCCGTCCGCGACCGCCACGAGCACGCGCTCCGCCACCGCCACCGCCACCGCCACGCGCTCCGCAACGGCCACGAGCACGCCCTCCGCAACGGCCACCACGCCCGCGCCGACCAGCACGCCGCAGCCCACGATCACAGCGACGACGACACCCGCGCCGACCTCCACGTCGACGCCGAGCGCGAGCGCCACCGTCGCGCCGAGCGCAACGACCGCGCCACCGCCGGCCTCATCGACGCCGTGGGGATGGATCCTCGTCGTCCTCGCAGTCATCGCCGGCGCGGGCGCCGGCCTGGTCGCACTGGCCCGGCGGTCGCGGCGGCGCAGGGCGATGCGGCGCTGGCAGGCGGGCGCGATCGACGCGTACTACCGGGCGCGGCAGATCGACGATCTCACCGTCCGTGAGCCGGCCGGCTCCCCTGAGCTGTACCGCCTCATCGCCGATTCCAGCGCAACCTTCGGCGCGCTCGCGTGCCGGGGTCCCGACCTGCCGTCGACACAGGCCGCCTACATGATCTCCCGCGCCCTCCTCGACCTCGAAACGACGCTGAGGAACGGCGGAGCGCCACCGAGCCCGGCCTCCCCGCCACCCGAATCCGAACTCGACGAACTGACGATCGACCAGGCGCTCTACCGCCTCGACCACGACCTCGCAGTGCTCCGGCCAATGCTCGGCGACCCCTGAGATGCCGAGGCGTAGATGCTCGAGCAAGGCACTGCCGCCCCCGACTTCGACCTCCCCGACCAGGACGGCGAGACCGTTTCGCTGGGCTCGCTGGCCGGCGCGACCGTCGTCCTGTCTGTCGCGCAGGCGAATCTGGATGCGGCGCTGCCAACAGGGACTGGGAGCGCTTGTCGCTCGAAGCGCGGCGCCAGATCATCCGCGCCACCGTCAATCGAGCCGTCGTCGCTCCAGCGACGGCCGGTACTCCGACCGCTGAACGGCAAGCAAATCTAACCCGCGAGCACGGCGAGCACGCCGCCGTCGAGCGAGCGCAGATTGCGGACGGCCTCGCGATGCAGCGCCGCGAGCGCGGGCGAGGCCTCACGCCACGGCTCGAGCTCCCGCACGGCCGTGCGAAGCTGCGTCAGGCAGGCCTCGCGCGGGAACTTGCCGAGGCCGAGCTTGCCGAAGTCCAGGCAGAACGACGCGTGGGCGAGCGTGGCGCTGGAACGCTCGGAGAGCTCGAGGCCCATCGACAGGTATGGCCAGTCGTCGTCGTCGCGCAGGCGCGTCTGCTCGACGAGCTGGCGGACCTGGAGCATCCCGAGCGCCGCCGCGCCGAGCGGGTCCTCGCGGGCGAGCCGCTCGAAGAGGCCGTTGTCCGGGCCGCCCTCGAGCCACGCGATCACCGCGGCGCCATGCGGCGTGGCCTCCAGGCGCGTGAGCGCCACCTGCTCGTCGGCAGGGTCGCGGGTCGCGATGTAGCGGGTGAGCGCGTCCGCCCATGACCCGTCCTCGGCGGCCTCCGCGGGGCTCACATGCGCGCGCGGGTCGCCGAAGAGCCCGAGGCACGCGGTGACCGCCGGGCTCACCCCGCGCTCGTGCAGGCGCGTGCGCGCGGCGACGAGCGCCCCGCCGACGTCGAGCCCGTCGCGGGTCGCGCGGTAGAACTCGCGCGCGAACAGCGGGCCGAGCCGGTCGGGCGCCGCCTGCGTCCAGGCGAGCACGGCGCTCGCGCCCGCGTCGCGCAGCGCGGGGACGAGTCCGCGCCCGCCGCCGCCTTGGATGTGGCGCGAGCGGCCGAGCTCGCAGGCGTTCATGAAGCACACCGGACGCCCGGAGAGCGGCGGGAGGCGGTGGACGCCGAGCGCGCCGTCGCCGACGGGGATGCCCTCGGAGAGCGCATTCGCGACGCCGTGGCCGATGAAGTGGATCAGCGCCGCGGGGCGGCTCAGCGCATCGATCAGCTCGGCCTCACTGCCCGGCGTGAGCGGGTCGGCCGTGTCCAGGCCGAGCAGCGGGCCGGCGCGCTCGACCAGCTGGCTCTCCTCGTCGGCGTGGCCGAGCGCGGCGAAGTCGGGAGACTCGGGGGCGCGCAGGATAAGCGCGTTGCGGGCGGCGCCGGGGGCGGTGGGAGCGAGCGCGCGGATCGCGTCGTCGATGGACCGCTGGCGGGCGATCACGCGCGTCTCGCCGAGCCAGCCGTCCGGCGCGCGGACGGCCTCGAGCGGCAGCTCGTCGAGGGAGCCGAACGGGTCCGGCGCGTAGAGGATGGTCCGCGCAGCGGAGAGCGTGTCGCGGACGGCGTCCGGGAGCTGGGCCCAGATCGCCTCGGCGGCCTTGACGAGGTCCGGCTCCTCGAGCCCCTGCGTGAGCGTGGCCGACTCGATCGCGACGTCCAGCGCGCCGCTTACCTGCAGCATGAAGGGCGTGAGCGCGTCCATCAGCTGCGACGAGGCCGTGCTCAGCGCGATGCGCTCCGCGACGCTCCCGGCGCCGCCGCGGATCGTCATGAAGGTGAGCGGGTAGCCCCCGCTCTCGACCACGAGCAGGCACCAGTCGGGCCGCGCCTGCAGCCGCGCGGCCGCGAGCGCGACGCGGCCGCGGACATCGGAGATCCAGCCGCCCGGAGCGTCCCGGCCGACGTCGCTGAGGACCTCGGGGCGGCGCAGCGCCTCGACGACGTCCGCGTAGGCCTCCGCGCGTGCAGGGGTGATCGGCTGCTCGGCCAGCGTGAGGAGCAGGCGCGTGTAGGAGACGGTGAACACCGACTTGGCCGCAAAGCCCGTGGACGACCCGGGCCGGCCGAGCTCGCTCTCGACCGCCCCGAGCAGCGCTCGCAGCTCCGCTTCGAGGTTGGGCGCGCGGCCCAGCTCGGCGCGGGCGAGCAGTGCGCCCTGGCGGCACTGCAGGGCCTCCGCGGGCTGCTGCCAGCGCTCGAGAATCTCGGCGGACTGCTCGTACACCGGGAGCGCCTCGGCCTGGCGGCGGAGCGCGGCGAGCGCGTTCGCCTCGCCCAGCCCGGACACCGCGACGCGGTGGTCGGCGGCGCTCGCCCAGGGCGCGTCGACGTACATCGCCTTCGCGCGGCGGAACGCCTCCAGCCCTTCGGCCGTGTGCTGCTGGATCGCCCCGAGCGTCATTTCCAGCTGCCACACGAGATCGTGCGCCTGCGTCGGCACGCCGATCGGGAAGCGCTCGCGCAGCCACGTGATCCCGTCGTGCACGAGCGCGACCGCCGCCTTCTCGTTGCCTATGCGGTTGTAGACGTCGGCGAGGCCGTTCCAGACCTGCGTGCGCGCCGCCGCGGCGCGTGTCGAGCGCCAGATCTGGATCAGCTGGCCGGGGGAGCTGTCGCCGGGCAGCGGCTGGCCGCGGTCGAGCGCGGTGATCTGCTCGGCGACGAGCGCCCAGACCTGCGGCCAGCGCTCGTCGAAGCACTGCTCGATCAGCGCCTCCCAGGCGGCGTCGGCGGCAAGCACCTCGCCGAGCGCCCCGCCAGGCTCGTCGACGCGCAGCGCCTCCCAGCCGAAGCCGGTGCTGATCTCGGCCGTGAGCAGCGGGCTGGTCGCGCCGAGCCGCGAGGCCGCCGCGAACCACTCGATCCCCCGCCCGACCCGCTGCAGGTGGATGTTCGTCTGTCCGACCGCCCACAAGCGCCAGGCCTGGGTCAGCGGGTCGCCCCCGAGCGCCACGACCTCGGGCGGGCCGAATGCCGGCCGGGAGGCGATCGGCTCGCCGAAGACGAGCGGGAGGGCGTTGAAGTAGCCCTGCGGGAGGTTCATCCCAGCGCCCAGGCGGGGAAGCCGGCGTCGCCCTCGCGCGGCCAGTAGGCGCGGTACACGCGCCCGCCCGTGAAGACGCAGCGGGCCGTCAGTTGGCGCGAGGCCTCGCGCTTGACGGTGAGGCCGAGCTTGGCGTTGACGACGGGGACCGTCACGGCGAGCTCGAAGGAGCGGTTGCTCTCGAGCCGAGCAGCGACCTCGCGCGAGAGCGGACCCGTGAACTCGCGCAGGTCGAACGGGTCGCCCCACTCGAAGTCGAAGTCGTCCACCTCCTTCGCGGCGACGCCGCAGAGCGCGCACCGGCGGGTGTTGGCCACGCCGTTGCCCGCGCCGCGGACGACGTCGAGCTGAATCTCCTCGCGCTCCACCCCGCCGCGGTTGACCGCGAAGCGCTGGGCGTGGACCTCCAGGTCCTGCGTCAGCTGCACGCAGTTGGCGGCCGGCTCGATCGTATCCGTGCTCGTCCAGGCGAGCTTGCGGCCGGCGCCGACGCCCGTCCCCACCGAGAGCGTGAAGCCGAGCTCCGAGCTGCGCGCCTGCTCGAGCTCGGCGGCGACCGTGCCGCCCGGCGGGGCGTGAAGTGTCAGCCACGTGATCGAGACCACGTGGCGCCCGAGGTCCTCGACGAGCTTGCGGCGCTGCAGGGCGGCGGCGAGCGCCCGGAACGGGGCCGGCACGCCGCGCCCGCCCGCACTCGGCAGGTCGTAGGCCGCGGCGTGCGCCGCGAGCTCGGCGGCGATCGCGTCCAGGTCCTCGCCGGCGGCGGTCCGCTCGGCCACGATCTCGGCGTAGCCCGCGACCGGTTCGTCGAGCTCGGCCTCAGGCAACGCGCCGCGCCCCGGCCCGCAGGAGGTCCTCGTAGGAGGGCGGCGGCGTGCCGGCGACGGCGTTGCTGAGCATCGGTGGCATTCGCTCAGCGTGCCCGATCAGCGCCTGGATCGACACGCGCCATTCCGCCGGCCCGGGCCAGCCGACGACCTCGTGGCGGAGCGTGAGCGTGTTGTCGCGCTGGTCGATGCAGACCTTCCCAATCACGATCTGGTCGTTCAGCCGCGCGATCAGACCCGGCGGGAGGCTCGCCGGGTCGACGTTCGTCATCAGCGGCACGTCGATCATGCTGACTGGCCACATCTCGCCCGCCGCGTCGTCGACCTCGCCTGCACTCAGCAGCAGGACCCCGCCGGTCGGGGTCGGAAGCACGAGCGTCAGCCCGTCCGGCGTCTCCCCGAAGGAGACGCCGAGGGCGACCAGCATCTCCTTGGCCCGCGTGATCATCTCGAGGCCCACGGGCGGATTCACAGCGCCGACGCTATTCGCGGCCCGAGAGGGTGTCAATCCGGGCGGTGCGGCGGGTACTGGAGGGCGACCGTACGCAACCTGGAACTCGTCAGCAATCTACGCTTTCGACCAACCAGGGTCATCGCTGGTCACGCCGCCTGGTCCGTGCCGGTCCTCCGCGCTTGTCTGCGAACCGGTGGGTGTAAGTCCATCGGTTCGGACTCGCACACCCAAAGACCCCGCGCGCGTCTTCAGTCTGACATTGGTCATCAGCCGACGCGTCAGGCGGCAAAGGCAAACGGCAAACAGCACCGGCGGACGACAAGAGGAGAAAGAGAAGGGAACGCAGCCCTCAGTCGGTCGCCGTGTCGATCTGAGCAATCAGCGCGGCGACGTCGTCGGCCGCGTGGTCAACGTCCGTTGGTGTGAAGCCTGGGATCTTGGCGACCTCGGCCCGGTAGAGCTGCGGCCACGCTGGCAACACGGTGATCGTCGGCGGCCATGCGTGTTTCTCGCGCAGGCGGAAGATCTCTACGCAGGCCTGTCGCACTTCCGCTAGCTCGGTGTCCGCAAGACGGCGGCGGACGAGGAGAACGTCAACGAGGTCGCGCGCACGGTCGTTCGCCCACTCGGGGATCGAATGGTCCGTGCATGCATGCAGCTTCTGGGCGATCAAGTAGCCGAGCGTGACCAGCGGCACCGCGCCGATCGACGTCAGCCCGAGGTCGCCCGGGTCGACGAAGGTGTTGTCGATGAAGTGCAGTGCCTGGCCGGCCCGCCCCTCGGAAGGGGCCGCCTCGAATAGGACCGTCGAGAAGGGGCGTCCCTGAGCGTTCTTGGGGGAGTGTCGTAGGTGCGGTCGTTCATCGCTGTTCGTGCAGTTCGCGCAATCGTTCCGCCGCGGCGGTCGTGATCGCCGCTTGTCGCTGCGCTGTGTCGATCGCCTGCTCGATCAGCGTCGGCCGAAGTCCCGCTTCGATCCCATCGATGATGGCGCGCCCTGGGGTGACGATCGGCACCCCGTTGACCGCCGTGATCTCGTCGGCGTCGAGATCACGCCGGTGCACCCGATACGCGAGTGGAGTGTCTCGGTGGGTGCGATACGCCTTAGGGACCGTGACGTCGATGTGATTTGGGTTGACGTCGCACAAATCGTGCAAGTCGAGGGCTGTCTCGTGCGAGAGCACGCCCCGGCCGTCCGGCCAGACTGCCGCGTGCATGAACTCGTCCCACTCGTCGTGTGGGACAAGGTGCAGGCGATAGACCCCGTAGCCGAGTCGTTCCGCCAAGCCGCGCCGCCAGTAGTCATTTAGGCGTTTGGGATCAATGCCCACCTCACGCAAGTCGGTCGTGCGCACGAATCCGTGCTGGTCGCGTGCGATCTCAAGGACTTCGGTGAAAACCTTCCCAGGCATGGGATGTACAGACTACGGCATTTTGCGGTTATCTGTACGTGCAGCCGTGGGTGAGGCTTGCACGAACAACTGCAAATTGCCGCTGTTCGTACGGACCCGTGGTGCTCGGATCGAAATTCGCCGAGGGGTAGCCTGCGAAAGATGCTCGAGCAAAGCACTGCTGCACCGGACTTCGACCTCCCCGACCAGGACGGCGACCACGTCAAGCTGTCCGACCTCAAGGGCCAGACGGTCGTCCTGTACTTCTATCCCAAGGCCGACACTCCCGGCTGCACCACGCAGGCGTGCGGGATCCGGGATCACCTGCCCGACTACACCGCCGCCGGCGTGCAGGTGCTGGGGGTCTCGCCCGACCCGGTCAAGCTCGTCAAGAAGTTCCACGACAAGCAGGGGCTGAACTTCACGCTGCTCGCCGATGAGGACCACGCGGTGTGCGACGCGTACGGCGTGTGGGCGGAGAAGAAGATGTACGGGAAGACGTATTGGGGTGCGCTGCGCGCCACGTTCATCATCGACGGCGAGGGGACGATCGTGCACGTGATCCCGAAGGCGTCGCCGAAGACGCATGACGACGAGGTGCTCAAGGCGCTTGGGGAGCTCGCCGCGGCCTGAGGCTTGACATGGACCGCTATTCAACGCTACGGTTGATCAACCGGAAGGATGAATAGCGACCAGCTCACCCTCACGTTCACGGCCCTGGCCGACCCCACGCGGCGGCAGATCCTCGCGCGGCTGCGGACCAGCGGCGAGGCGACGGTCAACGAGATCGCGGCGCCGTTCGCGATTTCGCTGCAGGCGGTGTCCAAGCACCTGAAGGTCCTGGAACGGGCCGGCCTGATCGCGCGTGGGAAGGATCGGCAGCTCAGGCCGTCCCGCATCCAGGGCGAGGCGTTCAGAGAGGCGGCGGCGTTCATCGACGACTACCGGCAGTTCTGGGACGAGAGCTTCGACCGGCTCGGGGAGCACCTGGATGGCGCGTGACCTGAGCATCACCCGCGTCTACAACGCCACGCCCCAGCAGCTGTGGGACGCGTGGACGCAGCCCGAGCAGCTCGCCCGCTGGTGGGGCAAGCGGGGCTGGAACGCCAAGCCGGAGTCGATCGAGCTCGACGTCCGCCCCGGCGGCACGTTCCGCGTGACCACGGTCAGCGACGAGGACGGCAGCGAGATGACCAACGAAGGCACGTACGACGAGGTCCAACCACCGCACCGGCTGACCTTCGGCGAAACCGTCGTGACGTTCACGAAGCTCGACGACGGCCGCACCGAGATGCACTTCCACACGACGACAGAAGCCCAGGACGAGCTCTTCCAGCGCATGAGCAAGGGCGTGGAGAGCGCGTTCGACCGCCTCGAGGAGGCCCTCGCACCATGAGCACGACCACGAAGATCGTCACCGGCGTCGACTACGTCGGCATCCCGTCCAACGACCTCGAGACGGCGCGCGCGTTCTACGAGAACGTGCTCGGCATCGAGGCGAGCAGCGTGTGGCAGCAGGCCGACCAGCCGGCCGTGGGAGCGGAGTTCGAGACCGGCACCGTCACGATCGCGCTGATCAACTGCCCCGGGCTGGGCATCCCGTTCCAGGTCAACCCGGCGCCGCTCGCGTTCCAGGTCGACGACGTGGCGCAGGCGCGCGCCGAGCTCGAGTCACGTGGCGTGACGTTCCTGGGCGACGACATCGACTCCGGCGTCTGCCACATGGCCAACTTCAAGGACCCCGACGGCAACGCCCTGATGCTGCACCAGCGCTACGCGCCCAAGGGCTGAACCGGCACGAAGTTGTCCGGGTCCATCGGCGCGTAGGCGACCTCGATCGTCATCCCCGCCTGCCAGCCGATGGTCGGCGGGACGTAGACGGTGCGCGCGCGGCGCCCGCCGGCGAGGTCGACCGCGAGCTGCATCGGGCTCAGCGCGCCCACGCGCGAGTAGGGGTTGAGCGAAGCCTCGAGCACCTGAGCGGTGGTGCGCGACGTGCGCGCCGCCGCCTCTTCGGCATCACGCCGCTTCCCGGCTCGCCGGGAGACGATCGCGACCACGGCGAAGATCACGCCGACACCCACGAAGATCAACCCCAAAGGCTTGAACGCCGCGGGCTCGGACACGAAGCCGATGACCGCGAACGCGATCCCCAGCGGCAGGAAGGTCACGGCGAGGATGCCCGTCACGAGGGTCACGACGAACCCCTTGACGGCGGTGTCGGTGCGGAACATGGGCGCGATGCTCTCGCGTCGCGCCCATGTCCGCAATCAGGACCCGACCCTGGGATTTACGGGGTCGTGGTGGACAGCGTGAACGTCAGCGTCTTCGTGTACGCCCCCGTGCGGAGCGCATCCGTGGCGTCGACGTGCTGCTTGAACGTGATCGTCACCGGGTCATTCGACACCGGCGCCGTCCACGCGGCCTTGGAGAACGAGACCGCCAGCGGCGACGGGAGCGAGAACGTCCCGTTCATCAGGTGGCCGGGATCGGACACCGTCAGCGCCGCGTCGCCCGCGGTCGACAAGACCGTCGCCGGAGTCGTCGCCGTGTAGTCCTTCGCCAGACCGGGCGTGAACGCGCCGAACGTCGCCGGAGCGCCCAAGACCAGCGAGAGCGTGGCCGGCACGCTGCCGCCGACCGTCGAGTTCACCGGGACGAGCCGCGTGATCTCGGCGCTGGTCGACGCCGCGTACGCACCCGCACCCACGTAGGTCGCGCTGATCTGGTGCGACCCGCCGCTCAAGGCCGGAACCGGCAGCGTCGCGACGCCGCCGACCAGCGGCACCGGCGCGCCGAGCGGCTGCCCGCCGTCGAGGAACTGGACCGCGCCGCCGGCCGTGTCGAGCTTCGTGAAGCCGGCGAAGTCGGCCTTGTTCAACGCTTCCGCCATCAGGTCGGCCGGAAGCGGCGAGGCCGCCGGGGCGGAGCCGGCGACCGTCGCGGTGAACGCGGAGCCGGTGTCGGCCACGGTCGTCGTGGTCGGCTCGCCGCCCGAGATGCCGGCGGCGCGCGCAGCCACGTCGCCACCCACGATCGGCAGCGAGATCCGGCTGTTCTTCAGCGAGAACGTGATGTTCGCCGCCGTGGTCGAAGCGGTCGTGCCGTAGTCGCGGTAGGAGCCCACGATGACGACGCCGATCTGGTGCCCGGCCGGGAACGTGTAGTCGTTCGGCAGCAGCGGGAAGCTGAACGGGTACCGCGTGCCGGCAACGATCGGGGTGGTGACATTCCGCGACGTGCGGTGCCCGGCGTCGAGCACGCCCTTCGTGACCCGCCACGCCGTCGTGGTGGTGTCGATGCGCTCGCCGACGTCCTTGTAGCAGCCGTTGTCGACCGCGCTGGCCTGGCCGTAGCACGAGGTCGTGGTGAGCGTCTGCACGCCGTCACCGGTCGCCCGGTTCACGCGCGGGAAGGCTGGGCCGAAGTCGACCAGGATCGCGCCGAGGTGCGTCGAGGTCTTGTCGGCCGACGCGTCGAGCTGCACGGTCGGCGTGCCGGAGAGCCGGACCGGCGCCGACAGCGGCGGCGTGAGGAACACGCGCCGGTTGGCGGTCACCGTCGTCGGGTTGGCGAGCATCGCGGTCTCGCGCTGCGAGGCGGAGTCCTGGAACGTCGTGGTCTGCTCGGCGCCGGTGGCGGGAGCGAGCCCGAGCTCGGCACCGGGCTTGAGGAAGAGCTGCGTCTGCTTGGTGCCCGGCACCGGCCACGAAGCGGCATCCGTCAACACGCCCGGGGACGTCTCGACGCTCACCTGCGGCTGGCTCATGATGCCGTTCTGCACGCCCTCGAGCCAGTAGTCGAACCAGTGGTGCAGCGTGTCCACCCACTTCGCGCGGCTGTTGTCGAACGGGTCGACGTGCCCGGTCTGCATCAGCCACGCCTTGGACGGCACGCCCAGGTCCTGCAGCGCGTACCAGAAGCGGCTGAAGTGGTCGAAGCGCACGTTCTCGTCACCCATGCCGTGCGTCAGGAACACCGATGCTCGGACCTTGGGCGCGTCCTTGACGTAGTTGCGGACGTTCCAGAACGGCGTCGTGAAGTCGCCGGTGGCGTCGGCGTCGTTGGCGTCGATCTTGTCCCGGGTCGGCTTGCAGTACGCCTGCCGGTTGGCGTCGGTCACGGTGTTCGCCAGGGACGACACGTAGTGCCCGCCGCGCTGGATGACGCCGTTGGAGCGCGTGTAGTCGTAGTAGTCGTACGGGCCGGACTCGCCGACGATCGTCGTCAGCCCGTCCACGCCGGTGACGGCCGCGGCGGCGGCCAGAGCGCCGTCGTAAGACTTGCCGATCATGCCGGTCTTGCCGTTGAACCACGCCGGAGCGGGGACGAGGTTGCCGTCCTTGTCGTGCGCGGTCCGGCGGCCCTTGAACCAGTCGATGACGTCGACCGCGGCGTTGTTGTCGGTCGCGTCCTGGACCGTCGGGCACCCCGTCGAGTGGTTGGTGCCGGTCATGTCCACGAGCGCGATCGCGTACCCGCGTGGGACGAAGTAGTTATCGAGGAACAGCGGCCACTTCTGCAGCAGACCGCTGGCGTCGTCGACTTTCAGCTGGGACTCGTTGCCGCGCCCGAGCGTCGAATAGTACGGGCTGGCGTCCATGATCACGGGCGCCTTCAGGCCGTTGTTCGTCTCCGCCGGCCGGATGATGTCGACGGCGATCTTGTCGGCCAGGCCGTCCGCATCGGAGTCGAAGTCGGAGTCGACCCACACGCGATCACGGACCGCGCCCGCGTAATTGAACGCTTCCTGGGTCTCGCCGTTCTCGACGACGATCCCGGGCGTTTGGGCGTTCGCCTTCCCCGCGCTGGAGAACACCGCTGCGGCCACCGCCGCAGCGAGCAGCACCTTGCGTCCCTGCATCTCTCTTTTACCCCCAGTTAGACCAGGAGCGAAGCTACTCCGGCGCGGCGCCGGTGTCCTTCGACTGCGAAGGGAAATCCGAGCGCCGGATTTCGACACCTGTGGCCCCGTTCATCACCCGCCGTTCACCCACCGGCGCCGCGAGGGCGACCTCGGTCGAGCGCGCCATCCGCACGGCGTGGGGCAGCGAAGGCGAGCCGTCCTCGCGAAAGCGCGGCGGGTGGCGCTCCCACAGCGTGATCGTCACATGGGTGGCGGTCTCGGCGACGTCGACCCGCTCGAGCGGCAGCAGGCCGCTGGTCCACGCGACACGGACGCCGCCCTCGATCGGCTCCCAGTGCTCCCACGACGCCGCGACGAGCCGGCTCTCGAAGTCCTCCGGGCTGCGCGGCTCGTCCCGCTCGCGCAGGCCTTCAAGCGTCACCAGCACCGACAGCGCGCGCGGATTGGGCGCGAAGCCGGGCAGGTTCTTGCGCATGAACCGCCCGCGGTCCGTCCGCGGCTTGAACGGATCGGGATACCCGAGCTCCGCCTGCGAGCGGGCGAACGCCCGCGCCTCCTCGCCCTCCGGCGGCAGCGCCTCGATGTACGCCGCCCAGTCGTCGACCCCGTGGGCGCGCAGATACGCACCCATCCGGCGCAGCGTGATGACGGCGCTTCCCATAGACCTAGGGTGCCAGGTTCTTGAGCGCCTCCCGCTGGCTCAAGGGACTGAGCTCATGAGCCTCGCAGTACGTGCGCACGACCTCCGGCTCGACCCACGCGTAGGCGCGCAGCGCCCAGCCGATCGCCTTGCGGATGAAGAACTCACGATCGCCGCGGTTGGGCTCGATGCAGTCGGCGAGCAGCGCGAAATCGGTCTCGCGCTTGCGGCGGACCTGGGCGATGATCGAGGCGCGGCGCTTCCACATCACGGCGTCGGTCGACCACTCGACCAGCGCCGGCCCGACCTCGGGCAACAGCGCCCCGAGCGGCCCGCACGCCACCTCGTCCACGTAGTCCCACCAGGCGCCGGTGACGATCAGCTCCTCGTAGAGCCCCAACGCCGCCGGCGTGCGGTAGGCGGCGTAGCGGCGGTCCTGCAGCAACGCCAGCGCCATGTAGCGCTCCTCGCGGCGCGAGGCTTCCCGCCACAGCGTCTGGATCGTGCGCTGCCAGGCGTCGAAGCTGTCGAGCAGGTACTCGTCGAACACCGCCCGCGCGAGCTTCACCCGCGCGGGCTTCTGCACGCCGTAGAACGGCATCTCGGACTTCATGTACGCCTGCATGGCCGGCGCCTTCGCTGGGTCAGCGAGGGCGGCCAGACCGTGGCGGATGGCGTCGATCATGACGCCGACGATACGGTCCGAAGGGTGAGCTTCACGTCGCCTCTTGCCGAGACCCTGGCCCCCGACCTGTTGGAGCGCTTCCAGCGCTACGTCCGCATCGACACGCAGTCCGAGCGTGATCGCAAGCAGAGCCCGAGCACGCCGGGGCAGCTCGACCTCGCGCGTGTGCTCGTCGAGGAGCTGCTCGCGATCGGGCTCGCCGACGCCCGCCTGGACGAGCACGGCTACGTCACCGCCACGCTGGCGGGCGACGGACCGGTCGTCGGGCTGATCGCGCACGTCGACACGAGTCCCGACGCGCCAGGAGCGGGCGTCGAGCCGATCGTGCACCGCGCCTACGACGGCTCGCGCATCGAGCTCCCGCGCGGCGGGACGGTGCTCGACCCGGCGGAGATCCCCGCGCTCGCCGCCGCGGTCGGCCACGACATCGTGTCCTCGTCCGGTGACACGCTGCTCGGCGCCGACGACAAGGCGGGCGTGTCGGAGATCATGGCCGCGGTCGCCCACCTGGCCGCGCACCCGGAGCTCCCGCGCCCGACGCTGCGCATCTGCTTCACGCCCGACGAGGAGATCGGCGAGGGCGCGACGCTGTTCGACGTCGAGGCCTTCGGCGCGGTGTGCGCGTACACGCTCGACGGGTCCGACCTCGGCGAGCTGCAGGACGAGACGTTCGCCGCCGAGGAGGTCTCGCTGACGATCACCGGCGTCGACGCCCACCCCGGCTGGGCCAAGGACGTGCTGGTCAACGCCGCGCGGCTCGCGAGCAAGATCGTCGCCGCGCTGCCGGACGACCTCACGCCGGAGCGCACGGACGGCCGCGACGGCTTCATCCACGTCTACGAGATCGACGCCAGCGGCGGGCGCGCGGTGGTCCGCGCGATCGTGCGCGACTTCGACGACGACCGGCTCGCCGCGCACACCGCGCTGCTGCGCCGGACCGCCGAGGAGGTCGTGGCGGGCGCGCCCGGCGCCAAGCTCGAGGTCGTCGTGACGCCGCAGTACCCGAACATGCATCGCTTCATCGAGCGCTTCCCGGAGGCGACCGAACGCGCGGAGGCGGCGCTGCGCGCGGAGGGGATCGAGCCGGTCCGCACGCCGATCCGCGGCGGCACCGACGGCTCACGCCTGAGCGCGATGGGCCTGCCGACGCCGAACCTCTTCACGGGCGGCCATGACTACCACTCACGGCGGGAGTGGGCGTCGCTGCAGGAGATGGCCGCGGCGTCGGCGACGGTCGTGCGGCTGGCGGCGGCGTGGGCTCGCGATGGAGCGCCACCCCGACGATGACGAGCGCGATGCCGAGCACGTCCGTGGTGGTCGGCACCTGCGTGAGCACGATCAGGCCGACGATGGTCGCGGTCGCGGGCAGCAGCGAGACCATCAGCGCGTAGGCGGCGCGGCTCAGCCGCGCCATCGCGACCTGGTCGGCGACATAGGGGATCACGGAGCTCGAGATCCCCACGCCGACGCCTGCGAGGAGCGCGAGCGGGTCGCTGAAGGCCGGGATCGCCGCCCGGCCCGCCATCGGCGTGACGACGACCAGCGCGACGAGCATCGCGCCCGCGAGGCCGTCGATGCCCTTGATCGCGGGGTCGCTCGCCACGCGGTGGGCGAGCACGATGTAGGCCGCGAACAGGCCGGCGTTGGCGAGGGCGAGCACGACGCCGAGCGGCTCCGCCTCCAGCTGCACCCCGGTGAGCAGGTAGACCCCGGGAATGGCGAGCGCGATCGCGGCGAAGTTGCGGTGGGTGCGGGCGCCGATCGCGGCCAGGACGATCACCGGCAGGAACTCGATCGCGGCGACCGTCGCCAGCGGCAGCCGGTCGATCGCGGTGTAGAAGCAGCAGTTCATCAGCGCCAGCACGAGGCCCCAGGTGAGCACGGTGCGGTTGCGCAGCACGTGCCACGGGCGGCGCCAGAGGGCGAAGACCAGCGCGGCGGTGGCGATCCGCAGCCAGGCGACGCCGAGCACCTCGACGCGGACGAACAGCAGGACGGCGAACGCGGGGCCGAGGTAGTGGAAGACGGCGCTGACGAGGAACGGGAGACGCGCTTTCATGATTTACAGGTTCGTCGGTGAAACGCCGTTGCGGAATGGCTGATCGAAGCTATTCTCGGCGGTATGCCTTCAGAGAATGGGCTCATCGACGCGACGAACCTTCGATTGCTCGCGGAGCTCGTTGAGGACGCCCGGATCAGCCAGGCGGAGCTCGGGCGGCGCGTCGGATTGTCGGCTCCGGCGGTCGCCGAGCGGCTCGCGCGGCTGGAGCGCGAGGGCGCGATCGTCGGCTACCGGACCGACGTGTCACCCGCCGCGCTCGGCTACACGCTCGCCGCGGTGGTGCGGATGCGCCCGGCGCCGCGCCAGATCCCGAAGGTCGCCGACGTCGCCCGCGCGACGCCCGAGGTCGTCGAGTGTCATCGCGTCACCGGCGAGGACTGCTTCTACATGAAGATCCACGTCCGCTCGGTCGAGCACCTGGAGGAGGTGATCGACCGCTTCACGCCCTACGGGCAGACGACGACGTCGATCATCCAGTCCTCACCGGTCCCGCGGCGCGGGATCGAGCTGGGTCCCCAGCGCGAGCTGGCTTGAGATCTCCTGGATCCGGCGGCGCCCGTTGAGGTAGCCGACGACCGGCCACTCGTACGCGACGTCCTTCGTGCGGGCGAAGACGATCCACGGCCGCCGGAACACGACCCGGCCGATGACGCCGATGAGCGCGATGACGATCACGATCAGCAGCTCGATCGCGATCGCGATCACGTTGAAGAGCAGGAGCGCCAGGAAGACCGCGAGGATCACGATGAAGACCGCGGCGATGATCGTGCCCACGATCCCGAGATCGTCGAGGCCGTCGAAGCCGGGGAGGTCGGGGCCGAAGTCGGTCAGGTCGGCCTTCTTGAACTTCTTGCGGCGCGGCAGCCAGTGCCGCCCGAGCGTCCACCTGCGGCCGTCGGGACCCGTGACCTTGCGCCGGAACATGGCGTGCCAGGTTAAGGGGCGATGCGCGCTCGCGGGACGCTTCCCCTTTACATCGGCGGGTTCCTCGGCCCGTTCGGCGGCGGCGTGGTCGCCGTGCTCGTCCCGCAGCTGCGCGACGCGTTCGACGCCACCACCGCGGGCGTGGCGGCCTCGATCCCGGCGTACCTCGTCCCGTTCGCGGCGCTGCAACTCGTGTCGGGGACGCTGGGCGAGCGGCTGGGCCGCCGGCGCGTCGTGCGCACCGGCTACATCGCCTACGCGTTGTTGTCGATGCTGGCGGCGTTCGTTCCCACCCTGGGCGCGTTCCTGGTCGTGCGGGCGTTGCAGGGCTGCGCGAACGCGTTCGTGACGCCGCTGTTGCTGGCCGGGCTGGCGGACGAAGTGCCGCCGCGCCAGATCGGGCGGGCGGTGGGGACGTTCGCCGCCGTGCAGACATCGGCGATCGCCCTGGCGCCGCTGGGCGGCGGTGCGCTGGGCGCGATCGACTGGCGGCTGGCGTTCGTCTCGCAGGCGGTGGTGGCCGCCGGGCTGGCGCTGATGCCGCCCGACGACGGGCCGGTGCGGAAGGAGCAGCCGAGTCTGCGGACCGTCTTCACCCGGCGAGTCGGGTTGCTGAGCGCGGCGTCGTTCGCGGGCTACGCCGGCGTCACCGGCGTCGGCTTCCTCGTGGCGGTGCTGGCGGCGGACGAGTTCGGGCTCGGGTCGGTGTTGCGCGGCGTCCTGCTCGCGGGCTTCGGCATCGCGGGCATCCTGGTCGGGCGGGCCGCCGGGAACTGGGTCGACCGCTACGGGCGGGTGCCGGTGGCGAGCGTCGGCATCGCCTGGTGCTCGTTGCTGGTCGTGTCGCTCGGGCTGGCGCCGTCGGCGTTGACGCTGGCCGTGCTGTGGTTCGCCACCGGGCTCGGCTCGACGCTCCTCTGGGCCGGGATCAACACCCTCGCCGTGGAGGCCGTGCCCGGCAACCGGGCGGGTGGGACGTCGGTCATCTCGGCGTTTCGGTTCGCCGGCAACGCCGCCGCGCCGTTGATGTGGCTGCCGCTCTACCACATCGATCCGCGGCTCGGCTTCCTCGGCGCGGGCACCCTCGCGGCGGTCACGGTCGCGTTCATCCTCCCGCTGCGCGTGCCAAGGTAAGAAGGGTGCCGATCGCATCCCTCGGAGACTCCTTCTCCTCGTTCTTCAACGCGGTCGGCGACTTCTTCTCCAACCTCGCGCGGGTGTCCTGGCTCGCGCTGCTGCTCGCGCTGGTCTTCTTCACCGTGTACCTGACGCTGCGGGCGCGCGCGTCGTTTCACATCCTCCGCGCGGCGTATCCGGACTCCAAGATCGAGTTCCGGCGCATCTGGGGCGCGTACTTCGCCGGCTACGGCTTCAACGCCGTGATCCCCGCCCGCGGCGGCGACGTGGTCCGGCTCTTCCTGACCAAGTCCTCCGTGCCCGACTCCTCCTATCCGGCGGTCGCCGCGGCGTTCTCGATCGAGTTCATCTTCGATCTGACGATCGCGGTGCCCGTGCTCGCGTACGCGTTCAGCCAAGGCGTGTTCCCGAAGCCGCCGGACTTCTCAAAGCTGCCGGCGTTCGATCTCGCGCTCTTCGCCTCGCACCCGCGCTTCACGCTCTTCCTGCTGACCGTGCTCGGGATCGCGGTCCTGGCGGGGTTCGCGCTGCTCTCGGCGAAGGTGCGGGCGTTCTGGTCGCGCGTGCGCCAGGGCCTGACGATCCTGTTCGACCGCAAGCGCTACTTCCGCGAGGTCTGGCTCGTCCAGTTCGCGGGCTGGCTGTGCCGGTTCGCCGCGTTCTGGTGCCTGCTCGAGGCGTTCAACGTGGGTGGGTCGGTGTCGAACGTGCTGCTCGTGCTGGGCGTGAACGCGGTCGCCGCGCTCGTACCGTTCACGCCGGGCGGGGCGGGTGTGCAGCAGGCGCTGCTGGTGAAGGTCTTCGGCTCCGGAGCGACCGTCGCCGCCTACTCCGTCGGGCAGCAGATCGCGATCGCGGCGCTCACATTCGCGATCGGCCTCGCCTCCGTGATCTGGATCTTCAAGTTCCGCTCCTTCAAAGAGGTCATCGCCGCCGGTCGGGCGCAGCGCGAGGCGGAGAAGGCCGACAAGACCGCCGCCGCGGAGCCTGTGTGATCCTCACGGGCCGGTCGCCGTTCCTCGCCGAGCAGGTGCTGGCGTTCCTCGAGCACCGCGCGGTGCCGGGGGTGGAGGACGTGATGCCGTACCGGCGGGCGCTGCGTTTGCAGCACGGCGCCGGCGTGGTCATGCTGACCCCCGCGGGAGAGGGCATGCGGGTGACACTGGACCTCGACGACCCGCGCGATGAGGACGAGGCCGTGGCGCACGTCTCCGCGATGCTCGACCTCGACGCCCCCGCGGCGGAGATCGCCGACGTGCTGGGGCGCGACCCGGTCCTCGGTTTCACGCCGGGCCTGCGCGTGCCGGGCGGCGACGGCTACGAGATGGCCATCCGCGCGATCCTCACGCAGCAGATCTCGGTGCGTGCCGGGCGCACCCACGCGGGCCGGCTCGTCGCAGCCGCGGGCGAACCGCTGGCGCGGCCCCGCGGCTCGATCACCCACCTCTTCCCGACGCCCGAGGCGATCGCGGGCGCGCCGGACGAGGCGTTCGCGATGCCCGTGAAGCGCCGGGAGACGCTGCGCTCTCTGGCTGGTGTGCCGCTCGACGAGCTGGTGTCGCTGCCGGGGGTGGGACCGTGGACGCAGGCGTACGTGCGCATGCGCGGGTTGCGCGACCGGGACGCGTGGCTGGGGACGGATCTCGTCGTGCGGCACGCTCTTTCGCGACTTGGGCACGACGGGTATTCGGAGCCGTGGCGGCCGTATCGCGCGTATGCGGTCGTGCATTTGTGGAACGTGGCGTAAGGGTCGAAAGTCAACTGCGCCGGGTGGGGAGGGGGGAGTGGCAGTGCCGCCCGTTCCGGGCTGGCGTGGACCCGGATGGTGCGCGGCTCTGTTGGGGTCGAAGTGCCGTGCTGGGACACCGGCAGTTACGGGCGTGGTGCTGACACCCCGGTCCGCGCCGGGCCTTGCGGTGATCGGTTTCGGCGAGCAACGAAGTCATGCGCGAAGGGGGTGCGTCCGGAATGTTTCCCCACAGGCAACATTCCGGACGCACCCCCACCAACGCGCCATATCGACCAGTGCGAACCTGATCGAAACCCGCGATCTGTCCCTCAAGCGCGCACGGTCGACCACGCGACCGGGTCGCCGCTCCCCCACCCGGCGCAGTTGACTTTCAACCCACCGCCAGCTCACGAACGACCGCCACGAACGCCGCGACCAGGGGCGACGCATCACGAGCCCGCCACGCCACCGCGATCCGCAACGGGTCGATATCCCGAATCGGCACCCACACGACGTCAGGCCGCGCGTAGAACGTCGTCATCGAGGCGGGCACGATGCAGTACGCGGAGCCGTCGGCGACCTGCTCGAGCATCTCTTCGACGTTCTCGTTCTCCGGCCCCCAGCGCGGCTCGCGACCGTCCGGGCGCGGGTTCACCGCCCACCAATCGACCCAGTAGCGCGGCGCTCGGCGCGTCCACATGATCGGCTCGTCGGTCAGGTCGTTGACGGAGAGCGACGCACGCGCGGCCAGCGGATGCGAAACCGCCACGCCCGCGAAGCGCGCCTCACTCGCGACGAGCTCGGAGTCAAGGCCCGTCAGGTCGGCAGGAAGCCAGACGAACGCCACGTCGCACTCACCGTCTCGCAGCCCCGCGACCTCGCCGCCCCAGTCGTAGCGCCGCGGCTCGACGCGCACGTGCGGGAAGCGGGCGAGGAAACGTGCGCGGGAGCGCGTCGACAGCGTGCCGGCGCCGGCGGCCTCGAAGCCGACGCGCAGCCGGCCGGTCTGGCCGTCGGCGGCCTCGCGCACCGCGGCGAGGGCGGCGTCGAAGCGGGCGATGGCCTCCCGCGCCTCACCCACCAGCACGTCGCCGGCCGGCGTCACGGCGACCCCGCGGCTGGATCGCGCGAGCAGTTCCACGCCAAGTTCGACCTCGAGCTTGCGCAGCGCCTCGCTCAAGGCGGACTGCGAGAGGTGCAGATCGAGCGCGGCCTGGGACACGCTCCCGCGCTCCGCGACCGCGACGAAGTACCGCAGCTGCCGGATCTCGGCCATCGGCGAAACCGATAGCAGGCGGACGGCAAGACCTGTGGAGCGGCCAACCCCGCACGGGGACGATCACCCACATGCAGACCCGGAACCTGAACGGACTGACCACCTCGGCGATCGGCTTCGGCGCGATGGTGCTCGTCGACGGCATGTACGGCCACGTCGACGACACGCGCTCACCGGCCACGCTCCATCACGCCATCGACGCGGGCGCCACGCTGATCGACACCGCCGACGCCTACGCCGCCGGCGCGAACGAACAGCTCGTCGGCAAGGCGATCGCCGGCCGCCGCGACGAGGTCCAGCTCGCCACCAAGTGGGGCATCGTCTTCGAGGGCGGGCGTGTCGTGCACCACGCCCACGCGCAGGAGATCCGCGTCGACGGGCGCCCCGAGCGCGCCCGCGAGGCGGCCGAGGCGAGCCTCCGGCGGCTCGGCGTCGACGTCATCGACCTCTGGTACCTGCACTTCCCGGACCCGGACGTGCCGGTTCAGGAGACGATCGGCGCGATGGCCGAGCTGGTGCGCGAGGGCAAGGTCCGCCATCTCGGGCTCTCGAACGTCACCGCCGAGCAGGTCATCGCCGCCCACCAGGTTCACCCGCTCGCCGCCGTCCAGGGCGAGTACTCGCTGTGGACCCGCGAGCCCGAGCGCGAGCTGCTGCCGGTGCTCAAGGAGCTGGGCATCGGGTTCGTGCCGTGGTCGCCGCTGGGCGCGGGCTTCCTGGCCGGCTCGGCGGACCACATCGGCACGGCGGGCGAGGACTTCCGCGCCAACCACCCGCGGTTCGCGCCGCAGAACCTCGCAGCCAACCGCGACCGCTTCGCGCCGCTGCGCGAGCTCGCGCAAGAGCGCGAGATCACCCCCGCGCAGCTCGCGCTCGCCTGGCTGTTGCACCAGGGCGACGACCTCGTCCCGATCCCCGGCACCCGCACGCCGAGCCATCTCGACGAGAACCTCGCCGCGGCCGAGATCGTCCTCGACGCCGACACACTCGCCCGGATCGGGGAGCTCGCCCCGGCCGGCGTCGCCGCCGGGGCGGCATTGCTCTAGCGTCATAGGGGTGAACCCGGCCCCCAACCACGCGCTCTCGTCCACGCTCGCCGCCGCGATCGAGCGGGTGACCGGCCGGACCGAGGTCGACCCGCTGCTGACCGTGGCGCGCCAGCCCGGCTTCGACCTGCAGGCCAACTTCGCGATGAAGCTCGGCAAGCAGCTCGGGGAGACGCCGCGCGACGTGGCGGCGCGGGTCACCGAGAAGCTCGGCGATGCGGGCGGACTGCTGGCGTCGGCGGAGGTGTCCGGGCCCGGTTTCGTGAACCTCGCGTTCTCGCCCGCGGCGCTGGCGGCGTGGGCGACGCGGGCACTGGCCGACGCGCGCCTCGGCGTCCCGCTCGCCACCACCCCGCAGACGATCACGGTCGACTACTCGGCGCCGAACGTGGCCAAGGAGATGCACGTCGGGCACCTGCGCTCCACGGTGATCGGCGACGCCATCGTTCGCACGCTCGAGTTCGCCGGCCACACGCTCATCCGCATGAACCACCTCGGCGACTGGGGCACGCAGTTCGGGATGTTGACGCAGCACATGCTCGACACCAACACCCAGCACGTGACGGATTTCGAGGCGCTCGGCACGCTCTACCGGGACGCCAAGCAGCGCTTCGACGAGGACGCCGCGTTCGCGGACTCCGCCCGCCGGCGCGTCGTCGCGCTGCAGGCCGGCGACCCGGCGACGATCGCGCTCTGGCAGGACCTCGTCGACGTCTCGCTCGCCCACATCAACCACCTCTACGCGCAGCTGGACGTGACGCTCACCGACGAGGACGTCACCGGCGAGAGCTTCTACAACGACCGCCTGGCCGGCACGGTCGCGCTGCTGCTCGAAGCGGGTGTCGCGGTCGAGAGCGAAGGCGCGGTCGCGGTCTTCTCGGAGCAGTTCAAGAACCCGGACGGCTCACCCGCGGTGCTGATCGTGCGCAAGACCGACGGCGGCTTCGGCTACGGCGCCACCGACCTGGCGTCGCTGCGCTACCGGATCGACGACCTGCACGCCGACCGGCTGATCTACATCACCGACGCGCGCCAGTCGCAGCATTTCCAGATGGTCTTCGCCGCCGCCCGGCGCGCCGGGTGGGTGGGTGAGCAGCGGATCGAGCACATCTGGTTCGGCACGATGCTGGGCGAGGACGGCAAGCCGTTCAAGACCCGCTCCGGCGGCACGATCCGGCTCTCGGACCTGCTCGACGACGCGGTCGTGCGCGCCCGCGCCGTGGTCGACGCCAAGAGCCCCGAGTTGCCCGAAGAGGAGCGCGCGGCGATCGCGAACGCCGTCGGCATCGGCGCGGTCAAGTACGCCGATCTCTCCACCTCGCGCCAGCGCGACCTGCTCTTCAGCTTCGACCGGATGCTCGCACTGGACGGCAACACCGCCCCGTACCTGCTCTACGCGTGCGTGCGGGCGGAGTCGATCGGGACGCGCGCAGGCGAGACCTCCGATGCGGTGACCGTGCTCGCCGAGCCGCAGGAGCGCTCGCTCGTGGTCAAGCTGTCCGCGTTCGCCGACGTGCTGGACGAGGTCGAGGAGTCGCTGGAACCGCACCGGCTCTGCACCTACCTGTACGAGCTCGCCGGCGCTTACACGACGTTCTACGACGCGTGCCCGGTGCTCAAAGCGCCCGACGAGGAGACGCGCCGCTCCCGCCTCGCACTCTGCGCGCTCACCGCCAAGACCCTCAAGTCCGGTCTCGGACTCCTCGGCATCACGGTGCCGGCCCGCATGTGAGCGAGCCTGCCAATCTCTCGGGCATAGAGAGCGAACCGGCACACCCGGAAGCGGATTCAGTAGACCTTCGCGCGATCGTCAAGCGCGGGGGTTTCTTCGTCTTGGTGCTCGTTGCCGCCGTCGTCCTGATCCTCTCGCTGCCCGGGATCGGCGAGATCCGCGAGCGGTTCTCCTCCGCGGATCCGTGGTGGCTCGCGGCCGCGGCGGTCTGTCGCCTGATGTCGATGCTCGGGTTCGTGCGCGCGCTGTGGTCGGTGTTCGACCGCGTGATGCCGTGGCGCCGCGCGCTCGTCCTCGGGCTGGCCGAGCAGGGAGCGAACGTGCTGGTGCCCGCGGGCGGCGCGGGCGGGCCGGCGTTCGGCGCGTTCGTCCTGACCAAGATCGGCGTTCCCGCCGACCTGGCGGCGAGGCGCCACGCGGCGCTGTTTCTGATCACCAGCGCGGTGACGTTCGTCGCGATCTTCGCGGCAGGCCTGCTGACGACGCTCCACATCCTGCCCGACGACGTCGGAATCCTCGCGACGCTGCTGCCGGCGATCGGCGCCGGGATCGCGATCGTCGCGGCCGTCGCGTTCGGCAAGAGCGACCCGCCGAGCGAGCCCAGCGGCGGCCGCATCAAGCACCTGTGGTTCCGCGTCTGGTCCTTCGTGCATGCCGGCGCCAGGACGAGCGTCGCGCTCCTGCGACAGCGCGATCCGCTGCTGATCTACGGCGCCGTCGCGTACTACGCCTTCGACGTCGCGTCGCTCGCCTGCGTCTTTGAGGCCTTCGGCGGTGGCGGCCCGCCGATCGGCATCTTCATCCTCGCCTACTCGCTCGGGCACGCCGGGGCATTCCTGCCGACGCCGGGCGGCGTTGGCGGCACCGAGGGCGGCCTGATCGGCATGTTCGTCGCCTACGGGACGCCGATCGGCCTCGCCGCGGCATCGGTCCTCGCCTATCGGGTCTTCCAGCTCGGCCTGCCCGCGATCTTCGGCGCGTTCGCACTGCTGCGCGTGCGCCACACCCTCGCGCACCCGCCGCCGCGCGAGATCATCGAGGCCCGCTTCGCCGCGATCGTGCAAGACGACGAGGAGTAGCCGCCGCGGGCGGAGCAGTCCGAGGAGTTCGTGCCCGCGTTGCGCTGGGTGATCAATTCAGCAGCGGGTGCTCCCAGTAGTTCTGCTCGATGACGAGGTGCTCTTCCTTGGGTGGGCGCTTGTAGCGGTGCTGCTTCGGGCGCGGCGGCAGGTCGATCGGGCCCGGGAGCGCGTCCCGGTACGGGATCTGCTCGAGCACGTGCGAGAGGCAGTTCAGGCGCGCGGCGCGCTTGTCGTCGGACTCGATCGTGAACCAGGGCGCTTCGCCGATGTCGGTGACGGCGAACATCTCGTCCTTGGCCTTGGAGAACTCGACCCACTTCTCGCGTGACTTGAGGTCCATCGGGCTGAGCTTCCAGCGCTTCAACGGGTCCTGCGCGCGCTCCTGGAACCGCCGCTCCTGCTCGGCGTCGCTGACCGAGAACCAGTACTTCAGCAGCAGGATCCCGGAACGCACGAGCATGCGCTCGAACTCGGGGCAGGCCTGCATCCATTCCTCGTGCTCGGCGTCGGTGCAGAACCCGAGCACCCGCTCGACGCCGCCGCGGTTGTACCAGGAGCGGTCGAAGATGACGATCTCACCCGCAGCCGGCAGGTGGGACACGTAGCGTTGGAAGTACCACTGCGTCTGCTCGCGCTCGGTCGGTGCCGGGAGCGCGACGACGTTCGCTCCGCGCGGGTTCAGCGGCTCCATGAGGCGCTTGATCGTCCCGCCCTTGCCCGCCGCGTCGCGGCCTTCGAAGATCAGCACGACCTTCAGGCCCTGCTGCTTGACCCAGTACTGCAGCCGGACGAGCTCGAGCTGCAACTCCGCCATCCGCGCGTCATAGATCTCGCGCTTGACCCGCTTCGTCTTCTCGGCCACGTTCACTCCTCATTGCCGCCGGCGTCCTACGCGGTGAGCCTACCCCCGACGAGCACCGCCGCCGGGCGTGCGAGCGCGCCAGGGTGCTCGCGTGGGTCGGCGTCGTAGGTGACGAGATCGGCGGGATGGCCGGGAAGGCCGAGCGCGCGGCGGGGCGTCGCGGTCGCCGCGGTCAGCGCCTGGGCGGGCGTGAGGCCGCCGGTCGCGACCAGTTGCTCGACCTCGTGAACGGTCTCGCCCGCGGGGCGCTCGTCGGAGCCCACGAGCACGTCGACGCCGAGGCGCAGCGCGAGCCCGAGCAGCTCGCGCATCCGCTCTCTCCAGGCGACGACGATCGGCTCGGCGGGCGTGCCGGCGAGCGGGCGCAGGTGGCTCTCGGCGGTCCACAGCGTCGGGACCCACAGCGTCCCGCGCCGGGCCATCTCCGCGACCGCCGCCGCGTCCAGCGACGGGCCGTGCTCGATCGAGTCCACGCCGGCCTTGACCGCGTCGGCCGCGGCCGGGCCGGTGGTGTGCACGGCGACGCGCGCGCCTTCGGCGTGCACCGCTTGCACGAGCCGCGAGAGCGTGTCCGGGTCGTAGTTGCGCGGCGCGGCGAACCAGTTGCCGTCGGGCCCGACGAAGTCGAGGATGACCTTCACCCACTGCGCGCCGCCGCGCGCGTGACCCACCGCGAGGTCGACGACGCGGTCCGGGGGAGCGTTCTCGCCGAGGCCGGGGAAATACCGGCCGGGCGGGGCGAGCAGGGTGCGCGCGGCCGTGAAGGCCGGGCCCTGCAGGTCGACCAGCCATGGCGCGTCGGGCGGCTGGCCCGTGTCGCGGGCCGCGAGCACGCCGGAGCGCTGCAGCGCGGCGAGGTTCAGCTCCAGCAGACGCTCGCGGGTGAGGCCACGCTCCTCGAAGTCGAGCGTCGCGTGGAAGTGCGCGTCGACGATCCCGCCCGGCAACAGGTACGCGCCCGGAAGTGTCCGCGCGCCGATGAGCGGCGCCTCGCTCAGCCCCGACGCGTCGATCCACAGATCGATCGGCGCCGTCCCATCCGGCAGCAGCACGCCGTGCAGATGCCACGCGTCCATGCGCGGAATCTAAACCCGCAGGCGCGCGACGCTGGGTTAAGGTGGCGAGGTGCGCGAGCGTTCCGAGACCCAGGCGCCGCCTGCGCCGCAGGCGCCGGCACTGGCGCCGAGCCTCGGTGCCGCGCTGCCGACCGCGCTCGACGCGGCGACGGTGATCAGCCTGCAGCAGACGTCCGGCAACGCCGCCGTGACGCGGCTGCTCTCCCGCGCTCCCGCTCCACCCGCGGGCCTCACCCGCGACCGCTCGCAGGTCCACATCGTCCCCGGCCGCGGCGCGACTGACCCGATGGACTACGTCGAGTTCACGAGCCAGGAACGGCACACCGAGGTCGTCGCCGGCCAGTCGATGGAGACCGAGGACGCGCGCGAGTTCGACTACGAGTCCAGCCCGTGGAACCTGTCGGCGACATGGCGCTACTACGACGGCGCCGACCGCCTCGTGCACACGATCTCCGACATGCCGCGGGCGATCGCGATCTGGCCGGCGAACATCCGCGAGCACGTCGGCCGCACCGGCCGCTCGGCGTTCGGCACCTGGACCGTGCGGCTGGAGAAGGACCGCTTCTACGACGACGTCCACTTCGACGTCACCGAGGGCGCGCGGCCCGCGGGCGCGCCGCTGGAAGGCACGACGACGGAGTCGTTCTTCAACCTGCGCGAGTTCCCCAGCGCGACGTCGCGCCGGCTGGGCGCGCTGACCGGCCAGTCGGTCGCGATCCGCGCGACCGACAAGGCGAAGGCCGAAGGCCACACCTGGTACCGCGTGACGCTCGGCGCGCCGGTCGGCTCGCTCCCGGCCGGGACGGTTGGCTGGATCGTCGCCGACGCCGTCACGCTGGTCACGCCGTGGGACACCTTCCGCACGCAGCTCGCCGCGTGGGAGACCGCCAACGCGACGATGACGCTCGACGCCCGCATCACCCGGCTGCGGCAGATGTGCCACAACTCCGACCTGCCGTTCGACGCCGTCATCGGCACCGCGCCGGGCCGCGAGTACGCGGACACGCGGCGCTTCCAGTCGGGCGAGTGGGAGCTGCTGCGCGACTCCCAGCAGGTGACGATGCCCGACGGGCAGGTCGTCGACGTCTACCACCTGCTGGTCGGCCTCGACGTGCTGCCGCGCCGCAACGAGAGCACCGACGTGAGCGTCGCGCCGCTGATGAGCCGCAACGTCGGCCAGAACTACTCCGCCGCGACCTGGTCGGGCGACATCGGCGCCGCGGCCGCCGACGCCTTCGTGCGCCAGGACGCCGAGTGGGAGCGCCAGAATCCGACGGCATCGCCGGCCGACCGCATCCACCGCTACTACGACACGCGTGTCGCGAACGCCGACCTGCTGGGCGACGTCGACGCGTGGGGCATCGACGCGGCCCGGGCCGCGCCCGGCGCCCCGACCACGATCGAGGGCCTACTGGCCGCGTATTACGGCGCGCCGGTCACCACGACGGGCCCGGGCGGCGCGCCCAACACGAGCCGCCGCAAGGGCGCGGTGGAGCGCTTCGCCCGCCATTACGGCTTCTCGGTCGGCGGCCCGTCGGCGGCATTCCCCGATCAAGCCGCCCCGCGCGCCGCGATGGCGCACCAGATCGAGCTCTTCGCACACGTGTGGGTCGAGCGCCGCGACTACTTCCGCTCGATCGACGGCACGCTGGTCAGCGACTACGTCGAACCGATGACCGACGTCTTCCTGCGCTGGCTGGACGCGCTCGCCGCCCAGGTGGGCGCGGGCACTCCGTAGCTACGAGAGACCCTGGCGCGCTTCGCGCACGAGCGTGACCGCTTCAGGGAACACGGTCGCCATCACGGTGCGGACCTGTTGGGCCTGCTGTTCCGTGGTGCCCTGGATATTGACGCGGTTGATCGCCGCGACGGTCATGTCGACCGCGAGCTTGATCGCGTTGTCCGCCCACGCCAGCGACTGAGAGGCCTGCATCTGCTCGGCCATCTCCTGCATGCGTCGCTGGAAGTCTGGGTCGTTGAAGAAGCCGCCGAAACCTTCCATGGCTCAACTGTACTGGTGGCAGAGCGAGCGGTCGTGATGCACGGTCCGGCGCGGCTTCGCAAGCGCGGCGGGCTCGGGCTCGGGCTCGGGCTCGAGCTCGCCCGCGTCCTCGGCCTCCCAGGTCGCGACCGTGCGGCGCAGCGTCACGTAGGACAGCGCGCCCGGGGCGATCGGCAGCCAGAAGGCGAAGAAGCGGTAGGCCAGCACCGCGACGATGGCCGCCGCCGGGTTGACGCCGAAGGCGACGAACATCCCGATCATCCCGCCGTCGACACCGCCCACGCCACCGGGGAGCGGGAGCGTGTTGGCGAGCATGCCCACGAAGTAGCCGAGCACGAGGACGCCGACGGCGGGGGACTCGCCGAAGGCGTTGAAGCACGCCCACAGGCAGGCGATGTCGAACGCCCACCACATCGCCGCGCCGATCAGGCCCGGGTTGCCGCGGCGGATCAGGCCGCGGGCGTCGCGCACGCCGTCGCCGATCGGGGAGAGCCAGCGCTGCAGCTTGTGCTCGCCCGGCTTGACGAGCTGCGCGGCCGCGACGAGGGCGATCACGGCGCCGCCGAAGATCGCGGGCACGATCGTCATGGCGAACGACCCGCCGCCGGGGATGATGCCCGTGTAGAGGCCGACGCCGCCGAACAGCAGCGAGCCCATGTAGACGCTGTAGAGCAGCACCATGAACGTCGTCATGCGGGCGGCGACGTCACGCGCCTCCATCCCGGACTTGCGCAGCGCCCACGCCGTCAGGGCGATGCCACCCGCACCGGCGCTCGCGAACAACCGGGTGGCGGCGTGGCCCGCCAGCGTGATCTCGGTGCTCGCGCGCAGGCCGATGCGGGTGCCTCCGCCCTCGACCGAGACCGCGCGGAAGAGCACGGCGTGACCCACGAAGGACAGCGCTTCGAGCACGAGCGCGAGGGTGAGCCACTCCACGGAGCCGTCGCCGAGCTTGCCCCACACGTCGGGGAGATCGGCCAGAGCGGGGGCGATGACGACGAGGCCGGCGACCATCGCCGCGCTCGCGATCACGAGCACGACCACCTGCCGCGCGGACACGCGGCCCAAGGGCAGCGAGCGGTCTGGTGTGTCGACTACGGCCATAACATGCATCCTGTCGCGGGTGGGGAGGACCTTCGATTGGGTGAGCCGCCCAATGTGGGGTGTGGTTATCCCCAGCTAAAGAGCTCGCTTACATACTATTAGTGGGTAGTTGCAAGCTCAACCCCCGAGGCGAAGAAGTTCCGTGCGGTGCGTCAAGGCGGGCTCGGCGAGGGCGAGCCCGTGGGTGACGACGCGGCGCGGGAGCAGCGCGAGCCCGTGGCCGGCGGCGACCAGCGCCAGGAGCCCGGAGACGTCGGCGCCGTCGTAGTGCAGCGCGGGCCGGAAGCCGTCGGCGCGGGCGATCGCGGCGAGCTCGTCGAGCGGCGCGCAGACGACGGGAGCGTCGATCCAGCGCGCGTCGACGAGGTCCTCGAGCCGCACGGCGGGCCGCGAGCGTCGACTTTCGTCAGTAGAGCGCGAGAAACTCGACGGTCGCGCGATGCCGGGGACCGTGCGGGCGATGAGCGGGTGGTCGGCCGGCACGGCCACGGCGAGCGGCTCCTCCCACACCTCGGCGACGGTCAGGCCCAGCTCCGGCAGGCGGAGCGGGTCGTTGACCGCCGCGACGCCGTCGACGAAGCCCACGTCGAGCACGCCGGTCGCCACTTCCCGCGCGATCGTCACGCGATCGGCCACGCGCACCGTCACCGTCAGCGCGGGTGCGACCAGTGACGCAGCGTGGCCGCAGGCCAGCGGCGTCGTCCCGATCCGCAGCGACCGTGGCGGCCCGCCGGCCACCTTCGCCACGTCCGCCCGCGCCGCATCCAGGCGTAGGAGGATCGGCTCGGCGTGCTCCAGCAGGCGGGCGCCCGCCTCGGTCGGCTCGACCGGCCGGCGCGTCAGCAGCGGCGCGCCCAGGTCGGCCTCGAGCACGCCGATGTGCTGGGACACGGCGGACTGCGTGTAGCCGAGCTCGCGCGCGGCGGCGCTGAACGACCCGAGGCGGGCGACGGTCACGAACGTCCGGAGGAAGCGCGGGTCCATCAGCATCTCTTATCACGTGGCCAGCGAAGATCGTTGGACGTGATGGACGCGGCGCGCGAGCATGCCCGGCATGGCAACCGCGAAACTCGCTCTCGTCGGGGACCGGTCCCCGAGCGTCCGCGCCCACGCCCGGATCCCGCTGCTGCTCGACGCGCTGCGCCGGCGCGACGGCATCGTGCTCGACCCGTACTGGATCCCGAGCACCGAGGCCGACGACCTCGAGGCCTTCGACGGCATCTGGGTCGTGCCCGGCAGCCCGTACACCGACCCGGACAAGGTCGTCGCCGCCGTCAAGACCGCGCGCGAGCGGCAGATCCCGTTCCTCGGCACCTGCGGCGGCTTCCAGCACGCGATCCTGCACCTCGCCGGGGACCTGGCGGGGATCGAGCACGCGCACCACGCCGAGTACGGGGTGACCGAGACGGACGTGATCGTCCCGCTCGAGTGCTCGCTCGTCGGCCACGAGGGCCCGATCAACTACACGCCCGACACGCTGATCGCGCGGATCGCGGGCGTCGACCGCAGCCTCGAGCGCTACCACTGCTCCTACGGGATCGCGACCGACTACATCGCCACGTTGGAGGCCGCGGGCGTGATCTTCGGCGCCCACGACCAGGACGGCGCGCCGCGGGCGCTCGAGCTCCGCGACCACCCGTTCTTCCTCGGCACGCTCTTCCAGCCCGAGCTCGCGGGCGACGGCACCCGCGCGCACCCGGTGATCCGGGCCTTCGCGGAAGCTACGACGCTTCGCGCGCGCGAGAGAAGTAGTCAGGCGTCGCCGGTCGCGTGATCCGCGCCGAGATCGCCGAGGCGCGATCGCCCACGCGCGAGGCGAGGTCGTCGAGGGTGACGACCCCCACGAGCGCGCCGGCCTCGATCACGACGAGCCGCCGGATGCCGTGCCGGATCATCCTGTCGGCCGCCTCCTCGAGGTCCATATCGGGGGCGGCGACGATGACCGGCGTCGAGGCGTGATCGGCGGCGCGGCTGTCCGGGTCGCGCCCGTCGGCGACCACGCACAGCGCGACGTCGCGGTCGGTGATGAAGCCGACCGGCCGCGTGCCGTCGACCAGCACGACCGAGCCCACGTTGCGGGCACGCATGAGCAGCGCGATCTCGCGCACTGAAAGCGACGGCTCCGCGGTGACCACCGCTTCCGTCATGACCTCGCTCACCAGCACGAGCAGCGAGTCTACAATCGCGGCGTCGTGCCTTATCGCAGCGCCAGTCAGCTCTCACGTAGGCGCCGGATCGAGGCGCTGATCAAGCTCGCCGCGCCCGCGCTGGACATCGTCCTGTACGCCGGCGATCGCGTCTCCCGCGTGGTCGGCCGCAACGAGCTCCCGCCCGAGCCGGTCAAGCGCGCGGGTCTTCCCCCTGCAACACGCCACTAGAGTGTCCGCCGTGACGGCTGAACCCGAACCGGCGATCGCGAACCCCGAGCAGCAGCTCGCATGGGAGAAGCGCCATCGGCAGCGCGCGGGCATCGCGGCGCTCGTAGGCGCCCTCGGCCTGCTGGCGTTCTACGTGTTGCAGCAGGTGCTGCAGCGCGACATGCCGAAGGTCAGCGGGCTCGAGACGCTGGTGCGCGCGGCCAAGCCCGGCGACGTGGGTGCGCTGCCGTCGCTGCAGAACGCGTTCTTCGAGTACCTGGACACCAAGACCGTGCTCGTGATCCTGATCGGCCTCGGCGGGTTCATCGGGTGGTTGGGGGTCGCGTGGTGCGTCGGCTTCCTCGGGGTCGCCACCCGCTCACGGCTCCCCGTGTTCCGGCGGTTCATCATCTACGTGCCGATCGTCGGCGGTGTCGTGCTCGGCATCAGCGTCCTGATGTCGCAGCTCGGCAGCCTGCAGGTGGTCAGCGAGTACCTGGACTCCAACCGGACGGTCCAGGCAGCGACCGACGCCGACAACGGCCTGATCGTCTACGCGCGGCTGCTGTATCAGCTGGGCACGCTCTTGCTCGCGGTCGGCCTCGTGTTGGTCGCGCTGAACGCGATGCGCGTCGGCCTGCTCACCCGCATGCTCGGCTACATCGGCATCGCCTCGGGCGCGATGATGGTGCTCTTCCCGCTGCCGATCGTGCAGATCTTCTGGCTCGGCGCGCTGGGCTTCGTCCTGCTCGGCCGCTGGCCGGGCGGGGACCTGCCCGCGTGGGCGACCGGCGACGCCGTGCCGTGGCCGACGCCCGAACGGCCCCCGCCCCGGCAGCGCCGCGGCGCGCCCGCGGCCACTCCCGCCGCCGAATCGGGTCCCGCGCCCGCGCGGCGCAAGCGTAAGAAGCGCAACTAGCCCGCCGCCTAGAAGCGCAACTCGCCCGCAACCTTCTCGCATCCGCCGTCGTAGCGTGGTAGGCCTTCGGGTAGGAAGGCTGCAGCTGACGCGAACGAGGAGACGGCATGGCGACCGAAGGTCAGACACTCGAGCAACAACTCGAGGAACTGCTCGACGACGAGAAATTCTCGCCGTCTGAGGACTTCGTCGAGCAGGCGGTCATCACTGACCCGAAGATCTACGAGCAGGGCGAGGACTACGAGGCGTTCTGGGCCGAGCGCGCCGAGGCGCTGCACTGGGACACGAAGTGGGAGCAGGTCCTCGACTGGTCCAACCCGCCGTTTGCGAAGTGGTTCGTCGGCGGCAAGCTCAACGTCTCCTACAACTGCCTCGATCGCCACGTCGAGGCGGGCAACGGCGGTCGCGTCGCCTACCACTGGCGCGGTGAGGAGGGCGAAGAGCTCGACGTCACCTACGCCGACCTGCACTCAGACGTCCAGAAGTTCGCCAACGCGCTGAAGTCGCTGGGCGTCCGTAAGGGCGACGTCGTCGCGGTCTATCTGCCGATGATCCCCGAGGTCGCGGTGGCGATGCTCGCCTGCGCGCGCATCGGCGCGATCCACAACGTCGTCTTCGGCGGCTTCAGCGCCGAGTCGGTGCGCGAGCGGATCGAGTTCTCCGAGGCGAAGATCCTGATCACCGTCGACGGTGCCCGCCGCAAGGGCAAGACCGCGCCGATCAAGGAGAACGTCGACGAGGTCATCGGCGACCTCGTGGACACGATCGTCGTCGTCAAGCGCTCCGACAACGACGCGCCGATGAAGGCCGGGCGCGACCACTGGTACGGCGAGCTGCTCGAGGCCGCCGACGCCGACTGCCCGCCCGAGCCGATGGACGCCGAGGACCCGCTCTACATCCTCTACACGTCCGGCTCGACGGCCAAGCCCAAGGGCATCCTGCACACCACCGGCGGCTACCTCACCGGCGTCGCCTACACCCACGCCGCGGTGTTCGACCTCAAGCCGGAGGAGGACATCTACTGGTGCGCCGCCGACGTCGGCTGGGTCACCGGTCATTCCTACATCATCTACGGGCCGCTGGCGAACGGCACGACCTCGGTGATGTACGAGGGCGCACCGGACTACCCCGGCAAGGACATCTGGTGGGAGATCGTCGAGCGCTACAAGGTGACGATCATGTACTGCGCGCCGACCGCGATCCGCGCATGCATGAAGTGGGGCGTCGAGCACCCCGCCTCGCACGACCTGTCCTCGCTGCGGCTGCTCGGGACCGTGGGCGAGCCGATCAACCCGAAGGCATGGCTGTGGTACTGGAAGGTCGTCGGCGGCGGGCGCTGCCCGATCGTCGACACGTGGTGGCAGACCGAGACCGGCGGGGTCATGATCACGACGCTGCCGGCCCTGCTGGACGCCAAGCCGGGCTCGGCGGGCAAGCCGCTGCCGGGCATCGAGGCCGCCGTCGTGGACGAGGAGGGCAACGACGCCGGCACCGAGCAGGGCTACCTGGTCCTCAAGCGGCCTTGGCCGTCGATGCTGCGGACCCTCTACAAGGAGGACGACCGCTTCGTCGAGACCTACTGGAACAAGTTCGGCAAGGACACCTACCTCGTCGGCGACGCCGCGCGCCGCGACGAGGACGGCTACTTCTGGATCATCGGGCGCATCGACGACGTCGTGAACGTCTCCGGCCATCGCCTGAGCACCGCGGAGGTCGAGTCCGCGATCGTCTCCCACGGCAAGGTCGCCGAGGCGGCCGTGATCGGCCAGGCCGACGAGGACACCGGCCAGGCGATCACCGCGTTCGTGACCCTCGAGGGCGACCTCGACGGCACCGACGAGCTGATCGCCGAGATCCGCGAGAAGGTCGCCGATCGGATCGGCAAGTTCGCCCGCCCGAAGCGGATCATCTGGGCCGACGACCTGCCCAAGACGCGCTCGGGGAAGATCATGCGCCGGCTGCTGCGAGACATCGCCGAGGGGCGCGAGCTGGGTGACGTCACCACCTTGCGCGATCCCAGCGTCATGGCCCAGCTGGAGGGCAAGATCAAGGAACGCGACGCGGAGGGCAACGGCTAGCGGCTGCGCGCCCGTCCCACGGTGTCGCGGACGATGAGCCTCGGCTCCAGCAGCCGCCGCACCCGCTCCGTCCGGCCGTCGATGCGCTCGAGCAGCAGCTCGAGCGCTTGGCGGCCCATCGCCGCGCGCGGCTGATCGACGGTGGTCAGCGACAGCTGGCGCAGCGCGGCGATGTAGATGTTGTCGTAGCCGACGAGCGAGATGTCGGCCGGGATCCGCAGGCCGGCGCGCACGAACGTGTCCATCATGCCCGCGGCGGTGAGGTCGTTGGCGGCGAAGACGGCGGTGGGAAGGTCGCCGCGGGTGAGGATCGCCTGCGCGGCCTGCACACCCGCCTCCTCGGTGAAGTCGCCCTCGATCAAACGGCCAGGCCCGAGACCGGCCGCCTCCATGGTGGCGCGGAAGCACTGCAGGCGGGTGGCGGCGCCCGCGCCGTCGCCACCGGTCACGTGCAGGATCTCGGTGTGGCCGAGGCCGGCGAGGTAGCTCACGACGGCGCGCACGCCGAGCGGCTCGTCGATCGCGAGCGTGTCGATCTCCGGCGCGTCGATCTCGCGCCCGGTGACGACGGTCGGGATGCTCCGGGCGGCCGCCGCGAGGTCGGCCTCGTCCAGGCGCGGGCTGACGAGGATCAGGCCGTCGACGCGGTAGTCGACGAACGACGTCACCACGGTCCGCTCGCGCTCGGGATGGCGGCGGCCGGTGCCCAGGAGCAGCTGATAGCCGAGCTCTGACGCGAGCGCCTCGATCCCGCCGGCGATGTCGGCGAAGAACGGGTTGTGGAGGTCGTTGAGCAGCACGCCGATCGTCATCGTCCGCGACGACGCGAGGCTGCGGGCCATCGCGTTGGGGCGGTACCGCAGCCGCTCGGCGGCTTCCAGGACGCGCGCGCGGCGCAACTCGGAGACCTTGGGGCTCCCACGCATGACCAGCGAGACGAGCGCCCGCGAGACGCCCGCCTCGGCGGCGACGTCCTCCATCGTCGGCGGTCGGCCGGGAGTGGTCATCGAACGCACTTTAGGCATAGCGCGCTCTAACGACAATCCTTGACAGATCGCGTATCGCGTGCAGACAATGGCGACCGTCAAGTGGTAGAGCGCTCTAATCGCGAACGACGCCAGATCGGGGTCGGCGTCATCGGCCTCGGCTGGCTCGGGCACGCCCACGCGCGCTCGATGCAGCGCATCCGCACCCACTTCGAGGACCGGACGTTCGACCCGGTCCTCGCCCACTGCGCCGACACCGTGCCGGCGCGGCGTGACGAGGCGCTGGGCTCGTTCGGCTTCGCCGCGGCGTCTGCCGACTGGCGCGCGGTGATCGACGACCCGGCGGTCGAGGTCGTGTTCATCACCGCGCCGAACATGCTCCACCTCGAGCTGATCGAGGCCGCCGCGCAGGCGGGCAAGCACGTGTTCTGCGAGAAGCCCGTCGGCGGGACGCCGGCGCAGACCGCACGCGCCGAGCAGGTCTGCCGGCACGCGGGCGTGATCACCGGCGTGGGCTTCAACTACCGCTGGGCGCCGCTCGTGCGCTACGCCAAGCAGCAGCTCGACACGGGTTCGCTCGGCGCGCTCACCAACTACCGCGGGCGCTTCTTCTCGATGTACGGCGCCGACCCGCTCGGCCTGCTCTCCTGGCGCTTCCTGCTCGACGAGGGCGGCTACGGCGTGACGAGCGACCTGCTCTCTCACGCCGTCGATCTCGCCCACTTCCTGGTCGGCCCGATCACCCGCCTGGTGGGCACCACGGAGACGTTCATCCGCGAGCGCCCGCTGGCGATCCCGGGCGCCGGGCACTACGGCCGCGGCCGCCCCGAGGACCCGCGCGGCGAGGTCACCAACGAGGATTACGCGGCGGTGTTGTGCGAGTTCTCGGGCGGCGCCCGCGGCACGTTCGAGGCCAGCCGCGCGATCGTCGGGCCAGAGAGTCAGATGGCGTTCGACGTCTACGGCACCGACGGCGCGCTGGGTTGGAACCTCGAGGACCTCAACCGGCTGCGCCACTACCGGCGCACCGACGATCCCTCGTCCGGGTACACGACCGTCTATGGCGGCGACCGCTTTCCGTACCACGGCGCGTTCGTGCCGGGCGCGGCGAACGGGATCGGGTTCGAGGACCTGATCGTCATCGAGGACCTCGAGTACCTGCGCGCGGTGGTCGAGGATCGCCAGCACGAGGTCGGCTTCGCCCAGGCGCTCGAGTGGGTGGCGGTGCAGGCCGCGCTGCTGCGCTCGGTGCAGTCCGGGAGCTGGGAGAACGTCGTGTCACTGCGGGAGGACTGATGGCGATCGCGACGGAGACATTGCGCATCGGGGTGCTCGGCGTCGGCCGGATCGGGCGCATGCACGCCGAGCTGCTCGAGCGTCAGGTGCCGGGCGCGGCGGTGTCGGTGGTCTATGACGCCTACGAGCCGGTCGCGCGCGAGGTGGCGGCGCGGTTGGGCGTGCTCGCCGCCGAGACGGCGGAGGAGCTGATCGCGGCGCCCGAGGTGGATGCGGTCGCGATCTGCACGCCGACCGGGTTCCACGTCGACCAGATCATCGCCGCCGCGCAGGCCGGCAAGGCGGTCTTCTGCGAGAAGCCCGTGTCGCTCGACCTGGCGACCCTGGACCGGGCGCTGACGGTCGTGGCGTCGACCGGCGTGCCGTTCCAGATCGGGTTCAACCGCCGGTTCGACCCCGCCCACGCGGCCGTCGCCGCCGCGGTGGCCGACGGGACCGTGGGCGAGCCGCACATCGCCCGCATCACCAGCCGCGACCCTGACCCGCCGCCCCTGGAGTACGCTCGCAGCTCAGGCGGCCTGTTCCTGGACATGACGATCCACGACTTCGACATGGCGCGTTACGTGGTCGGCTCGGAGATCGAGGAGGTCTATGCGCGTGCCGCCGTCAGGGTCGACCCGGCGATCGCCGGCGTCGGCGACGTCGACACCGCGGTGATCACCCTCGTTCACGAGAACGGCTGCCTGACGACGATCGACAACTCGCGCCGTGCGCGCTACGGCTACGACCAGCGCGTCGAGGTGTTCGGCTCGGAGGGCATGGCGGCCTCCGGCAACCCGCTCGGGCACACGGCGACCGTCTCGACCGCCACCGGGACCTCGTCGGCGACGCTGCCGTACTTCTTCCTCGAGCGCTACATCCCGAGCTACCTGCGCGAGTGGCAGGCGTTCGTGCACGCCGTCAGCACCGGGGTGCCGCCCGCGGTGGGCCCGCGCGACGCCCGCGCGCCGCTCGTGGCGGGGCTGGCGGCCTGGATGTCCGTCCGCGAAGGGCGGCCGGTGAAGACCGCGGAGGTGACGGCATGACCGCATTGGACCTCTTGACGATGGGGCGGATCAGCGTCGATCTCTACCCGGAGCAGATCGGCGTGGGGCTCGAGGACGTGGCGACGTTCGCCAAGTCGCTCGGCGGCTCGCCGACGAACGTCGCGGTGGCCGCGGCCCGGCTGGGCGCCGCGGCGGCCGTCATCACGAAGGTCGGGGACGACCCGTTCGGCGTCTACTGCCGCCGCGCGCTGCGCGAGTTCGGCGTCGACGACCGCTTCGTCGGCGTGCATCCGACGCTGCGGACGCCGCTCGCGTTCTGCGAGGTGCACCCGCCCGACGACTTCCCGTTGCTCTTCTACCGCGAGCCGACCGCGCCCGATCTCACGATCACGGTCGACGAGCTCGACTTCGACGCGATCCGCGGCGCGGGGTTCCTGTGGACGACGGGCACCGGGCTCAGCGCGGAGCCGAGCCGCGCGGCGACGCTCGCCGCGCTCGAGGCGCGAGCGGGCGCGCCGGTCATCCACGACCTCGACCACCGGCCGATGTTCTGGGCCGATCCGGCCGAGGCGACCGAATACGCCCGTCAGGCGCTGCGCTTCGCCACCGTCGCGGTCGGCAATCGCGAGGAGGTCGAGGTCGCCGTCGGCACGCGCGACCCGCACACCGCGGCCGACCGGCTGCTCGAGCTCGGCGTGCAGGTCGCGGTCGTCAAGCAGGGTCCCGCCGGCGTGCTCGTCGCGACGGCGGAGCGCCGCACCGAGATCCCGCCCGTCCCCACCGACGTCGTCTGCGGGCTCGGGGCGGGCGACGCCTTCGGCGGCTCGCTCGCCTATGGCCTGCTGCAAGGCTGGCCGCCCGAGCGGGCGGTGCGGATGGCCAACGCCGCCGGCTCGATCGTCGCCTCGCGGCTGGCGTGCGCGGACGCGATGCCCACCCTCCACGAGCTCGAAGGAGTCCTGACATGAGGCTCACGGTCGCGCAGGCCCTCGTCCGCTTCCTCGCGGTCCAGCAGGTGGAGCGCGACGGTGTCCCCACGCCGTTCTTCGCCGGCTGTCTCGGCATCTTCGGGCACGGCAACCTCTCCGGCATGGGGCAGGCGCTCTCGGAGGGTCACCTGCGCTACGTCCCGGCCCGCAACGAGCAGTCGATGGTGCACGTCGCCACCGCCTACGCGCGCCAGCGCAACCGCCTCGCGACGTGGGCGTGCACGTCCTCGGTGGGTCCGGGCGCGACGAACATGGTCACCGGCGCGGCGGTCGCCACCGTCAACCGGCTCCCGGTCCTGCTGCTCCCGGGCGACACGTTCGCCACCCGTGCGCCGCACCCCGTGCTGCAGCAGATCGAGGCGCCGCACGACGCGATCATGACCGCCAACGACGCGTTCAAGCCGGTGTCGCGCTTCTTCGACCGCATCACGCGGCCGGAGCAGCTCGTCCCCTCGCTGCTGGAGGCGATGCGGGTGCTCACCGACCCGGCGGAGACCGGCGCGGTGGTGCTCGCGCTGCCCGAGGACCTGCAGACCGAGGCGGTCGAGGTGCCCGACGCGTTCCTCGAGGAGCGGGTGTGGACGATCTGGCGCCGGCCGCCCGCCCCGGGTGCGATCGAGCGCGCCGTGGCGCTGATCGCGTCGGCCCAGCGCCCGCTGATCGTCGCCGGCGGCGGCACGGTCTACGCCGAGGCGCTCAGCGAGCTGCACGCGTTCTCGGCCTTGACCGGCATCCCCGTGTGCGAGACGCAGGCCGGTCGCGGCGCGCTGCTCTCCGACAACCCGCTCGCGCTCGGCGCGGTCGGCGCGACCGGCACCGCGGCGGCGAACGCAATGGCCGCCGAGGCCGATGTGGTGATCGGCGTCGGGACGCGCTGGGGCGACTTCACGACGGCGTCCAAGACCGCGTTCCAGGACCCGGGCGTGCGGTTCGTCAACGTCAACGTGGCCTCGCTGGACGTGCACAAGCACGCGGGTGTGGCGGTCGAGGCCGACGCGCGCGAGGCGCTGGTCGCGCTGCGCGCGGCGTTGACGGGGCACCGCGCCCCCGCGGCCTGGACGACCCGCGCCGGGGAGCTCTCGGGCGCGTGGGCGCGAACCGTCGCCGAGCTCGTCGCGCCCGGCCCGGCGGACGCTCCGCTGCGCCAGTCGGCGGTCATCGGCGCCGTCAACGACGTCGCGGGCGACAGCGGCGTCGTCGTCAACGCGGCCGGCTCGGCGCCCGGCGACCTGCACAAGCTCTGGCGCGCCCGCGACCCGCTCGGGAAGGGCTACCACGTCGAGTACGGCTTCTCGTGCATGGGTTACGAGGTTCCGGGCGGGATGGGCGTCAAGCTGGCGGCGCCGGAGCGCGAGGTGTGGGTGCTGGTAGGCGATGCCTCGTGGCTGATGTCGCCCGGGGAGCTCGTGACCGCGGTCCAGGAGCGGATCCCGATCCGGATCGTGCTGGTCGACAACCACGGGTACGCGTCGATCGGCGCGCTCTCGCGCTCGGTCGGCTCGGCGGGCTTCGGCACGATCCTGCGCTCCGCCGACAACGGGCAGCTGCCGCGCGACGACAACGGCGGGCTGCCCGCGCCGCTGCCGGTCGACCTGGCGGCCAGCGTGGCCGCGCTCGGCGTGCCGGTGACCCGCGCGGAGACGCTGGAGGAGCTGCGTTCGGCGCTGGAAGGGATGCGCGGCGCGGCCGGTCCGACCTGTGTGTACGTCGAGACCGACCGCTACCAGGGCGTTCCCGACTTCGACGGCTGGTGGGACGTGCCCGTCGCCGAGGTGGGCGGCGAGGCATCCGTCCGAGAGGCGCGCGCGGCCTATGAGCGGGCGCGTGCCCGGCAGCGCGCCTACGTGGAGACCAACTGATGGCGTCCGAGTTGCTCGTCCCGCCCGCGACCGAGGGCACGACGATCGTCGCCGTCACGCCGGAGCTCGCGGGCTGGACCTACGTGGGTTTCGAGGCGCTGCGGCTCGCCGAGGGCGAGACCGCCGCGCGCGACACCGGTGAGCGCGAGCTGTGCGTCGTCGTGATCGCCGGTCACGCCGACGTCGGCGAGTGGACCGGGCTCGGCTCCCGCGCGACGCCGTTCGAGGGGGCGCCCGACGCGGCCTACCTCCCACCGGGGTCGAGCGTGACCGTGCGCGGTGGCGCGGGCGGCGCGGAGATCGGCTTGTGCTGGGCGCCGGCGCCATCCGGCGGAGCTTCGGCGCGCGTCCTACCGGGCTCGGAGATCGAGCCCGAGACCCGCGGCACCGGCACGATGACCCGCACGATCCACAACATCCTGATGAGCGGTCGCGAGGCCGAGCGCCTGCTGGTCACCGAGGTCCAGACGCCTGCCGGGCACTGGTCGAGCTACCCGCCGCACCGGCACGAACGCGACGCGCCGCCGGAGGAGACGCTGCTCGAGGAGACGTACTACCACCGGGTCGATCCGGCGCACGGCTTCGTCGTCCAGCGCGTCTACACCGACGATCGCGAGCTCGACGAGGCGCTCGTCGCCCGCGACCGCGACACGGTGCTCGTCCCGCGCGGCTACCACCCGGTCGGCGTCCCGCCCGGGTACCGCTCCTACTACCTGAACGTCATGGCCGGTCCACGCCGCGCGTGGCAGTTCCACAACGACCCCGATCACGCATGGCTGATGGCAGGACCACCGTGACCACCAGGCCACCGCCGTCGCGCGGGACGATGGTCAGCGTCCCGGAGTGCAGGGTCGTGATCCGCGCGACGAGCGCCAGGCCGAGCCCGTAACCCTCGCCGCGTGTCCTGCCGTTCCCGCGCAGGAACGGCTCGACGAGCCGGGCGGCGGCCTGCGGCGAGTACAGCGCACCGTCGTTCTCGACCCGCAGCGTGCCGTCTGCGGTCGTGGTGACGAGCGCGGTCGTGTAGCCGTGGCGGATCGCGTTCTGCACGAGGTTGGCCGCCACCTGCGTGAGCAGCGCCGGGTCGCCGGTGACGGTGGCCGGAGCGAGCACGGCCTCGACGGTGACGGCGCCGGGCTCGGCCTCGGCGAGCGCCTCGCGGGTGATCTCGGCGAGGTCGACGGACTGGAAGGTCGCGCTGACGGCGTTCGCGTCGGCGAGCCGCAGGAGCGCCTCGAGCAGCCCGACGCTGCGGGCGTTGGTGAGCTGCAGGCGGCGCAGCAGCTCGTTGTCCTGCTTTGGATCGGCGCGAGCGACGTCGAGCATCGTGGCGGTGACCGCCAAGGGCGTGCGCAGCTCGTGCGACGCGTTGGCGACGAAGCGCTCCTGCATGGCGAACGCGCTGTCGAGCCGGGCGAGCATGTCGTCGAAGTTGTCGGCCAGCTCCTTGAACTCGTCGCTGCGCCCGGTGAGGTTGATGCGATGGTCGAGCCGCCCGCCCGCCGCGATCCGCGCGGCCTCGTTGATGTCCTGCAGCGGACGCAGGATCCAGCCCGCGAGCAGCCACCCGCCCACGAGGCCGATCACGGCGAGCAGCGCCAGGCTCCACGCCGAGTACGTCACGACCGCGTGCAGGATCTCGGGCCGCGAGGCGACGACCGGCGGGTCCTGCGGGTTCGCCGCCGTGAGCGGGTAGTTCGGGACGTAGCGCAGGACGACGTAGACCGCGAACGCGACGACGGCGCCGGCGGCGACGAGGAATGCGGCGTAGCTCAAAGTGAGCCGTAGGCGGGCGCTCATGGCGCGGCGAGGCGGTAGCCGGCGCCGGACACGGTGACGATCAGGTCGGGCTCGCCGAGCGCCTTGCGCAGCGTCGACATCGTCACCCGCGGCGCGGTCGTGAGCGGGTCGGCGTGCTCGTCCCACGCCTTCTCGAGCATCGTCTCCGCGCTCACCACGCCGCCGTCCGCGCGCAGCAGCAGTTCGAGCACGGCGAACTGCTTGCGGGTGAGCTTCACGTAGCGGCCGTCGCGGTAGACCTCGCGGCGGAACGGGTCCAGCGTGACGCCGGCGAACTCCAGCACGGGCGGTGCGACCGCCGGCGGCCGGCGCGCGAGGGCGCGCAGGCGCACGACCAGCTCCTCGAAGGCGAATGGCTTGGCCAGGTAGTCGTCGGCCCCGAGCGCGAAGCCACCGAGCTTGTCGTCCAGGCGCGCGGCCGCGGTCAGCATCACGATCCTCACGCCGGGGTGTTCGCGGGCCACTACCCGCGCGACCTCGTCGCCGTGGGTGCCGGGGAGATCGCGGTCCAGCACGAGGACGTCGTATTCGGTGACGGCGATGCGCGCGAGCGCCTCGTCGCCGTCGAGCGCGATGTCGGCGGCGATCGCCTCGCGCCGCAGGCCCGTCTGCAGCGCCTCGGCGAGGAAGCGCTCGTCCTCGGCGATCAGCACCCGCATCCAGTCCACTGTAGGCGGGGCGAGGTTGCGAAAAGGTATGCGAAAGCGCGTACGCGGACGCAACGGGCGCGGCGCTTGCCTGGATGGGATGAACCGCACGATTCCCCGTTGTCTCGCGGTCGCCGCCGTGGCCGCCGCCTGCTTGTACTACGCGCTCGACACCTCGGGGGCGAGCCCGTCCGCCCCGCGCGTCGTCGCGACCGCGACTCCCTCGGCCAAGGGCCTCGATCCCGCGCTCCAGCGTGCGCTGACCCGCGCGACCGCCGCCGCGCGGCGCGATGGGATCACGGTGCGCGTCACGAGCGGCCGGCGCAGCAAGCAGTACCAGCAGCAACTGCTCGACGAGGCGATCGTCCGCTACGGCAGCAAGCGGATCGCGCGCCAGTACGTCAACACCCCCGGCCGTTCGACCCACGTCAAGGGGTTGGCGGTCGACATCGGCCCGACCGACGCCGCCTACTGGATGATCCAGCACGGCCCGGAGTTCGGGCTCTGCCAGATCTACGCGAACGAGGTCTGGCATTTCGAGCGGGTGACCAAGCCGGGCGGGACGTGCCCGCCGCTGAAGGCCAACGCGGCGGGCGGTTGAGCGCGCGCCGCCTGTCGCTCCCGTGTGACCGTTCGTCGCGCCACAGCGACCGCTGATCGATTCACGGTTTCGCGATGGGCCACCGCGCGTACGTTCACCGCGATACCCCGCGGTGAGGAGGAGAGACGCGATGGTGGACTGGGATGGCATCGAGCGCTCGGAGGAGTTCCGCGAGCTGGTCAAGAAGCGGCGGAGCTTCGTCGTCCCCGCGACGATCTTCTTCCTCGCGTACTACATGGCGTTCATCATCGTGGCCGGGTACGCGCCCGACTTCATGGGCGAGTCCGTCTATGAGGGGTTGACCGTCGGCTACTGCTACGCGCTGACGCAGTTCGTCATGGTCTTCGTGCTGGGCATCTGGTACCTGCGCAAGGCCGAGAAGGAGTTCGACCCGCTCTCCGATGCGGTCGCGGCCGCCGGGGTCGCCGACGAGGAGACCGGGCGCTTCGAGCGCGGCGAACCGCGTCAGGAGGTCGCGCGATGACGCTGCTCGCCGACATCAACACCGAGGCCGTGGTGATCTTCGCCATCGTCCTCTCGATCACGCTCGGGATCACCTTCTGGGCGTCGAAGCGGGCGACGAGCGCGGTCGGCTTCTACGCCGCGGGCCGCCAGATCACCGGCCGCCAGAACGGCTTGGCGATCTCCGGCGACTACCTCAGCGCCGCGTCGTTCCTCGGCATCGCGGGCCTGATCTTCCTCTACGGCTTCGACGGGTTCCTGTACTCGATCGGGTTCCTCGTCGCGTTCCTGACGGTGATGTTCCTGCTCGCCGAGCGGATGCGCAACGCGGGCAAGTACACGATCGCCGACGTGCTCTCCTTCCGTCTGAACGAGACGCCGGCGCGCGCTGCCGCGGCCCTGGGCACGTTCGCCGTCGTGACCTTCTACCTGATCGCGCAGATGGTCGGCGCGGGCGTGCTGATCCAGGCGCTCGTGGGCATCGACTTCTCGCTCGCCGTGATCATCACCGGCGTCTTCATGCTCTGTTACGTGATCTTCGGCGGCATGGTCGCCACGACGTGGGTGCAGATCGTCAAGGCCGTACTGCTGATGGCGGGCATCCTCGTGATGTCGATCTTCGTGCTCGGCAAGGTCGGCTTCAACCCGGTCGAGCTGTTCAACCGGGCGGAGGCGAACACGACCGCCGAGTCGACGTTCTCGCTCGGCCCGGGCACCTACCTGCCCAAGCCGCTGGACACCGTGTCGCTGGGGCTCGCGCTCGTGCTCGGCACGGCCGGGCTGCCGCACATCCTGATGCGGTTCTTCACGGTGCGCAACGCCAAGGCCGCGCGCTCGAGCGTGGTCTGGGCGATGTTCATCATCGGCTTCTTCTACCTGCTGACGACGTTCATCGGCTTCGGCGCTCGCGCGTTCCTGGGCGAGGGCGGCGTGGAGGCGGCGGGCAAGGGCGGCAATCTCGCCGCGCCGAACCTGGCGGCGTTCCTCGGCGGCGGCGAGGGGACGTTCGGCGGCGATCTCTTCCTGGCGCTGATCGCGGGCGTGGCGTTCGCCACGATCCTCGCGGTCGTGGCCGGGTTGGTGCTGAGCGCGTCGAGCGCGTTCTCGCACGACATCTGGTCCTCGATCGTGCGCAAGGGCCAGGACTCCGAGCACGAGGAGGTCATGGTGGCGCGCATCGCCGCGTTCGCGATCGGGCTGATCGCGATCATCATCGCCGTCATCGGCGGCTCGGGCCTGAACGTGTCGTTCATGGTCGGCCTGGCGTTCGCCGTCGCCGCCAGCGCGAACTTCCCGGCGCTGCTGCTCGCGCTGACGTGGCGGCGGTTCAATACGACCGGCGCGATCACCGGCGTCCTGCTCGGCGTCGTGAGCTCGATCTTCCTGGTGATCGTGAGCCCGAAGGTGTGGCCCGGCGCCGACACCGTGACCGGCTCGCCGATCGGCTGGGAGCTCTCGAACCCGGGCATCATCTCGATCCCGCTCGGCTTCCTCGGCTGCTACCTGGGCACGATGCTCAGCCGCGAGCACAAGGCGGAGCGCACGTTCAACGAGCTGTTCGTGCGCTCAGAGACCGGGTTGGGATCCGAGCGCCCGATCGAGGCGGTCACGCACTGACGGGGGAACCCACAGGGGCGGAAACGAAGGGCCACGAGCTGTCCGCGCGGGTGCGAGCGCGGAACGACTGCCTCGTGGCCCTTCGCGTTGCGCGGTAGGCGCCGTGGCCGTCGGTCCGGACGAGTGCGACGACGCGTCTCCCCGCGCGGATCTCCACGAGCACCCCGCCGTGCGGGATGTGGCCGCCGCGCAGGCGGCCCGAGAAGCGCACGAGCGCGCCGTGGCGGCTCGCGCGCAACGTGCCGGCGGCGGTGACCAGCAGGCGCACGGTCGCGGCGCCGATCTTCAGGTCGCGTGAGGCGCCCGCGGGGGCGACGTAGGTGAAGCGCCCGTCGCTCGCGCTGCCGATGCTTCCCTCGCGCCGCGCCGTCGCGCCGCGCATGCGCAGCTTGGCTCCCACGTCGAGGGTCGCCCCGGCGGCTGGCGCTCCGTCCGCGCCGGTCACGCGCCCCCGGACCTCGACCCGCTTGCCGTAGGAGACCTTGATCGTTCGCCTCGAGAGCGAGACGTTGCGGACCGGTGCGATCGCGGCGGGCGGCGTGAGGGCGGGCGGCGACGGGGGCGTCGCGGCGGACGCGGACGTAGCCGCCGGGATGGTCAGCGCGGCGCTGCGGACGCTGGTCGCGCCGCCGAGGTCGGTGGCCGTCACGACCGCGCGGACAGCGTGGCCGGCGTCGGCGGCGGACACCCGGTAGCGCGAGTGCGTGGCGCTCTCGATCCCACCGCACTCGGGTGCGCAGCGCAGCCAGCGATACGTGTACGCGACGGCCTGGCCATCGAACCCGGCGGGCGTCGCCGTGAGCGTGTCGCCGGTGCGCGCGACGGTCACCTGACCCGCGACCGGCGGGGAGTTGTCGCTCATTCGCGTGACCGGCCCGTAGACCGTCTCGAGGTTGCCGGCGGCATCCTCGAGCGTGGCGCTCACGACGTGGGCGCCATCGGGAACCCGCGCGCTGTCGAACGCCAGCTCCACCGGTGCGGCCGGCGGACACGGGACCACCGCCTGGAAGCCATGTGCGTCACCCGGCAAGGACTCGCACGACAGCGCTGTCGCGCGCACGGTGCCGTCGACCGTGAGCGCCGCGCGGGCCAGCCCGGAGCCGCGGTCGGCCGCGGCGAAGGTCACCGCGGCAAGGCCGTGCGCGGTCTCGGGGAGCCCGGCGACGTGGGTGGCGGCCGGCGCCTCGGGGTCGTCGAGCTCCGCGGACAGGGCCGAGGTGCTCGTCTGCACGGGCCCGGCGCACAGGGCTGCCCGACACGTCTGACGGAGCTCGATCAGCGAGCTCCCGGCAGGCAACGCGAACGTTCGCGCGGCCTCGCCCAAGTCGCCGGCCCAGGAGGCGACGAGGCCGATGTCGGTGTCGAGCTCGACGTGTGCGCCAGGCTCACGGGCGCCGCTGACACTTCCCGTCCAGCGCACCTGCGTGAACGCGGTGCCCTCGGGCGCGCGCAGCCACCAACCGCCGGTCTGGCTCGCCGGGATCATCCCCGGCGCCCACTCGAACACGGCTGAGGACTCCGGCCCGCGGCAGCGGTCGTAGTGGTTCATCGTCGGCACCGGTACTTCATACGGCTCGAACGGGTGCATCGACAGCGGGGCGTGGTCGGGGCCGGAGCACGCATAGACGCGGTAGGGAGCCGCGAGGGCCGCCGGCGGCGCGAGGAGCAGCGCGGCCGCGGCGATGGGGAGGATGGACTTCATGGCCCTTGTAGGGCCGCGCGGCGAAAACTACTCGGCCGGCGACGCGCGAATGCGCCGCCGGCCGAGCGGTTGGGCTACGGGTTCGTCGTCGAGAGCGTGAACGTCAGCGTCTGGCTGTACGCGCCCGTCCGGAGCGGGTCGTTCGCGTCGACGTGCTGCTTGAACGTGATGCCGACGACGCCGCCGGTCACGGGACCGTTCCAGGTCGCCGGCGCCAGGTCGACCACCAGCGGGCTCGCGAGCGCGAACGCGCCATTGGCCAGGTGGCCGGGGTCGGACACGGTCAGCGCCGCGTCGGCCGCCGTCGAGGTGACCGTCGCCGTCGTGGCCGCGCTGTAGTCCTTCGTCACGCCCGGCGCGAACGCGCCGAAGCTCGCCGGCGCGCCCAGCGTCAGCGCGAGCGTCGCCGGCACCGAGCCGCCGACGGGCGCGTCGGCCGACGTCGAGACGATCGGCTTGCCGTCGGTCGCGACCGCGAAGACGTGGATCGCCGAGTTGCCCGCCGTCGGCGAGGTCAGACGGACCCACGCGGGCCGCTTGCCCGCGGCGAGCGGGAGCGTGGTCGAGTACATCGCGGCGTGGGTGGTGTCCGTCCCGGCCGTCGTGTCGCGGTAGGTCGTCTCGAACACCAGCGAGTTGTTCGCCTGCAGGTTGCCGGGCGTCCAGTCGCTGAACGACAGCGGCGCGCTCACGAGCGAGCCGTCCGTGTACGCGATTGTCGCGACCGTGTCGGCCGGGCCCTTGATCGCGGTGGCGAGGAAGCCGAGCTTCGTCGCCCCCTCGACCGGGCCGAGCGCGATCCGCTGGCCCGCGACCTCCAGGTTGTCGAAGCCGGGGGTCGGCACATCCGGCCAGGTGTAGCTGAGCCCGTCGGCGTTGATCGACGCGCCCGGCGCGGCGCCCTTGGCCGCCAGCGCCTCCTTCGAGAACGCGTGCCCGGTCCAGTCCAGCGACGCCTCCGCGTGGAACGCGTCACGCGCGATCCCGGCCTGATCGAACAGCTGGGTCAAGGGCAGCGGACCGCGCTTGTCGAGCGTGATCGCGAACACGTGGATGAAGCCGGCGCCGGCGGCCGGGAGGCTCAGCGACACGGGGGTCTTGCCCGGGTCGAGCGCGATCGCGGCCGAGAACAGGAACGCCTTCACGTTCTCGGTGCCGGTGCTGGTCGTGCGGCGCGGCGTCACCGCGACCTGGCGGTTGCCGGCCGACGGCTGCGAGCCGCCGCCGCCGAGCGTCCAGTCGCCGAACTGCACCGGTGCCTGCGAGGTGCTGCCGTCGCTGTAGGTGACCGTGGCGGTCGTCTTCGACGGGCCGTTGGCGGCAGAGCCGAGGACGCCGATCCGGATCGCGCCGGTCGTGTCACCGAGCGCGATGCGCGTGCCGTCGGTGAGGTAGTTGTCGTTCGAGCCCGTCGCGACGTCCGGCCAGGTGTAGTCGAACCCGCCGATCGAGACCTTGGCGCCGCCGCTGATGCCGACACCCGCGAGGGCCTCGCGGGAGTAGCTGTGCCCGGTCGAGTCGAACGCCGGACCGGCCGTGTGCGTGTCGGTGACCGTGCCGACGCTGTTGAACAGCGCCGACAGCGGCTTCGGATCGTCGACCGCGACCTTGGCGACGACCTTCGGCAGCGTCTCGCCGGTCGAGGCCTTCAGGCCGAGATCGAGCGTCGCCTTCGTGCCCTTCGGCGTGCTCGCGTCCGCGCTGATCGTGACGTCGGCCGTGGCGCGGGCGCCCGGGGCGAGCACGATCGGGTCGGCCGCCAGCGAGATGTGGTCGGCCGGCGCGTTGTTGAGCGTCACCGTGAGCGGCGCCGTCGTCGTGTTCTGCAGCGTCAGCGTCGCGCCGGCCTTGCCGCCCGGATCGAGTTGCAGGTTCGACGGGTCGAGCGCCGCGATCGCCGGCTGCTCCCCGCCGCGGAACGACGGCGGCAGCGGCGCGTTCGTGCCCCACGTCGTCGCGGTGTCGGTCAGGTCGTAGTCGAGCGTGTGGTCGCCGGAGATGAAGCTCTCCGCCAGCCACGGCTGGTTGTAGGCCGCGCCGTCGAGCTTGAGCGCGGCGACGTACGGCTTGCCGGCGGCCGCCGCCGGGGCGTTGATCGTCAGCGTCTGACCGCTCTGACGGTGGACGACGACCTTCGTGAACGTCGGGCTGCCGAGGATCATCTCGGCGCGGCCCGGGATCATCGGGTACATGCCCATCGCGGCGAAGACGTACCAGGAGGACATCGTCCCGAGGTCGTCGTTGCCGGGGATGCCGCGGGTCGCGGTCGTCCACAGCGTGTCCTGGACCTGGCGCACGACCTGCTGCGTCTTGGCCGGCTCACCCGACCAGGCGAACAGCCACGGTGCCCACATCGACGGCTCGTTGTTGAGCTCCGGGTGCGTGCCGCCCGCGCCGGTGAACGCCCAGTTGGCGCCGTTGTGGAAGTAGGCGTCGAGGCGCTTGGAGGCCTGTGCAGGCCCGCCGAGGGCGGCGAAGAGGCCGTCGACGTTGAACGGGACGTTCCACAGGTACTGCGCGGGGCTGCCCTCGGCGAAGTCGCTGCCGCCCGCCTTGTCCATCCCCGGCCAGGTGCCGTCGGCGGCGCGGTTCTGCACGTAGCCGGAGTCCAGCCCGTCACCCGGGACCGCCGTGACGTGGAAGATGTTCTGCCAGGCCTGCGCGCGGGTCATGAACTGCGCGTTGGTGGTCATGTCGCCGAGGCGCTTGGCCAGGTCGGCGATCGCGAAGTCCGCGGTCGAGTTCTCGAGCGTCTCGCTCGCCCCGCTCCACGCGTTGGACGGGTTCGGGTAGAAGCCGTCGAGCAGGAATCGGTCCAGCGACGGGCGCTGGCCCTTGGCGGTGTTCATCCAGCCGATATGGCTCAGGTCCGCGGGCGTCGGGACCGTCGCGGCCTTGACCAGCGACTGCAGCCCGGCCTGCGCGTTCCACTTCGTGCCGCCGAACGCCAGGACGGTGTCGACGAACGCGGGCGACGGGTCGCCGGACATGACGGACACGGCGCCGGAGTTGTGCGTCCAGCGATCCCAGCGGCCATCGGCATCCTGCGTGGACTGGTTGTAGAGCGACTGCGCCATGTCGCTGGCGACGCTCGGATCCAGGAACGAGACGAGCTGCACCTGGCTGCGGTAGATGTCCCAGCCCGAGAACGTCGCGTACTGTGCGCCCTGGCCCGGCTCGATCGTGTGCGTCTTCTGATCCATCCCGCGGTAGCGGCCGTCGACGTCGGAGTAGACGTTCATGTGCAGCAGCGAGTGGTAGAGCGCCGTGTAGAAGATCTTCTGCTGCGCGGCGGTGCCGCCGTCGATCTCGATCCGGTTCAGCTGCGTGTTCCACGCGTCGTGGGCCTTGGTGGCGACGCCGTCGAAGCTCGTGCCCTCGGGCTGCTCGGCGTCGAGGTTCTTCAGCGCGCCCGCCGGGTCGACGTAGGAGACGCCGACGCGGACGCCGACCTGCTTGTTCGCGCCGGTCGTGTCGAACTGGACGTAGGCGCCGGAGCCCTTGCCGGGCGTCGGGTTGCCGCCGGCCGTGCTGACGCCGCCCGAGCTGCCGCCGTCGTAGCTCGTGCCGCCGCTCGCGGTCTTCGCGTCGGCGGTGACCGTCGCGTCCTTCCACGTCCCGTAGTGCGTGAAGTCGGCGTCGAACTTCGCGACGAAGTAGAGCGTGTAGTAGCTCGTGCGGTCCGGGTTGCCGTCGAGGTTCTTATTGCCGCAGAAGTTCCCGGACGTCACGGAGCCGCTGATCGTGCGGGTGGCGGGGTCGATCGTCACGTCGGCGTCGCTGGAACCGACGAGGCCGGCGCTCGTGCGCACGAGCATCGTCGACTTGGTGCCGCTCGGGTAGGTGAAGCGGCCCGCGGCGGTGCGGGTCGTGGCCGACAGCTCGGCCTTGATGCCGCTGTCGAGGCTGACGGAGTAGTTGCCCGCCTTCGCGCTCTGGTTGGCGGTCGTGAAGCGGGAGCTGTAGGTCGCGTCTTTGACGTCCGCGGCGGGTGACGTGGTGACATCACCGACGTAGGGGAAGAACGGGACGTCGCCCGCGAGACCACCGCAGCCGGCGCCGGAGACGTGGGCGAGGCCGAACCCGCGGATGCGGTTCACGCCGTCGGAGTACCCGCTGGAGTTGACGTTCGCGGCCTGGTTGCCGTTCGTCTCGTCGGGGCTGAACTGCACCATCCCGAACGGCGTGTCCGCGCCCGGGAACACGTTGCCGCCGTTGGCGGTGCCGATCAGCGGGTCGACGAGGCTCGCCGGATCGCTCACCGCGGCGTTTGCCGCAGGGGCGAGCAGGGCCACCGCCGCGAGCGCGGCGGGCAGCAGCTTCTTCAACAAAGGGACGTCCTTGATTCAGGGGAGAGAGATGCGCGCGTGACGCTAGGCGCGCATCCCCGTCCAGCTGTAACCCCTGCGTGAAACGCCGTCGCGAGGCTCAGAATCGGCTCATCCGCCGAAAGTCAACTGCGCCGGGTGGGGAGGGGGGAGCGGCGAGCCACCCGTCCCGGGCTGCCGTGAGTCCGCCTCGCGGCTCGGCTCTGTTGCCCTCGAACTGCCGTGCCGGGATACCGATAGTTACGGGCTACGGAGAAGGAAAGCGTGTCCCACGCGCCCGTCTCTCGGTCGCCGTGGTCGACCGTGCGCGTTTGAGGCTCGGAGCGCGGGTTTCGATCGGGTTCGCACCGTTCGAGTTGGCGCGTAGGTAGGGGTGTATGACGAAACCCCCCACAGAGAGGGCGGTTCGTCACACACCCCCTTCGCGACCGGTGGTCGTTTGCTCGTCGGGTGGTCGGCGTGCGTGAGAACGCGCTTTCTGTCTCCGTGGCCCGACTGTCGGTATCCCGGCACGGCGCTTCGGAGCGACAGAGCCGAGGACCGAGCGGGTCCACGGCAGCCCGGGACGGGTGGCTCGCCGCTCCCCCTCCCCCACCCGGCGTAGTTGACTTTCGTCCCTAGCGTGAGGCAACGGCCTCGGGGGCGTGCAGTGCGGCCATCAGCGCGGCGACGTTGTGTGGGCGCTCGCGCAGCGAGAGCGCGATCATCGTGCCGAAGGCGATCGGCACCGAGACGGCCGCCGGTTGGGTGAGGATGGCGCCGAGCGCCGTGTCCTCGCCGACGTCGCCGATCAGCCCGGTGGCGATCATGCCGGTGGCGACGAGGGCGCCGGCGAGCATTCCCGCCGCAGCGGCGCCGGCGGTCAGGCGCGGCCACCAGACGCCGAGCAGCAGCAGCGGGCAGAACGTGCTGGCCGCGAGCGCGAAGGCCCAGCCGACGAGCACGGAGATGTCGACCTCGCGTGTGGCCAGGGCGAGCAGGCCGGGGATGACCATGCCCGTCGCGGCGGCGATCCGGAACCGCATCCGCCCCCGCCGCCGTTTGCCCGGCCAGACGTCGTGCGACACGGTCCCGGCGATCGACACCAGCAGGCCGGAGGCGGTCGACATGAACGCCGCGAACGCCCCGGCGGCGACGATCGCCGCGAGGATGTCGCCCATCGCGCCCGGCCACGCTGCCGCGGGCACCAGCAGCACGACCGAGTCGGTGTCACCCGTCACGTAGAGCTCGGGCGTGAACGCCCGGCCGAGCAGGCCGTAGACGGCGGGGAAGAGGTAGAAGGCGCCGAGCAGGCCGAGCACGCGGACGGTGGTCCGGCGGGCGGCCGACCCGTCCGGGTTGGTGTAGAAGCGGACGAGGATGTGCGGCAGGCCCATCGTCCCGAGGAACGTCGCCAGCAGTAGCGAGTAGATCAGCAGCGGCGAGCTGCGCCCGGAGTCAGAGACCGGCCGCGACCACTCCTCCCCGGTCTGCGCTTCGATGCCGTCCGCGACGGGGATCGCGGTGTCCGGCGGGATGTACAGGTCGCCGGCGGGCACGGTCCGGGTCTCGCCATTGTCCGGGAACGTCAGCGTGCGCGCGCGGTCGAGCTCCACGGTCATGCCCGCCGGGCCCGTGCGCGGCAGCTCGGAGCCGAACAGCGCGGCGCTCGCCGGCAGCCCGCCGAGGTGGATCAGCAGCAGGATCGCCGGCAGCGCGATCGCGAAGACCTTGACCCAGTACTGGAACGCCTGCACGTACGTCACGCCGCGCATGCCGCCGAGCACGACGTTGACCGCGACGATCCCGGCCACCACGGCGACGCCCACCCAGTACGGCGCACCGGTCACCGCGCGCAGCGTCACGCCCGCGCCCTTGAGCTGCGGCACGAGGTAGCAGCCGCTGATCAGCAGCACGATCGCGGCGGCGAGCAGCCGCATGTGCCGCGCGGGGAGGCGGGCCTCGGCGAAGTCGGGGATCGTGTAGGAGCCGAAACGCCGCAGCGGGGCGGCCACGAACAGCAGCAGCGTGAGGTAGCCGGCCGTGAACCCGACCGGCAGCCACAGCGCGCTCGCCCCGAACTTCAGCATCAGCCCGGCGACGCCGAGAAAGCTCGCCGCGCTCAGGTACTCGCCGCTGATCGCGGCCGCGTTCCACCACGGCGTGACGGCCCGGGAGGCGACGAAGAGGTCGCTCGTCGTCCGCGCGACGCGGACGCCGTAGGTGCCGATCCCGAGCGCGGCGCCGGTCACGCCGACGATCGCGAGGATCGCCAGCGTCACCTGTGGCCGCGGCCGGTACCGCGGTGGATCGCTGGCCAGATCACCGGGCGGGGCCCGCCAGAATCCGCTGTGGTGCCGGCCGCGGTCACTCGTCTTCCACCAGCTCGCGGAACGCTTCGTCGAGCCCGTCGGCGCGCCGCTGCTCGAGCAGGCCGATCGCGAAGAAGAGCGGGAACGGCGGGACGACGACGAGCCAGATCGGCAGCGGAACGCCGAGCAGGTGGGCGTCCTGGAGGCCCGGGAGGAGGTAGAGGATCAGCGGCAGCGCGCCGATCGCTCCCCCGAACGCGACGAGCGAGAGCAGCGCGAGCCGCAGCTGCTCGCGCCGCAGCCGCCGCAGGTAGACCGCGGCGTGGGCGGTCGCCTCGGTCAGGTCGGAGGACGGAAGGCGGCTCATGTGCGCAGGCGCCGGCGCAATTCCGCGACCTCGCGGCGCGCGATCGGCAGCTCGGCGCCGTCGGCGAGGAACAGCAGCGCGGTGCCGTTGAGCTGCGGGCGCACCTCGACGGCGCGGCGCAGGTTCACGAGGAAACGCCGGTGGACGCGGTGGAAGCCGTGTGGCTCCCAGCGCCGTTCGATCTCGCCGAGCGTTCCGCGGACCAGGAAGCGGCCGTCGGGCGTGACCACCCGCACGTAGTCGCCGTGGGATTGCAGGTAGAGGACGTCGTCGCGGCGGACGAGGCGCGTGCCGCCGCCGGAGACGTCGACCGCGAGCGTGTCCGCCTCCTCCTGCGGCGGGGAGACGATCCGCGCGAGCGCCTCGGCCACCCGCGCCCGCGACACCGGCTTGAGCAAGTAGTCCAGCGCGCGCAGCTCGAACGCCTCGACCGCCGCCGACTCGTACGCCGAGACGAAGATCAGCGCCGGCGGGCTGGCGAACCGCCGCAGCACCCGCGCCAGCTCGACCCCGTCCAGCCCCGGCATCCGCACGTCGAGGAAGACCGCGTCGTAGGCCTCGCCGGTCAGCGCGTGCAACGCCTCCTCGCCCGACGCCGCCGTGTCGACCGTGTCGACCGCCGGCTGCGCCCGCAGCACGCGCGCGAGATCGTCGAGCGCAGGCCGCTCGTCGTCGACGGCGAGTACGCGGAGCGTCACGCGGCGCGCACCCCCGCGCGGAACTTCGGGACGAGCATGCGGACGGTTGTGCCCGCTCCGGGGGTGGACTCGACCTCCAATCCGTACTCGGGGCCGAAGGTCGATTGGAGGCGGGCGTGGACGTTGGCGAGGCCGATGCCCGCCCCGCGACCCGCCAGCGCCGCCGCGGCCTCGTCCGCGCTCATGCCCGCGCCGCCGTCCCTGACGGTGAGCTCGACGTCGGCGTCGAGGTCGGCGCCGAGGATCTCGATCCGGCACGGGCCGAGCGCGGACTCGACGCCGTGGCGCACCGCGTTCTCGACCAGCGGTTGCATCGAGAGCACGGGCACGACCGCGGTCAGCACCTCGGGCGCGACGCTCACCCGCACGTCCAGCCGGTCCCCGAAGCGCGCCTGCTCGAGCCGCAGGTACTTCTCGACGTAGTGCAGCTCGTCCGCCAGCGTCACGTAGGAGCGGTTGCCGCGAAACGCGTAGCGGGTGAACTCGGCGAATTCCGTCAGCAGCTCGCGGGCCTCTTCGGGGCGGGTGTGGATCGAGTTCGCCACCGCGGCCAGCGCGTTGTAGATGAAGTGCGGGGAGATCTGCGCGCGCAGGGCTCGCAGCTCCGCCTGGGCGAGCCGTTCCTCCTGCGCGGCGAGGAACGACAGCTCGACCTGGGCGCTCACCAGCGACGCGACCTCGCTGACCACCCGCGTGTCCTCCGGCCGCAGCCGCCGCTCTGGCCCGTAGAACGCCGACAGCCGCCCGATCCGCGTCTCCTGCACGATCAGCGGCGCCACCACGGTGTGCCCGTAAGGCGGCGGGCCGTTGACCACCGCGACCCGCTCGGATTCCGGGAGCCAGTCGCCGGCGGCGGGAAGTCCGTCGGTCGCGAGCACCTCGCCCCCGGCGTCGATCATCACGCCCTCGGCCTGCGTGAGCGCGTGCAGATGCCCGATCGCCTTGCCCGCCGACTCGCGCGTGAGCCCCCGGCGCAGGTGCGGCAGCGTCGCGGCCGCGGCGTGCAGCGCGGCCCGCACGCCCTCCTCCCCCGGCGCGAGCACCCGCCGCGGTGCCGCCAGCCGGCTCACCGCCAGCGCCGACGCGGTGAGGACGACGCCCAGCAGGACACCCAACAGCACGTCCACGGAGCGAGGATACGGGCGCATCCGCGACGATGCCGCCGGTTCGCCGCTCAGCAAATCGCCACCGAAGCCGATCACGGAGGTATGCGGCTTCCGTTCAGATCAGCTCCGGTGCGGCCCGGCTTCGCCGCGCGCCTGGTCTTCGCGGTGCTGGCGTCGTTTGCCCTCGCGGGCGCCGGTGGCTACGGATTGATCAGCCGTCAGATCGAGCAGCGGGTCATCTCAGGGCACGTGAAGGACCAGCGGGCGGATGCGCGCAGCTTCGCCGCCATCGGCCGGCGGGAAGAGCGCCACGAGGCGACCATCGCCGAGATCGACGAGGTGCTGCACGCCATTCACCGCCGTCCTGGAACGCTCGAGACGCTGCTGATCGACGAGCACGGGGTGGTGCGGGCCGCCGGTGGCGATGCCAGAGCCGTCGGTGAGATCGACCGCGACTCACGCATCGACGGGGCGTTGAGCCACGGGCAGGAATACGCGGGTCGCGAGGCCGACGAGACCGCCGACACCCGCGATCTCGAGTTCGTGATGCCGCTCGTCATCCGCGGGAAGCGCTACGCGTACGAGATGACGCTCGACCACGCGAGCCTCGACGGCGAGCTCCGTGGAGCGCGCCACGGGCTGCTCTACGCCGGGCTCTTGATGTTCCTCCTCGGCGGCGGCGCCTTCTACGTCGCCGGGGGACGTTCGCTGCTCAGCAGCCATCGTCTGGCGCTGCACCGCGCGACCCGGGACGGCCTCACCGACCTGCCCAATCAGCGCGCCTTCCATCAGGACCTGCCGGCGGCGGTCAAGACTGCGGCGCGCCACGGCGATCCGCTCGTCCTAGTGCTGCTCGATGCCGACGACTTCAAGTTCCTCAACGACCGTCACGGCCACCCCTACGGCGACGAGGTCCTGCGGCGGATCGCCGACGTGCTCCGCGAGGGACGGGCGGGCGAGACGTGCTACCGCATCGGCGGCGACGAGTTCGCCCTGCTGTTGCCCCGGACCGACGCGGTGGCCGCGCGCTCGCGCTCGCGGCGGCTCATGCGCGCGCTCGCCGCGGCCAACGTGCAGATGAGCGTGGGCGTGGCCGAGCTGTCCCCCGGCCGCGGCGCCGACCTCCTCCGCCGCGAGGCCGACGCGGCGCTCTACGAGGCCAAGCGCCGGGGCGGCAATGGCGTCGTCCATGTCGAGGATGTGCGGTCGGAGGTCGTCATCACAACGAGCCAGAAGCTCGAGGCCATCCATCGCCTGCTCGAGGAGCAGCGCCTCGACGTGGCCTACCAGCCGATCTGGAACCTCCAGGGGCACGAGCTCCTCGGTCTCGAGGCGCTCGCCCGCCCGCACGCCGACTACGGCTTCGAAGGCCCGGCGGAGGCGTTCGACCTGGCCGAGCAGGTCGGCCGCGTCCCGCAACTCGACAAGCTCTGCGTCGCACGGGCGGTCGAGATCGCTCCGCGCTTGCCCGAGGGCGCGCTGTTGTTCGTGAACCTCTCCCCGCTCACCTTGGACGTGGGCGGCGAGGACGAGGACTGGCTGTTGCATGCCATCGAGGCCGTCGGGCTCGCGCCGTCGCGCGTGGTGATCGAGGTCACCGAGCGTTTCGGAGGGCGGACCGCGGGCGTCGTCAAGTGCCTGCAGCGGCTGCGCGAGCAGGGGTTCAAGCTCGCACTCGACGACGTCGGCACGGGCAACTCCGGGCTGGAGATGCTGCGGCTCGTCGACGCGGAGTTCGTCAAGCTCGACCGCAGCATCGTCAGCGCCGCTCCCGACGACGCCAATGCCCGCGCCGTGCTGCTGGCGATGGCCACGTTCGCCAGCCACACGGGCGCGTTCGTGATCGCCGAGGGGATCGAGGACGAGGATGTGCTCGAGTTCATCCGCGACATCCACCAGGGCGCGTTCAGCCGCGAGGCGATCATCGGCGGCGGGCAGGGCTATGGTCTCGGCCGTCCGTCGACCGAGCTCGACGTCGCCTCCGCGCCGGCCGAGCTCCTGGGCGCTCCGGCGGAGGCGCGCACGCGGGAGTTCCTCGCGCGCGTCCCGTAACTCCGGGGTGGTATCCCGATTGTTCGCCGCCGCCGGAGCTGGAAGGGTTTGCGGGATGCGCGCTCGCATTCTCCTGACTCTGGCGGCCTCCTTCGGGGCCTTCACCTTCCTCGCTCCCACCACCCACGCGCGGGCCCAGGCCTGCTCCGCGGACACCGTCCAGCAGGCGCTGGTCTCGATGGGCAAGCTCACGCAGGAGGACATCGACGGCGGCGTGGTCGTCGACCTCGTGCGCTGCGGCGACATCACCGCCGACGGCGTGTCCGACGCGCTGTTCACGCTCGCCAGCGGCGGGACCGCCGGCGACACGCGCTTCGGCGTGCTCAAGGGCAACGCGGACGGCACGCTCGGCGCGCGGATCCTGTTCAAGCAGGGCTACAAGGTCGGCATCGCGCGCCACAGCAGCCGCGCGTTCGACGTGATGCAGCCCTACTACGCCGCCGACGATCCCAACTGCTGCCCGAGCTCGTTCCGCCAGACCCGGTACACGTTCAGCGGCGGCAAGTTCAAGGCCGGCAAGGCGAAGAAGCTCAAGAAAGCTCCCGCGCGCTTCTACAAGCCATAGTGTCGGCATAGCCACCGCCGACTCCGCCACCACTTCGAGCAGCTCGGGCCGGACCGCGTGGGCGCGCAACCTCGCCGCGCCCATCCGCAGCTACCTGCACGACGAGACCGGCGGGGCGGTGGTCCTGGCGTCGGCGGCGATCGCCGCGCTGCTGTGGGCCAACGTCTCCCCGAGCTCCTACGCGTCGGTGTGGGAGACGCACGTCGCGATCGTGATCGGCGACCACGAGCTGGCCGCGGACCTGCGCGGCTGGATCAACGAAGGCCTGATGACGCTGTTCTTCCTCGTCGTCGGGCTGGAGGCCAAGCGCGAGCTGGACCTCGGGGAGCTGCGCGAGCGCACCCGCCTCGCGATCCCGGTGGTCGCGTCGCTGGGCGGGATGGTGACCGCCGCCGCGCTCTATCTCGCGATCAACGCGGGCGGCGACGGCGCCGTCGGCTGGGGCGCGGCGGTCTCGACGGACACGGCGCTGGCGCTCGGCGCGCTGGCGCTGCTCACCCGCGGACGAGCGATCCGCCTGCGCGTCTTCCTGCTCACCGTCGTGGTGATCGACGATCTCGCCGCGCTGCTGGTGATCGCGCTCGGCTACTCCGAGCACGTCAACGTCACGGCGCTGGCCGTGGCGATCGGGCTCTTCGGCGTCCTGCTCGCGCTGCGCTGGGCGGGCACGTGGCGCGGCCCCGCGGCGGTGCTGGTCGGCACCGGGATCTGGTTCGCGATGTTCCAGTCCGGCGTCGACGCCGTGATCGCCGGGCTCGCGATCGGCCTCGTGACCAGCGCCTACCCGCCGCCGCGCGACCAGCTCGAGCGCAGCACCGAGCTGACCCGCTCCTTCCGCGAGCAGCCGACGCCCGAGCTGGCGTACTCCGCGCGCGCGTCCTTGGTCTCGGCGATCTCCCCCAACGAGCGCCTGCAGTACCGGCTGCACCCGTGGACGAGCCGCGTGATCGTCCCGCTCTTCGCGCTTGCGAACGCGGGGATCACGATCGACGGCGACCTGCTCTCGCGCGCGCTCACCTCCCCGGTCACGCTGGGGATCGTCGCCGCGTACGTGATCGGCAAGCCGGCCGGCATCCTCGGCGCGACCTGGCTGTCGACCCACATGGGTCACGCGCGGCTGACCGTCACGTGGCCGGTGCTGATCGGCGCGGCGGCGACGGCCGGCATCGGCTTCACCGTCTCGCTGCTGGTCGCGACGCTCGCGTTCACCGGCCCGCTGCTCGACGAGGCCAAGCTCGGCGTCCTCGCCACCGCGATCCTCTCGCCCGCGCTCGCGTGGGTCGCGTTCCAGGTCGTCAAGCGACTGCCGGCCGATGTCCGCGCGCGCCAGCTGGGCAACACCGCGGAGACGATCATCGACCTCGACGACGAGATCGACGACGCCCGCGACCACATCCGCGGGCGCATCGACGCGCCGGTCACGCTGCTCGAATACGGCGACTTCGAGTGCCCGTACTGCGGCCACGCGGCGCCGATCATCCGGCGGATCCTCGACAAGCACGGCGAAGACGTCCGCTACGTCTTCCGCCACCTGCCGCTGACCGACGTGCACCCGAACGCCCAGAGCGCGGCGGAGGCGGCGGAGGCGGCGGCCGCCCAGGGCAAGTTCTGGGAGATGCACGACCGCCTCTTCACCCACCAGGACGCGCTCGCGCCGTCGGACATCTACCGCCATGCCGCGGCGCTGGAGCTCGACCTGAATCGTTTCGCGGACGACCTGCGGCGGCGCCGCCACGCGCCGCGGGTCGCCGAGGACGTGCGCAGCGCCGACGCCAGCGGCGTGTCGGGCACGCCGACGTTCTTCATCAACGGCCGGCGCCACGTCGGCGTCTACGACGTCGACACCCTCACACGCGCGGTGAAGGCGGCGCAGACGGCCGCCGCCCGCGCCGTGCCTTCGCCAGCCGGCGCTGCAACTTCCGGTTAGCGATCGGGTCCTCAGGGCCGATGTAGCAGGCCAGCACGGCGTAGAGCGGCTTCAGCCGCAGGCTCCACGGGTCCAGCTTGAGGCGGTGACCGTCGGCGATCAGGTGCAGGAGATGGCCTGAGCTGGAGCCGAGCTCGGCGTGGGTGAGCCGGTCCAGCCGCAGCGGCACATCCCAGCCGCCCAGCTTGCGGGCGTAGAGCACGTCGCCGTCGACCCACACGCGCGCCCACAGCACCACGGTCCACCCGAACACGGCGCCGAGGACGAGGACGATGCCGGCGAGGTAGCCGTCGGCGGAGTGATCGGTGAACCCCGCCACGCTCAGCGCGCCGAGGCACGCGAAGCCGACCAACGCGCGGACGCGGCCGCGGCCTACGAGGCGAGCGTCGGGTCCGGGCCGGGCGGGCGTCATGGCGAGGGCGAACGTACCGGCGAGGGCTGCGCCTCGTGGGCTTTTGCAGGTCACGCGAACAAAGTTCGGGCGGGGGGAGGCTTTGGCTGCGCGACTGGGATAGTGCACGCACCATGATCCGGTTCTTCCTCGCGCTCGCGCTCCTGTTCCTCCTCGTTCCCGCGACCGCCGAGGCGGCCTGCGGCGTTCCGGCCGCGCGCGCCGAGTACGAGACCCCTGCGGTGCAGGTGTATGCGAGCAAGCACCAGCTGATCGCGTGCTATCGCGCCACCGGCAAGGCGCGGATCGTCGGCGAGAGCTCCAATGACGGGATGGGGACGGATGAATCCGGCTCCGTCCTCGGCCTCCTCGGCGGCCGCTGGCTCTACACCAGCCTCTTCGCGTCGGCGGCGGAGTCCTCGGACGTGCGCATCGACTCGCTCATCGATCTGCGCACGAACCGGGCGGCGAAGGTGACGGTGCTCGACGAGGACACCGACAACCAGGTCGTCGCCCTGGCGGGTGCGCTCGTGAGCGCGGGGGAGCACGGCGTGGTCGCGCGCTTCACCGGCGGCCGCAAGCAGGTGCTCGGCACGGTCTCCGCGACCGGGCTCGCGGCGAGCGGCGCGCGGGTGTACTGGCGTGAGGCGGGTGCGCCGCGCACCGCGCTGCTCGACCTGCCCGCCGCCGACAGCGCCCGCCCGGCGCCGCGGGCGCGGACGATCGGGCGCTGCAAGCCGCGGGCCGGGGCAAAGCTGCTGTTGCGCGACGCACACATCGTGCTCACCCGCGCCGGCGGCGCCACGTGGGCGTGCCGACGCGGGACGACGCGCCGCCTCGGGGATACGACCGACGCCTGGATCCTCAGCGACCGCAAGGTCGCCTACGTGCGTTCCGGCGCCGTGGGTGTGCTCGACGTCGCCAACGGCAAGTTCCGCGAGCTGGAGAGCGGTGGCGGCCCGGTCGCGGCCAACGAGTGGGCGCAACTTGCCGGGACTCCGGTCGGTCTGCGCATCTGGCGTGCGAGCGGGCCGATGCCTGAGGGCGTCTCGCCGGACGTGGTCACGGCGGTCGCCCTCGGTGAAGGGGTCGGGGAGCGTTACGCCTACTGGCTGGACGCGGGCGGCGCGCCGCAGTCGGCGGTCATCCCCTACTAGCGAGCGACTACTTCTGCTCGAGCTGCGCCTTGGCGGCGTCGAGCTGCTTCTGGGCCTCGGCCGGGATCGCCGTGTTGTCGTCGACGCTGTCGATCGCCTTCGCGGCGGCGTCGTTGGCGTTGGCGACGAGCTCGTCGGCGTCGGATTGCGCCTTGGCGACATCGACGTCGGTCGTCGCGGCCTTGGTGGCGTCCTGGGCGTTCTTCATCGCCTCACGCTGGTAGTCGAGCGTCTGCTGCGTGATGTCCTTGGCCGTCTTGGAGGCCTCGTTCGTGTTGTGGTTGACGGCGACGAGGGTGCCGACGGCGATGACGGCGCTGACGCCGAGAGCAGCAATTCCGCGAACGATGAGCATGGTGGTCTGTTCCTTGCGTTTCGGGGGGTGTGGGGCGAGGGGAACTCTCTCTTTTTCACCCCCTGCGCATCGTGGAGTCACCCTGTCGGAAGGCTGGCGGTCGTCCGACACGAATCGTCGAGTTGCCCGCCCGCTACGCCTATGCTTTTTCCCGGTCGGACGGATGACTGAGGAGGAGCCGTGACGTACGAGGAGGCCGTCGCCACCCACGAGTGGCGTGTCCCGGAGCGGTACAACATCGCCGAGGACGTGTGCGACAAGCACCCGGCCGACAAGCTCGCGATGATCCATGAACACTTCGACGGGACCGTCCGCGAGGTCCGCTGGGGTGAGCTGCAGGAGCTCTCGAATCGCTTCGCGAACGCGCTCACCGCGCTCGGCGTCGTCAAGGGCGACCGCGTCGCGATGCTGCTGCCGCCGACGCCCGAGACCGCGGCGGCGTTCTTCGGCACGTGGAAGACGGGCGCGATCCTGCTCTCGATGTCGGTGCTCTACGGCGACGACGGCATCCGCCATCGCGTCAGCGACTCGCAGGCCAAGGTGCTGGTGACCAACGCGGCGAACCGCGACCGCGTCGATTCGAACCTGGTCGAGCACGTGCTCGTACTCGATGACGATGTCTTCGCCAACGCCTCGCCGGAGTTCGAGCGGGTGGACACCCTCGCCGACGACCCGGCGCAGCTCTACTACACGTCCGGCACGACCGGGCTGGCGAAGGGGATCGTCCACGCGCATCGCTACCTGCTCGCGCACGAGGAGTTCGTCTACTGCCACGACGTGCAGGACGGCGAGCGCTTCCACGGGATGGGCGAGTGGGCGTGGGCGGCGGGCATCGCGCCACTGCTCGGTCCGTGGCGCTACGGCGCCGTCCAGCTCGTGCTCCAGCGCCAGGGCGGCTTCGACCCGCGCCAGCAGCTCGACTTCCTCTCCCGCCACGAGGCGACGAACGTCTTCACGACGCCGACCGCGATGCGCTCGATGATGACGATCCCGGACGCCGGCACCACGTATCCCGAGAAGTTCCGCGTGGTCTGCAGCGCGGGCGAGCCGCTGAACCCGGAGGCGATCCGCTGGTTCCGCGAGCAGTACGGGCTGACGGTGCTCGACTACTACGGGCTCACCGAGTCCTACCCGCTGGTCGCCAACTATCCGTTCATGGAGGTCCGCGAGGGCTCGATGGGCCGGCCGATGCCCGGCTGGGACGTGCAGATCCTCGACCCCGACGAGCAGCCGGTCCCGCAGGGGGAGCGCGGGGAGATCTGCCTGCGCGCCCGCTCGAACCCGCACTATCCGCTCGGCTACTGGCGCAACGAGGAGGCGGCGAAGGAGACGTTCGGCGGGGACTGGTTCCACACCAAGGACGCCGCCAAGTTCGACGCGGACGGCTACGTCTGGTACGAGGGCCGCGCCGACGACGTGATCATCGCGGCCGGGTACCGGATCGGCCCGTTCGAGGTCGAGTCGGCGTGCCTGGAACACCCGGCGGTCAAGGAAGCGGCGGCGGTCGCCTCGCCCGACGAGCGGCGTGGCAGCGTCGTCAAGGCGTTCATCGTGCTCGCCGACGGACACGCTGGCTCGGATGAGTTGGTACGCGACATCCAGTCCCATGTCCGGTCGCGGTTGTCCGCTTACGCCTACCCTCGGAAGATCGAGTTCGTCGACGACCTCCCGAAGACCCTGACCGGCAAGATCCGGCGCATCGAGTTGCGGCAGCGTGAGGCCGAAAGCGCCTAAGGCGCCCACTCGCGCGCTGCTGCCGCAGCCGGTGGCCCGGATCGTCGGGTTGGCGGCGCTGGGCGCGCTCGGGGCCTTGGAGTGGCAGCGGCTCGTCGGGGGCCTGAGCTCCGGACGGGCGCTGTTGTGGGTGCTCGTCGCGTTGGGCGCGGCGGCGGCCGTGCTCGGCGCCGAGCGCCTTCCCGCCGGGCGGCTGCGGGTGCTCGCGCTCCCCGCGGTGACCGTGATCGCGCTGTTCCTCGGCTACTGGCTCTCTGGCGCCGGGTTGAAGCTCTTGAAGCCGCACGGGTGGGACGATCTGCTGTCCGGGCTCGGCGGCGGCCTGCAGGCGCTGGGGACGGTGCGCATGCCCTACGTGAGCGCGGATCCGTGGCCGCGGATCGTGCTCGAGCTGCTCGGCGCCGAGTTGCTGATCCTCGCCGGGCTGCTGACGTTCTGGCCGCGCTCGCCGCGGGCAGGGGACGCGCGCGTGCCGCTGACGCCACCGGAGCGCGGCTATCCCTTCGTCGCGGTCGCGGTGCTGTTCGTCGTCGTCGCCTCGCCGGTGATCTCGCTGGGCGGAACCGCCTCGTCGCTCCTGCTCGGGCTCGGTCTGGCGGCGCTGACGGTCGTCTTCCTGTGGCTCGAGCGGCTCCCGTTGCGGCCCGGATTGGGGGTCGCGGGGCTGATCGCGGTCGCGCTGCTGGGCGCGCTGCCCATCGCCGCGGCGGCCGACCGCGGGCAGCCGTGGTTCGACTATCGCTCGTTCGCCGAGAGCCTGGGGCCGGATGACCCGGTGCGCTTCTCGTGGAATCAGAGCTACGGGCCGATCACCTGGCCGCGCGACGGCAACGAGATCATGCGCGTGTCCTCCAAAGAGCCGCTGTATTGGAAGGCGCGCAACCTCGACGTCTTCTTCAAGGATGGGTGGACGACGCGCTCGGAGCCGCTCGACCCCGGCCCGGATCCGCTCTTCTCGCTCGACCTGCCGGACGATGTCCAGGACGCGCCGGCTTCGTGGACGCACACGGTCTCGGTCTCGATCCGGCGGATGCGGATCCGCGACGTGATCGGCGCCGGGACGACGGAGTCGATCACGGACGGCTCGCGCGGCGTCGAGCAGGGCATCTCGCCCGGCACGTGGGACGCGCCGAGCGTGCTGCGCCGCGGCGATTCCTATACGGCGAAAGTCTACGTTCCGACGCCGACGCAGGAGCAGCTCGCCGACGCCACGACCGGCGCGGTCGAGCGCCAGCCCGACGAGCGCGTGATCACGGTCCCGTTCAAGCCGAGCGAGGTCAGGTCGATCCCCCGCAGCGCCGCGAGCATCATCGCCAAGACCAAGGCGGGCCCGATCACGGACGCCGAGGTGCATTTCAGCTCCTGGGAGGGCGTCGGTGCCGACCGCGTCTCCTTCCCTGGCACGGGGCGCTCGGACTTCGACGTCGACTCCGTGATGAGGCGCTCGATCTACGAGCAGACGTGGGAGCTCTCGAAGAAGCTCAAGAGCGAGTCAGCGCAGCCGATGGACTACGTCCGCGCCGTCTACGACTACCTGCACGGGCCGTCGTTCCGCTACGTCGAGCGCCCGCCGCAGCCACCGGCGGGTCAGGCGCCGCTGGAGTACTTCATCAACCAGACCCACGAGGGCTACTGCCAGCACTACGCGGGCGCGATGGCGCTGATGCTGCGCATGGCCGGGATCCCGGCGCGCGTGGCGACCGGCTTCTCCCCCGGCGGCTTCTCGGCGCGCAAGAAGGCCTGGATCGTGCGCGACACCGACGCCCACGCGTGGGTCGAGGTGTGGTTCGACAAGTACGGCTGGGTCACGATCGACCCGACCCCCAACGCGACGCCCGCGCGTTCGCAGATCGCCGCGCTCGCGCCGCTCCGGGGCGCCTCGCCGCCGCCCGCCGCGGCCGACACCGGCGCCGCCGACGCGGCGGCCAACACCGAGAAGCCGAACATCTCGGTGCGCCCGGAGCTGCGGCTCGGCGTCGACGAGCCGATCTCGGGCGCAACGGCCAGCGATAGCGGCGGGATCTCGTTCTGGATCTGGGCGCTCGGCGTGCTCGTCGTGGCGGTCATCGTGCTCGCGGTGGCGCTCTTCCTGCGCCGCCCGCGCGGGAAGACGCCGATGGACCGGGCGATCAACGAGGTCGAGAACGCCTTGGAACGCGTGGGCCGGCCGGTGACCGTCGGCACCACGATGACCCAGCTCGAACGCCGCCTCGGCTCACATTCGCCCGAGGTGAAGGCCTATCTGGCGGCGTTGGCCGCGGGTCGCTACGCCCTCTCACCGCCGCCGTTGCCGCGCAGCGGCCGGCGGGCGCTGCGGCGAGCCCTGGCGCAGGGCCTCGGGTTCGGCGGCGGGTTGCGGGCGCTGTGGGCGCTGCCGCCGCGTGTCGAGCGCCCGGCTCGCGAGCCGCGGTCGCGGACCTTCGAGGTCGACACGACGGTGCGGGTTCAGAGCTGATCAGGCGGGCGGGCCGGCGTGGCCCGCGAGCACGACCCATTCGCCGGCGCGCTCGACGAACACGAACGTCACGTGCATGTCGTGGGCGCCGGGCTCGCCCGCCCGCTCGAACTCGTCGTGCATCACACCGGTGAGCACCGCGACCTCGCCCGCGACGACGAGCTCGGGCGCGACGAGGTCCTGCGCCCGCCACACCAGCGCCCCGCCGGTGTTCCCGGCGATATACGCCTCGAGGTCGCGCACGTCGCCGCGAGGGGTCGTGAAGCGGAAGTCGGGATGGTGCACGGCGCGCAGCTCGGCCGCGTCGCGCGCGACGAGGGCGGCGGAGCGGCGGCGCACGACGGCGAGGATCGCTTCGATCATGAGGCGCTGCCGCTCAGCCGCGTCGCCTCAGGCCGTCAGCGACGCGCGGCGCGACTCGCCGCGGATCTCGGCCAGGATCCGCTCCAGGCGCGGCTCGGACGAGTGGTCGACGTAGCGCATCGTCGCCGCGACCGCCGGGTGACGCTGCTCGATCGCGGTGTGCATCGCTTGCGCGACCGCGCGGTAGGACGCGTGGCCTTCGCGGGCGGAGCGCAGCTCGGTGAGGTGCATCGCCTCGCGCGCGTTGAGGTCCAGGACGTAGCGGATGCGGTAGCCGAGGCACAGCGCGTACGGGGCGGCTTCTTGGTGACCCGCTTCGCGCAGGCGCTCGTACTCGGCGCGGGAACGCTCCAGGGCGCGCTCGTAGAGCTCGCCGCAGCCGGCGTCCGCGACCTCCTCGGGGATCTCGGCGCCGAGATCCGGCGTCAGCGGCTGCCACTGGACGGTCAGCATGCGATGGCGCTGCAGGTCGCGGAACGCGCCGTAGTCGGAGACGATCTCGAAGCGGTAGCGCAGCGCCTCGAAGCCGCGGCCCGGGCGGTGGCGGCGGTTGCTGCGCTCGCCGACGAGGTCGGCGAGCATCCGCGCGCGCTCGTCGTCGCTGAGGTGCTCGACCGCGCTCAGCGCACTGGCCTCGGGCGTGCCCGCGGCCTCGAAGAGCAGCGCGGCGAGCAGGCGGTTCTCGTCCCCGTCCACGTGCACGAGCTCGACTGAGGAGCGCGCCTCGCCGGCCTCGTCGCGGTCGAGGCCGAGGCGCTCCGCCCAGCGCCGCTCCGCGGCACGGCGCTCGCTCAGGTAGTCGATCCAGACGTCACCGCGCCCCGGGCGCTCGATGCGCGAGACGAAGCTCGGGATGACGGCCTTGACCGCCTCGAGCATGCGCTGCCCGCAGACGCGCGCCTCGGGCAGCGGGTGCGCGAGCAGGTGCATGATCAGCTGCTCGTACGCCTGGCCGCTCGCGTAGATGCCCATGTGCGAGAGCGAGGCGGCGGGGAGGAGGCCGCGCAACAGGTCCAGCGCCTTGGCCTTGACCGCGCGGCGGCGGACGGCCTCCGACTCGCCGGGCGTGGTGGGGAACGTCTCGTCCACCCACGCGCTCACGCGCGGCAGGGCCTCCGAGTAGGCGGCGAACAGCGCGTCCATCGACGCGACGTACTCGGGGCCGAGCTCCGCGTCGCGGTGGTAGCGGTAGCCGCCGCCCGGCATCGGCGCGTCGTAGGCGATGTAGCGGGTGGACTGCTCGAGGTAGGACGCCAGGCGCGGGCGCTGGAGCAGCTTCGTGAGCACGTTCGAGCACCACTCGACCGCGATGTGCGCGCCGCCGAGCTGCGCCACCGAGTCATCGCCATAACCCACGAAGATCCGCTCGAAGAGCTCCGCCGCGCGGCCGCCCTCGACGTCGTCTGCGGCGTGGGCCTCACGCTGCGGGAGCGAATCCGCGAACTCGTCCAAGAACAGGCGCCGCAGCGTGCCCGGGTACCGCGAGTAGCGGGCGAACATGGCGCCCTTCACGGTTTCCGGCAGGTCCACGAGCGCGAACACCGGCCCGTCCACGTTGGAGAAATGCGGCGCCAGGCGGGCGCGTTCGGGCGCGGTGAACTCTTCCACCCCTCGACCCTAGCGAGCAAATCGGCAGAATCCGACGGATGGCGATTCCGGTTTCTGGAGTTAGCGAGCTCGTCCTCGAGGTCGTCGACCTCGAGGCCTCCGAAGCGTTCTACGCGGGCGCGCTCGGGTTTCCGGTCGTCGACCGCTGGCCCGATCGCGAGGCGATCTGGGTCATGGCCGGCGACCGTACCCGCATCGGCCTCTGGCGCCCGCAGGTCGGGCTGGAGAAGGGCCGCGGCGGCGTGCACGTGCACTTCGCGATGCACATCGCCGAGGCCGACTACGACGCCGCGGTGGCCGAGCTGCGGGCCAAAGGCCTGGAGGTCGCCGAGCACGCCTTCGGCGCCTACCAGCATTCGCGCGCCGCCTACGTCAACGATCCCGACGGCCACCTGGTCGAGTTCTGGACCTGGGACGTGGCGCACCACCTGGATTAGATATGCATCCCGCCTGAGACCTCGATGCGCTGGCCCGTGACCCAGTGGTTGCCCTCGCCCAGCAGGGCGGCGATGGCCGGGCCGATGTCGTCGGCGACCGCGTAGCGTCCGAGGGCGGTGATGGATGCGATCTGCTCCTGGAAGTTCGGGTTGTCGCGCAGCAGGCCGTCGCTGAAGTCGGTCGCGACGGCGCCGGGGGCGATCACGTTGACGGTGATGCCGCGCGCCCCGAGCTCCGCCGCCAGGTAGCGCGTCATCACCTCGACGGCAGCCTTGACCGAGCCGTAGGTCATCCGCTCCGGGTACGTGAGCCGGGTGAGGCCGCTCGAGAGGTTGACGATCGAGCCGCCGTCGGCGAGCAGCTGGTTCAGGGCCTGGGTGAGGAACAGGACGCCCTTGAAGTGGACGTCGACGAGCGCGTCGAAGTCCTCCTCGGTGATCGTCGCCAGCATGCCGCCGCGCGACATCCCGCCGTTGTTGACGAGAAAGTCGAACGTATCGCGGGCCCACGTGGCGTTCAGCGTCTCGCGGACGGTGGCGGCGAAGGCGGGGAAGGACGAGATGCCTCCGACGTCGAGCTGCAGTGCGACCGCCTTGCGGCCCAGCGCCTCGAGCTCGGAGACGACGCCGGCGGCTTCGCCGGCGTTGGTGAGGTAGGTGATGATCACGTCGACGCCGTCCTGGGCGAGGTGCAGCGCGGTGCTGCGCCCGATGCCGCGGTTGCCGCCGGTGATGAGTGCGATCTTGGAGGGCATGGCAGCGATGGTCGGTCCCCCTCGACGCCGCGAAAAGAGGTCGCTTCAGCCAGGGACGGACAATCCCTGGCTAATCGCCGGATCACGTCCGATACTGGACGGCATGGATCGCGACGACCTGGCCGACTTCCTCCGCAGGCGCCGGGAGGCCCTGCAGCCCGAGGACGTCGGTCTGCCCGCCGGGCGGCGGCGGCGGACGTCAGGCCTGCGGCGCGAGGAGGTCGCGGCGCTCGCGCACATGTCGACCGACTTCTACGCCCGCATCGAGCAGCGGCGCGGGTCGCGACCGTCCGAGCAGACGATCGGCGCGATCGCCCGCGCCCTGCGGCTCACGCAGGACGAGCGAGACCATCTGCTCGGCCTCGCCGGGTACACCCCGCCGCCGCGCGGGTTCCGCACCGAGCACGTCAGCCCGGCCCTGATGCGCGTGCTCGACCGCCTCGACACCCCCGCGCAGGTCGTCTCCGACCTTGGCGTCACGCTGCAGCAGAACGCGCTCGGTGCGGCGCTGATGGGCGAGCACACCCACCACACCGGGCTCGACCGCAGCGTCTTCTACCGCTGGTTCACGAACGACCCGATCGAGCGCGCCCTGTTCCCGGAGGAGGACCACCCGATCCACTCCCGCAGCTACACCGCCGCGCTGCGAGCCGTTCACGGCCGCACCACCGGCGACCGCGAGGCGGACGAGCTGATCGGCGCGCTGCTGCGTCAGAGCCCAGAGTTCGCCGCCCTGTGGGACCGCCACGAGGTTGCGATCCGCACGGACACCCGCAAGCGCATCCAACACCCCGCCGTCGGCCTGATGACGCTCGACTGCCAGATCCTCACCGCCGAGAACCAGCTCGAGCGGCTCGTCGTCTTCACGGCGTCCCCGGGGACTGAGGACGCCGAGCGGTTGGCGCTGCTCTCGGTGATCGGCGCCCAGACGTTCACACGGGTCTAGCTCGGGACGAAGTCAACTGCGCCGGGTGGGGGAGGGGGAGTGGCAGTGCCACCCGTCCCTGGCTGGCGTGGGTCCGCTCGGTGCGCGGCTCTGTTGGGATCGAAGTGCCGTGCTGGGATACCGGCAGTTACGGGCGTGGTGCTGACACCCCGGTCCGCGCGGGGCCTTGCGGTGATCGGTTTCGGCGAGCAACGAAGTCATGCGCGTGGGGGGTGAGGAACAAATGCGTCCTGTGAGGACGCAAATGTTCGTCACCCCCACCAGCGCGCCAATTCGACCAGTGCGAACCTGATCGAAACCCGCGATCTGTCTGTCAAACGCGCACGGTCGACCATGACGATCGGGACAACCGCGAGTGCGGGACACACTGACCAGCCCACGCCCGTAACTGTCGGTATCCCAGCACCACGCTTCGACCCAACAGAGCCGCGCCGCGACCCGGACTCACGGCGAGTCAGACCCGGAGGGTGCGCCACTCCCCCCTCCCCACCCGGCGCAGTTGACTTTCGTCCCTAACCCGGCAACGGCACGCAATCGAGCCGCTTCCCCACGAGCGCCCCGCGTTGCACCGTCGCGCTGACGAGCGACTTGTGCACTGTGAGCTGCTTGCCGCCAAGTCCGAACTTGAGCCCGATCTTGGCCGACACCGAGAGCCCCCGGGAGGTCTCGTTGACCGTGGAGACGATCGTGTCAACGGTGCCGTGTGTCGCGATCCGGTCGAGGATCACCTGCCGCATCGACCCGAGCGGCGCGGCGCGAGGGACCCCGTAGTCGTCGACCGCGGGGCGGATGTATTCGAAGTTGGCCGGATCGCTCACGTCGAGGTGTGCGGCGACCTCGGTGACGGTGTTGCCGGGCGGCTTGGAGATCGCGGTGCGCAGGACGAACTCGCGCGGCTCGCCGTGGGGCCCGCGTGTGTACTCGGCGACCCATTGGGCCTTTCCGAGGTCGACCGGCGACGACAGGAGCGGGAGGTTCACCTCGGGCGCTTCGATCGCCTGGCGGGTATAGATGGTCGTCGACCCGTCCCGGGAGCGCCGAAAGCCGACCGCGATGTTCCCCGTGGCGCTCGTGCCGCCCAGGCCCGCCGCGTGATCTTCGGAGCCGACGCTCACCCCGGCGGCGCCGGCCACTTCGGCGGCGCCCTCACCGGACCACCACGACGCGGGCCAGCGCTGCTCGTCGATGGCGTGCTCGACCGAGTGCTCCAGGAAGGCCTTGGCCGTCGCCTGGTCGGGGAACACCCACCCGCGCGCGCCCTGAATCCGGGCTCGCACCGTGCCGTCCACGCCGGCGTCGAACCGGACGGGGCCGGCTTCCCCGCCGAACCCCAGAGCGCCGGCGAAGCCCCCGGTGACCCCCGCGGTGCGCACCACGAGCACGGTCCCGTCCGACTGCGGCGTGACCGTCAGCGTCGACTTCTCGCCGAGCTCGAGGCTGAAGGCCGTGATCGAGCCCTCGTGACCCTTCAGCTCCGTACGCAGCGGACACGGCGCGAGCTTCGCGCGGCGGGCGTCCTCGGAGTTGCAGACGTCGCCGCCGACGACGCACAAGCCGTGCTCGAAGGCCTTGACGATCGCGCGGGCGATGTCGGGGGCGCCCACCGCCGGCGCGGCGAACACCAACAGCGCCGCCAAGAGGGCGACGGCGGCGATGTATTCGAGTGACGCCTGACCGGCGGTGGGATGCGATCGCACGACCCTCAGAGGAGGGCCGCGCGAAAGTTCGCCCCGGTCGGCGAGGAATTTCTACAGCAGCGACTGGATCGCGTCGCCGGCGTCCTTGGCGACGTTGAAGAGCGGCTCGGGGTAGATCCCGAACACGAGCGTCACCAGGGCGCAGACGACGGCGACGAAGACGACCTCAGGCTGGCGCAGCGTGCGGCGCACCGGCTCGGAGGTGTCGAAGTCGGACTCGATGATCGCCGAGGTCGCGCCCGGCTCGCGGCCGGCCGCGCGGGCCTCGTCGTCGGCCTCCGCGGACCCGCCCGCGATCACCGGGCGAGCGCTGGCGCGTACGAGCGGCGCCGGGGCCTCGGAGGGCGAGCGCATCCAGACCGCCGCGACCACCCGAAGGTAGTACGCCAACGAGACGGCGGAGCCGAGCACGATGACGATGCCGAGCCAGGCGTAGCCGTTGTCGACGGCGGCGTTGATCAGGTAGAGCTTGCCGAAGAAGCCGGCGGTCGCCGGGAAGCCCGCCAACGCGAGCATCGCGATCGTCATCGGCCAGGCCAGCAACGGGCGGTCGCGGCCGAGGCCGTAGAGCGAGGAGATGTCGTCGCCGATTCCGGCCTCACGCTCGCGCGCCGTGATCACCGCGAACGCGGCGAGGTTCATCACGACGTAGATCATGAGGTAGAAGACCGTCGCGGAGATGCCGAGCTGCGTGGTGACGACGACGCCCGCGAGCATGTAGCCCGCCTGCGCCACCGAGGAGTAGGCCAGCATGCGCTTCAGCGAGGACTGGCCGATCGCGCCGACGTTGCCGACGATGATCGTGATCACGGCGAGCGTCGCGAACGCGGGCGCCCAGGTCGCGGACGCGTCGATCAGCGCGACGTCGAAGAGCCGCAGGATCACGCCGAAGGCGGCCGCCTTGGTGGCCACGGCCATGAAGCCGGTGACGGGCGTCGGCGCGCCCTCGTAGACGTCCGGCGTCCACTGGTGGAACGGCGCGACCGAGGCCTTGAAGGCGAGCCCGACCATCACGAGCCCGACGCCCGTGAGGAACAGCACGTCGTCGGAGATCGAAGCGCCCGCGGCGGCGAGGTCGGCGTAGTTCGTCCCGCCGGCGGCGCCGTACAAAAGCGCCAGGCCGTAGAGCAGCGTCGCCGAGCCGACGGAGCCGATGATCAGGTACTTCAGGCCCGACTCGAGCGACTGCTCGCGGCGCATGTGCGTCGCGCAGAGGACGTACAGCGGAATCGAGAGCAGCTCGAACCCGATGAACAAGACGACGAGGTCGTTGGCCGCGACCAGCACGACCATGCCGAGGATCGACGTCAGCAACAGCGCGAAGTACTCGCCCTCACCCGCCTCGGCGGTGGCCGTCGAGCGCCACGCCAACAACACGGCCGCGATCCCGCCCGCGACGAAGATCATCATCAGCGTCAGCGTCAGGTTGTCGATCACCAGCGCCTTGGCGACGATCGCCTCGTTGACGTCCCACTGCCAGACACCCAGGCCGGCGGTCACGCCGAGCGTGATCAGCGTCAAGACCGGAACGACGTTGCGGCGGATGAACGACGAGCGCGCGAGGCCGACGAGCAGCACGATGCACGCCCCGGCCGTCAGCGCGATCAGCGGGGACAGCGCGTCCCAGTTGATGTGCGGACCCTTCACGGTCGCCTGTGCGAGCAGACCCGTCATCGCTGCGCCACCGCCTGCACCGTCGTCTTGATGGCCTCCTGCCCCGCGTCCAGCGCGAGCTGGGGGTAGAGCGCGAAGGCGAGAATCGCCAGGATCAAGGGCACGAGCACGAGGCCGTCCCGGAAGCTGATGTCGAAGGACTCGACCTTCGGCCCGACGCGGTTGTGCATCGAGCGGATGTACATCCGCAGCGCGTAGACCGACGCGAGCACGACGCCGATCGAGGCGATGAACGCGATCGCCTGCACGGAGTTGAACGTCCCGAGCAGGATCAGGAACTCGCCGACGAAGTTCGCCGAGCCCGGCATCGCCAGGGTCGCGAGCGCCGCGATCAGGAAGAGCACCGCGAGCACCGGGGCGCGGAACGCGATCCCGCCGTAGTCGCGGATGTCCTCAGAGCCCTGCGCACGATCGGCCAGCAGCGCGATCACGAAGAACAGCGGCGCGACCACGAGGCCGTGGTTGACCGCCTGCAGCAGCGCGCCCTGCGCGCCCTGACCCGCCGGGTCGAGGGCGAAGATCCCGAGCGTGATGAAGCCGAGCTGCGCGATCGACGAGTAGCCGAGGATCAGCCGCGCGTTGGTCTGCGTGAAGGCCTGCGCCGAGCCGTAGATGATCGAGACCAGCGCGAGGATCAGCAGGATCGTGTGGAAGTCGTGCGTCGCGGCCGGGAAGAGCGGCAGCACCAGGCGCAGGAACCCGTAGGCCGCGACCTTGGAGACCACGCCGGAGAAGAACGCCAGCGCCGGCAGCGGCATCGTGCGGTACGCGTCCGGCATCCAGCCCTGGAACGGGAAGGACGGCATCTTGATCAGGAACGCGAGCGCGAACGTGACGAAGATCCACTTCTGCGTCCCTTCCGGCAGCGGGTTCTGGACCAGGTCCGAGAGCACGAACGAGATCCTGCCGCCCGGGCCGGCGTGCGCGAGCGTCGCCGTCGCCACCGCGCCCGCGAGCATCAGCAGCGAGCCGACGAGCGTGTAGATGACCATCTTCATCGCCGCGGGCACCCGATCCGGCCCGCCCCACTGGCCGACCAGGAAGTAGAAGGGCACCAGCATCAGGTCGAAGAAGAGAACGAAGAGCGCCAGGTCCTGCGCGACGAACGCGCCCAGGACGGCGGTCTCGCCCAGCGCCATGTGGAACATGAACAGCCCGGGGCGATCCTGCACCGGTCGCACCGCCAGCCAGACCGCGCACGCGAACGCGATCACCGTGGTCAGCAGGATGAGCCAGAGGTTCAGGCCGTCGACGCCGAGCTTGTAGCGGATGCCGAGCTCTTTGATCCAGGCGTCGTCGGTGACGTGCTGGAGCCCGCCGGCGGTGTCGAAGTCCGCGACCATCATCACCGCGTAGACCAGCGGGATCAGCGTCGCGATCAGGCCGATGACGCGCGGGTTGAACCCGGCCAGCAGCCCGCAGACGGCGGGGAAGAAGACGAGGATGGTCAGATGGATCATGCGGAGATGAGGAAGTAGGCGCTCAGGCCCGTGAGGCCGACGAGCAGGAGCGCGGCGTAGTAGCGCAGGTAGCCCGACTGGATGCCGCGCACCGCGGCCGACAGCGCGCGAACCGCGCCGGTCGAACCACCCACGAGCGTGCCGTTGACGAACACGCGCTCGACGGTGCTGTTGGCGAAGCGCCCGAACCAGGCGAACGGCCGCACGATGAGGAAGTCGATCGCCTCATCGAAGTACCACTTGTTGAAGAAGAACTTGTGCAGGCCGCCCAGGCGTGCCTGCCAGACGGCCGCGGTGCCGCCCTTGCCCCAGATCGTCCAGGCGACGCCGATGCCGGTGAGCCCGATGACGCCGCCCACGAGCAGGCCGATCCACTCCGAAGACGTGCTCGGCTCGAGCTCCGCGTAGTAGTTGGAGTCCGCGAACGTCGGCTCGAGGAAGTGGTGCAGCTCGGCGCTCACGCCCGGGATCTGCAGGAAGCCGCCGATGATCGCCAGCAGGGCGAGTGCGCCCATCGCGATCTTCATCGGCGCGGCCCGCTCGGCGATGTGGTGCTCCGGGCCGGGGAAGCCGATGTCGGTGTCCTCGATCTCGCCGTTGGCCGGGTTGGTCGGCTCGGGCGCGTGGTAGAGGTGCCCGTGCGAGAGCTCCTCGGCCTCCGGGCACATCTCGCCGTGGAAGGCGCGGAAGATCATCCGGAACGTGTAGATCGCGGTCAGGAACGCGCCCACGTAGGCGAGCACGCCGAGGATCGTGTGCCAGCCGCCGCGGTCGAACTCCAGCGCGATGATCTCGTCCTTGGACCAGAAGCCGGAGAACGGCGGGACGCCCGACAGCGCGAGGCCGCCGACGATCATGCAGCCGTACGTGAACGGCATCACCTTGCGGAACCCCGACATGCGGTTGAGGTCCTGGTTGCCGCCCATCGCGGAGATGACCGAGCCGGCCGCCATGAAGAGCAGCGCCTTGAAGAACGCGTGCGTCATCAGGTGGAACATGCCGGCGGCGTAGGCGGCCGAGGAGACGGCCATGATCATGTAGCCGATCTGCGACATCGTCGAGTACGCGATGACGCGCTTGAGATCGGTCACGACGAGGCCGATCGTGGCCGCGATGATCAGCGTGATGCAGCCGATGATCGCGCCCACGGCGGCGGCGTCGGGCGCGCGCTCGAACAGCGGGTGCAGGCGGGCGATCAGGTAGACGCCGGCGGTGACCATCGTCGCCGCGTGGATCAGGGCGCTGACCGGGGTCGGGCCCTCCATGGCGTCCGGGAGCCAGGTGTGCAGCGGGACCTGGGCGGACTTGGCGAACGCGCCGACCAGCAGCAGGACGCAGCCGGCGACCAGCTCAGGCTGGTCGATCGTGAAGGCTTGGTCGATCCGCGCGAAGGTCTGCAGGAAGTCCAGCGTGTGGGTTCCCTGGAAGATGAAGTACGTGCCGAGCACGAGCCCGACGTCGCCGAGCACGTTGATCACGAACGCCTTGATGCCCGCCTGGGTCGCCGTGGTGCGGCGGTACCAGAACGAGATCAGGAAGTAGGAGGCGGCGCCGACGAAGGCCCAGCCGATGATCAGCACGAAGAAGTTGGCCGCCAGGACGAGCAGCAGCATGCTGAACACGAAGAAGTTCAGGTACGCGAAGAAGCGCGAGTAGCCGCGGTCGCCGCCCATGTACGCGAACGAGTAGAGGTGGATCAGCGTCGAGACGCCCGCGACGACCAGGCACATCATGATCGAGAGCGGGTCCATCAGGATCGACAGCTGCGCGTCGATGCCGACCGTCTTGGCGTAGTCCCACGCGACCGAGACGACCTGCTTGTGGCCCTCGTCGCGGTCGCCGAGCTTGACCAGCATCCCGATCGCGCTCAGGAAAGCGAGGAAGATCGCGAGCGTCCCGATCACGCCGTGCACGCGCTGCGGGAGCGCCTTGAAGGTCAGGCCGATGATCGTCGCGCCGGCAAGCGGGAAGATCAGGACCAGCCAGCCGAAGGTGGTGATGGTCAACCTTGAAGCTCCCGCAATTCATCGACGTCGATCGGCAGGCGCCGGCGGTAGATGGCGACGACGAGGCCGAGGCCGACCGCGACCTCACAGGCCGCGACGACCATCACCATCAGCGCGAAGATCTGCCCGCCCATGTCGCCGTGCGCGCGGGCGAAGGCGACCAGCGCCAGGTTCGCCGCGTTCAGCATCAGCTCCAGGCAGAGCAGGATCACAAGTGGGTTGCGGCGTGTGAGCACGCCGCCGGCGCCGATGCAGAAGATCAGCGCAGAGACGACCAGGTACCAGGTGATGCTCATGTCAGGACACCGCCTCGGGGGTCCCCGAAACCGAACGGATGGTGCCTCGCAATACGGTTGCCGGGGTCCTCATCGCGGCGTCGGGCCTCCGGAGCCGAGCATCGTCGCCTGCGTGCCGTCGCCCTCGGCGACCTGGTCGCGCAGGAACTCCTTGACGGAGATCTCGCGTGCGTCCGCGATGCCGGAGCGGCGGCGGGCCAGGATCACGGCGCCGACGGCGGCGATCAGGAGCAGCAGCGAGGCGACCTCGAACGCGACGAGGTAGTTCGTCAGGAACTGCTTGCCGATCTCGGCCGGCTCACCGAAGCCCGGCTGGTACGGCGCGCCCTCGGTGTCGAGGGCCTTGACGCCCGAGCCGATCAGCGCGATCGCGAGCTCGACGAACAGGAAGAACGCGAAGAGGACCGAGACGATCCGCAACCCGCGCCCGGTCGGGCCGGTGAGCCCGGCCTCCATGCCGCCGACGTAGCCGACGACGAAGACGTAGAGCACCATCACGGCGCCCGCGTAGACGATCACCTGCGCCGCGGCGACGAACTCGGCGCGCAGCAGCAGGAACAGCATCGCCAGGAAGATCAGGTGGCAGACGAGCGCGAGCACGCTGTAGAACGCGTCGCGCAGGATCACCGTGCCGGCGGCACCGGCGACCGCCCCGATCGCGGCGATGAAAAAGAAGACCTCGGACATGCGGCGGCGCCAGGCTACTCGTCCGCCGAGCGCAACGGCGTGCGCTCCAACGGTTCGGCGAGCAGCATCTCCTTGGTGAAGATCAGGTCGGACCGGTTGTAGTCCGCCATCTCATAGTCGTGGCCCATCGTGATCGCGTCGAACGGGCACGCGATCTCGCAGTAGCCGCAGAAGATGCAGCGCGACAGGTTGATCTCGTAGACGGCGGCGTAGCGCTCACCCGCGCTGACGCGGTTCTCGGGCGTGTTCTCGGCCGCCACGACGCGGATGCAGTCCGACGGGCAGGCCGCGGCGCACAGCGAGCAGCCGACGCACTTCTCCAGCCCCGTGTCCTCGAAGCGGTGGAGCTTGTGCCGCCCGCGGAAGCGCGGGTAGACCGGCGTCTTCTCCTCGGGGTAGTTGATCGTGTCCGGGCCCTCGATCATGCGCCCGAAGGTCATCTTCAGGCCCTTGAGGGTGGCTGCGAAGGCGCGATAGGTACCCGCCGGCGCGCCTTCACGCGGCCCACGGATCACTTCGACGACATCACCGGGGTCGTAAGGCATCAGTCGAGCACCACCACGAGGATCGCGGTCACTAGAGCATTCAAAGTCGCCAGCGGCAGGAGGATCTTCCAACCGAAGGACATCAGCTGGTCGTAGCGCAGGCGCGGAAGCGTCGCGCGGACCCAGATGAAGAAGAAGATGAAGGCGCACATCTTCGCGATCACGACGAACGGCTCGATCCAGTTCGGCTGGTCCCAGAACGGGATGTCCCAGCCACCGAAGAAGAGCGTCACGATCAGCCCGGAGACGACGACCATGTTCAGGTATTCCGCCGCGAAGAACGCCGCGAAGCGGCCGCCGCCGTACTCCGTGTTGTAGCCGCCGACCAGCTCGGCGTCGGCCTCGGGGAGGTCGAACGGCGGGCGGTTGGTCTCGGCGAACCCGGCGACGAGGAAGATCAGGAAGCCGACGAACTGCGGGCCGACCATCCAGAAGTTCGACTCCTGCCAGTGGACGATCTCGGTCAACGACAGCGAGCTGGCCATCATGATCACGCCGATGATCGAGAGGCCCTGGGCGACCTCGTAGGAGATCAGCTGCGCCGCGGCGCGCATCGAGCCCAGGAAGGAGTACTTCGAGCCCGAGGCCCAGCCGCCGAGCATCAGGCCGTAGAACGAGATGCCGCCGAACGCGAAGGCGAAGAGGATGCCGATCGACGGGTCGACGCCATACAGCCCGGTCTTGGTGCCGAAGATGTCGACGACGTCCGAGAACGGCAGGATCGCGATCGTCGCCGCCGCGGTCATCATCGAGATCACCGGGGCGATGGCGAACAGCCAGCCGTTGGCGCCCGCCGGGCGGAACTGCGCCTTGAAGACGAGCTTGCCGATATCGGCGATCGCCTGCAGCAGGCCGAACGGGCCGACGCGGGTCGGGCCGTAGCGATGCTGGAAGCGGCCCAGCACCTTGCGGTCGGCGAGCAGCGCCAGCGGCACGATGTTGAAGACCACGAAGAAGATCGCGATCGACTTGAGGATCTGCATCCACCAGGGCTCGTAGAAGCCCACCTCGGCGAACATGCGGCTCACGTGAGTTCCCTCGGCGGGATCGGCAGCGGGGCGGATTGCGGCATCTCGGAGTGGCCTTCGACGGCGGGCTGGATCTGGGCGGCGACGGCGCTCGGGTCGACCGAGCCGGCGCCGATCCGGTGCAGCTCGACGAGCCCGTGCGTGAGCACGTTCGAGCCGTTCTCGGCGGTGCCCTCGGCGAGGAAGACGCTGCCGGCCGGAACGGCGGCGCGCAGCTTCACGTTCGCACGCACCCGTGTGCCGTTTCCGACCTCGACCTGATCGCCCTCGTTGATGCCCAGCGCGTCGGCGTCGACCGGCGAGAGCTCGACGATCTGACGGGCGCGGATGAACTGCAGCACCGGCGAGAGGTCGACCTCCTTGGCCGCCCACAGCGGGCGGTAGGTGCCGAGGCGCAGCTTGCCGTCGGCCGGCGCGGGCGCGGCCTGGGGGATCTCGAGCTTGGCGATCTGCCAGTCGGGCGAGACGAAGTCCTCGCGCTCGACCCAGCGCACGCCGCGGCCGCCGATCTCCTCGAGCGTGATCCCCGCGTAGAACGGGATCGTCTCGAGCAGGCGGCGCGAGACCTGCGCGCCGGTGCGGAAGTCGCCGGTGCTGAAGCCGAGCTGGCGGGCGATGTCGGTGATGACCTGCCAGAGCGGACGCACGCCGCTGCCGGGATTGCCGTTCGCTGCGCGGGCGCGGCCGATCGCGGGCCGCAGCCGCTGCAGGCGCCCGTCCGGATGCACGAGCGTGCCCTCCTTCTCGGGGTACGCCTCGGCGGGGAAGACGACGTCGGCGAACTCGCGCAGCGTGTCGTTCATCTGCGACTCGACGGCGATCACGGTCTGCGCGGTACCCAGCGCGCGCTCCCAGAGCGGGCGGTTCGGGTAGTTGCGCAGCGGGTCGACGTGGTGCAGCCAGACGGTGTGCAGCTCGCCGGAGCCGAGGGCCTCGGCGATGCCGTCGGCGTCCCGGCCGGGGGCGGCGATCGAGTCGTAGCCCGGGCCGTGACCGGGGGCGAAGCCCGCCTCGCGGATGCCGCGGCCGTTCGGCGTGCCCGGCAGCGCCAGCAGACCCGCGCCGGAGATCGTGCCGAGGTTCAGGCGCGCGGAGATGTTCAGCAGCGCGCGGCCCGCGTTGCCGTGCAGCGCGCGCTCGCCGTAGACGATCACGACCTCCTCGCCGGCGGCGCGCAGCGCGTCGGCGAACTCGCGGATCGCCGTCGCGTTGGTGCCGGCGGAGCTCGCGGCGCCGCCGAGCTGGCCGGCATCGCCGGAGAGCGCGGCGTCGAGCGCGACCAAGAAGCCCTCGCCGCCGCCGGGCGCGAAGCGCAGCGTCGTCGCGGCGATCGGGTCCAGCGCGGTCGGGCGGGCGGAAGCGGTGATGACCTTGGTGCCGTGCCGGCGCTGACCCTTGCGGATCCGCAGGTCCCACACGGGCGCCTCGTCGATCGGGTCGCAGTCGACCAGCAGGACGGTGTGCGCGAACTCGAGGTCCGGCACGCTCGCCTGCAGCTTCGGATCGGCCAGCGCGCGCAAGACGTCGAGCGGCTGCTCGGTACCGGTGCGGGCGCTGAGGTGGCTCGAGCCGAGGTCGTCGCGGATCAGCTGCTGGAGGAGGAAGGCCTCTTCGTTGGTCGTCGTGCCGCCGGCCAGGGCGGACGCGCGATTGCCGGCCTTCTTCAGCGCGCCGGCCGCGGCCGCGAGCGCCTTCTCCCAGGTGGCGGGGAAGAGCTCCGAGCCTTCGCGCACCATCGGCGTGACGATGCGCTCGTCGGAGTGCACCGCCTGGTAGCTGAAGCGGCCCTTGTCGCACAGCCAGCCGTCGTCGACCTCGTCGTGGTCGCGGGCGAGGACGCGCAAGACGCGCTCGTCGCGGACGGTCAGCTCGACGTTGCACTGCGCGGAGCAGCCGGCGCAGACCGTGCCCGCGCCCTCGATGTCCCACGGACGCGCGCGGAAGCGATACGCCCGCGAGGTCAGGGCGCCCACCGGGCAGAGCTCGATGATGTTGCCGCTGAACGGGGCGACGTACGGGTGCCCGTCGAAGGTGCCGACGTAGGACGCCGCGCCGCGCTCGTGCAGGACCAGCTGGTAGTCCTCGGAGATCTCCTGCGAGTAGCGCACGCAGCGGTAGCAGAGGATGCAGCGCTCGCGGTCGATCGCGATCAGCGGCGAGAGCTCCAGCGGCTTCTTGAAGTGGCGCTTGGGCTCGATGAAGCGGCTCGTCCCGGGACCCCAGCCGTACGTGACGTCCTGCAGCGGGCACTCGCCGCCCTTGTCGCAGACCGGGCAGTCGAGCGGGTGGTTGACGAGCAGGAACTCGACCACCGCGCGCTGCGCCTCGTGGACGCGCTGCGTCTGCGTGTTGACGACCATGCCGTCGCGGATCGCCGTCGAGCAGGCGGTCTGCAGCTTCGGGATGCCCTCGATCTCGACCAGGCACATGCGGCAGGCGCCGACCGGCTGGCCGAGCTTGGGCTCGTAACAGAAGATCGGGATCTCGACGTCGCCGTACTTGGCGCCGTCGACCAGCATCAGGCCTTCGGGCGCCTGGACCTCACGCCCGTCGAGTGTGAAGGTGATCGTCCTGACTTCAGGGCGCGGCATCAGGCGGCGACCTCGATGGGGGAGAGCAGCGGCTTCGGGCCGGCGCTGGCGTCGCGGTTGACCTGCGGGATCGCCGCGCCGAAGCCCTGCTCCTCGCGCTTGGCCTCGATGTAGGCCTCGAACTCGGGGCGGAAGTGCTTGATCATCGAGCCGACCGGCATCGCCATCGCGTCGCCGAGCACGCACAGGCAGTTGCCCATGATCTGCTCGCAGACCGAGGCCATGATGTCGAGGTCCATCGGGGTCGCGTCGCCGTTCTTGATGCGCGCGAGCATCTTCTCCGTCCAGTTGGTGCCCTCGCGGCAGGGCGAGCACTTGCCGCAGGACTCGTGGCGGTAGAAGTGGGCCGTCTTGTAGGCGACGTCGACGATCGAGGTCGAGTCGTCGAAGACGATGATCGCGCCGGAGCCGAGCATCGAGCCCGCCTTGGCCAGCGAGTCGAAGTCGTACGGGAGCTCGAGGACCTCGTCGGTCAGCGGGAGCACGGGAGAGCTCGAACCGCCGGGGAACCAGGCCTTGAACTGACGGCCCTCGAGCGGGCCGCCGGCGAGGTCGAAGAGGATGTCGCGGGACTTGGTGCCGAGGACGATCTCGTAGTTGCCCGGGTACTTGATCTGCCCGGAGATCGAGATCAGCTTCGTGCCCGTGGAGGTCTCGGTGCCGATCTTCGCGTACTCGCCGCCGCCCATCCGCAGGATCACCGGGACGTTCATCAGCGTCTCGACGTTGTTGATCAGCGTCGGGCCCTGGTAGAGGCCCTGCACGGCCGGGAACGGCGGCTTCAGGCGCGGGTTGCCGCGCTTGCCCTCGAGCGAGTCCAGCAGCGCGGTCTCCTCGCCGCAGATGTAGGCGCCGGCGCCGCGGTGGACGACGAGGTCGATCGTGTGATCGGACCCGAGGATGTTCTCGCCCAGGAAGCCCGCCGCGCGCGCTTCGGCGACGGCCGCGTCGAGGATGTCGGCGACGTAGTCGTACTCGCCGCGGATGAAGATGAACGAGCGGGAGGCGCCGATGCAGTAGGCGCCGATGATGATCCCCTCGATGAGCAGATGCGGGTTCTTCTGCATCAGCTCGCGGTCCTTGAAGGTCCCCGGCTCGGACTCGTCCGCGTTGCAGACGAGGTACTTGTCCATCGTCCCCTTGGGGATGAAGGACATCTTGCGGCCCATCGCGAAGCCGGCGCCGCCGCGCCCGCGCACGCCGCTCGCGAGCATCTCGTCCAGGACGGCGCCCGGTTCCATCTTGAGCGCCTGCTTGAGCATCTCGTAGCCGCCGCGCTTGGAATAGACGTCAAGCGTGTTGAGCCCGGGCTCGTCGATGTCCTTGAAGAGGATCGTGTCGATGTTGTCGATCACTGCTGCTCCTGCCAGTGCTTGGAGGCGGCCTTGCGCTTGACCAGTTGCTTGTCCTCGAGGACCTCGCGGCCGGCCTTGACGTCGTCGCGCAGGCGCTCGACGTCGTCCTTGACCAGCGGGCCGACGTACTTCCCGTTGACGGAGGCCATCGGGGCGATCTCGCAGGCGCCGAGGCACTCGAACGCGCGCACATTGAAGTCCGGATCGCCGCCGAGCACGTCCTTGACGTGCGCGTAGATCTCGTCCGCGCCGAGCAGTGAGCACGAGATGTTCGTGCACACGTAGACGTCGTTGGCGCCCTTCGGCGAGAGCTCGAACATGTCGTAGAAGCTCGCGACGGACACGAGGTAGGCGGGCGTGAGGCGCATCACGCACGCGGCCTGCTCCATCGCCGTGGGCGAGAGCCAGCCGTGCTCGCGCTGGACGACCTTCATCGACGGGATCGCCGCCGAGCGGATGTCCGGGTACTTGCCCATCAGCGACTCGATCTCGGTGCGCACGTGCGCGGGCACGTACGTCGTCGCGGGATCGGGGACGACCGCCGGGTCCTTCGTCAGGTCGACGGAGGAGTCCCAGCCGGGGACCCGCGAGCCATGCGCGTAGCGCTTGACCCTGGTCGGATCGATGCTCATCGGTCGATGCCCCCGAGGATCGGGTCGAGCATGGCGAGGGCCACGATCATGTCGGCGATGTAGGTGTCCTGCACCATCGGCGCGAGCGCCTGCAGGTTCACGAACGAGGGGTCGCGCATGTGCACGCGGGCGGGCTTGGAGGAGCCGTCGGCGCGCACGAAGCACGCGAGCTCGCCGCGCGGGGACTCGACCGGGTAGTACGCCTCGCCCGGCGGGACGCGGAAGCCCTCCGTCACCAGCTTGAAGTGGTGGATCAGCGCCTCCATCGACGTCGACAGCTCGTGCCGCGGCGGCAGCGCGTACTTGCGGTCGGAGGTGATGTAGTCGCCCTCGGGCAGCCCGTCGAGCGCCTGCTCGACGATCAGCGCCGACTCCCGCATCTCGGCCATGCGGACGCGATAGCGGTCGTAGTGATCGCCGATCGTGCCGACCGGGATCTTGAAGGAGAAGTCCTCGTAGGACATGTACGGCTTGGCCTTGCGCAGGTCCCACGGGTTGCCCGCGGCGCGCAGGAGCGGGCCGGTGACGCCGTAGGTCAGCAGCGTGTCGGCGTCGACCGCGCCGACGCCGCGCAGGCGCTCGAGCACGATCTGGTTGGAGTCGATCAGCGAGCTGAACTGGTCCAGGCGCTTCGGCAGCTGCTTGCAGAACGCTCGCGCCTTGGCCTCGAAGCCGGCCGGGATGTCCTCGGCCACGCCGCCGACCTGGAAGTAGCGCGGGTGCATGCGCTGGCCGGAGCTCATCTCGAACAGGTCGAGGATCGAGTCGCGTTCCTTCCAGGCGTACCAGAAGACCGACATCGCGCCGAGGTCCAGGCCGCCGGTCGCCAGCCACAGCAGGTGCGACGCGATCCGGTTGAGCTCCATGTGGATCACGCGCAGGTACTGGGCGCGCTTGGGCACGTCGATGTCCAGCAGCGTCTCGACCGAGCCGCAGTAGGCCATCGCGTTGAAGTAGTACGACAGGTAGTCCATCCGCTCCACGAGCGGGATGACCTTCCAGTAGGACTTGTCTTCGCAGTTCTTCTCGATGCCGGTGTGCACGTAGCCGATGACCGGCTTGATGTCGCGCACGACCTCGCCTTCGAGGGTCGTGATCAGCCGCAGCACGCCGTGCGTGGCGGGATGGTGCGGGCCGAGGTTGAGCGTGAGCAGCTCGTCGTGGTCCGGGTGCTCGAGATGCTGGAGCTCGACGCTCGACTCCATCTCCCGGTAGGTCATCCCAGGGATCGCCGACGGTGCCGGCTTGTGTGTCACGTCACTCATCGCGCTCCCACCACCCCGGGGTCTGCGGCTCGTTGTGGGTGAAGAGGATGGCCTCGCCGCCCATCGGGAAGTCACGCCGCTGCGGATGGCCGACGTAGTCCTCGGGCATCAGGATGCGGCGCAGGTCCGGGTGACCGTCGAAGATCACGCCGAACATGTCGTAGATCTCGCGCTCCTGGTGGTCGGCGGTCGGCCAGTCGGCGACGACCGACGGCACGACCGGAGCGTCCAGCGGCACGCGCACCTTGACCGTCATCCGGTCGACCTCGTACATGTCGAGGAGCTCGTACTGCACGCCGAAGCGCGGCTCCTCGGGGTAGTAGTCCACGCCGTGGACGCTCGCCAGGAACGTGAAGCCCTTGCCCTTGAGGTGCTGCAAGGTCTCGCGGATCGAGCCGGCGGTGACCGTCAGCGCGGCCTTGTCGCGGAAGTAGACGGTGTCGAGCACCGCGTCCGCGTCCTTCTCGCGCAGCTCGTGGGCGATCAGCTCGAGCCCGGTGGCGTCAGGCACTGGGCGTCGTCCTCCCCAGCGGGCTGGGGATGTTCTCCGCGTTGACGGCCTCGATGCTCTCCTCGAGCACCTTCGGGTCGAACTCCTCGGTCCCGCCGCCGCCGTAGCGGGCGCGCCAGCCCTCGTCGGGCTTGGACAGCACCATCGCGCGCAGCTTGAGGATCCCGTAGACCAGGGCCTCGGGGCGCGGCGGGCAGCCCGGGATGTGGATGTCGACCGGCAGGAACTTGTCGGCGGGGACGATCGCGTAGTTGTTGAAGACGCCCATCGACGACGAGCAGGCGCCCATCGCGATCGCCCACTTGGGCTCGAGCATCTGGTCGTAGATCCGGCGGACGACCGGCGCCATCTTGATCGAGACGCGGCCGCTGATGATCATCAGGTCGGCCTGGCGCGGGGACGCGCGGAAGGCCTCGAAGCCGAAGCGCGCGATGTCCATGCGGGCGTTGACGGCGCCCATCATCTCCAGCGCGCAGCAGGCGAGGCCGAACGTGGCGGGCATGAAGGCGTTGCCGCGCGCCCAGTTCGCCGCCTTGTCGAGCGTCGTCGTCATCAGCTTCTCTTCGACGAACTTGTCGAGTTCGTCGTTCTCGAGCTCGCCGGTGAGCATCTTGCGGGCGGTGAGCTGGCGGGCGCGGAACTCGCCCTTGTCGCCGTTACCCAGCTGCTGACGGACTATTTCCATTCCAGGGCCCCTCTGCGCCATACGTAGACGAAGGCCACGAACAGCAGCACGATGAAGACACCGAGTTCGACCAGGGCGAACGTTCCGAACGCCTTCAGCTGCACCGCGACCGGGAACAGGAAGATCGTCTCGATGTCGAACAGGATGAACAGCATCGCCACCAGGTAGAAGCTGATGCCGAAGCGCATCGACTTCTTGACCTCGGAGGGGAGGCCGCTCTCATAGGGTTCCGCGGTCGCCGAACGACGGAACTTCGGTTTGGGCCCCAGGACGCTATTGAGCGTCGTGAAAGTTACCCCGAGCCCAACCCCGAGGACCACGAAGACGATCGCCGGCAGATACGCACGGATCACGTCTCGGATTTGTAGCACCTTGTGCGCCGGTGTTACTTAGTGCCAAAGCGCACCTAAAGAATGCCCTGGGCCCGAGCGGCCAGCGTGGCGACGATGAAGGCGCTCGTCGCCATCACGCCGAGTTCCCGTCGCAACACCGCTTTGACGAACGCGCGCTGCTCGGATTCCGGCAGCTTGGCGACGTCGGCGCCGCCCTCCATCCCGCGCTTGTCGAGCAGTGTCTGCGTGGCCAACAGCTTCAGCTGCTCGGCCAGGAACGCGACCGCGATCGGTGTCAGTCCATAAACCAGATGAAGGCGCGGCAGGTCCCTGCCGTCCAGCAGCAGCGCGGCGCCGGTGACGGCCTCGAGCATGATCAGCACCTGGCCGGCCCGCAGGATCCACCAGAAGGGCCGCGGGTTGCGGCTGGCGAGCCAGGCGACGAGGCCGATCAGCGCCGCGGCGACGTTGAGCCCGATCGCCAGTCCGCCGAGCCCTGAGTGGAGGTCGCTCACCGGTACTCGCCGCGGTACCAGACGAGCGGCTTTGAGCCCTCGCCCTCTTCGGCGGCGGTGACCTTCCCGATCCCGATCGTGTGATCGCCGCCGGGGATCAGCTCCTGCAGCGTGCAGCCGACCCACGCGAGCACGCCGTCGATCACCGGGATGCCGTCCTGCACCGAATGTTGCACGCCGGCGAACTTCTCGGCCTCGGGGAGCTTGGAGGCGAACAGTTGCGCGAGATCCTCCTGGCCCGCGGACAGGACGTTGACGCCGAAGCGCTTGCTGCCGGCGATCAGCGGGAGCGTCCGCGCCTCGTTGGCGAAGCAGACGAGCAGCAGCAGTGGCTCCAGCGAGAGCGAGCAGACGGCGTTGGCCGTCATCCCCACCGGGCCGGCGTCGGAGTTCGCCGTCACGACCGTGACCCCGGTCGTGAAATGGCCCATCACGGCGCGGAAACGCTGGGGGGCGACGATCTCCATCAACGGACCACCAGTGTCCCGTACATCCCGAGCTCTTCGTGGTTGGCCAGCACGCAGTACATGGTGTAGGTCCCCTTGGCGAGCTTGCGCGTCTCGGTCTTGCTCTCCCCGGGCTCGAGCGTCTGCATCGCCAGGACGTTCTTCGTCTTGCCGCGGATCCGGAACGTGTGCCCGAGGCGGCCGCGGTTGGTCACCGTGAACGTCACCTCGCCCCGCGGGACGCTGACCGTCTGGGGCCGGATCAGGTAGTCGTCGAGCGTCAGGGCGGCCTTGCTGGAGCGCTCGCGCACGGCCGCTGGAGCGCCTCCGCAGGCGGCGAGGGCAAGGGCGCACGTGAACAGCGCGAGGAGTCTGCGGGTGCTGGCGGGCATCGGTCCCCTATGCTGTCGCACCCGATGACGAGGGCTCGCCGTGTGCTGCTGATCGCCGCTTCGCTCGCCGCGACCGCGGGGGGTGTCGCCGCCTGCGGTTCAGAGGGAATCTCCCCCAAGCTCGATCCGGAGCAGCACCAGGCTGCCGTGCTCTTCGATCAACGCTGTTCGGGATGCCACACCCTTTCTGTAGCCGGTACCCAGGGTTCCGCGACCAATGTGCGCACCCGTGAGTACAAGGACGGCCCGAACTTCGACCAGCGCAAGGTCACCACGAACTGCGCGCTGTACGCGATCCGCAACGGCGGCTTCTCGTCCGGGCCGATGCCGCAGAACATCGTGACCGGCGCGGACGCGGAGCTGCTGGCGAAGTTCCTCGATCAGGTGTCGGGCTCGGACGTGCACATCGCTCCGGGCGCGACGACGCCGCCCGACTGCCCGCCCGCGGGGTAAGGCATGCTCGACCTGCGGGCGATCGCCCGAGATCCGGAGCCGACGCGGACCGCCTTGGCGCGTCGTCGCGACGGCTCTGAAGCACGGCTCGACGCCGCGCTGGAGCTGCGGTCGCGGCTGAACGCGCTGCGGCCCGAGCTGGAGGAGGCGCAGGCCAAGCGCAACGCCGGCGCCAAGGCCATCGGCGACGCCAAGCGCACCGGCGCCGACGCCTCCGCGGCGATCGCGGAGATGCAGGCCGTGAGCGCGCGGGTCAAGGAGCTCGAGCCGGAGGTCGCGCAGGGCACGGCCGATCTGGACGCGCTGAACGCCTCGCTGCCGAATCCGCCCGACCCGACCGCCGCCGACGAGGACACGGCGCTGCGCGAGTGGGGTTCTTGCGCTCCCGCGGGCCGCGACCATCTCGAGCTCGCCGGCGCGCTGATCGACATGGAGGCCGGCTCGAAGGTCAGTGGCCCGCGGTTCGCGTTCTTGAAGGGCGACCTGGTCTTCCTCGAGCTGGCGCTGGTCCGGTGGGTGCTCGAGGTGCTGCGGGGGCACGGGTTCGAGCCGGTCATCCCGCCCGTACTGGTCAAGGAGCAGGCGCTCTTCGGCACCGGTTTCCTGCCTGACACCGAGCAGCAGATCTACCGCCTCGCCGACGATCCGCTGTTCCTCACCGGCACCTCCGAGGTGCCGCTGGCGTCGCTGCACGCGGGCGAGATCATGGACGTGGTGCCGCGCCGCTACGCGGGGTTCTCGCCCTGCTTCCGCCGCGAGGCGGGTGCCGCGGGCAAGGACACGCGGGGCATCTTCCGGGTGCACCAGTTCGACAAGGTCGAGATGTTCTCTTTTGTGGAGCCGAATGCGGCTCTCGAGGAGCACGAGCGCCTGCTGAGTATCGAGGAAGAGATCCTCCAGGGGCTCGGCATCCCCTATCGCGTCGTGAACATCGCCGTCGACGATCTCGGCTCGAGCGCGGCGAAGAAGTACGACCTCGAGGCCTGGCTGCCCTCCCAGCAGCGCTACCGCGAGCTCACGTCGACGTCGAACACGACCGATTTCCAGTCGCGCCGGCTCGACATCCGCTATCGGCCTGAGGGCGGCAAGACCGCGCTCGTGCACACCTTGAACGGCACCGCGGTCGCCGTAGGCCGGACGCTGATCGCGCTGATGGAGAACCATCAGACCGACGACGGCGGGGTCGAGATCCCCGAGACGCTGCAGAAGTGGGGAGCGCCTGCGCGCTTGGGTTGACCTCGAGGGCGCGGTCAACGTCCGCGACCTCGGCGGCCTGCCCCTGGAGGGCGGCGGTGCCACCGCACCCGGTGTGCTCCTGCGCTCCGACAACCTGCAGGGTCTCTCGCCCGGCGACGTCTCGCAGCTGGTGGACGATCTCGGCGTGCGCGTCGTCGTCGACCTCCGGACGGGCGAAGAGGTGCGGCTCGAAGGCCCCGGTCCCTTGGCCCATGAGGAGCGGGTCGAGATCCGGCACCGCTCGCTCTATCCCGAGAAGGGCAAGCTCACCGACGTCCTGATCTCCAAGGCCGACGGGGAGAACCCCGCGGTCCAGTACTACCTGCGCTACCTCGCCGATCGCCCGGACTCGGTCGTGGGCGCGCTGGAGGACATCGCCGACGGTCCCGGCCCGGTGCTCGTGCACTGCGCGGCGGGCAAGGACCGGACGGGCGTCGTCGTCGCGATGGCGCTGGCCGCGGTGGGTGTGGAGCGCCAGGCGATCATCGACGACTACGTCGCGACCGAGGAGCGGATCGTCGAGATCATGGCTCGCCTGCGCGCTTCGCCGACCTACGCGCCCGACCTCGCGGGGGTGACCGACGAGTCCCGCAAGCCGCGCCCGGAGTTCCTCGGGCGGGTGCTCGAGGTGCTCGACGAGCGCGACGGTGGGCCGGTGGGGTGGCTCGCTTCGCACGGGTTCGACCCGGCTCCGTTGCGCTCGCGTCTCGTCGAGGGTCGCGGTCTGTGAGGGGTAGTTCGTTTTGGTTCACCCCCTGTGAACCAAAACGAAACACCCCCTCGAACGCGCATCGTCGGTCACCGCGCTCCCCTCATCTGCGCAGTTGACGTTCGTCCGTAGGCTCCGCCGAACATGGGCGCTCTCCCGCAGGCACTGCCACTCGCCCTGGGCGCCTCCTTCTACCCACCCGCCCTGCTGGTGCTCATCTTGCTGATGACCGGCCCAAGACCGCTCCCGCTCGTGCTCGCCTACTACGCCGGCGCGGCGCTGGTCACGCTCGGCACCGGCGTGATCGCGCTCGGTGCGCTCGACGGTGCGGGCCTGACCGAGAGCGACTCGAAGAGCGCCAGCGGCGGCGTCTACATCGTCGCCGGCCTCGCGCTCCTGGCCGTCGCCGCCTGGGCGTGGCAGCGCCGAACCAAGCCGCCCAAGCCGCCGGCGGAGGGCGAGGGCCGGGTCGCGCAGTGGTCGCGGCGTGCGACCGGCAGCCGGCCGTGGGCGTTCGTTCTGGGCGGAGCGATGTACCTTCCCTCACCGCTCTACCTGCTGGCGGTCAAGGAGATCGCCGACGACAGCGGTTCGACGGCGGGTGCGGTTCTCGCGGTCGCGATCTGCGCGGCGACCGTGCTGCTGTTCGTCGAGGTGCCGCTGGTGGCGCTGCTCGTCCGCCCGGACGGCGCGAGCGCCGCGCTCCAGCGCTTCCACGGCTGGTTGACCCGCAACGGGTGGGCGCTGGCGGCGGCCGTGGCGCTGGTAGCCGGCGTGTACGCGCTCGTGAAGGGCATCGCCGCGCTCGGGTGAATGATCGGCGGCCGCCGCCGGTTGTGGCGGGCTACACCAGCGCGAACACCCGCGACGGCGATCCGGTCCCGCCGACCAGCTTCAAGGGCGCGACGACGACGATCGCGCCCTGCGGCGGCAGCTCCGCCAGGTTCGCCAGCTGCGTGAGCCCGTACTTGCCCGCCCCGAGCAGGAAGTGGTGGACCGGGAACGGCGGGTCGAAGGAGTGGGCGGCGCCCGCGTCGGTGCCGACGGTCTCGACGCCGACGCCCACGATCGGGGAGACCTCCGCCAGCCAGCGCGCGGCCTCGGCGTCCGGGCCAGGGGTCTGGGCGCCGTTGAGGAACGCCTCCTGGTCGTGGGCGCGGGCGTCCCAGCCGGTGCGCAGGAGCAGCCAGCCGCCCGGAGGCAGCGGGCCGTGCTCGTTCTCCCACGCCTGGATGTCGGCCAGCGTGAGCAGGTAGTTCGGATCCTCGGCCGCTTCGGCGGACTTGTCGATCACCGCCGCGGGGGCGACGAGCTTGGCCGGCGGCGCGCTCGCCACGTCCTCGCCGTCGCGGCCTGTGATCCAGTGGATCGGGGCGTCGAAGTGGGTGCCGACGTGCTCGCCGACGGTCAGCGTGCTCCACGCCCAGGCGGGCCCGAGGTCGTCGTAGTGGCTGATCTCCTCGCGGCTCAGCCCCGGGGTGTTGGCGAACGGCGGCGGGAGCTGCAGCACCGGCGTCGTCTCGCTCAGGGGTTGCGTGAGATCGACGACGCGGACGGAGCCGTCCGCCAGCGCGGCGGCGAGCGTCGTAAGGGGTTCAGTGGCCACGAAATGCCTCCTCTAGCCATTCGGCACAGATGTCGGGGTCGACTTTGGCGTCCAGCACGAGCGGGCGGTCGCGGTCGGACGCGACCCACTCCCGCACCGCCTCCAGATCCTCCACGGTGCGCGCGGTGACGCCGCGGCAGCCCGCGGCCTCGGCCAGCGCGGCGAAGTCGGTGGGCGGGAACTGGGCGGACTCGACGTCGATGCCCATCGGCCGGAAGTGGTGGACCTCGGCGCCGTAGGCCGCGTCGTCGTAGACCACGACCAGCATGTCGGGCTTCACCCGCCCGAGCGTCTCCAGGTCGGGCAGCGCCATCAGCAGGCCGCCGTCGCCGACCGCGCAGACCGTCAGCCGGTCCGGCCGGGCGGCCGCCGCGCCCAAGGCGTTCCCGAGCGCGAGCCCCACGCACTGGAACGCCTGCGGGAAGACGAAGCCGTGCGCGTCCGGGACCCGGAGGTACATCGACGGGTAGCCCATGAACGCGCCGGAGTCCACGACCACGGTGCGCTCAACCGGCAGCATGGCGTCGAGCGCGATCGAGAGGTCGCGGGGATCGAGCCAGTCGCGCGACGGCTCGTACGGCACATCCCGCCACGCTCCGCCGGCGATCTCCGCCGCCAGCGCGACGCTGCGCCGCGACTCGCCGAGGTCGATGTCATCGCGCCGCGCCGTGAGCGCCGCGATCAGCGCCTCTGCGGTCTCCCGGGCGTCGCCGACGAGGCCGAAGTCGACCGCGCGATGCGCGCCGATCGCCTCCGCGTCGCGGTCGACCTGCACCAGCGTGGCGCCGGCGACCAACGCCCCGTGGCGGGTCGTCCAGTGGTTCAGGGAGGCACCGAAGGCGACGATCACGTCGGCGTCGCCGAGCAGCTTCTGGCCGACCGGCGTGGCGAACCCGCCGGAGATGCCGACGGCGAACGGGTCGTCGGCAAAGAGCCCGTTGGCGACGGCGGAGGTCGCGAGGACCGCGCCGCTGAGCTCGCCGAGGCGCCGCAGTGCCGGTCCCGCGCCGGACAGCACCGCGCCACGGCCGCCGATGATCGCCGGCCGGTCGGCGCGGGTCAGGAGGTCCGCGACCGCCTGCACCGAGGACGGCCGCACCGGCGGCAACTCCGGCCACGGCACCGGGTCGGTGAGCTCCACCTCCGCCGCCTGCACGTCGAGCGCGAACATCAGCACCACCGCGCGCCGCTCGACCACCGCGGTCCGCACGGCGCGGGTCACGTCGGCGACCACGGTCGCCGGCCCGTACACCCGCTCCGCCACCGCACCCACGGACTCCACCAGCGCCACCTGGTCGATCTTGAAGTTCGAGCGCAGCTGCACCGCCGGCGTGTCGGCGGCGAGCAGGATCAGCGGTGTGCGTGACTTCGCGGCCTCGGTGAGGCCGGTGATCGCGTTCGTCAGCCCCGGTCCCTGGTGGACCGAGGCGACGCCGAGGCGCCCGCTGACCCGCGCGTAGCCGTCCGCCATGCAGACCGCACCGGTCTCGTGGCGGGCGGAGATGAAGCGCCCGCCGGCGGCCACGATCGCGTTGGTGACCTCGAGGTTGCCGCTGCCCATCAGGCCGAAGACGACGTCTCCGCCGAGGCGTTGAAGAGTCTGGCCGATCGCCTGGGAGACAAACACGCCGCGCAACGGTACCCTTGCGCCCTTCATGAGGCGCTCCGCCCCGGTCCTGCTGCTCGCCGCGCTGCTGCTCGTCGCGGTCATGGGCGCCTGGGCCGTGCCGTTGTTGATCGTCGCCGTCCTGCTCTTGACAGGCCGGTACGTCGGCGAGGAGGTCATCCTCGCCGTCCATCGTGCGCTCGCACCTCGGGTGCGCGCCGCGAAGGTCCTTTGGGCGCGCCGTCATTCGACGGCGCTGGTTTCGCTGCTGGAGCGCGCCCCGCGCTCCCCGCGTGGTCCGCCGGCATTCGCCGCCTGACCTCAGCTACCAGCAAACCATTTCAAAGCACCTAGGAGTCATCAATGTCGCGTACGCGCGTCTCCATCCTCGCGGGCCTGACCGGCCTCGCCATCGCCGCACCGGCCGCGCAGGCCCACGTCACGCTCACCCCCCGCACCGTCACCGCCAACTCCTTCGGCCGTGTCGACATGCGCGTCCCGAACGAGCGCGACGAGACGGGCACGAAGTCCGTCGTCCTGTACTTCCCGCACGGCTTCTACTCGGTCTCGACCAAGCGGGTGTGGGGCTGGACCGCGAAGACCTCGATGCGCAAGCTCGCGACCCCGGTTCCGAGCACCGACGGCGACATCACCGAGGAGGTCGCGAAGATCACCTACCGCGCGACCACCAAGGGCGACTGGATCATGCCCGGCCAGTTCGAGGAGTTCGGCCTCTCGATGCGGATCCCGAACACGCCGAACGCGACGCTGAGCTTCCCCGCCCGCCAGACCTACAGCAACGGCGAGGTCGTCAACTGGAACACCCCGGCGAGCGGCGAGAACCCCGCGCCGACCCTGAATGTCGTCGCCCCCGCGCCGGTCGCGGCCGCCGCCCACACGCCGCTCAAGAGCGTGTCGCCGAAGCGCAACTCGACGCAGCACAAGGCCGTGGCCGACGTCCGCGCGACCTTCAAGGCCAAGATGCAGACCGGGCTCATCTCGATCACCAACGCGAGCGGCGCGACCGTCCCGCTGAAGTCCAGCGGGCTGATGTCGTCCAACAAGGCCGTCGTCCGGGGCGTGCCGACGTCGCCGCTGAAGTCCGGCACGTACAAGGTCAGCTGGCGCGCCCGCGCGAGCGACGGCCACTCGGAGAAGGGCACCTGGACGTTCAAGGTGGCCGTCTAACCTCCGCTCGGTGAAAGCGGCGGCGCCATGGGTCATCCTCGGCGCCGCCACCGCAGGGTTCGCGCTCGCGCTCAACGCCGTCGGCTTCCCGTCGCCGACGCTGTTCGCCGCGCTGGTCGTCGGGCTCGCCTTCGCGCTGATCCGCTCGCAGGCTGACGTCCACCCGCCGGGCTGGAGCTTTCTCGCCGCCCAGGCCGTCGTCGGCGTCACGCTCGGCGCCTACATGCAGTCGGAGGCGTTGACGGCGGCCGCGCACGACTGGCTGCCGGTGACGCTCGTCAGCGCCGCGACGCTGGCGATCAGCATGGCCGCCGGGCGCGTCCTGGCCCGCACGACCGCCCTGGACCTGCCCACGGCGACGCTCGGGATGATCGCCGGAGGCGCGTCCGGGATCGTCACCATGGCCGACGATCTGGGCGGCGACGACCGCCTCGTCGCCTTCATGCAGTACCTGCGCGTGCTCGTCGTCGTCCTGCTCACCCCGCTGCTGATCGCGGCCTTCGGAGGCGGGAGCGGGGGAGCGAGCGGCCCGAGCCCGAGCGCGTTCGGCGACGTCACCGACTGGGTGCTGACCGCGGGGATCGCCGCCGGCGCGGCCGTGCTCGCCCGCCGCGCCCACGTCCCGGCCGGCACGCTGCTCGGCCCGATGCTCGTCGCCGGCGCCCTGACGCTCGCGGGCGTCGACTTCGCGGTTCCACCCGTGGTCCGCGAGCTGGCGTTCGCGCTGATCGGCCTGCAGGTCGGCCTGCGCTTCACGTTCGACACGGTCAAGCTCCTCGGCCGCCTGATGTTCCCGGTCCTGGGCGCCGTGCTCGCGCTGATCGTGGGCTGCGCCGGGCTCGCCGTCCTGCTCACGCTCACCACCAGCGTCAGCTTCCGCGACGCCTATCTGGCGACCACGCCCGGCGGCCTCTACGCCGTGCTCGCGGTCGCCGTGGGAGCGGGCGCGAACACCACGTTCATCCTTGCCGTTCAGATCCTGCGCTTGCTCGTGGCGGTGCTGCTCGCGCCGCTGGCCGTCCGGCGACTCGCCAGAACCACACCAGGCCGGTGATACAGAGCGCGACGGCGACGAAGAGGTTCAGCCGCAGCCCGAAGATGTGGTGCGCCGGGTCGACGCGGATCAGCTCCGCGAAGATCCGGAACGCGCTGTAACCGGCCACGTAGAGCGCGAACAGCCCGGGCGCGCGGACCTTCCCCGTGAGCCGGACGAGCAGCGCCGCCAGCGCCAGGTTCCAGATGATCTCGTAGAGGAAGACGGGGTGAAACGTGGCGCGATCGAGATACTGCTCGGGCCGGTGCTGCGGGTCGATCTCCAGGCCCCACGGCAGGTTCGTCGGCTTGCCGAACAGCTCCTGGTTGAACCAATTGCCCACCCGCCCGATCGACTGGGCGACCAGCAGCGCGGGCGCGCCGGCGTCCATGAAGGTGGGGAGATCGGCGCCGCGGCGCTTCACGCGCCAGAGCCCGACGGCGACGCCCAGCGCGATCCCGCCCCAGATCCCGAGCCCGCCCTTCCAGACCGCGAACGGGCCCCACCACGTGTGCGGGACCTCGTTCCAGCTCGTCGCCAGGTGATACAGCCGCCCGCCGATCAGGCCGGCGGGAAAGCCCCACAGCGCGACCTCGTCGACCAGCGACGGATCGCCGCTGTAGCGGCGCTTGGTGATGATCACCGCCACGATCACGGCGATCGCGTACATCAGCCCATACGCGTGGATGTCGAGCGGCCCGAGGCTGATCGACCCGCGCGACGGGCTGGGGATGCTCAGGAGGGGTAGATGCAGAACGCTTCGTGGCTGCGGTTGAAGCAGACCATGCCCTCGAGCTGGTCGCCGGCGACCACGGGGATCCGGGTCATGCCCTCTGCGGCGACGAGCGCCATCGCTGCCGAGACCGGGTCGGCCGGCGTCACGCGTGGCGCGTCGGCGTTCACGTGCGGCCCGATCGGGCCGTCACCGCTCTCCGGCAGATCGTCCGGGGTGAGCGTGCCGAGGAAGCGGTCGCCGTCGGTGACCAGCAGCAGCTTCTTGCGCGGGCTGAAGAACGCCCGCGCGTCGGCGAGCGGCATGTCGGGGCCGACGGTTTCGGCCCCGCGCATCATCACGTGGTCGACGGTGGGGCCGGCCTCGTCGAGCGGGATGTGGATGGTCGAACTCATGGCTCTCCAAAGTGTGGCGCACGCTTGTCCAAGAACGCCAGAACTCCTTCGCGGCCGTCCGGCGCGGCGGACAGCCCGGCGATCGTCCGCGCCTCGTCCTCGAGCTGCTGCCCGAACGGGCTGGTCGAGGAGAAGCGCAGCAGCCGCTTGATCGCGCCGTGGGCGCCGATCGGCCCGTTCGCCAGCCGTTGCGCCAGCGCGTCGGCCTCGGCCTCGAGCGCGTCGTCGGCCAAGACGCGGGTGACGAGGCCGAGCTCCGCCGCGCGCGCCGAGCTCAGCCGCTCGTTGAGCAGCGCCAGCTCGGTCGCCTTGCGGTGGCCGACGATCCGCGGCAGCGTCCAGCTCGCGCCGCCGTCCATGCTGAAGCCGATCGCGGTGTAGGCGACCGTGAAGTGCGCGGTCTCCGCGGCGAGCACGAGGTCGGCGGCGATCGCGAGGCTCATCCCGCCGCCCGCGGCGGCGCCGCGCACGACGCTGATCACCGGCGCGTCGAGCTCCGCCAGGGCGAGGATCCCCGCGTGCATCGTGGTGGCCAGGCCGTAGACGGCGTCCGCGACGTCGTCGCCCGCGTCGTGCATGAACTGCAGGTCGCCGCCGACGCTGAAGTTCTTGCCCGCGCCCGTGAAGAGCACCGCGCCGACGTCGTCGCGCTCGTCGAGGCTCTCGGCGGCGTCGCGGAACGCGTGGATGACCGCCGGATTGAGCGCGTTGCCGGCCTCCGGACGGTTGAGCGTCAGGTACGCGACGCGGTCGCGGACCTCGAGGGTGACCGACTCCTTCATGGCTCCAGCACCACCTTTCCGGTCGCGCCGCGGCCGTCGATCAGCCGGAGCGCCTCGCTTGCCTGCTCCAGCGGCAGCCGTGCGCCGACGAACGGCCGCACGTGCCCCGCCGCGATCAGCTTGTCCAGCTCCGCCGCGACCTCGCCGATCAGCTCCGGCCGCGTGCCGAGGTACGCGCCCCAGCCCGCCCCGACGACGTCGATGTTGTTGAGCAGCAGGCGGTTGACCTTGACCTCCGGGATCGAGCCGCCGGTGAAGCCGACGACCACGAGCCGGCCTTCGGGCCGCAGTGACCGGAGGCTGTCCGTGAAGCGGTCGCCGCCGACCGGGTCGACGATCAGGTCGGCGCCGCCGAGCGCCTTGACCGCGTCCTTGAAGCCGTCCGCGCGAACCACCTCGTCCGCGCCCGCCGCGCGCGCCACCCGCTCCTTCTCGTCGGTCGAGACCACCGCGATCGTGCGCGCGCCGAGGCCCTTGGCGACCTGCAGCGTCGCGGTGCCGACGCCGCCCGCCGCGCCGTGCACGAGCACCGTCTCACCCGCCTGCAGGCGCCCGCGGGTGACGAGCGAGAAGAACGCCGTGTGGTAGTTGAGGATCAGCCCGGCGCCCTGGGCGAAGTCGAGGTCGTCGGAGAGCTTGAACGTGAAGTGCGCAGGCGCGACGGCGACCTCGGCGAAGCCGCCGAGCATCGGGAACGCGGCGACCCGGTCGCCCACCTCGAACCCACCGCCGGCGCGCCTCACCACGCCCGCGACCTCGCTGCCCGGGACGAACGGCAGGTCCGGTTTGAGCTGGTACGCCCCGCGCGTCTGCAAGACCTCGGGGAAGGAGACGCCGGCGGCTCGTACGTCGATGACGACGCCGTCGCCGTCGGGCTCCGGGATGTCCACGAGCTTCAGCGCCGACTCCGGCCCGCTGAGCTCGACGATCTGGATCGCCCGCATGTCGCAGACCCTACGCGAGGAACGCTGCCGACATGGGCAGTGCTGAACGAGTCCGGCCAGCGGGAGTCGGCGGGGCATGTGACAATCAGACACGGCAGTTGCCGGAGACAAAAGGAGACGAAATGAGCGCCACCGCAGTGAACGAGCGCCTGGCCGCGCTGACAGCGGCGGGCACGAGCATCTGGCTGGACCAGCTTTCACGCGGATTGCTCGAAACAGGTGAGTTGGCCCGGATGGTGCAGGAGGAATCGCTGCGCGGCGTGACCTCCAACCCCGCGATCTTCGAGAAGTCGATCCTCGGCTCCGCCGACTACGACCCAGAGCTGAAGGCGCTCGCCGACGAGGGCAAGACCGCTCGTGAGATCTACCGCTCGATGGCGCTGCACGACGTCCAGGCGGCCTGCGACGTCCTGCGCCCGGTCTATGACGCGACCGGCGGCATCGACGGCTACGTGTCCTGGGAGGTCGCGCCGCGGCTCGCCCACGACACCGCCGGCACGCTTGAACAGGGCCGCATGTACTGGGACCTGGTCGACCGCCCGAACCTGATGATCAAGATCCCGGCGACCGAAGAGGGCATGCCGGCGATCGAGGAGGCCCTGTTCGACGGCCTCAACATCAACGTCACGCTGCTCTTCAGCGTCGCGGCGTACGAGCAGGTCATGGAGGCCTACATCCGCGCGATGGAGCGTCGCTTGGAGGCCGGCAAGCCGCTGGACCGCCACTCGGTCGCCTCGTTCTTCGTCTCGCGCGTCGACACCGAGGTCGACAAGCGCCTCGAGGGCCTCGGCAACACGGAGCTGCTGGGCACGGCCGGCCTGGCCAACGCCCGCGCGGCGTACAAGGCGTTCGAGCGGATCTTCTACGGCGAGCGCTTCGCCGCGCTGAAGGCCGCCGGCTGCCCGGTCCAGCGCCCGCTGTGGGCGTCGACGGGCGTCAAGAACCCGAACTACTCGCCGACGCTGTACGTCTGGGGCCTCGTGGGTCCCGACACCGTCAACACGATGCCGATGCCCGTGGTCAAGGCCGCCGGCTCGCAGGGCGAGGTCACCGGTCCGACCGCGGCCGACGATCCGACCGCCGACCTGAAGGCGCTCGCGGACGCCGGCATCGACATGGACGACGTGACCGACAAGCTGCTGCGCGACGGCATCGAGGCCTTCATGGTGCCGATGCAGAAGCTCCTGGACGGGATCGAGACCAAGCGGGTCGAGATCACCGGCGGCTGAGCAGTCGCAGATCGAAGCCGTCGGGCAGCTCCAGGTCGTGCGCGGCCAGGAGTTGCTCGTCGGCGAGGAGTTCGAGCGTGGGGCCGTCGGCGACGATCTTGCCCGCGCTCAGCAGCACGGCCCGCTCACAGAGGGCGGCCGCGAGCGGCAGATCGTGGGTGACGATCAGCAGCGTGCGCTCGATCCGGTCCAGTGTCTCGATCAGCTCGCGGCGGGTGCGCGGGTCGAGATTGGCGCTGGGCTCGTCGAGGACGAGCAGGCTCGGGTCCATCGCCAGGACGGTGGCGATCGCGACCCGCCGGCGCTGCCCGAGCGAGAGCTGGTGCGGCGCGCGGTCCGCGTGCTCGCCCATCCGCACGGCGGCGAGCGCCGTCTTCACGCGATCCTCGACCTCGGGCTTGGCGAGGCCGAGGTTGAGCGGGCCGAAGGCGACGTCCTCGCGCACGGTCGGCATGAACAGCTGATCGTCGGGGTCCTGGAAGATCAGGCCGACGCGGGCGCGCAGATCGCGGACGTCGTCGTGGCCGACGCGCAGGCCGGCGACCTCCAACTCGCCCGACTTCGCTTCCAGGAGCGCGTTGAGGTGCAGCATCAGCGTCGTCTTGCCGGCACCGTTGGGGCCGAGGACGGCGACGCGCTCGCCGTGGGTGATGTGCAGGTCGAGCCCGTCGAGCCCCGTGACCCCGTTGGGGTAGCTGAAGCGCAGGTCGCGGGCGTGGATGGCGCAGCTCATACGAGGACTCGGATCGCGAGGAGGGGCGTGGCGAGGGCGGCGAGGAAGAGGGTGTCGGTGCGGGTGAAGGCGAGCGTGTCCAGCCGCGGCATGTTCTGCCGCCAGCCGCGGGCGAGCATCGCGAGGTGCACCCGCTCCGCGCGCTCGTAGGTGCGCAGGAACAGGGCGGTCGCGACGCGGCCGATCGCCTGCGCCTGGAGGGCGTGCCTAGGCGCGTAGCCGCGGGCGGCGAGGGCGGCGCGCATCTGCTGGACCTCGTCGATGATCGTGAACAGGTAGCGGTACATGAACGCGGCGATCAGGATCAGGAGCTTCGGCGCCTTGAGTCGCTCGAGCGCGTGCAGGACGTCCGGGAAGCTCGTCGTCGCGCCGAGGATGACGGCGCTGAGCGTGCCGAGGATGGCCTTCGCGCTGACGGTGGCGAAGGTCTCCAAGCCGTCTTTCGACACGCTGATCGGGCCGAGGTCGATCCGCTCGCCGCGGCGCACGAAGGGGAGGAAGAGCGCGACGAACAGGACGAGCGGGAGCACCACGCGGGCGCGGGCCCAGATGGTTGCTGCCGGAACTCGTGCGAGGGCCGCGATCGCGATCAGCGCCGCGGCACAGGCCGCGTACACGGGCCAGGCGTCCAGCGGCGTGCTGACGGCCACGAACGTGATCGAGGCGAGTCCGACGAGCTTCGCCCGGGGGTCGAGGCGGTGGATCGGGCTGCGCGGGTCACCCGCGACGCCGGCGTGGAGGTGCTGGCCCGTCATGCGAGGGCCGGGCGCCTCCGCGCGATCTTCACGAGGCCGAAGCCGAGCGCGAAGACGAGCACGGTGCCGGTGAAGCCGGCGAGGCCCTTGGCGAGGCGCTCGTTGTGGACGCCGGGGAAGGCGTAGCCCTCGATCGGGCCGGCCTGGGTCTTCCCGGTGTCGCCGAATGCGTGATCGTCCGCGACGCGGTTCAGCCCGTCGGGCGAGGTCGACGCGAACGGCGACGCGGCGGTGGCGAGCCCGATCGCGAGGGCGAGCGCGAGGATCGTGAAGAGCTTCATGCCAGCACCGCGCGGCGGGTGACGAGGTCGGGGCGGGTCGTGAGCACGGCGCTGACGGCGGCGGCCGTGATCACGGCCTCGCCGATCCCGATCAGCAGGTGGGTGCCGAGCATCGCCGGGAGGACGGTGTGCAGCGGCACGGTGCCGGAGATCGCGAGCTCCAGTGACACGGCGGTCGCGCCGAGCATCACGGCGACCCAGGCGCCGATCGCGGCGATCGGCACGATCGCCCTGGGGGCGAGCCGGCGGGCGTAGTGCATGACCCCGCCGACCAGCAGCGCGCCGATCACGCCCATGTTGAGGATGTTCGCCCCGAGAGCGGTGATCCCGCCGTCGGCGAACACGAACGCCTGCACCCCGAGCACGACCGCCAGGGTCAGGCACGCGAGCCAGGGCCCGAGCAGGATCGCCGCGAGCGCCGCGCCGAGGAAGTGGCCGCTCGTCCCGCCGGCGACGGGGAAGTTGAGCATCTGGGCGGCGAAGATGAACGCCGCGGTGACGCCGAGCAGCGGCACGCGGCGCTCGTCGAGATCGGTGCTCGCCTTTCTCAACCCGACCCCGACGGCGACCGCGGCTGGAACAGCGCACGCGAGCGCGACATCGGTGGTCAGGAATCCATCAGGGATGTGCATGGCCTTCCTCCTGGCATGCGCGGCAGATGCCGACGATCGGGAAGTGGGTGAAGCGCGGGCGATAGCCGGTCTCGCGCTCGATCAACTGCTTGGCGGCTTCGAGCCGGTGCGAATCGAGCGTCTCGTGGGCGCCGCAGCGCTCGCAGGTGACGTACTCGATGTCCGCTCCGGCGAGCGAATAGAGGCCGGGTCCGTGGCCGAGATGGACGTGGCGGACGAGGCCGATCCCCTCGAGCGTGTCGAGGTTCCGGTACACGGAGGCGACGTCCCCTCCGCCGGCGAGCTCGTCGGCGGTCCGCGGCCGGCGGTCCGCGTAGAGCATCGCGAGCACCTGGCGGCGGGAGGCGGAGATCCGCAGACCGGACGTGCGGAGCGCGTCGAGGGCGGACTCGAGGTCGGGCGCATGCAGCGCCGGCGCGTGATGCGACAGCGTCATGCGCGGGAGTCTTCTGCGGCCCGGTCGCAATTGCAAGTGATTCGCACTTAGGCATTGAGCGTGGGGATCGCGTGGGCGGTCAGGACGCAGCCGACGACGACGATCGCCGTGGCGCTCAGCGCGGGCAGGGCGGTCATCGCGCGGCCCGGGAGCGGGAGCTTGCGGGCGTAGACGACGGCCAGGCCGAGCGAGGTCAGCGTGGCGGCGAGGCCCGCGCTGAAGACGACGATCAGCAGCATCCCGAGCGCGATCTGGTCCTGGCTGATCGCGCCGAGCAGGACGACGAGGGCGGACGGGCAGGGGATGATGCCGGCGGCGGCGCCCATCGCGAGCAGGCCTTTGCGGTCTTGCTCGTGGTGATGGTGATGGTGATGGTGGCCGCCCGGGCCGTGCGAGTGGCCGTGGTCGTGGTGGTGATGCGCGCGCTTCTTGAGGTGGCGCCGCAGGACGCTCGCCCCGACGCCGACCACGAGCAGGCCGGAGAGCAGGTTCAGCCACGGGAAGAGGTCCTCGGGCAGGACGTATTGGCTCAGACCGAGCGTGACCAGGCCGAGCGCGAACACGCCTGCGGTGTGGGTGGCGGTGACGATCCCGCCGAGCGCGATCGCGTCCCGCGGCTTCCCGCGCGTGCCCACGAGGTAGGCGGCGACCATCGCCTTGCCGTGCCCGGGGGAGAGCGCGTGGACCGCGCCCCAGCCGAAGGCCGCGACGAGCAGCAGGAGCAGCACGCCGTGGCCGTCGTCGAGGATGTTGGCGAAGCCGTCGATCGCCGCGCCGCCCTTGAGCCGCTTCGCCCCGGGTGCGTCGAGCGTGCCGGTGCCGGGCTTGACGGTGAAGGTCGCGTCGCGCAGGTCCTCGGGGCTCTTGAGGAGGTCCTTCGGGTAGGTGCGCAGGCCGTTCGTGGGGTCCGTCGCGGGGGCGGAGGCCTTCACGGCGGTGCCGCGCCCCGGCTTGGCGATGACGGCCTTCCAGCCGACGCGGCCGGGGAACGTCTGGTCCTGCACGCGGATATCGCGCGGGTCCTTGACGACGGCGCTCAGCGGCAGCACGACGCGGGTCGTGTTCAGACCGCCCTGCCCGGGCGGGTACGTGATCGTGGGCGTCCCCGCGCGCAGCGCGGCCGGGGCGCCGTTCACGGTGACCTTCAGCCGCCGCGCGACCTCCGCCTTCGCGTCGAAGTTCTTCTGGAACGTCGGGATCTCGGCGGCGTCGAGGACGTAGGTGACGTCGATGCGCTCGCTGGACACGCTGACCTCGGTCAGGTGGTTCATCGAGAAGTTGCCGAGCGGGTGCGCGGACGCCGTCGCGGGTAGGACGAGGAGTGCGGCGAGAGCGGCGAGGACGATGCGCATGTCCTCCGTTGCGCACCTGGCGCCCCGGCGGTTATAAGACTTGTTGCGAACCCGATGCAGTAGGACTCCGGTCCATGCTCCGAAGCGCCACGACTGACGATCTCGACGCCCTCGTCGCGCTCGCGTCCCGACCCGAGATCGCGCGCACGCTGGCCTTCGACACGGCGGCGACGCTGCCGTCGGTCTTCGAGGTGGCGTCCGGGGAGGTGCTGGTCATCGAGGATGGGGGCGTTCTGGTCGGCGGCGTCCGCTGGCACCTGACCAATCACCGCTCCCGGATCGCCGAGATCCGCACCCTGATGCTCTCCCCCGAGGCCCACGGCCGCGGCCTCGCCACCGCCGCGGTCCGCGCCCTCGCCGAACGCCTCTTCACGAAACACCGGCTCCACCGCGTCGAGGCCGAGGTCCTCGGTTTCAACCTCCCCGCCCAGAGCGTGTTCGAACGCGCCGGATTCGTCCGCGAGGGCATCCGCCGCCGCGCCTACAACCGCGAGGGCGGATGGCAGGACAGCGTCTTCTTCGGCCTGCTCGCCGACGAGTTCGTGTGATTCGATCCCCCGCATGCCGAGCCTCTATGAACACGCGGGCGGGGAGGAAGGCCTCCACCGGCTCGAGCAGCTCTTCTACGACAGCGTGCTGCGCGACCCGCTCCTGCAGCCGCTCTTCGGCGAGGGCCAGCCGCAGCACGTCGACCACCTGACGATGTTCACCGCCGAGTCCTTCGGCGGGCCGGACAGCTTCAGCCGCGAGCTGGGGTTCGCGCACCTGATCGCCGTCCACCGCGGGCTCGAGATCACCGAGGAGCAGCGCCTGCGGTTCGTCGAGCTCTACGTCGCCGCCTTCGACGCCGCCGGGATGCCCGGCGACGCGCCGTTCCGCGAGGCGGTGCTGGAGCACGTCGAGTTCGGCACCCAGGTGGCCAAGCAGAACTCCCACGCGCAGTCCGACGACGAGCTGCACCCGCTCCGCGAAGTGCCCCGTTGGACCTGGAGCGGCGACGACGACTAGACCGTCGGGAGGGTCCCGCCATCGATCACGTGCTCGGCGCCGGTGATCGCGGATGCGCGGTCCGAGAGCAGGAACGCGACGAGCTCGGCGACCTCCTCGGGCTGGGCGGGGCGGCCGAGCGGGATGCCGCCGAGGGAGTCCATGATCCGCTGCAGCGCGGCCTCGCGGTCAATGTCCTCGGTCGCGCTGATCCGGTCGACCAGCGCGTCAGCCCCGCCGGTTTGGATGAAGCCCGGGGACACGGTGTTGACGCGGACACCGTGCGGCGCGACCTCGTTCGCGAGGCCCTTGCTGTAGGTCGAGAGCGCGGCCTTGGCAGCGGCGTAGGCGAGCGTGGCGTCGAAGAGGGGCATGCGCCGCTGGATCGAGCTGACGTGCACGATCGCGCCGCGGCGGCGCTCGATCATGCCCGGCACCAGACCGCGATCGATCCGGACCGCTCCCAGCAGGTTGAGGTTGAGCTCGTCGAGCCAGTCCTGGTCGGTGAGCGCCGCAAAGCCGCCGGACGGGGTGTGCGAGCCGCCGACGACGTGGACGATCGCGTCGACGTCGCCCGCCCATTCGATGACGGCGTTCGCGCCCTCGGGAGTGGACGTGTCGGCGGCGAGCGAGTGCTCGTCATCCGGGGCGGAACGGGCCGTGACGAGCACGGTCGCGCCCTCGGCGCGCAGCTTGGCGGCGACGGCGGCGCCGGTGCCCTTGGTTCCGCCGGTTACGAGAACGCTATACGAATTCATGTAGCGCTACACTAGCGATCTATGAGCGCTACACCAGAGGTCATCGCCCGCTACCTCCGCGCCGCCGACGAGCAGGACTTCGCGACGCTCGCCGACTGCTTCGCCACCGACGGGGTCGCGATCGACGAGGGGCACACGTACGTCGGCCGCGACGCGATCCGCGGCTGGCGCGAGTCCGTCATCTCGAAGTACACGTACACGACCACGGTCACCGCGACCGAGCGCGTCGGCGACGACCGCTTCAATGTCGACGTCCACCTCGTCGGAGACTTCCCCGGTGGGGAGGCGAGCCTGACCGAGGCCTTCACCCTGCGTGACGGCCTGATCGCCCACCTTGCCATCGCCTGACACAAGCCCCCGGGATCGCCTGCTGCTCGCCGCCGCGGAGCTGCTGGAGGCCGCCCAGGGCGCCGAGGTCTCGACCCGCGCGATCACCGAGCGGGCGGGTGTCCAGGCGCCGACGCTCTACCACCACTTCGGCTCCAAGCGGGGCTTGGAGGACGCGGTGGCGACCCACGGCTTCAAGCGGTTCCTGGCCGAGCGCGAGGCGGCGGGCGCTTCGCTCGACCCGATCGACGACCTCCGCGAGGGCTGGGATCTGCACGTCCGCTACGGGCTCGAGAACCCGTCGTTCTACGGGCTCGTCTACGGCCGCGCGATCCCCGGCAAGCCCTGCGGGGTGGTCGCCGAGGTCGAGGCGATGATCTTGCGGGCGCTGGAGCCCGCGGCGCGCGCCGGCCGGCTGCGGGTGCCGGCGGAGCAGGCCGCGCGCGAGATCCTCGCCGCGAGCACGGGCGTGGTGCTGACGCTGATCACGCAGCCGGGCGACGATCTCTCGCTCTCGGATGACGTGCGCGACGCGGTCCTCGGCCGGATCGTCACCGCGGACGGCCCGGTCGCCGAGGCCGCCGCCGCGCTCGACGCCGTGCTCGGTCAGAGCGAGCTGAGCGAGGCCGAGACCGCGCTCTTGCGGGAGTGGCTCGCGCGCCTCACGCAGTGACGACGTGGTGCGCCTTGGCGCCCGGGTGGGCCCAGCGCACGAGCTTCTCGCCCTCCTCACGCACTGCGTCGTCCGCTGTGCCGGTGAGCGTCAGCGTCGCCTCGCGGCGCTTGACCTCGATCCCCCAGATGCCGGCCACGCGGCCGTCGACGAGGAACGTCGGCTTGACCTGGAGGTTCTTGCGCAGGTAGACGAGGTCGCGCAGCTCGTCCGGCACGATCCGCGTGCGGCGGTTGGAGGGGTAGGCGAGCAGGGCGGAGTCGAAGGCGGCGAGGAAGCGGGCCGGGGCGGGTGTGCCGGGGTCGGGGCGCGGCGCGTCGGGCAGGTCGAAGAGGCCGCCGTCGAACGTCTCGAGCTCCAGTGCCTGCAGTGCCGCGCGGACCGGTGGCACCCGCCAGCCGATCCAGCTCGCGACGTCCTCCGCCGAGGCGGGTCCGAAGGCCCGCAGGTGGCGCCGGATCACGGTGTCCAGGGCGCCGTCGGGCGCCGCCACGTCCGGCGCCGCGACGATCGCCGCGGGTGTCTTGCTCGTCCACTGCCCGTCCTCCGGGACGCGGTTCAGCGCGCTCCAGCGGACCAGCGGGCGCCACTTGTACTGCCGCTGCTCCGCGAGCTCCTCGTCGGCGATCGCGCCCGGGTGCGCATCGACCCAGGCATCGGCGAACGCGGCGATCGCCTCGCCGGTGCGTGGCGTCGCCGCGTACGCCAGCAGGGCGGATCGCAGCTCGCCGGAGGACGTCGCCTTCGTCCGCCGCCAGTCCGTCAGGCCCGACCCCTCGACGACCGCGTGGTATGCCGGGTGCTCGCGGGCGGAGACGAGGTGCAGCGTCGCGCGCAGATTGATGCCGGTGACGAGCTCGCCCCGCGCCAGCGCGTCGTACAGGTCGCCCGCCTCGAAGGCCCGCATCCGCGACCACAGCGCGAACGGCGGCGCGGCCCACGCTTGCGCCTGCAGCGCGCCGATCGCCTCGACGACCTCGACCACCGGCGCGTCGAACGGCTCGAGCAACCCCTGCCGCGCGAGCAGCGCGCGATTGAGCCACCGATCAGTTTCCGTGCCTGCCATCGTCGGAACGTATATGCCACACATCAATCAGGTCTCCGTCGTGGTCATACCGGTGCGAGATCAGGAAACGGCGGTCGGCTTCTACACGCGCGTGCTCGGCTTCGAGATCCGCTCGGACTTCACCTATGAGACGGGGGAGCGGTGGGTCGAGGTCGTCGCGCCCGGCGCGCCCACGTCGCTGGTGCTCGTCAAGAGCGACGAGGCCGGCATCGAGACGCGGGTGATCCTGAGCAGCACCGACGTCGAGGGTGATCGCGCCGAGTTCGCGGCCGCAGGCGTCGACGTGAGCGAGATCCTCGGCCACGAACTGATCGTCTGGGGCGGCGCCCCGCTGGCCGGCAACCCCGCGATGTTCTTCCTGCGCGACCCCGACGGCAACTCGATCCTGATCGTCGCTTCGGCTTAGTCTGGAGACATGTCGCTTGTGATCGTCGGCGCCGGGCCGAACCTCGGCCTCGCCATCGCCCGCCGCTTCGGGCGCGAAGGATTCTCCGTGGGGCTCGTGTCGCGCAACCAGGCCAAGCTCGACGACCTCGCCGGGCAGTTGCGCTCCGACGGCATCACGGCAGCGGCCGCCGCCGCCGACATCCGCGACAGCGACGCGCTCGCCGCGGCCATCCGCTCGCTCGCGGGCGAGCTGGGGGAGGTCGAGGTGCTCGAGTACTCGCCGCTGCCTGCCCGCGAGTTCATGAAGCCGATCCTCGAGACGACCGCCGCCGACGTCCTCGGCCCGCTCGAGTTCAGCGTCCTCGGCGCGGTCGCCGCCGCCCAGGCCGTCGTCGGCCCGATGCTCGAGGCCGGGCGCGGCACGATCCTCTACACGACCGGCGGCGCGGCGATCAAGCCCTACCCGCTGCGCGCCGGCGTGGGCATCTCCTTCGCGGGCGAGGTCGCCTACGCCCGGATGCTCAACGAGGAGCTCGCGCCGCGCGGCATCCACGTCGCGCACACGGCGATCGCGGGCCGGATCGCCGCGGGCGGCGACCACGAGCCGGCGGACATCGCCGAGGTGCTCTGGTCCCATCACGTGGATCGCGGCGCGTTCCAGACGGCGATCGGCTTCTGAGCGGGGGTCGGGAGGGGATCGAACGGGGGGCGTGCCGGCGTCATAGCCGGCATGACCAGAATCGATGTCGATCCGTCCCGGCGGATCGTGAACCCCGTGCAGGGCGACGCCGTGACGTACCTCGAGACGAGCAAGGAGTCGGGCGGCGTGCGCTCGCTCGGTGAGCTCGAGGTCGCGCCGGGCGGGAAGGTCACCCCGCACTACCACCGCAGCTACACCGAGCGCTTCAAGGTGCTCTCCGGCCGCCTGACCCTGATGATCGACGGCGAGGACTGGATCCTCGGGCCCGGCGAGGAGGCGACGGTTCCCGTCGGGACGCTGCACGCCTGGTCGAACACGAGCGGCGAGACCGCCGTCGCGGAGGTCGAGCTCCGGCCCGGGCAGCCGGGCTTCGAGCTCTCCCTGCAGGTGGCCTACGGGCTCGCGCGGGACGGCAAGGTGCTCAAGAACGGCATGCCGCGCAACCCGCTGCACACCGCGCTGCTGCTCGACTGGGGCGACGGGAAGAAGCCGGGCGTCTACGCGGTGCTCGGGCTCGTCTTCCGGCTGCTCGCCGTGGTCGCGCGGGCGCTCGGCACCGATCGCCGGCTGCAGGCGCGCTACTCGCGCCCGATGTAGGCCGCCACGTCTTCGTCCTCCTGCCGGTCGCCGGTCCGCCAGGCGAGCGCGGCACACGTCACCGCGAGCGCCGCGAGCAGCCACAGGTAGGGGTGGGGCGAGAGCGTCTCGTGCAGCCGGCCGAGCTGGAAGATCGCGACCAGCAGCACGAGCCGCGCGGCCCGTCCCGCGCGGTTCGTCGTGACCATGAACACGCGCGTGCTCAGCAGGTACATGCCGATGGCGATGCACGGCAGCCAGTACGCGATCCGTGGCGGGTCCTCCTCCAGCAGCAGGCCGACGCCCGAGGCGACCAGCAGCAGCGAGAACGAGGGGAGCATGTGGCCCACGGCGAAGATCGCTCGCGCCATCGTGGGTGATCCGCCGGAGAGCTCCAGCACCTTGAGATTGACCTCGGCGGCGGCGTCGAAGTACAGCCACCACAACGCGGCCGCGAGGATCATCGCCGCGACCAGGGCGCCCCAGCCGTCGAAGCTGTCCACGTGGGCGTTGGCCGCCGCCTGGCCCGCCTCGACCACCACCTCGCCGAGCAGGATGATCAGGAACAGGCCGAAGCGCTCGGCGAAGTGGTGCGAATCGATCGCCTCCTGCGGGTTCGCCGGCACCAGTTCCTTGAAGCTGCGCGTCTCGCGCATCCGCCGCGTGGCCTTACGGTCCTCATGCAGCAGCGCACCGGACTCCTGCGCGATCGCGAGCGCCCACAGCACGTAGCGCAGGGGCTCCGGCACCCAGATCGAGACGACGAAGAGCGCGATCGAGATCCCGTAGGCGATGGTGATCCGCCCGCGCAGCACCTCCCGCCACGCGCCGCCCCAGCCGTTGGCGATCGCGAGGACCACGCGGGTGGCGGCCAGGCTGAGGGCAAACACCGTGACGTCCCCCGTCGAGGCGGGCGCGATCGCGACCGCCGCGACGCCCGTGGGCACGCTCCCGGCGAGGAACAGCAGCCGCTGCGGCGCCTTGTCGACGCCGAAGCGGTTGTAGAGGACCGAGAAGCCGATCCACGTCCACCACAGCGTGAAGAAGAGCCCGAGCGCGATCCAGACGCTGCGCATCTCCGGCTCGTCGACGATCAGGTGGGCGAGCTCGCCGACGGCGAGGACGAAGATCAGGTCGAGGTAGAGCTCGACCCACGAGACCCGCTTGCCCTCGCCGTCGTTCACACGGCGGCATCTTGCCGGACCCCGCTATCCGGCGACGGTCGGCGAATAGACGGTCCAGTGGCCGCTGGCGTTCGTGGCCGTGACCGAGCAGGCGAGCTGCTTCCCGCGGGTCTTCGTGGTGCCGGTCTTGAAGCGGCTCGTCGTGGCGCCCTTGATCGCGGTCAGCGGGTGCGGCTGCTGCGGGATCAGGTGACCCTTGAAGCGCGGGATGCCCCAGTGATAGGTGATCTTCGCGGGCGAGCCCGTGAAGGCGGGCGCGTGGCAGGTGAGCGTGGACTTGCCGGTGAGCGTGACCTTGTCCTGCGTGAAGGGCAGCAGGACGGGGTGCGCCGCGGTCAGGAAGTCGTGGAACTTCGAGACACGCATCCAGACGGCCGGCAGGTGCGCCTGGCCACAGCCCTTCTCCTTGACCTCGGAGCCCCAGCTCGTGACGCCGATCTGCACCGGCCCGTTCGGCGTTTGGGCGAGCAGCGGCCCGCCACTGTCGCCGGCGCAGGGCTGGGTGAGCGGCGCGCTTTCGTCCTGCCCGCAGATGTCGGTGTCGAGGACTGCGTGCGGATAGGCCTTCAGGCAGCTCGGCTTGCTGATCAGCCGCAGGTCGCCGCCCTGGAGCGGGAGGCGCGGCGGGAGCACGCCGGGCTTCACCGGCTGGGTGTCGCCGTAGCCGAGCAGGCGCACGCCGGTCCCGGGCTGCTCGAGTGCCGCGTCGTCGGGTCCGGCGATCGCGACCGGTGTGACGTCCGGCACCGGCCGATCGAGCAGGATCAGGGCGACGTCGTTGACCGCGGTCGCGTTCTGCGGGCGCTTGTGGGCAAAGGGGAAGGCGAGCTTGAACCCGGGCGCGATCGAGACGCCCTTGACGCCGTACGTGTCGGCCTTGGGGAGGTTGGCGAAGTCGGGATTCGCGACGCCGATCGTGAGGATGAACCGGTTGCCGACGCCCTGGTCGATGCAGTGGGCGGCGGTCAGGACGCGGTCGGGGGCGATCAGCGTTCCGGTGCAGGAGCCGAGGTTGGCGACGAACGGCACGGTCTTGACGTCGACCGTCGTGCCGCCGGAGACCGCCAGCGCGGGTGCCGCGATCGTCAACCCGGCCGCAGCCACGATCGCGAGGAGAGATGGGGAGGCTCGCATCACCTCGAAGCTACGGCGCTTTCGGGGGTGCGCCAATCGGTGATCGACCCTGGAGTTTCTTTATGAGCGTGGAGCGGAAGGGGTGGGATTCGAACCCACGGAGGACTTGCGCCCTCTCCGGTTTTCAAGACCGGTGCGATAGACCACTCTGCCACCCTTCCGAACAGCGACTTAGAGTACGCCCCCGGTTCTGGGAGATAAGGCCCGGCTGATCGCCGGTCGTGTGCTTAGGTGATCGCGCGATGGCCTTGAACCTGTTCGGAGGGGCCGGCCGGCGCCGGAACGTCGGCCGTTTGCGGTCCGGTGGCGACGTGGCCGTCGATCTCGGCACCGCCAACACCGTCGTTTACGTGCGCGGGCGCGGGATCGTGCTCTCCGAGCCGTCGGTCGTCGCGATCGACCAGCGCACCGGCGAAGTGCACGCCGTGGGCGCCGACGCGCAGCGGATGATCGGCCGCACCCCCGCCACGATCTCCGCCGACCGGCCGCTGCGCCACGGCGTGATCGCGGACTTCGAGGTCACCGAGGCGATGCTCCGGCAATTCGTCGGCAAGGTCCTGAACAACCGCTTCGCGCGGCCGCGGATGGTCATCTGCGCGCCCTCGGGGATCACCGAGGTCGAGCGGCGGGCGGTCGAAGAGGCCACTTTGAGTGCCGGCGCCCGTGAGGTCCACCTGATCGAGGAGTCCCTGGCCGCCGCGATCGGCGCCGGGATCGACATCGGCGAGCCCGTGGGGCGGATGGTCGTCGATATCGGCGGCGGGACGTCGGAGGTCGCGATCATCTCGTTGGGCGGTCTGGTCGTCGCGAAGTCGCTGCGGGTGGGCGGGTACGACCTCGACGACGCGATCACGAACCACATCCGGCTCGAGCACCGCATGGCCATCGGCTCCCAGAGCGCGGAGGCGATCAAACTCGCCGCCGGGTCGGCGATCCCGCTGGACGAGGAGATCGAGACGTCGATCCGCGGTCGCGATCTCGCGTCAGGGCTCCCGCGCGAGATCCTCTTGACCTCCGAGGAGGTCCGCCAGGCGATCGCCTCACCGGTCGCCGAGATCATGGCCGCGATCCACGCCACCCTCGAGGAGACCCCGCCGGAGCTGGCGGCGGACATCACCACCGAAGGCGTGCTGCTGGCCGGCGGCGGGTCGTTGTTGCGCGGCTTCGACCGGCGTGTGGCGGCCGAGACGGGCATGCCCGTGCGCGTCGCCGACGACCCGCTGGCGTGCGTCGCGACCGGCGCCGGGATGTCGCTTGAAGAGCTCGACAGCCTCCCTCGCGGGCGCCGTCACCGCACGGGCTGAGGCCGCGGTCTCTACACTCCGCGGACCGGGACAGGTGGCCGAGAGGCTGAAGGCACTCGCCTGCTAAGCGAGTATGGGGTTTATAGCTCCATCGCGGGTTCGAATCCCGCCCTGTCCGTGAGCCCTGGATACAGCGCGTCGACCACCTGCTGAGGCCATTCCGGCCCGGGGCGGCCGCGCTCGTAGTGGCGGGTGAAATAGCTGCCCAGGAGCGCGTCGGCGGCGACGTCGATGTCGAGTGCCGGTTTGAGCTCTCCGCTCTCGACGCCCTTTCGGAGGATGCGCCGAAAGCGCTCGACGGCCGGACCGATCATCTGCTGCCTGGCCGCCTCGAGGATCTCGGGGTGGGTCTGCGCCTCGACCAGAACGGTCGCGGTGACCGTCGGGTCGATCCGATTTCTGACCGCCTCCAGGGCTTGGACGAGGCCCTCGCGCGTTGAGTTGGTCTCCGGGTCGGGCGATTGGGCGTTCATCCGGCCGATCGCGGCGAGCGCCAGTGCCGCGGGCGTCGCGTAGCGGCGGTACACGGTCGTCTTCGCCACCCCCGCACGCGCCGCCACCCCCGGCACGGTCATCCGCTGGATCCCCTCCTCGACGAGGATCGCCGCCGCGGCCTTGACGATCGCGTCATCGATCTCGGGATCGAGCGGCCGTCCGCGTTTCGCAGTCTCTTCCGTCACAGGGGTTGCAGGCTAGTGGTGAATTACGCTACCGTTAGTTTCGATACTCAGCGTAGCGAAAGGTGATCTCGAGCATGTACCCCCACACGATCGACAACGGCCACGGCGAGCGCATGACCTTCCTCGGCGTCGACGGCGACCGCCTCCGTTTGACCTCGACAGTCGACCCGGGCGCCGGCCCGCCCATGCACATCCACCACCTCCAGACCGAGACCGTGCGCGTCGAGCGCGGCCGCATCGGCTACGTCGTCGCGGGCGGCACGCCCCAGTTCGCGGGCGTGGGCGAGTCCGTCACCTTCGAACCGGGCGTCGAGCACCGCTTCTGGAACGCCGGCGACGACGAACTCACGCTGGCCGGCGAGGTCTTCCCGGCCGACAACCTCGAGTTCTTCCTCTCGGCCATCTACGCCTCCGTCGCCGCCCACGGCGGCCGCCCCGGAGCCCTCGACGCGGCCTACCTCCTCACCCGCTACCGCACCGAGTTCGCGATGACCGCGATCCCCGCCCCGGTCCGCCGCTTCGTCCTCCCCCTCCAGGCGCTCTTCGGCCGCGCATTCGGCCGCTACAGCCACTTCGCCGACGCCCCGACCCCGGTCAACCGCCCGATGAGCGCTACACTCCCCGGCCGCACGACCAGCGCCCGTAGCTCAGCTGGATAGAGCGTCGGTCTACGGAACCGAAGGTCAGAGGTTCGAATCCTCTCGGGCGCGCTCCTCTGAAAGCCCTGCAATCGCAGGGCTTTCGTCGTTCAAGGGCCGGGAGCCGCTCTCGGCGGCGCCCGAAATCGTGCCCACATCAGCCGGCCCTCGGCGAACGAGCGTCGCACGGTGAACACGCCGGCCGCCAGGTCGACGTCGAACCACTCGGCGCCGAACGCCTCCTCGGGCCTCACGCCCGTGCCGACGCTGAAGATCGCCAGCGGGCCGAACGGACCGAGCTCGACGGCCAGCGCCTCGTCCTCGTCCCAGGTCAGGAACGGCTGGAACTCGACGCGCTCGTGTGTCCTATCGCACCATTGACCGCCACTCAGTCATGGTCTCAGCGTCGAGGATGTAAAGAGCTTCAGGGCCTCCCACCACCGCCTTGATCGGGAGAGTTCGACCTGAGAGGTCGATATCCGTTCGCTGACAGTTCTGACTAGGCGACGACACCACGCTCTTGAGGTCCTCCCAGCGTAGGTAGACCCGTCCTTCAGGTAGCGAGCGAGGGTACGGAGCAAGTGCGTTATCGACGAGCCTCTGCAAACTCGCGTCTAGCCCGCCGTACTCGACGCGAGGATCGTCGATCGCTCCCCGCGCCATGCGAAGGAGAGCGAGTCGGATGTTGTCGTTGCACGCGTCCCTGGATAGACCCTCCCAGCTGTTGCCCGAGACGTCGCCCTTTACTTCAACAAAGAAGGACGCCCCGAAGTAGTCAGGCTCGATGCGCTTGAAGTTCTTTGGACCCACGGGCGGCGGAGCGTCCCGGTAGAGCGATCCATCCCGAATCACGGAGGTCCCCCTCCCGTCCCAGCGAAGGTCGAGCTTTAGTGCGCCCGGGGGCTCATTTCTCTCAAGCGCCAGATTCAGGCGCGAGATCAGTTGTTCTGCGCTTCTCTCGGGCTGACTCGGTGCTCTCGCCATCTGTCCCCCTCGTCCTCTCGATGCGTAGCACTCTCCGATTATCGCCTCAACGTGCCGACGCGAGAGCGTCCGCCACGTTCATGCAGGGCGGTCCACGCGCGCCCTTAACGCGTGACAACTCTCTCCACAACGATCAAGCGGCCTGCGGCCGCGGCCGGGCTGCGCGCGGCTCGCGTTGCTCGCCGTGTTCGCCGGCCAACACCGGGAGCGCCAGCGTCGCAGGAGGTCGCCGATGACCAGCTCAAGGACCGCGAGGGTTACGGCTAGCTCCGCCACGAGTACTGCCCGAAGGGTCGCCAAGACGCAGACGGCTGGCAGGCGGACCGGGTCTACTTCCTCGCCTTCTCCCCTCGCGGGGACCGGATCCGTCCCTTTACCGCGAGGTCGGCCAGCCAGCCGAGGAGTGTGCCCGATCGCGAGAAGACCGCGGGTGCGCGGCGTGCCCGCAACGCGCCCAGTCGCTTCAGACGAGCCCGAATCAGGCGCTGTCCACGGCGGCGTCAGCCGCGCCGCAGAGCCAAGTGTGTGCCGCGCACACCCGGTTTTCAGCCGACGGAGCCCAAGGTCAGAGGTTCGAATCCTCTCGGGCGCGCTTCAAAAGCCCTGCTTACGGGAGGGTCTGTTGTTTGTGGAAGTTCGATCGGGCATGAGCATGTCCCGATTCGTCCCGAACCTCTTCCGGCCCACGGCCCACGGCCCGCGGCGGGCGCGCGGTCGCGATGCGGGCGCCGTTCTGGACGTGGCGTGTGGGTGCTCCTAGCGGAGCGCGGCTGCGAAGCGCGGGACCGTGACCGCGAGTCGGTCGAGCAGCCCATCCTTCGTCATCGGCGGTCGCCGGAGGACGGCGGCCTGCCGGTCCACGACCTCTGCGACGACGGATCGCGAAAGCTCGTAGAGGTCGAGCAGGAAGTCGTCTGGATGAATCGCCTCGATGGCGAACGGTTCGCAGGCCTCCGGCGGGAAGTCCTTGAGGTTGAACGTCACGATCGCCTGCGCGTCGCTTGCCACTGCCGCGGCGAGGACGTGGCGGTCTTTCGGGTCGTTGGTCATCGCCGGCTCGAGTCGAGCAATGCTGTCGTCCGTCACCGCCGCGCCAACGAACGCTGCGTCCATGGCAGCCGCCAGTCTGGCGGCCTGGCCCTCGGTGGCTCGGCCGTCGAGCATGAGGTTGCGGACAACCTCATCGAGGACGCGCTCGCTCCAGTACGGGTCGTAGAGCTCCGTCTCGGCGATGCGCAGGAGCGTGTCGCGCAAGGGGAGCGGATAGAGCACGTTGGCGTCGAGAACCGCAGCGAACGGCATCGACTGCTGAGCCTAAGCTGCGCGTCGGCGGCTTCTCGGGTTAGCGGTAGCCGCCCTCAAGCTCTTCGGACAAGCGCGTCAGCTCGTCCAGCTTCTCGCGGCGGGTCCGCGCCCGCTGCTCGCGGTAGTCGAGGACGTCCTCGATCCGCACACGGCGATGCGTTCCGACCTTGTGATGGGGAATGTTCCCCGCATCGAGCAACTTGACTAGATGCGGCCGCGAGACGTGCAGGATGTCCGCGGCCTCCTGGGTCGTGAGTTCCCTGCCGTGGGGGATGAGCGTCATCGTCTGCCCGCGCGCCATGCCCTCGACGATGACCTTCAGCGCGTTGAAGGCCGATGCCGGCAACGCCATCGTCTCGCCGTCGGGCCCAACGAGTCGTGCGGTCCCGTGCTCGCGGAGGATGCCGTCGAGTCGGCCGCGGAGCGCCTCAATCGCCTCGCCCTCATCAGGCGTCGAGTGGAGCAGCGTGTCGGGCAGTTGAAGGGGTGAGCCAGTCACAACCTGTCACAGCATAGTCGCAAACGAAACGAACGCAACAACCGCAACAACCGATACGCGCAGTCAGTGTTGCGCTCGATCCACGGCCACTTCACCGCGGCGCTGAGCGCCTGCCAACACCAGGACGACGAGCGCAGCAAATGCACTCGGCAAGCCGCCCACCCTCCCGGCCTCGCGGGTGGCCCCTTATCCGATTGCGATCGGTCGACGACGCGGGCAGAATTCGCGCCGGGTCAGAACGAAGTGTGACTGAAACGGGCCGGGGCGCGAGATGGGCCTACCGCGCGGCATCATCGATGCCGATCCTCGTCCTGTTCGCTCTCCTCGCCGCGACCCGCCTCGATGCGAGCTACGACGTGATCACGACCCTGATCGTCATCGGGTTCATCCCGCTCGTGCTTGACGTGATCGTGTTCCTCACAACGCTCGACCTCGACACGTAATCTCGCTCGAACGGGCAAGGCGGCGTGCGGTTGAGCGCGTGCCTGCCGGCACGCGCTCACGCACTTCAGGGCCGCGACCGGGTCGCGCTAGGGGGTCGTCGTGGACAGGGTGAACGTCAGCGTCTTGCTGTAGCTGCCGGTGCGCAGCGGCTCGTTCGCGCCGATCGGCTGGCGCAGCCCGATCGTCACCGGGTCGTGGCTAACCGGGACGCTCCAGGTCAGCAGGCTCAGGGGGTCCGCGGAGACCGGGCCGAACGCTCCGCCCGGACCGGCGGCGGGCGAGCTGGCCTGCACTTGGACCGGCTGCTCGAGCGTGAAGGAGCCGTTGACCAGGTGTCCCGCGGCGGGGCCGGTGTCGCTCACCGAGAGCGCGGCGTCGCCGGCGGTGCTCACCACGTCGGCGGTGACCGACGTGTCGTAGCTCTTCGCCACGCCCGGCGTGAAGGCGCCGAAGCTCCCCGGCGTGCCGAGGCTCAAAGCGAGCGTCGCGGGCACGGACCCGCCCGCTCCTCCGCCCGTGACGGACGTGGAGAGCGGGAGCGCGTAGACACCGCGCCCGTAGTTGGCGACGAACAGCGTCGAGTGGTCGCCGCTGAAGGACAGGTCGAGGATCGGCGCGTTCGGCATCCCCTCGCTGAGCTTGTACCAGTGGGCGCCGTCGTCGCTGCTTTCGAACACGCCCACGTTCTCGCCGACGTAGAGGACCCCGGTGGGCTGGTCGTAGAGCACGTGCCAGACCGGCGCGTTGGGCAGGTCTGAGCTGATGTTGTGCCACGTGGCGCCGCCGTCGGTGCTCTCCCAGACGTTCGCCGCCCGGTCGCCCTCCTTGTAGCTCGAGAAGCTGGCGTAGACGTGGGCGGCGTTGGTCGGGTCGACGGTGATCGAGGTCACCCAGGTCCCCGGCAGGACGCCGGCGCCGAGGCGCGTCCACTGCGGATTGGCGGAGGTGGCGTTCGTCGTTTTCCAGACGAGGCCGGTGTCGGTGCCTGCGTAGATCGTGCTCGCCGGGGTCGTCGCCGTGCCGGTCGTCTTGGCCGGGGCGATCTGCGTCACCGCGCCGTACTCGTTCGCGTAGTAGGTGTCGCGATTGATCTCGTTCTGGGGGACGACGCCCGGCAGGCTGGCCGGGTCATCGGGAGTGGCCGGGCTGATGATCGTCCACGCGTTCACGACGCCCTGGCCCGAGCGGGCGATCGACGTGCCGCCGACGTAGACGACGCCCGGGTCGGCCGGGTCGAGGACCATCGGCATCGCGACGGAGACGCGGGTGTCCAGCGGCCACGACGGGGTCGAGAAGTTCGACGACGTGCTGGACGTGGAGCCGGTGGCCGCCGCGTCCACCCGCCGGGCGCAGCTGATCCGCGGCGGCGTGGGCTGCAGGCACTCGTAGTAGCGCAGCTGGTTGGTCGGGTCGATCTGGACCTCGAAGCCGTCGCCGCCGCCGTACTGGTTCCAAGCGGAGAGGTCGGTGGGCTCGACGCCCGGCGTCCACGTGCGGCTGGAGCCGTTGTCCTGCAGGCCGATCGCGAGCCGCTGCGCGTCCTGCTGGGACACCGCGACGTGGTAGGGCTGCGTCCATGGCTCGACGGACCCGTGCAGCCAGTTGCGCTTGGTCGCCAGGCTCGAGGTCGGAAGCTGGCCGTTGGGCTGATCGCCGTTGGTCGTCGACGCGTAGACACCGCCGTCGTTGCCCACGAAGACGTGCTTGGGCACGCTCGGGTCCCACGCCATCGCGTGCTGGTCGGCGTGCAGCGTGTCGAGCGCGAACGTCTTGGGCTGCACGACCGCCGAGCTCCACGCGGTGTTGTTGACCCACGTGTTGCCGCCGTCGGCGGTCTCGCGCATGTCGACGTCGGCCGCGAACACGTGGTTCGCGTCCGCCGGGTCCACCCACAGGCGGGAGAACACCCACTCGTAACCGCCGGTCGTGGTGCCGGGCTCGCCACCGCCGCAGGTCCAGGTCGCGCCGCCGTCGTTGGACACGTAGAACCCCTTGTCGGGACCGTTGGCCTGTGCGAAGACGATGTAGGCACGGTTGGGATCGTTCGGCGCGAAGGCCATGCCGATATGGCCGAGGTCGGCGTCGGCGTTGAGGCCCGACTTCGTGGCATCCCAGCTGCAGACCGGACCGTGGACGTCGGAGTTGTCGAGGCGCGTCCAGGTCTTGCCGTCATCGGTGGAGCGGTACAGGCCCGAGTCGACGCCTCCGTAGTAGAAGCTGCCGTTGTTGCGGTAGTGATCCCACATCGACGCGAGGATCACGTGCGGGTTGCCCGGCTGCAGCGCCACGTCGACGGCGCCGTCATGGTCCCCGGTCGGGGCGAGTGCGAGCTGCCACGTCTGGCCGCCGTCGGTCGAGTGGTAGAGACCGCGCTGGCCGGAGACCCAGGTCAGCGAGCCGGTGGCCGCCGCCCACACCTCCTTCGGGTCATCCGGGTTGACGACGATGCGGCCGAACGCCCCGCTGTCCGGGAGCCCGGAGAGCTGCCAGCTCGCGCCGCCGTCGGTGGACTTGTAGAGGCCGTCGCCCATGAACGTCGACCCGCCACCGGACGGGTTCGCGCCCTCGCCGGTGCCGGCGTACAGCGTGCCGTCGGACCCGCGGGCGAGCGCGCCGACCGCCTGGTTGTTCCCGGTCGGCCAGGCGGGCGTCCAGACGTTGCCGCCGTCGGCCGACTTGAACACGCCGCCGCTGCCGACGGACGCGTAGACGGTGCTCGGGCTCGTCGTCGGATCGACCGCCAGGTCGGTCACGCGCCCGCCGACGTTGGACGGGCCGGCGAACTGCCAGCGCGAGCTCGCGGCCTCGGGCAGAGCCGCGGCCTGCGCGGTCGCCTGCTTGACCTGATCCTGCGTGACGCTTTGGCCCGTCGAGGCCTCGAGGTCGAGCAAGGACTGCGGGCCGTCGCTGTCGACGGCTCCGGGAACGCCATCCCAGACTGGCGGCTCGCTGCTGTGCTGCGAGGAGTGTGTGACGGTTGTCGACCGCGTCGTCGCGACGACCGCGACAACAACGACAGCTAGCAACAAGGTCGCGATGCGTTTCACGGGACTCTCCACCTTCGAGGGATCGAGGCACAGGCTGTCCGAGCTGTGGCCAGATGTCTTCTTGCAGCTGTCAGACGATCGCTCGCGCAACTCCTACAAACGGGGTGTAATCGACGTTAGTTCGCCTCTCATGCGGACATTTATGAACGCACAGTGACACCGACAGTACGTAGGAATATGGCGCGCGTCTCAGAGGCGGTCCGCGAACGCGGCGATCCGGCGGCCCGCCTCTCGCAGGCGGTCCTCGGGCTCGTTGGTGAAGATGAGCCGCACGAGATGCTCACCGAAGTCGTCGGCGGCCCCGGCACCCGCGCGCCCGCTCACGGAGGTCGTCGAGATCGAGCCAGTCGGTGGACCGCCGCTGGAACCTCGCCATCCAGGCGCTGTTCGGCGGACTGAGAGGGCCTAAACTGAGAGACCCTGTCCGGAACGAGCGAAGAGGCTGACACCCGCTTGCGGCGCGCAGACGCCCGCCGCAACCGCGACACGATCCTCGAGACTGCCCGTGACGCGTTCGCGGAGGGCGGCAGCGCGGTCTCGATGGCCGAGATCGCGCGGCGCTCCGGGGTCGGGATGGCGACGCTGTATCGCAATTTCCCCAACCGCCAGGCGCTGCTGGAGGCGCTGTACCTCGGCAATGTGAGAGAGCTCGCGCGCTCCGCCGAGGACCTGAGCGACCGAACGCCCTGGGACGCGCTCACCATCTGGCTGCGCGCGTTCGCGACCTACTTCGCGACCAAGCAGGCGATCGCCACCGAGTTGCTCGACCACGGCGACGCCGGCGACCCCGTCTTCACCGACAGCCGGAAAGCGCTCTTCGCCGCCGCGCAACCGCTCCTCGAACGCGCTCAGGCATCGGGGGACGTGCGCGCCGACGCCACGCTGGATCAGGTGATGGACATGATCGTCGGCATCGCCAGGATCCCGTCCTCGCAGCCCGGCCACGTCGACCACATCCTGGACATCGCGCTCGACGGACTGCGCGGCCGTTAACAGACGGCGGGGCGCCGCTCTCGCGAGCGACGCCCCGTCGGTCCTACGTCAAGCGAACTACGGCGTCGTGCCGACGCCCGGGCCGGTGAACTCGACCCAGTTGAGGTTGAACAGGTTGCCGCCCGTCGCGCCGTTGGTGACGGTGCGGAACACGAGGAAGTACTCGTGCGTGCCCGCCAAGGCGCCCGTCGGGGCGATCGGGAACGTCTGGCTGGTCCAGGTCGCCGCGGCGCCCGTGGAGACGAGGTTGTTCGTCTGCACGATCGGGCCGGTGGTCGGGTTGTCCTCGCGGATCTCGACCGCCGCGAGCGGGGAGCCCGCGGTGCGACCGTCCGCCGCGTCCGCGACGCGGTAGGTGATCGAGTTGATGGTGTCCAGGTTCAACGGGCCGTTGAGCTGGATCCAGTCACCCGCCGCGAGGCTGCCGCGGTGCACGCCGGTGGTACCCGGCGCGCTCGGACCGCCGTCGTTGTTGTTGCCCGTGTTCGTCCCGGACTGGTTGACGGCGAACTCCACCTCCTGATGCTTCTGGCGGATGTTGTGCTGCGCGGTCGTCGAGAGCGACGGGGTGCCGCCGACGCCGCCCTTGTCGGCGTAGGTCGCGCTGACGATGCCCCACACGTTGCCGCCATGGCTGACGTCGCCGGGGAGGGTGTGCAGGACGCCGGTGCAGCCGGTCGCGCCCTCTTCGGCGTGACCGTGGTTGTCGTGGCCGAGCACGAAGGTCACGGCGACCCTCGAGCAGTCGATCGCGCCGTCCTCGGGGTCCGTCACCGTGACGGTGTACCCGACGTTCTGGCCGAAGCTGAACAGGCCACCCTCGACCGGCGTGTTGACCGTCACCGTCGGCGAGGTGTTGCCGGCGGTGATCTTCAGGCTCGCCGCGGCGGTCTTGCCCGACGAGGCCGTCACCGTGAGGACGGCGGTGAAGACGCCGGCCTTCTCGTACACGTGGGTCGGGTTCGGGTCGGTCGACAGCGGGGTGCCGTCGCCGAAGTCCCAGCTGTAGCTGATCGACTCGCTCGGCTCGGGCGTGTTGGACCCGACGCTCGAGAACTTCACCGTCAGCGGCAGCGCGCCGTCGGTCTTGTCGGCCTTGACCACGGCGACCGGCGGGCGCTGGCCCTTCTGGTAGGACCACTTGAAGATCGCGGCACCGGGGTTGATGTTGAAGAACCCGTTGCCGTAGGTCATCAGGTAGAAGTCGCCGTCGGAGCCCCAGAACATGTCCATGGGGTTGGTGCATTCGAACGGCGTCGTCGGCGAGCCGAGCGTCGCCGCCGTCTGCGCGGTGCAGTTCATGAACTGGTTGATCTTCTGGACGTGGTTCTGGGAGTCCAGGATCAGCTCGCGCAGGGTGTTCTGGCCGAACTCGCCGAGCACGATCTTGTCGTCGTAGTACGGCGGGAACTTCGTCGTGTTCGGGTTCAGCGGGTCGTACTTGTACTTCGCGATGCCGTGCGGAGCCACGCCGCCCGTGTAGAGATCCGGGAACAGGCGCGGGCACGGGGTGGTCGAGCCCTTGGCGATCGGCGCCGTGTTGGCGTCCGGGCCGTACTCGGTGAAGCACGGCGTGCCGAGCGGGGCCGAGGTGGTGTTGTCGCGGTAGGAGTACCAGACGTCCGGGGCCGTGAGGGCGGGCGTCTGGGTCAGGCCGGGCTCGATGCCCGGGCCGCCGTTGGTGTTCCAGTAGTCGTTGTTCGGAACCGTCGCGCCACCGCACGAGTACGGCTGCGGGGTCTGGCCCGCCGGCACCGGCTGGTGGGTGAGCGCGTTCATCGGGACCTGGAGGTTCACGTTCCAGGGGTACTCCGGCAGGTCGGGCTTGAAGCAGTACGGCCAGCCGTAGTTGGCGGGGTGACGCACGATCTCGTAGCGACCCGTGCCTGCCGGGCCGTGGTACTGCTGCGGCGTCTGCGAGTCGGGCGAGTAGTCGCTGACGTACGCGACGTCGTTCTCGTCGACGGTGATCCGGAACGGGTTGCGGAAGCCCATCGCGTAGATCTCCGGCCGCGTCTTGGCCTGCGGCGCGCCCCCGACGAGCGGGAACAGGTTGCCCTTCGGGATCGTGTACGCGCCGTTGCCGTTGCCCGTGAGGTCGACCTTGTTGAAGTCGGCCGGGGCGATGTCGCCCTCCTTGATGTGGATCCGGTTGACCTTGCCGCGCAGGTCGTTGGTGTTCAGCGCGGAGCGGGCCGAGTCGGTGTGCGGAGCGCGGAACCAGCCGCCCTCACGCGTGGTGACGATCGCCGCCGCCGGCGTGGTGCCGGTCAGCGTGCCCGTGTTGGCCGTCAGCTGCGCGACGTCCTTCTCTTCGTAGATGCCCTTGAAGAGCACGGTCTGCGCCGCGGTGTCGACGGTGCCGGTACCGGTCACCTGCACGTTGCCGGCGCCGACGTTGGGCAGCGCCTCGAGCGCCGTCTGAATCGCGGCCGCGCTCGCGTTGGAGGCGAGCGGAGCGGTCGTCTGCGGCCCGGCGCCCTGGCTGAGCGTCAGCGTGAACGTGCCGCCCGTGGCGCCGTTGAGGCGCACGGTCTGCGTGTCGTCGTACTTCTGGTCGATGCTCTGGCCCCAGGAGCCGGCGTCGCCGCTGCCGGCGGCGCTGTCGTCACCCGTGACGAACCAGAGGTTGTTGTGCTTGTCGAAGGCCATGTCGCCCGCGACGTGGCAGCACGCGCCACGGTTGTTGTTGACGCGCAGGATCTGCTGCTCGGAGCCCATGTCCAGGTGCGCGGCGCCGTTGCCGTCGTCGACGAACTTGAAGCGGGAGAGCTGGAAGTAGCCGATCCACTGATCCCACGCGCTGAGGCTCGCGGCCGCGGCGGGAGCGGAGCCGATCGGGTCGGTCGTCACGGTGTGGCCCGTCGTGCCGTCGGCGAACTTGATGTTGTCGACGGTCGGCGGGGCGTAGTAGACGTAGACCCAGTGGTCGGTGGAGAAGTTGTTGTCGATGCCCGGCCCGTAGAGGCCGTCCTCGCTGTTGGTGTAGACCGGGATGGTCGCGATGGTCGACGTGATGCCGGTCTTCGGGTCATGCAGGCGCAGCGTGCCGCGCCGTGAGGTCTGCAGGATGCGCCCGTCGGGGAGCTGCGTGAAGCTGACCGGCTCCTCGAGGTTCGGGTTGCGGGTGACCGGGGTCTGGACGTAGTTGGCCAGGACGGTCGCGCCGCAGTCGCTGGTGATGGGGTCGGCGACGCCCGCGGTCCAATCGATCGCGCCCTTGAGCAGCGAGGCGAAGCTGCCGCCGCGGAAGCTCGTGGAGGTGGACCCGACACCGCTGTAGAACGAGCGCCCGTTCTTGAAGTCCTTGCACCACAGGACGGGGTGATCGGAGCCCATCGTGCCGCCGGAGATGCCGTTCAGCGCCGGGCCCTGCGGCTGCGCCTCGAACGGATCCTCGACCACGGTCGCGAGCACGTGCGAGAAGCCGCGCACGTTGCTCGAGTAGTTGTAATAGACGTCCTGGTGGTTCCAGTACTCCGGCAGTGACTTGGAGGCCTCGTGGACCTTGTCGGCGACGACGACCGTCGCCGCCTGCGAGCCGCCCGCGGTCGTCGTGGAACGGGTGCCGAGGACGTCGGTCAGGAACTGCCAGCTCGGGTCGGTCTCGATCGCCGAGCCGATGCCGAAGAAGCCGCCGCCGCGCTGGTAGTAGCGCTCGAACGCGGCGCGTTGGGCGTCGGAGAGCCCGCTGCTCGCGCCCGTGTCGAGGAAGATCACGGCGCGGTAGTTGTCGAGCGTGGCGTCGGTGAACATCGGCTTGGCGTCAGCCGGCGCGTCGACCGTGAACTGGTTGTCGCCGCTGCTGGCGTCCGCGACCGCCTTGATCGCGCTGATGCCCGCGCGGGTGATCGCGTCGTCGGTGTTCGTGAAGACGAGCACCTTGAACGCCTTCGTCTCAGGCGTCGGCGTGGGCGTCGGCGTTGCCGTCGCGGACGGGGTCGGCGTCGGCGTCGGGATCACGCTCGAGGCCGGCGTCGATGGCGTCGGCACCGGCGTCGCAGTCGGGCTCCCCGCCGGGCTCGTGAGCGACTTCTTGACGGTCACGCGGCGAGCGGAATAGAGGCACGCAGCCTTTTCGCCGCTGAACGTCGCGCAACCGCGGACGTAGTACGCGGCCTCCGCCAGCTTCGTCGGAAGCTTGACCTTGACCTTGTAACTGAGCGTCTTGCGTGACTTGACGCTGACCTTCGCGCTGCCCACCGTCGTGGCGGCCCCGCTCTTCGTGCGCTGCAGCGTGACCTTGATCGTCGCGCTTCGCTTCTTACTGGTCGAGTTGGTGACCCGGCCGGAGAGTGTGAAGCTCGCGCCCGGCGCCGCCGTGGTGGGCGGCGCGCTGATCGAGTTGAGCTTCGTCGGCGGCGTCTTCGTTGCCGCGGCTGCCACCGAGTCGACTGACCTCGCCTGGGCTGCTACTGGCGCGAGCAGCGCAAGGGCGACGGGGACGACCGGGGCCAGCCGGTGTGCTGATGAGAACAAAAGCGACCTCCTCCCGAGGACTGCGAGCGGCAATCCGATACCCCCACTCGCATCACTACGGGCGAAAGACTAAGCAATTCCATGCAAAAGATCCAATCTAACGGCGCGAATCATGACCACTTATTACGGTCCAACGGACAAAAGTGAGAAGACCGTGTTAATTGCTGGTGACACGTGTGAGCATCGTGCGCCCCTCAGGTCAGGGACCGGACCGCACCGTCCGCCCCACGCCGAGCGCATCGAGGATCGCGGCGGCCAGCGACTCGTCGGGTTCGCGCCGCGCGCAGCGGTCCAGCCCGGTCACGAGTTCGTCCTCGGCACCGCGCAGATAGACCAGGACGCCGGCCCGGGCCGCGGCGATCTCCCGCATCGCCTCGCCCAGCCGGACGGCGCAGTCGCAGACCAGCGAGCCGAAGCGCTCACCCGCCGGGCACGCCGCGTGCACGCGCACCAGCGGCTCGACGGCGGCCGCGGGATCGCCGTGGACCAGCGCGAGCTGATGCCGGTCAGGGTGCTCAGGCGTCGCGAAGGCCGCCGCCCGGAAGTCGCCGTGGCGCGTCGGGAGACGGGCGTCGGCCAGCCGCAGGACCGCACCCCGAAGATCGTCGGCGGTGAGGAACTCGAGGTCGTGGCGATCGGCGAAGCGGCAGGCCTCGACCGTGCCCGCCGGCGCCCCGTCGTCGTCGAGCAGTTCCGCGACCGCCGCCGCCGGGCGCAGACCCGCCAGCCGCGTGAGCCGCACGCCGGTCGCGGCCGTCGCGCGCACCGGGAACACGTGGCCGGGGCGCACGAGGTCCGAAGGGCGCGAGGCCCGATCGGCCAGCACGCGCAGCGTCCATGCCCGGTCGGTCGCGGACACTCCGGAACCGGCCCGCGTGGCGGCGTCCACGCCGAGGCCGTCGGCCAGCTCGAGCCGGTCGAGCAGCGCCGCGTCGGCGGCGAAGCGGAGGATGCCCGACGTATGGCGGACGACGTGGGCGATCCAGGCGGGCGACGCGAGCTGCGCCGCCGCGACCAAGATGCTCTCCTGACCGCCCAGGACGATCGGCCGCCCCGACGACAGGGCGTCGACCGCCCGCAAGAGGCGCTCGCTCATGCCACCGCCGCCAGAGCCGCGGCCGGCGCGGCGGCGAGGAGCAGCCGCGTGTACTCGTGCTCCGGCGCCGCGAAGACCCGCTCGATCGGCCCGTGCTCGACCACCGCGCCCTCGTACAGCACGACGACGCGGTCCACGACGCCCGCCATGCTCGCGAGGTCGTGGGAGATGATCACGAGCGCCGCGCCGAGCTCGTCGCGCAGCTCGCCGAGCGTGCGCAGCAGCGCGCCGCGGTTGCTCGCGTCCAGCGCACTCACCGGCTCGTCGAGCAGGATCAGCCGCGGCCGCGTGACCAGCGCGCGCGCCACGGCGACCCGCTGGCGCTGCCCGCCTGAGATGTCCCCGGGGATCCGCTCGAGCAGTTCGGGGCCGAGGCCGACGAGCGCGAGCGCCCGCTCCGCCTCCATCCGCCGCTCACGCGCGCTCAGCCGCCCGCGCACGGCGAGTCCTTCGGTCACGGTCTGCGAGATCCGGACGCCCGGATCGAGCGAGCGCAGCGGATCCTGGAAGACCAGCTGGATCGCTCCCGAGCGGCGGAACGCCCGGCGGCGGCGCCCGTCGCCGAGCGCCACCAGGTCGGTCGCCTCGTAGCGGATCGCTCCCGCCGAGGGCTTCACGAGCCCGACCACGCTGCGCGCGAGGGTCGTCTTGCCGGACCCGGTCTCACCGATCACGCCGACGATCTCGCCGGGTGCGACGTCCAGGTCGACGCCGCGCAGGACGTCCTGGGCGCCGAAGCGCACGCGCAGACCGCGGATCTCGAGCAGCGCGGAGCTAGGCGACGGCATGCACGAGCCCTCCAGGAGCGCCGGCCGCGAGCAGCGAGCGCGTATAGGCATGTTGCGGCGCCGAGAGCAGCTCCGCCGTCGGCGCCGTCTCGACGATCTCGCCGTGACGGAAGACCGCGATCCGATCGCACAGCTCGCTCACGACCGCGAGATCGTGTGACACGAACAGCAGCGAGAGCCCGAAGCGTGCCCGCAAGGAGCGCAGCAGCGCGACGATCTCCGCCTGCGTCTTGACGTCCAGCGCGGAGGTCGGCTCGTCGGCGATCAGCAGGTCCGGGTCGCAGGCGATCGCGATCGCGATCATCACCCGCTGCTGCATCCCGCCCGAGAGCTGCGACGGGATCTGCCGGCGCACGACCTCCGGCCGGCGCAGTCCGACCGCGGCGAACAGCTCGAGCACCCGCGCACGCGCCTCGCGGCGCGACAGCCCGCCCTTGACCCGCAGTACCTCGCCCAGTTGGCGCCCCACCGGCAGTGACGGGTTCAGGTACGACGCCGGGTCCTGGAAGACGGCACCGACCCGCGTCGAACGCAGCTCGCGCCACCCGCGGGCGTCCAGCGTCGTCAGGTCGACGCCGTCGAAGTCGATCGACCCGGACGCGACCGCGCACGCTCCTGGCAGCACACCCAGGATCGCGCGGCACGTGAGCGTCTTGCCGCTGCCGGACTCGCCGACCAGCCCAAGCGCCTCGCCGCGCGCGACGGTCAACGACGCGCCGTGCACCACTTCACGCCCGCCGGCCGTGACCCGCAGGCCCCCTACGTCAAGCAGCATCTTCCACCCCCGAGCGAACCTGCAGGCGGTCGCGCAGGCCGTCGGCCAGCGCGTTCAACGACCAGACGGTCAGGCCGATGAACAGGCCCGGCCAGAGCGGCGCGAGCGTGTCCTCGGCGAGGTACTCGACGTTGGAGGCGAGCATGCCGCCCCACGTCGGATCGGGCGCCTGCACGCCGAGGCCGAGGAACCCGAGGCTCGCCGCGGCCAGGACGGCGAAGCCGGCCGACGTCGCGACGGTCACGGCGATCGTCGGCAGGACCTTGCGCCAGATGTGGTGGCGGATGATCCACCAGCGCGATGCCCCGAACAGCCGCGCGGCCTCGACGTACTGCGTCTGCGCGAATCCCAGCGTCTCCGCGCGCGAGACGCGGAAGAAGCGCGGGGCGAGCAGGACGCCGATGGCGACGATCGCCGCCGTCAGCCCGTCCGTGAACAGCCCGGCGACGGCGATCGCGAACACGATCGGCGGCAGGCTCATCAGCGAGTCCGTGAAGCGCTGGAGCGCGAACTCCGTGCCGCGGCCCGAGAACGCCGAGAGCACGCCCGGCACCGCGCCGAGCGCGAGCCCGACGCCGACCATCGCCAGCGCGCTCAGGACCGACGGCCCGGCACCGGCGAGGAGCCGGGAGAGGACGTCACGGCCGTTGTAGTCCGTACCGAGCACGTGCCCGGCGGAGCCGGCGCGGGCGAACGTGCCGTCGGCGTTCATCCCGAGCGGGTCGTGGGGCGCCAGCCGCGCGCCGAACACGGCGACGAGCAGCACGACGCCGAGCACGGCCAGCGCCACCCGCGAGTACCAGTCGCGCATCACGCCCTCCGCGTCGCGGGTCGCAGCCACCCGAGCAGGCCGTCGACCGCGAGGTTGGAGACGAGAACGATCGCGATCGTCACCACCAGTACGCCCTGGATGACCGGGATGTCGTGGTTCGTCGCCCCGTTGAGCGCGAGCTGCCCCAGGCCCGCCAGCCCGAAGATCGACTCGGCGATCACGGCGCCGCCCAGCAGGGTCGGCACCGCGAGCCCGAGCACGGCGACCGCGGGCGCGGCGGCGTTGCGCAGCGCGTGGCCGAAGAGCACCCGCCGCGGCGAGAGGCCGCGAACGCGGGCGCCGAGCACGAAGTCCTCGTCCAAGGTCGCCACGAGCGAGGTGCGCAGCTGGCGCGCCACGCTCGCGGCGACGGTCAGGCCCAGCGACCCGCCGGGCAGCGCCATGTGTTGCAGCCAGGCGACCGGGTCCTGCGTGAACGGGATGTAGTCGCCCGAGGGCAGCCAGCCGAGGGTGACCGAGAAGAAGACGATCGACATGATCGCCAGCCAGAACTCGGGGATCGTCACCAGGACGGAAGCGACCGCCGTCACCGCCCGGTCGACCCACCCGTCGCGGCGCACCGCCGCGACGATCCCCGACGTGAACCCGACCACGACCGCGACGACGATCGCCACGATCGTGATCGAGAGGTCCACGGGCAGCCGCTGGCCGATGCTCTCGGCGACCGGCACGTCGCTGAAGTACGACACCCCGAAGTTCCCGTGCACCGCGCCCGACAGCCACGAGCCGTACTGCTCCAGGAAGCCGCGGTCGAGCCCCCACTCATGGTTGAGCCGGGCGATGTCGGCCGGTGTGGCGTTGTCGCCCAGCTTCTGCGCCGCCGGGTTGGCGGTCGCGAGGTAGGTCATCGCGAACACGATCAGGGTGCTGATCAGCGCCACGGGCACCGCTCCCAGCACCAGCGTGCGGCCCAGCCGTCTCATTTCGCGAGTCGCACCCCCTCGAGCCGCGCCGCGACGATGTAGGGGCGCAATCCGCTGACCTTCTTGGTCGCGAGGAAGACCGTCGGCTGCGTGAACAGGAACACGACCGCGCTCTCCCGTGCCGCCCGTGCCGTCGCCTTCTGCAGCGCCGCCGGGTACTCGGCGCTGTCGAGCGGGTACTGCGCGGCGTCCTTGAGGTCCTTCGTCAGCTCCGGGCTCGCCTTGCGACCGGGGTTCAGCAGGCCCTCGGCGCCGTACTGCACGTTGAGCATCTGCAGCGGCGATTCACGCCCGACGATCCCGTTGGGGTTGAACGCGACGTCGTGCTTGACGTAGACCCGCTCCGCGGCCTGCGCGAGCGGCAGCGTCTTGAGCTTCGAGCGGATCCCGGCGGCCGCGAGCTGCGCCTGGATCTGCTCGGTCAGCGCCTTGTAGCCGAGCGCGTCGAAGTACGTGATGTCGATGTCGAGCCCGTTCGGATAGCCGGCTTCGGCGAGCAGCTGCTTGGCCTTGGCGACGTCGTGCGGGTAGAGGTTCGCGACCTCCTCGCTGTAGCCGACGTAGCCCTTCGGGAAGGGCTGGAACGCCGGCTCCCCGAGCCCGCCGTTCTGGGTCTTGATCAGCGCCTCGCGGTCCAGCGCGTAGTTGATCGCCTCGGCGACGCGATGGTCCGTGTACGGCTTGAGCGCATCGTTGATCTCGATCGAGGCCGCCGACAGGCTGGGGAACGTCGAGACGTTCAGGCCGGCGCGCTTGGCCGCCGCGATCTGGTTGCCGGTCGAGCTCGCGATGTCGATGCTTCCGCTCTGCAGCCCGGCCAGGATCGCCTGCGGATCGTTGAGGTAGCGCAGCTCGACGCCGTCGAGGTGGATGTCCTTGGCGTCCCAGTACGTGGGGTTCTTGACGAGCGTCGACGAGCCGTCGGGGACGAAGTTCGTCAGCTTGAACGGGCCCGCGCCGACCGGCTTGCGCGGCAGCTCCTTGATGTCGCCGTCGAGCGCCTTCGGGCTGACCTGCATGCCGGCCTTGCCGCCGAGGACGAGCGGCAGCCCGTAGTCGGGGTAGCTGAGGTTCAGCCGCACGGTCGAGGGGTCGACGACGTCGACGGACTTGACCGAGTCCAGCAGCTGCGTGAGCACCGAGCCGGGCTGGTTCTTCGCCCGCTCGAGGTTGCGCTTGACGACGGTCGCGTCGAGCTTGGCGCCGTCGCTGAACGTGACGTCCGGCCGCAGCGTGAGGACCAGCTTCAGTCCCTTGTCCTCGAACTTCCAGGCGCTCGCCAGGCCGGGTGTCGCCTGGCCCTGCTGGTCGATCTGGATCAGCGCGGCGTAGACGAGGCCGAGGTGGCGCACCTCGTTGCCCGCCGCCGAGGTGACCGGGTCCCAGGACGCGTTGGCGTTGATCGCCCAGCGCAGCGTCCCGCCCTCGGCCGTCGAACTGGCGGTGCCTTGGCTCGCGTTCTCGCTCGCGCTCGACCCGCAGGCCGCGACGGTCAGCGCGACCGCCGCCAGTGCCAGGAGCCGCCTCACGCGAGCTGCCCTTCGCGCTCGAGGACCCCGGCGCGCACGCGCGGGATCAGCTCGCGGCCGTAGTCGACGGCGTCGTCGAGCGGGTCATAGCCGCGGATCAGCAGCGTCGACACGCCGAGGTCGACGTAGTCCAAGAGCGCCTCGGCCACGGTCTCGGCGGTGCCGACGAGCGCGGTCGAGTTGCCCAGCGCGCCGGTCGCCGCGGCGAGCGACGTCCACAGCGCGCGATCGTGGCGCTCCCCGCGCGCGGCGGCGTCGAGCTGGCGTTGCGAGCCGGCCGTGGCCGGGCCGTCGCCGAACCCGCGCCAGCCCTTGATCGGCCCGCCGCCGGCGGCCTTCGTGGTGTCCAGGATCCGGTGCGCGCGCTCCCACGCCTCCTCCTCGGTCGCGCCGAGGATCGGCCGGAAGGAGACGCTGATGCGCGGCGGCTCCTCGCGCCCGGCGGCCGCCGCCTCGGCCTTGATCCGAGCGATCTCCTCCTCGATCTGAGCGAGCGGCTGCGCGAACAGCGCGTAGACGTCCGCCTCCGCGGCGCCGACCGCGTACGCGTCATCCGAGGAGCCGCCGAAGTAGATCGGGATCCGCGGCTCCTGGAACGGCTTGACGTGGCTGACGTAGTCCTCGAAGCGGTAGAAGCGGCCCTCGTGCGAGAACGGCTCCTCCTCGGTCCACGCGCGCTTGAGGATCTGCAGGTACTCGCGGGTGCGGGCGTAGCGGTCGGCCTTGGCCAGGTAGTCGCCGTCGCGGCGCTGCTCGGCGTCGAACCCGCCGGTGATCGTGTGCAGGGCGATGCGACCTTCGGCGAACTGGTCGAGCGTGGCGAAGGCGCGCGCGGCGACGGTGGGGAACGTCACGCCCGGGCGGTGCGCGACGAGATAGGCCAGCCGCTCCGTGTGGGCCGCGGCGTAGGCGGCGACCTGCAGGTTGTCCGGGGACGCCGACGAGTAGCCGATCAGGACGCGGTCGAAGTCCGAGTGCTCGTGCGCGAGAGCGAACTCGCGCACGTACTCGCGGTCGATCAGCGGGCCGTCGGAACGGCGGGTCTCGGAAGCGTCCTGGGTGGCGATCAGGCCGATGAGCTCTACGGGCATGGTTCAGGCTCCAGTGCGTGGTCTGGCCGCCAGCGGGGGCGGGCCGAGGTGGGTGGGAAGGGCGTCGGCCAGGGCGACCAGGCCGGCGAGCAGTTCGTCGAGCACGCGCTCGGCGCGCTCCGTGGGCGCGCCGTCCTCGAAGTCGCGCGAGGTGAGGTAGACGCCGGTCGGCGCGGCGACGGCGCCGAACCACGCGAGCACGTCGCGCAGGTGCCAGTCGGCGCCGAGCGAGTGGTGGTCGGTCGCGCCCATCGCGACGATCGCGACCGCCTTGCCCTGCAGCGCCTCGACGGGCAGCAGGTCGAGCAGGTTCTTCAGCGCGCCGGTGTACGTGCCGCGATAGACCGGGGTGGCGAGCAGGACGGCGTCCGCTTCCGCGATGGTGGTCAGCGCCGGAGCGTCCGGCTTGACCGTGCCCGCGAAGGGCAGGGGATGCTCGGCGAGGTCGATCAGCGTGGAGGGCGCGGCGGCGCGATCCAGCGCTTCGGCGACCGCGCGCCGCAGCCGGCCGGGGGGCGTGACGCTGCCCACGACGGCGGCGATCATCGGTCCTCCAATCCGGTGTAGGCGCCGCGGTAGAAGAGCAGCGGGGCGGACGGCTCGTCCGGGTGCTCGACGGTCAGCACGCGGCCGACGACGATCCGGTGGTCACCGCCGTCGGCGATGTCGTGCAGTTCGCATTCGAGCGTCGCGAGCGCGCCGTCGAGCAGCCCGTCGCGGTGCGCGACGTCCTCCCAGGTGGCGCCCCGGCGGGCGAAGCGCTGCGCCAGCTCGCGCTGGCGCTGGTGCAGGACGTTGACGGCGAAGCGCCCTGAGTCCTGCAGCGCCGCGAGCGTCAGCGACTCGTCGCGCAGGCAGACGAGCAGCAGCGGCGGCTCGAGCGAGACGGACGCGACGGCGTTGGCGGTGCTCCCGTGGCGGCGGCCGTCGCTGCCGGCGGCGGTCACGACGGTCACGCCGGTCGCGAAGTGGCCCATCGCGGCGCGCAGGCGGCGGGCGGGCACGGTCACCGCGATCATGGACCAACCTTCGGTCCGTGGGTCCCTGGGCCGTGCGTGTGGGCCCTCGCCAGCGGGTTGCCAGGGTCGCTCATGTCGCCACCGCCTCGCGGGTGAGCGCGGCGACGTAGTCCTCGTAGGCCGTCCAGCCGGCGAGAATCCGCCCGTTGATGATCAGGGTGGGGAAGGGGTAGCGATAGTCGTCGCCGTCGGCGCGGGCCACGCCGCCGGCGATCAGGTCCAGCGGGGGGCGGCGCGTCTCGAGCCGGTCGGCCTCGACCGAGGCGAAGACCTCCGGCGCGTCGAGGTCGGCGATCAAGCGGTCGACGTCGAGGCCGATCACGGTGTCGAGCGCCTCGCGGATCCGCTCGCGGCTGTCGGCCGGGCGGCCTTCGAGGAACGTCGCCTCGCGCAGGCGCAGCAACACGGCCTCGGCGACCTCCTCCCCCTGGTGCTCCGCCGCACGGGCGGCGAGCGACTCGGGCAGCGAGGAGGACGAGACGTACTCCAGCCGGGGAGCGATCTCGGCGCCCGTGACGGCAGCGACCTCGCGCCAGTTCGCGTGCTGCTCCTCCGGACCGCCGGGGCGCGGACCGGGCACACCGAGTACCCGCCGCCAGCTGACGTCATGCGCCGCCCGCAGCCGCGCGAGCTTGCCGACGCTGCTCCACGACCAGATGCACCCCGGGTCGGTGAACTCGATGACGTCGATGCTCATGCCGCCACCAAGGACCGCTCGCGGACGAGCGAGATGACCTCGCCGTAGGCGACCGCGTCGTTGTAGGGCTCGTAGCCGCGGATCAGGAGCGTGCTCGCGCCCGCGTCCACGTAGGTGAGCAACGCGTCGGCGACCTGCTCTGGCGTGCCGACGAGCGCGGTCGAGTTGCCCGCCGCGCCGGTCGCCTTCGCCAGCTTGGTGAACAGGCGCTCGTCGTGCACGGGCCCGTCGGCGGCGAACTTCAGCAGCCGCTCGGAGCCCTCGTTGCGCTGGGTCGGGAAGCCCTTGGTGAACGCGCCCGCGCGCTCCTCGGTGACCCGCAGGATCTCCTCGGCCCGCTCCCACGCGGCCGCCTCGGTCTCCGCCACGATCGGACGCAGGCTGACGCTGAAGCGCAGGCTGCGGCCGTGCTCGGCCGCGGCGGACTGGACCTGCGCGATCCGCTCGCGCACGCCCGCCAGCGGCTCGCCCCAGAGCGCGTACACATCGGCGTGCTCGGCGGCAACGCGGACGGCGTCGGCCGAGGCGCCGCCGAAGTAGATCGGGATGTGCCCGTCGAGCGGGCGGACCGAGGACCAGGCGTCCTTGACGCGGTAGAACTCGCCCTCGTGGTCGAAGCGCTCCGTCTCCGACCACTCGCGCTTGACGACCTCGAGGAACTCGCCGCTGCGCCGGTAGCGCGCGGCCTTGTCGAGCCAGTCGCCGTCGCGGGCCTGGTCGGCGTCGTCGCCGCCGGTGATCGTGTGCAGCGCGATCCGGCCCGGATAGAAGGCGTCGATCGTCGCGTACTTGCGCGCGGCGATCGTGGGCGCGACGAAGCCCGGGCGGTGGGCGAGGAGGACGCCGAGGCGCTCGGTGGCGGCCAGCGTCTGGTCGGCGAGGATGAACCCGTCGGCCATCGCCGAGGAGTGCGGGATCAGGACCTTGTCGAACCCCGCGGCCTCATGGGCGCGGGCGAGCGCGCGCAGGTAGTCGGGCTGCACCACCGGGCCGCTGGCCGCGATCGTCTCGGAGAACTCGTGCGGGAAGACGTGCCCGATGAACTCGATCGTCATGACGGCTCCACGGGGGTGTCGAGGCTCGGCAGGTTCACGACGATCCCGTCCTGGCGGTTGCGGGCCAGCACGACCACGGCCGGCTCGTCGTGCGGGTTCTCCTCGCGGTGCGGGACGTAGGGCGGGACGAACACGTAGTCGCCCGGGCCGGCCTCGATCCGGCGCTCCACGCCGTCCTCGAGAAAGACGAACTCCGGGTGGCCGGAGACGACGTAGATGCCGGTCTCGGCGGCGCCATGGTGGTGGTCGCCCGAGTTCATGTTGGCGCCCACGTGGTTCTCGCCGAGCCACAGCTGCTCGGTGCCGCCGTGGCGGGCGGAGAGGGCTTCAAAGCGCTTCATGCCCTTGGTCTGGGCAGTGTCTGCGTCCAGCTCGCCCGCCCGCGTGTGGTGCAGCGGGCGGTGCCAGGCTCGGGTTCCGGTGTCGTCGGCGATGCCGGTCAACGGACGGTCCTTTCGGCGTCGGGAAATGGGTCGCCGCAGGCGGCGGCGAGAAGGCGTGGCGGTGGTGCTCGGGAGCGGTGCGCGCTCAGGCGCGGCGACATCGGCGGGTCGTCATGCCGCGACGCCCGCCGCTTCACGCAGTTCCCAGCTCTCCGGCGCGATGCCGAAGCGCTCCTGCAGCGCGACCCGGCCCGCGAGCGTCACCGTCACGGCGCGGCTCGCCTCACGCGTCTCGACCCACCCGCGGCGGACGAGTTCCGCGCTGAGCGCGGCCCCGAGGCTGCCGGCGAGGTGATGCCGGCGCTCGCTCCAGTCCATGCACGCGCGGGTCAACGGGCGCGGGCGCGCTTCGAGCGCTGCCGTGTCGATGCCGAGCTCGGCGAAGACGCGTGCGCCGGCGGGGCTCACGGCGTAGTCGTTGGCGTGCGGCACCAGCAGGTCCGCGGCGACGAGGTGCTCGGCCAGCGCGACCCCGGCGCGGCCCGCCAGGTGGTCGTAGCAGAGGCGGCCGCGGCGCAGATCGTCGCGCGCGTTGGCGCCCTTGAGCGAGGTGACCGGGAGCGCGGGAGCGAGCAGGATCAGCACTTCGAGCGCGTCGGCGATCGACTGGCTCGCGAGCCGGTACAGACGCTGGCGACCGCGCGGCTCGACGCGGATCAGCCCGCCGACCTCGAGCTTGCGCAGGTGCGCACTGGCCAGCGAGCGCGAGACCTCCGCGCGCTCGGCCAGGGCGGAAGCGGGCGTGAGGCCGCCATTGAGCAGCGTCAGCAGGATCGTCGCCCGCGTCCGATCTGCCAGCAGCGCGCCGATGCGCGCCAGGTCGGCCTCACCCGTCATGCAAACAGCATAAACCCGATCTAGTTCAACATGTATTGAACTATCGCGAATCGCGGCTCGGCGGCACGCCGAACATGCGCCGGTACTCGCGGCTGAACTGCGACGGGCTGTCGTATCCGACGGCGAAACCGACGCCGGCGACATCACCGGCGTCGGCCAGCAGCCGCGTCCGCGCGGCGTGCAGGCGCAGCTGCTTCTGGAACTGGATCGGGGTCATCGAGGTCACCGCGCGGAAGTGGCGGTGAAACGACGAGACGCTCATCGTCGCCAGGGCCGCGAGGTCCTCGACGCGCAGCGGCTCGTCGTAGTGGTCGCGGATCCGGCGGATCGCGCGGGCGAGGTGGGCGAGGTGGCTGTCGGCCAGCCCGATCTGGCGCACGGTCGCGCCCTGCGGGCCGGTGAGCAACCGCCAGAGGATCTCGCGCTCGAGGCCCGTCGCCAGCGCCGGAATGTCCTCCGGCGCGTCCAGGAGAGCGAGCAGGCGGGCGAGCGCGTCCAGCAGGAGCGGCGAGGCGTCGCTCACGCCCACGCCGACGGGTGCGGCGGCGTGGGGGATCGGTTGGGTGTCGAGAAGCAGCTCGGCGATCTTGTCCGCGCGCAACTCGAGCACGACGGCGAGGAACGGCGCCTGCGTGATGTGGCCGGTGACCGGCAGGTCGACCGATGCGACGAGGAACTGGCCCGCGCCGTAGGTGAACGCGCGGCCGTTGAGCGTCGTCTCCTTGGCGCCCTGGGCGACGACCGCGAGGGTCGGGCGGAGCATGTCGCCCAGCGGCTCGGTGGGTGTCGGTGCCCGCAGCACCGACACGCCTCCGAGCGCGGTCGCGGTGAGCCCCTCGCGGGCGTGGCGGGTGATCGACTCCTGCAGGCGGTCCACTGCGATGAGAGTGCCACGGTTGGCAGGATCGTGCAAGAGCGAGGCAGCATCGATCTACCACTTGGAGCACCGGCAGTGATGTCCTTCATGCCGTGACCTCTCTCGATTCCTATCTCACCCTCGGCCGCTCCGGATTGCGCGTCAGCCCGCTCTCGCTGGGCACCATGACCTTCGGCGAGGACTACGGCTGGGGCGCGAGTCCCGCGACTTCGCACACGATCCTCGCCGAGTACCTCGAGCACGGCGGCAACGTCGTCGACACTGCCAACACGTACACGAATGGGCACTCGGAGCAGATCGTCGGCGAGTTCTTCGCCGCCCGCCCCGGCCTGCGCGACCGCATCGTGCTGAGCACGAAGTTCTTCGCCAACCTGCATCCGGGCGACCCCAACGGCGGCGGCGCCGGGCGCAAGGCGATCGTCGCCCAGCTCGAGGAGTCGCTGCGGCGGCTCCAGACCCACTACGTCGACCTGTACTGGCTCCACGGCTGGGACCGGCGCGTCCCGGTCGAGGAGACGCTGCGCGCGCTCGACGACCTCGTCGCCGCCGGCAAGGTCCGCTACGTCGGCTTCTCGAACGTGCCTGCGTGGGTCACCGCACAAAGCGAGACGATCGCGCACTTCCGCGGCTGGGCGCCGGTCACCGCGCTGCAGCTCGAGTACTCCCTCCTCGAGCGCACCTCCGAGGGCGAGCTGCTGCCGATGGCCGAAGCGCTCGGTCTCGGCGTCCTGCCGTGGAGCCCGCTGCGCGGCGGCCAGCTCACCGGCGGCGGCTCACGCGCCGCGCTCACGGGCGGGCCGGACGAGCACGACCGGGTCGTCATCGACGCGGTCGCGCGGGTCGCCGCAGCGCTCGGTGTCAGCGCCGCGGAGGTCGCGCTCGCCTGGGTGCGCGGCCGGCCGGCGATCAGCTCGACGCTGCTCGGCGTCCGCACGCTCGATCAGCTGCACTCGAACCTGCGCTCCTTGGCGCTCGCCCTCAGCCCCGAGCAGCGTGCGACCCTCGACGACGTGTCGGCGCCGGTGCTGGACTTCCCCGCCGCGATCACCGCCGGACCTGGCCCGATGCTCGGCTTCGGCGGCGCGACCATCGACGGCGTCGCATATCCGACCTGGCCGCCGCTCGAGGCCAGCTCAGCCCGCTACTGACACCCGCCGGTGCAGGTCGACGATCAGCTGCGCGACCCGCACCGCCTCCTTGTCATTCATCGAGAACGCGGTCAGCGCCATGTCGCCGTGCTCCCCGGTCGGGTCCGCGACGCCGGTGAGCGCCATCAGGATCTCCTCGAGCCGCTCGCCGTCCGCCGGGTCGGCGAAGTCACTCGCCTGCAGCGGGAGCAGCAGGACGCCGGCCGCCTCGAGCCGCCGGTGGATCGGTGCGCTGCTGGCCGCCAGCGCCTCGATCGCGTTCAGGAGCCGCTCGCGCCCATCGTCCCTTGACTTCATCGTCCGCTCCATAGGCCGCTGATCGGCACCGCCGCGAGGCGATCCCCGAACGGGACGGTGCTCGCACCGGTGTACAGCAGCGCGCCGGCTCTGAACGCCTGCCCCAGCTTGTCGCGCAGAAACGCCAGACCCCTGAAGTCACGCTCGTAGACGGTCGCGGCCGACTTCACGTCGACGGCGGAAACCGATCCATCGCGATGCTCCAGGACGAGGTCGACCTCCCGCTGCTCGCGATCGCGGAAATGAAACAGCTGCGGGCGATCGTCGAGCCAGGAGATCTGCCGGTCGAGCTCCATCGCGACGAAGGTCTCGAAGAACATCCCGCCGAGGTCAGGATTGTCGGCGATGCGCGACGCGTCCGCCCCGACGAGGTACGCCAACAGGCCGGTGTCGGCGATGTGGACCTTCGGTCGCTTGATAGAGCGGGCCAGGAGGTTGTTGCTCCAGGCCGGCAGGCGCCTGATTAGGAAGAGCGTCTCCAGCAATTCGACGTGCCGGCGGAGCGTGGTCGCCGGGGCGGCCATCGTCTTGCTCAACCGTTCCACGTTGAGCTCTGCGGCGGACGTAGCTCCGATCGAAGAGAGCAGGCGTGCGACGAGCGCGCGATCGGCGACATCGCCCAGCGTTGCGAGGTCCTTGTCCATGATGCCGTCGATGTAACTCTCGAAGAAGCGTGCACGCCGATTGGGTGCCCGCAGTTGCGCCTCGGGATACCCACCCGCGGCCAGGATGTCGGCATACGCGGGCCGGCCGACACGCGCGTCGACGACCTCCGGGAAACGTCCGAGGGCGAGGTCGGGCACGAAGCGCTCCCGTCGGCCGTTGACCTCACCTTGGCTGAACGGGTGCAGCCGGAGGTACTCCGCCCGCCCGGCGAGGCTTTCCTTGACCTGCTTCATCTCGAGGAGGTTCGCCGAGCCCGTGATGGCGAATTGCCCAGGCGACTTGTCGCGATCGACACGGACCTTGATCTCGGTCATCACCTCAGGAACGCGCTGCACCTCGTCGAGCGCGACCGGGGTTTTCAGCCCCGCGATGAAACCGGCCGGGTCGGTCGTCGCGGCCGCTCGAACCGCCTGGTCGTCGAACGTGAGGATCCGGCGATCCGCCGCCTCCGTGGCGGCGACCTGCTCCAGCAGCGTGCTCTTGCCGACCTGGCGGGCGCCGAGGACCACGACGACGCGCGTGTCGGCCAAGGCTTGTTCGACGGCGCGCTGGGCGTGTCGCGGGAGCAGTCCGGCGTGCATTGGCGCAGGCTAACGGGTCGACCCGACAAATCCACCACGGGAAACCCGCGAATCCTCCACGCCTACTCCGACAAATCCGCCACGCGCAGCCCGCGGATCCGCCACGAGTCTTCCGTGCTTCACGCGGGGGTCAAGCGCAGGATCATGTGCCGGTGGCCGTTGACGGCGGGTGAGGCGAGGCGTTCGGCCGGGCCGGCGACCTCGATCGCGCGGGTCGCGTCGACGATCGCGCGGAGTGCGATCGACGCCTCCAGGCGGGCGAGCGCGGCGCCGAGGCAGAAGTGCACGCCGTGGCCGAAGCTGAGATGGCGGGCTGCACCCTCGTTGAGCCCCGCGTACGCGAGCTGGACGAGTCCGTCGGCGGGGATCGCGACGCCGCCCAGCGTGACCGGACTCGTCGCGCGGCGCCAGAACGCCGCGAACGGCGGGTCGATCGCCAGCCGGTGCTCGACGAACGCGCTGAGGTCCTCCGGGACGGGACCGCTCGCCAGCTCGGCGAGCGCGCCCGCGAGCAGATGCCCGACCGAGTCCGAGCCGGCGACGAGCACCTCGCGGCACAGCCCGGCGGCCTCGCGCGCGGAGACCGCCCCGTCGTCGACGGCGCCTCGCAGAAGCGCGAGGATCCCGCCGGCCGGCTCCTCGAGCGCGGCGAGGAAGAAGCGCATCACGTCGCGCTCGGCCACCAACCGGGCGCGCAGCGCGGCGCGGTCCTCCGTCGCGGTGTCGTCGGTGCTCGCCGCGTGCGCCAGCGCCTCGAGCGCGTCCCACCGCGCCCGCGGGAGACCGAGCAGCCGCGCGACCACGCGGAACGGCACCGGGCGCGTGAACGCCGCCACGACATCGACCGGCTCGCCGGTGACGATCCCGTCCAGCGCCGCCTCGACCTCGCCCGCGATCATCGCCCGCCACCCCTCGACCGCGCCGGGCGCGAACGAGCGGCGCAGCACCGCGCGCATCCGGCCGTGGTCGGGCGGGTCGAGCCCGACGAGCGCCTGCGGCGTCAGCGCCAGCAACTCGCGCACGCCCGCGTCCTGCGCCGCGAGCTCCGCCACCCACGTGTCGTACTCGACCGGGCGCGGCCCGTCGAAGCGGTCCGAGCTCCACTGCGCCGGGTCGTGCAGGACCGCGAGCGCCGTCGGCGCGTCGGTGATCACCCACCCGTCGAGCGTGTCGTGTCGCCGGACCACGGCGATCAAGCCTAGGATCCTCAGCCGTGACCGAGATCGACGACTCGCTGCGTACCGCGCTGGCCGAACTGGAGGACTACCTCGACGGCGTTCCCGATGAGCGGGTGGCGGAGCTGACGCTGCCGTTCGCATCCCGTTGGGTCCTGCCGGAGCTCGGCTTCGACCTGCCCCGCCTGCAGGAAGAGGCCGACACGTTCGTCAAGGCGACGCCGCTCAGCGACCGGATCCTCTCCAGCTATCCCGGCCAGGTCGGGTACTGGGTCGAGCAGCGGATGGCGCTTGACGGCGACGCGGCCACGCAACTGCGCCGCGCCGAGACGATGCTGGCCGAGCGGGCGCAGCTCGTCGAGGACGAGGGCTTCCCGCGCGTCGCGGCGGGGCTGCGACGCGCGGCCGGCGATCCGCTCTGGTCGGCGATCGCGCAGCGGATCGCCGAGTCAGTCCTCCCGTAGCATCCGCCGCACGCGCGCGGGGGTGAACGGCACCTGCCGGATGCGCTTGCCCGTCGCGTCGAAGATCGCGTTGGCGATCGCGGCCGGGCCGTTGGTGATCAGCACCTCACCCGCGCCCATCACGTCCACGTCCTTGCGGTCGATGATCCGGAAGTGCAGCTTGGGCATCGCGTTGAAGCGGATGACCGGGTAGCTCTCCCAGTCCTCCGAGGTGATCCCCTCGGGCCCCCACTTGAGCTCCTCGATCAGCGAGCGGCTGACGGTCTGCATCAGGCATCCCTCGGCCTGCGCGCGCATCCCGTCCGGGTTCAGGGCCGGTCCGCAGTCCTGCGCGGACCACACCTCGTCGACGACCACCTTGCCGGTCTTGGTGTCCACGGTGACGCCGAACACCGCCGCGTTGTAGCCGTTGTCGCCCTCGTAGACCATCGCCGCGATCCCGCGGCCCTTTTTGAAGCGCCCCGAGTCGATCTTCGAAGCTGCCGGGCGCGGCTTCCACTTCGCCATCGACGCGGCGAGGTTGATCACGTCGATCAGCCGCTGGTCCTTGAGGTGAGCGAGCCGGAACTCGACCGGGTCGCGGCCCGCCAGGTGCGCGAGCTCGTCCATGAACGACTCGTTCGCCCACGTGTTCTGGATCCGGTTGGGCGAGCGCAGCGGCCCTGCCATGAACGCGTGCTGGCCGCTGTGGCTGCGCAGCCGCTGGCTCGGGATCACGTACGACGGGCCGGAGTTGGAGTTGTCGACCGCGTTGGGCCGGCTCGCCGGCGTCAGCGGCGGCGACTTCGGCAGCGGGTTCTCCGGCAGCCCGAGGAGGACGCCGGTCGGCAGGTTCGCGGGCGGACCGGGCCGGCCGCCGCGGGTGGCCGTCCACGCGACGCCGTCCCACGCGACGACGTTGCCGTTGGCGTCCAGGCCGCCGCGCATCTCGTGCAGATACGGCTGGCCGTAGTTCTCCCACTTGTGCTCGTCCGCGCGCATGTACTGCACGCGGACAGGCTTGCCGACCTGCTGGGAGATCACCGCGGCGTCGAGCGCGACGTTGTCGGCGCCGTTGAGCCCGTAACAGCCGGAGCCTTCGACGTAGATGACGTGCACGTTCTGCTTGGGCAGGCCGAGGGCGGTCGCGATCGCGTCGCGCAGCGGGTAGACGCCCTGCGTCGAGGACCACACCGTCGCCGTCTGCCCCTCGACCGAGGCGACGGCGGCCGACGCGCCCATCGACCCGTGCATCTGGATCGGGTAGCGGTAGTTGACCTGGAGCTTCTGTGCCGCGGCGGCGAGGGCGGGCTCGACGTCGTAGGTGTTGATCAGGATGCGATCGGTGGTCGCGGTCTGGCGCTGCAGGTCGCCGTAGAGGTGCTCGAAGTCCGGAAGCGGCGCGGTCTCCCACTCCACCTTCAGCAGCGAGGCGGCGTCGATCGCCTGCTCCTCGCGCTTGGCGACCACCGCGACGAAGTTGTTCTTGACGACCGTCGCGAGGAACCCCGCGGGGTTGTGGCCGCCCGGGAAGCCGTCGACCTTCACCAGCTTGGAGTCGAGCGTCGGCGGGCGCACGACGCGCGCGTGGACCATGCCCGTCACGCGCACGTCCTGCGTGTACTCGAACGCGCCGGTCGCCTTCGCGGGTACGTCGACGCGCGGCACGCTCGTCCCCACGACGCGATAGTCCTCGAAGCGCTTCGGTACCGCGTTGCCGGTGATCTTGAGGTTGAACTGACGGTTGCCGATCAGCTCGGCGTAGGAGACCTGGCCGCTGCCGCCGTGGACGACGCCGTCCTTGACGGTCAGCGCCTCGATCGGCGCGCCGAGGCGCGCGGACGCCATGCCGAGCAGCGCCAGTCGAGCTTCCGCGGCGGCCTGGCGCAGGCCGCCCTTGGCCGCGTACTGGGTCTTGTTGGACTGGCTGCCGGCGGTGAAGCCCTGGTCGGGCGTGCGCCAGGTGTCGCCCTCGACGACCGTGAGCGCGGACAGCGGCACGTCGAGCTCGTCGGCCACGAGCTGCATCGTCGTCGTGAGCACGCCGGTCCCGAGCTCGACCTTGCCGGTGAGGACGGTGACCTTGCCGTTGCCGAGCACGGCGAGCCACGAGTCGATCAATGTCGGGTCGACCAGCGCGGGGCCGATCTGCGGCGCCTGCAACGTGGCAAACGCGGTCCGCGGGTTGAGCAGTCGCGGGAGCGTCGCGGCGACGAACATCGCGCCGGTGCCGGCGAGGAACTGGCGGCGATCGAGCGTGGCGGTCATCGCTTCGCCTCGGCGGCCGCCTTGATCGCGGCGACGATCCGGAAGTGGGTGCCGCAGCGGCAGAGATACGGGGTCATCGCCCGCTTGATCTCGTCCTCCGTCGGGTCCGGGTGCGCGGCGAGGAACGCGTCCGCCGCGACGATCATCCCGTTCGTGCAGTAGCCGCACTGCGCCGCCTGATGCGCGATGAACGCCTCCTGCACCGGGCCGGGCTTCTCCTCCGTGCCCAGGCCTTCGAGCGTCGTGATCTTGTGATCGACGACGTCGCCGACCGCCGTCACGCATGAGCGCGTCGGCTCGCCGTCGATCTGCACGGTGCACGCGCCGCACTGCGCGAGCCCGCAGCCGAAGCGCGGCCCGCGAAGGTGCAGGTCGTTGCGCAGCACGTAGAGGAGCGGCGTGTCGCGCGCGGCCTCGACCACATGCCGTTTGCCGTTCACGCGAATGGCCACCTTCGCCATCTCTGCCTCCTCCGTAAAAGTCAGACCCTGGTGCCGGACTGTTCCGACGACCGGAATTCGCAATCCGGACCGACTCGGTTCAATTGAGGCTTATAGCGGAGCTGGGACGCTCATCTTTGTCTCGCGGACCGTCAGCACCCATTCGGGCGCTTCGACGACGGCGAGCAGCGCCTCGACGACGGCGGGGTCGAACTGCGTGCCCGAGCAGCGTCGCACCTCCGCGACCGCGTCGGCCACCGGCATCGCCTTGCGGTAGGACCGGGTCGTCGTCATCGCGTTGAAGGAGTCGCAGACGGCGACGATCCGGGCGGCCAGCGGGATCGCCTCGCCGGCGAGCCCGTCCGGGTAGCCACCGCCGTCGTAGCGCTCGTGCGAGGCGCGGACCACGACGCCGACGCTCGAGAGCATCCCGCCGACGCGATCGAGCATCTTCTGGCCCTCGATCGTGTGGGTCTTCATGATCGCCCACTCATCCGCGTCGAGCTTGCCCGGCTTGTTGATGATCGAGTCGGGGATCGCGATCTTGCCGATGTCGTGCAGCAGCGCGCCGAGCTCGGTCTCGCTGCGGACCTCCTCGGAGACGCCCATGCGCTCGGCGACGCTGACTGAGAGCTCGACGACGTCGTGGGTGTGATGGCCGGTGTACTCGTCGTCGTCCTCGAGCAGATCGGTCAGCAGCAACGCGGTCCCGCGGTAGGAGCGGCCGAGCTCCAGGGTCTGCTCGATCCGCGCGTCGCGCTCGCGCGCGAAGACGTTGAGCAGCGCGACGAGCGGCAGCACGAGCGCGACGGTGACCGGCGCGGTGTCGGCGGCGATCGCGGTGAGGACGGCGATCGGCCAGAGCAGGGTGGCGACCTTGTTCGCGCGCACGTACGCGGCGGCGAGCTCGCGCGCCGGCGTGCCGGTCGCGAGCCGCGTCCGCAGCGCGAACGTGACGCAGTCGATGGCGGCGTGGGCGAGGAACGCGAGCCCGTACACCGGCAGCCAGTGCCACGCCGGGAGCTGCGCGCCGAAGGCCAGCAGCACCGTGGCGGGGCCGATCACGAACCACGAGTCGGCCAGCGGCGGGAACACGAGGCGGTTGATCGAGCGCTGGCCGAGGACGACGCTGAGCGCCTGCGAGAGCAGGTAGGCGAGCGCGACCAGCAGCGGGACGATCGGCGTCGGGAGCAGGAGCAGCATCGGGAACGCGACCAGCTCGACGGGCACGAGCGTCGCCTCGAGATACGCGAAGCCGACGCGCGACACGCCCGCCAGCATCACCACGAACAGCGCGGCCAGCGGCAGCGAGAACGCGCGCGTGGGCTCAAAGAGGAACGCGAGCGCGAGCGCGGCGACGAGGAAGGCCAGCCCGAAGAGCGTCTCGCCCAGCCGCTCACCCGCATCGAACGAGGCGCGAGGGCGGGCGCGTCCCTGCTCGATCCGGCGCGCGATGGAGTTCGGAGCGTCCTTGGACATGGGTCGGCCCAAGTGATCGGCCATCCGAGCGGCGCCTGAAGACGGCGGTCGATCGGCGCCGGAATTGTCAGGGCTAGACCCGATTCGATCCGGAGGGGGTTAACGTCGCCCGCCGATCGGCCGATAGAGCCACCATGCAACTGCGCGAGCGATTTGTGAGGCCCTCTGAGGAGACCGCACCCGCGGTCGTCGTCTCCCGCCAGCCGATCCTCGACCAGTGCGAGCGCATCGTCGGCTTTGAACTGCTCACCCCGGCCGCCGACGACTCGCGCGAGGCGACGGCGACGCTGCTCGCCCACGCGTTCGGCGACATCGGTCTGCCGCGGCTCGCCGGCTCGCGCACGGTGCACGTCAACGTCTCCCGCGACTTCCTGCTCGCCGCGCGCCCGCTGCCGCTGGATCCGGCCGGCGTCGTGCTCGAGATCGAAGCCGATCAGCCCGCCGATGACGTGCTCCTCGCGGTCATCCGCGAGGCGCGCAACCAGGGCTTCCGGATCGCGCTCGACCACTTCCGCGCCGAAACCGACGCACTCCTGGACTACGCCGACAGCGTCAAGCTCGACGTCGCCCTGATGGACGAGGACGCGATCGACGCCGCCGTCAACGTGGCGCGCGGCCTCGGCCTCGGCGTGATCGCCGGTGGCGTCGAATCGCGCGACAAGTACGGCTTCACGCGCGGCCTGGGCGTCGACTTCTTCCAGGGCCAGTACTTCGCCGAGCCGGTGATCGTGACCGGCACGTCGGTGCCTACCTACCGTTTCCGCGCGCTGTCGATGCTGGCGGCGGGCGACGCGACGTCGTTCGAGCAGCTCGAGCGCGTCATCTCCGAGGACCCGGGCCTGAGCCTCAAGCTCGTCAAGCTCGCCAACTCGGCCTTCTTCGGCGGCCGCCATCGCGCCGGGACGATCCGCCAGGCGCTGATGACGCTCGGCTCCGTCGCCGTCCGCCGCTGGGCGACGATGATGGTGCTCGCCGGTGTCAGTGACCGTCCCAGCCACCTGCTCGAACTCGGCCTGCTGCGCGCGCGCCTGTGTGAGCTCGTCGCCGCTCGGACGCCCGGTGCCGAGGCCGAGCGCGGCTTCACCGTCGGTCTCTTCTCGGTCGTGGACTCGCTCCTGGGCACCCGCATGCCGGCGCTGCTCGAGGACCTGCCGTTCGACGAGCGCACGACCCTCGCGCTCGGCGCCCACCAGGGCCCGGAGGGCCGTCTGCTCGCCGGGATCCTCGCCTACGAAAGCGGCGACTTCGACGGCTGCGTGCAGGCCGGCGTGAGCCTGGTCGACATCGCCCGCGCCTACGGCGAGGCGCTCGACTGGACCGACGGCGCGCTGGTGCAGCTCACCGCCTGAACCTATTCGGGCACGTAGAGCCGCGCACGCATGTTCTCGTCGGTCTGGGGATTGAAGTCCCACAGGCCCTTGAGCTGGGCGCGCAGGTCGTCCGGAAGCCGGTCGACCCCGTCCTGGTCGATCTCGACGAGGTTCCAGGCGGGATCGCGCAGATAGAGCTGCACGACGTCGCCGGGGAGTTCGACGAGGTGGTTGCCGAAGGCCTCCTTGTCGAACGCGTTGCGACGCTCAGCCGCCCGGTAGACCGGCTCGAGGTCGTCGACGGTGATGCCGAGGTGGTGGTGGCTCGTCGGCTGCAGATCCTTCTCGAAGAGGTGCAGCTGCGTCCGGCCGAGCGCGAGCCACTGGACCGGAAGGCCGAAGTTGGGCGTCGGGATCGGCTCCGCGGCGAGGACGTCGACGTAGAAGTCGACCGACTCCGCGAGGTCACGCGCGTTGATGGAGACGTGGTTGACGCGGGCGTTCGTCACGGCAGCGGTGGTCCTCCAGGCGCGCCGCCGGGAGCGCCGCCGGGCGCCATCAGCGTCAGCGAGGGCTCGGCGGGCAGCAGCTCGATCTCCGCGCCGGCCACCGCCGCGGCCGCCGCGCGCGCCGCCTCGGGATCCTCGCCCGGCTGGAACGCGACGATGTCGACCGCGGCCACGCTGCCGCCGCTCACCGCGTAGGACGCCACCCAGCGCAGGTTGGGGACGGCCATCCGCAGGGCCATCGTGACCTGTGCGTGCACCGCCTCGGCGTTGCCGCCGGGGGCGCGCAGCAGCAGCACGTGCAGCGCGTCGCTCATGTGCGGTTGCGCTCGCGCAGGACGAGTTGGGCCGCGACCATGCCGAGCCACTGGCTGAACACGCCGCGGTCGGTGTCGTCGTGGGAGGCCGCGAGCCCGATCTTGAGCACGTTGTCCAGCGCGGGCGGGACGAAGCCGTCGGGCTTGAAGCTGGCGGCGTCGGCCACCTGGCCGGACGTCACGAACTGGTTGTCGAGCTGGATCGCCGCGGCGACGGAGCCGATGCCCTGTAGCTCGGGGCGCATCTTTCCGTCCTCGCCGACGATGCCGCCGTCGAACACGGCCGCGAGGTCGAGCGTGCTGAGCTCCGCGTCGGAATAGCTGCGGTCGTCGTCGATCATTTCGGCGAGGGCCGATCGTACCCCGCGAGGAAGGGCCATGACAGCGGGGGTGCCAGCGCGTTGGTCAGGAACTGCTGTCGCGTCACCCACGTCGTCGTGCCGCTGCCCGGGTCGTTGACGAGGATCGAGTCGCCCTGGGCGCGCAGGCCCATCACGTAGTGGGCGGTCACCGTCGGGCCGCCGCCGATCAGGATCGGGACCTGGATGCCCTGGTCGAGGAAGCCGATGATCGACGTGACCGCCTTGTCGACCTCGCCGCCCGCGGGGTTGACCGGCGCGATCGCCGTCACCAGCGTGAACGCGTACGTCACGCCGGTGGCGGAGGAGATGTCGTTGAGGTCGGACTCGACCCACGCGCCCTGGCCGGCGGTGCCCAGCGGCGTCGGCATCGAGCCGTGGCCGATCAGGATCGCGCCCTGCTCGAGCGTCATCGGCAGGTTGGTCCAGCTCGCGCCGCTGACCGGGCCCGCGGCCGTCAGCGAGAGGGCATAAATCGGGTCGTTCTGCGCGTGGATCGTCTGCACCGACGTCGGCCCGCACGCCATCTGCCACTGCTGCTGGATGCCCGCGGACGCGCCGCCCTGCGCCACGTTCTCGTCCGCGACGTTGAGGTTGGCCAGCAGCCACGGGCGGTCCTTGCCGCGGATCGTGTTCGCGAACGTCGCGATGTCGGCGATGCTGCGCTCGGCCGCGAGCGCCTTGCAGATGAACGCCAGCTCGGCGCCGGAGCCCGCGTAGTACATGAGCTGGCGGAACTGCAGGTAGTCGTTCTCGGGGATCTCGTCGATGCGGGCGATCGCGCGGCGCACCTGGCGGTCGTTGATGACGCCCGGGGAGATCTCGCACGTCAGGTTCAGGTTGTCCTGGCGCGTCCAGCGCTTCAGTTCCGCGCCGCGGTCGACGCAGTCCCACCACACGCGCGCGTGCGTGGCCATCATCGCCGGCAGCCGCTCGCCGAACGAGGCCCAGATCCGCTCCAGCGCGGCCTCGTCGCGCGGGCCGACCCAGAACTGGTCGAGCAGGATCGCGATCAGCTCGAAGCGCTGTGAGTCCGAAGCGGGGGTGAAGTCGTCGATCGCCTTGATCGCCCCGATGTCGCGGTCGGCGATCGCCTGCGCGATGCTCGCGTTGGCCTGCGGCGCCTCGGCCGTCTCCGGCTCGCGGGCGACGGTCGCGCGGGCGCTGCTGCGCGCCATCAGCGCCATCGCGGCCTGGTTGCCCATCGTGCGCTGCAGCTCGAGGATCTGCGCGACGGGCGCCGGCGGCGGCGCGGGGTCGCGCTGCCCGTGCTCGCGCTCGAGCTCCTCTTCGCGGTTGAGCCTCGTCTTCGTGATCATCGTTGGGCGGGACCGTACGTCGAGGTACCCCGCGAAGCTAGAGGAAAACGGGCAGCCTTTTGCATCGGACGTGTAACGCGCGTTGCGCGCCCTGGACTCCGGTGAGATGACCGGCCCACGAGCGTCCCGCCGCGAATGGATCGGTCTGGCCGTGATCGCGCTGCCCTGCCTCGTCTACGCGATGGACCTCAACGTCCTCAACCTCGCGTTGCCGTCGATCAGCGCCGACCTCGCGCCCAGTGGCACGCAACTGCTCTGGATCGTCGACATCTACGGCTTCATGGTCGCGGGCGCGCTGATCACGATGGGCGCGCTGGGTGACCGGATCGGCGCGCGGCGGATGCTGCTGATCGGCGCGGGCGCGTTCGCGGTCACGTCGGTGCTCGCCGCGTTTGCCACCAGCGCCGGGATGCTGATCGCGGCGCGTGCGCTGCTCGGGTTGGCGGGTGCGACGCTGGCGCCGTCGACCTTGTCGCTGATCCGCACGATGTTCGAGGATCCGCGCCAGCGGACGTTCGCGATCGGCGTGTGGGCGACGAGCTACAGCGTCGGCGCGGCGATCGGGCCGCTGGCGGGTGGGGCGGTGCTGGAGTTGGCGTGGTGGGGCTCGGTGTTCCTGCTCGGCGTGCCGGTGATGGTGCTCACGCTCCTGCTCGGCCCGCGGCTGTTGCCGGAGCATCGCGAGGGTGAGACGGGGCGTGTGGACGTCTTGAGCGCGGCGCTGTCGCTCGTCGCGATCCTGGCTGTGATCTACGGGCTCAAGCACCTCGCCGTCGGCGGGTCGCTGCCGGGGCTGTGGGTCGCGCTGGGCTTCGTTGCGGGGGCATTGTTCGTGCGCCGCCAGCAGCGCCTGTCGGACCCGCTGATCGATCTCTCCCTGTTCCGGCTGCCGGCGTTCAGCGCCGCGCTGGCCACGAACCTCGTCGCGTTCTTCGTGATCTTCGGGATGGCGCTCTTCACCGCGCAGTACGCGCAGTCGGTCCTCGGCTACTCGCCGCTGATCGCGGGGCTGCCGACGGTGACCGAGGCGCTCGGGTTCGTCGTCGGCTCGATGCTCACCGCCCGGCTCGCCGCGCGTTTCTCGGCGCCGGTGTTGATCTCGGCGGGCATGGGGATCGGCGCGTTCGGCTACCTGATCGTGGCGTTCACCGACCAGTCCCTCACGCCGCTCTTCGTCGGGCCGACGATCGGCGCGATCGGGCTTGCCTTCGTGATCACACTGGTCGCCGATCTCGCCGTCGGGGCCGCGCCGAAGGAGCGGGCGGGTGGCGCCGCGGCGACCTCGGAGACGAGCTCTGAGCTGGGCGGCGCGTTGGGGCTCGCGATCCTCGGCAGCATCGGTGCCGCTGTGTATCGGGCGGGTGTGCCGGCGCGGGCGCCAGAGACGATCGGGGATGCGGTGGGTACGTCGTTCGCGGATCCGGCGCGGGACGCGTTCGGGACCGCGCTGACCGCGACCGCGTCGCTCAGCGCGGCTGCGCTGAGCGTCGCCGCGGTGGTCGCGTTCGTGCTGCTGCGGCGGTCGGCGGCCGCGGCTCCCGCCGCGGCCGCCGCCTCCTCCGAAGGCGTCGGTTAGGCGACGAGCGCCTCGGAGACCTCCCACAGGCGCTCGGCGTTGGCGGGGTCGAGCGCGTAGGCGGCGACGCCGGAGCCGGGGTGGGGGATGACCGGCGCCTCGACGATCGGTGCCTCGTTGCCGTGCTCGAAGTAGTGGCCGCCTTGGCCCTCGAGCGCGGGCCAGGTGGCGAGGAGCACCGAGGTCGCCGCGCCTTGCTGCAAGGTCTTGAAGCGGTAGCTGCCGGAGGTGCGCAGCTGTTGCAGGACCGCCGGGTCGATGTGGCGGGCGAGGTTGGACTCGAAGATCGCGCCGGGGTGCACGGCGTTGGCCGTGATGCCGTCGGCGCCCCAGCGGCGTTGCGCCTCGACGGCGAAGAGGACGTTGGCCGTCTTCGATTGGGCGTACGCGATCATCGGGTCGTAGTCGCGGCGTTCGAAGTGCAGGTCCTCGAAGTCGACCGGTGCGCTCAGATGCCCGACCGAGCTGAGCGAGACGATCCGCGCCTTGCCCGCGGCCTTGAGCGCGTCGTGGAGCCCGGTGGCGAGCGTGAAGTGGCCCAGGTGGTTGGTCGCGAACTGCAGCTCCCAGCCCTCGGGTGAGCGCGTCAGCTCCTGCAGCGCCATCACGCCCGCGTTGTCGACGAGGATGTCCAGCGGGCCGTCCCAGGCGGCGGCGAACGCCTTCACGGACGGTTGATCGGCGAGGTTGAGGTGGCCGACGCGAACGTCGCCGTCGATGTCGTTGGCGACCCGCTCGCCCGCCGCGGTGTCGCGGACCGCGAGCGTCACCTCGGCGCCGGCACCGGCCAGCGCGCGGGCGGTTTCGATGCCGATGCCCGACGAGCCGCCGGTGACGATCGCGCGCTTGCCGGTCAGGTCGATGCCCTCCACGACCTCCGCGGCGGTCGATTCGAAGCCGAACGGGGTGGTGATCAAGGTCTCTGGCATGGAAGCTCCTAAACTCTGGTGACAACCGGAAGTCGATTCCGGTTCCAGATACTGTACCACCTAAGCGGAAATGGATTCCGATTCCACATCACCGATGCGCGCCGACGCGCGCCGCAACCGCGACCGCCTGATCGAGGCGGCCCGCGAGCTGTTCGCGCACGGCGGCACGTCCGTCCCGCTCGCGGACGTCGCCAAGGCCGCGGGGGTCGGCACCGGCACCGCGTATCGCCACTTCCCGACGCAGGAGGCGCTGGTCGAGGCGACCTACCGCGACGAGATCGCGCGGCTGCGCGGCGCCGCGGACGAACTGCTGAACGACCACCCGCCCGACGAGGCGTTGGCGCTCTGGCTGCACCGCTGTATCGACTACCTCGCGACCCAGCGCGGCCTGTCCGAAGCGATGCGCGCCGTCGTCGCGTCCGGCGCCGCCGTCCACGCCGACTCACGCGCAGTGATCGTCGCGGCGCTCAACCAGCTGCTCGACGCCGCCCAGGCCGCCGGCACCGTCCGCACCGACGTCGACGCGCTCGACGTCGCCGCCGCCCTCGGTGGCATCTACCTGGTCTCCGACCCCACCCGCGCCCACCGCGTGCTCGCCGTCTTCACCGCGGGCCTCCGAACCTTAACCCCACCTAAGGGGCCAGACCCCTTAGGTTCCCTTTAGGTCGCGTTCGCCGCACAATGCCGGTTCCCGGGCCGCGCGGAACCTAAAGCCGAGCTAAGGGGTCTGGCCCCTTAGGTGGGCTTTAGATAGGCGGGTGGGGTCGGCGAGGAGGTCGATCTCGGTGATCAGGCCGCCCGCGATCGTGAAGCCGGCCACCGCGTAGACGCGGTCGGTGTCGGCGACGACGAAGCCTGGGGCGCCGTTGACCAGTGCGGGGCGGGCGAGTGGGGCGAGGCGGTTGAAGGTGACCGCCTGGCGTGCGACCTCCTCCGCGCCGCGGGTCTCACGGGAGAGCGCGCCGCGGTCGACGCGGATCAGGACGTCGGGATGGAGGACGGCGACGAGCGCTTCGAAGTCGCCGTCGCGGGCGGCGGCGAGGAAGGCGTCGACCACGGCACGCTGCGCGGAAAGGTCCGCGTCCGGCTCGGGTACCGCGCCGCGCACGCGCCGGCGGGCGCGGCTGGCCAGCTGGCGGGCCGCGGCCGGGGAGCGATCGACGATCGGCGCGATCTGGTCGAACGGCACCGCGAACATGTCATGCAGCACGAAGGCCAAGCGCTCGGACGGCTCCAGCGTGTCCAGCACGACGAGCAGCGCCAGCCCGACGGAGTCGGCCAGCAGCGCCTGCTGCTCGGGCCCGTCGCCGACGATCGGCTCCGGCACGTGGACGCCGAGCGGCTCCTCGCGGCGGGCGTTGCGCGAGCGCAGCATGTCGAGGGCGATGCGCGCGACGACGGTCGTCAGCCAGCCGCCGAGGTTCTCGATCCCCTCAGGCGAGCGGCTGAGGCGCAGCCACGCCTCCTGGACCGCGTCGTCGGCTTCGCTCGTCGATCCGAGCATGCGGTAGGCGACCGCGCGCAACTGCGGCCGGTTGGCCTCGAACCGCTCTGCCAGCCACTCGACTTCGCCCATTGGTCACATCCCTTCGTCGTGATGCGTCAAGGGGGTGACGAACCACGACCGCCCGATGTGACCGAAGGAGGCACAGCTCATGCAATCACCCGTACCGCACGACCGCCGTTGGCTCGCCCTGGTGGTGATCGGCATCGCCCAGCTCATGGTGGTCCTCGACGTGACCATCGTGAACATCGCGCTGCCCTCCGCCCAGCGCGAGCTCGGCTTCTCGTCGGACGACCGCCAGTGGGTGATCACGGCCTACGCGCTCGCCTTCGGCAGCCTGCTGCTGCTCGGCGGGAGGATCGCCGACCTCTTCGGCCGCAAGTGGACCTTCATCGCCGGATTGCTCGGCTTCGCCGCCGCGTCGGCCGTCGGCGGTGCGGCGGACAGCTTCGGCGTGCTCGTCGCCGCACGGGCGACGCAGGGCGCGTTCGCCGCGTTGCTCGCCCCCGCCGCGCTGTCGCTGCTCACGACGACGTTCACCGATCCCGCCGAACGCGGCAAGGCGTTCGCCATCTACGCCGCGATCGCCGGCATGGGCGGAGCCATCGGCCTGCTCCTCGGCGGCGCGCTGACCGAGTTCCTCGACTGGCGCTGGTGCCTGTTCGTGTCCGTCGTCTTCGCCGTGCCCGCGGCGCTGGCGGCGCTGCGCCTGCTGCGTCACGTCCCCACGCCCAACCGCGCGCGGCTCGACGTCCGCGGAGCCGTCACCGCCTCGGCGGGGCTGTTCGCGCTCGTCTTCGGCCTGTCGCGGGCGGAGACCGACGGCTGGGGCGACCCGACGACCGTCACCGCCCTGATCGCGGCCGCCGTGCTGCTCACCGGGTTCGTGCTGTTGCAGGCGAGGACCGCGCAGCCGCTGCTCCCGTTGCGGGTGGTCACCGACCGCGACCGCGGCGCCTCGTTCCTGGCCATCGGCACCGCCAGCGCGGGGATGTTCGCCGTCCTGCTGTTCCTCACGTTCTATCTGCAGGTGACGAAGGGCTTCAGCGCGCTCGAAACCGGCCTCGCCTTCCTGCCGATGAGCTTCTCGATCGCTCCCACCGTGGGCGTCGTGACTACGAAGCTCCTGCACCGGACCGGTCCGCGCCCGCTCGTCCCGGCGGGAATGCTCACGGGTGCGCTCGGAATGCTCCTGCTCACCCGCATCGGCCCCGACACCGCCTACGCCACCCACGTCCTGCCCTCGCTGATCCTGATCGGGATCGGGTTCGGGCTCACGCTCGCGCCGTCGTTCGTCACCGCCACCCACGGCGTCCCGGTACACGACAGCGGCATCGCGTCGGCGATGGTCAGCACCTCCCAGCAGATCGGCGGGTCGATCGGCACGGCGCTGCTGAGCACGCTCGCCGCCGCCGCGGCCACGCCGGTGGACGGCTACACGACCGCGTTCACCTGGGCGGCCGTGATCCTCGCCGGCGGCGCGGTCGTCTGCGGGAGCCTGCTGCGCTCGAGCACCCGCCCCGAGACGTCCCACGGCCCCGGAGCAGAGCCGGTCGCCGCGTGAACATAAAGAGGGTCTGACCCCCTTTAGGGTTGGGATTCCTGGAATACGTGTAATCTCAGGGATGTGGCAACTGACGCTGAACTCGATTTCGCCGATCAGGTGGGGCGGTACTTCGCCCGCCAGTACGGCATGCCGCCGGCGACCGGACGGGTCGCCGGCTGGCTGTTGCTCTGCGACCCGCCGGCACAGACGGCCGGGGAGATCGCCGAAGCGCTGCAGATGAGCCGGAGTGCGGCGGGCTCGGCGGTCGGCACGCTCGAACACTGGGGGATGCTCCGGCGCTTCCGCGCGGCGGGTGAGCGGGCGGACCGCGTGATGATCCACCCCTCCTACGGCCTGCAGTCGCTCGAGAGCGCGGGTGAGTACGAGGCGCTGGCCGCCATTACCCGCAAGGGACTCAAGGCCATCGCCGGCGCCCCCGTCGAGCGCCGCGCCCGCCTCGTCGAGATGACCGCGCTGTGCGAGTTCCTGATCGAGCGAATGCCGAAGCTCGCCGACGAATGGCGCGAACACCGCGAAACCCTGCGTGCTTCCGGAGAGCTTCCGTGACCCCCGCCATCGCTGCCGAAGGTGTGCGACACACCTTCGGCGACGTCGTCGCGCTCGACGGCCTCGACCTGACCGTCGAGCCCGGAACCGTCTTCGGCCTGCTCGGCCCCAACGGCGCCGGCAAGACCACGCTGGTCCGCGTGCTCGCCACGCTGCTGCAACCCACGAGCGGGAGCGCGAGCATCCTCGGTCACGACGTCGTCGCCGAGCCGCTCGCCGTGCGGCGGCGGATCGGCCTCGCCGGGCAGTTCGCCGCGGTCGACGAGGAGCTGACCGGCCGCGAGAACCTCGAGATGATCGGCCGGCTCTACCGGCTGCCGCCGCGCGAGGCCAAGTCCCGCGCGGGCGACGTGCTCGACCGTTTCGGGCTCGCCGACGCCGCCGACCGCCGGGTCTCCACCTACTCCGGCGGCATGCGCCGGCGGCTGGACCTCGGCGCGAGCCTCACCGGCCGCCCGCCGGTGATGCTGCTCGACGAGCCGACCACCGGCCTCGATCCCCGCACCCGCCAGGAGCTCTGGAACACGGTCGACGAACTCCGCCGCGACGGCACGACGATCCTGCTGACCACGCAGTATCTGGAGGAGGCGGACCGGCTCGCGCAGCGGATCGCGGTCGTCGACCACGGCCGGATCGCCGCCGAAGGCACCGCGTCGGAGCTGAAGGCCACGATCGGCAGCGAGGTGCTGGCCGTGCGGGTCGATCCGGCCCACGCGGACGCCGCCGCCGCGGTCCTCGCCGACCTCACCGAGGAGCCGATCGTCGATCAGGCCGCGGGCGAGATCCGCCTGGCGGTCACCGATTCCAGCGCGTCCGCCGAGGCGGTCCGCCGGCTCGACGCCCGCGGGCTCCCGATCGCCGCCATCGAGCTGCAGCAGCCGAGCCTCGACGACGTGTTCCTCAGCCTGACCGGAAAGCGAGCCGCATGATCTCCTCCGAGCCGACCCGGCTGACCTTCGCGGAGGTCCTCGCCGACAGCCGCGTGATGGCCGGCCGCCAGTTGCGTAAGACCCTGCGCAAGCCGGTCTACGTGATCTTCGCGTTCGTGCAGCCGGTGATGTTCGTGCTGCTGTTCCGCTACGTCTTCGGCGGCGCGATCGACACCGGCGACGTCGACTACGTGGACTTCCTGATGCCGGGCATCATCGTCCAGACCGCGGTCTTCGGCGCGTTGATGACCGGGATCGGGTTGAACACCGATCGCGCGACCGGCGTGGTGGATCGCTTCCGCTCGCTGCCGATCTCGCGCTCCGCGGTTCTGTTCGGGCGCACGGCGGCGGACATCGTGCAGAACGTGATGACGCTGATCGTGATGCTGCTGGTGGGCGTGGCGGTCGGCTTCCGGCCGAGCGAGCCGGTCTGGAGCATCGCGCTCGCGCTGCTGATCGTGCTCGCCTTCTCGTACACGTTCTCGTGGATCAGCGCGTTCGTGGGACTGAGCGTCAAAGACCCGGAGACCGCGCAGTCGGCGGGTTTCATCTGGGTCTTCCCGCTCACGTTCGTGTCGAGCGCATTCGTGCCCGCGGACTCGATGCCCGGCTGGCTGGAGGCATTCGCGAACGTCAACCCGATCACGCTGGTCGTGGACACGGTCCGCGCGCTGATGATCGGCCAGGGAGATGTCGCCGGTCCGCTGCTCGGCACGCTTGCCTGGCTCGTCGGTCTCCTAGCCGTATTCGTACCGCTGTCCATGCGCGCCTTCCGGCGCGCTTGAGAGGACGTCGCCGACCACCGCGATCGCATGGTCGATGTCGGATGTGTCGACGTCGAGGTGGGTGACGGCGCGTAGCCGGTCGCCCACCGGGCCGATGCGGACGCCGCGCCGCTCCAGCGCGCCGAGGAAGTCGCCGTGGTCGGCGCTGAAGAAGACCATGTTGGTCTGCGGGTCGGGCGTGTGGACGTCGAGGCCGAGCTCGAGGAGGCCGTCCGCCAGTCGCCGCGCGTGGGCGTGATCCTCGGCGAGGCGTTCGACGTGGTGGTCGAGCGCGTAGACGCACGCCGCCGCGGCGATACCCGCCTGGCGCAGCGCGCCACCCACCATGTGCTTCAGTGCGCGCGCCCGCTCGATGAAGTCCGCGTCGCCCGCGAGCACGGCGCCGATCGGGGCGCCGAGCCCCTTGGTGAAGCACAGCCACACGGAGTCGACGAGCGCGCAGTAGTCACTCGCGGGCGTGCCGGCGGCCACGACCGCGTTGAGCAGGCGGGCGCCGTCCATGTGGATCGCCAGGCCGGCGTCGCGGGCGGCGTCGGTGACCGCCTGCAACTCATGCAGCGGCCAGATCGTGCCGCCCGCGAAGTTGTGGGTCTGCTCGACGCAGAGGAGCGCGGTCCGCGGCTCGTAGAGCGTGCCGCGCGCGGCACGGCGTGTGACGTCCTCGGGGGTGAAGTGGCCGTCGGCGCCGTCGAGCGCGTCGATCAGCACCCGCGCGAGCACCACCGGCCCGGCGCTCTCGGAGCGGATCAGGTGGGCGTCGTGGTGGGCGAGCACCGCCTCGCCGCTGCGCGCGTGCACGGCGACCGCGATGTTGTTGGCCATCGTCCCGCCGGGCAGGAAGAGCGCCGCCTCCTTGCCGGTGAGCTCGCACACGCGTCGCAGGAGCGCGTTGACCGTCGGGTCCTCGCCGCGCTGCTCGTCCCCGACCTCGGCGGCGGCGATCGCGGCGCGCATCGCGGCCGTCGGGCGAGTGAGCGTGTCGCTGCGGAGATCGATCATGCGTCGCATCGTCGTCGGCGACGAGGCAAAGCACAAGTTGCGATCTCTGTTGCGATGCGTAAGCTGCACTTTGCTCATGCTCGACGTTCGGAGGCTGCGGGTGCTGCGCCAGGTCGCCCACGACGGGACGATCGCCGAGGCCGCGCGCTCGCTGCACATGACCGGGCCCGCGATCTCGCAGCACCTACACGCGCTCGAGCGCGAGGCGGGCGCGAAGCTGCTGGAGCGCGACGGCCGGACGTTGCGGCTCACCGCCGCGGCACAGACCCTGGTGGCGCACACGGAGACGATCCTCGCCCAGCTCGAGCTCGCGCAGGCCGACCTCGACGCGAGCGAGGCGCGCTTCGGCGGGGAGCTGCGGGTCGCGGCCTTCCCGACGGCGGCGCTGGCGCTCCTCGCTCCCGCCGTCGGGTCGCTGCTGGCGCTGCATCCGGCGCTCCGCGTGCGGGTCGACGAGCTCGAGCCCGACGACGCGCTGCCGCGGCTGCGGGCGGGAGACCTCGATCTCGTCATCGCCCACTTCTATGACCGCGTCCCGCGGCGGATCGACGCGTCGCTCGAGACCGTCGAGCTGCTGCGCGAGCCGCTGTGGCTGGCGGTCTCCGGCCCGGGTGAGCGGCTGGGGGACTTCGCGGAGCATCCGTGGATCGCGCCGCCCGCGGGGATGACGTGCGCCCGCCAGGTGGAGCGCACGTGCGCGGGTGCGGGCTTCGAGCCCGACGTGACGTCGCGGGTGCTCGGCTACGACCAGGTCCTCGCGTTCGTCGCGGCGAGCGTGGGGGTCGCGCTGGTTCCCGATCTCGCGGCCGTGCCGACCGATGGCGTCCGTTTCATCGCCCTCGACGGTGCTTGCCGCACGGTCTTCGCCGCCACGCGGCGCGGGTCCGCCTCCCGACCAGCGCTCATGGAACTCCTCGCCGCGCTGCGATCATCACCCCGGTGCTCGATCGCCACCTAGGCCCGAAGGCCCTTCTTGTCGTGGTCGTCTTCGCCTTCGTTCTGGCCTGGGGCCTGTCCCGGCTGATCACGGGCGGCAAGGACGATCCTCCCGCCTCGACGTCCACGGACGTGACCGCCACCGCCACGCCGTGCGTGAAGGTTGCCGACCCGTTCGGCGCCCCGCCGGACACCTTCACGTACGAGAAGGTGAGCGAGAAGACGCGCGCGAGCACGGTCAAGGCGCTCAACCTCGACGAGGCGGGCGGGAAGGTCGAGATGCGCGCCGCGCAGCGCACCGGGCTCACGCTCGGGACGCTCGTGCGGGTGCCGAGCGATGACCCGGGCGCGTATGAGACCCAGCTCGTCGACACGGCGAAGCGGGGCGGGGCGCCGATCCAGCAGGGCAAGGGCTACAGCGTGCTGCCGCTGCAGGGCGGGTCCGTGGTCGCGGTCGGCGTGCGCGGGTGCAGCACGATCCTGATCAGCGCACAGGACCCGAAAGCGGTCCCGTTCCTCGCCGACGCGGTGTTCGCGGGGTAGCGTGTGATGGATGGCCTCCGATCTCGACACGCTGCGCGCGGAGCTCGAGGACCGTCGCGACCGGGCGCGCGAGACGATCGCCGGTCTCGCCAAGACGCCTGAGCGCGGGACGGCGCAGGGCTTCGGCAAACGGATCGGAGACGGGACGGTCGAGGCGATCAGCCGGCTGACCGAGATCGGTGTGGGGACCTCTCTTGAGGCGGGGCTCGAGCGCACCGAGCGGGCGCTGGTGAAGCTCGACGAGGGGACCTACGGCGTGTGTGACGTGTGCGGGGAGCCGATCGCCGAGCGGCGGTTGGCGGCCATGCCGGACGTGGTGACGTGCGTGGACTGCGCGAGCGGGCAGCCGCGGGTTCGCCCGCCGTCGCGACGGCAGTAGGGTTGATCGCATGGAATCGACAAGCGCAGGCGAGCTCGTCAAGGTCGCGACGGCCGGACCTTTGCTCGACGCGATCGTCTTCGACACGCCGAGCGCCCACAAGGCCGTGGTCGCGCTCATCGATCGCTCGCGTGGCCCGGTGCTCCGCACGGTGAACGTCAACACGCTCAGCGAGCGGACCGAGGCCGGGCCCGACGACCGCGCGCTGCTTCAGCTGATCCGGCGCACCCCACCGCCCGCGCACCTCTCGGCGCGGGGTGCCGCGGGCGTCGGCCGTGGTCAGGACGCGCACTCGCGCGGCGCATCGCACCGGCCGACCGGCAAGTAGTTCGCTTTTACGCCTTGGCGGCGCGGATCGCTTCGATCAGCGCCGTCCGCGCGGCCGCGCCCTCGGGCGGGCCGAGGCCGACGTAGAACGAGCCGCGTCCGTTTCCTTCTGTGCCCGAGACCGGGAAGCCGTTGACCGACATGCCGTCGTCGGCGGAGATGCCCGAGAGCTCGCTCAGGCGCTCGGACATCGCGCTCACGTCGGTGTCGTCGAGGCGGGCGGCGAGCACGGCCGTTCCGCGCTTTTCGCCGTGGGTGGCGACGAGCACGTCCTTGGCGCCGATCACGAGCGCGGTGTCGTGTGCCTTGTCCTGGTCGCCGCCGAGCATGCGGTTGAGCATCCCGCTGCGCTTGAGCTTGCGGCTGTGGGTGAGGAAGGCGGGCGCGTCGTCGGCCACGGTCAGCTGCAGGGACTCGGCCTTCGCGCGGACGGCGGCCCGGATCGGCTCCGGCAGCGAGCCGAAGGTCATGGACGTCGTCGCGCGTTCGTACTCGCTCATCGCGGGCGCGAATCTAACTCAAAACACGCCGTGCGGGTCGTATTTCGCGCGGAGCTCCTGCAGCCTCTGGTGGTTGCCGAGGTGGTACGCCGGGTCCCACGGGTCGCGGTCGGGCTCGGGGAAGTTGGGGTACACGCCGCCGGTGCCCTCGTCGCTCGGGAACGCGGCGTCGACGGTCGCCTGATCGCGGCCGGCGACCTTGAGCAGGAAGCGGGCGTCGCGGTGGGGGAAGGCTGTGGCGTCCGGCGCTTTCCGGTTGTAGGCGCCGCCGAGGGGGGAGAAGTCGAACTCGAGGCCGTGCGCGTTCGGGAGGACCTCCAGCGGGTTCGCGAAGAAGCCGGAGCGGTGGAAGGGCAGATCCTCGCCGTCGCCCGGGCCTGTCGCGGCGAGGCGGCGTTTGACGTCGCGGTAGGGGAGTTCGTCGAGCTGCGGGTGGCCTTTGAAGGGCGCGAGCAGGTGGGCGGCCTCGGCCTTCGTGCCCACATGCGCGCCGAAGATGTGCACGCCGCCGCCGACGACCAGCAGGCTCGCGGCGAGCTCGTCCGGCGCGTCGTCGAGCTGCTGCCAGAGGTGGAGCGCTTCATCGGCTTGGGCGAGCGGGAGCTCGAGGTGGACGACGGTCGCGTTCGGTGCCGCTTTGGTGCTCAGGACGAGCCGGGTGACGACGCCGAATCGCGCTCCGCCGGCACCTCTTAGACCCCAGAACAGCTCTGCGTGCCGCTGCTCGTCGCACCACACGACTTCGCCGTCGTGGAGGACCACTTGCGCGGCTTCGAGCTGGTCGCACGTGAAGCCGTGCAGCCGTCCGAGGATGCCGATCCCGCCGCCCAGCGTCAGCCCGGCGACGCCGACCGTCGGCCCGCAGCCCGCGGCGACCGTCCGGCCTCTGGCATCGAGGGCGTCATAGAGCTCGCCGAGCCGCACGCCGGCGCCGACGGTCACGCGGGTGCCGTCGATCTCGATGTCGTGCATCGGGCGGGTGTCGATCAGGACGCCGGTCGTCGAGGAGCGTCCGGCGAAGTCGTGCCCGCCGCTGCGCACGGCGATGGGCAGACCACGCTGTCGAGCTGTGGCCAGCGCCTCGGCGACGTCCTGCGGGGAGGCGCACTGGGCGTGGACGCGCGGGCGGATGTGCTCGAAGCGGGGCAGGGCGGGGCGGGTGAGGTCCTGGTCAAGGAGGGCGTCCGCGAACGCGACGATCTCGTCGTGTCTGTGGAGCCGCTCGCGCCAGCTCTCCGGGATGCCGTCTGCGCCGTAGAGCGCCCCGGCGAGCTGCCCGTAGATCGCGGCGGTGGTGTCGGCGTCGTCGCCGAGATTGACCGCGGCGAGCACGCCGTCCTCGAACGTGGAAGTGCTGCGCAACGCCCACAACGCGGCCTCGAGCGCGTCCACCACGTACCCGCCGCCGCGCACGGCGGGTGGCTCGCGGGTGGAACGCAGCGCGGCGGTGACGCGTGGGTCGAGCGCGGCGAAGGCGGGTGCGCCGAGCGCGGCGGCGACGACCCGGTCGTAGCCGGGGTCTCCGACGTTGCGCGGCCAGCTCCCGTTGAGCGCGGCCAGCAGCAGCGTCGCGAACGCGCGGCAGGCGTCCGCCGCCTCGCGCGCGCCGTGGGTCGTGCGCGCGCTCCCGCCCGCGTGGCGGATCGCCTCGGCCGGTTTGGATGCGTACGCGAGCACGATCGGCGCGAGTTTCATCAGCGGCCCGTTGCCGGCGGCGTCGGGCGCGGCGTCGCCTGGGTAGGGCTCGCCGGTCTGTTCGAAGCGCTCGAGCGCGGCGCGGGTCGCATTGCCGATGTCGAAGCAGCGCCCGGTGCTCGACCAGTGGCCGTCGCGGTACCAGCGCACGTAGCGCTGCAGCTGGTCGACCGGGTCGAACGTGCGGCGCTGGACGAGCGATTCGGCGAGGCAGAGCGCCATCGAAGTGTCATCCGTCCACGCGCCGGGCGGGAGCGAGAACGGGCCGCCGCCGACCATGTCGCGGACCGGGGGGAACGTGCCGGGCGTCGCGAACTCGACCGTCGTGCCGACCGCATCACCGACGGCGAGGCCGAGCAGTGCGCCCCGGAATCGATCGCGTCGCGTCATTCCGTCAGCATGGCATGCGAACATGTGTTCGTGTCAATTCTTCATGCGGATGCGGATTGCTTCTTCGCCTCGGTCGAGCAACGGGATGACCCGCGGCTGCGCGGGCGGCCGACGATGGTCGCGACGTGGGTGGTGATGGCGGCGAGCTATGAGGCGCGCGCGTTCGGCATCCACAGCGCGATGCACGCTTCCGAGGCGCGGCGGCTGTGTCCGGAGGTGGTGGCGGTCGAGCCGCGCAGCGCGGCCTACGCCGAGGCGAGCGAGGCGCTGTTCGGGGTCTTCGAAGCGGCCTCGCCGGTGGTCGAGCGCCATGGGATCGAGGAGGCGTTCCTGGAAGGTCCGCCGTCGCTCGCCGCGCGGCTGCGGGAGGCGGTGCGGCGCGAGGTCGGGCTGCCGGTGACCGTCGGCGTCGCCGGCACGAAGATCGCGGCGAAGATGGCGAGTCGCGCGGCCAAGCCGGACGGGTTGAAGATCGTCGAGGACGGGTCCGCGTTCCTGCACGCGCACCGGGTCGAGGAACTCTGGGGCGTCGGCCGGGCGACGGCCGCGAAGTTTCATGCCCGTGGGATCGAGACGGTCGGAGAGGCCGCGGCGCTGTCGTTACCCGCGCTGATCGCGCTGCTGGGGGCCGGCAACGGCCGGCGGGTGCACGCGCTGGTCAACAACCGCGACCGCGTGCCGGTCCAGCGCGCGCGACCGCGGCAGGCGTTCGGGTCGACGCGATCCCTCGGCCGTGGCGATCATCCACCCGCAGTGCTGGATCAGGCCGCGGTGCGGGTCGCCGAGCGCCTGCGCGCGACCGGGGTCGCCGGCCGCACGATCACGTTGCACCTGCGCTTCAGCGACCGCACGACCGCGACCCGTTCGCGCACGCTTCCGGCGGCGGTCGACGATGCGACGGTGATCGGGGCGACGGCCGCGTCGCTGGTGGACACCGACCGCCCACTCACCCGCATCGGCGTGAGCGTCTCGAGCTTGGAGGTGGCCGATAGGTTGCGCCTGTGGACAACCTGATCGACGTGCTGCTCGAGGCGCGGCGCCTGATCGCGCTGCCCGGCAATGACTTGTCGTGGTCGTCGTTCGTCGACCAGGAGTCGGCGCTGGCGGAGATCGACAGGCACATCGAGCGCGTGCGGGCGGGCGGCTCCGACACGGGCTCGATGGCGGTGTTGTTCCTGCCGACCGGCCCGATCCAGGAGGTCAGCGTCAGCAGCGGCTGGGGAGACGAGTTCCTCGCCCTCGCGGCCCGCTTCGACAGCGCGTGCTGTGTCGTGGCCGGCAAGGCGATCCACTTCTGCTGGCTGTGCGAGAAGGAGGCGGCGCGGCTCACCTGCGTCGAGGGCGAGTTCCGGCGCGAGACCTTCACCGGCACGCTGACCCAGCCCGAGACCCCGTCCGTCCGCCGCGCGATCGCCGACGCCGCGGCGCTCTACGCGCACGACCCCGAGCTCGCGCCGTTCTACTGCCCCGACTGCCGCCACAGCTACTGCGGCGACCACTGGCGGCGCGAGGACGTCTTCGAGGACGACTCCTTCCACGACAGCATCCGGGGCACGTGCCCCGAGGGCCACAACCGCATGCTCGAGGACTAGCGCCGAGTCGCAGGTTCATAGGCGCCTGCCAGACGCCTCGCCGCGCCTGCCGGGCGCCGCCGATCGCCGCAGCGCGGCGGGTACGAGACAGCTCGCCGCCCCACGTCGCCACGACCATGCCGGCCGCTTGCGCGTGCGAACTTACGATCGTGATGCGGCCGCTGTGGGGACGGACGTCAACTGCGCCGGGTGGAGAGGGGGGAGTGGCGCGCCGGGATACCGACAGTTTCGGGCTACGGAGAAGGAAAGTGTGTCCCTCGCGCCCATCTTTCCGTCGCCGTGGTCGACCGTGCGCGTTTGAGGCTCGAGTCGTTGGTTTCGATCAGGTTCGCACGGGTCGAGTTGGCGCGCGGGTGGGGGTGCGGAACGAGAGCTGCCCGAGAGGCAGCTCTGGTTACACACCCCCTCGCCGCTGGTGGATCGGCGAGCGTGAGAACGCCCTTTCTGTCTCCCACCGAGGCAGTTGACTTCGGCCCGCTAGCGGTGAGCCTTCATGACGCGGCGCTGATCGGCATCGGGAATGCGCAGGAGCGCTTCGTTGCCGGCGAGGGGCAGTCGCTCGTAGGTCTCGAACGTCGTGCGAGTGGTCTGCGCGCCACCCGCGCCGAGCGACGGCTTGATCCGGTAGGTCACCTGCACCGGAACGTACGTCTCGGCGTCGACGAGGTACTCGACGCGCACGGCGAGTTGGACCCCGCGACCGTCCGGTAGGACCCGTCGGGGGCGGTCGCCGCGCAGGAGCAGGACGCGCCGGCCGTTCACCTCGGTCTCTCCCGCGGGAGCGAGCTTCCCACCGGCCAGCAGCGCGCGGACACCGGCCACCGGGTCCGCGCCCGCGTCGAGCGCGCTTTCCGACCCAGTGTTGGCCGCCACGTAGCCGGCGAGCTCTTCCGGCGACAGCTTGTGCTCGCGCAGGTAGTCGTCCCACGACCAGGCGCTGCGGAAGACGCCGTCCGCATAGTCGCTCTCGGTCATCCGCGGCGTCCCATCTTCGGCGGGCGTGATCGTCATTCGTGTCCGGGTGCGCAACGGATCGAGCGCCGCCCACTGCTCGACGTTGCTCTGTCCGATCGCCTTCCCATTCTCGTCGAACTGCTGCGTCCGCACGATCGTGTGGACGATCTCGCCAGGCGCCCCGAGCGCCGCCCGCGCCTCGGCGACGACATCTGGCGACGACCCACGTCCGAGGAGCACGACGACCGCGGCGGCGAGGGCGGCGGCGAACACCGGGACGAGCACGCGCAAACGGCGCCGAAGACGCGGCCGCCCGGGCGGGCAGGAAGTGGCGCCGCCCGCGGGCGCCGGGTCGCGGGGCGCCGCCGGGTCGGCGGGCGCCGATTCGCGAGGCGCCCCCGGGCGGGCCTCGGCGGCAAGGTCGCGGGGCGCCGTCTCGGTGGTGGCCTGTAGGCGCGGCACCAACCATTCGATCGGCGGAGCGGTGACCGGGTCGGGGACGGGGTCGGCGGCGCGCAGGCGGTCCATGAGGTCGGTCATCGGTCTTCCTCCAAGGCTTGGGCGAGCCGCTTGCGGGCGCGGTGCAGGCGCACGTGGAACGTTGCCGCCGAGCAGCCCGCGGCACGCGCGGCGCGCTGCGTCGACAGGCCTTCCCACGCGGTCAGCAGGAGCGCTTCACGATCGATCGGGCGCAGCGTCGAGAGCGCCGCTCGCAGGCGCGGGTCCGGCGCGTCGTCGTCGGCCGGCAGCGGTTCCGCGGCGAGCCGGGACTCCAGGGCGGTTCGGCGGCGCACGGAACGCAGCCGGTTGCTGACCACGTTGCGCGCTACCGCGTAGAGCCATGGCAGTGCGTCCGGCGGGACCTCGTCGCGTCGGCGCCACGCGATCAAGAACGTCTCGGCGAGCACGTCTTCGGCCTCGTCGGTGCCGCAACGCCGGCGCGCGTACGCGAGGACCGCGCCGGCGTGCGCTTCATAGAGCTCCACGAAGCGGGTGTCGGGCATGGCGGCGACCGAGGAGACCGAGGTCATATCCGCTTCTGTCCGGCTCACGTCAGGACTTACCGGAGCATTTCGACGACGCCGGAAATCGAAGAATCTCGTACGTGATACGTGAAAGCGTATACCGTACGGAGTACCTCATGCCGGAAGCGAGAGACAACCACGCCGCACCGCGCAGCATCGAGCTTTTGTGGCGCAATCACGGGTCCTCGACCAGGGGGCCGAGGCCAAGGCTCGACCTCGACCAGATCGTTAGGGCGGCAATGAACGTTGCAGACGACGAGGGGCTCGAGCCGCTTTCAATGCGAAAGGTGGCTGAGAAACTCGGGGTCGGGACGATGTCCCTCTACACGTACGTGCCGGGCAAGGGCGAGCTGCTGGATCTGATGTTCGACCAGGCCGTCGCGGGAGCCAACGAACTCGGCGAGGGGACCTGGCGCGAGCGTGTCGAACGAATCGCACACGAGAACTGGTGGCGCTGTCACCGGCACCCCTGGCTGCTCGAGATCACCCCCACGCGCCCAGTCATGGGGCCAAATGTCGTCGCCCGCTACGAGCACGAGCTCGCCGCGCTCGACGGCATCGGCCTGACCGACCAAGAGATGGACGCCGTCGTCAGCCTCGTCGCGGGCCATGTCGAACGCGCGGCACGGACCGCGCTCCGGTCGGCGCGTATGGCCGCCGGCGCGGCGGCGCTCGAGCCTCGTGTCACCGCAGGCCAGTTCCCAACGGTCGTGAGAGTGGGTGCAGCGGCGGGTGAGGAGCCAAACGAGGCCTACGCACCGGAGCATTCGTTCGAGTTCGGACTGAGCTGCATCCTCGATGGCGTCGCAGCGTTGGTGCAGGGTCGATCTTCGGTCGGCTAGCGGCAAATCCTGTTGACGAACTGTCGATTGTCGCTGGACTTTATTTCTCTCATTTGAAATAAGTCCGGGGGTCGGAGGAATCAACGGAGGAGAGCCGTTACTCATGCGCACGCTGCGGTCCACGCTGCTCGCACTCGCCGTCGCCCTTGTGGCCGGCGCCCTAGGGACGGGAACAGCGTTCGCTGACACCGTCGTGGTCGACGCGGTCGATACACCGCTACCGGCCTTCATGCCGGCGAACACGTCGATTCATACCGGCGACACGGTGCGCTTCGAATTCGACAGCGCCACCGCGACCCACACGGTCACGTCGACGAGTCCGAACTGGACGATCAACGAGGCCGTCGGGGCGGGCGGTGCGCCGATCTCGCGCACCTTCAGCACCCCCGGCACCTACACGTTCGTCTGCAGCGTCCACAACGGGATGAGCGGCTCGATCACGGTCGCCGACGCGCCCGCCACGCTCAGCAAGGTCCTGGTGTTCAGCAAGACCGCGGGCTTCCGGCACGACTCGATCCCGCAGGGCATCGCGGCGATCCAGGCGCTCGGCACGGCCAACGGCTTCACCGTCGACGCGACGGAGGACGGCGCTCAGTTCACCGACGCCAACCTCGCCCAATACGACGTCGTCGTCTTCCTCTCCACCACCGGCGACGTCCTGACCGACCCGCAGCAGACGGCGTTCGAGCACTACATCCAGGCGGGCGGCGGCTACGTCGGCATCCACGCCGCGACCGACACCGAGTACACGTGGCCCTGGTACGGGCAGCTGCTCGGCGGCTACTTCCGCAACCACCCGGCCGGAACGCCGACCGCGACCGTCAAGGTCGAGGACGCCAACGAGCCCTCGACGACCGGTCTCCCGGCCTCCTGGAGCCGCGTCGACGAGTGGTACAACTTCCAGCCGCCGACCAACCCCGTGGTCAACGGCGGCGGCAACGACTACAGCCCGCGTGACAGCGGCGTCCACGTGCTGATGACGGTCGACGAGTCGACCTACGCCGAGGACGACGGCAACACCACCGACGACGACCACCCGGTCTCGTGGTGCACCGACTTCGACGGCGGCCGCGCCTGGTACACGGCGATGGGCCACACGCAGGCCTCGTTCGCCGAGCCGGACTTCCGCGCCCACATCCTCGGCGGCCTCAAGACCGCCGCCCGCACCGTCACCGCCGACTGCGGCGCGCCTCGCCAGGCGCCGCCGGCCGCGAGCGACTTCGAGGTCCGCGCGATCGACGACGACACGAAGAGCCCGATGGAGCTCGCCGTCGCCAGGGACGGCCGCGTGTTCTACGTCGAGCGCATCACCGGTGAGGTCAAGGTCATCAAGCCTGACGGCACGGTGCTGACGGCCGGCGTGATCCCGGTCTCGAGCGTCCAGGAGAACGGTCTTCTCGGTATCGCGCTGGACCCGAACTTCGACGTCAACCACAACGTCTTCGTCGCCTACACGCCGCTGCCGGACTCCTCGACGGAGACCCGCATCGCGCGCTACACGCTCAACGGCGACCTGCTGGACACCGCCTCGCAGAAGGTCATCTTCCAGATGCAGAACCAGCGCACGGAGTGCTGCCACTCCTCCGGCTCGCTGGCCTTCGGCAAGGACGGCAGCCTGTACCTGTCCACGGGCGACAACACGAACCCGTTCGCCTCGGACGGCTTCGACCCGATCGACGAGCGTTCGGGCCGCGCCTTCTGGGACGCCCAGCGCACGTCGGCCAACACCAACTCCTACAGCGGCAAGATCCTGCGCATCATGCCGCTCCCGAACCCGACGGCTCCGGGCGTCGGCACGGGCTACACGATCCCGACGGGCAACCTCTTCAACGAGGCCGACGACACGACGAACAAGACCCTTCCCGAGATCTTCGCGATGGGCTTCCGCAACCCGTTCCGGATCACGGTCGACCCGATCTCCGGCAAGGTGCTGATGGGCGACTACGGCCCGGACGCCAGCGCCACCAACCCCAACCGCGGCCCGCAGGGCAGCGTCGAATACAACGTCGTCACGCCGGGCTTCTATGGCTGGCCGTACTGCATCCGTGACAACGTCCCGTACAACGACTACGACTTCGCCACCAGCGTCTCCGGGCCGAAGTTCAACTGCGCGGCGCCGGTCAACAACTCGCCCAACAACACGGGCCTGACCAACCTCCCGCCGGCCAAGCCGGCGGTGGCCTGGATGGGCTACACCGAGACCGACCCCCGCAATCCGGGGCTCGGGACGGGCGGCGCCCCGACGGGCGGCCCGCGCTACCACTTCGACGCGAGCCTCAACTCCGACACGAAGTTCCCGGCCTTCTACGACCGCCAGTGGTTCATCGGCGAGTGGAACAACGGCTGGATCAAGACCGCCACGCTGAACACGGACGAGTCGGCGGTGACCAACGTCGCGATGACGCCGTGGCAGGACACGTTCGCTCGCGTCCACGAGATGGAGTTCGGCCCCGACGGCTCGCTCTACGTCATCGACTGGGGTAGCGGCTTCAACGGCAACAACGCCGACTCCGGCATCTTCAAGATCGACTACATCAAGGGCGCCAGACGCCCGATCGCCCACGCGGCGGTGGACAAGGACAACGGCCCCGTCCCGCTGGCGGTCCAGTTCTCGAGCGCCGGCTCGGTCGACCCCGAAGGGACGTCGCTCACCTACGCCTGGGACTTCGACGGCAACGGCACGACCGACTCGACCGCGCCCAACCCGACGCACACCTACAGCACCGCCGGGACCTTCAACGTCAAGCTGACGGTCACCGATCAGGCGGGCATGGTGGGCACCGACACGCTGACCGTGACCGCGGGCAACACACGGCCGACGGTCAAGATCGACTTCCCGGAGGACGGCCAGTTCGCCGACTTCGGTGACACGATCGCCTACAAGATCACCGTCACCGACCCCGAGGACGGCACGATCGACTGCACCAAGGTCTCGCTGAACATCCAGCTCGGCCATGACGAACACGCCCACCCGCTGTCCACCAAGACGGGCTGCGAGGGCACGTTCCAGACGGCCTCGGACTCGGGCCACGACCCGAACATGAACATCTTCACGTCGATCGTGGCGACGTACACCGACAAGGGCGCCGGCGCGGCGGGCGCGCTGACCGGCCAGGACGACGTCGTCCTGCACACCCGCCGCAAGCGGGCCGAGCACAACAACGGCACCGGCCGCATCCCCGGCTCCACCGCGACCGGCGATCCGGGCACCCAGGAGGAGGCCACCCAGGACGCTGGTGGCGGCAACAACGTCGGGTTCATCGAGAACGGCGACTACATCTACTTCAACCGGATGAACTTCGAGAACCTCACGCGGGTCGACTTCCGCGTGGCCTCGGGCGGAGCAGGCGGCAAGGTCGAGCTCCGGATGGACTCGCCGACCGGCGCGACGTTCGCCTCCGCGGACGTGGTCCCGACGGGCGGCTGGCAGAACTGGGTGACGGTGTCGGCGCCGATCACCAACCCGCCGCAGGGCACGCACGTGCTCTACATCGTCTTCACCCACCCGACCGATCAGGGCGGCCTGATGAACCTCAACTGGTTCCAGGTCCACGGCAAGGGCGCCGCGGTCTCCGCGCCGCCCGACGTGACCGCGACGGCCACGCCCGCGACCGGGCAGGCGCCGCTCAACGTCGCCTTCGATGCGACGGCGACCGACCCCGAGGGTGAGGCGCTGACCTACCTCTGGGACTTCGGCGTGACCGGCACGAACACCGACACGTCGACGCTCCAGGACCCGAGCTACACGTACGTGAACGCCGGCACCTACACGGCCAAGGTCACCGTGACCGACGCCCAAGGCATCAAGGCGAGCACGACCGTCGACGTCCGCGTGACCGGCGCGCCCAACCAGTGCGACCAGAACGCCAAGTCGGACGAGTTCAACGGCACGGGGCTCGACCTCAACCGCTGGACCGTGCGGCGCAGCCTGAACAACATCAGCGTCACGAACGGCGAGCTCGTCCTGCCGATCGACAACGGGTCGATCTACCAGGGCGGCACCAGCGCCGGCAACATCATCACCCAGCCGACCCCGGCGGGCGTGTGGACGGTGACCGCGAAGGTGCGCGTCGCCGAGCTCAACCAGAACTACCAGCAGGCCGGCCTGCGCGTGTACTCCGACGACGACAACTGGGCGTCGGTGCACATGATCTCCGCGGGCGGCACCCGGACGTTCGAGTTCATCTACGAGAACGCCGGCAGCCCACGCAACACGGCGGCTGACAACGTCGGCGCCTTGCCCGAGACGGCTCCGCTCTCCTACTACGTGCGGATCCACTCCGACGGCACGAACCTGACGGCGTCCTACTCGTTCGACGGCGACACGTACCTGCCCGTCGGCCAGCCGGCGCCGCTGAGCACGTTCTCCAACCCGCAGATCGGCCCGGTCGCACTCAGCGACCTCGCGGCCAACAAGCCGAACTCCTACTTCGACTGGGTCCGGTTCGATCCAGACACGCCGGCCGGCGGTGGCAACACCGTGCTGGAGGAGTTCAATGGCACCGACGTCGCGACGCCGCCGTGGGACGTCGTGCGCCGTGACCAGGCGATGACAGTCGGCGCGGGGGCGCTGCACATCCCCGCCGCACCGGGTGACATCTACGGCGACAAGAACGACGCCAAGAACCTCGTCCTGCGGGCGGCGCCCACGGGTGCCTGGACCGCCACCACGAAGGTCGCCTTCGAGGGCACCGACCAGTGGCACCAGGCCGGCATGATCCTCTACACCGACGACGGCAACTTCGTGAAGTTCGGCCGCATCGCGACCGAGACCGGAGGCACGGGCGTCGAGAAGTTCGAGTTCATCGCCGAGACCAACGGGACGCCGCGAAACGACGCGGCGGACTCGACCCCGAGCATCCCGGCCGCGTTCCCGAAGGACTACTACCTCCGGATGGTCTCGGACGGGACGAACGTGACCGGCGCCTACTCGACCGACGGGACGACGTGGACCCCGGTCGGGCGTGCGGCGGCGATCCCGGCGGGCGCGAAGATCGGCATGTTCGCGTTCAGCAACGCGGCGGCGACGTCGCCGGTCGCGGACTTCGACTGGTTCCGCATCGAGGGTCCGGGCGGTGGCGGCGGTACGCCGTCCGGCCCGAGCCGCGACGACGACTTCTCCGGCACCTCGCTGGACAAGTCGCGCTGGAACGCCATCGTGCGTGACAACCCCGCCTCTTACAACGTCAGCGGCGGCAACTTCAACCTGACCACCGAGCTCGGCGACATCTACACGGGTGACACCAACCCGCCGCCGAACAACTTCATCCTGCAGTCCGCGGACCACGCGGGGGCTGACTGGGTGATCGAGACCAAGCTGTCCTCGACGATCACCGACGGGTACGCCCAGGGCGGCCTGATCGCCTACGTCGACGGCGACAACTACGTGAAGTTCGACGCCATCTCCGACGTCGGCAACACGCGCATCAACCGCCTCGAGCTGCGTTCCGAGGTGGGCGGTGCCATCCAGAACCCGACGCCGGCCGACCCGGCCGTCGCGGCGGGCACGACCAACATCTGGCTGCGGCTGAAGAAGGCCGGGACGACCTACTCGGGCGAGTACTCGTTCGACGGCACGACCTGGACCGCGGTGGCCACCACGACCCCGAACCCGATGCAGTCGCCGAAGTTCGGCCTGTTCTCGTTCGGTCCGCAGGCGCCGGGTGTCGGCGACGTCACGTCGTTCGACTACTTCACGCTCGACGGGCAGGACCCGCCGAGCGGGTGCAACTGCAACGGCCCGGGCGACGAGTTCGACGGCACCGCGCTGGACGCGTCGAAGTGGAACGCGATCCTGCGTCCCGACAACACGAAGGCCAAGCTCGAGGACGGCAAGCTGAAGATCACCACCGTCCTCGGTGACATCTACACCAACGGGGACCCGTCGGCGACGCGGAACTTCATCCTGCAGCAGCCGACCAAGGCGGACTACGTCCTCGAGACCAAGGTCGACGTCACGCAGCTCAACGGCGGCTACGCCCAGGGCGGCATCCTGGTGCGCACCGACGACGACAACTACGTGAAGTTCGACGCGATCTCCGACGTCGACAACCCGAAGTTCAACCGGATCGAGCTGCGCTCGGAGCAGGCCGGCGCGATCCTGAACCCGCAGCCGCAGGTGACCGCCGGGTTCCCGGCCGTCGTCACCGACGTGTGGCTGCGCCTGACCAAGACCGGCACGACCTATAAGGGCGAGTACTCGCTCGACGGCTCGACCTGGACGGCGCTGTCGGACACGGTCACCAACACGCAGACCAACGCGCCGTTCGGCCTCTTCACGCTCGGCGTGCAGATCGCCGATCGCGTCGTCGGCTTCGAGTACTTCAAGGTCGACGGCTCGACGGGCTGCCCGCCCACCGAGCCGGAGAACAGCGCGCCGGTGATCTCCGCGATCTCGGCGACGCCGTCGACCGGGTTCGCTCCGCTGCCCGTGAAGTTCGACACCACGGCGTCCGACGAGGACGGCGACGACCTGACGTACAGCTGGGACTTCGGTGACGGCAGCGCCGCTTCCACCGCCGAGGATCCCTCGCACACCTACACCACACCCGGCACCTACAACGCGAAGTTGACGGTGACCGACGGCGAGGACCCGGTGTCCCGTACGGTGGTCGTCAACGTGTTCGGGCCCGACCAGGGCGGCGACCGGTTCCGCGTGCTCGTCTTCTCCAAGACGACGGGCTTCCGCCATGACTCGATCCCGGCGGGCATCACCGCGATCAAGAAGCTCGGGACGGACAACCACTTCGGTGTCGACGCGTCCGAGGATTCGGCCGCGGTCTTCACCGATGCCTTCCTGGCCCACTACGACGCCGTGGTCTTCCTCTCGACCACGGGCGACCCGCTCGACGACACCCAGCAGGCGGCGTTCGAGCGCTACATCCGCGGTGGCGGCGGCTACGTGGGCATCCACGCCGCGGCTGACACCGAGTACACGTGGACCTGGTACGGCAAGCTCGTGGGCGCGTACTTCCGCAACCATCCGGCCGGCACGCCGACCGCGACGGTCCACATCGAGGACACCGATCACCACTCCACGACGGGTCTGCCGAACCCCTGGCAGCGCGTGGACGAGTGGTACAACTACCAGGCGCCTGACGGGGCCGTGGTGGGCGGCGGCGGCACCGACTTCTCGCCGCGTGCCGCGGGTGTCCACGTGCTCGCGACGGTCGACGAGTCGACCTACGACGAGGACGACGGCAACACCACGGATGACGACCATCCGATCTCGTGGTGCCATCGCTACGACGGCGGTCGCTCGTGGTACACGGGCATGGGTCACACCCAGGCCTCCTTCGCCGAGGCGCCGTACCTGAAGCACCTGCTCGGCGGCCTCGAGGTCGCGGCGGGCGCGGTCGACGACGCCGACTGCGGCGACGTCGGTGGCAACCACGCGCCGACCGTGACGGCGCAGCGCAACCCGTCCGGTGACGTCTCGCCGGGCGACCCGGTGGCGTTCACCGCGCAGGGCACCGACGCCGACGGCGACACGCTCACCTACGAGTGGGACTTCGGCGACGGCGGCAAGGCGACCACCAAGGACGCCATGCACACCTACAACGCGGTCGGCGTGTTCTACGCCAAGGTGACGGTCTCCGACGGCAAGGGCGGCAAGGACAGCGTCCTGCTGCAGGTCAACGTCCAGCCGGTGGGTGACAACACCGAGGAGGTCGGGGTCGGTGGCCTCGTGCCGGGCGTCCTGGCGCTCGACATCACCGGCTCGGCGAACTTCGGGACGTTCATGCCGGGCGTCACGAAGGACTACACGACGAGCCTGGCCGCCACCGTGACCACGTCCGCGACCGCGGCCGAGTTGACGGTGCGCGATGCCACCTCGAACCACACCGGTCACCTGGTCAACGGCGCGTCGTTCCTGCCGCAGCCGGTGCAGGTCAACGCGACCGACGCGGCCACTCCGACGTCGGCGTTCAAGCCGGTGAGCGAGTCGGGCGCGCGGGTGAGCCTGCTGGCGTTCCCGGCGCCGGTGAGCGCGCACCCGCTCACGATCGGCTTCAAGCAGTCGATCGCCGCCACTGACTCGCTGCAGGTCGGCGGGTACGGCAAGACCCTGGTGTTCACGCTGTCGGCCACGACGCCGTAAGCGCTGGAGGACTCGCCCGGCCGCTGAACGGCGGCCGGGCGGGGTAGGTTCTTCGCCATGCGAGTGGCGATTGCCGGTGGAGGATTGGGCGGTCTCGCGGCCGCCCTTTTCCTGTTGCGCGCCGGCGTCCGCGACGTCCAGGTCTTCGAACAGCAGCCGCAGCTCGGCGAGATCGGCGCCGGCATCCAGGTCGGCCCGAATGCCGTGCGATTGCTGCAGCGGCTCAGCTTGGGTGCGGCTTTGACGGATGTCGCGGTGCCGTTCGAGGTGGCGTGGGAGTTCCGGCGCTGGCAGGACGGGCGGGTGCTGTTCTCGGAGTCGTTCGGGGCGGCGGGCGCGGAGCGCTTCGGAGCGCCCTACCTGGCGCTGCACCGGGTGGATCTGCTGTCCGTGCTCGCCTCCGCGGTGCCCGCGGGCGTCGTCGCGCTCGGTCGCCACGTCGAAGGCGTCGACGGCGATCGCTTCGTGTTCGCCGACGGCTCTTCGTCGGACCCCTACGACGCGCTGATCGGCGCCGACGGCATCCACTCCGTCGTGCGCTCCGCGATCGCCGGGCCGGGGGAGCCGGTGTTCACGGGGCTGGCGGCGTATCGCGCTCTGGTGCCGGTCGAGCAGGCGCCGGAGTTCGCGCGCCGGCCCGTCTGTTCGATCTGGCTCGGGCCCTCGAAGCACTTCGTCCACTACCCGGTGTCCGGCGGCTCACAGGTGAACCTGGTGACCGCGAACCCGGCGGGCGACTGGCGCGAGGAATCCTGGATCGCCGAGGGCTCGGTGCCGGATTTCCTCGCCGAGTTCTCCGGGTGGGACGCGGCGGTCCTGCAACTGATCGGCGCGGCCCGCGAGACCCGCCGCTACGCGTTCTACGCGCGCGAGCCGATCCCGCGCTGGGTGTCCGGTCGCGTGGCGCTGCTCGGCGACGCGGCGCACCCGATGCTCCCCTTCTTCGCCCAGGGGGCGGGGCAGGCGATCGAGGATGGAGCGGTGCTGGCCGGGTGTCTGCGGGGCGTGTCGGCGAGCGAGGTGGTGGGCGCCTTGAAGCGCTACGAGGCGTTGCGGATCGAGCGCGCGACGCGGGTGCAGCGGATGTCCGGCGAGCGGCGCGAGCACCACCACATGCCCGACGGCCCCGAGCAGGTCGCGCGCGACGCGGCGTTGGGTTCGCAAGACCCGCTCAGCCACAACGAGTGGCTGTATGGGCACGATGTTGAAGCAGACTTGTAACACCCACGTGTAGATCCGTCACAGGCGATCGGGCGACGATGCGGGGGTGCCTTACAAAGCGCCCCACATAGGGGGCAAAACGTCGAAAACCCCCACACGCGCGGCGCTGATCGCCGAGCTCGCCGCGCGGCAGCACGGGGTCGTGCGGGTCGAGCAACTGCGCGGTCTCGGGATCGATCATCGCGCGATCTCGCGCTGGGTTCGGGACGGACGACTGCACCGCGTTTACCGCGGCGTCTACGCCGTCGGGCACGTCGGTCTCTCGCGCGAGGGACAGTGGCTCGCCGCCGTGTTCGCCTGCGGTGAGGGTGCGGGGCTGTGCGCGGAATGCGCGTCGGATCTCTGGGAGGTTTCGCGCAGACCGGCCTCCCTCATCGATGTCGTTGTCCCTCGTCAGCGCCGAACCCACCCCGGGACGCGGCTGTTGATCTCGCGCACCCTCGAACCAAGCGACATCGTCATCTACCGCGGCATTCCAGTGACCCATGTCGCACGCATGCTCGTCGACCTCACCGCGACCAAGACTCCGCACCAGCTCGCGAACGTCATCTACGAGGCGGCGTATCGGAAGCGCTTCGATCGACGGGCGACCCGCGCGGCAATAGCGCGTGCCCGCGGCCGCCACGGCGTCGCGGTGCTCGAACGGGCGTTGGAGCTCAACGCCGCCGGCAGCGCGGGTACGAAGAGCGATCTCGAAGACGCGTTCCTTGCTCTGCTGGGCTCCGTCGGCTTCGCGGAACCGCTCGTGAACACCCACGTCGAGGGCGAGGAAGCCGATTGCTGCTGGCCCGACCGGCGGCTGATCGCCGAAGTCGACGGTCCGGGTCACCTGCGTCCGCGGGCGAAACGCAACGACGCCCGTAAGGAGGCGATCTGGCGGGCTGCGGGCTACGAGGTGCTGCGGTTCACGGACAACGTGATCGAGCGGCAGCCCGATCACGTCGTCCATGTCCTCAGTGCGTCGTTCTAAGGTGCGGTCGTCGTCAGGGTGAAGGTGAGCGTCTTGCCGTAGGTGCCGGAGCGCAGGACGTCGGTCGCCGCGATCGCCTGGCGGAAGCCGAGCGTCACGGGATCGCCGTTGACCGGGCCGGCGTAGGTGAGCAGGTTGGTCGGTGCGCCCGCGGTTTCCGACAGCGGCGCGTACGCCTGGGTCAGGTTGGATGCGTTGATCGCCCGCACGTTCAGGACCGACGGGAGCGAGAACGCGCCGTTGACCAGGTGGCCGGTGACGGTGGCGCTCGCGTCGGTGACCGACAGGGCGGCGTTGCCGGCGGTCGAGGTCACGGTCGCGGCGACGGCGGTCTCGTAGCTCTTGGCCACGGTCGGGGCGAAGGTGCCGAAGCTGCCCGGTTGCGTGGGCAAGCTCAGCGCGAGCATCGTCGGCACGTCGCCGCCGACGGTGGTCAGGGCGTCGCCGGTGCTCTTGGCGGCGAGCAGGATCCGCTCGACGCCGTCGTCGGAGTTCGACGTGAACTGCAGGCGCGCGACCGACGTGTAGTTGGTGCGGGTCGGTTTGAAGACGACGTTGACAGTGCACGTGCCCGACGGGACGGCGGGCTTGGCCTCGTTGACGTCGGCGGTGGCCGGGTCGTCGGCGACGGCCGGCTGGCGCGGCGCGAGCGGACCGACGTTGCCGGGGCCGAAGCAGTTCTGGGAGACGATCGCGAAGTCGGCGGCCGTGGTGGTGCCGCCGTCGAGGGCGTCGGCTGCGACGGTGATGTTCGTGATCGTCAGCGGCGCGTCACCGTCGTTGGTGACGACCACCGGGACCGCGTTCGCGGCGGAGGCGATCGTTCCGGCCGGCTGCGACGGGATCACCGGCGGGTACGCGTAAAGCGTCGGCGCCGGGTCCGCGCGCATCGCCTTCAGCGCGTTGTCCGTGTTGGTGAACGGGTTGAAGTTCGTCGGCCCGCCGATGGCGACCGGGTCGCGCTCCATGTAGTAGTACTTCGAGCGGTTCTTCGCGGCCGCGAGCATCGGTGCGAAGTCGATGCCGCCCTTGCCGATCTCGCGCTGGTCCGCGTCGCCGCAGGCCAGGCGGATGCTGGCGAGGTCGACGTCCTTGAAGTGGTAGCTGACGATCCGGTTGGTGAACTTGTTGATCATCGCGGTCACGTATGCCATGCCGGCGGCCGCGTTGGGCGGCGTGCCGAAGGCTGAGCCGCAGACGGCCCAGCCGATGTCGATCTGCGCCACGACCCAGCGCGGGTCGGTGCGGTCCATGATCAGCTCCCACGAGCTCTTGCAGTTCGGATCCGACGACGTGGTCGGGCAGCTGGCACCGGCCTCGGTGTAGCGCCGGCTGAATTCGTCGTTGTGGTTGTGGAAGTAGGCCGGGCCGAGGCCGGCCTCGACCGAGCGCTTGCCCAGGCGGTTGAGCTGCTGGGCCGTGGCCAGCAGCCGGTCCCACGTGTTGTAGCCGTTGGTGTTGTTCGGCAGCCCGGACTCGCCGAGGTGGGTCTGGCCGACGATCCGCGACGCCGCGATCTGGTTGTCCCAGTTGCTCTCCGGGAGGAAGTTGCCGTGGCGGCCGGGGAAGCGGATGCCGTACTTGTCACCGAGCGCGCGCAGCGCCTGCAGGCCGGCGAGGTTGCCGGTGCTCCCGGCGGTCGCCGTCGGGAACGGGTTCCCGGGATAGCTGTAGAGCTCGACGTTGCGGATGTCCTTCGTCTGCAGCCAGGACAGCACCCGCTCGAGGCGGGTGGCGTTGGTCGTCGGAGCGGGCGGGGCGACGCAGTTCGGCGTGGGCGTCGCGGGCGGCGCCGGGCACGTGATCTCGCCTGCCCCGTTCGTCAGATAGCCGTTGAAGTCGTAGAGCTGGATGCCCGTCGCACCCCAGGGCGTCCCCGGTCCCACGCTCGCGGGTCGCTGCGCGTGCGCCGCCGGCGCACAGGCCAACAGCGCTCCCACAGCCGCAACCGACACCTTCCGAAGTCCGGCCATGACCCTCTCCTCGCGTCCGCCCTACTTTTAGACCCGCAGACACCGGAAGGTCTACCACTATGCACCGTAGTAGTGCAAGTTTTGTTGGCGACTAAGGCAGAAACTTCACCCAAGCCACATACGGAGCTGTTCGGCGACCGCCGGGTGATTGAGCAGCGCGAGGTGGTGCGTCCCGCCGAGCGTCAGCCCGTCGTCGAACGTCAGCCGGCTGCGGCCGGAGGCGCTGCCGGAGAGGACCAGCAGGTCGCCCACGAGCCGGCCGACGGGGTGGGCTTCGCTGCGCGTGACCGTGGCCGCGACGAAGCAGTGTGTGGCGCCGTCCAGGAGCGGCACTTCCGACAAGGCTTTGGCTCTAAGCGCGTCGGGGTCCTGGCCGCGCCAGTCCTCGTCCACGAGCGAGCCGCGCCGCAGGTCGCGGATGCCGGCGCTGCGGCGGCGCAGGAAGCGCGAGAACGGGCGCGTCTCCGGCGCGAGGTGCAGCGCGGCGCTCATCGCGTGGACGGCCTGCTCCAGTGGTGCGCCCAGGTGCGGCGTGCCGAGCGAGATCACGTGACGGACGTGCGCGGTCCACGCCCCGCCGCGGTGGCATGCGCTGCGCGCGATGAGGCCGCCCATCGAGTGCCCGATGATGGTGATCCGCTCGACCTCCACCGGCCACTCGGCAACCAGGTCGTCGAGGAGCGCGGCGAGGGCGGCGCCGTTGTCGGAGATGTGGCGGCCGGTGTTGAAGCGGATGAAGACCGGGGTCGCGTCAGCGAGGAGGTCGCCGTAGTTGGGCGAGCCCCAGGCGTACTCGGTCTCGCCCAGCCCGTGCAGGAAGACGACGAGATGGGGCGTCACGGTCGCGCCGATGCGCCGGGCCTGCATCGGGATCGCGAGCGGGCTGCCCTCCGCCGCGAGCCGGTCGCCGTAGAGGCCGTTGAGCGCGGCGAGCGCCATGGCGCCGCGCGGCGTGTCGCTCAAAGGCGTCTCGCCCACGCGGGTGCGCGCGGCCGCGCCCGCGGCGTGCGCGCCGAGCCAGAGGCCGCCGCGCACGCTCTCGTAGACGCCGCGCGTGACGGCCCGGTGCATCACCCGCACGGGCGCCGCCGACGGCCCGAGTGCGCCGAAGACCCGGTCCGCGATCGCGCCGTGGATGTCACCGATCCCGCGCGGGAGCTCGGACAGCTCCTGCGCGGCGAGCCGGCTCAGCGCTCGCGCTTCGACCTGGGCCTGCGTCATCTCGAATCGACTACCCCAACCGCTGCACGACGCTACCCGTCGCGACCAGCCGTCCCGTTGATTCCGTGACCCTGACCTCGCTGAACACCATGCTGCGACCGCGCCGCGTCACGGTCGCGTGGGCGGCCAGGTCCTGACCGCGGGCGGCCGTGAGATAGCTCACATTGAGCGTCACGGTCGATCCATTGAGCGTCTCGGGCTCCGCGTCGGACGCCCAGCACGCGGCCATGCCCGCCGTGTCGATCAGCGCCGCGATCGCGCCGCCGTGGACGATGTCGTCCTGCGTCGCGAGTTCCTCGCGGTACGGCAGGACGAGCGTCGCCTCATCGGTCCCGATCGACTCGAGCCGCATCCCGAGGTGGCCGACGAGCGGCGAGTGCGGGATGAACTGCTCGATGATCTCGCGCCGGTTCACTCGCCGCTGGACTGCGCCCAGATGTTGATGCCCGCGTCGATCGCGTACCTATCGATCTCGGCCAGCTCATCGTCGGTGAACGCGAGGTTGTCCAGGGCCGCGACGTTGGTCTCCAGCTGGGCGACGCTCGACGCGCCGATCAGCGCGGACGTGACCCGCGGGTCGCGCAGCACCCACGCGATCGCCATCTGCGCGAGCTTCTGTCCGCGCCCCTTGGCGATCTCGTTGAGCGCCTTGACCCGCGCCATGTTGTCCTCGTTGATGAAGTCCTTCTTGAGGTAGAAGTCCTTCGCGGCGCGCGAGTCCTCGGGGATGCCGTCGAGGTAGCGGTCGGTCAGCATCCCCTGGCCGAGCGGGGAGAACGCGATGATGCCGACGCCCTCCTCGCCGCAGGTGTCCAGCACCTCCGGCTCGATCCAGCGGTTCAGCAGTGAGTAGCTCGGCTGGTGGATGAGGATCGGGGTGCCCAGCGAGCGGGCGAGCTCGACCGCCTCCTGCGTCTGCTCGGCCGAGTAGGAGCTGATGCCGGCGTAGAGCGCCTTGCCGTGGCGGACCGCGGTGTCGAGCGCGCCGATCGTCTCCTCCAGCGGCGTCTCGGGGTCGAAGCGGTGCGAGTAGAAGATGTCGACGTAGTCCAGGCCCATGCGCTTCAGGCTCTGGTCGAGGCTCGCGGTCAGGTACTTGCGCGAGCCCCACTCGCCGTACGGGCCGGGCCACATGTCGTAGCCGGCCTTGGTCGAGATGATCAGCTCGTCGCGGTAGGGCTTGAGGTCCTCGGCGAAGATACGGCCGAAGTTGCTCTCCGCGGAGCCGTAGGGCGGGCCGTAGTTGTTGGCGAGGTCGATGTGGGTGATGCCGAGGTCGAACGCGCGGCGGATGATCGCGCGCTGGTTCTGGATCGGCGTGTCATCGCCGAAGCGGTTCCACAGCCCGAGGCTGATCGCGGGGAGCTGGATGCCGCTGCGCCCGCAGCGGCGGTAGGGCATCGAGTCGTAGCGATCTTCAGCGGCGACGTAAGTCATGGGGGGATTGTGACCATCTGGCACCGGGGCGCCAGCCCGCCGCGACGATGTACATCGCCGCGAGACCCTGGAATGGCGTGTAGAGGTCGAGGACGGTCTTGAACTCTTCCTCGGTCACGCTGCCCGTGCGCACGCCCGCGACCCGCGCGTAGGCGTTGCGCATACCCACGTCCTTGGCCAGCGGGACGTCGTAGCGCCCGCGGCCGAACAGGTTCAGGTGGGCGATCGTCCACTCGCCGACGCCGGGCATCGCGGCGAGCCTGCGCTGATCGTCATCGTCCGGGTCGAGCTGGTGGGTGGCGACCGCGCGGGCCACCTTGGAGAGCGTGCGCGACTGGGTGGGCGCGAGGCCGGCGGCCTCGAGCGCGGCGGCGTTGGCGAACTGCTCCGCCGTGGGCGCGATCCAGGGGCCTTGCGGATGCTGGGTTCCGTGACGGCGGGTGAACGCCCAGGCGATGTTCCCGGCGCGCTGCGTGTCGATCAGCTGCTCGATGATCGCCCAGGCGAGCGCCTCGAACGGCTCGGGTTTGCGCAGCAGCCGCAGCTTCGGCCTCGCCTTGATGATGCGACCGAGGAGCGGGTCGCGGCGATGCGCGCGGTGAAACGGCTCGAGGTCGTCGTCGAGGCTGAGCACGAACCGCATGCGGGCGAGCGCGTGTCGCGCCGCGTCCTCGGTGTCGGCGTGCGCGCGAAGCAGGACCTGGTCATCGCGCCAGGCCGCCTCGACGAGGGCGAGCTGGCCGTCGCTGCGCATTGCCCGCCGGGCGACGCCGCCGTCGAGCTTGACCAGCCCGCCCGGACCGGCCGAGCGCGGCGGCTCGCTCGGCCACGGGGGTGCGACGGTGAGGTCGACGATCACGCTGCGCGCGCTCGCAGCACCAATTCGAGCTCGAACCGCGCATCCGGCTCGTCCAGCGCCGCTCCGAACAGCTCTCTGAGTCGCCCGAGCCGGTACCGGACCGTCTGAGGATGGACGTCGAGCTCGCCCGCGACGGCGGCGATCGTCCCCGCGTGCCGCAGCCACGCGAGCAGCGTCGCCTCGAGCCGCGCGCGTGAGTTGACGGTCTCGGCGCTGAGCGGGGAGAGCCGTTCGGCGGCGAGCTCCGCCACGAGGGCCGGCTCCGCCCGCCACAGCAGCTCGACCCGGTGCGCGTCGGCGGCGAGGGGCGCGTCGATGCCGCGGTCCTCGGCCAGCGCGAGCGCCGCGCACGCGAGCCGGAACGACCGCGCCGCATCGGCCAGCGGCACGGCCGGCCCGATACCGGCGGGTCGGCCGTCGAGCGCGGAAGGCAATTCGCGCGCGGGTCCGGCGAGGACGGCGCAGGCGAGCCCTTCGACGGTCGCGCGCAGGGCGTCGGCGGGCAACGCGGGACGAGCCGGAGCGGCGGCGGGTGACGAGAGCGCGTCGGCGGGCGATGAGGCCGTGGCGGCGGGGGACAACGGCGCGCCGGCGGGCGATGAGGCCGTGACGGCGGGCGACAACGGCGTGGCGGCGGGCGCGGCCAGGCCATCGGGCGCCTCGTGCTCGCGCCACACCGCGATCGCCACCGTCGTGGGCAGGCGCCAGTGGGCCGCTTCGGCGGCCGCGGCCACCGCGCCCGCATCGGGCGCCGGTGTCGCGACGAGCAGCTCGGCGAGTGAACGGCGGCGGCGTTCCAGCTCGCCCGCCCGCTCCGCCTGCTCGCGCGCGAAGCCCTCCGCCGACTCCGCGGAGAGCTCGTCGACGTAGGCGAAGATCGCCTCGGCCAGCACGACGAGGGTCTCCGGTGCCAGCCCCGCCTCCAACCCCAGCGCGGCCAGCCGCCGCCACGCCACCCGCGCGCCGGTTCGGTAGGCCGACAGCAGCGCGTCCAACGACCGACCCGCGCGGACCTCGCGGCGGCCGAGGTCCACCGCGACCGCCCCGCGGACCGCCACCGCGCCCCCGCGCGAGAGCTCGACGAACTCCGCCAAAGCGCTGTGCACGCCCCGCCGCACCGCTCCCGACCCGCGGGCCAGGGGCCGGGCGTACTCCGGGACGTCGGCGGCGATCGCGGCGACGATCTCGTCGGCCAGCGCCGGAAGATGAGCGGCGAGCACATAGGCCTCGCCTGGAAGTTCCGGAAGTTGTACGAGATTCATAAGTTCTGCATCCCGTGAGCGCGCACACCCACAAGATACGGCGCGCTTTCATCCATATTGTTTAGATCCTATGGCGAGTGAACCTTTGGAGGCAGTAACCGAGCCCTTGTCCCAGGGCTCGTTCTCGATGGAGCTCAATCAGGACCAGCTCGACGTGCGCGAGTGGGTCCATGGCTTCGCGGAGAACGTCGTCCGGCCGGCAGCGGCCGAATGGGACGAGCGCGAGGAGACGCCCTGGCCGCTGATCCAGGAAGCGGCGAAGATCGGGCTCTACAGCTTCGAGGCGCTCGCGCAGTTCTACGCGGACGAGACGGGGCTGATGCTGCCGATCGTCAACGAGGAGCTGTTCTGGGGCGATGCGGGCATCGGCATGTCGATCATGGGCACGACGCTGGCCGTCGCCGCGATCTTCTCCTCCGGCACCGGCGAGCAGTTCGGCGAGTGGGTCCCGCAGTGCTACGGCACTCCTGATGACCCGAAGGTCGCCGCGTTCTGCGTATCGGAGCCGGACGCGGGCTCCGACGTCAGCTCGCTGAGAACCCGGGCGAAGTACGACGAGAAGACCGACGAGTGGGTCATCAACGGCCAGAAGGCGTGGGCGACCAACGGCGGGATCTCCGACGTGCACGTGGTGATCGCGTCCGTCGACCCTGAGCTCGGTGCCCGCGGCCAGGCCGGCTTCATCATCCCGCCCAACACACCCGGCCTGAGCCAGGGCACGAAGGTCAAGAAGCACGGCCTGCGCGCGTCGCACACCGCCGACGTCTTCCTCGACGACGTCCGCCTTCCCGCGCGGATGGTGCTCGGCGGCAAGGAGAAGCTCGACGAGCGCCTGGCCCGCGCGCGCGAGGGCACGCGCGGGAACCGGCAGGCGGCGATGCAGACCTTCGAGGCCACGCGCCCGAGCGTCGGCGCCCAGGCGATCGGCATCGCCCGCGCGGCGTATGAGTACTCGCTGCAGTACGCCAAGGACCGCAGCCAGTTCGGCCGCGCGATCATCGAGAACCAGGCGATCGCCTTCGCGCTGGCCGACATGCGGATGGAGATCGACGCCGCCCGCCTACTCGTCTGGCGCGCGTCCTGGATGGGCCGCACCGGGCGCAAGTTCGAGGCCGCCGAGGGTTCGATGAGCAAGCTCAAGGCGGGTGAGGTCGCCGTGTGGGCGACCGAGCGCGCGATCCAGATCCTCGGCGGGAACGGCTACACCCGCGAGTTCCCGGTCGAGCGGATGCACCGCGACGCGAAGATCTACACGATCTTCGAGGGGACCTCGGAGATCCAGCGCCTGGTCATCAGCCGCGCCATCTCCGGCGTCCACATCCGCTGAGCTCTTAACGAACAAGGGCCCCGGCAGCGCCGGGGCCCCTGGATTCGTTACCCCGTTGGACTTACGGAGCGGTGGTGGACAGCGTGAACGTCAGCGTCTTGGCGTAGTTGCCGGAGCGCAGGACGTCCGCGGCGCCGATCGCCTGGCGGAAGCCGATCGTGACGAGGTCGCCGTTGACCGGGCCCGTGTAGCTGAGCAGGTTCAGCGGCGTGCCGGTGACCTCGGCGAGGGGCGCGTAGGCCTGCGTCGGGTTGCTCGCGTTGATCGCCCGCGCGTTGAGCGGGGACGGGAGCGAGAACGCGCCGTTGACCAGATGGCCCGGAGCGACGGTGGCCGGGTCGCTGACCGAGAGGGTCGCGTCGCCGGCGGTGCTGACCACGGACGCCGCGACGGCCGTCTCGTAGGACTTGGCGACGGTCGGGGCGAACGTGCCGAAGCTGCCCGGCTGCGACGGCAGGCTGAGCGCCAGCATGCTCGGGACGTTGCCGCCCACGGTGCTGATCGCGTCGCCCGTGCTGGTGCCGGCGAGCGGCACGACCTCCATCGCGTCGTCCGAGTTCGAAGCGAACGTCAGGCGGGCGAGGGACGTGTAGTTGGTGCGGGTCGGCTTGAAGCCGACGTTGATCGTGCACGTGCCGGCGGCGACCGCGGCAGCGGTCTCGTCAGCGGGCGTCGTCGGATCGTCGGCCACCGCGGCCTTGGCCGCGGCCAGGGTCTTGCCGGAGCAGTCCTGGCTGACGATCGCGAAGTCGTCACGCGTCGTGTTGCCGCCGTCGTCGGCGTTGGCGGCGAGCGCCGGCGCGGCCGAGGTGAAGACGAGCGGCGCGTCACCGGTGTTGGTGACCGTGATCGGCTTGACGTTGTCGGCGGCCGCCGTACCGGCGGGCACCGACGTGAACTGCGGCGAGCGCGCGTACGCGACCGGAGCCGGGTCGCCCTGGAGGGCGGCGAAGCTCTTGTCGGCCGACGTGAACGGGTTGAAGCCGCCGTTGTTGCCCGGGGTGACCGGGTCGTACTCGTAGAGGTAGTAGCGGACCTTGTTCTTGGCCGCGGCGAAGATCGGCGCGAAGTTGATGTCGCCGTCGCCCAGGGCGCGCAGGTCGGCCGTGCCGGCCGCCGGACGCGGGTTGACGACGTCCTTGACGTGGAAGCTGATGACACGCGCCACGTAGGTCGGGTTGCTCACCAGGTTCACGACGTCCTGCAGGGTCGAGCCGGAGACGGCCCAGCCGAGGTCGATCTGCGCCTTGACGTAGCGCGGATCGGTGTGGTCCATCAGGAACTGCCACTGCGTCTTCATCACGCCGGCGTCGTTGATCTTCGCGGTGAAGGACGACGCGTGGTTGTGGAAGTACGCCGGGCCGACGCCGGCCTCGACCGAGCGCTTGCCGATGCGGTTCATCTGCTGCGCGTTGATCAGGTTCTGCTGCAGGCTCGTGCTACCGGCGTTGAGCGGGTCCGCCGCGCCGATCACTTCCTGGCCGAGGATGCGTGCCGCCTCGATCTCCTGGCCCCAGTTGCCCTCGGCGAGAGTGCCGTGGCGGGAGACGAAGCGCAGGCCGTACTGGTCGCCGCGGGCGCGCAGGTCCTGCAGGCCGGCGGTGTTCAGCGGCGTCGCCGGGTTGGAGCCGGGGAACGGCGCTCCCGGGTAGCCGTAGAGCTCGACGTTGCGGACGTTCTTAGACGCCAGGTACGCGAACGTGCGCGTCAGGCGGCTGTCCGTGGTCGACGGGGCGGGCGGAGCCACGCAGTCCGTCGTGGGCGGCGCGGGCGCCGCGGGGCAGGTGATCTCACCGGCGCCACTGGAGATGTAGTTGCTCCAGTCGTAGAGCTGCACGCCCATCTGGCCCGACGGCGCGCCCGCGCCGAGGTCAGCGGGGCGTTGTGCCTGCGCCGTGGCGGCGCATGACAGAATCGCGCCCGCAGCCACAATGGCCGCGCCGACGCGCACACCGAATCCGTTCAATGCTGTTTCTCCTCACTCCCGGCCGCGCGACCCCCGCGCTGCCGAATTAGACCCAGAAACCCCATATCTACAACAGTGCAAAGCTATACCAAATTGACGGCGGATCGGCAAACTTTCGCCTCACCAACGTACAAAACAGGACGCTGATGGATCTCGACTCGATCGAAGTCCGCGTGTTGGGGTGCCTCATCGAGAAGCAGCGGACCACCCCAGACGCGTATCCCTTGAGCCTCAACGCCCTGCGGCTCGCCTGCAATCAGAGCACCAATCGCGACCCCGTCGTCGCCTACGACGAGGAGATCATCCGCGGCGCGCTGCACCGGCTCGGGCGGCGGCGCTTCACGCGGCTGACCACCGGGCACACCAGTCGCGCCGCGAAGTACCGGCATCTGCTGGATGAGGAATTGCGGATCGATCGAGCAGAACAGGCCGTGCTGGCGGTGCTGCTCCTGCGCGGCGATCAGACCCCCGGCGAGCTCAAGCAGCGCACCGAACGCATGCAGCCGTTCGACAGCATCGACGAGCTCGACGACGTCCTCACCAGCCTGATCGACCGCGGGTACGTCGTGCAGCTCGCCCGCCGTCCCGGCCAGAAGGAGGAGCGCTTCCACCACACGCTCTCCGACGAGGCCGACGACGTCGAGGCGCCGGCGCTCGCCGCGCCCGCCGCGGCCGTCGTCCCACCGCCGCCGCGCCGCGACGAGCGGCTGGACAAGCTCGAGCGTGAGGTGGCCGAACTGCGCGCGGAGGTCGCCGCGCTGCGGGCCGACCTCGGCGCGTGAGTACCTTCGAGGTTCCACCGGAGCGCCTCGGCGCGTGGCTCGCCCGCTGGGCGCAGGAGCACGACGCCATCCGCACCGAGACGCGTCCCGGCCGCGTGACGTTCACCGGCGCCGACGGAGCGACCGTCATCGCCGAACCACCGTTCCCGCCGCTCGCTTCGCACCCGCCGATCGAGCGCTTCGCACCGGAGCCGCTGCTCGAGCACGCGCGGCGCGACCGGATCGTCGGCGTCCTGCTGGTGCGCCTCGGCGGGTACGCGGCGGGTGTCTTCAACGGCCGGCGTCTGGTCGACTCCAAGGTCGGGACCCGCAATGTCCACGGCCGCAGCGCGGCGGGCGGGCAGAGCCAGAAGCGCTACGAGCGGCGCCGCGACGGGCAGTCGCGACAGGCGCACGACGCGGCGGCCGAGGCCGGCGCGGGCGTGCTGCTGAACCACTTCGAGGACCTCGAAGCCGTGGTCCTCGGCGGCGACAAGTTCGCGCTCGCCGCCGTACTCGAGGACCCGCGCCTGCGCAAGCTGTCCCGGCTCACCACGGAGCGGGTGCTCGACGTACCGGATCCCCGCTTGGCCGTCCTGCGTTCGACACCTGATCAGTTCCGATCCACGATTCTCCAGACACTGGACCCTCGGTCAGCCCCGTAGAAGACCGCACCGTGTAATGTCGCGCGATGCTCGTCATCGCTGTGACAACTTGGGTCTGGGTGTGCGCCATCTTCGCGCTCGTGGCCCTGCTGGTCGTGGCGATCGCTCGCCGCGCGTGAGGACTACAGCTCCGCGCCGTCCTCGACGGTGCGCGGCCCGGTGAGCTTGACGTCGCCGCGGGCGACCACGCCCGCGCCGAAGCGCACGTCGCCCTCGACCTCGAAGCGGTCGCACGCCACCAGCGAGGGCGGGCCGTCCGGGAAGCGCTCCTCGAAGTCGCGCAGGAGCTTGAAGTAGTCGGGGTCGAGCGCGACGAAGGGCACCGTGGTGCGGTCGCCGGCCAGTACGACGCGGGCGTCGGCGGTCAGCTCGTAGGCGTCGGAGCGCAGCGCGAGCAGGTCGTCGGTCGTCTTGACCGGCGCGAATCGCCGGCGCGGGACGCGCAGCGCGCGGGCGCCCTCGAAGACCTCGATCGCCGCGCCCATCGCGGTCTCGATCTGGTAGACGGCCGGGGAGGACTTGTCGCTCGGGTCGACGGTCTTGGCGTTGCGGATCATCGGCAGTCCGAGGACGCCGTCGCGCTCGCGCATCGCGGCATCCAGTGCGCGCAGGCTGATCCAGAGGTTGTTCGTGTTGACGTAGCGGTGACGGCCGATGTCCTGCAGCGCGGCGAGGTCCTCCTTCGGCGTCTGGGCGGTCTCGCGCAGCACGAGCCGGCCGTCGGAGCGCCGGCGCGCGATGTGCCCGCCCTTGCGGTCGGCCTCGGTGCGGTCGGTGACCTCCATCGCGAACGGCACGTTCTCCGCCCGCATCCAGGCGAGGATGCGGGTGTCCAGGACCGCGCCGAGATTGTCTGAGTTGGCCATGAACGCGTACTCGAAGCCGCGCTCGAGCAGCGACTCGAGCATCCCCGAGGTGACGAGCGCGGTGTAGAGGTCGCCATGCCCGGGCGGGCACCATTCCAGGCCGGGATCGTCGGGCCACGAGGCGGGTGTGAGCCCGTCGACCAGCAGCTTGGGCTCCTTGTTCTGCAGGAAGTCCAGCGGCAGGCCGACGTCCAGACCGGGATGCTCGCTCAACGCCGCGAGCGAGTCGTCGCGCGTCGAGAACGAATCCATCAGCACGAGCGGAAGCCGGGCGTCGTGCGCCTCGCGCAGCGCGAGCACCTGGCGGGCGATGATGTCGAGGAAGCTGAGCCCGTCCTTGGCCTCGAGCACCGACTTCGCGCGCGAGAGCCCCATGCTCGTGCCGAGGCCACCGTTGAGGCGCAGCACGATCGCCTTCTGCAGCGCGTCGCGCTCGGCGCCGGGATCGGACGGCAACTCGTCGAACTCGACCGGGTCCGTCACCGGCTCGATCGAAGCCTCGGGCATCAGCCCGGTCTCACCCGCCTCGAGTTGGCGGTAGTAATGCTCGAAGGCGCGGATCGCCGCTTCCGCGACGCCTTCGGAGCGCATCTTCTCGACGCCGGCGCGCAGGCCCTCCTCGCTCACGGCGGGGACTCTAGCCGCCGCCTGAACGTGCCCGCGCCTTCCACCGCGGCGCCGAGCGCGCGTACGCGCGAGACCAGTTCGGCGTCGGAGGTCACGACGAGCGCGTCGGGGTCGGTTTCGACGAGCCGGACGATCTCGTCGTCGGCCGCATTGCGCCCGCGTCGCGGCGCGCGGACGACGGTCACGGATCCGACCGTGCCGAGCAGATCGTCGGGTCCGGTGTCGAGCACGACGGTGACTGGCTCGTCGCCGGCCCATGCCGAAACCTGATCGACCAGCTTTCTCGTCGCGCCCTCACGGTCGCGCCACCAGCCGTCGGGCCGGGAGCCGATGACGTTCATCGCGTCGATCAACCAGCGCATGAGAATTAATTCTGGATTCTCACTCAAGGACCGTGGACGTATGGCCGATGGGGTGATCAATCCAATGCGCGTCGATACGTCTCTCCTCCAAGGCATCACCGCGGCGAACCAGGCAACCCAGGTCTCCACCGCCTCGCTGAAGTCTTCCGGCACCACCACCTCGTTCTCGAGCCAGCTCAAGGCGGCTACTGAGAAGGAAACGACCAAAGCCGTCCCGGGCACCAACTACGCCGAGATCCTCACGGGTCCGCGTGCGGGCCTGTACCTGAATACGGGCGGCGGGCCGCGTGATGGTGAGGCGTTCGTGCTGGTCAAGCATGACGGCAAGGAAGACCACATCTACGGGACCGGCGACGATCGCAAGGTCATCAGCGTCGGCGGCTCGAGCTCCTCCGACAGCTCGGACACGAGCACGGACACCTCCTCGACCGCCGGGTCGACGTCCGAGAAGGCGCCGTCGAGCGAGAAGACCAAGCCGATCGAGGGTCGCGCCTACGCCGACATCACCGCCGGCCCACGCAAGGACCTGTACTTGAACACGAGCGGCAACGCCCGTGACGGCAAGACCTTCGTCCTCGTCAAGAAGGAAGACCGCGAGTACCACATCTATGGCACCGGCAAGAATCGTGAGGTCTTCGGCGTGAAGATCCCGACGGCGGCGCCCTCGACCGACTCGACCACCTCGACCGCGCCCACCTCCGACTCCACGGCGGCCACCGGCGACACCACCACCGGCTCGCTCGTCACGAGCAACCCCACTTCCTAGAACTTCCTCCCCGCAGCAAGGGCCGGCGGGATGTCCGCCTGCCGTCCCAGCAGTTGATCGGCCACGAGCCGGCTCGAAGCCGGCCCCAGCGTGATCCCCCACGCCCCGTGGCCGCTCGCGATCACGAGTCCCTCCACCTCCGGGAGGGGCCCGAGTAGCGGCCAACCGTCCTCCGAAGACGGCCGCGCGCATGCCCGCAATCCTCTCGGCCTGACCCCCTCCAGTGCCGGGAGGAAGCGGGTGGCGTTCCTCATGATCTCCGGAGCCACCGCCTCCGCGTCTGGCTTGTCCCGGGTGAACGTCGACCCGATGGCCGAGATGCCGCGAGCCGTGACCGCCGAGAACAGCGTCGCCGGCGGACCCGCCTCGCTCGTCAGCACGTCGATCCCGGCCTCCTCGAGCACATGCGTCGGCGCGCCCGGCAGCTCGAACTCGACCACGACGCCCCACAGCGGCGAGATCGCGTCAACCGGCGTCCATGGGCCTGCGGCGATGGCGACCGCGCCCGCCGGGTGATGCGTGTCGCCGATCGTCACACCGGTCGCGCGGCCGTGCTCCACGTGCGCGAACGCGGCCTCGCCGACGCGCAGCTGCGCACCCGCCTCGTGGGCGCGCAGGGCGAAGGCGTTCGCCGCCGCGGCGGGCGGGACGGGGCGGCCGGTCTCCAGCCGCCAGGCGGTCAACCCCTCCGCGAGGGACGGCTCGAGCGCGCGCAGGTCGGCGCCTTCGAGGTAGGTCGGGTTCAGCTCGGGAAACGCGTCGGGCTTCGCGCTCGGCTCCTCTGAGAGCAGCAGCAGACCCACGTGGTCCGCGGGGAACGTGAAGCCGCGGCCGAGCGTCCGGTAGTGCTCGAGCGACTCCTCGTAGAGGCCGGCGAGCTGCGCGTCGAGCGGGTGCTGGACGACGCCGGAGTTGCGCCCGGACGCGCCCGCGGCGATCGCCTCGCGCTCGTAGAGGACGACGGACGCACCCGCCTCGGCGAGGAACGCCGCGAGCGAGCAGCCGACGATCCCGCCGCCGATGACGGCGAAGTCGGGCGCGCCGCTCACGGCTGCGCCTCGCGAGCGTCGAGTCTCTCGAGTACAGCGCGAGAAAGTCGACGCTCGGCGGCTGCGAGGGCCTCCGGCGTGTTCACGCTCGCGACGAGTTGCGGGTCGACGTCGAGGCGCGGCGGCGCGAGGCGGGCGAGCGTGCGGCGCAGGCCGGCCTCCTCCGTCAGCGCCTCGCGCAGGACCGGCAGTTGCGCCGGGTCGTAGTAGCCCGGGAACGGGTCGTACTCGCCGTTCACAGACGCCACCGCGCGCGCCGCCATCAGCGCGGACAGCAGCTCGCCCGTCACCCACGGCTGGTCGCAGGCGACGGCGACGCACGGCCCACGTTCGAGCGCGGTCACCAGGCCCGTCAGCGGATGAAACGGCTCGTCCGGCTCGATCCAGACGGGCACGTCGAGCGGCGGCAGGACCGTGTCGCGCTTCGCCACCACGACCGGCTCGAACCCGCTCGCCGCCCGCAGAACCCGCGCGAGGAGCGGTTCACCACCGAGTACCGCGGTTGGCTTGGCGCCGCCGAGCCGGCTCCCGCGCCCACCCGCCAGCACCGCGACGATCACGCGCCGACGGCGTCCGCGCCCAGCAGTTTGCGCAACTTGACCTGCAGTTGCAGCGGGGAGAACGGCGTCGAGAGACGCTCGTCCGCGCCCGCGGCGCGCGGGTCGCGACCCGCGGACTCGTCGACCACCAGCAAAAGCTTCGAGTCCCGCGTCAGCGGGTCCGCCCGCAGCGCGCCGACGATCTCGGCGGCGCCGAGGATCACGAGATCGGGCCGTGCGTCGCGCGCCGCGTCCAACGCGCCCGCGCTGGCGGCCTCGCGCATGTCCACCCGCCCACCCAGCGCGACGTGGGCGATCGCGCGCGTCGAGGCGTCGACCCCCGCGAGCAGGACGCGCGAGCGGCGCGCGTCGCGGACCTCCTCCAGCGGCGCGCCGGTGGTGCTCGCGCGCCGCGGCGGGAGCGTCTCGGAGAGCGGTCCGGCGGACTCGACGACCGCCTTCGCCGCGGCCATCAGCTCCGAGCAGGTCTGAAAGCGCCGGTCCGGGTTCTTGTCGAGCGCCTTCGCGATCACGTCGTCGAAGCCGTCCGGCAGTTCCGGGCGCACGCGTGACGGGCGCGGCGGCGGCTCCGACAGGTGCGCGTAGATGACGGCCACGTCGGTGTCGCGCTCGTACGGCATCCGTCCCGTCAGGCAGTGGAAGAGCACGCAGCCGAGCGAGTAGACGTCGCTGCGCGCGGTCACCTCGCGACCTTCGATCTGCTCGGGCGCGACGTAGTGGATCGTCCCGACGACGTCGCCCGCCATCGTGACCTGGGTGCCGCCGAGGCGTTTGGTCAGCCCGAAGTCGGTCAGGTACGCGTTGCGGCCCTCGATCAGCACGTTGGCCGGTTTGACGTCACGGTGGATCAGGCCACGTTCGTGGGCGGCGTCGAGGGCGTCGCCGATCTGGCGGCAGACGTCGATCGCCCGGTAGGGCTTCAGGCGGCCGTCGGTGGCGAGGATCCGCGCGAGGTCCGAGCCCTCGATGAATTGCATCGCCAGATACAGCGTGCCGTCGACCTCGCCGGCGTCGTAGACGGTGACGATGCTCGGGTGCGTCAGCGCCGCCGCGACGCGCGCCTCGCGCGAGAAGCGCTCGCGGAAGCCCGAGGACTCCGCGAGGTCGGGCGCGATCACCTTCAAAGCCGCCACACGCTCGAGGCTCAGATGGTGCGCGCGATAGACGACACCCATCCCCCCGCGGCCGATGCGCGAGTCGATCCGGTAACCGGCGATGACGGAGCCGATCCGCCGGTCGTCGCTCGCGTCCGCCATGATGCGGTCCAGTATGGACGACGCCGACGCGCTCGCGGGCCTGAGGTTGCTCGTTGCCGGCGGGGACCTCGCGGCCGTCCAGGCGGCGCAGACCCGGCTGGCCGAGCTCGGAGCCGACGCGACGGCGCTGGCGGGCGACGTCGAAGCCCTCGCCCGAGCAGCCATCGCGTCGCCGCCCGCGGCCATCGTCGTCGTCGACGCGACCGAGTCCCGGCTGCGTGACCGGCTGGACCCGTTCGACCTCAAACAGGGCCCTGCCGTGATCGGCCTGAACGCGATCGTCGCCGCCGACGAGCAGCTCGGCGCGGTCGCCGCCGGCCGCCTGCGCGCGGTCATCGGCCAGCGCGGTCTGCGGGCGCGGATGGCCGAGCTGGAGGCCGCGCTCGCGGCCCAGGCCCTCACCCGCCGTCGCGACGCCGCGGCGGCGCAGGAGGAGCTCCTGCAACGGCTCCTGCGCGCCGCCGAATACCGCGACGACAACACGCACGAGCACACCCAGCGCGTCGCCGACCTCGCCGCCGGCCTCGCCCGCGAGCTCTCGCTGCCGGATCGCCAGGTCGCGCTGGTCCATCGCGCGGCGCCGCTGCACGACATCGGCAAGATCGCGATCCCGGACTCGATCCTGCTCAAGCCTGGACGTTTGACCGATGAGGAATTCGAGGTCGTGAAGACCCACGCGGTGCTCGGTGCGCGGGTCCTCCAAAAGGGGGACTCCGACGTCATTCAGACCGCCGAGGCGATCGCCCGCCACCACCACGAGCGCTGGGACGGCGGCGGCTATCCAGGTGGCCTGTCAGGCGAAGCGATCCCCATGCCGGCGCGGCTCGTGCACCTCGCCGACGTCTTCGACGTGCTCGTCCACGAGCGTCCGTACAAGGAGTCGTGGACGGTCGAGGCGGCGGTCGAGGAGATCGAGCGTGGTTCGGGCTCTGACTTCGACCCGGCGGTGGTCCGCGCGTTCCTGCGCTCGATTGACGCGTAGACGCTCCAGCTTCTGAGCCGGCTGCCGATTACGGGGAGCGTGAGCCCTCGGATTCGCATATTCCTCGTCGCCTTCGCCGTCCTGATCTTCGCCGTTCCCACCGCGCAGGCCCTCGCTTCGCCGTTCTCGGTTCCGAGCACGTGCACCTCCGCGGCCGGTCCGTACGCGCTCGGCTCCGATGACATCGCCCCGTCCAGCGCCTGGCAGCAGGGCACCGCGGGCACCGTCTCGGTCCCGCTGGCCGGCACGGGCGTCGACAAGTGGGAATGGAAGATCGACTGCGGCAGCACGCAGACCGGGACGACCGGGAGCATCGCGATCACCGGCGACGGCACGCACATCCTCAGCCACCGCGCGCAGGACTCGGGTGGCGGGTCGTGGACGCCGTGGGTCGACGACACGGTCAGGATCGACCACGGAATCCCGACCAACACGAGCGCGCCGCTCACCGGCTGGGTCCGCGGGCCCTACAACTTCACGGTCACCGGCACCGACACGCTCTCCCCGGTCACCTACGAGTGGCGCGACGGCAGCACCGGCCCGTTCACCACGGGCAACGTCGCGACCGTCACCGGCACAGGCACCCATACCTTCTACACCGCGGTCGTGGACGCCGCGGGCAACCGCAACGAGGTGCCGCACACGATCAAGGTCGACGGCACCGCCCCGACCGACTCGACGACGGCGCCCACCGGCTGGCAGCACAACACCGTCGACATCACCGTCGCGGGCTCCGACGCCGAGTCCGGGATCTCCTACGTCCAATGGGACGTTGACGGCGTGGTCAACTCCGGCGCCATCGGCGTCGTGCTGCACATCACCCAGCAGGGCACGCACACGGTCAAGACGCGGATCGTCGACAACGCCGGCAACGACTCCGGCTGGACGACCCACATCGTGCAGGTCGACATCAACGGCCCGACCGACACCACCTCGGTCCCGTCGGGCTGGGTGCAGACCGGCACGGTCAACGTCAACGTCTCCGGCACCGACCTCAACGGCTCGGGCATCACCCGCATCCAGTGGGACCTCGACAACAACGCGAGCTCGGGCGACGTCGCGGGCGCCGGCCCGGTCCCGGTCGCCGTCACCGGTGACGGCGTGCACACGCTCAAGACGCGCATCACCGACGCGATGGGCGACGTGAGCGGGTGGAACACGTACGCGATCAAGATCGACACGGTCAACCCGACCGACACGACCAGCGTGTCCTCAGGCTGGCAGCCGCAGACCTCGATGCAGGTGACCATCCAGGGCACCGACGCCCACTCGGGCATCGACTACATCGAGTACAAGCTCGACGGCGTCGTCGGCACGTCCAACGGCACCGCCACGCAGGTCGTCAACGTCACCGGCCAGGGCGAGCACACGGTCGAGACCCGCGTCGTCGACAAGGCCGGCAACACGAGCCCGTGGACCGCGCGCTACGTCCGCCTCGACGCCACCTCGCCCGACAACGTCACGCCCGTGATCGGCTCGACCGGCTGGCGCACCACCTCCTACTCGGTCGTCCTCAACGGCACCGACTCGCTCTCCGGCATCGACTCCGTCTACTGGAAGGTCGACAACGGCGTCGAGCACTCGGGCACCGTCTCGATCGAGACCGCCACGGTGAGCGGGAACGGCATCCACGTCCTGCAGACGCGCGTCAAGGACGTCGCCGGCAACTTCTCCGGCTGGCGCTCGGAGACGGTCAAGATCGACAACGTCGCCCCGACCGACACCACCAACCTCCCCTCCGGTGCCGTCCCGAACGGCCGCAAGATCCCGGTCACCGGCACCGACGCGGACTCCGGCTTCGGGAGCGTCGAGTGGCAGCTCGACAGCGACGAGGTCAAGACCATCACGCAGGCCACGATCCTCGGCTCCAACGGCGCCCACACGCTCAAGACGCGCGTCCAGGACAACGCCGGCAACTGGAGCAACTGGCGTACCGCGTCGTTCACGATCAACGCGAACCTCCCGATGGAGGACACCGACCCGCCGGTCGACACCACCTCGATCCCGACGAACTGGCGCACCGCCGCGTACACGGCGACCGTGTCCGGCGACGACAACGGCGGCACCGGAGTCGACTACATCGAGTGGCGCGTCGACGGCTCGGCGATCGACAGCGGCCCGGACGGCAGCACCTTCACGGTCTCCAGCGACGGCGAGCACGAGGTCGAGACGCGGGTCTGGGACCTCGCCCACAACCACAGCGAGTGGCGCACGCAGACGCTGAACATCGACCGCACCCAGCCCGTCATCACGACGACCGTCCCGGCCGCATGGACCGACACCCGCGTCGTGACGCTGAGCGCGACCGACGCGACCTCTGGCGTGGACCACATCGAGTACACGATCGACAACGGGCCGACCCAGACGATCAACGCCGCGAGCGGCAGCTTCACGCTCTCCGGCGAGGGCGACTTCACGATCAAGCAGCGCGTCTACGACGTCGCCGGCCAGGTCACCACGTGGAGCCAGTTCCACTACAAGATCGACACCGTCGACCCGATCAACACGACCGTTCCCGCGCCGACCGCGTGGCAGACGACGACGCTCTCGCTCGACCTCACGGGCACCGACGCGGCGTCCGGCTACGACCACGGCGAGTGGCGCGTCGACGGCGGCGCGATCCACTCGGGCACGACCGCGACGGTCTCCACCCAGGGCACGCAGACGCTCGAGACGCGCATCGTCGACGTCGCCGGCAACGTGTCGGCGTGGAACACCGAGACGATCAAGATCGACGCCGTGCGGCCGGTCAATACCACGCCGCGCCCGAGCTCCGCCTGGAGCAAGACGGACTACGCGACGACCATCACCGGCACCGACGCGAGCCCCGGGTCGGGCATCAGCCGCACCGAGTACAAGCTCGACGGCGGGGCGGTCGTGACGACGCCTGGCGTGTCGATCGCCACTGAGGGCGGCCACGCGCTCCTGAGCCGTGTGGTCGACGCCGCGGGCAACGCGTCCGATTGGCGCGTCGACGAGATCGGCATCGACAAGGCCGCTCCGACGCTCGCCGTCGACTGTGGGTCCGAGGCGTGGCGCAACTCGCCGGCGACCTGCACGGTGTCCGGCTCGGGCGGCGCGTCCGGCCTGCCGACGCTGACCGGCCAGATCGGCTCGGGCTCGGTCAGCGCGGTGATCGGCGGCGCCTACGCGGTCGACGCCGACGGCGCCCTGACGATCAACTTCCGCGCCGTCGACGGCGCCGGCAACGAGCGCCTCGCCTCCGCCAAGGTCAACATCGACCACACCTCGCCTTCGCCTGCCGTGACGTGCAGCCCGGGCGCGGGGACGACCTGGTTCTGCATCGCCTCCGCGGTGGATTCGCAGTCCGGCGTCGCCGCGCTCGCCTACTCGGTCGACGGCTCCACGCCGGTCGCCCCGGCGGCTGACGGCAGCTTCACCGTCAAGAAGGGCTCGGTCACCGTCTACGCGAGCGACAACGCGGGCAACGGCGCCGCCTCGGCGCCCGTCTCGCTGGCGGATCGCACGCCGGCCCCGGTGAAGCCGGTCGACCCGCCGGCCCCGCGCGTGCACAGCGAATCGGTGCTCCTGCGTAAGGGCGGCGCAATCGCCTTGCGCCTGGTCGGGCAGCTCTCGCTCTCAACGCTCGATTCCGCGACCACGGTCGATCTGCGGCCGCTGGCGATCGGCAAGGGCAACTTCCAGTTCGTCCTGAAGATCAAGACCGGCAAGAAGACCAAGACGGTCACCAAGACCCAGGCGATCAAGACCGGCTACTCGACCCGCATCCAGGTCAAGCTCGGGGCGGTCACGAACGCCACGGTGACGCTCACGGTCCGCAGGAAGTCCGGCAAGAGCTGGGCGACCTACGCCGGCAGCACCGTCAAGCTCTGACATCGCGGGTTGACGTTCCCCGCTCGCTTGCAACAATTGTGGCAAGCAAGCCGAGGGAGCGTGTCCCGCATGTCAGAAGAGGCCAAGGTTCTCGTCGTCGCCAACAAGACCGCCGCCACCCCGGCGCTGATCGAGGCGGTCCGTTCGAGGGCGGCCCGCGGCCCGGCCAGCTTCACCCTGCTGGTGCCGAACAGCGCCCACGGCCTGCACGCCCTCGTCGACCCTGAGGATCAGGGCCAGACCGAGGCCGAGGCGACGCTCGAGCTCGCACTCCCGTTGCTGGAGCGCGCCGCCGGCGGGACGGTCGAGGGCATGATCGGCGTGCCGGAGCCGCTGGCCGCGATCCAGGACGCGATCAACATCCACGGCTTCGACGAGCTGATCATCTCGACGCTGCCGCAGCGGGTGTCGAAGTGGCTCAAGCTCGACCTGCCGTCGAAGTGCGCGGGGCTCGGGCTGCCGGTCACGACCGTGATCGCCTCCAGCCGCGAGGGCGCGGTGGCCTAATAGCCTGAGGGGCCTTGAACCGCCTCTGGATCTGGATGCAGGTGATCATCGTGATCTGCGTGATCGCCAGCCTCATCATCGCGATCATCAAGCTCTGAACCGGCACGCCGGCCGTGTGAGCGGCCTATGATCGCGCCATGTTCCGATCCATCGTCGTGGGTACTGACGGCTCGGACACGGCCGGCAAGGCCGTCGAAGAGGCGATCGATCTCGCCAAGGCCGTCGGCGCCGCGCTGTGCGTCGTCTCGGCGTACGAGCCCGTGCCCAAGGCCCGCCTGCGCGAGGAAGCGCGGCAGACGCCTTCGGACCTGCAGTGGATGGTCAACCCGCGCGAAGAGGTCGATCAGACCTTGAGCGACGCCGCCGACCGCGTGCGCGCGACGGGAGTGGAGGTCGAGACCTTCGCCCGCGAGGGCGACCCGGCCGACGCGATCCTCGACGTCGCCGAGGAACGCGACGCCGATCTGATCATCGTGGGCAACAAGGGGATGACCGGCGCCCGGCGCTTCCTGCTCGGCTCGGTGCCGAACAAGGTCTCCCACCACGCTCCGTGCTCGGTCCTGATCATCAGGACCACGTAGCCTATGTGACCGGGATAGCTGGATCCGTCGCTGCTGCGGCGTTCAGCAGGCCAGCGCCGTAGTGCGGGTCCTTGCCGGGCGGACCGAGGTCGCGCGCGGTCTGCTCGAGGCGGCGCTCGATCGCGTCCGGCGTGGGGTCCGGGCCGAGGATCCCGGAGGCGACGACGAGCGCGGCGGTCGCGGCCACGTGCGGCGCCGCCATCGAGGTGCCGATGAAGCCCGTCGGGAGGCCGAAGCGGCGGTACCCGTTGGTGTGGGTGAAGGTCATCTGGAAGATGTCCATGCCCGCGGGCTCGGAGGGGCGGCAGTTCGGATCGTCGTCGAGCGCGTTGTCGACGCCGCCGCCCGGGGCGACGATGTCGAGGTCCGTGCCCTCGTTGGAGTAGTCGGCCTGGCACCCGTGCTGCGTCGTGGCGCCGACCGAGAGCACGTCGCCGGAGCGCGCCGGGTAGGCGACCGCTGCCGCCGCCGCGTTGCCCGACGCTCCCACGACGAGCACGCCCTTCGCCTTGGCATGCCGGATCGCGTCGAGGATGTTCGGGATCTGCGAGCGCGTGATGTCCGTCGGGAACTCGAACGAGAGGTTGATGATCTTCGCGCCGTGGTCGGCCGCGTAGCGGATGCCCTGCGCGATCCGTGCGGAGTCTCCCTCGCCGTCGCGGTCGAGCACCTTGACCGGCATCAGCTTCGCGCCGAACGCCAGGCCGGTGAGCGCGATGTTGTTGCCGGTCCCCTCGGCGATCGTGCCCGCGACGTGGGTCCCGTGCCCGTTGTCGTCGTTGGGATACGGGTCGCCACCGACGAAGTCCCAGCCCCGCACGAACCGGTACTGCGAGAAGTCCGGCGAGCGCTTGAAGCGGCCGCGGTTCGCGTAGGCGATCCCGGTGTCGACCACCGCGACCGTGACGCCGGCGCCACCCGGGCGACCCACGTCGAGCAGGTGCTGCCAGGCGTCCGGCGCGTCGACGCCGGTCTCGGGCATGAAGTTCCACTGCAGCTGCGACCAGCCCGCGGGGATGCCCGCGGAGCCCGGATCGGGCGGCACCCACCCGGAGATGTGCGCGACGTAGTTCGCGGTCGCGCTCAGCACGCCGGGCCTCGTCCGCAGCTTTTGCGCGTACTGCGCGACGGTGAGACCGCGGGGGACTCTGAGGACACGCGTCTTTGGCACCGCGCCGGCGCTCGAGGCGTGCGCCCCGCCGTAGCGCACGACCACCTGGCGGGCGCGGTAGCGCTCTCGCGTGGCCTCGCTCGGCAGCACGACCCCGCCGCTGATGCCCGCGAGCGCCGCGGCCGTGCTGCTTGCGCCGGCACCGCCGCCGCTCGCCTCTGCCGCGCCGGTTCCGCCCGCTGCGGCGCCGGCTCCGCCCGCCACGCCGTTCGCTGCCGCGCCGGTTCCGCCCGCTGCCGCGCCGGTTCCGCCCGCTGCCGCGCCGGCGCTCGCCGCGCTCGCTCCGCCCGCGTTCACTCCGCGCGCGGTCTCTCCCGCCATCGCCACGGGGGCCATCGCGGCGGCTAGCGCGGTCGCGCACAGAAGGGTGGAGAGCAGGGGAGAGCGCGAGGGCATGGGCGGGCGCGGGGCGGTGGGTCGGACGTGTCGGGCCCGCTGGTTCCTACAACATGATCGACCGCAGGAAGTTTCTGAACAACCCCTGTTTGCCAATTCTTCGTGACAACTTCGCCACTACATGAGCACGAGCCGCGGATGCGGCTCGCGATCGAGGAGGCCCAGCGGGCGCTCCTGCATGATGACGTGCCCGTCGGGGCGGTCATCGTCGGGACCGGTGGCGAGGTCCTCGGCACCGGCCACAACGAGCGCGAGCTGCTCCAGGACCCCAGCGCGCACGCCGAGATGCTCGCGATCCGCGCCGCGGCGCAGCAGATCGGCTCATGGCGCCTGCTCGAGACGACGCTCTACGTGACGCTCGAGCCGTGCGCGATGTGCGCTGGGGCGATCGTCCTCGCCCGCATCCCGACGGTCGTCTACGGCACCGCCGATCCCAAGGCGGGCGCCGCCGGCAGCGTCCTCGACATCCTCGCCGAACCCCGCCTGAACCATCGCCCGGAGGTCCTCGGCGGGGTCCTGCAACCCGAGTGCGCGCGCCTGCTGCTGGACTTCTTCGCCGCACGACGCCGCTGACTCGCTACCCTCCCGGTCCTCACGCCCGGAGGGGTGCGAGAGTGGTTGAATCGGGCGGTCTCGAAAACCGTTGAGCGGGTAACCCCTGTTCCGAGGGTTCGAATCCCTCCCCCTCCGCTTCGAGCCGCAATTCCGCTCCAGCAGCGGGGTTGCGGCTTTCGTCGTCGTAGGCTCGGTCCGCCTGTCGGGGGTCAGCGGAAGTCGGTTGAATCAGGCCGTGGCGGGCGTCTCTTTCCCCCGGCTTTCCCCCGGCGGCGGTCAGACGCGGGCGGGAGAAGTGCGACGGCTGGCTGGCCGATCTCGCGGTAAGGGGCTAAAACCGGTCCTCGGAAGAGGAGAAGGCGAGGAAGTAGACCCGGTTGGCCCGCCAGCTTCGCGTCGTGTCTTGGCGGCCCTTCGGGCAGCAGGCCTGGCGCAGCCACCTTGACCGGCGCATCAGCGGAGGCGGCCGGCGGGGTCAAGTGGAGCCCGTCAGGGCCGAGCGTTAGCGAGCTGCGAAGCAGTCCTCTTGACGCCGACGGACGTCGGAGCTAGCCGTAAACGTTGCGGGGCTCGAGCTGTCGTCGGCGCACTCCTGGCGCTGTTGGTCCCCGGTGTTGGCCGGCGAGCACGGGCGAGCGAAGCGAGCCCGCGCGCAGGCGGCCGCGGCCGAAGGCCGCCTTGAGCATGTAAGGAAAGTTGGTCTAAGTTGCGCCGCCTGACGCGCTGGTCGAGTTGCGTGCTCGGTGGCCGTGTCTGGCTGCCGTCTACGGCGAGGTTCCTTCGGCCGTGGAGAAGCCTCGTTCAGCCGTCCGCAGAGCTGCCAGTCAGCAGAATGGCCACCGCCCCACGCCATTCGGGGAACTGACCGAGGAAGTGCGTGTGGGCGGGCATTCTCTCGCCGAGCAATACGCCGAGCCGAGCCGCATCGACATTGGGTTCGTCGACGAACTCGAAAAGTGAGCCGATCGCGTCGGGCTCGGAGTTCATTCGTCGGGCAGTGTCACGCGCGGCATTACCTGCGGTCGTCCAATAGGCCAGATGCGCCTCCTGGCGGAGCGCTGCCGCGATGTTGACAAGAAAGTCGAAAGAACTGAGGTGGCCGCGCGGTTGTCCGTCGCCGTCGAAGAGCTCTGGGTACCGGTCGGACAGCCAGCCGAACCCGGCGACGGTCTCGTGGAGGTGCTCCCAGTCGCCAGCATGGAACTTCTTCCCGCGATTCGTCGAGTGGATCTGAGCGATTGCTTGGCCGAGGCTGCCACCGTGTCGAAGTAGAAACTCAGTGCGGTGACCGTCGCTCACGGTCACCGTGGCGATGGTCAGCGCGTCGTCCCACCGCTCGAGGCGAGCCAGAATTGCGCCGACGGTGTAGCCGATCGCCCAACCAGTCCACCTTGCCTGGCCGTGCCAGTGGCCGTGTAGCTGACGCGATTCGATGCTGCGCGTCAGAGCTCTCAGGGTTGCTGTGAGCTGGCGTGAGTCGTGAAATGCGACGGGCAGAATCGAAGCCAACCGGCGTTCGAGGATCGCGACGATGTCGGGAAGCGCTGCTTCGATGGCAGCAAAGCTGTTGCCACTGTTGGCGTGAGTGGCGGTCCACGCGGTCATCCCCGCGTCATATGCGTGGTGCTCACGTCGGAGCGATTCGGTAAGCCCGACCTGGTCTCCGCTCTGGAGCAACGCAAGGATCTCGTCGTGAACCGTGGCGGGTGTGTGGCCCGACGGGTGCTGCTTGTACACAGCGAGTCGGCCTCGGAGGTCGGCGAAGAACTCGCTAGCCGACTCTCGAACGATGGCACGCCCGGCAGTCCGTTCGAGAAGTTCGGGAATCGGCGCGCGCGGCGGATCGCTGCGACTCAGCCACCAGAGTCCGTACCGGCTCCGTCGGGCGCACAGCGCTCGGCGGATCGCTTCGTCATTTCCGGAGTAGCCGACCAGGAGGACGCCGTAGCGATCGAGGATCGCCTGCAGTTCCGCCGCAACTCCGGGCTCAAGTTCGGCGAGCTCGCCGGGAGTGTTGCGGATCGTCTCCTGTTGGTAGTCACCGTGTGCCTTGAGTAGGAAGCATGTCGCATGCTCGCGACGGGGCATCGCTGCAAGGCTGGAGTCGTCGGAAACGACGATTGGCTCAATCCCACGCGCTGCCAATGCCTGCTCCAGAAGCCGATCGAAATTGGTCGTAACGACGACGCGCACGAGGCCGTCAGCGATGAGGTCCGCTACGTGTTGATGCGTTGCTCCAGGGCTGGCATCGGCAAAGTAGCCGGCGATGTAGGTCCTCCGCGTCGCCGCGTCCGGAACTATGTCTTCCAAGAGTCGGGAGTAGTTGAAGTCCGCTCGGCCCGTCTCCGTCAACCACCTCTCCACGTCATCAGCGGAGAGCGGTTCGACGTCGCCTTCTTCAAGCCGTCGCAATCGCTGGACTCCATCGACGTAGATATCCCAGCCTGTCGGAATGCCAGCGTCGACAGAGACTCCAGAGCCAAGGAAGAGTGCGACGCTGCCGGGCGCCTCGGCAAGCGAAACTGACAGCGACACGATCGGGTCTAACGTCACGACTGCGAACGTACATTCCGGCGCGGCGGAAGGGCTGAGTGCTGAGAGCGCGTCGCGATGTGCGAAGCCGGTAGGCGAGAGGGGTCGCGGCTTTGTGTCATCCGGGCCGGGTGATCCAGCCGTCACCCATGCACGCTCTATGTTCGGGCCATGCCCGAGCCCGGAACCGCGTCCGAGGACGGCGCGTTAAAGGTCGCGATCATCACGGGCGCCTCGCGGGGGATCGGCGCCGGGCTCGTCGCCGGGTTCCGCGGCGCGGGGTACGCCGTCGTCGGCAGCTCGCGCTACATCCTCCCCTCCGACGCGGCCGACTACCTCACCGTGCCCGGGGACGCCGCCGATCCCGACACCGCCGAGCGGGTGATCGAGGCCACGCTCGAGCGGTTCGGGCGGATCGACAGCCTGATCAACAACGCCGGGATCTTCATCGGCAAGCCGTTCACCGACTACACGCCGGAGGACTTCGAGGCCCTCACCAGCGTCAACCTCGCCGGGTTCTTCCACATCACCCAGCGCGCCATCGGGCACATGGTCGATCAGGGCGGCGGGCATGTCATCAACGTCAGCACGAGCCTCGTCGACCACCCGAGCAGCGCCCGGCCGGCCGCGCTGTCGGTGCTCACCAAGGGCGGGCTGGCCGTGGTGGCGCGGTCGCTCGCCGTCGAGTACGCGTCACGCGGCGTGCGCGTCAACGCGGTCTCGCTGGGCGTCATCCAGACGCCGGCGCACGACCCGGACACCTACGCGGGCATGGCCGCCCTGCATCCCGTCGGCCGGCTGGGCCAGATCAGCGATGTCGTCGACGCGATCCTCTACCTCGAGCGGGCGACGTTCGTCACCGGCGAGGTCCTGCACGTCGACGGCGGTCAGGCCGCCGGCAGCCGCGGGTCCGCGTCGTCGTAGAGGCGGGCCGCGGCGAGCTTGCCGCTCTCCCCGCGGACGTGCACGGCCACGCCGGCCTGCGGGGGCAGGTGCGTCGCGCCCCAGCGCACGACGTTGTACTCCAGCGCGCACACCCGCCCGTCGTCGATGAGCCTGCAACGTTCGAGCGGGATGCCGCCACCGTTGGAGAACCATCGCTCGTATTGCGCCCGCGGACCGTCCGGTTCGAACGCCGCGAGGATCGCGTCGACGTCGCCGCTCGCGAGCGCTCCCAGGTACTCGCCCACCACGTCTGACCCGTGCAGCTCGGGGTCCGGCTGCAACACGGGTGGGCGGTTCACGTGGCGGCCGGTCAGCGGCACGCTGCTGTAGTAGATCCGCAGCTCGTCGATGCGTCCGTCCGCTTCGCGGTCGGCGACGATCACGAACGGAAGCGCGACGCGGCCGTGCTCACCGTCGAGGTGCACGATCACCTCTTCGAAGCCGTGTCCCCCGAGGACGACGTGCTCCAGGTCCTCGATTGAGGCGTTGCGCTCCTGTAGCCACGCCCTCGTATGGGCAGCGAACGCGTTGAACGCCTGCGCGCCCTTGACGCGTCCTCGAATCGGGTCGTGGATCTCGGGCTCGCCCGCGAAGGACTCGAGCAACGCGCCCGGCTCGCCCGAGAGCAGGCCGTCGAAGTAGGGCACCGCGACGAGCCGCTCACGCCGGCGCTTGTCGAGCAGCTCCTGCAGCACCGGCGCACTGAACGTCTCGGGGACCCAAGGCATGCGCACAAGCGTCCCATATCGCGGCCCCGCGACCGCGCTCAGGCGTTGAAGTGCGTCTGATAGACGCGCACCGGATCCTCCCAGGTGGCTTCGAGGTACTCCTCGCCGGGCAGGACGTCGTCGCGGTTCTCGGAGTGGTGGCGTTCGAGCGCGGTGGGGAGGAAGTCGTGCACGTCCTCGTCGCTCATCGCCAGACCCCTGCGCTCGTCTTCGGGGAACTCGACCGGGATCGGGTCCGGGCGCCCGTGCAGATAGACGTGCCAGCGGTGCGGATGCCCCTCGACGCGCTCGTGATGGGAGATGTTCAGGTGCGGCATGGCCAGCTCATCGTCATCCGAGCGCGGGTGACGCCGCCTCGCCCGGCGCGGATGAACGACTTGCGTAACCCGAGAGTTACGCGTAAGGTGTAACCCATGAGTAACGCCTCGATTGTCACACCACAGGAATGGGAAACCGCGCGCCAGGAGCTTCTCGTCAAGGAGAAGGCCCACACCCGGGCGGGCGACGCGCTGGCCGCCGAGCGGCGGCGGATGCCGCGGATGCCCGTCGACACCAGCTACGCGTTCGAGGGACCGAACGGGCCCGCGAGCCTGCTCGACCTGTTCGAGGGGCGCAGCCAGCTGATCGTCTACCGGTTCTTCTTCGAGCCCGGCGTGGGCACGTGGCCTGAGGGCGGGTGCGTCGGCTGCTCGCTGATGGCCGACCAGGACGCCCACCCGGCGCATCTCAACGCCCGCGGCATCACGTTCGCGTACGTGTCGCGCGCGCCGCAGGCCGAGATCGCCCGGCTCAAGGAGCGGATGGGCTGGGACGTCCCGTGGTACACGCTGACCGACAGCTTCGACGCCGACTTCGGCGTGGACGAGTGGCACGGCACGAACGTCTTCCTCCGCGAGGGCGAGCAGGTCTTCCGGACCTACTTCGTCAACGGCCGCGGCGACGAGGCGCTCGGGAGCACCTTCAGCTACCTCGACGTGGCGCCGTTCGGGCGTCAGGAGGAGTGGGAGGAGTCACCCGCCGGCACCCCGCAATCGCCGACCTACCGGTGGTGGCGGCGCCACGACGAGTACGGCACCGAGGCGGGGAAGTGGGACGACACGCTGGACCGCGTGCTGGGCGCCGGCGAGCAGAAGCGGGCCTAACCCGCCCACACGATCACGACCGGCGTCGTGACCACCGCGAGCAGCTCCGCGACGGCCAGCACAGCCTCGCGGAGCAGCCCCGGCCCGACGCACTCGGGGTGCACCGGCGCGCCGCCGTCGGTCGCCAGCGAGCAGACGACGCAGCTCATCCCGCCGCCAGTTCGCGCAGCCGGAATTTCTGGATCTTGCCCGTGACGGTCATCGGGAAGCTCTCAACGATCCGCCAGTGGGCGGGGATCTTGAACGAGGCGATCCGCCCGCGGCAGGCGGCGACCAGGTCAGCCGCTGAGACCGAAGCGCCCGCCGCCGGCTTCACCCACGCCATGACCTCCTCGCCGTAGCGCTCGCTGGGCACGCCGATGACGTGGGCGTCGGCGACGGCCGGCAGCGCGTGCAGGAACTCCTCGATCTCGCGCGGGTAGATGTTCTCGCCGCCGCGGATGATCATGTCCTTGATGCGCCCGACGATGCTCAGGTAGCCGTCGTCGTCCATCACCGCGAGGTCGCCGGTGTGCATCCAACCGTCCTCGTCGATCGCCCGGCGCGTGGCCTCCGGATCGTCCCAGTAGCCGAGCATCACGCTGTAGCCGCGCGTGCACTGCTCGCCCGCGACGCCGCGCGGGACGGTCTCGCCCGTCTCGGGGTCGACGACCTTCAGCTCGACGTGCGGGTGCACGCGGCCGACGGTCGACACGCGCTTGTCGACCGGGTCGTCCGGCGTCGTCTGCGTCGACAGCGGCGCGGTCTCGGTCATCCCGCACACGATCGCGACCTCGCCCATGTGCATGCGCGAGCGGACCGCCTTCATGACCTCCACCGGGCACGGCGCGCCGCCCATCATCCCCGTCCGCAGGCTGGAGAGGTCATACAGGTCGAACCCCGGCTCGTCGAGCTCGGCGATGAACATGGTCGGCACGCCGTAGAGCGCCGTGCACCGCTCCGCCTCCACCGTCGCGAGCACGGTCGCGGGCTCGAATGACTCGCCCGGCACGACGATGCAGGCCCCGTGGGCGATGCACGCGAGGCTCCCGAGCACCATGCCGAAGCAGTGGTAGAAGGGCACCGGCACGCACACCCGCTCGTGCTGGCTGTAGCCCGCCCGGAGCCCGCTGAAGTACGCGTTGTTGAGGATGTTGCGGTGCGAGAGCGTCGCGCCCTTCGGGGCGCCGGTCGTGCCCGACGTGTACTGGATGTTGATCGCGTCGCCGGGGCGCAGGGCGAACTCCCGGGCGACCAATTCGTGCTCCGACACCATGTCGCCGTCGTCCAGGAAGCGCGACCAGTCGTCCTCGAGCACGATCGTCTCGCGCAGCGCCGGACACGCGCCGCGCACCTCGTCGAGCAGCGGCAGGTAGGCGGTGCCCCGGAACCCGCGGGCGAGCACCAGCAGGCTTACCCCGGCGGCGTTGAGCGCGTGCCGCAGCTCACCCGCCTTGTAGGCGGGGTTGATCGTGACGAGGATCGCGCCGACGCGTGCGGTCGCGTACTGGACGACGACCCACTCGAACCGGTTCGGCGCCCAGATGCCGACGCGGTCGCCTGCCCGTACGCCGTGGGCGATCAGCGCGCGCGCCGCCTGGTCGACCTCGCGCCAGAGCTCGGCGTACGTCGCGCGATAGCCCTGGTGCGGCACCACCAGCGCCTCGCGGTCGGGGAAGCGGGCGACGGTCCGGCGCAGCGCCGTGCCGATCGTCTCGTCGAGGAGGGGGATGTCGGAGTGGCCGCGAGCGTAGGACAGATGCATTGCTCAACGATCCCGTCGCAGCGCCGCCATCGCCATTGAGCACGCCGACCGTCGGTGGCGGACAACCGCCATCCGTGGTCGAGCCACCCGGTGGAATAGCCGGATCCGCTTGACGGACCTTGTTTGTCCAACAGACAATGTTCGTCGTGACACCCTTTTCTCACCCCCGGGCGACCCGCGCCGCGGGGCAGCAGACCCGCCGCGCACTGCTCGACGCCGCCGGCCCGCTCTTCGCCGCGCGCGGCCTGGCGGGCGTCTCGCAGGCCGACATCGCGGCCGCCGCGGGCACGTTCCCGAGCCAGGTCACCTACTACTTCGGCAGCAAGGAGGCGCTGTTCGTCGAGGCCGCGTGCCGCGGCGTCCTGCGCGCGGCGACCGAGGTCGAGCGGGCGGGAGACCGGACGCGCACGCCGCGCACCTACGTCCGCGCGCTGGTCGACACCGCGCTCGCCTCACCCGCCCTGCTGACCTTCGTGGAGGCATCGCTGCTGGTGCGCCGCCGGCAGGAGCTGGCGCCGCGGGTGCGGGAGACGTTCGCGCGGTTGCACGCCGAGGGCGAGCGGGCGGTGGTGGAGAACCTCGCCAAACGCGGGTGGCAGATCCGCACCCACCCGGGCGAGGAGGCGCGCGGGTTCTGGGCCGCGATCCTCGGCGTCGCGCTCGAGAGCGCGGCGTCGGGCGAGGCCTTCAGCGCCGCCAGCGCCGACGCGACCGTCCAGCTCGTCCTGAGCCTCTACGCGCCATGAGGATCGTGATCGCCGAACACTCGTTGCTCGCGCGCGCCGGGCTCGTCCGCTTGGCCGAGGAGGCGGGGTTCGAGGTCGTCGCGGAGGCGGGCGACGGGGTCGAGCTGCTGCGCAAGGTCCGCGGCCACCGGCCGGACGTGGCGGTGCTCGGCGACGAGGCGCTGGCGGCGGCGCGCACGGTCCGCGCGGAGATGCCGTCGGTCGGCCTGCTGGTACTCGCCCACCAGGCCGATCCAGCGCAGCTCACCGGGCTCGGGAACACCGGCATCGGCTACCTGCTCCGTGACCGGATCTGCGAGCCCGGCCGCCTCACCGACGCGATCCGCGAGGTGGGGCGAGGCGGGTCGGTGCTCGATCCCCAGCTCGTCGGCCGGATGGTCGACCGGCGGCGCCGGGCCGACCCGTTCAGCGGCCTGACCCGGCGCGAGCGCGAGGTCCTCGCCGGCATGGCCGACGGTGAGAGCAACCGCGGCATCGCCTGCCGCCTCTTCCTGTCTGAACGGGCCGTGGAGCGCCACATCACGGCGATCTTCGCCAAGCTCGCGGTGCCCGAAGACGGCCACCGCCGGGTGCTCGCCGTGCTCGCCTACCTACAAGCTGCCTAACAGCCGGCGCCGCTCCACTCGCCGAAGCCGTCGTGGCTGAACTTCCACGCCGCGGCGCGGGCCTGCCACTTCGCGGAGTAGATCGACTTCGCGCCGACGCCCATGCGCGCCAGCGTGCTCGACCACGTCGACGGCAGGAACTGGTAGAGCCCGGTCGCTCCCGAGCCGCCGCCGTTGCGGGCGTACGGGCTCAGGCCGGATTCAGAGCGCGCGCAGGCGACGTTGTGGGCGAAGCTGCCGCCGTACGTACGGGTCGCGGAGCGGATGCAGTTGACGACCTTGCCCTGCGTGCAGTGATACAGCGTGCGCCAGCGCATGAGCCGGCGCTCGGTGTGCCGCGCCGCGACGGTGCCCCTGTGGCCCTGCTTCTGGCAGTGCCGCATCTTGGCGAGCCGGTGCTTCGCGCTGCGCGAGACGCTCGCGCGGTGGAACACGCGGATGGCGTAGCGGTGGTGAGCGGAGACCGTGAAACCGTGGGTGCATCCGGCGGGCAGCGCCCGGGCCGGTGCGGCGGTGGTCGCCGGCGTATCGGCGGCGAGCGCGCTCGCCGTGCAGGCGAGCGTGATGGTGCAGCAGGCAGCCGCAAGGCTGCCGAGACGGCGGAACTGCATATATCCGGACCGCACGAAGTGCTGTCTTTGCCGCGGGGGCGTGTTTCAGCTGGCCCGGGCAGGAGCCTGCCGCTTATTCCCGTCCGTGACGGTCGCGCGTTCGCGCTGACCGGGGACGTGTGTCGCGCTGGGATGCTGTGCCCGTCGGGGGCGCACGGCAACGCAGCACTGGCGGCCTTCACGTGATCCTGTCTGTCCTCCTGGGTGTCGTAGTCAGTGACCGTCGCAGGGCGAGCGGTCAGGCGGTAATACGTATCGACACCCCGTCAAGAATGCTTAAGCCCGATCCCCCAAACCGGTGACGAGGCAGTCGGACAGCGCGCTCGCCTGGGTGCCGTCCGGGTCCAGATCGGGATCGAAGACGGTGATCTGCACGCCGACCACGGGGCCCTCCAGGAGCGTGCGCAGGAGCGCCGAGAGCTCCTCGAAGGTCAGCCCGCCGGGAGCGGGGGAGTCGACCGCGGGCAGCAGTGCGCTGTCGAGCACGTCGGCGTCGACGTGGACCCAGTACGGGACGGCCGGGACGACCGGTCCGCGCGCCCGCAGCTCGTCGAGTCCGAGCGCCGTGATGCCGGTCTCCGCCACCGCGGCGACCTCCTCCGGCCAGCGCTCGCGGTCGCCCATGTGCACCGTGTCCGCGTCGAGCACGTACGGCCCGAGCCCGTCGAGGTCGGACAGCTCCGCCTCCAGGCGCCCGGTGACGCCCGCGAGGTCCTCGCCCGCCACCGCACCGATCCCGCCGGACCAGCCGGGATGGCGGAAGTCGAGGTGCCCGTCGACGTGGACGAGCCCGTGCCGCGCCCGGCGCCGCAGCGCGAGCATCGCGCCGAGCAGGATGCTGCAGTCGCCGCCGAGCACCAGCGGGCGCGCGCCGGCGTCCACCAGTTCCCCCACCCGATCGGCCAAGACCCGCGTGTAGCCGCTCAGCGCCGCGCGGTTGACCGGGACCGAGACGTAGGCCGGCGCGTCGACCCGCCCGGCGTCCTGCGCCCCGAGGCGCTTGACCAGCCCGCACGCTCGCAACGCGTCGGCGAGCCGCCGCACGCCCGGCTCAAGGCCCGGCGCGGGTGGGCGGAGCCCCAGGTTGCAGGGCGCGTCGAGGACCGTGAACGTCACGCCGCCAGGTCGGGTCCGTCGTCGCGGCGAGGACGGTGGATGACGATCACGGGCACGTCGGCCTCGTGCATGACGTGGTTGGAGACCGAGCCGAGGACCGCCGCGGACACCCGCCCGCGGCCGCGCGAGCCCATGACGATCACGTCGTGCTCGCCGTCGCGGGCGGCGCGCAGGATCTCCCGTGCCGGGTCGCCATCGAGCAGGCGCGTGGTCAGCGAGAGGTCGTCCGGGACCTTGTCGGCCGCCGCGCGCAGGCGCAGGTCGAGCTCGGCCTGCTCAGAGTCGTGCACCCCCTGCATCCCGCCTGGCGCCTGCCACGAGAGCAGCGGCGGAGGCGGCACGACGGTCACGACGGCGAGGCGGGCATGCGACGCTTGGGCGAGCGCCACGCCGTGCGCGAGCGCGAGCTCGGCGTCGAGAGATCCGTCGAAGGCGACCAGGACGTGACGGTAGCGCGGCGGCACGGCTGCATCCTCGCACCAGCTACGCTCGCCGTGCCATGGACGATGTCACTCTCGCACGCTTCGCTGAGCTCGCCGTCGACTTCGGGGCCAACCTCCAGCCGGGGCAGATCGTCTCGCTGAGCGGGGCGCCGGGCAAGGAGCGGCTCGTCCGGGCGATCGCTGAACGGGCGTACGTCAAGGGCGCGAAGTTCGTCGATCTCGCCTGGTTCGACCCGTGGATCAAGCGCGCGCGGATCGAGTACGCGGCCGACGACACGATCGAGTACGTCCCGCCGTGGTACGGCGACCGGATCCTCGCGATCGGCCGCGAGCGCGGGGCCGCGATCACGCTGAGCGGCCCGGTCGCGCCCGGCCTGATGGACGATCTGGACCCGGTGCGCTCCGGCCGTGACCGGCTGCCCGCGATCCGCGAGACCGGCGAGGTCGTCGGCCGGCGTCAGATCAACTGGACGATCCTCCCCGGCCCCACCGCCGCGTGGGCCGAGCTCGTGCACCCGGACCTCGAGCCCGACGCCGCGCTGGCCAAGCTCGAAGAGCAGCTGCTGCACGTGCTGCGCCTGGACGAGGAGGACCCGGTCAGCGCCTGGAAGGCCCGCGCCGACCGGCTCGTGGAGGTGGCTCGCAAGCTCACGGAGCGCCGCTTCGACGCGCTGCACTACACGGGTCCCGGCACCGACTTCACCGTCGGGCTGCTGCAGGCCGTCCAGTGGCAGGCCGCGCGCTTCTCGACCGCCGACGGCATCCCGCACATGCCGAACCTCCCGACCGAGGAGGTCTTCACCTCGCCCGACCCGACCCGGGTCGACGGCGTGGTCTCCGCGAGCAAGCCGCTCGTCCTGATCGACGGCACCGTCGTCCGCGACCTCGTGGTCAAGTTCGAGAAGGGGCGCGTCGCCCGGCTGGACTCCTCGACCGCCCAGGAGACGATGCGCACGATCATCACCCGCGACGACGGCGCCGCGCGCCTCGGCGAGGTGGCGCTCGTGGACCGCGAAGGCCGCATCGGCGCCCTCGACACCGTCTTCTACGACACGCTGATCGACGAGAACGCGGCCTCCCACATCGCCCTCGGCCGCGCCTTCCCGTTCCTCACCGACGACGAGGAAACGGCCTCGCGGATGAACGAGTCCGACATCCACATCGACTTCATGATCGGCCGCCCCGACCTCACGGTCACGGGCATCACGACCGACGGCGACCGGGTGCCGGTGTTGGTCGACGGAACCTGGCAAATCTAGTTCGCGCTAGCCTGTCGCCGTCGTTGGAGAGGTGCCGGAGCGGCTGAACGGGCACGACTGGAAATCGTGTGACGGGGAAACTCGTCCGGGGGTTCGAATCCCCCTCTCTCCGTAGGAGTTTCTATCCTCGCGCTGTGAGCCACCCGCCCGTCAGCGTGCACGCAGACATCCCCGACGGCCTGCCGGGGCGCGAGTTGATCGTCGCCGGTCTCGACGACCTGCGTGCCGGGCGCGACACCGTCGAGGCGATGCTGGTCGCGACCGGGGCGCCGCGTCTGCGCGCCTGCGGTATCGACGTTCCAGGAGTCGACCGGCCCGACTCGGGCCTACGGATGTACAAGTTGCTCGGCGAACGCGGCGCACCGGGCGCCTACGGCACCTACAACGCGCTGCGCAGGCGGTTGAGTTCGTTCCTGGTCTCGTTGGAACAAGATGCGCGCCGAAGCCACCGCTGAACGCACGCTTGCGCTGCTCACAGAACTCGGCCGTGCCACCAGCGGTGCCCGCTTGTATCTGACCGGCGGCCGGGAGGCTCGCCGCCCAGGTCACCGCAGCGCTTCCGGGCTAGAGCGCGTGGGCTCACACCCGGTGGAAGCGTCCCTGCGGTTCCTCGTTAGCGGTCGATGCGCAGGTTGACCGAGCCGCCGGGTACGGCGGACACGGTCACGGTCGCGTCTCCGACCGCGAACTGGTGGGCGGGACCTTGCCCGCCGGAGACGCCGAGCGCGACCGCGGCGTCCATGCCGTCGCGGAGTTCGCGCGCCGCGGCCGCGTCGAGCTTCAGGCGGGCGGGCGGGCCGCTCGGAGCGGGGACCACGAGGGTCGTGGTGCCGTCGCCATTGGCCTCGAAAGTGAACGGTGCGCTCATCGGTAAGACCGTACCGCGCAGCGCGCGCCAATCAGGTTTGTCGCTGCGCGAACCACGGCCCAGCGCCGCCTAGGCATCCCGTAGATGCGACCAGGCGATGTCGCGCATCCTCGCGCGTAACGGCGGCAAGGACGACGACGACGTGGAGACCGGCGGCGTCGCACTGCTCACCGAGCCTGAGACGGAGATGACGGAGACCGAGCCCGACGAGACGGAGACCGCGGCGGAGGTCGAGACCGTTGTCGCGAAGACGCTCGAGGAGTCACCGGTCGAGACCGAAGAAGAAGCCCGGCGAAAAGCAAGGCGGAGGAACTCGATTGTCCGGGACGGCGATCGTGTGGCACATCCCGAACGGGCCCGGCTAGGTCCCGACGGGGTGCCAGGCGGTCTTGAGCTCCATGACCGCTTCCAGCCGCGAGAGCGGATCGGTATCGGGGGTCGGGCGCGAGACGCGCTTGACGGTCTCCGAGGCGAGTTCGTCGATCGTGACCGCCAGCGAGGGGTCGCCCGTCGCGTCGACGATCGCGTTGACGTCGCGATGACCGCACAGCGGCGCCAGCAGCTCGTCCATCCGCCCGCACAGGAGGTTCAGGGCGCCGGCTGGGACGTCGGAGACGCCGGCGACCTCGCCGAGGTCCAGCCCGCGCAGCGGCCAGCGGCGCGAGAGGATCGCCACGACGGTGTTGCCGGCCGCCAGGACCGGGGCGATCTCGCGCACCAGGCCCAACACGTCCGGCTCGTCGGGGGCGAGGACCGCGACGACGCCGGTCGGCTCGGGCGTCGAGAACGAGAGGTGCGGCCCGGCGACCGGGTTGATCCCGCCCATCACGACGCTGAGCTTGTCCGTCCAGCCCGCGTAGTGGACCAGCAGGTCGACGGCCGCGCCGAGCTCGGCGCGGGCCTCGGCCAGCGACGCGTCGCGCTGCGCGACGGCGGCGCGCGCCAGCTCATCGGAGCGCGACTCCAGTGCCTCGGCGAAGCGGTAGAGCACCTGACCGCGGTTGTAGGCGGTGCGCTTGGACCACCCGCCGAAGCCGCCGCGGGCGGCCTTGACCGCGTCGCGGACGTCCTTGCGGGAGGAGCGGGGAACGTTGGCGAGGTGCGCACCCGCGTGGTCGGTGGCCGGATCGCTACGTCCTGACTCCGAGCGCACGAACGCGCCTCCCAGGTAGAGCTTGTACGTCTTGGCGACGAGCGAGCGGCGGCTCATGCCGAGCCCACCTTGAGGTACGGCAGCAGGCCGGACGGGCCACCCTCGCGCCCGAAGCCGCTCTCCTTGTAGCCGCCGAACGCGGCCGTCGGGTCGAACTTGTTGTAGGTGTTCTGCCAGACGACGCCGGCCCGCAGCTTGCCGGCCACCTCGAAGGCCTTGGAGCCGTTGTCGGTCCACACGCCCGCGGCCAGGCCGTACGCGGAGTTGTTCGCCCGTTCGACGGCCTCGGCGGGCGTCCGGAACGTCGTGACCGACACGACCGGCCCGAAGATCTCCTCGACGGCGATCCGGTTCGCGGGCGCGACGCCGAGGAACATCGTCGGCGGGAACCAGTAGCCGTGCTCGGGCAGCGCGCAGGAGATCGAGCGGCGCACCGCGCCCTCGCGCTCGCCTTCGGCCACCAGCGACGTGATCCGCTCCAGCTGCGCGGCGGAGTTGATCGCGCCCACGTCGGTGTTCTTGTCCAGCGGATCGCCGACCCGCAGGCGCTCCATCCGCGCCCACAGCCGCCGCACGACCTCCTCGGCGACGCTCTCCTGCAGCAGCAGCCGCGACCCGGCGCAGCAGACGTGGCCCTGGTTGAAGAAGATGCCCTCGATGATGCCCTCGACCGCCTGGTCGAGCGCCGCGTCCTCGAAGACGATGTTGGCCGACTTGCCGCCGAGCTCCAGCGTCAGCCCGCGGCCCGTGCCGGCCAGCGCGCGCTGGATCTCCTTGCCGACCGCGGTCGAGCCGGTGAAGGCGACCTTGTCGACGTCTGACCGCACCAGCGCCGCGCCCGCGGCGCCGTCGCCGGTGACGATGTTGACCACGCCCGGCGGCAGGTCCGCCTCCTGGATGATCTCCGCCAGCAGCAGCGCGGTCAGCGGCGTCGTCTCGGCGGGCTTCAGGACGGCGGTGTTCCCGCAGGCCAGAGCAGGCGCGAGCTTCCAGGCCGCCATCAGCAGCGGGAAGTTCCACGGCACGACCTGCCCCACCACGCCCCGCGGCGCGAACGACCGCCCGCCGAGCGCGTAGGACAGCTTGTCCGCCCAGCCGGCGTAGGAGAAGAAGTGCGCGGCGGCCAGCGGCACGTCGACGTCGCGCGACTCGCGGATCGGCTTGCCGCCGTCCAGGGACTCGACGATCGCCAGCTCCCGCGCCCGCTCCTGAATCAACCGGGCGATCCGGAACAGGTACTTGCCGCGCTCCAGCGCCGGCAACGCCGCCCACGACGCAGCGGCTTCGCGCGCGGCCGACACGGCCAGCGCCACGTCGCCCGGCCCTGCGAAGGAGACCTCCGCGAGCGCTTCCTCGGTGGCGGGGTTGATCGTCTGCACCCGCGTGCCGTCGGTCGGCGCCACGAACTGGCCGCCGATGAAGAGGTCGTAGCTCTCACGCAGCGTCGCCGCGTCACGCGACTCCGGCGCCGGCGCGTAGTCCCAGGTCAATGCCGCTCGAGGGGTCACCGTGGCCATCGAGTCACTCCTTCGAGAAGTCCTCGGCGCGCCCGTAGTGGCCGCCGTCGAGCTTGGCGTACTGCATCAGCAGGTCGTTCAACAGCGACGACGCGCCGATCCGGAAGCGGTCGGGCGTGAGCCAGTCGTCGCCGAGCGTCTCCTTGACGAGCACGAGCATGTGCAGCGCCGTCTTGGTGTTCGACACGCCGCCGGCGGCCTTGACACCCACGACGCGGCCCGTCTTCCACAGGTGCTCGCGCACGACCTCGAGCATCACCAGCACGACGCCGGGCGTCGCGCCGGAGGTCGACTTGCCGGTCGAGGTCTTGATCACGTCCGCGCCCGCGGTGATCGCCAGCTCGGAGGCGTGCCGGATGTGCGCGTAGGTCGGCAGCTCGGCGGTCTCGAGGATCACCTTCAGGTGCGCGTCGCCGCACGCCTCCTTGACGGCCTCGATCTCACGCGCGACCCGCGCGTCGTCACCCGCCAGGTAGGCCTCGCGCGAGATCACCATGTCGATCTCGGTCGCGCCCGCGGCGACGGCCTCGCGCGTCTCGACGACCTTCACGTCCAGCGACGTCTGCCCCGCCGGGAAGCCGGTGGCGACGGAAGCGACCTGCACACCGGTGCCGCGCAGCGCCTCGGCGGCCACGCCGACCAGCGCCGGATACACGCAGACGGCGGCGACGGAGGGAATCTCGGGCCGGGAGGGGTCGGGACAGACGGCCTTCGCGCACAGATGCCGGACCTTGCCGGGCGTGTCTGATCCCTCGAGCGTCGTCAGGTCGATCATCGACGTCGCGAGCTTGATGCCCTCGCGCTTCGCGGTGGTCTTGATCGAGCGGCGCCCGAGAGCCGCGGCGCGTTCGTCGACCCCGACCCGGTTGACGGGGGTGAGGGAACGGCTCATGTGACCAGTGTCGCAGCAGGACGTGGGAGGGTGAACCGGTCATGCCGCACATCGCGACAGGTAGGGCATGAACGCCACCGACGATCGCGAGCTCCTCGCCGCCGTTGCCGCGGGCGACCGGCGCGCGCTCCGTGCGCTCTACGAGCGCCACGGGCCGTGGCTCACGCTGCGCCTGCAGCGCCGCTGCGCCGATCCCGACCGCGTCGACGACGCCATCCAGGACACGTTCCTGGCCGTCTGGCGCACCGCGCGCCGGTGGGACGGCTCGGGCGAGGTCGGCGCCTGGATCTGGGGGATCGCGATCCGCCGGCTGATCGACTCGCTGCGCAGGCATCCCGTGCGCGGCGTGTTGCACGGCGGCGACGCCACCGAGCCCTCCGCGGAGGAGGCCGTGCTCGCGGGTGTCGAGTACGGCGATCTCGCGGGTGCGCTGAATCGGCTCTCGCCTGAACTGCGGGCGGTCGTCCAGGCCACGATCCTCGACGATCTCACCACCAAGGAGGCCGGCCGGCTGCTCGGCATCCCGGCCGGAACGGTCAAGACGCGCATGATGCGCGCGCGAGCCCAGCTTCGGGAGGAACTGACATGAGCACGCACTTGGAGCACGACTGGCTCGTGCGCTACGCCCGCGGGGAGCTCGATCAGGCCCGGTCGTTCTCCGTCGAGGCCCATCTGCCCGCTTGCGGGGACTGCCGCGCGGCGGTCGCCGGCCTCGTCGACACCACCCGCATGGCGCGGACCTGGGACGCGATCGAGGATGCGATCGACGTGCCGCCGCGGACGTTCGTAGAACGTGCGCTGGTGCGCGCGGGCGTGGGCGAGCCGACGGCGCGCCTGCTCGCCGTCACGCCCGCGCTGCGGCTGTCCTGGCTCGCGGCGATCGCGATCGTGTTGACGCTCGCGGTCGTCTCCGCCCGCGCTCGCGGCGAAGAGGGCGTGATGGTGTTCCTTCTCGTCGCCCCGCTCTTGCCGCTGGCCGGAGTCGCGGCCGCGTACGGCCCGCTCGTCGATCCGGCCTTCGAGCTCACGCTCGCGGCGCCGCTCGGATCGTTCCGGCTGCTCGTGTTGCGTGCGCTGGCCGTGGTCGCCGTGACGGCGCTGATCGCCGCGGGCGCCGCGCTGGCGCTGCCCGGGTTGGATTGGACGGTCGCCGCGTGGTTGCTGCCGTCACTCGGTCTCACGCTCGCGGGGCTCGGCCTCGCCACCAGCATCGGCCCGGCGGTGTCGAGCCTGCTGGTCGCCGGCACGTGGGTCTTCGTCGTGCTCGGCGCGTGGCAGGCGTCGGGGGATCCGCTGAGCGCGTTCGGCGACGCCGGGCAGCTCACCTCACTTGCCGTCGGCGTGGCCGGGCTCGCCGCCGTCCTCGCGCGACGCGATAACTTCGACATCAGGAGCCACGAATGAGAACCGCCGTGAGCATGGACGGCTTGACCAAGGCGTATGGGCGCAAGCTCGCGCTCGCCGGCGTCACGCTCGAGATCGACCGGGGGATCACCGGGTTGCTCGGCCCCAACGGCGCGGGCAAGACGACCCTGATGCGGATGCTCGCGACCGTGCTGCGCCCGAGCGGGGGAGCGCTGCGGCTGCTCGACCGCGACCCGCGCGACACCGGCGAGCGAACGGAGATCCGGCGGCGCCTCGGCTACCTGCCGCAGGACCCCGGCTTCCACCAGCACTTCACCGCGTTCGAGTTCGTCGACTACATCGCGACGCTCAAGGAGTGGGTCGACCGCGACGCCCGCCACGCCGAGGTGCGGCGGGTGCTGCGCGCGGTCAGCCTCGATGAGGTCGCGCATCGCCGGATCCGCGCGCTCTCGGGCGGCATGCGCCGCCGCGTGGCGCTGGCGCAGGCGCTGCTGGGTTCGCCCGAACTGCTGGTGCTGGACGAGCCGACCGCCGGGCTCGATCCCCAGCAGCGGCTGCAGTTCCGCGAACTGGTCTCCGACGCGGCGGAATCGTCCGCGGTGGTCCTCTCCACGCACCAGACCGAGGACGTCGCGGCGCTGTGCTCGCGGGTGGTGGCGCTGCGCGACGGCGCCGTCGCCTTCGACGGCTCGCCCGCGGCGCTGGCCGATCTCGCCCGCGGCCGCGTGTGGGTGTCGGACATGCGTGATGCGGGAGCGACGGTCGCCTGGCGGACCGGCGACGGTGCGCATCGCCACGTCGGCGCGGCGCCGGCGGGCGCGCGGATCGTCGAGCCGACGCTGGAAGACGGCTACCTGATGCTGCTGGGCACGGCGGCGCTGCCTGCGGTGGCGGCATGACCGCCACCGCCGTGGTGCTCGAACTGCCGCAGCGGGTCACGACACCGCGTCGCGTCGTGGGTGCGCTCGCGCGCCTGGAGGCGCTGCGGATCGTCCGCCATCCCGCCTTCCTGCTCGGGTTGCTCGGGACCGTCTACACGCTGATCCAGGAGCGCGGGGCGGACATGCAGCAGTACTGGATGCTGTCGGGCCAGGCGTTCGCGACGCTCGGCGCGACGACCTTCCTCGCTGGCTTCCTCAACGCGAGCCGCGTGTCGCGCGACCGGGCGGGCGAGCTGTACGCGGCGCTGCCCGGGAGCGACGCCATCCGTACGGGAGCGATCCTGCTCTCGCTGGCGGCGGCAGCGGCCGTCGCGACGGTTGTCACTGTCGTCGCCTGGCTGCTCGCGGTGGGGCCGGACGGGCGGATCATGATCGAGCTCGAGACGCTCACGCCGTCGCTGCTGGAGCCCGCCCAGGCGCCGCTGATCGTCATGGCCTTCGGCGCGCTCGGCGTGTGCTTCGGCCGCTGGACGCCGCAGCCGATCCTCGCGCCGCTGCTGACGATCGTGGTCTGGGTCGGCCCGGTCGCATGGAGCATCCCGTGGGTGTCGATGGAGACGGTGCCGTCGCTGCCGTACAACACCGACTGGGTCGTCGGCTCGGCCGCGTGGCATCTGGTCTTCCTCGCCGGGGTGATCGCGACGGCCTCCGGGCTCGCGCTGCTGCGCGATGTACGCCGCCCGGACACGGTGCTGGTCGCGGCGGGCGGAGCGCTCGCGGTGGCCCTCGGCCTCGCGCTGGCATGACGCATGCGCAGCGAAAGAAGCGTTAGCCGTGTAGAGCACGATCAACCTTGCTCTCGCCGCGCCGGGACCGCCCCGCGGCCGGCGGAGGCGAGCTCGCGGGCGGTCATCGGCGCCGTCGGGCCGGCGTGGCCGAGCCTGCGGGCGGCTGCCGCGCCGGCCGGGATCGCGGTCGTCGGCGCCCTCGCGTTCGTGGTGCTCGCGCCGCAGCGCTGGCCCGGCTGGGCGGCCGTGCTGTTGGCGCTCCCCCTGCTCCGGCTGCTCGACGACCCGGCCGGGGCGCTCGCCACCGCCTCGCCCACGTCGCTGCCCCGCCGCCGCGGTCCCCGGCTGGCGGTCGCACTCCCGCTCGCCGCGGCCGCCTGGCTCGGCGTGCTGGCGCTGAGCGACGCCCGTGCCGGCTCGCTCGAGGCCGCGGCGCTGGTCGCGACGGTCCTCGGCCTCGGAGCGCTTGCGGTCCGTGCCGGCTTCGGGGAGCGCGCCACGCTCCTCGCCGCGCTCCCACCAGTCGGCCTCGTCGCCCTCCTGCGCCCCACCGGCACGCCGATCTGGGTCGCGCTGCTCGTCGCCGGCGCGCTCGTCCTGGTCTGGGCGAGCCGTCCGGAATAGCGGCGTCGGTACGCTCCGCCCTGATGGCGAAGAGCGAGTACACGATGCTCGAGGTCGCCGGGCACGAGGTCCGGCTCTCGAACCCCGGCAAGGTCTACTTCCCCAAGCCCGGCTGGACGAAGCTCGACCTGGTCGAGTACTACCTGGCGGCCGCCGACGCCGTGTTGGTCCACCTGCGTGAGCGCCCGACCGTGATGAAGCGGTTCGTCAACGGCATCAACGAGGACCCGATCTGGCAGAAGCGGGTGCCGAAGAACCTGCCCGAGTGGCTGCAGACGGCGACGGTCGCCTTCCCGAGCGGCCGCACCGCGGAGGAGCTGGTCGCCAACGACGAGGCGCACCTGGCGTGGGCGGTCAACCTCGGGGTGATCGACTTCAACCCGCACCCGGTGCGCCGCGACGATCTCGACCACCCGGACGAGCTGCGCGTCGACCTCGACCCGACACCCGACGTCGGCTGGCCCGAGGTGCGCAAGACGGCGATGGTCGTCAACGAGGTCCTCAACGATCACGGCCTGCGCGGCTATCCGAAGGTCAGCGGTTCCAAGGGCATCCACGTCAACGTGCGGATCGAGCCGATCCACGACTACATCGAGGTCCGCCGCGCCGCGCTCGCCCTCGCCCGCGAGGTGGAGCGGCGCGCGCCCGACCTGGCGACGAGCAAGTGGTGGAAGGAAGAGCGCCACGGCGTGTTCGTCGACTACAACCAGAACGCCCGCGACCGCACCGTCGCCTCCGGCTACTCCGTCCGGCCGACCCCGGACGCGCGGGTGTCGTGCGCGCTGGCGTGGGACGAGGTGCCCGATGCCGAACCGGGCGAATTGCGGCTCGACACGGTCCCGCAAAGACTGCAGACGGTTGGCGATCCGGCCGCGGACATCGACCTCGTGCCCGGCTCGCTCGACGCACTGCTGGACCTCGCCCGCCGCGACGAGGAGGGCGGGCTCGGGGACGCTCCCTGGCCGCCGCATTTCCCGAAGCAGCGCGGGGAGCCCAAGCGCGTGCAGCCGTCGCGCGACACCGACCGCCCCACCCACCGCGGCCGCGCCGGCGACCCGCAGCCCGGCGGCCCGCCTCCGGGCGTCACGCTCGGCAACTCGCAGCGGGGCTTCGGTTCAAAACCGCGAACGGGCCAGGGCTACGAGGACGACTGGTCCGAGAGCGAGAAGACGTGAGCGCGCCACGGGCCCAAACCCACCTGGAGCTCCGGGCCTGAGCGCTCGAACTGCGCGCCGGTCAGCACGTCGGTGAGCGTGCCGTCGACCGCGAACTGCACCCGGCCCCACGCCTCGACATCGCTGAGGTTGACGACGACCAGGTAGCCGGTGAACGCCCAGGCGACGAGCTGATCGCTGTCGTGGACGTCGAGCAGCCGCCAGTCGGTGACCTCGAGCCCGACCAGCGGCGCGTAGAGCGCCCGCACCAGCGGATCGGGCGTCTCGACCGGGCCGCGGGCGAGGAAGACCGGGATGTGGGTGCGGTAGCCGTCGAGCTGGCCGTCGTGGTAGAGCCGCCCGCCGGGGACGGTCGACATCACGACCGCCGCCGCGCGCGCCCGCTCGCCGAACTCGCTCGCCGCGCGCGGCTCGTCGTGGTTCTCGACGAAGCGCAGGAGCTTGGCCTGGTAGTCGGGGTGCGCCTGCAGGTGGCCGCGGACCGACGCCGCGTCCTCGTGGGCGAGCCGGTCGTAGAGCCGCTTGTCGTAGCAGTAGTCGAAGCCCTGCTGCTGGAGCGTGTACTCCATGTCCCAGTAGGCCTCGGCGATGAACGTGAAGTCCTCGCGCACGCTCGCGATCAGCGGCGGCCAGAACTGGTCCTCGGGCTCCTCGAGCCTCCAGGTCCGGGCGAACACGGCGTTGTCCATCAGCATCGCCATGTCGCAGCGCAGGCCGTCGCACTGCTCCGCGATCCCCCGCAGCAGCTCCCCGACCGCCGCCCGCAGGTCCGGCGAGAACGCGTTGAGCTGCACTACGTCCGGCCAGGCCGGGAAGTAGGGGTCGCGCCCGCGGGCGACGATCGAGTCGCCCACCCGCAGCCACGACACCGGATCGCGCGCCAGGTCCGCCTCGCTGCCTCTGATGAAGAACTCCGGGTGCGACTCGATCCATGGGTGGTCGGGCGCGACGTGGTTGGGCACGTAGTCGAGGATCAGCTTGCACCCGCGCTCGGCCAGCGCGGCCCGCGCCGCCGCCAGGTCGCCGAAGCGCGGATCGACGACGTAGTCGCGCACGCAGTAGGGCGAGCCGATCACGTCCTCGTCGCGCAGGTCGGGCAGCGCGGAGCGCATCCCGGACAGCAACTCCGGGTTCTCGCGCGCGATCGCCAGCCCCGCCGGCGAGCGCTCCCACACGCCCATCAGCCAGACGGCGTCGACGTCGGGCAGGAAGCCCCAGTCGATCTCCTCCAGCCGCCGCCCGCCGAGGAAGACGGCGGTGTTGATCTCGTAGATCCTCATCCCGCGATCCGCAGCACCGTGGCGACCGAGCCGGTCCAGCCGGTCTGGTGCGAGGCGCCCAGGCCCGCGCCGTTGTCGCCGTGGAAGTACTCGTGGAACAGGATCAGGTCGCGCCAGTGCGGGTCGTCCTGGAACTTCTTCGATCCGCCGTACACCGGCCGGCGGCCGTCCGGCCCGCGCAGGAAGGTCGAGGAGAGCCGGCGCCCGAGCGCCAGCGCGACCTCGCGCAGGTTCATCTCCTTGCCTGACCCGGTCGGGAACTCGATCTTGAAGTCGTCGCCGTAGTAGCGGTGCAGGTTGAACAGCGCCCGCAGGATCACCAGGTTCATCGGGAACCACACCGGCCCGCGCCAGTTGGAGTTGCCGCCGAACATGCCGGAGTCCGACTCCGCCGGCAGATAGCGGACCTCGTAGTGCTGGCCGTCCCAGTCGAACTCGTACGGATGGTCGAGGTGGTAGCGCGAGATCGCGCGGATGCCGTGAGGCGACAGGAACTCCTCCTCGTCGAGCATCACGGTGAGGATCTGGCGCAGCTGCGTCTCATTGACCAGGGCGAGCAGGCGCCGCCCGTCGGCGTTCGCGCCCGGCAGGTGGGCGAGCACGGGCACGCTGTCGCCGAAGTGCTCGGCGAACTTCAGCGCCCGCTCGACGAGACCGGGCTGTCCGTCGAGGGTCTCGGGCTCGAAGACGGTCGCGGCGCACATCGGCAGCAGCCCGACGAGCGAGCGCACGCGCAGCGGGATCGTCGTCCCGTCGGGCATCCGCATCACGTCGTAGAAGAAGCCGTCGGTCTCGTCCCAGAGCGGCGTGTCGGCGCCGGGTGGCGTGAGCGCGACCGCGATCCAGCCGAAGTGGGTGACGAACTTCAGCGCGATGTCGGCGTGGCTCGAGTCGTGCTTGCCGAGCTCGACCGCGATCTGCAGCATCCACTGGCAATAGAGCGCCATCCACGCGGTGCCGTCGGCCTGGCGCAGCGTCCCGCCGCCGGGCAGCGGCGCGGAGCGGTCGAAGATGCCGATGTTGTCGAGCCCGAGGAAGCCGCCCTGGAAGAGGTTGCGCCCGTCGGGGTCCTTGCGGTTGACCCACCAGGTGAAGTTGGTCAGCAGCCGCGCGAAGACCCGAGCGAGGAACTCCCGGTCCCCCTCGCCGCGGATCTCCTCCTCACGCTGGTAGACCCACAGCGCCGCCCACGCCGTCACCGGCGGGTTGACGTCGGAGAAGTTCCACTCGTACGCCGGGATCTGCCCGTTCGGGTGCATGTACTTGGTCTCGAGCAGCAGCTCGACCTGGGCCTTGGCGAAGTCGACGTCGACCAGCGAGAGCGGCGCGCAGTGAAACGCCAGGTCCCACGCGGCGAACCACGGGTACTCCCAGGTGTCCGGCATCGAGATGACGTCGCCGGCGACCATGTGGAACCACGGGACGTTGCGAACGTCCGGCGCGTTGGCGTCCCACGGGTTGACCTCGTGCTCGCGCAGCCAGCGGTGGACGTCGTACTCGTAGTACTGCTTGCTCCACAGCAGCCCGGCCAGCGCCTGGCGCATCACGAGCTTTCGGTCGGCGTCCAGTGCGGGCGGGATCACCTCGGCGTAGAACGCGTCGGCCTCCTCGATGCGCGTCTTGAAGACCGCGTCGGCGTCGACGGCCTCGTCGCTCGCGGTCAGGCGGAGCACGATCGTCGCGGAATCGCCGCCGGCGATCTCGAGCACGTGGTGGGCGGCGCACTTGGTCCCCGCGGTCGCGCTGAGCGGCGCACCGTCGACGACGTGATCGTTGATCGCCGCCTTGGGGCCGGTCTCGTTGTCACAGAACAGGAACGGGGCGTCGGCCTCGAAGCGCCACGCGCCGAGCTCGTCATGGCGCGCGACGACGGCGTCGCCGTCGAGCGTGAGCGACGGCTTGGCGCCGCCCTGCGCCCACGTGTTGCGAAACCACAGCGTCGGCAGCAGGTGCAGCGGCGCCGCGTCCGGCCCGCGGTTGTGGGCGGTGACGCGCATCAGGATGTCGTCGTGCGCGGCCTTGGCGTACTCGACGATCACGTCGAAATAGCGGTCCTCGTCGAAGATCCCGGTGTCGAGCAGCTCGTACTCGTAGTCCAGCTTGCCGCGGTGCCGGTTGGTCTCGACCAGGTCGGTGTACGGGAACGCGGCCTGCGGATACTTGTACTGGCACTTCAGGTACGAGTGCGTGGGCGTGGAGTCCAGGTAGAACCAGTACTCCTTGACGTCCTCGCCGTGGTTGCCCTCGGTGTTGGTGAGCCCGAACATGCGCTCTTTGAGGATCGGGTCGGCGCCGTTCCACAGCGCCAGCGAGAGGCACAGCCGCTGGCGCTCGTCGCAGACGCCCGCAAGCCCGTCCTCGCCCCAGCGGTAGGCGCGAGAACGGGCTTGATCGTGCGTGAAGTGGTTCCACGCGTCGCCGTTTGAGCTGTAGTCCTCGCGCACCGTGCCCCACTGGCGTTCGGAGAGATACGGGCCCCACGCCTTCCACGCGACTTCGCCGGTCCGGGACTGCTCCAGCCGGACGTGTTCAGGTGTCTTCGCGGGGGCCATGGCGGCAATCTACGTCGTCAGCACCTCCGCGAGTCGGCCGGGCATCGACGCGAACGGCGAGTGGCTCGAGGGCAGCGAACGCACCTCGAAACGGTTTCCCGGCGTGAACGCGTCGGCCTCGGCGATCATCCGGTCCTGCAGCGCCAGCGGCACGGTCCGGTCCTCGGTGGTGCGGATGAACGTGCGCGGCACGCTCCCCCAGCGCTCCGGCGTGCCGCGGGCGTCGTCGAACGCGACGGCCATCGGCAGGTCCGGGTTCAGGTAGGACGCGAAGCGCAGGTACTGCTCGGTCGAGACGTCGCCGTAGAGCGCGAGCCGGCCCTTCTCGACGTACTCGGGGTCGGCGTCGCGCGGGTTGATCCGCATCGCGCCGGTGGCCATCGGGTCGCCGACGAGGATCGCGCCCGAGATCGAGGACGCGCCCTCCGGCAGCGCCGCGAGCGTCGCCCCGTTGGCCTGCTTGGCCGGCACGTAGGCCGTGAGGTAGACGAGGCGCTCGATCAGCTCGGGCACGACCTCGGCCGCCTGCGTGATCGCCAGGCCGCCGAAGCTGTGCCCGACGAGCGTGACCCGGCCGTGCTCGCTGAGCCGCTTGATCTCGGTCACGATCGCGTCGCGGTAGTCGCTGAGGTGCACGCCGCCGACCGGCGACGGCTCCGTCGCGAAGGCCTCGAAGTCGTTGTTGAGGTAGGAGCGCGGGAAGCCGGCGTCGAGGCCGCTGCCCGGCAGGTCGAGCGCGTGGACGCGATGGCCCTGCTCGGTGAGCTGCTCGGCGACCTTGTTCCAGTGCGCGGCGGTGTGCCAGGCACCGTGGACGAACAGGAAGGTGCGCGCGTGCTGATGGAAGAGGCCCATGGTCACGCCACCACGGTCCGGCCGCTGGGGGTCTTGGCGGCGGCGAGCAGCAGCATGAAGCCGGAGATCGCCAGGTAGAGGCCGAACACGATCGCGAGCGTGACCGCGCCGATGCCGGGCCAGACGACCAGCGCGACGCCGGTCATGATCGAGAGCACTCCACCGGCGATCTCCCAGCCCCAGCCGTTGCCGTTGAACTTCGACAGGCGGCCGACGACGGCGAGCTCGGTGCCGCCGAGCGTGATGGCGTAGATGCCGATGACGACGGTCATGACGGCGGCGGTGGCGCCCGGGTAGAAGACGGCGACGCCGGCGGCGATGACCTCGATCAGCGCCCGCAGGCCGAGCAGGGCGCGATCCGATCCGCAGACGCCGTGCTGGAAGGCGCGGACGAGGCAGACGCCTGCGTCGACGACGGTGTAGATCGCGAACAGCGCGATGATCGTGCCGATGGTGATGCCGGGCCAGACGGCGAAGGTCGTGCCGAGGCCGACGGCCAGGATGCCGCGCAGGGCGGCGTGACCCCGTGACAGGGGTGCGGTGAACGACGAGAGCATTTCGCTCCTTGTGGTTGAGGGGATGGTGGGGAGGAAGGTCAGGCGGCGAGGCGCGCGGCCGCCCCGCCGAGCTGCGCGACGGCGACGTGAGTGCTGTGCTCGCGGCGCAGGAGGCGGCCGAGGTCGGCCGCGCACGGGGTGAGCCTCGTGGCCGCGGTGATCGCGTCGGCGAGGTGGGTGAGGTCGTCGACGGGCTTCGGCGCGGCGCCGGTGGTGTGCACGGCGCGCGCCCAGAACGGCTGGTCGACGCCCTGCGGGACGATCACCGCGGGCTTGCCGGCGCGCAGGCCGGCGCCGACGGTTCCCGCCCCGCCGTGGTGGACGGTGACCGCGACGCGCTCGAAGAGCCACTCGTGCGGGACGTCCTTGACGGCGAGCATGTCGTCGGCGGGCGCGATGTCCATGCCCGCGATCAGTCCGCGCACGCCGGCCCGGCGCAGCGCCGCGACGACCTGGGCGCCGGTGCCCGGTTCGGTGGGCATGCTGCCGAAGCCGACATAGACGGGCGGAGCGCCGGTGCCGAGGAAGCGCTGCAGCTCGGGGTCCGGTTTCCAGCTCGGGGCCGGTGGGAGGAACCAGTAGCCGGTCACGATCGTGTCGGCGCGCCAGTCGCTCGGCCGTGGCAGGACGGCCTCGCTGTATGCGTACAGCGTGATGGTGGTGGGTCGAGGTCCGTGGGGTGCGTGGGGGAGGTCGAGTGTCTCTTCGCGCCAGGAGGCGACGGTGCCCTTGTAGGTCCGGGCCGCAGCCGCGGCGAGCCGGTAGCTCGCGTGGTTGAGCGCGGGGCCGAGGCTCGCCGCCTTGACCAGGCCGGGGACCGGGAAGGCGCGCGTGGGCGTGAGCATCGGCACGGCGCACGCCGCGTAGGCCGGCACGCCGAGGCGCTCGGACAGGTGCGGGCCGGCGAGCGACTTCGGGTGGTGGACGATCGCGTCGGTGTCCTGCGCGGCGACCCACGCGTCGTCGAGCATGCGGCGGATCATCGGCGCGGCGAGCTTGCGCATCCTGCGTGACGCGGTGAGTGGATTTCCCTTCAGCGCCGCGCGGCCCTCGGGGGTGTCGGCGAGGGTGAGGTAGTCGGCGCGAAGCGGGCTGAACGGGACGCCATAGGCTCGGGCGAACGCTTCGAACTCGGCGTTGGCGGCCAGCGTCACGTCGTGCCCCGCGTCCAGCAGGCCGAGCGCCAGGGCGACGTACGGCTGCACGTCGCCGCGCGTCCCGGCGGCGAGGATGGTGACGTGTGAACTCATGCTGCGAAGGGTCCCGTGGGCCGGGATCCTTCGCACCGGCGAAATCACCGGTCGAGCATCGCCAGTTGCGTGCGCGACGTGACGTTGAGCTTCTGAAAGACCTTGCGCAGGTGGTAGTCGACGGTCCGCGGGCTGATGAACAGGCGGCCCGCGATGTCGCGATTGGTCGCACCCTCGGCGACCATCCGCGCGATCTGCAGCTCCTGCGGCGTGAGGTCGTCGAGCGTGCTCGCGTCGCGCTTGCGGGCGGTCTCGCCGGTCGCTCGCAGCTCGGCTGCCGCCCGGCGTTCCCAAGGGGTCGCGCCGAGCTGGGCGAAGAGGTCGAGCGCGGCGCGGAGGTGACGGCGGCTGTCGGTGCGGCGGCGCGCCCGCCGGAGCACTTCGCCCATGCGCAGCTCGAGCCGGCCGCGCTCGAAGGGGAGCGCGATGTGGGTGTGCGCTTTGACAGCGTCGTCGTAGGCGGCCTCGCCCTCGAGCTGCACCCGCGCCGTCGCGGCGAGTGCGGTCCACCACGCTGAGCCGCTCTTCACGGCCCAGGTGTGGAGCTCGTCGTAGGCGGCGGTGGCATCGCGATCGCATCCGACCGCGGCCTCGACGAGGTCGCCGACGAGGAAGAGCCGCCGCGCCGGATGCGCGGCGGGAGCGCTGAACTGCGCGTGCAGCCGGTCGAACGCCTCCTCGAAGCGCCCGTCGGCGAGGTCCAGCAGCGCGAGCGCACGGTGCGCGGACTCGCCGGCGAGCCGCGACGGTTGCGCGGTTGCGCGGGTCGCCACGGCGCGCGCCGCACCGGCGATGTCTCCGAGCTGCGCGGGTGCGCGGGTGGTCGCGTCGCGGGTCGCGCCGGGTACGTCTGCGAGCTGCGCCGTTGCGCCGGTCGTCGCGGTGCCGGCCGCGCCGCGATCGCCTGCGAGCTGCGCCATTTGCGCGGTCGCGCGGGCGTCGTCGGGGTCGCCGCGGACTGCCGCCAGCCACGCGAGCAGCACCTGGCAGTGCGCCGCGGCGGCCTCTTCGCCGCTCTCGAGCGCGAGCGCGAGGCCGTCACTCGCGTCGGTCGCCGCGACCGCGAAGCGCCCCTCCAGCAACTCGACGTTCGCGAGCACCTGGAGCGCGAAGGCGACGTCGCCGATCGCGCCGCGGTCGCGGGCGACCGCGATCGCGCGGGTGAGGGCCTTGCGGCCGCCGAGCAGGTCACCCGTGTAGATCGCGCCGATCGCGGCCCAGGTGATCAGCTGCGGGTCGTCGCCGGCCAGGTCGAGCGCGTCGGCGAACGGCTCCCGCGCGCCCCCCGGATCGTGGCTCAGGATCAGGGCGACGCCGTTGATGAACGCGACGACCGAGCGGTCAGGCGCGGCGTCGCCCCCCGGCAGCGAGGCCGCCCAGCGCGCGTTGGCGATCGCCGCCTCGTGGCGCCCGGCGAGCGCCCCGGTCTCGGCGGCCAGCGCCGCGATCCGCAGAGCGAGCCGCGGCTGGGCCGGCGCGAGCGCATGGGCGGCGGCGCGCAGATCCTCCTCACCCGCCTCGAGCTCGCCGCGGTGCGCCCGGATCGCCCCGCGGATCGCGGTCGCGTGGGCGACGCTGACCGGATCGGCCATCAGGCGCAGCACCTCCCCGGCCAGCGCCTCCGCGTGGCCCACGTCTCCGGCGAACCGCGCCGCGTCGGCCGCGGCGACGAGCCGCCGCGCGCGAGGCGCGTCGTCGGCGGTCAGCTGCGCCGCGCGCTCCAGCGTCGCCGCGGCGGCCGCGTACCCGCCCCGGGCCCGCGCCCGGTCCGCCGACCGCTCGAGCTCGGCCGCGACCGCCGCGTCCGGCGCCGCCACCGCACCGGCGAGATGCCACGCCCGCCGGTCCGCGTCGGCGGACGCGGTGAGCGCGCCCCCGAGCCGTTCGTGGGCGTCGCGCCGCTGCTCGAACGTCGCGGCCCCGTACACCGCCGACCGCACCAACGGATGCCGGAACACCACGCGCCCGTCCACGAGCCGCACGAGCCCGGCCGCCTCCGCGGGCCCGAAGGCCCCGACCGACACCCCCGGACTCGCCGGGGCGCCGCCGGTCGCGCCGCCGCCCGTCGCGCCGCCGCCGCCACGCACCTCTTCGCCCGCCAGCGCGTGCAGCGCGGTTCTTCCCTCCGGGTCGTCGTCGGCCGCCGCCAGCAGGAGCGCCGTCCGCGACGCCTCGGGCAGCGCGGACACGCGGTCGGCGAACGCGCGCTCCACCGTGCCCATCTCCGCCTCCGGGCCGCGGGGGAGTTCGAGCAGCGCGAGCGGGATGCCTTCCGCGGCGTCGAGGACGCGTTCGCGGTCGGCCGGTGCCAGGCGGCCCGCGCGGTCGAGCACCGCGCGGGCGTCGGCGCGGTCCAGGCCGGACAGCGCGAGCACCTCGAACCGCGCGAGTCCCGCCGGGACCGTGTCGCGGAGCGCGAGCAGCAGCGCGATCGGTTCGGCGTCGAGGCGGCGGGCGACGAACCCGAGCGCCTCCGCCGACGGCCGGTCGAGCCACTGGAAATCGTCGACGACGCACAGCAGCGGCTGCGCCTCGGCCGCCTCGGCCAGCAGCGCCAGCACGCTCGCCGCGACCACGAACCGGTCGGCACCCGCGCCGAGCCCGAAGACCCCCTCCAGCGCTGTCCGCTGCGGCAGCGGGAGCCGGGAGAACAGGGGCTCGAGCGGGCGCAGGAGCTGGTGCAGGCCGGCGAAGGCGAGCTCGCTCTCGGCCTCCACGCCCTCCGCTCGGAGGACGCGGAAACCGACCGCCGCGCCCGACGCCGCGTCCAGCAACGCGGTCTTGCCGACGCCCGCGACCCCGCGCACCACGAGCACCCCGCTGCGGCCGTAGCGGGCCGTCTCGATCACCTGCTCGATCGAGGCGAGCTCGTTCCGGCGGCCGATCAGGGGTGCTGACGCCAGGCTCCCGATTCTCTCCTACGCGAGCACCCGCTCGCGTTCGCGGCGCGGCTTGGGCTCGGGGAGCTCGACGAGGATCGCGCCCTCGCCGGTGGCGTAGGCCTCCTCGCCGTGGGCCACCAGGTCCATGCCCAGCGCCTCTTCCTCCGCGTTCGCGCGCAGCGGCGCCACGAGCGCGATCAGCTTCAGCAGCACGTACGTCGCCGCGAACGCATACGCGGGCGCGGCCAGCACCGCCAGCAACTGCTTGCCGAGCTGCCCGAGGTCGCCGTACAGAGCACCGTCGGCGACCCCGTTCCAGGACTGCTGCGCGACCAGCCCGATGAAGACGATCCCGGTGAGCCCGGCGATGCCGTGGGCGGCGAGGACGTCGAGCGTCTCGTCCACCCGCCAGCGCGGGCGGAACATGATCACCGCGTAGCTGGGCAGCGCCGCGACGATGCCGAGCACCATCGCCCACAGCGGCGAGATGAACCCCGCCGCGGGGGTGATCCCGACGCAGCCGACGACGATCGCCGTCGCCGCCCCGATCGCCGTCACCTGGCGCGAGCGCAGCAGGTCGAGCACGAACCAGGTCGCCAAGGCGCAGGCGGGCGTCAGCAGCGTGTTGACGAACGCGAGCACGCCCGCGTCCGACGCGCCGAACCCGGACCCGCCGTTGAATCCGAACCACCCGAACCACAGCAGCCCCGCGCCCAGCAGCACGAACATCGAGTTGTGGGGGAGGAACGCCTGGCGCCCGTAGTCGCGCCGCGCGCCCACCACCAGCGCCGCCGCCAGAGCCGAGAAGCCCGACCCCATCTCGACCGGGATGCCGCCCGCGAAGTCCAGCGTCCCGCCCGACTGAAGCCACCCGCCGCCGAACGCCCAGTGCGCGAGCACGCCGTAGACGAGCACCGACCACAGCGCGGCGAAGACGAGGAACGGCGCGAACCGCATCCGCTCGACCACCGCGCCCGCCACCAGCGCGGTCGTGACGATGCAGAACGTCGCCTGGAAGGCGAAGAACAGCAGGTGCGGGATCTTCGTCCCCTCACGCGGCGCGAACGCCACGCCGTCGAGGAACGCGTGCCCGAACCCGCCGATGAAGCCGTTCCCCGGAGCGAACGCGAACGAGTACCCGATCAGCGCCCACGTGATCGTCGCCACCGCCAGCGCGGCGACGCACATCATGAACGTGTTCAACGTGTTCTTGGAGCGCACCAGCCCCGCGTAGAAGAGTCCCAGCGCCGGCGTCATCAGCAACACCAGCGCGGTGGCGGCGAGCATCCAGGCGGTGTCGCCCGCGTCGATCCCCGGCGCCATCAGGCACCCACCGGCGTGACCGCGGCGTTGTCGGTCTCGCCGGAGCGGATCCGCACGACCTGCTCGAGGTCGAGCACGAAGATCTTGCCGTCACCCACCTCGCCAGTCTGCCCGCCGGAGCACAGCGCCTCGATCGTCGGCTCGACGAAGTCGTCGGACACCGCGATCTCGAAGCGGACCTTCTCGGTCAGCCCCACCCGGACCGTCGTACCGCGGTAGGTCTCGACCCGGTCGAACTCCCCGCCATGCCCCTGCACCCGGCTCATCGAGAACCCTCGCACCTCGGCGCGGTAGAGGGCTTCCAGCACCTCGTTCGTCTTCTCGGGACGGACGATCCCGATAACGAGCTTCATCTGAAGTTGTCTCCCAGCTGTGGATCGGACTCTCCGCCCAGGAGCCTTTCCGCATCCGGGCCGAGCGTCTTTATCCACGTGTACGAACCGTCCGCCGAACGCTTATCCCTCCGTCAGACGAGCCCGGACCGCGGCTTGGAGGCCGCAGGTGTCCTCGGCCTCGTCGCGGAGCAGGAGCAGCGCGCGCCGATCCAGGCTGAGCGCGCGGTCCTGCTTACCCGCCACGAATGCCAGCCCCGCGCGGGCGTGAAGCACGTGCGCCTCGGTGTGTGAGCGCTCGTCGGCCGCGACGCCGGCGAGCATCCCGTCGGCCTCGTTGAGCAGCCCTTCGATGCGCGCCGGGTCGCGCAGCGCCTCGTCGACCCACGGCACCACGAGGCCGAGGTGCGCCTCGGTGTCCGCGTCGCCGGCCGCCAGGACCTCCAGCAGCGCCTCGGCGACGGTCGTCGTCTGGTGGGCGAGGGCGAGGCGATCGAGCGGATCGAGCAGGTCGCGGCGGGCGGCCTCGCAGCGCGCGCGGTCGCCGAGCCACCCGTGGCCGAGCGCGGCCACGCCGAGCAATTGGTAGGCGTCCGACCACGCGTTGCCGCGGCGCTCGGCCGGCAGCGCCTCCTCGCCCCGGGCGATCAGGTCGCGCACGAGTTGCGCGTAGCGCAGGACCGTCTCCCGGTCGAGAGCGACGGCCCCGACGTTCTGCAGGATCCGCCGCGCAGCCGCCACCAGCGCGGCCGGATCGCGCGGGGCGTCCGGGCCTTCGTGCGCCGCGGCCTCGGCGGCCAGGAGCCGTACGCGGTCCTCGACCGTCGCCAGCCCGTTCGCGGGCCAATAGAACGGCACGCCGTTGTCGTCGCCTGCCAGCCGCAGCAGCGTCCAGACGCGGAACAACGCCTCCGGCGCCTGCGGGCCGTAGACGTCCTCCAGAGCTTGCACGTAGCGGCGAGCGGCGCGCCGGACCGACGCGTCGTCGCCGTGCAGCGCGCGCCAGAAGGCCGCGTCGCGGAAGCGATAGCGGAACAGCGACCGATCCGGCGCCTGGAAGAAGCCCAGCTCGTCGAGCGGGGCGTCCGGGTGCTCGTCATCCCACACGAGGTGATCGTCGAAGAGGTCGCTGAGCGCGTCCTCGTCCTCGTCGAGCACCCGCGCGAGCGCGGCGACCGTGAACTCCCGCCCTTCGAGCGCGGCGATCCGCAGGGTCTGCCGCGCGACCTCGTAGCCCTTGGCCTCGGCCTCGGGGCCGAGCGGGGCGAACGCGCGCCGCAGTTGCTCGTGCGCATCGTCGGCCACCGGCGCGGCTCCGGGGTCGAGCACCTGCAAGAGCCCTGTCTCGGAGAGCTCGGCGACGATCCCCACGTCCAAACCGGCGGAGGAGATCGTCGCCACGACCACCAGCGGATGCGCGCGCAGCAGCGGCGGCAGCGCGCGCAGCAGGAAGTAGTCGCTCCAGTTGATCGTCGGCAGACCGAGGTCGAGGTCGGTCAGTGTGAGAACGGCGCCGTCCGATCCCAACCGCTCCTGCAGTGCGGCGATCAGCGCGTCCGGGTCCGTGTACGTCTCCTCGCCCGCCACGAACGCGCCACGCGCGCCCGGCTCGTCGAACCCGCCCGTGAGCAACTCAGGCCCAGGCGCGCCGACCCGCCCCACGGGCGAGTCGGTTTCGAGCAGCAGCACGACGCCGCGGCCGTCGCGCGAGGCGGCGGCGACCGCGTCCTCGATCGCGCCGAGGACGTCTGGAGTGAACGGGTACACGCCCGAAGCATGACGCCAGAAGGGTCCTGAACGTCAACTGCGCCGGGATACCGACAGTTACGGGCCACGGAGAAGGAACGCGTGCCCCGTCGCACGCCTGGGCCCGGTCGCCGCGGTCGACCGTGTGCTCGATCAGGTTCGCTCGCGACGCGAGCGTCGAGTTTCTCGCGCTCTGCTCACGAAAGTCGACGCTCGCTCACCATCCCACCGCAGCGGCCCTTCCCACCCGGCGCAGTTGACGTTCGTCCCTCTACGCGCGGAACGCGTCGTCGATCGCGGCGCCGGAGACGTCCGCGGCGTAGTTGGCGAGCGTCGTGTAGGCGACCTGCGCGATCACCTCGAGCGTCACCTCCGGCGAGAGCTCACTCGCGACGTGCCCGCGCTGCTCGAGCAGCGATTGCGTGAACGCCCGCAGCGCCTCGAGCCCCGAGTCGGCCATCGGCTCACCCGCCACCAGCGCGGCGATCAGCGGCTCGTCGCCGCCCTGCTTGCGCGCGAACGTGCTGTGCGCGGCGAGCGAGTACGCGCAGTCGTTGTGCCGGCTCACGGTGATCCCGACGACCTCGCGCTCGAGGCCGGTGAGCGTGGTCGAGCGCAGCGCCGTCTGCAGGCCGACGAAGCCCGAGAGCGCCGCCGGCGAGGCCGCGATCGCCGCGGCGAGGTTCGGGATGAAGCCGATGTTGCGCTCCAGCGCCTGCAGGGTCTCGCCGGAACCGGGGTGAATCGTGAAGGTCGTCATGCCGAGCAGCCTGCGGGGGATCGGGGCGCCCGACAATTCCCTCCGAGGGAAGTGCGCAACGCCCGCCGCGGACTTACAGTCGGCGGCGTGCAACCCAGCCCCGTCGGCGCCCTCCTGCAGCACTGGCGCGCCCAGCGCCGGATGAGCCAGCTCGCGCTCGCGACCGAGGCGGGCGTGACGGCCCGCCATGTCTCCTTCGTCGAGAGCGGAAGAGCGAACCCGAGCCGCGAGATGGTGCTCACGCTCACGCGCGCCCTCGACGTCCCGCTCCGCGAGCGCAACCAGGTCCTGCTCGCCGCCGGCTACGCGCCGCAGTACCGCGAGACGGGCCTCGACGACGCCGCGATGACCCACATCAGCAAGGCGCTCGACCGCATGCTCGAGCATCACGAGCCCGATCCCGCGGTCGTGATGGACCGCCACTGGAACGTGCTGCGGACCAACCGCGCCGCAGAGGCATTGTTCGCCTGGCTGCTCGACGGTGAGCACCCCGGCGACCCGCCCAACGTCGTCCGGCTGATGTTCGGCCCGCTGCGCCCGCACGTCGCCAACTGGGAGCAGACCGGCGAGGCGCTCGTGCAGCGCATCCACCGCGAGGCGATCGGCGGCGTGCCCGACCTCGTCACCCGCGCCCTGCTGGAGGAGGTCCTCGCCCTCCCCGGCGTCCCGCCGGCGTGGCGCACGCCCGACTTCGCGACCACCCCGCTGCCCGTCCTCCCGGTCGTCTTCGCCAAGGACGGCCGCGAGCGCCGCTACTTCTCGATGGTCACGACGCTCGGCACCCCGCAGGACATCACGCTGCAGGAGATCCGGGTCGAGTCGTTCTTCCCCGCCGGCTGACCGCCTGCCAGACTCGCGCGTCATGTTTCGAGCCGCCCTTCTCGCCGTTCTCGTGCTCTTCATCGCACCGACGGCCGCCCGCGCCGCCGACGTCCGGGTCTACTTCACCAAGGGCGAACAGCTCGCGTACGTCACGCGCGACCTCGAAGCGACCCCGACCGCGGCGCTCGCCTCGCTGCTCGCGGGCCCGACCCCCGCCGAGCAGAAGAAGGGCTACGGCACGACGATCCCGCTCTCGGTCGTGCTGACCAGCGCGAAGGTCGACGGCGAGCGGGCCGACATCGAGCTGTCCGGCCCGTTCGAGGCCCCCGAGCCGATGCTCCACGCCCGCCTCGCGCAGATCGTCTACACGGTCACCGCGGTCGACAGCGACATCACCGACGTGCGCATCCTCGGCAAGACCTACACCCGTGCGGACTTCGGCCCCGAGCCGTTCACCCAGCCCAAGCCGCCGACCAAGAAGACCGCCGCGCCCGCCAACCCCAAGGACGTCCAGACCAAGCTGGCGAGCCTCGGCTACCTCCCGACCGACGCCGTGACCGGCACGTGGGACTACCGGACGATGCAGGCCGTGATCGCCTTCCAGGCCTGGAGCGGCCTGTCGCGCGACGGCGTCGTCGGGCCGCAGACGCTGACCAAGCTCACCGCCGCCGGCCGCCCGCTCCCGCTGGACCGCACGAGCAAGGGCAGGCGGGTGGAGATCTACCGTGCCCGCGGCGTCGTCCTGCTGATCAACAGCGGCAAGGTCGTGCGCGCGATCCACACCTCGACCGGCATCGGCGGCGACAGCCCGGACATCGGCACCCCGCCCGGCAAGTGGAAGATCTACCGCAAGGAGGTCAAGTCCTGGTCGGTCCCGTACAAGACCTGGCTGCCGTATGCCGCCTACTGGGTGGGCGGCTGGGCGCTGCACGGCTACGCCGACGTCCCCGCCCAGCCCGCCTCGCACGGGTGCGCGCGGCTGCCGCTCCCGGAGGCGAAGATCGTCTACGACTTCGTGTCCATCGGGACGCCGGTCCAGGTCATCTAGGGTTTCAGTCATGGAGGCATCGGAGCCGCGCCGTCGTCGCCCCGCGATCGTCGCCGTCGACGACGAGCCCGCAGTGCTCGCCGCCGTCGCGCGCGACCTGCGGCGCCAGTTCGGCGAGCGCTACAGGATCGTGCGCGCGACCTCGGGCGCGGAGGCGCTCGACGCGCTCAAGGAGCTCGTCACCCGCGGCGAGCAGGTCGCGCTGCTGGTCGCCGACCAGCGCATGCCCGGCATGGCCGGGACGGAGTACCTCGTCGAGGCGCGCAAGCTTGTTCCGGACGCCAAGCGCGTCCTGCTGACCGCCTACGCCGACACGGAGGCCGCGATCCAGGCGATCAACGAGGTCGACCTCGACTACTACCTGCTCAAGCCCTGGGACCCGCCGGAGGAGCAGCTCTACCCGGTGGTCGAGGACCTGCTGACCACGTGGGAGGCGGGCGCGGCGCTGGAGTCCGGCGGCGTGCGCGTGATCGGCCATCGCTTCAGCCGCGACTCGCACGACCTGCGCGACTTCCTCGCCCGCAACCGGGTCCCGATGCGCTGGCTGGACGTGGAGCGCGACGCCGAGGCGCGCGAGCTGCTGACGATGACGGGGGTCGAGAAGGAAGGGCTCCCGGTCGCGCTGCTGGAGGACGGCACCGTGCTCGAGCACCCGACCGTGCGCGAGCTCGCCGAGCGCCTCGGCGTGTCGGTCGCGCCGACGGCCGAGCACTACGACCTCGTGATCGTCGGCGGCGGCCCGGCCGGCCTCGCCGCCGCCGTCTACGGCGCGTCGGAGGGCTTGAAGACGGTCCTGGTCGAGCGCGAGGCGCCGGGCGGGCAGGCGGGGATGTCGAGCCGGATCGAGAACTACCTCGGCTTCCCGAGCGGCCTGTCGGGCTCCGATCTCGCGCGCCGTGCGGTCGACCAGGCACGCCGCCTGGGCGCCGAGCTGCTGACGATCCAGGACGCGGTCGGCCTCACCGCCGAGGGCGCCGGCCGGCTCGTCGAGCTCTCCGGCGGCAGCACGCTGAGCGCGAACTGCGTGCTCGTCGCCTCCGGCGTGTCCTATCGCCAGCTCACGGTGCCGGGCTTCGAGCGCCTGACCGGCAAGGGCATCTACTACGGCGCGGCGCTGACCGAGGCGCGCTCCTGCCAGGACCAGCACGTCGTCGTGATCGGCGCGGCCAACTCCGCCGGCCAGGCCGCGGTGTTCTTCAGCCGGTACGCCGGCCGCGTCACGATGCTCGTGCGCGGCGAGAACCTCGAGAAGTCGATGTCCAGCTACCTGATCGACCAGATCGCGGCGCTTGAGAACATCGAGGTCCACACCAGCGCGCAGGCCGTGCTGGCCGAGGGCGACGGGCACCTCGACACGCTGACGATCCGCGACGTCAATGGCGAGCGGCGGGAGAAGGTCGACGCCGCGTTCGTGTTCATCGGGGCGGCGCCGCGGACGGAGTGGCTCGAGGGGGTCGTCGCGCGCGACGAGCACGGCTTCATCCTCGCCGGCCTGGACGCCAAGGCCGCGGGCTGGCCGCTCAAGCGCGACCCGTTCCTGTTGGAGACATCCGTGCCCGGCGTGTTCGTCGCCGGCGACGTGCGCTCACGCTCGATGAAGCGCGTCGCCAGCGCCGTCGGCGAGGGCTCGATGTCCGTCTCGCTGGTCCACGAGTACCTCGCCGAATGACCGTTCAGGATGAGCTGCGCCGGATGGACCTCTTCGAGGGGTTGACCGACGCGCAGCTCGACGCGTGGGCCGGCGTGGTCGAGATCCGCGACTACGCCGACGGCGACCGGATGCTCACGCAGGGCGAATCGCCCGGCCCGCTGCTGCTGTTCAGCGGGACGACGCGCGGCTACCGCGAAGCGGACGGGCACATCGACCCGATGACGCCCAACCACGGGCCGACGTGGATCGGCGCGATCGCCGCGATCACCGAGGACCGGCTCCCGCTCAACGTCGATGCCGACGGTCCCTGCCGCGCGGCGATCGTCCCGCGCGACGCCTTCATCGACCTCGCGTGCGCGCAGCCGACCGTGCACCGGAAGGTCATGCGCGTGATCGGGCCGGTCATGCGCGGCATCAACGCCCGCGAGTCCTCGCGCGAGCGGCTGACCTCGCTCGGCACGATGGCGGCCGGGCTCGCCCACGAGCTCAACAACCCCGCGGCCGCCGCTCGCCGCGCGGCGAGCGATCTCGTCGACGCCGTCGAGGTCATCAACCACGCCCTGCAGGCGTTCGTGGAGAGCGGCATCGAGCGCGTCGACGCCGAGAAGCTGCTCCAGCTCCAGCAGGAGGCGCTCGGCATGTGCATCGTGCGCGGGAGGCTCGACGCCCTCGACGCGACCGACGCCGAGGACGCGATGCTCGACGCGCTCGAGGACCGCGGCATCGAGGACGCGTGGCGCTTCGCCGAACCGCTCGCGGCCGTCGGGCTCGACGCGGACTGGGTCGACCGCGTACAGGCCGTCGCCGGCCCGGCGACGGGGAAGACCCTCTCGTGGGTGGCCGCCTCGCTGACCGCGCACGAGCTGGCGAGCGAGCTCGTCGAGTCCACCGAGCGCATGTCCGGCCTGGTCAAGGCGATCAAGACCTACGCCTACATGGACCGCGGCGGCGTCGTGCAGGCCGACGTCCACGAGGGCCTCGAGAGCACGCTGGTGATGATGGGCCACAAGCTCAAGCACACCCAGATCAAGGTCACGCGCGACTACGACAAGTCCCTGCCGCAGCTGATGATGTACGGCTCAGAGCTCAATCAGGTCTGGACGAACCTGCTCGACAACGCGATCGGCGCGCTCGGGGAGGACGGCGCGATCCAGATCACGACGAGCTCCGACAACGGCTGCATCAAGGTCGACATCGCCGACGACGGGCCTGGCATCCCCGCCGACGTCCGCTCGCACATCTTCGACCCGTTCTTCACCACCAAGGCCCCGGGCAGCGGTACCGGCATGGGCCTGGACACGGCGCGGCGCATCGTCGAACAGCGCCACCGCGGGTCGATCTCGTTCGACACCGGCGACGGCGGCACGACCTTCCACGTCTGGCTACCCCTCGATGGAGTGAAGAAATGAGCACCTGCACCCACCTGGACACGATCGAGATCACCGAGCTGCCCGAGGAGGTCGCGGGCTGCGAGGACTGCCTGGCGACCGGCGGGGTGTGGCTGCACCTGCGGATCTGCCTCGCCTGCGGCCACGTCGGCTGTTGCGACGACTCGCCCAACAAGCACGCGAGCGCTCACGCCTCGCTCGAGCATCCGATCATCCGTTCGCTCGAGCCTGGTGAGGACTGGTGCTGGTGCTTCGAGGACGAGATCGGGATGCGCATCCCGCAGGTCACAGGATCGACGCGGATTCCTCCCTCGCCGATGCTGTCGCGCTGAACAGCGCCTCGGCGGCGGCGAGCACCCGGCCCTCGCTCCAGGCGGGTCCGGTGAGCTGCACGCCGACCGGGAGCCCGTGCTCGTCGAAGCCGACGGGCACGGCGGCGCTCGGGAGCCCGGCGAGGTTCTGCGGGACCGTGTAGGGCAGCACGGCGTCGCGGAAGGACTGGGCGCCGACGCCGCGGAGCTCCGGCGGGAGCGCGTGGATCGGCGTCAGCAGGAGGTCGGCGGCGGCGAACACGCGGGCGAAGTTCGTGCGCAGGCGCTCGCGGGTCGCGGTCGCCTCGACGTACTCGTCGACGGTCACCGTCCGCGCCCGCTCGATCCGGGCGGCGACGTCCTCGCCGTACTCCGCCTTGCGGGTGGGGAAGAGGACGGAGTGCGCGAGCGCGGCCTCGACCGACTGGATGGCGACGAACGCGGGATAGATCCGCGCCGCTTCGTCGAAGCCCACTTCGAACGCGCCGAGTGCCGTGGCGGCGCCGTCGAACGCGCGCTGGATGCCGGGGGTCAGCGGGTGCAGGTGCAGGTCGGGGCAGATCGCCACGCTCGGGGCCGCGTCGAGTGGGTGGGTGCGGCTGCCGGTGAGCGCTGCGTAGAAGAGCCGGACGTCGGCGGGCGTGCGGCCCATCGGCCCGGCGTGGTCGAGTGAGCGGGCGAGCGGGAAGACGCCGGTGGCGGGAATCTGGTTGTAGGTCGGCTTCAGCCCGGAGACGCCGCAGAACGCGGCGGGGATGCGGATCGAGCCGCCGGTGTCGGTGGCGAGCGCGAGCGCGGCGCCGCCGGTCGCCAGCGCGACGGCGCTGCCACCGCTCGACCCACCCGGGATGCGCTCGGCGTCCCACGGGTTGCAGCACGGCGGGAAGTGCGGGTTGTTGGACGTGATGCCCCAGGCGAACTCGTGCGTGAGCGTCTTGCCCACGACGATCGCGCCGGCGCTCTTGGCCCGCTGCACCGCGAACGCGTCGGCCTTCGGCACGTGGCCCTTGAAGATGCTCGACCCGTAGGTCGTGGGGACGCCCTCGGTGTCGTAGAGGTCCTTGACGGCGAGCGTCAGGCCTTCGAGCGGGCGGGCGGTGCCGTCCCGGTAGGCGCGTTCGGCGGCCTTGGCCTCCTCCCGCGCGCGCTCGAGCGTCAGCGTCACGAACGCGCCGAGCTCGGCGTGCTCGGCAGCGGCATCGATCAGTTCGACGGGGGACAGTTCGCGCGCGGCGAACGCCGCTCTGAGCTCGACGGCGGTCTTCACCGCAGGAAGTCAAGCAGCAGCGCGTTGACGCGCTCGGGGGCGTCGAGCTGCATCCAGTGGCTGGCGCCGTCGATGCGCTCGTAGCGCCACTCGCCCGCGACGAACTCCTCCGACCCGGTGACGTTGGCCTCCAGCAGGAAGGCGTCGCCGCTGCTCCACAGCCCGAGCGTGTCGGCGCGGACGGGCGGGAGCGGGAGCCGGCTCAGCTCCTCCCGCGGGTGCAGGTTCGCCCGGTACCAGTTCAGGCCGGCGGTGACGTCGAAGTGCTCGAGGTCGAGGTCCGGGTGGCTCGCCGCCCATTCCTTGAAGAACGCCCAGTCCTCGCGGCGCAGGATCTGCTCGGCCTCGGGGAACTGGAAGAGCAGCATGTACCAGGACTTCTCGCGCTGGGCCATGCTCTTGGGCACGGACGGGTGGCCGACGGAGAGCACCGCGAGCTTCTCCAGCCGCTGCGGCGCCATCAGCGCGAACGCCCAGGCGACGCCCGCGCCCCAGTCGTGACCGACGATGTGCGTCGACTCGATCTCCAGGGCGTCGAGCACCTTGGTCAGGTCGGAGACGCTCTTACCGACGCGATAGGCGTCGACTTCGTGCGGCTTGTCGGACGCTCCGAACCCGCGCAGGTCGGGTGCAACGACGCGGAAACCCGCGTCCTTCAGGATCGGGATTTGATGCCGCCACACGTGGGAGGAATCGGGGAAGCCGTGGAGCAGGAGGACGGGTGTCCCCTCGCCTTCGTCGAGCACCGCGAGCTCGACGCCGTCGCCGGTGATCCGTCGCATGTTTGGGCAGCCTACGAGGTGTGTAGGGTCCTCAACAGGCAAGTGCATTGAAACCGTCCGACCGCACAGGCATAAGTCAGGGTGTGAAGGCCACCGAAACGCGCGAACGGGTCGTCGTGCGAATGGCAGGAGACTCAGGCGACGGCATGCAGCTCGCCGGCAGCCGCTTCACCGACGCGACCGCGGTGTTCGGCAACGACCTCGCGACGCTGCCCGATTTCCCGGCGGAGATCCGCGCGCCGGCCGGCACGGTCGCGGGCGTGTCCGCGTTCCAGATCCACTTCGCCTCGCGCGACATCCTCACCCCGGGCGACGCGCCGGACGTGCTGGTGGCGATGAATCCCGCCGCACTGAAGGCGAATCTCGGACTGATGCGGCGGGGCGCGACGATCCTCGTCAACGAGGACGCGTTCAGCGTGCGGGCGGTCCAGAAGGCGGGGTACAAGGAGTCGCCGCTGGAAGACGGGACGCTCGAGGGGTTCACCGTCAAGCGGGTCCCGATGAGCTCGCTGACCACGCGCGCGGTCGAAGGTGTGGACGGTGCCTCGTCGCGCGACGCGCAGAAGGCCAAGAACCTGTTCGCGCTCGGCCTGCTCTCCTGGCTGTACGACCGGCCGACCGAGGTCACCGAGAAGTGGGTGCGCGCCAAGTTCAAGGGTCCGGTGATGGAGGCCAACCTAGCCGCGTTCCGGGCGGGCTGGAGCTTCGGCGAGACGTCGGAGATGATCGACGTGCAGGTCAAGGTCGCGCGCAACACCGAGGTCGCGCCGGGGACCTACCGCAACCTCAACGGGACCGAGGCGACGGCGCTCGGCCTCGTGGCGGCATCGATCAAGTCCGGGCTGCCGCTGGTGTTCGGCGCGTATCCGATCACGCCCGCGTCGGACCTGTTGCACGCGCTGTCGCGCCGGCAGGACCTCGGGGTGCGCACGATCCAGGCCGAGGACGAGATCGCGGCGGCGTCGATGGCGTTGGGCGCGGCGTTCGGCGGCGCGCTAGGCGTGACGTGCACGTCCGGCCCGGGGCTGGACCTGAAGACCGAGACGATCGGGCTGGCGGTGATGCTCGAGCTGCCGATGCTGATCATCGACGTGCAGCGCGCGGGCCCGTCGACCGGCATGCCGACCAAGACCGAGCAGTCCGACCTGCTGCAGGCGCTGTACGGGCGCCACGGCGAGTCGCCGCTGCCGGTGCTCGCGTCCTCCTCGCCCGGGCAGAGCTTCGAGATGGTCTACGAGGCGGTGCGGATCGCGGTCACCTACCGCACGCCGGTGATCCTGTTGAGTGACCTCTTCGTCGCCAACTCGAGCGAGCCGTGGAAGATCCCGGCCGCGTCGTCGCTGCCCGCGATCAACCCGCGCTTCCGGACCTCGCCTCCGGGCGAGGATCCGTTCCTCCCGTACGCGCGCGACGACCGGCTGGCCCGGCCGTGGGCGATCCCCGGGACGCCCGGCCTGGCGCACCGCATCGGCGGCCTGGAGAAGGCCGACGGCACGGGCGCGATCTCCTACGACGGGCCCAACCACGCGCGCATGACCGAACTGCGAGAGGCGAAGGTGGCGGGGATCGAGGTGCCGGACGTCGAGGTGCTCGGCGAGGTCGACGCCGACCTGCTCGTGCTCGGCTGGGGCTCCTCCTACGGGACGATCCGGGCGGGCGCGCGGCGGGTGCGCGAGCGCGGCGGGCGGGTGGCGACGGCGCACCTGCATCACCTCAATCCGATGCCGGCGAACCTGGGTGAGGTGCTGCGCTCGTACGAGCGCGTGCTCGTACCCGAGATGAACAGCGGGCAGCTCGCGCACGAGCTGCGCGCCAAGTACCTGGTTCCTGTCGAGTCCTACGCCAAGGTGCAGGGCCAGCCGCTGCTGCCGTCGGAGATGGAGAACGAGATATGGCAGCGACTGAGCTGACCAAGGCGGACTTCCAGTCCGACCAGGAGACGCGCTGGTGCCCGGGCTGCGGCGACTACGCGGTGCTGGCGGCGGTGCAGGGCTTCTTCCCCGAGCTGGGGATCCCGCCGGAGCGGGTGGTGTTCGTGTCCGGGATCGGGTGCGCGGGGCGCTTCGCGTACTACATGGACACCTACGGGATGCACGGCATCCACGGCCGCGGACCGGCGTTGGCGACGGGGCTGGCGGCCGCACGCGAGGACCTGTCGATCTGGGTCGTGACCGGGGACGGCGATGCTTTGAGCATCGGCGGCAACCACCTGATCCACGCGCTGCGGCGCAACGTGCCGGTCAAGATCCTGCTCTTCAACAACCAGATCTACGGGCTGACCAAGGGCCAGGCGTCGCCGACGTCCGAGCTGGGCAAGGTGACCAAGTCGACGCCGTTCGGGTCGATCGACGCGCCGTTCAACCCCATTTCCCTGGCGCTGGGCGCCGAGGCGACGTTCGTGGCGCGCACGATCGACACCGACAAGCAGCACCTGCCGATGGTGCTGCGCGCGGCCGCCGCCCACGAGGGTGCCGCGCTGGTCGAGATCTACCAGAACTGCCCGGTGTTCAACGACGGCGCGTTCGACGCGCTGCGCGACAAGAAGCGCGGCGAGGTCAACCGGATCTACCTCGAGCACGGCGAGCCGATCCGCAACGTCACCCGCGACGCCGACGGCGTGCTGCGGATCGGGGGCGACGGCGCTCCGGTGATCCACGACGCGCATCGCGCCGATCCGTCGTTCGCGTTCGAGCTCTCCCGGCTGTCCTCCTCGCCGGACGGGCCGACGCCGATCGGGATCTTCAGAGACGTCGCGCGGCCCGTGTCCGGGCAGGAACTGACGCATCAGCTGGCGCAGGCCCGGGCGGGTGCGGACGACTCGACGCTGGACGCCGTCCTGCACGCCGGGGATACGTGGACGATCGCCTAGCGCTCCGCCGCAGCGAGAAGTGGAGCAAGTACCCGGCCGACGTGCTCCCGGCGTTCGTGGCCGAGATGGACTTCGCGCTCGCGCCGGCGGTCAAGACCGCGTTGCACGCGGCGATCGATGCTGACGATCTCGGCTACATCGGGCGGATCGACAGCTTGCTGGAGGCGTTCTGCGGGTTCATGGCGCGCCGGCTCGGCTGGACCGTCGACCCGGCGCAGGTCACGCTCATCACCGACGTCATGGTGGGCGTCGAGGAGCTGCTGCTCGCGCTGACCTCGCCGGGTGACGGCGTGATCGTCAACCCACCCGTCTATCCGCCCTACTTCGTCGACATCCCGCACGCGGGGCGGCGGGTGGTCGAGGTGCCGCTGCTGGTCGATGGCGCGTTGGACGTCGACGGGATCGCGGACGCGTTCGCCCGCGGTGCGCGGGCGCTGCTGCTGTGCAACCCGCACAACCCGACCGGGCGGGTGCCGACGCGGGACGAGCTGACCGCGATCGCCGCGGCCGCCGACGCGCACGGCGCGTGGGTGATCTCCGACGAGATCCACGGGCCGCTGACGTTCCCGAACGAGGAGTTCGTTCCCTGGCTGACAGTGTCCTCGCGCGGCGGCGCGGTCACTTCCGCCTCGAAGGCGTTCAACCTCGCCGGGTTGAAGCTCGCGATGATCGTCACCCCGTCGGTGCAGTTGCCTGACGGGCTGCGGGACAAGGCGGGCTACCTCGGGACGATCGCCGCCGAGGCCGCGTTCCGCGAGGGCGACGCGTGGCTCGACGAGACGCTCGCGACGATCGCCGCCAATCACGCGCGGCTCCCGTCCCTGCTGCCGCCCGGCGTGACCGTCGCGGTGCCGCCGCAGGCGAGCTTCTTGACCTGGCTGGACTGCCGGGCCGCGGGACTTGGAGACGATCCCGCCGCGGTCTTCCTGGAGCGCGGGCGTGTCGCCTTGGAGACCGGCCTGCGCTTCGGCTCCCAGGGCGCCGGGTTCGCCCGGTTGAACGTCGGAACGACGCCCGAGCTCCTGGAGGAGGCGGTCAGACGACTGGAGGCGGCGTTGACGCCGTGAACTCCGCGCTGAGGATCTCCTCGACGATCTCGACCTCGCCCAGTTCGATCACGAGCACGACGTGGCGCGTCGCCAGCGCGAGGTACTCGTGTTTTTCCGGCTCACGCGTGGAGTCGAGGTAGGTCACTTGGGCGTCCGTCAGCGGGAGGAAGTCGTCGCCCTGCGTGTTCAGAAAGTCCGTCATGCGGGAGCGGAAGCCCTCGTACGGGAGCTGCAGCGTCCCCTCGATCTCGTGACGCGCCGTCTCGATGCGGACGCGCTCGCGGCGGAATGGCATCAGCTCAGTATCGCGCGGCGCCGGTAGGGTCCACGCCCCATATGTTGGACATCGACGCCCTCCTCCGTCCCTACTGGGACTCGCTGCAGACATCGCACGGGCCCTTCGACCTGTTCGACGCCCACACCCACATCGGGCAGGACGATCCGGACGGGATGAAGCAGACCCCCGACGAGCTGATCGACGTGATGACGCGCGCGGACGCCCGCGCGGTCGTGTTCCCGATGCACGAGCCGTCGGGCTATCCCGGGCCGAATGACGCCGCGATCGCCGCGGCTCTGGGCTCTTCCGGTCGCCTGGTGTCCTTCTGCCGGCTCGACCCGCGCGTGTCGCCCGCCGAGGAGGCGCGGCGGTGTCTGGACGCGGGCGCGGTCGGCATCAAGCTGCACCCGCGCGCCGAGCAGTTCACGCTGCACGAGCCGGGCGTGCGCGAGATCGTCGCCGTCGCCCATGAGCGTCGCGTGCCGATCCTGATCCACGCGGGTCGCGGGATTCCGGCGCTGGGGCAGAACACGGTCGAGCTGGCGACGGAGTTCCCCGACGCGCGCCTGATCCTCGCCCACGCCGCGATCTCGGATCTGGCGTGGCTGTGGCACGTCCTGCCCGACCATCCGAACGTCTTCATCGACACCGCCTGGTGGAACCCGGCCGACCACATCGCGCTGTTCTCGCTGGTCGACCCGTCCCACATCGTCTGGGCCTCCGACTCGCCCTACGGCCTGCCGGTCCTGGCGGCCTGGACCCACGCCCGGGCGGCGTTGCAGGCGGGTGTGAGTGACGAAGCCCTGCGCTGCATCATGGGCGGCCAGACCGAGCGGCTCGTGACGGGTGCCGACCCGCTGTGGGTGGGCCCGGCGCCGGGCGCGTCCGAAGCGGCCCTGCACCCGCTCCTGGACCGCGTCGTCACCCACCTGGTCTCGGCCATCGGCCGGGCCTTCGGCGGCGGCAACCCGGAGGAGCCTCTGGCGCTGGCGCGCCTGGCCTGCGCCGTGGGCGAGGACGCCCCGCACGCCGACGTCTGCGCCGCCGTCCTCCAGCTCCTCGACCTCTACGAGGAGCACCTCGCCCCACCACCCCCAGGCCGCCCGTTCCCACTCGCGGGCCGCTTCATCATCGCCGCCCTCACCGTCGCCCGCACCCCGGCCGTCCCACTCCCGCCACTGGATCTCCCCGCGCCCACGCGCGAAACCGCCGACGCGTAGTCGACGATTCGCTCAGCCTTCGCCGCCGCCGGTGATCGGCGGCGACGGGGCGGTGTCGTGCTGTGGGGTCGCCGCGGGCGTGCAGCGGCGGTAGTTGCGCTCTACCGAGAAGCGCTCCCCGCCGGTCGTCTCCCCGCTCACGCTCACACGGCCCTGGTGAGGGAGGCGCACGGTCACGCTCGCCTCCTGCGTCACGCCGGTCAGATGCACGACCTCGCGGCCACCCGCGCGGATGTGCACGGGGCTGAGGATCGCGTTCGACGGCGGGACGATCCGGATCGTCACCCGCGTGCCGGTGAGGCAGCCGCGGTGCAGATCGATCTGCAGGTCGGTGTCGCCGCCGCCCTGGGCGAGGGCCGTTGCTCCGAGGCCGATGCCGAGGCCCGAGCCGAGTGCCAGCAGGATCGTCGCGCGCCGCCTCACACGCCGACCGTACTCCACTCACCCGGCGGTCGTCTAGCCTGGCGAGCGGGGTGTCGGACTCGTTCCCCTTCTATGTGGCCCGGCGGGCCCTCGCGGTGATCGGCGTGTCGGTGGCGCTGACCGCCCTGACGTTTCTGATGTTGCACCTGCTCACGCCGGAGAGTTTCCCGGACCCGCGGCCGCTGCACGTCGAGCTGCTCACCTACCTGCGGGACGTGTTCGTGCGAGCCGACTTCGGCGACTCGACCCAGCGCCCGTTCCTCCCGGTGCGTTCGATGCTCGCCGACGCGCTGCCCGCGGATCTCGCACTGCTGATCGGCGCGATGGTCATCGGCTCCGTGCTCGGCATCGCGGGCGGGACGGTGTGCGCGCGGCGGCCGCGTACGTTCGTCGCTCGGGCGCTCCAAGGCCTCGCGGCGCTCTTCCTCTGCGCGCCCGTCTACTTCGTCGGCTACCTCGTGATCCTGCTCTTCGCGCCGAACGTCGGCGCGCCGATCCCGATCCCGCTGGTCACGGTGAACACCTACCAAAGCCTGGGCGAGGACCCCGTCGCGTGGCTGCACTCGCTGCTCGTGCCGTGGCTCGTCGCGGGCATGCCGCTCGCGGCGCTGTGCCTGCGCATGGTCCGCGCGACGCTCCCGGAGGTCGTGGCCGAGGACTACGTCCGCACGGCGACGGCGAAGGGCGTCTCCCCGCGGCGGATCACGATCGTCCACACGCTGCCGGTCGCCCTGCCGGCGACGATCGCGCTGATCGGCACCTACATCCCGATCCTGCTCGCGAACGTGATCCTCGTCGAGGCCGTGTTCGGCATCCCCGGGATCTACCGGCTGATCCCGAACGCGGTCGACGGCCGCAACTTCCCGGTGCTGATGGCGATCGTGATCGTCGGGTCGGTCCTGGTCGTCGTGGCGAACGCGATCGCCGACATCCTGCAGGCCGCGCTCGACCCGCGGGTCAGGCCGTAGCGGTCACCACTCGAGCGGGCGACCGTCGCGGAAGAACCCGCCGGTCGGCCCGTCGTCGGGCAGCTCGACCGCCCAGACGACGCTCGCGGCCCCCTGCTCGACCGGCCGCCCGCCCTGGCCCATGTCGGTGTCGGTCCAGCCCGGACAGATCGCGTTGACGAGGATGCCGTGCGGCCGCAGTTCGGCGGCGAGCAGGCGGGTGAGGGCGTTCAGCCCGGCTTTGCTGACGCTGTAGGCGGGGGTGCCGCCGCTCATGCCGCCGAGTGAGCCGCTCTCACTCGAGACGTTGACCACGCGCGAGTGCGCGCTGCGCCGGAGGTGGGGAAGGAACGCCTGCGTCGTGCGCCAGGCGCCGAAGAGGTTGGTCTCCAGCGCGGTGTGGACCTCGTCCAGATCGGCGGTCTCCGCTCGCGCCCAGGTGTCGTAGAGGATCGCGGCGTTGTTGACGAGGACGTCGAGCGCGCCGATCTCGCCCGCCGCTCGCCGCACGCTGCTGTCGTCGGCGACGTCGAGTTCGACGACCCGCAATCCGCCGGCCACTGCGCGCCCCTTGGCGACATCGCGCGAGCCGAGGATCACCTCGTGGCCGTTGCGGGCCAGCTGGCGGCAGACCTCGAGCCCGATGCCGCGGTTGCCGCCGGTGACCAGCGCGATGCTCACTCCGCGAGTGCGAGTACCTGCGCGCCCGTCGCCTTCGCCAGGTCGGCGGGCGCGATCGGGAAGACGGCGTGGGGGTGACCGGCCGCGGCCCAGACCGTCTCGAAGCGCAGCAGGTCCTCGTCCATCACGGTGCGCACGTGGTGCGGGTGCCCGACGGGCGGGATGCCTCCGATCGCGTATCCGGTCACCTCGCGCACGTAGGCGGCGTCGGGGCGTTCGACCGGCTCGTCGATGGCGGCCTCGATCAGCGCGACGTCGGCGCGGTTGTCGCCCGAGACGAGCGCGAGCACGGGGGCGTGGCTCGTCGTCCCGCGCATCACCAGCGACTTGACGATCGCGCCGAGCTCACAGCCGACCGCGGCGGCGGCCTCCGGCGCGGTGCGGGTGGAGTCGGCGAGCCGCACGATGTCGGCGGGCAGTCCGAGCTCGATCAACGCGGCTCGAACCCGGCGCGCGCTGCGCGGAAGAATGTCAGCCTCGGTCACGTCCTAGACCGTATCCATGTGGACCGTCAGCCCCGAATCCGAACACGTCCCCGACGTTCACGCCCTCGTCCGTGACTACTTCGCGGAGCTCACGGTCCGCTACTTCCGCCGCCCCACCGACGAGGCGGAGATCGACCTCACCCTCGAGGAGTTCCCGGCCAACGGCCTCGGCGTCTTCCTCGTCCTGCGCGCCGCCGGCGTCGCGGCCGGCCACCTCGGCGTCTACCCGACCGGCGAGCTCACCCGCTTCTACGTCGCCCCCGAACACCGCCGCGGCGGCGGCGCCCGAGCCCTCCTCACCGCCGCCGAGACCTGGGCCCGCACCCAACAGCTCCCCCGCCTCTTCCTCGACACCCGCCACGACCTCGTCGAGGCCCGCAGCTTCTACGCCTCCTGCGGCTTCACCGAGTTCCCCCCTCCCGCCACCTCCGGCCAGTTCCAAGACCACTGGTTCGAAAAACCCCTCTGACACCGCGCGCCTTAAACAAAGGGGTCAGACCCCTCAACATTGTTTTTGGCTCTGCAGCGCCGTTTGAATTGTTGAGGGGTCTGACCCCCCCTTGTGGGTGGGGGCGAGAAAGGTCGGTGGGCGGCCTAAGGAGGGCATGCCACGAAAGCCGCGTATGGAAATCGCAGACGGGATTCATCACGTCTGGGCACGGGGGAACGACCGTCAGCTGATCTATTGGGACGACGAGGACTGCGTGCTGTACCTCAAGCTGCTCGCCGCGGAGGTGGTGCGGAAGGGGTGGCGGTTCTTCGCGTACTGCCTGATGGAGAACCACCTCCATCTGCTGCTGCAGACGCCGGAGCCCAATCTGGGGAAGGGGATGCAGCGGTTGCACGGGGACTATGCGCTGCTCTACAACCGCCGCCATAGGAAGGTCGGGCATGTGTTTCAGGGGCGGTACGGCTCAAAGCCGATGGCCGACGACGATCACTTCTGGACGACGGCGCGGTACATCCTGCGGAACCCGGTCGAGGCCGGATTGTGCCGGACCGCGGAGGAATGGAAGTGGAGCAGCCACCGTGCCGTGCTCGACGGGACGGCGCCCCCATGGCTAGATGCGACCCGTTTGCTCGAGCGGTTCGGGGTGACGGGCGGCGACCCGCACACCGTCTATCGAGCCCTCGTCGACGGATGATCGACCGGTCGGCCGCAAGGCCGCGGCGAATCGGCCGATTAGAAGGGGCGTGGAGGCGCGCTACGTGATTTTCGATCTCGACGACACGCTCGTGCACTCGGATGCCGTGCGGGAGGCGTTCTGGGTCGTCGCGCGCGCCTACGAGATCGATCGCGCCAGGCTGACCCGCACGCTCGACGGCCTGCCCGGCCGCCTCGCGTGGGAGGTCTTCGTCGCGCTCGGGCTCAGCAATACGCGGGCGAAGGCGGCCACGAAGCACTTCCTCGCGGTGCTGGACGAGCTCAACACCGTCGCCCCGCCGGTCGCCTACCCCGACGCCGACACGACCCTGCGCGAGCTCGCCGCCCACGGCGCGCAGCTGATGCTCTCGACCGGCTCGAGCACCGAGCGCGCCAAGCGGGTGCTCGACCACGAGGGCTGGGACGCGTTCACCGTCGTGCTCGGCTCAGACGGGCAGTGCAGCAAGGGCGACGCGCACTACGACCGGATCGCGCAGCAGACCCCCGACCGCGAATGGACCCACCACGCGGTCACGGTGGGGGACAGCCCGCAGGACATGCGCCTCGGCGCCGAGCACGGCGTACCGGTGCGGATCGGCATCGATCGCGACGGTAATCCACAGACCCTTTTCGCCGCCGGCGCGACCCACGTTGTCAGCGCTCTGGCAGAGGTCGTCTCGATCGTCGCATCGATCCAGATTGCGGCATAACGGCGTGTACGCACGCGGACAATCAGGTAGTAGGTCGAATGAGTGTCCAAACGCCATACGACGTCATTGCCTTCTCACCTTGATGATGCTACGAACTACTCAATGGCGGGAGCACGGATGCAGAAAGTGGTAGTCACAGGCGGGCTGGGCTTCATCGGCTCACACGTCGTCGACGCCCTGCTGGCGGCGGGCCGGCAGGTCACGGTCATCGATTCGATGGTCGCCGCGGTCACGGATGGCCGCGAGTACGAAGTCTTCCCCGGCTGCCAGGTGCACCGGGTCTCGATCGCGGACTATCTCGCGCAGGGCGGGAGCTTCAAGGACCAGGACCTGGTGGTCCACGCGGCCAGCCACGTCGGCCCCGCGGGCATCCTGAAGTACCAGGGCTCGCTCGGCGCGGACATCGTCGCCGTCACGCAGCAGGTCATAGAGGAGTGCGTCACGCATGACGTCGCCCTGATCTCCTTCTCGAGCGCCGAGGTCTACGGCCGCAGCGGCATGCTGGCCGAGTCCGACGACATCATCGTCCCGACGCACTACAACGCTCGCCTCGAGTACGCGATCGCCAAGACGCTGACCGAGGCCGCGACGATCAACAGCCGCCACCGCGGCCTGCGTGGCTTCGTCATCCGCCCGTTCAACGTCGTCGGCCCGCGCCAGTCGCGCGCGGGCGGCTTCGTGATGCCGACCTTCGTGCAGCAGGCGATCGCCGGCCGTCCGCTGACGGTCTTCGCCGGCGGCGGACAGGAGCGCGCGTTCCTGAGCGCGACCGACCTCGCCCGCTTCATCACCGAGCATGCCGGCGCCGCGTTCGAGTCCGACCGCCCGATCTTCAACATCGGCAACCCGCTCAACACCATCACGGTGTGGAACCTGGCCGAGCGGATCATCGAGCGCCTCGGGTCCACGAGCAGCATCGAGCACGCCGACGCGCGCCTGATCCACGGCCCGCTCTACGAGGAGGCGGAGTCGATCCAGAAGCTCCCGGTCCTCGACGCGGCCAAGGCCGTCGGCTGGGCACCGACCATCACGCTCGACGAGCTGATCGACGAGACCGCGCTCTATTACCGCGTGCGCGACGACGCGCGCGAGGCCGCGGCCGTCCCGCTCGACGCGGGTGCTCGGGTCTAGCTTGCCGAAATCGGCGGTCGTCCTCGCGCCACACGCGGACGACGAGGCCATGGGCTGCTCCGGGCTCATGGCCAAGCTGGCGGAAGCCGGCAGCCGCATCCACGTGGTCTACCTCGCCGTCGACGGCTTCCACCACTACGGGGTCAACGGCGAGACGTCGCTGCAGCAGCGCCTGGACGAGATCGAGGACGTCCTCGCCCTCTTCGGCGAGAACACGACGTACGAGATCGCCTACAAGGACCAGGACCTGATCGAGAAGCTCGACACGCTCCCGCGCCGCGAGCTCGTCGACCGCTTCGAGAAGGTCCTGATCGAGCACAAGCCCGAGCTGCTGCTGCTGCCCGCGCTGCCCGACTACGACCAGGATCACCAGGCCGTCTTCTACGCCGCCCACGCCGCCGCCCGCCCGATCGCCAAGCAGTTCGGCAACCACCTCACGCCCAACGTCCTCGCCTACGAGATGACGAAGATCCAGTGGGCGGCCGAGCCGCTGCCCCGCTTCGCCGCCTTCACGGACATCACCGATCACATCGAGACCAAGCTCGAGTCGGTGAAGCGCTACAAGACGATGCTGCGCCCGAGCCCGCACATCCGCAGCCTCGAGTCCGTCAAGGCGCTGGCGACGATCCGCGGGGCGGAGATCGGCGTGACCTACGCCGAGGCGTTCGCGGTCCTACGCTCGACCTTTTAGCCGCTCGACCGCGCGCGGACCGACGACGCTGCCCGCCAGCAGCGCCCACGCGTCCGGCTCGCGCACCAGCGACGGCTCCCGCCGCGCGAGGTCGGCGAGCCCGCGCAGCGTCGGCACGAACGGCCGCTCGGGCAGCGTCCGCTCGCGCACGCGGTAGACGAGGTCGCGCCGCAGCGCTCGGTCCGCGAGCCTCTCCAGCCCCGCCCGCCGCGGCCCCGCCGGAACGGTGAGCGCGTGGCGGCGCTTGACGTCGTGCACCTCGCGCAGCGTCTTCTCGGCCTGGAGATAGCCGTGATCGGTGACGTCGGCGACGCCGGCGGTGAAGCTCCCGCTGTGGATGCGGTAGCGGCAGAGCACCTCGCCGATCCACGCCACGTCCCACGTCTCCGACATCCGCAGCCAGAACGCGAAGTCGAACGGCGGGTAGTCCTCCTGGCGGAACGCGCCCTCGGGGACGGCGCTGCGCCGGATCAGCGCGGTCGACGAGCAGACGCGGCACCCGTGCAGCATCGACTTCTCCACGAACATCGCACCCGGCTCCAGCGCCGGCGACGGCGTCCCGAGCCAGTCCTCCTCGCGCATCAGGTACTCACCGCGCGCGTCGATGAGCGCAAACCGCGCGTGCGCGAACCCGGCCGACGGCGACGCGTCCAACGCCGCCACGGTCCGCGACACGAGCGTCGGCTCGGCGATGTCGTCATCACCGAGCTGGATCACGTAGTCGGTCGTGGCGCCCACCAGCGAGCGCGTGAAGTTGCCCACGATCCCGGCGTTGTCGGCGTGGCGGATGTACCGCAGCCGCTGGTCGGAGAACTCCGCCACGACGCGCTCGACCGAGTCGTCGGGCGTCGCGTCGTCGTGGACCTCGAGCACGAGGTCGGTGTACGTCTGCCCGAGCGCCGATGCGATCGTCTCCGCCAGCCACTGCGTGCGCCGGTAGGTCGGAATGCAGACGGTGACGCGGCTGCTCACAGGACCACCTCGCCCGACACGCACGTGACGGTGCCGCCCGCGATCCAGATCTCCCCGTCGGCCTGCGTCACGTGCACCCGCCCAGCCCGGCCCAGCGCCGTCCCCTGATGCGCGAGATACGGCGCCGTCACCCGCCCGCTCTCGAGCAGCCACCCGGCCAGCGACGCGTTCAGCGACCCGGTGACCGGGTCCTCGGCGGTGGCCCCGTCCTTCGGGAAGAACGCCCGCACCTCGAGCACCCCGTCGGGATGGAACCCGGCGACGCCCACGTCGAGATCGACGTACGCGGGCGAGAGCGCGAGGACCTCGGAAGCGGAGCCGAGCAGCACCGCCACCCACCCAGGCCCGTTGTCCGCCCACGAGGCATCCAGCACGGCGGCCCGCTCCACACCCAAGACGCGGCACACGTGCGAGACCAGCGACTCCTCCACCGGCCCGCCCCGCAGCAACGGCGGCGCGGCGAACGCCAGCCCGTCGACGGTCCGCCGGATCGGGATCAGCCCCGCCTCGCACTCCTGCACGATCACGTCGGCGCTCGCGGGCACCCCACCCGCCTGCAGCCACGCGTGGCAGGTCCCGAGCGTCGGGTGCCCCGCGAACGGCAGCTCACGCGCGGTGGTGAAGATCCGCGCGCGGTAGTCGGCGACGTCGGATTCAAGAACGAACGTCGTCTCCGACAGGTTCGTCCAGTGCGCGAACCGCTGCATCTCCTCGGTCGACAGCCCATCACCGTCGAGCACGACCGCGACGGGATTGCCGAGATACGGCGTCGACGTGAAGACGTCCACCTGCGCGAAGGAACGCGGCACGGCGCCGCACTTTAACGCGAGCTACAAGCGCTGCAGCGCGCGGGCGACGTGGCGGTGGCCGACCGTCTCATAGCCCAGGATCGTCACCGCCGGCACGAGCGTGAGCACGAGCAGGCAGATCGCCACGCTCACGCCCACCGCCGCCAGCGCGACCGTGAGCACGAGGAGCGCGGCCGAGCCGGCGAGCAGGCCCAGGTGGAGCGCGTCGTGTTCGCGCAGCAGGACCGAGTACAGGCCGTAGATGGCCAGGATGAAGATCCCCACCGGGATGGTCACGCTGAGCACGATCGCCGTCTCGGAGATCTCCACCTCGCCCTCTAGGGCGAAGGCGGCGACGTGGAGCCCCGCGCCCATCGCTGCCAGCGGGGCGAAGATCAGGAAGTGCCCGTAGCCGAAGACGAACATCCGCTGCCGCAGGCGGGCGAGCGGCTCGCCCCACGGCAGCGCGAAGTACACCCACCAGCAGCCGAACGCCAAGCCCACGCCGGCCACCGCCAAGAGCGCCGCGTCGAGCGTCCAGCCCGCCTCACCGTGGACGAGCGCGTTCAGCGCCGCGACGGTGCCGATGATCACCTCGCCGAGCGTGATGATCACGAGCAGCCCGTAGCGCTCAGCGATGTGCTCCGCGTGCCACGGCGTCTGGGCCTTGCGCTCGGCGAGGAACGGGCCGACGACCTCGAGCGCGAGCAGCGCACTCATCGCGACGAACGTCGTGGCGATCGGGAGGTCGAGGAAGACCAGCGCCACCCAGCCGGCCTGCGCGATGCCGATCGTCGTCATGTACGACCGTGCCGCGGGCGCTCGCACCGGGTCGTTCCGGGACACCTGCCACCACAGGAACACGAGCGCGACGCGCATGACGACGTAGCCCGCGACCATCACGCCGTTGTCGAGCGTGTCGCCGTGGTCGATCGACTCGAACATCTGCGGCAGGCCGAGCGAGAGCACGATCACGCCCACCATCTGCACGAACGTCGCGAGCCGGAACAGCCAGTCGTCGGTGTCATACGCCGATGCGAACCACGAGTAGTTCACCCACGCCCAGATGACGGCGAAGCACGCGAAGACGAAGCCGCCGATCCCCGCCCACGCATGGCCTTCGGCGATGAAATGGGCCAGCTCGTCCGCCGCGGTGCCGAACGCGACCACGATCGTCAGGTCGTACAGCAGCTCCAGTGGCGTGGAGGCGCGGTGATCTTCCTCGGGGTCGCGGCCGCTGAAACGGCGCCGGCGGTGGGCCACCTGTTGAGACATCGCGGCGGATTCTGATCGAACGGGCAGATGAGAACCGTCGCCGAACCTCTCATCTCCATGTAGCGTCGCCGCATGGCCAGTTGGACTACCGCGGACATTCCCCGTCAGGACGGCCGGAACGCCGTCGTGACCGGCGCCAACAGCGGGCTCGGCTACCACGTGGCCCGCGAACTCGGCCGAGCCGGAGCACACGTCGTGCTCGCATGCCGCGACACGCGGCGCGGGCAGGAGGCGATCGGGCGGATCCTCGCCGACGTGCCCGGGGCGGACCTCGAGGTGCGTGCGCTCGATCTCGCCAGCCTGGCGTCCGTGCGCGCTTTCGCTGCAGCCGCGCCGGAGCGGATCGACCTGCTGATCAACAACGCCGGCGTGATGGCGCCGCCGTACCGCACCACCGCCGACGGCTTCGAGCTGCAGTTCGGCACGAACTACCTCGGCCACTTCGCGCTCACCGGGCTGCTGCTCGAGCGCCTCGAGGCCACCGAGGCGCCGCGGGTCGTGACCGCCGGAAGCAACATGCACAAGCTGGGCAAGCTCACCTGGGACGACCTGCAGAGCGAGCGCAAGTACCGCAAGTGGAGCGCCTACAGCGCGTCCAAGCTCGCGAACCTCTTGTTCGCCTTCGAGCTCCAGCGCCGCGCGACCGCCGCCGGCTCAAAGCTCCACTCGAGCGCCGCGCATCCCGGCTGGGCCGCGACCGATCTCTACGTCAAGGGCGCGCGCGTCGGCAACGCCACGCTCCAGGAGAAGGTCATGTCCATCCCGACCCGCTACCTCGCGCAGAGCAGCGCGAACGGCGCGCTGCCGACGCTCTACGCCGCGACGGCGCCCGGCGTCCCACCCGGGGCGTACACCGGGCCGAGCAAGCGGATGGAGACCGTCGGCCCCCCGACGCTCGTCAAGGGCAACGCCCGCTCGCGCGACGAGGGCGACGCCCGCCGCCTCTGGGAGGTGTCCGAACGGCTCACCGGCGTCCACTACGAGTTCGAGGCCGCCAAGGTGGCCTGAGCGCGACGCTCAGCGGACGCCGACGGTCTGGCGCTCCGGTTCGATCACGGCGACGACGCGTTCCTCTTGCCGGGAATAGGGCGCGCCGATGTACTTCATCGAGATCCGGTCGATGATCTCCCAGGCCGCGTCGCCGTCGAGCCATTCGACGACCCGCCCGCGGATGACGACCGGCGAGAACGGGTTCTCGACAGGCGCGATGGACAGGGCCATCCGAGGGTCGCGGCGAAGGTTGCGTGCCTTCAGTGAGTGCGGACCGGTGAGGAAGACGACCTGGTCGCCGTGGGTGTCGACCCAGAGCGGCACCGTGTGGGGCGAGCCGTCAGGCAGCACGGTGGCGAGATGGGCGATCGAGGTGCCGTCGAGGACACGGCGCACGTCGGGGTCGAGCAGGGTCATTCCTCCGCCTTTCCTAGTTCCTTGAGGAGACTCCGGAACCGTACCAGGCGAAGTTCCTTTAGGGAACTCCGATTGCTACGCTGGCGGGCATGCAACGCACGAACTTCGGCGAGATGGCGTGTTCGATCGCGCGTACGCTGGACGTGATCGGAGAGCCTTGGTCGCCGCTGATCCTGCGCGACGTGTGGGTCGGGTTCACCCGGTTCGAGCAGATCCAGTCGGACCTCGGCATCTCGCGCAAGGTCCTGACGGAGCGGCTGAACCACCTCGTCGAGCATGGAGTGCTCGAGCGCCGGCCCTATGACCAGAGGCCCCGCTACGAGTACGTCCTGACGGACAAGGGCACCGAGCTCGTCGACATGCTGATGGTGATGGTCGGCTGGGCCGACAAGTGGCTCGCCGGTGAGGCGGGTCCTCCGGTCCTGTACCGCCACCACGCGTGCGGGGAGATCAGCCACGTCGACCTGCGCTGCGCGCACTGCGGCGAGCCGATGCACGCCGGGGACGTCGAGCTCCTTCCCGGCCCCGGCGCCGCGGCCTGACACTGACGGATGCACCCACAGGCGCTCAGCGAGGAACGGCTCCGCTCGGTCGATCACCCGCGGGAGGATGCCCCGCGTCAGCTGAATGGCTCGCCGGCCCGCGCGCGGGCGGCCTGGCGGACCAGGTGGTCGCGCTCGGCGACGTTCGTCGCGCGCCGGGAGGCCTCGGCGTACGCCGTGGCGGCGGCGGGCAGGTCGCCTTCGAGCTCGTGCAGGTGGCCGCGCACGGCGTGCCACCGGTGGCGGTCGCCGAGCACCTCGTGCAGCCGATCGGTCTCGAGCAGTCCCGCGGCGGGACCGTGGACGTGGCCGACCGCGACCGCGCGGCCGAGCATGGCGGCGGGGTCCTGGCGCACCGGGTCGCCGGCGAGGGCGATGAGGTCGTCGTACCAGGCGAGGATCTGCGGCCAGTCGGTCTCCTCCGCGGCGGCCGCGTCGTCGTGCAGGGCGGCGATGGCGGCCTCGATCTGGTAGCGCCCGGGGCGCTGGACGGCCAGCGCCGACTGCAGGACGCGCACGCCCTCGGCGATCTCGCGGGTGTCCCACAGGCCGCGGTCCTGCCGGTCGAGCGTGACGACGCGGCCCTTGGAGTCAAAGCGCGCCGGGAGGCGCGCGTGGTTGAGCAGCATGAGCGCGAGCAGCCCACGCGCCTCCGGCTCCTCGGTGGCGAGGGTGAGTTGGCGGGCGAGCCGGATCGCCTCGCGCGCGAGGTCGACCCGGTCCGTGTGGCCGGTCGAGTAGATGAGGTAGAGCACGCGCAGCACGACGGCGAGGTCACCGGGCTGGTCCAGCTGGAGTCCGCGCACGGTGCGCTTGGCCCGGCTGATCCGCTGCGCCATCGTCGCCTCCGGCACGAAGAAGGCGTCGGCGATCTCCCGCGTGGTGAGGCCGCCGACGGCGCGCAGGGTCAGCGCCACCTGCGAGGCTGGCGCGAGGTCGGGATGGCAGCAGCAGAAGAGCAGGAAGAGCGTGTCGTCGCCCTCGTCGGCACTCGCCCCGTGGCGCGGCTCCGCGTGGATCTCCTCCTCGCGGCGGTGGCGGGCGGCCTCGCTGCGGCGCGCGTCGACGAGCCGCCGGGTCGCGACCGTCGCCAGCCACGCGCGCGAGTCGTGCGGCGGGTGCTCGGGCCACACCCGCAGCGCCTCCAGCAGCGCCTCCTGCAACGCGTCCTCAGCGGCATCGAAGTCCTCGCCCCGGCGGACGAGGCTCGCCAGCACCCGAGGGACGAGGGCGCGCAGCGCGCCCTCGTCCAGCCACCGCGCCGGCTCCTCGATCACGCCGCGTCAGTCGTCTGAGGGCGCTCCCACATGATCTCCCGGACGTCGATCCACTCGTACATCGGCTCCCCACCCGGCCCGGGCTCGGAGGAGACGTAGGCCGCGAGCTCGACCGCGCGCTCGTACGAATCGACGTCGATCATCCACCAGCCGGCGACCAGGTCGCTGGTCTCGGGATGCGGGCCGTCGGTCGTGACCGGCGCGGCGTCCGGGCCGCCGTAGCGCACCCACGTCTGCGCCGGCGCGAGTGCCCGCGTGTCGACGTATTCGCCGTTGGACTCCAGCAGCTCGCTGACGTGATGCTGGAAAGCGACATGCGCCTCCACGTCCTCCGGGGCCCACTCGTCGATCGGCGGCACCTTGCGATGCTGCTCGGGGCCGCCGCGATAGTGCTTCAGAAGCAGGTACTTCGGCATCGTGTTCTCCTGGTGTCCTGGGCCGCGCCTGTCGCGGCCCTTCACCTGGTGAGCGGAGCCGGCCGGCGCTTCTCGACATGGAATCACTGATTCCCGCGGCGAGAGCCTCTACGGCTGAGACCTAGAGATGCCAGAAGCGACGGAGTGCCTGCTCTTGCGCCCTCTGCATGCCGCGAATCCAGGCGTCGAACTGCGGGTCGTCCTGCGGGCCGAAGTAGGCCGGCTCCGGGACGGCGAGTGTCTTGTCGATCCGGTCGCCCTTGAGGTCGCGGCACAGCTTCTCGAACTGGCCGCCGTCCAGGTAGTCGACCGTGACCTCCAGGCCGGCGATGCAGACGCCGGCCGAAGGCGGATTCGCCAGCAAGTCCTTGCGCAGGTCAGCGCCGGTGTCGAAGCGGGCGTACTCGACGAGCGGCCCGGCCATCTCGCAGGTGATCGTCGCGTGCTCGGCGGCGCTCGGCCACGTCGGCTTCTCGGAGATCACGACGTCCGCGCAGCTCGGGTCCCAAGCGATCATGCCCTTCACCCGCTCAGCGCCCGACTGCGGCCTGAGTACGAGCCACGCGCCGACGGCCAGCGCGGCGACCGTGAGCGCGGCGACGAGCTTCCTCACGCTTGCGCAGCGTAGAACGGATTTCGGGAATACGCAGTTCTGGCTGCGAACGCGAGCAGGGCGGAATTTGGTTCGATTAGAAGACAACGCCGCGCCGAAGTGGTTCGGAGACAGTACCACTCAGCTGGTCGACATGTCTAAGCATGTGGGCGCTGCGCCGGGTGGGGGTGCTGATCGCGACGGTCGTCGTCGCCGTGTCGCTCGGGCACGTCCTGATCGCGTCCTCCGGTGACGACGACACGCTCTCCACCGCGGTCACGACGACCCCTCGCCACCTGATCGACACGTTCCTGCACTTCGACCTCGGCGCGACCCCCGGCCGCCGCTGCGGCAAGCAGGACGACCTCCACCCGCACTTCCCGGGGTGCGCGTCCTACAGCCCGGGATCGATCGCGCAGATGCTGGTCGAACGCGTGCCGGTGGACCTCATGCTGCTGACGATCGGCGTGCTCCTGGGTCTGCTCATCGGCGTCGCAGGCGGACGCTTCTGCGCCACCCACCCGGGCTCCCACCGCTCCCGCGCCCTGCACGTCGCGACCGCGCTCCAGCTCTCCATGCCCGTCTTGTTTCAGGGGCTGCTGGTCATCGCCTTCTTCTCCTCGAACGTCAGCGACTTCGTCCGCCTGCCGTTCCTGTCGGGCGAGGGCGACTACGTGCCGCCGCTCCAGGACCCGATCCAGTTCTTGAAGGCGATGTGGATCCCGTGGCTGCTGGTCGCCTTCCCGCTGTCGGCGTTCGTCCTGCGTATCACCGAGGCCTCGCTGCGCGAGGACCTGCAGGAGGATTTCGTGCGCACCGCGCGCGCCAAGGGGGTGTCCGAGCGGCGCGTCGTCAACCACCACGCGCTCCCGGTCGCCGCGCCCGGGATCGCCGCCATCACCGGCGTGAACGTCTCCACGACGCTGATCAACGTGGCGTTGATCGAGTACGTCTACGGCATCCCCGGCATGTTCCGCGTGACCAGCAACGCGGTCCACGCGCCCGCCGACGTCGCCGTCCTGGAGGGCCTCGTGCTCGTGGGCGTCGTGCTGGTCGTTGTCGCCAACGCGCTCGCCGACGCGGTCCAACACCGGCTCGACCCGCGGGTGCGCGTGTGATCCGGCAGCTCCGAACTCATCCAGTCGCTGCACGCCGGCGTCCGAGGAGCCGCATCGCGTTGAGCGTGACGAGCAGCGACATGCCCATGTCCGCGGCGACGGCCATGGCGTAGTTGCGCGCGGAGCGACTGACCCGTCAGACTCGGCGGGTGGCGGCTCGCCTGCTTGTGCTGATCGTTGTCGCCGCGCACTTGATGGGCTGTGGCGGCGGCCGGAAGACGGACGAATCTCGCCCGCGGCCTGCGGTCACGCTCGTCGGCGTCGGTTCTGGCGAGCTGATCGATGTCGGCGGGCGCGACATCTATATGGAGTGCGTCGGGTCCGGCAGTCCGACGGTGCTGCTGGAGGCCGGTTTCGGCGGCTCGTCCCGCAACTGGAACTCGGTGCTCCCGCTGCTTGGCCGGACGACTCGAAGTTGCGCGTACGACCGGGCCGGCCTGGGCGAGAGCGACGCGATGCCCGGGGTCCACGATGCGGGCGACGAGATCAAGGATCTCGAGCGGCTGCTCGAGCGTGCACGTATCGAGCCGCCATTCGTGCTGGTCGGTCATTCATACGGCGGGCTGCTGGCTCGCCTCTTCGCGTTCACCCACCTGGACCAGACCGGCGCCGTGGTTCTGGTGGACGCCGAAGGCCGCGACGCGTGGAGGCGCGGACTTGCTGCGTGGCCGAGATCGCTCGAGCCCAAGCTGCGGCGCTCGATCGCCGAGCGGACCGTGCTCAACGGCGTCGACATGAAGGCGAGCGCTGCGCTCGCCGCCAGCATCCGGTCACTCGACGACAAACCCTTGGTGGTTATTACGCCTGCTCGGGAGCGCCTGTTGTTCAAAGGGCTCCCGGCCACGGTCTACCGTCGATGGGATCGCTTATGGCGTGTGACGCAGAACGAGTTGACGACGCTCTCGCCCGATCACGCCCATGTCCTCGCCCTGGGCAGCGACCACTTCATCCAGGACGATCAACCGATCGTCGTACTTCAAGCGATCCGCGCCGTCGTACGCGCGGTCCGAGACCACGCACCCCTCCCCCCGTGCGAGCGCGTGTTCACCGGCCCGGACGTGCGCTGCCTCGCCTAACCGCACCACCGCAGGAGTGGGCGTCTGCATAAGTCCCGTTCGAGGGCCCCTCCACCGCAATCGCCGCAACGTCACCTGGCTCAAGACTGGGGTGCCACGCACGACATTCTCAGAGCCAGCGCGCTTCGAGGTTGGGTCGGCGATCACGATCTTTCGCGTGAGGAGACATCTGCAGGCCACGCTCGCCCCGCCGGCCCACCGGGTCTCAAGCTGACCTGAGTCGACTTATGCGCGATATCAGGGTTCGCGCCGGATTGCGATCAGGTGCGCACGGCTCGAGATGGCGCGTACCGCCCTAGAGCGGCGCGTTCAGCCGCACGTCCCAGCCCGCGGTGACGAGCGGCGGACCCGCGACCGGCAGGTAGGAGACCTGGACCTTGGCGAAGTCCAGGACGACGTGCTCGAGCAGCGGTGAGACGCCGGTGTCGCCGCCCTGCTGGTACTCGCCGACGCCGAGGTCCTGGAACTTGTAGACGAGGAAGCCGTCGCCGTTGCGGCCGGAACGGCGGAAGCTGAACGTCGCCTGCGGGATGCGCTGGCCGGTGGCCACGTGCTGCAGCAGCAGCGGCGAGGACTTGTCGTAGGCCTTGGTGAAGCTGATCGAGGAGAAGGTCACCTTGCCGGGGCCGCCCTCGGTCGAGGAGTTCTTCGCGCCGAATGCGAAGGACTTCACGTCGATTTCGCCCGGGTGCGACGGGTCGGCGCTCTCGCCCGGGATGCCGTCGAGCTTGAGGAAGACGGGCGTCGTGCCGGCCTGGCCGGGGATCGTGGTCGTGTTCGAGTCGGCCTGGAGCGGCGGACCGGGGTCGGCGATCGCGTTCGTCGCGCCGATGGCGAGCATCAGGGGGACGGCGACGAGGGCCACGCGGCGCGCGAGGCGGCGCCGGGTCGAGAGCTGGGGCATGCGGCCGATGATGGGAGCACCAGCCGCCGCCGACAATCGGGAGGCGACCCCGGAGTTAGCGCGTCGGTCGGCCCGGGGCGATCAGGCCGGTCTCGTACGCGTAGATCACGGCCTGCACGCGGCTCGACAGCTCGAGCTTGGACAGCATGCGCCCGACGTGGCTCTTGACCGTGCTCTCCTCGAGTTGGAGATGGGCGGCGATCTCGGCGTTGGTGCGCCCAGCGGCGATGCCGAGCAGGACGTCGCGCTCGCGAGGGCTCAATGAGGCGAGCGCAGGGTCTCCGGAACGCGCGGGGACGGCGGAGACGAACTGGTCCAGCAGCCGGCGGGTGACCTCGGGCGCGATCAGCGCGTCGCCGCGCGCGACGGCACGGACGGCGTCGATGATCAGCTCGGGCGCGGAGTCCTTGACGAGAAAGCCGGCGGCGCCGGAGCGCAGCGCCTCGAACACGTACTCGTCGAGGTCGAAGGTCGTGATCACGATCACCTCGACGCCGGCGACGTCGCGCAGCCGGCGCGTCGCCTCCAGGCCGTCCATGCGCGGCATGCGAATGTCGATCAGCACCACGTCGGGCTGCCGACGCTCCACCTGGCCGAGTGCGTCCAGCCCGTCCACGGCCTCGCCCACGACCTCGATGTCGGGCTCGCTCTCGAGGATCATGCGCAGCCCCTGGCGGGCGATCGCCTGGTCGTCGGCGACGACGACGCGGATGCTCACGCCGCCGCCCCCAGGGGGAGCCGCGCCCGGACGGACCAGCCCCGCGGCTGGGCTGGGCCGGCGTCGAAGTTGCCGCCGACGATCGCCACCCGCTCGCGCATCCCCTCGATCCCGCCGCCGGCTCCGCGTCCCTGGGCGCCGACGCCGTCGTCGACCACGGCGATGCGCAGCTCCTCGTCGCCGTATTCGAGCTGGACGCGGACGACCGCCGCGGCGGCGTGGCGGACGACGTTGGTGAGCGACTCCTGGACGACGCGGTACGCGCAGACCTCGATCTCGTCCGAGAGCGGGCGCTCTTCGCCCTCGCGTCGCAGCTCGACCGCCAGCCCGGCGTCGCGCGCGGGCGTCAGCAGCTGCTCGACGTGCTCGAGACGCGGCGTAGGCGCGCGCGTCGCCGGCTCGGACTCCCGCAGCACGCCGAGGGCGCGCCGCGTCTGGCCCAGCGCCTCGACGGTCAGCGCGTGGATGCGCTCGAAGTGCACGCGCGCCGCGGGGTCGGTCGTCGTGCGCCCGGCTCCCGCGGCCTGCAGCGAGATCGCGCTCAGGTGGTGGCCCGTGATGTCGTGCATGTCGCGAGCGATCCGGAGGCGCTCCTCGGCGACGGCGCGTTCGACGTCGCGGTCGCGCAGCTCCTCGATCCGCAGCAGGTGCTCCCGCGCTTCGCGCGTCCGCGCCCGCTCGGTGCGGATCGCGTCCCCGATCACGGCGGGCAGCGCCCCGAAGGCGAAACCGCCGATCGCGCGCAGCGTCACGCCCGTGCCTTCGAGGTTCGCCGCCGCGGCGCCGATCATGTTGCCGCCGAGGACCGCGAGCACCACCGTCCTGCCGCGGCCGCTATGGATCGCGCCGTAGGAGCTCATCAGCAGCGCCGCGATCAGCGGGATCAGCATCGCGTACCCCATCCCGAGGCCGATGCCCGACGGCACCAGCGCGACCAGCGCGGCCGGGAACGGATACCGCCGGCGGAACGGGATCGCGGCGCAGGTCAGCACGACGAGGACGCCGCCGAGCAGGTCGGCGCCGTGCGGCTCCACGTCTGAGCCGTTGGGCAGCTCGGCGATCAGGAGGATCACCGAGAGGGCGGCGGCGAGGGCCGCCACCAGCACGTCCGAGCGCCGGAGCACGCCCTCAGCGTATTCCCCGGCACCTCCTCCTAAAGGAGGAATCCGATCGCCTCCTTCGGCGGTCGACGGCGCGCGGCCGCGGGGCGACAGTAGAGGAGAACCTCCCCGGCTTCGACTCCAAGGATCTCCATGGCTACCGTGCTCTACCGCATCGGCCGAACGGCCTTCCGCCGACGGCGGCTCTTCCTCTCCGTCTGGCTCGTCCTGCTCGTCGGGATGGGCATCGGCGCCGCCGCCCTGCGCGGCCCGACGTCCGACAAGTTCTCGATCCCGGGCACGGAGTCCCAGAAGGCGATCGACCTGCTGAAGGAGCGACTGCCGCAGGCCAATGGCGCGTCCGGCCGGATCGTCTTCGCCGCCAAGCCCGGCGAGAAGCTCGCCGAGAGTGACGTGAAGGCCGCGCTCGCCAAGGTCGGCAAGGCGCCCGACGTGATCGCGGTCAGCGACCCCTTCGCCGCCAAGCTCGTCTCGGGCGACGGCCGGATCGCGCTCGCCCAGGTGACCTGGAACAAGAACACGCAGGAGCTCCCCGACAGCGCCCGCGACGCGGTGCAGCGGGCGGCCGGGACCGCCGGCGTCCAGGTGGAGTTCGGCGGTGACGCCGTGGCGCAGGGCGGCGGTGCCGGCGGCATCGGCGAGGGGCTCGGCTTCGCCGTCGCGGCGCTCGTGCTCGCGATCACCTTCGGCAGCCTCGTCTCGGCCGGCCTGCCGCTGCTCACCGCGATCGTCGGCGTCATCTTCGGCCTGCTCGGCATCCAGATCGCCACCGGCTTCTTCGATCTCAACGCGACCGCACCCACGCTCGCCCTGATGCTGGGCCTCGCCGTCGGCATCGACTACGCGCTGTTCATCATCTCGCGTCACCGCACGCAGGTCTTCGGCGGGATGGACCCGGAGGAGTCCGCGGGGCGCGCGGTCGGCACCGCCGGCAGCGCCGTGGTGTTCGCCGGCGCGACCGTCGTGATCGCGCTCGCGGCTCTCTCCGTCGTCGGGATCCCGTTCCTCACCGCGATGGGCCTGGCCGCCGCCGCGACCGTCGCCGTCGCCGTGCTGGTCTCGATCACTCTTGTGCCCGCGATGCTCGGCTTCGCCGGGATGCGGATCGCGAAGGGCAAGAACTTCGAGACCGGTCCGCGCGCCGCCAAGCCGACGTTCGGCGCCCGCTGGGTCGGCTTCGTGATGCGTCACCGCGTGCCCGCCCTGCTGGTGACGATCCTCGCGCTCGGCGCGCTGGCGATCCCGGTCACGCACCTGCGTCTCGGCCTGCCCGACGACTCGACGGCGGCGCCCGACCAGACCAACCGCCAGGCCTACGACCTCGCCACGGAGGCGTTCGGACCCGGGTTCAATGGCCCGCTCACCGTCGTCGTGGACGCCGGTGCCGGCAAGAGCGTGCAGGCGGCCGCCACGACCGTCGCCGGCGAGCTGCGCGGGCTCAAGGACGTCACCAACGTGGGCGCGCCGACGCTCAATCCCGCCGGCGACACGGCGATCATCTCGGTTATCCCCAAGAGCGGCCCGTCGACCCAGGCGACGGAAGCCCTCGTGCACTCGATCCGCGACCGTGCCGACGGCTTCCGCGCCGACGCGCACGCGGACGTGCTGGTGACCGGCCAGACCGCGACCAACATCGACGTCTCCCAGACGCTCTCGAACGCGCTGCTCCCGTACCTCGCGGTCATCGTGCTGCTCGCCTTCCTGCTGCTGACGATCGCCTTCCGCTCGGTGCTGGTGCCGCTGACCGCGGTCGGCGGCTTCCTGTTGACGGTCGGCGCCGCGTTCGGCGCGATGGTCGGCGTCTTCCAGGACGGCTTCGGCGCGGGGCTGTTCGGCGTGGCCGAGGCGGGGCCGATCGTCTCGTTCCTGCCCGTGCTGATCATCGGCATCCTGTTCGGCCTCGCGATGGACTACCAGGTGTTCCTGGTCTCCCGCATGCGCGAGGAGCACGTCCACGGCGCCGCGCCGACGCGCGCGGTCACCGAGGGTTTCCGCCACGGCGCACGCGTCGTCACCGGCGCCGCCCTGATCATGGGCGCGGTCTTCTCCGGCTTCATCCTCGGCGACGACGCGATCATCAAGTCGATCGGCTTCGCGCTCGCGTTCGGTGTCCTCGTCGACGCCTTCGTCGTGCGGATGACGTTGATCCCGGCGCTGATGGGCCTGCTCGGCGAGCGCGCCTGGTGGCTGCCGCGCTGGCTGGACCGTGGTCTACCGCGGGTGGACATCGAGGGTGAGGGCCTCAAGCGCCACCTCAACCAGGAGCCGCAGCCGGTTCCCGCCTAGCTCACCTCCTCGCCGGTGCCCTCCACGCGTTGCGCGGCGGTGCCGGCGAGGGCCTTCGCCAGCTGCGGCGTGAGGTGCTCGAGGACGTAGGGCAGGCTGAGCGGACTCGTGAAGTAGATCGCCCCGGCGGAGCGTGCCGCGGTGTAGACCGAGCGGTGCTCGGCGACGACCGGCAGCTTGGCGACGTCGGGACCTTGAGCAGCTCCTAGACGGCTGCTTGGGCTCAGCGGACAGTCGATGGCCTTGTCTCGGAAGGGCGTGCGCTTGCCGAGGCGATCGAGCGGGCCGTGTGCCCGCTCTACGCAGTTCCGGCCGCACTCGTCGACGAGGTCGTTCAGCACGCCGTCAACCGAGCCCGAACGCGCTCCATCCGCGACGAACACGAGACTTGACCCGGCGATTAAGGCGGGACGAGAGGTCGAGCAGAGGAACGTATGGCGCCCTTAGCGGAACCTGGGCGACGCTGAGCGGCTGACAACGGGTTCGTGAGCGCGCCGAGTCGAGCGTCCGATGGTCCGACAAGATCCGCGGATGCTCTCTGCCGCCGACGTGCTCGACGCGTACGAGGCCTGGCTCGGCCGCCAGGCGTTGGCGCCGCGCACCCGTTCGGCCTATCGGCGCTGGCCACCACAGTCGTCCGAGCACCACGAATGGCGCGGTGTGGATTTCGCGAACCGGCGAGCAGCTATCGGTGCGATCGATCAGCAAGATCGTCACGGCGGTGATGGCGCGGGCGGGAGTCCAGGAGTCTGTGCACGCGCTGCGTCATACCGTCGCGACCCGGCTCGTGCGCGATCACGGCCATGACCTCGTCCTGGTCGCCGACATCCTCGGACACGCCGACATCAAGACCACGCGCCGCTACGCACGCTCTGACCCCGAGCGGCGCCGCGCCGCCCTCGAAGACCTCGCCGACTAACGGCGCTCCCGACGAGGCAGAGTCTTCGGATTCCACCACATAGGAGCACTTTTGAGCATGCGCGAGCGCGCGCCGCGCGCTAACGAGTTTCGTACTCGGAATGCTCGGATGGGGCGCAGCTGGGATCTGCGACACGAGTTGCCCGTCAGTCCACGCGCTAGGGCGACTCGAGCAGGCGCGAATCGGCGGTGACACGGCGCCGCGATCGGCGTATGGTCGCGATGAACCGTCCGTGTGAATCGGGTCGGAGGCTCGTACCATGGCCGTTGCGCGTACGTCGAGGTGGAAGCGTCAGCGGGTCCTGACGATTCTCGTCGGGATGGTATGCCTCGGGGCACCCGCGGCTGCGAGTGCGCAGGAGTCGCCCTTCCTCGCGCGGCCGGAGCGCGTGCCGGTCGACGGCGCGGCGATCTCGGACGTGGTCGTGCTGGACTACGACGGCGACGGGCTCTCGGACATCGCGACGGTCGGTTCGCAGCGCCTGGAGCTCGTGCGCGGGATGGCAAACGGATGGGAGGACGCGCAGAGCGTGACGATCCCGGCGATCACGGACTACGGCAACACCCGGATCGCCGCGGACGACGTGACCGGGGATGGGCGCGACGACATCGTGGTGGGGATCGCGGACGCGGGCAGCGTCGCGATCGTGCGTGGGCGCGCGGACGGGGTGCTCGCCGGTCCGGCCGCCGCCGACGTCTACGCGCTCCGCCCGGCTGAGGGTTCGTTCATCCCCAGGCCGTCGGTTTCGCTCACGACCGGCGACGTCGATCAGAACGGGTCGCCCGACGTCGTGGCGGGCTTTCAGTCCGTAATGCTCGGGCAGAGCTCGATCGAGGTGCTGGTCAATGACGGGCACGGCGGCTTCAGCAGCGGCGGCAGCCTGCCCCAGCCGACGGCTCCCCAGGAGGTGTTGTTGACCCGGTTGGGCGGTGACGCCGATCTTGATCTCGTCGTGGCCCACGGCGGCACGATGTCGCCGACGCCGACGGCGCTCCTCGAGGTGCGCGCGGGCGCCGCGGGGGCGACGTTCGGCTCCCCGACCGCCTATGACGCGGGGAGCGGCGCGGCCGTGCACCTCGCCGACGGGGACTTCGATCACAACGGCGCCGCGGACGTGGTCGTCGGGCGGCTCACGCCGAGCGGCGGGTACAACCCGCCGCCCGCGGTTCTTCCCGGCGGAGTCAGCGGACCGACGCTGGGCGCGCCGGTCTCGATCGGGGCAGCGCCGTTCGACGCGGGCGCGGCGGTGGAGACCGCCGACGTGAACCGCGACGGACGCGACGACGTGGTGGTCGACTCCGGGAATCTCAACGGCCTCGTGAGCCTGCTGGGCACTGACACGCTGGCGTTCACCGCCCGCGGCGGTGCCTACATCTTCCCGCGCCAGTTCGCGGCCTGGACGCTGGGTGACGCGGACGACGACGGCAAGCTGGACCTCGTCACCCTGCTCGGGTTCGGCGCCGAGTCGGAGATCGACATCTACTACGGGCGCGGCCCGGTGCTGCGGCCCAGCGCCACGGTCGTGGACTTCGGGGCCGTCGCCGTCGGGTCCACGAGCGCGGCACTCACCGGCGGCGTGACGAATCAGGGTCCAGGCACGGCCGAGCGCCTCGCACTTCTCGCCGACGGCGATGCCGCCGACTTCGAGCTCGCGGGCGGAGACTGCATCGCCGCCACGCTCCCCGTTGGCGCCGGCTGTACCGTCAGCGCGCGCTTCCGGCCTACCGCTCCCGGCGAGCGCGAGCTCGACGTGGCGCTGATCGCGCCGGACTCCGACGAGGCGATCTGGGTCGCCCTGGCCGGGGTGGGAACAAATCCCGCTCCTGCGCCGACGCCCACGCCCGCGACCCCGCCGAAGCCGTCTGCGCCTGGACCGGCAGCCCCGGGCCTCGTCAGCAAGGGCCGCCCACGGGTCACGGGCAACGGCCGCCTAGACACGGGGTGGACCGCGACCTGCCCACCGGGCACCTCGAGTTGCCAAATCAGCGCGCTCGTCGTCGAGCGCACACGGCCGGGCAAGCGCGCGGCGGTCCTCGTCCGGGCCGGCGTCACGGTGCCCGCGGGCGCCAGCCGGCGGCTGATCGCGAAGCTAACTCCAGCGGGACGGCGCGCGCTGCGGCGATCCAAGTCGCTGCGCGCGACCATCAAGCTGACGGCGACGCGGCCAGGCACTCGCACGCTGACGGTGCAGCGGACCGTCACGCTCAGGCGGGCGACCGGCTCCTGACTCGGCGACTTGGGATCCTGGAGCGCTTGACGCCCGGGAAGCGTTCGGCGTAGGTTCATGATCGCCATGCGCGCGCTCCGTGCCTCGGCTGCAGCGATCCTGGTCGCCATTGTGGTGTGGCCGGCGGCGAGTGTCGCCGGGGCGAGCGCGATCCCGACGGGCGTGCTCGACCAGAGCACCGGCGAGCATTGCTGCATCGCAGTCGGGGTCACCAATCACGACACCGGCGCTGGATTTGTTCGTTCCGCCGCGGCCGAGACCTTCACCGCCGGGCTGGCCGGGTTCCTCGACACGGCGGAGTTGTACATCTACCAAGGACAGGGCCTCGGCGGTCGCTACCGGGTCCAGCTCACGGGGGTCGCTGCCGACGGCACGCCCGACGAGCAGCCACTGGCCACCGCCGTCCTCGACGGCTGCCGGGAGGGGCGCCTCACGTCGGACCCGCCGTCGCGTGTGGTCTTCAGCCCGGCGCCGGCGATCCTCGCCGGCCATCAGTATGCGCTCGTCGTCGAATACGCGCCCGGCACGACAGGGGAACGCGCAGCGCTGTGGAGCGGCGGGGCCATGGACCTGCCGAACGGCTTCCCCTGGGCCAAGGACCGGACCGCCATGAGTCCGGTGTGGAGATCAGTGTGGGCGGGCAAGCCGCTGTCGCTGTTCACGTACGTGTCGGCCGTCCAACCGCCAGCGCTCGCCGGCGAACCCACGACGGTGACCGTGTCGCCCACGACCACACCGATCAGGCGCCTCGAAGACGTCGTGTTCGAGGCGCGCGTCGCCGCCCGTCCCGGACGCGTGCCGACGGGCAGCGTGACCTTCACCGTCGACGGCACGGTCCAGCCGTCGGTCGCCCTCGACGCTGCCGGCACCGCCCGCCAGGATGCGCGGTTCACGAACTCCGGGCCGCACACCGTGACGGCCGCTTACTGCCCGGCGGCGGACCTTGCCTTCGTCAGCAGCGAGGCGACGTCGAGCTTCTCCGTCAGTGACAGCCGCTGGCGGACGCGGACGGCGCTCGCGGCCGAGCCGAATCCGTCGGTCGCGTGGGAGCCCGTCACTTTCGAGGCGACCGTCGCCAACGCCGAGACGGGTGCTCCGGGCCTTGTCGGCCAGGTCCAGTTCACCGAGGACGATGGGACGCCGATCGGTCCCCCTATGGTCCTCGATGGCGACGGCAAGGCGAAGCTGGTCGCCGAGGCCGGCGCCGGGACCTACACCGTGCGGGCGCACTACTTCGGCGACACACTGCACGACGCGAGCACAGCGGCTCTGGTCCAGCGCATCGACCGCGCCGCCACGACGACCACGTTGACCGGCGCGTCCGGCGTCATCCAGGCCGGCCGCCCCGTCACGATCGGCGTCCTCGTAGAGTCTGAGGCCCGCAGCGACGGCATCCCATCGGGAACCGTGCAGCTGTCCGCCGACGGGGCGCAGATCGGGGTGCCGGAGCGGCTGGACGAGGACGGCGTCGCCTTACTGACGGTGACGCCCTCAGCGCCTGGCACGCCCACGATCGTGGTGCGCTACGGCGGCGACGAGGACTACCTGCCGAGCGAGGCCCAGCGGGTCCAGCCGGTGCTCGCACCCACGGTGCCCGCGGCGCCCGTGGCGACGCCCAGGCCTGTGCCACGGCCCGCGTCGTTGACGCGTGCCGACGTCCTCAAGGCGCTGCGGATCGCGCGCACGGTGCCGGTCCCGCGCCGTGGCGCCTTCGCGCTAGGCGCGCTGCAGTCGACGCGCGTACGATCGGTCATCGCGGACATCACCGCCCGTCGCGGAGCCCGCAAGGTGCTGGTGGCCCAGGCGCGGTCGACCGGCACGACCGTCAAGGCGCGCCTCACCGCGGCAGGACGGCGGCTACTCGCGCCCGGCAAGCGGGTCACCGTCCAAGTCGCGCTGACGGTCGTCGACGACACGGACCACACGCTGAGCGTGACGCTCACGAGAACCCTGCGCCGGCGCTGACCGCCCGCAGCCTCAGGCGCGGTCCAACGACGCGTCCAACTCGCTGCGGCCCGCGCGGGCGCGGAGCTCGGCACACGACGGAGTTCGAGCTGGAATACACGCTCGTCACGTGGACCTGGTGGTGGCACGACCCGGGGAAGATCGTCTCTCCCACTTCCTCCGACGCTGCGCCAACGCCTCCGGCCAGAAGTCCAGGGCGCGTGAGCCGCCAGATTCGGGACCTGGCAACACCGCCGCTAGTGCTGCTTGTCGACGCTTGCGCCACTCTGCAGCGCGGGACGGCGATTCGGCGAGCGGCCGCTGCAAGTCCGCAGACACGCGCAAAGTTTCACGGCCTCCGTCACGAGCGCCCGGCCGGTTGGCGTGCGCGATAACGGCGACTAGGTGAACGCCGTGTCCGCGGGTCGGCGGTGGACGTGGCGTTCATGACTCGTCTCCGAGACGGACGATGAGAACCAGCTCCTTGGTGCCGCGGACGATCTTGATGGCGATATCGCTGTCGGTCGCCGCGTCGAGCGCCGCGTAGAGCAGGTCGGGTTCGCTGACCGCCGCTTCGTCTATGGCGACGATCACGTCGCCGCGAGCGACGCCTGCGCGATCGGCGCGACTGCCGGACTCGACGGCTTGGATCAGCAGACCGTCGATCGGCTCGAGGCCGACCGCGGCGCGCAGACGGCGCGCTTGCCGGGCACCGACGAGCGCGACTCCGAGTCGCGGCGGCGCCGTGGCGCGCCCGGACGCCAACGTCGTGGCCCGGTCGCGGAGGACCGCGGCGGGCCAGGCGACGATCAGACCGCCGTCTCGGCGGATGGCGTTGAGCCCGACGATCCGGCCGTCCGCGTCGACGAGCGGTCCGCCGCCCGATCCTCGCGGAAGCGGGGCGGTGTGCTCGATCACGCCCTCGATCAAGCGTCCGGAAGGTCCGCGCAATCCGCTCGGCGCTCGCGAGACGGTGCCGGGGGTGACGCGGAGGCCGCGGCCGAAGGGATCGGCGAGGGCGTAGATCTCTGACCCGATCGTGACGTCTTCGCCGGTCGCCCACTCGATCGGTTCGGGAAGCTCAGGGCCCTCGAGCGTGAGGACTGCGAGGTCGACCGTCGGATCGACGCCGGTCACACGAGCCGCTCGATCGGACTCGCCGACACGGACGGTCAACTCGTCCTTGCGGATGTTGCGGGCGAGCGTGACCGCGACGCCTGGCGCAACGATCACGCCCGACCCGCCGCGCGAGCCGGAGCGAAGACCGATGACGGCCGGGCCGACCTGGCGTGCGATCGTCGCAGTGGTGGAAGGGGACACGGACTCTCCTAACTTGTGACTTGCAAGCGACTATACACAGGCGAATCCGTAAGCTGGTGACATGCCGTTCGTGCCCCTAGAGGCCCTCGATCGGGCCGCGCGTTTGGTCGGCGACCGCTGGTCGTTGCTCGTGCTCGGAGCGCTGCTCGACGGCGACCGGCGCTACGGCGATCTGCTCGAGCAGATCGAGGGGATCTCGACCAACGTCCTGGCCCAGCGCCTCGCCGGGCTCGAGGCCGCGCATCTCGTCATCGCTGAGCCCTACAGCCGACGGCCGCCACGGATGCGCTACTCGCTGACGGCCGACGGCCGCGGGCTCACGGCCGCGCTCGCGGCGCTGTCTGCGTGGGGCGCAGAGCGCGCAGGAGACGAGGAGGAGGTCAGACTTCGCCACGTCTTCTGTGGGACACCGCTTGAGGCACGTTGGCGATGCCCAACCTGCGACATCGACGTCGATCTCCAGGCGGCCACACCCGAGGCGACCATCGACGACACGGTCACCTTCAACGCCTGACCATGCTCGCCGGAGCAGGTTGCCTTCGCCGAACCCAAGCATGGCGGGCTCGACGCGATGATCGCCGCGGCGTGGGTGATCGCCGGGGGCGTGCCGCTATGGCAGATGCCACGTGAGCAGGAGGATGCGGTGCTCGAGGTCGACCTGCGCGCCGTGCTGACGGCGGCTCGCGTCGCGGTGCCGGCGCTGCTGCGCCGCCCGCTGCCGCGAGACGCGCGCTTCATCGCGGTCGCTTCGACCGCGGCGGCGCGCGCTCTCCCGATGCTTGCGGCCTACACCGCCGCCAAGGCGGAGCGCGCTGCCCGACGAGAGCGCCCGCCTCTACGGCCTCGACACCCCCGAGGCGTTCGCGGTCCAAGAGCCGCTCGAGCGGATGCTCGAACCCCGCGAGGTGGCGGCGATGATCGCCTGGCTGGCCGGACCGCCCGGCAGCGACGTGACGGGCGCTGCGCTGGCCGGTCGACGGGGATTGTCCGTGTGAGGGTTGGGCAGACGAGCAGGAGTATCAGTGCGGTTGGTTCGGCTGCGTGAGTTCGTCGAGGCGCGAGAGGAATAGCTTGAGGGTGGGCGAGGTGTTTGACTTGCTGTAGCCGACGGCCAGCTCGATGGTCGGTGGCTCGCCTTCGAGTGGCCGGTTCACGACGGACGTGGGCAGCAGGTTTTTGGCGTAACGGGCCAGGCCGGGCCGGACTCGACCGAGGCGGCGGGGTTGCTCGCCGCGGCGATCATCGCCGGCATCTACAACGCCCGGGTCCACGAGGCGCACCAGAAGGTGCTAGAGGGCGAGAGCGAGGGTCGACGCGATCCAGGCCGACATTGCCCAGATCGGGATCGACAAGGCGTTCGCGTCGTGTGCGGCGGAGGCTACCAGCGGCAATTCACGGGCGATCGGACGACCTGGCAGGCGCGCCGGGAGAGCCTCAACTCGATGGCGGGCAGGCCCAACGTCTGGGCACGTGAGGAGCCGGCGATCGTCTCCGCCGTCGGCCTCGACGCTGGGTCATCGCCGCGGGTGGGGCAGTTTGAGACGCACGCCGTCGTGTGTCGCGTCAGGCGAGCGTGGGATCCGCCGAGCCCAGCATCGATTGTCGTCATCGCAGGTTCCCGTGTTCGCGCATCGCTGATGCGCGGTCACGCCTGCAATGACCACAGCGGTAGCCGACGACGTTGGCGAAACCGTCGTCTCGACAGTCCCAAACGTAGCCAAGCAGTCGCACCATCTCGTCGTAGTCGACGTCGCTGTGCTCTGGAAACCGCCGCCTGAAGCAGGTAAGCAGCTGCGCGTCGGTCAGCAGGGCGCAATGGAGGTTCCGCGTGACGTCGTCAAAGGCGGGATCGGGGCCGCCGGCAACAGTCCACGGCCCCCACCGACCGTCTTCAGCGACGAGCGTGGGACGACGCGCGTAGGGCACGCACATAGCTAAGGGATACTTGATCTCCAAAGACAACCGTAGCGGTAATCAATTCGTCGTAGTGTCATTGATTCGGGGCAACCCCCGCAATTCAGGTGCGATTCCTACACCCGCCGGCTCGGCTGCGCTGACTCTGGCTGCGACCGGCAGCGACCGGAGTTGCTGATCAGGACGGCTTTGCGATCGTGTTCCCGTACCCGGGGCGGCCCTCGGGGAACTCGCCGAGCAGGCACTCGACGAGGCTGGCGACGCTGACTTGCGTGGAGCGGCGTGCGGCTGGTCCGCGGTCAGTCGGAGACGCTTGGTGCGTCGTGGGCGGTTGCGGGCCATGGGGTGCTGGCCGGCTGCGTCGTGAGTTGTGCCGCGGTGGCGTCGAGGGCTTCGAGTGCTGGGAGCAGGAGGGGGTGTCTGCCGCCGGGTGGGAGCAGCGCGTAGACGTCGCGCGAGGGGGCGCTGCCGGCGATGGGGCGCAGTGCGAGGCCTGCGAAGGGCTCGGCGAGGAGTTGCGGGGCGAGCGTGACGGCTAGTCCTCGTGTGACGAGTGCTCGGATCGCGAGTTGGTCGTGTGTGATCGAGACCAGGTTGGGCTCAAAGCCGGCGGCGCGACAGGCGCGGACGATCAGCCCGTCGGTGGTGGCGGCGGTCCAGTCCTCGTCGCTGAGGTCCGCGAGCCGGACTTCCGCGCGTTGGGCGAGGCGGTGGTCTGGCGCGAGGGCGACCATGAGGTCCTCGCTCAGGAGCTCGCGGCGTTCGAGGTCGTCGGGCTGCTGGCGTGGCAGTGTGCTGTCCTGGAAGGCGAGCGCGATGTGCAGTTCGCCGGATCGCACGCGCGCTGGGAGGTCGTCGGTGCCTTCGTCGACGGTGACCTTGGTGTCCGGGTAGCGCTCGCGCAGCTCGGCGATGGCGGCGGGGACGAGACCGGCAAGGGCGGTCGGGAACGCGCCGATGCGCAGTCGCGCGCGGTGGCCGTGCGCGGAGGCTGCGAGTTGCGTGCGGGCGAGCTGGAAGCGCTCGGCGATGGCGTCGGCGTGTGCGAGCAGGATCTGCCCATCGCGGGTGAGTCTGATGCCGCCGGGCTCACGCTTGAGCAACCGCGTCCCGAGCTCACGCTCCAGCGCGGCCACCTGGTTGGAGACCGACGGCTGAGAGAGCGAGAGCTCGCGCGCGGCGTTGGAGAAGGAGCGCTGGTGCGCCACGGCGCGGAATGTCAGGACGCGACGCGGATCCATAGCAACAGACTATAAGAGTACCGAAACGATCATTTGAAGCTATGGCGATTCGGGCGCAGACTTCGTCGCCATGAGCACCGTTCGAAACATCGATCTCAATGACGGAAACGCGATCCCCCAACTCGGCTTCGGGGTCTTTCAGATCGACCCCGATCACACCGCCGAGGCGGTGAGCGCCGCCCTGGACGTGGGCTACCGCCACATCGACACGGCCGAGATGTACGGCAACGAACGCGGCGTCGGCGACGCGGTGCGCGCCTCGGGGCTCGACCGCCGCGAGGTCTTTGTCACCAGCAAGCTCAACAACGCTTTCCATCGGCCCGATGACGCCCGCCGAGCGTTCGAGGAGACCCTCTCCGCGCTCGGTTTCGACTACGTCGACCTCTTCCTGATCCATTGGCCGCTGCCGACGCTGTACGACGGCGACTACGTGTCGACGTGGAAGACGCTCGAGGAGTTCCACCACGACGGCCGGGCGCGCTCGATCGGCGTCTCGAACTTCGAGGTCGCCCACCTCCAGCGACTCGAGCGCGAGTGCGAGATCGTGCCGGCGGTCAACCAGATCGAGCTCCATCCCTACCTGCTCAACGACGACGTCCGCGCCTACGGCGAGACGCAGGGCATCGCCACCCAGGCGTGGTCGCCGATCGCGCAGGGCCAGGTGCTCGACGACCCTGTGATCACGCGGATCGCCAGCAGCCTCCAGCGATCGCCGGCGCAGGTTGTCCTGCGCTGGCACATCCAGCGCGGCAGCATCGTGTTCCCCAAGTCGACGACTCCGGCGCGGATCAAGGAGAACTTCGAGATCTTCGACTTCTGGCTCACGGCCGCCGACATCGAAGCGATCGACCGGCTGGACCGAGGCGAGTCCGGGCGGACCGGTCCCCATCCCGACCGGTTCGCCCACGTCCCCGTCCCCGCGTGACACGCGCCAGCAGGTCCACGCCGAATGTGTGAGCAGCACGTCACGACCCTCGCCGACGCGCGCGCCGACTTCCGCCGCGCGCGCCGAGGACACCTTCTCGCCCGCGCGCGCCGGCGACTCAGGCGCCGCCGGAGCCCGAGCCGGCCGCGACACCTCGCCGACGTCCGCGTGGTCTATTGGAACCCGGGGCGGCGGCAGGAAATCCCACTCGCGGCGATCGTCGGCACCGTCGAGGCCACGGCGGACTTCGACGCCGCCTTCAGGCCCGCCACTGATCGCGTGTCATCGCGTTGGCAGAGCGTCGCGCGCGCCTACCGCGCCGGTCGATCTCTCCCGCCGGTCGCCGTGATCGAGCGCTCAGACGGCTACTACGTCCTCGACGGGCGCCACCGCGTGTCGGTCGCCCGCGCGCTCGGTCACCGACATATCGACGCCTGGACCAGCCCGGCCCCGCCCGGCTCACACGCACCCCCACCAGGATCCCCGACCACCCAGCAACGGGCCATGCCGGGTCTGTCTCATCGCCTCCGATCCGCGGTGACTCGCGCACTGCCTGCGAACCCGGGGAACCGCCATCGCGTGCACTTCTACGCCCGCGCCCACGGCCGTCCGTGTGTCTGCGAGGACCTGTGCTGTTGCTCGCCAAGCGCCTGAAACCAACTGCGGCGAGCGCAGGGTCGCGCCGGAGCCTGGCGTCGAGGTTGCGGTGCACGCGGACCAGGGGTTCGGAGCGGCTCCTGCCAACGCCCGCGTGAGAGAGCGTCAGCGCTCCGGCTCAGCGCTGCCTTGCTCAGGTCGCTCGCTGGACGTCGACGCGCGCCGGGCCGCTGCCGAGGGCGCGGTCCGATGTCATCTTCGCCATACGGACGGCCCGTTCCTCGGATTCCGCCTCGAACGTCATCTCGACCTGCATCCGGCCGATTCCGACATCCACCGCAGCGCCCGTGCCCGGAGCTGCGTCGTCCAGCCTTTGGCGCACACGATCTGTGGTCGCTTGCGTCGGAGGATCACCCACGAGCGGGAACTCCTGCGTGACGCGGAACAGGGCCATTCCCCGATTGTGCGCCCCATCTCGCCTTGGATGCAAGGACTCGGTCGCCGCTTTCCCCTGACAGGCGGGCGGCCTCCGCCGAGTGGCCCGCTACCAGGTCGTCGCCCTGATGCTTCAAGCCTCAAGCGACGCCGAACGGGCCTACGCACCCTTGCGGAGCCGAAGCGCCACAGCACCTGCGGCCGGATGCGCGCGAGGCGTCTTCGCCGGGCGTGCGCGGCAGGGATGACCCTTTTCAGCGCGCCCCAGCGGTGGTTTACTCGCGCGTGCGGTGCAGGACCTCCGCGAGTTCATCGAAGCTGCCCGCGGCGAACGAGACGCCGACCTGTTGCTGCGTGGCGGCCGTGTGGTGAACGTGTTCACGCACGAGATCGTCGAGACCGCGGTCGCGCTGCGTGGCGACCGCATCGTCGGGTTCGGCGAGCGGCCCGCGGGGGAGGTGATCGACGTCGGCGGCCGGTACGTGTGCCCGGGGTTGATCGACGCGCACGTACACATCGAGATCTCGATGCTGCCGCCGCATCGTTTCGCCGACGCCGTCCTGCCGCACGGCGTCACATCGGTGGTGTGTGATCCGCACGAGATCGCGAACGTCCTGGGGCTCGACGGGGTTCGCTACATGCTGGACGTCAGCGAAGGCCTGGATCTATCGGTGCTCGTGATGGCGCCTTCCTGCGTCCCGACGTCGTCGATGGAGACATCCGGCGCAGCGCTCGGCGCTGAAGACCTCATCACCCTGGCTGAGCATCCGCGAGTCCTCGGCCTCGCCGAGGTGATGAACTTCCCCGGCGTCCTCGCCGGCAGTGACGACGTGTTGGACAAGCTGCACGAATTCGCCGGGCGGCCGGTGGACGGGCACGTTCCCGGTTTGACCGGTCCGGACCTCCAAGCGTACGTCGGCGCCGGAATCTCCAGCGATCATGAGTCAGTCGCGGCGGAGGAGGCGCGCGAGAAGCTGCGGTTGGGCATGACGGTGTTCCTGCGCGAGGCCTCCAACGCGCGCAACCTGCTCGCGCTGCTGCCGGTCATCGACGTGCACACCGCGCGCAGGTGCGCGTTCGCGACCGACGATCGCGTGCCGGGCGAGCTGTTGCGTGACGGATCGGTGGACGCGCTCGTGCGACTCGCCGTCCGCGGCGGCCTCGACCCAGTCACCGCGATCACGATGGCGACGCTCAATCCGGCGGAGCACTACGGGCTGCGTGACCGCGGAGCGGTGGCGCCCGGGCGGCGCGCCGACCTGTTCGTCACCTCTGATCTGCATACGTTGCCGGTCGAGCTCGTGATCGCCGGCGGCCGTGTCGTCGCACGCGACGGGCGCCGGCTGCGCGACAGCGTCGCATCCCCCGCGACGCTTCCCGACACCTTCCACGTCGCATGGCCGCCCGACCTGCGACTCGTCGCGCGAGCACGCCGGGCGCGCGTGATCGGCATCGTCGAGGACCAACTCTTGACCACGGCTCACGTGGAGGACGTCCGCGTCCAGGACGGCATCGCCGTAGCCGATCCGGACCGGGACATGCTGCGCCTGAGCGTCATCGAGCGCCACCGTGCGACCGGTAACGTCGGCATGGGGTTCGTGCGCGGCTTCGGCCTTCAACGGGGCGCGATGGCATCGAGCGTCGCGAACGACTGCCACAACATCATCGTCGTAGCCGCCGACGATGACGACGGCCTCGCCGCCGCGCGCGCGGTCGCCGACATGGCCGGCGGGATCGCGGTGGTCGAAGGCGGCGAACTGCGGGCGGTCCTTGCATTGCCGCTCGCCGGCCTGATGGCCGACGAGGCGCCCGAGCTGGTAGCCGATCAGCTCGACGCGGTCACGACCGCGGTGCGGGAGCTCGGCTGCGCGGTGCCGGCGCCATTCATGGCCATGAGCTTCCTGGCGTTGCCCGTGATCCCGCAGCTCAAGCTCACCGACCGCGGGCTGGTAGACGTCGACACGTTCGCCTTCACCGACGTCTTCGTCGACTAGCCGCCGCCCGACGATCCGGGTCAGGGCGGGGTCGTGGTGAGGCGAGCGTCAGACGGTCGCCTGGCCGGCAGCTGGGCCCTGATCGCTGTTCCAGCGTCCGGCGCGCTCTCGATCTGCAGCGTGCCGCCTACGGCCTCCACTCGCTCGGCGAGCCCGGCGAGACCCGAGCCGTGCGAGGCGTTCGCACCGCCCCTTCCGTCGTCGCTGACCGTGAGTTCGAGCCAGCCATCGCGGTGCTTGACGCTGACCTCGGCCCGCGACGCATATGCATGCTTGGCGGCATTGGTCAGCGCCTCCGAGGCCACGTAGTAGACGGCCACTTCGACAGGCTCCTCGAACCGTTCGGTGTCAAGTTCGATCTTCAGGTCGACGGGAACCGCCGAACGACGCGCCAGCGAGCGAAGTGCTGGACTGAGTCCATCCTGCGCGAGGACCGCGGGAGGCAGGCCCCGCGACAACGCGCGCAGATCGTTGAGCGCATCGGTCAGCTCGGTCGCGAGGCGCGAAAGCAGGGCCCGGAGATCATCCATGTCGGGGGCCAGGTCTTCTCCGCGAGCCGCAACTCGAGCACCACGTTCACCAGTCGCTGCTGAGCGCCGTCGTGAAGGTCGCGTTCGAAGCGTCGGCGCGCCTCTTCTCCGGCGCGCACCATCCGTGCTCGCGATTCCGCGAGATCGCGGTCGAAGTCTCGTTGGGCCCGCGCTCGCCGCGCCGCGATGACACTGAGCGCACCGGCCAGCGTGGCGAGCACAAGGCCGCCGGCGAGAATGATCCATGGCAGGAAGGCGCCCGCCCCGCGCGCCGATTGCATCGGCATGGCCACCGCAAATTCCCGTCCGGCGACCATGAACTCCTCGCGAACGGTGTGCCCGTCGTCTTGCAACGAACCTCCGGTGGGAGGGAACCGCAGGCCCGCAGGGTTCCTCGCAGCCGCGCGCAGCGTCGCCTCAGACACGAAGACGGCCACGGCTCCGGGGCGCAGCACCCGGTCGATCACATTGGGTGCCGGCGCGATCAGGAACAAGCCGCGCGTCCCGTCTTTGCGCGCTGCGAGCGGCGTGGCACCGACGCCACCGGGCCGAATCGCGTGGCCCAACGCCGCGACGACTCCGAGCTCACGGCTCAGATCGACGCGGCGAGTCCATCGGTGGGAGACCGGACACGAGCGTTGCCGGCAGGTAGGACGGGCCTGACGGCGCGGGCGTGCGCCGTTGTTCGGGTGCCACGATTGGGCGGCCAATACGCCGCTCGTACTCCGCGCGGTCGGCGGCTCGGACTTCCTCAGGCCACGCGGCGGCCGGGAGGTCGACGGCCGATTACCACGGTGGTCATCAGCTCGACCCGCTCGGTCACCGCCGCCGCCGCCAGCGCGAGCAGCGGATCGAACGAGTCGTAGACGATCCGGTCGATCGCCGCGAGGCTCGCGAAGCCGGCCCTCTCCGCGCGCGTCGCCCACTCGGTGATGAGCGCTCCCGTGCATCCCGGAACCGCGTTCGGGAGACCGATCCCGATCCTCATCCGTCCACGCTATGACCAGCCACCGCCTCCGGCCTCATTCCCAGGGACACCGGAGGCAGCCCCGCAGGACAGTCAAGCGTCGCTGATGCGGTCGGAGATACGCCTTCCGAAACACTGGCCACGGTGGTTTACTCGCGAGGCGATGACTAACGGGGGCACCCGGTCGGGCCAGCTGCGGCGGCGGTCATGGAGCGCCGCCGACGTGCAGGAGGCGCTCGTCATCAGCGGGCAGATTCCGCTGTGGCTGGTGGACGGCGACGACCGCATCGCGTTCGTCAACGAGGCGGCCGTCCGGTTGCTCGGCTATCACTCCGACGACGAGCTGATCGGCCGTCCGAGCCACGACACGGTGCACTGGAAGCACCCGGACGGGTCGCCGTTTCCGGCTGAGGACTGCCCGATCACGCACGCCACGCGGCGCGGCGAGCCTGTGGTGATCGAGCGCGACTGGTGGGTTCGCAAGGACGGCAGCATGCTGCCGATCTCCATCCACTGCGTCCAGATGGAGATCGACGGCCGGATGGGGACGGCGATGACGTTCCACGACCAGACCGCGAGCGTGCAGGCGGAGAATGAGCGTCGAGCGCTCGAGGTCCAGCGCGCGCGACTCGCCGAGGTCCGGGCTTCGCGGACCAGGATTGTCGAGGCCGGCGACGCGCAGCGCCGTCGCGTGGTCCGGGACCTGCACGACGGCGCACAGGCGAGTCTCGTGCGCGTTGTGCTGGCACTGCGGATCGCACTCGACGGCGGTGGCGTTTCCGGCGAGGTGCGACCAATGGTCGACGAGGCACTCGAGAACGCGGGCTCGGCGATCGACGAGCTGCGCGAGCTGGCGCACGGGATTCATCCCGCGGCGCTGACGCAGCACGGCCTCGCGAGCGCGATCGAAGGCCTGGCGGAACGTGCGCCCGTGCCGGTGGTGGTCGAGATCCCGCGGGAGCGGTACGCGGACTCCGTGGAATCGGCCGCCTATTTCGTGGCTTCCGAGGCACTCACGAACGTGGCGAAGTACGCGCGGGCGTCAACCGCGCGCGTGACGCTGACCGACACGGACAGCCAGCTCGTCCTGACCGTCGACGACGACGGCGTGGGCGGCGCGCGACCCTCCGCCGGCGGCGGCCTTGCCGGGCTCGCCGATCGCGTCGCAGCGGTCGAAGGAACGATTCACCTGACCAGCGACCCCGGCGAGGGGACGCACATCCGCGTCGAGATCCCGTTGACGCCGGCGCCGGAGTCAGCCGCGACGGCGGGCGACGATTCGCGTAGCGAGGCATCGGTGCTGATCGTCGACGACGACGCCAAATTCCGGGCGCTTGCCGGGATCATGCTTCGCTCGCGAGGCTTCGAGATCCTCGGTGAGAGCAGTGACGCGGCCTCGGCCGTCGCGATGGCCGTGGAGCACCGTCCCACGGCGATCGTGCTCGATCTCAACCTACCCGACCACGACGGATTCTGGGTCGCCCAGCGGCTCAACGAGGCGGGTGTCGGCGCGCGAATACTGCTCACCTCGTCAATGGCGACGGATGTCTTGCCGAGCGCACTTGACCGGCACGGGATCGTCGCCTTCATCTCCAAAGCCGAGCTTCCCACCACCGACCTCTCCGCCCTCCTGCGCTAGGAGCGCGAGCCAGATCCAAACAGCAAGCCTCAAGGGAGCAGCGTTGGCTTTGGCGCCGTGCCGAAACCGGAAGTCAGGTCAGGGGTACGTCGTGCAGTGCGCGTTGTGTTCCGCCGAAGCGGCATCTCACCCAACGTTCAGCTTCGCCTTGATGAGATCCGCGAGCTGCTCGGTCGCCGCATGACACGCTCGCGAGTAGCGAGTGAACTGTGGAAACCCATGGGTCAGATCGGGGTTGTGCACGTAGCTGATGTCGTTGCCGGCCGCCGCCAGTCGCCGGGCGTACTCGTGCCCGACGTCGCGCAGCGGGTCATATCCGTTGGTCACCAGGATCGTCGGCGGCAGATCGGCGTGTGACTCGGCATTCAGCGGCGTGACGTACGGGTGTCGACCGTCGTCGGAGTTCTTGAGCAGGTTGCGCACCATCTCGTAGATGCCATTGGTCTCCAGGTAGAGCCCGGTCCGGTTCTCGCTCCCGGAGAGCGTGTCGCCGGGGAACGCGGCCTCGGGGAACAGCGGAACCTGGAGCGCCAGCCGCGGGCCATGCTCGTCGCGCAGCTTGAGCGCGATCACACAGGTCATGTTGCCACCGGCCGAGTCGCCACCGAGCGCGATCCTGGCCGGGTCGACGTGCTCGTCTTCGGCGTGTTCGAACAGCCACCGGACGAAGAACTCGATCTCGTCGATCTGCGTCGGGTACTTCGCCTCGGGTGCCAGCTGGTAGTCGACCGCGTAGGTGAGAATGCCGGCGCGCTCGGCGATCAGCCGCATCGGCACCTCGAACTCGTCGAGCGTGCCGTACGTGAAGCCGCCGCCATGGATGTAGACCAGCGCCGCGCTCGGATCGCGGCTCGGCCGGGTGGGGGTGTGGCGACGCACCGTCAGCGATCCGTGCGGCCCCGGGAGGATCAGTGTGTCGACCGCGCCGATCTCCGGCCACGGTCCCTCGCCCAGGACGGCGTGGTCCCGCCGCCCTTGCGCGATCGAGACGTCCGCGCCGAGGGTGGGACCGTGCGGCAGCCACGCCTCCAGTTCGGGATCGAGCGTCCCGCGTCCTACCGATTCCGGGATCGAGTGGCGGTCATAGACGGTCATGGCAAGGCCTCGTGGGATGGCGTGCGCCGCGCGGGGGGTAGTGGCTGACCGTACGACCGTCTGTACGGAAGGCGCCCTTGCCGTCCGGCGTGTCCACCCGGTCGGGCGAACTCGACAGCTTGGTGGCGACGCCCTTTCGCTCACCGGCTGCTCCTTCCATCTGACGGGAGCACTCGGGCCGGCTGAAGCGCTGACTGCTCCTATCCGTGCCGTGCAGCACCGACGCGCTCGGAGGGGCGTCGCCCGATCCGCTCGCGCTTTCGCACAAAGATTCGATGAACGAGAGAAAGCCCAACCAGAACGAAGAAAGGCCCGCAGTCCGCAGGCCTTCCGTTCCATGGGCGCGGCGGGTTTCGAACCTGCGACCTCTCGCGTGTGAAGGGAAGAAGAGGGTTCGCGCCGCGCGCAATCGGCGCAGCACCGCGGTTCATCGGGTCCTAGCGGCTCGATCACCGCGGTGCTTCCCGCCTGCTCGGGCACGTTGTGGGCACGGCCGACCCCTCGGCTCTCGGGGGCATCGCCCCCATACCCGGCCATCAGCGGAGCGACGCGGTGGCCGTCAAGATGGAGTCCGTCAGGACCGGGCGAAGCCCGTCGCGAAGCGATCCTCTTGACGGACGCCGTGGCGCGGAGCTACACGAGCTCGCCCTCGTCGACCGCCGCGATCGCGCACTGATCTCCTCGAGCTCCTGGTCGCCGGTGGTGTTGGCCGGCGAGCACGGCGAGCGAAGCGAGCCGCGCGCAGCCGGCCGCGGCCGAAGGCCGCCTTGACGTGGTAGAGGATCTCGTTACGGACGCCGGAGACGGTTCGCGCGCGGCGAGTTGTCGCGCGCGTGGGCCTGTCTTGCGTGGGCCCGTCATGGAGTGCGGGCAAACGTACATGATGGGCACTGCGTCGCTAGGCTCACCGATAGGAATCGAGCCTTGGAAGCAATCGGACAGATCCGCGATCTTGTGACCTTTGAGCGTCCGCCGCTCAACGAGGTCTACCTGTCCGTTCAGTTTGCGACCGACGTGTCGGACGAGGCTGTGGCCCTTGCCGAGTTCTGGCCTCTCATTCGTGCGGACTTCCCAACGCTTGAACGGCATCCAGCGCTGCCGCCCGTGGAGGAGACGTTCGATGTTCCGCCGAAGGTCGGTCCGCCCAACCTTCCGTTTCGGATCGGTACCGGTGCGATGCCCCAGAGATATTGGTTTGTCTCTGCTGATTCGACGAGGTTGGTTCAAGTCCAACCGGATCGGTTTCTCTTTAACTGGCGTCGAGTGCGTCCCGACGACGAGTATCCGCGCTTTCGAGCCTTGGTCCCGGAGTTCGAGCGCCTATTCGAAGCGTTCGTCCAAGTGCTGTCCGCAGACCAGAGGAAGGCGGCGACGGCCGCCTGGGCTGAGGTTGGCTACATAAACCACGTGGATGCCCCCGACGAACTTCGTCCCGGCGGACATATCTCGCTAGATCGGATCTTCACCTTCGTCTCGAAGATCGACGCGACCGCCTTTGATCCCGTCGAGGACATGCAGCTACAAGTTCGGTCCACCATCAGAGATGATGGCGACGCTCCTCTCGGACGGATCTATCTCAGTGCGACACCGGCGTATCGCAATGCAGACCAGATGCCGATCTACGTTGTCGAACTGATTGCGCGTGGTCGTCCCGGAGGCTCAGAACCCAAGGATCTGGCCAACTTCTTTGCGCGAGGGCGAGAAATGGTGGTGGACGCCTTCTGCAGCGTGACCACGACCGAAATGCACGACGCGTGGGGCCTGCGGACTAAGAGTTAGTCATGGCGGTCGCCCCCGGCAAGACCATTCAGCCAGCGCGAGCGCAGCCTTCGGCAAGTGCCCCCCGCGCCGACGAGTTTCACATGGTCCGACTGTGGCGCCCGGGTGTGCGGCCGTACGAGGATCTCCGCACGTTCCGATACGAGACTGGTGTCGGGGCCGTCGGAAGCGCGGGCATCGTGGGCGCGATGCCTCGGGCTATCGACGCGTGGGGTTACCCGGGTTCCTGTTGGGTCGAGCGCGGTCCGATGTCCTCTGAGTACTCGGTGATGCTCTTCGATCCAGCCTCGATTCGCCCAGCAAACGCGATGTCGGTGATCGAGACGTACGGAACGCCCGTCGCTGGACCGGCTTGGCGGCGGACAACGTCGGAACGGCTTTCGAATCTCCTTGGGTTGCCCGACGACTGGGACAGCAACGGTTCGGGCGCGCCGTCGCTAATGGCAGCTATCGAGGCATTGTCGCTACTCGAGCGAGTTCTCGGCAGCGATGCCGTTGCGCCCTCAGTCGTCCCGTTGAGCGACGGCGGTGTGCAACTCGAGTGGCACCGACGGGGGACCGATGTTGAGGTGATTCTCGGGCCCGTCGACGATCGCGGGATCTTTGTCGAGGACACAAATGGCGTGTGGGAGGGGTCCGTCGATGATTCGTCGGATGTCGTTGAACTTGCTCGACGGTTGACCGATGTCGCTGCTGCTGCGGCCGGATGACGCTGCCGGTAGGCCCTGTTGCGGGCGGAACCAAGCTATACAGGCGAATCCCTCCGAGTTGGCTGACCCCGGACGAGGACCGGGGGTGCCGAAGGATCTCGAGCGCCGCGTTCAGGGACAAAGAGGCATCGATCTTCCTGGCCGACGTTCTTGATCAACTAAAGAAGGACCCATCGGACATCCTCGTCGGCAGCCATGCCGGTGACTACCTCGTTTCGGTCACGGCCGACGATGCCTTCGAGTTCGAGCAAGAGGTGAAGCGCTCGCCGGTCGAAGGAGTCGCGGAGGGCGATGTTCAACAGGCGCACGGCGAGGTCTCCGGGTCAAAGGAGAAGAAATTCGACGGTGTCCGGGTGAAGCATCACCTGTGTCGACGGGCACTCTGGGTCGTCGCCCCCGATGACGCCTGTCCAGATGCTCAGGGAGGAACTGGTGGACCTTCCGGGTCTGCCGACCGGCGTTGACGTGAGCGGGTGGCGAACCGAGGTCTGCACGGCTGGCCATCCTGCGCCGTCCTATGGACTGATGCGGATGCCGTCGTGTGCTCGCACGGCGGGGCGCAGGTCGAGAGTAAGCGCATCGAGGAGGCGTGCGCTGTATGCGTCCGACATTCTCCGCATCAGCTCCTCCGGTCTGAGCCAATCGACCTCTGCGGCTTCGTCGCTGGCGCGTGCCGTCCCGGCGATGACATCGCACCGAAACACGAGGGCGACAATGCCACGGATCATGTTCTTGTAGACGCCGGTGAGCGCGAGTGGTCTGATGTCAAGACCCGTCTCCTCGTGGACCTCCCGAACGAGTCCGTCGGTGATCGATTCGTCGAGTTCGAGGACTCCGCCGGGTGGTTCCCAGTTGCCGTTGTCGGCGCGGCGGATGACGAGGAAGCGGCCTTGGTCGTCGAGGATGGCGGCGGCGACGCTGACGGAGTGTCTGGGGGGCTCGTTGGGGTCGGTGGCCATGGGTACGATCCTCGTCTAGACGAGTGTAGGTCTTGCGTGTGCTGACGGCTATCGACCCAACGAGTGATCGCCCGGTCTTCAAGCAGATCGCTGATGGTCTGCGGTCGGAGATTCTCGGCGGGGAGCTTGAGGCGGGCGCGCGGATGCCCAGCGAGCAGGAGCTGATGAATCGGCTCCACGTGGCGCGGGGCACGGTGCGCGACGCGATGGATCTCTTGCGGGCCGAAGGTCTGGTGCGGACTGAGCACGGGCGGGGGAGTTTCGTGCGCGATCGGCCGCCGGTTCGCCGGGTCGCGCACGACCGGTTTGCCCGCCGGCATCGTGACCGTGGCCAGGCGGCCTATCTTGCCGAGCTAGAAGCGGAGGGCCGGCGGCCGGAGGTCCAGGTGTTGGAGATCGCGCGGGTGAAGGTGCCCGACGAAGTCGCGGTGTGGCTGCAGTTGGCGATCGGCGCCGAGGTCGTGATTCGCCGGCGGCGATATCTCGCGGATAGCGAGCCGATGGAATTGGCGACGTCGTACATCCCGCTCGACCTTGCCGAAGGCACCGCGATCGAGGACCCGAACACGGGACCCGGCGGCATCTACGCTCGCCTCGAGGAGCGAGGGCACGAGCTGAAGCGCTTCTCGGAGGAGGTCTCCTCGCGGATGCCGACGAGCGACGAGGTCCGGGCGCTAGTGCTGCAACCCGGGGTGCCCGTGTTTCGCGTGGTGCGGGTCGCGTACGACACGAACGAGCGGCCGGTTGAGGCGTGCGACACGGTGATGGCGGCCGATCGCTACGTGCTCAGCTACGAGCTGCCTGCGCGCTGAGCGGCGCGCGATCGTCTCTGCGCTGACCTGAGGCGTTGACACGTCCGCGAGCGTGCGTACTCTCCTACTCGTCTATACGAGTAGTCGACTAAGGGAGTCGCATGCGTCTACCGATCGACACGAGCCGGTTGCAGTTCCTGGTGGTCGCTGCAGCTGAGCCGCTGAAGCAGTACGAGGAGGGCAAGCCGCGTGAGGCGTGGGCGCCGCGGGTGGACACCAACGGCGAGGTGCTGTGGCGGGTGCAGTTGGTTGCGCTCGGTGATGGTGAGGCGGAGATCATCCGCGTCTCGCTGCCGGGTGACCCGGCGGTGACGCAGGGCGAGATGGTGCGCGTCGAGGGGATGACGGCGCAGGCTTGGGAGATGGAGGGCCGCAACGGCATGGCGTTCCGCGCCGCCGCGATTCGCCCGCTGCGGACCGGCGGTGAGAAGGCGGCGGCGTGATGACCGGGGAACTGAGCCGGTCGCGGCCGCGCCGGGATCGTCGAAACGAGGAGCTGTTCGCGCGGGTGGCCGGGGTGCTCGGTGCGCTGTGGCGGTTGCGGCTCGAGCTCGGCCTGGTGGCGTCGCTCGTATGCGGCCAGCTGGTGCTCGCGGGCCTGGTCGGCGACGTCGCCGCGGTGGTCCTCGTGATCGCGCTCGCGGCGGGGTTGCTGGCGATCCCGGTCGTTCGTCGCTGGCTGCTGTGGGCGCTGCGTGCTGCGCGGGTGCGTCGGGCGTGGTGGCGAGCGTGGACGGACTGCGAGCTGCCGCGCGTGCGCGCTGGTCGGGTGAGCGCCATTCCCGCGGGCGAGCTCGTGCGCGTGCGTGCGTCGCGCGGGTCGTCTCTTGAAGCGGTGGAGAATCGTGCCGAAGAGCTGGCGGTGTGCCTGCAGGTGCGTGAGGTCCGGATCGCCCGCGACGCCGACAATGCGGCGACGGGGACGGTGACGCTGGTGCGGCGCGACCCGCTGGCCGGCATGAAGTCGGTCCCGTGGCGATGCCGCGACGCTGAGGAGCTGTCGTTGTGGGAGCCGATCCCTGTCGGTGTCGATGAGCTCGGCGAGACCGTGACGGTGTGCCTGCCTGAGCGCAACGTGCTGCTGGGCGGCGAGCCGGGCGCGGGCAAGAGCGCGGCGCTCTCGATCCTCGTCGCGACCGCGGCGCTGGACCCGGGCGTGCGGTTGTGGCTGTTGGACGGCAAGCTGGTCGAGCTGTCGGTCTGGGCGCCGTGCGCGCAGCGGCTCGCCGGACCCGACATCGACGAGGCGATCGCGCTGCTTCGCGAGTTGCGGGAGGAGATGGAGGCGCGCTACAGGGAGCTGCTCGCCCGTGGTCAGCGCAAGATCGCGCGCGAGGACGGCCTGGCGCTGCACCTGGTGGCGTGCGATGAGCTGGCGTTCTATCTCGGCTGCGAGGATCGAAAGAAGCAGCGCGAGTTCGCCGAGCTGCTGCGCGATCTCGTCGCCCGCGGCCGCGCGGCCGGCGTGATCGTCTGTGCTGCCACCCAGAAGCCCGCGTCCGACGTGGTGCCCTCGGCGCTGCGTGATCTGTTCGGGTTCCGGCTGGCGCTGCGCTGCAACACGCCGCAGGCCTCGGACACAATCCTCGGACAAGGCTGGGCGACGCTCGGGCACAACGCGGCGACGATCTCCCCCGGCCAACGCGGCGTCGGGTTGCTGCTGGCCGAGGACGGCACGCCGGTCCGCCTGCGCGGCTTCCATCTCACCGACGGCGACGTCGACGAGCTGGCCGGTCGTGCCGCGGCGCTGCGAGCCGACGACTGGTTGACCGCGGCTGAGGAGACGACGCGATGAGTGGGCCGCGTGAGGTCATCGAGGCGCTCGGTCGCGCGGACGCGGCCACGATCAGCCACCTCGCCCAGCACGGCCCGACCAACGCGCTGACGATCAGCCAGGCGTGCGAGATCAGCCGGCCCGGCGCGCGGGCGCGGCTGGTGAAGCTCCATCTCGGCGGCGTGGTCGCGCTTGAGGATCGCTACACCCGTCGCTTCCGGGGCGGCGTCGACGATCGCTTCTTCCTGGACCCCGACGCACTGCGTTACGCGGCGCGCTGGCTGGACGCGCTCGCCGCTCGCGCCGAACGGGCGAATCGGCTCGGGGCGATCGTGCCGCTCGCTGGAGGGCGGTCGCGATGAATCGCGATCGCCGTTCCCCCGATCGCGGTCCATACCGCCTTCGCCTGCCGCCCGGTTTGGAGAGCCGCCGCGCTTCGCGTTGGATCGATCTCGACGAGGTCGCTCCGTGGGTCGTGGCCGATGTCCGCGCTTGGCCGCGGAGCGTCGAGGACCGCCTGATCGCGGTCCGCATGGGCATCAGCCTCGCCCAGGTACGAGCCGTCCGCAGGACTCGTTCGTGACCCCTGGGCTCGCAGCTGGCGAGGGGTTCACGCCCGAGTTGCTCGTCGAGCTGGCCGAGCGCGCCGGGCAGCCCGACTTCCCGAGGTTGGAGAAGCAACTCAGGTCGACCGGCTACTGCGCGCGACCGGTGCGGCTGAAGGGCCACACCGAGGTCTGCGGCGAAGACGGCCGCTGGCGCTCGACCTGGTCGACGGCGACCGAGCCTGACGGCGTGCTCAGGAAGGCGTGCGGGAACCGGCGCGAGGCGATCTGCCCGGCGTGCGCGGAGCGCTACCGGCAGGACGCGTATCACCTGATCGCGGCCGGGCTACGCGGCGGCAAGGGGGTGCCCGACTCCGTCAGCGCGCATCCGATGATCTTCGCGACGCTGACGGCGCCCAGCTTCGGCCCCGTCCACACCCGCGTGCTCGGCGCAGACGGCCGGCCGAAGCGTTGCCGACCGCGACGCGACGCGCCCGTCTGCCCACACGGTGAGTCGTTGAGCTGCACCGCCGTCCACGACGAGGGCGACGAGTGCCTCGGCGCGGCCCTGTGCCGCGAGTGCTTCGAATACGACCGCGCGCTGCTGTGGAACAGCCTGCTCGGCGAGCTCTGGCGCCGCACGACGATCTACCTGCCGCGCAAGCTCGCCCAACGCCTCGGGATCACGCAGAAGCGGCTCAAGCAGCTCGTGCGCGCCGCCTACGTCAAGGTCGCTGAGTACCAGCAGCGCGGCCTGGTGCATGTGCACGTCGTGATCCGCCTCGACGAGGCGCTGCCCACTTACCGGCGCGACGTCATCCGCGCGCCCGATCACCGCTTCACGGTCGAGCTGCTCGAGCACGCGCTCCGCGCTGCGGCGGCCGCGGTCACCGTGCCCGTCCCGGCCGAGGCCGGCGGCGGCTTCGTCCGCTGGGGCGCGCAGCTCGACGTCCAGCACATCGGCGCAAACGAAGCGGGCCGCTGCGCCGGATACCTCGCCAAGTACGCCACCAAGGCGACCGAGCAGGCCGGCGGCGTCCTGCATCGCGTGAGCGAGCACGAGGTCGACGAGCTCGCCGTGTCACCGCACGTGCGCGAGTACCTGCGGCATGCGTTCGCGCTCGACGTCCAGGTCGCCGACCGCAAGCTCGCGCGCAATGCGCACGCCTTCGGCTACCGCGGCCACTGCCTGACCAAGTCGCGGCGCTATTCGACGACGTTCAAGCAGTTGCGCGCCGACCGCGAGGCGTTCGTGCACGCGCAGATCCTCGCCCGCTCGCGCGACGCGGCGCAGCTCGCGATCGCCGCGGCCGCGCCCGATCGGCGCCGCGGCGTCTACGCGTTCGACGGCCAGGGGCACTTCACAACCCTTCAAGGTCTGCTGGCCGAGAAAGGGCGTGCGCGAGAGCGAGAGATGCGCCGGATCGCCCGCGAAGAGCTGTGCGACCAACCACCCACCCGAAGGGAGCACCCATGCCAGACCCCGCAGCGATGACCGCTGCCGCAACGGCCGAGTTCGAGCCGTTCCTGACCGCCCGCGAGGTCGCCGAGCGACTCCGCATCGCCCCATGCACGGTCCTTCGCTACTTCGACGAGGGCGTCCTGCCGGGCCGGCGGTTGCGTGTCGGCCCGCGGCGGCCGGTGCGGTTCCGCTGGAGCGAGATCGAGGCGGTGCTGCTCTCCGAAGGTCCGCAATGAGCGGCCGCATCCGGACGGGCGAGATCAAGCGCACTACCGGCGGCTGGGCGATCCGCTATCGCGACGCGCGGGGACACCGCAAACAGCGCGGCGGCTTCAGGACCAAGGGCGAGGCGAAGCTCGCGCTCGACGACGAGCTGCGGAAGGCGCGCCTCGGCCCGCTCTACCGCCCGGACGTGACGCTGCAGCAGCTCGTCGACGCGTTCCTGGACCAGTACCAGGGCGCGCCTGCGAGTAAGAGCTGGCTCAGCCACTACCTCGTCAAGGCGACCGACGCGTTCGGCGATCAGGCGATCGGCGACCTGAACGCGCTCGACGTCTCGCGCTGGCGGGCGAAGATGCCCGAGACGATGCGCCACGGTGCGCATAGAGCGCTTCGGCAGGTTCTTGCGTCGGCGGTCCGCTGGCAGTGGATCGAGCGCAACGTCGCGCTCGACGTGAAGAACCCGCAGCACCCGAAGGCTGAGTTCGTCCCGTTCGAGACTTGGGATGAGGTCGACGGCGTCGCGGCAGAGCTCGGCCCGTTCGGGCCGATCGCGGTCTTCTGCGTGGGCACCGGCGTGCGGCCTGAGGAAGCCTTCGGCGCCGACTGGAGCGACGTCGACTTGAAGGCCGGCGTGTTCACGATCCGGCGCGCGTACGCCAAGGGCACGCTCAAGACCTACGCGAAGACGGTGCGCTCGCGGCGGCGGGTCCCGATCCGCGCGAAGGTGATCGCGAGTCTGGAGACGGTGCAGCACCGCGAGGGGATCCTGTTCCCTGCGGCGGAGGGTGGGCGGATCGACATCAACAACTGGCGCAGCCGCGAGTGGACGCCTGCGCTGAAGGCGGCCGGCGTCGAGCATCGCCGCATCTACGACATGCGCCACACCTTCGCGACGTGGAGCCTCGCGGCGGGCATGAGCATCTTCACCCTCGCCCGCCGGATGGGCACGAGCGTGCCGGTGATCGACGCGACGTACGGCCACCTGGCGATCGACGCAGACGGCAACGACCGCGAGCTGCTCGACGCCTACGACGAATCCAAAGGGCACGTAGTGGGCACGGAAGACGGCGACGAGCCGGACTCGAACCGCCCCGAGAACGACGAAACCGCGCCGTAGCGCGGTTCGAAGACGATGGGCGCGGCGGGTTTCGAACCTGCGACCTCTCGCGTGTGAAGCGAGCGCTCTCCCACTGAGCTACGCGCCCTCAGGGGACACAGGAGTCTAGCGGCGGAACCAGCCGCGTTTGCGCGGTTGCGCGTCCGCGAATGGCGGCGGAGGAAGCGGGCGGCCTTCGAGGATCGCGGCCGGGACGGCGGTCGTCATCCATTCGCCGCGCACGGGATCGACGGCGGCGACCGCTTCGCGCAGGGAGGCGCGGCCGCCGCCGGCGCGGTGCAGGTCGCCCGCGATGACGTGGGCGTTGCCGTCGGCGATCAGGCGCTGGGCGAGCTTGCCCGCGCGCCCGCCGCCCACGACGGAGGCGGCGGTCACCTGGACCAGTACGTCGCCGTCGACCAGTCGCAGCAGTCGCGCCGCGTCCTGCTGGAAGGAGCGGTTGCGTTCCGGGTGGGCGAGCAGGACGCGGAAGCCGCGGACGCGGATCTTGAACAGGAGGTCCTCGAAGATCGGCGGGAGTTCGCCGTAGGGCGTCTCGACCAGCAGATCTGTGCCCCGCCCTCCATAGGACGCCGACCGCAAGTCCTCGTCGGTCGCGCTCTGCGCCCACAACACGTCGACCTCGCCGCCGGAGACCACCCGCAGCCCCACGCCCGCCGCGTCCAACGCAGCCTGCAACACGCCCACGTGCGAGGCCAGGTCAGCGACCTGGATCGCGGGGTAGTCGGCGCGCAGGTGGGGGGTCGCGGCCATGACCGTCACCCCGTTCGACACCGCCTCGCGCGCCAACGCGATCGCCGCCTCGAGGTCGGGCGAACCGTCGTCGAGCCCTGGCAGCAGGTGCGAGTGGAGGTCGATCACGTGCGCGACCCTAGCCGCGCGACGAACCTGCCGGCAACGCCCCGCCCGCCTTGGTCACCCAGCGCACCGGCCAGCCACTCTGCGTCCTCGGCGGCGAGCGGCCGCAACACCAGCGCGGCGCCGACGCCGACGAGTGTCCCCACGACGACAGCGGCGATCGACCCGAGCAGCGTCAATGCGATCCATGCTCCCAACGCGACGAGCAGCGACAGCAGGACCGCTCGCACCAGCGGCGCGATCGGAAGCGAGACCGGACGATGCAGCGAGACGGCCAACCACAGGCACGGCACGCCCGCGACCATGATCGCCGCGCCGTTGGCGATCGCCGCGCCCACGGCATCCAGCGACGGGATCAAGAGGAACGCCAGGCCGACGTCCACGACCGTCGCGGCCAGCCCGGCGATGACGATGAACAGCGGGCGTCCGAGCCCGTACAGGACGCCCTCGCTGACGCGCAGCATCGGCTGGAACACCAGCGGCACGAGCATCACCAGAAGCACCGGCCCGGCGTCGGCGTAGTCGGAGCCGTAGGCCAGCTCCAACAACGCCGGACCCGCCACCGCGACCCCCGCGACCAACGGCAAGGTCGCGAGCACGAGCAGCCGCATCGCGCGCCAGAAGCCGCGGCGGATGCGCTCGTCCTGGCCGGTGCCGACGAGGTTGGCGACCGCCGGCATCGCCACCGTCTCGACCGTCTCGGGCAGCTTCGAGAGCCCTGAGATGGCAGCGAAGGCGATCGAGTAGAAGGCGATCTGGGCGTCCGTGGAGTAGTGCTGCAGGATGAAGAGCTCCGACCGTCGCCAGACGACGAAGCTGATGATCACGATCACCGAGGTCTGCCCCGCGAACGACCAGAAGCGCCTCTTGAGCTCCTCCGACGCGGGCTCGATCTCCGGCAACCGCACGACCAGCCGGCGCGCGAGCGCGGACGTCCAGACCAGGTTCGCGAAGACCGCGACCGCCTCGACCGCGAACAGCCCGCTGATGCCGCCCCCGAGCTCCAGCGCGACGATCACGGCCGGGACCGTGAGCACGCCGGTCACGAGCCCGGGCAGCCACGCTTCGCGCCACCGCTGCGTGCCGGACAGCAAGGCCGCCGGGACCGCCTGGAGAACCGAAAGCGATGCACTCAGACCCGCCAGGATCCAGGCCGTCCGCGGCTCGCTTCCCATCGCCACGGCGACGAGCAGCACGAGCAGCACGAGCACCGCGCCGACCGCCTCCACCCGCCGCGTCGTCCGGTACAGCGACAGCGCCTGCCCGCCCTTGCGCGCCCCCAGCAGCTCGGAGATGAAGCGGCTCAACGCTCCCGGAAGGCCCGCGGTCGCCATCTGCACCAGGGCCAGCGCGACGAACGCGATGTAGCTCTGGCGCCCCATCTCATCCGGGCCGAGGTAGCGCGCCACGACGATCGAGAGGACGAGCAGCTGCGCCTGCGGGATCACGCGGCTGAGCAACGTCCAGAGCCCGCCGCTGACGATCGCGGGCGCGTTGGTGGCGCCCAGGTCCAGCTCAGGTTCAGGCAGCGACGGCGTGCTCATACACCGCGAAGTAGGCGGCCGCGACCGCGTCCCAGTCGTGCCGCGCGGTCACGTACGCGCGCGCGGCGTCCGCCAACCCGGCCGGGTCGCGCAGGACGGACACGAGCGCCGCGGCGAAGTCGCCGTCGGAGTCGGCGATCCGCAGCTCCGCGCCGTCGTGGACCGCGAGGCCCTGGCACGCCAGCGGCGTCGCCACGGCCGGGGCGCCCGCGGCCATCGCCTCGAGCAGCTTGTTCTTGATCCCGGTCCCGCTCACCATCGGGCACGCGTACACGCCGGCGCCCCACAGGTACGGCCGCAGGTCGGGGACGTCCGCGATCACCGAAACCCCCGAAAGCGCCCGCAGCCGCGGGCCGGGGGAGCGGCCGACCAGGGTCAGCGCGGCGTCGGGAAGCGACTGCCGGACGAGCGGCATGATCCGCTCGGCCAGCCGCAGCGCGGCCTGCTCGTTCGACGGCGCGTCCAGCGCGCCCGTGAACACCACCCCCGCGCGTGGCCGTCCATCCGGAGCGAAGTGCGCCGCGTCGACCCCGTTCGGGATCGTCGCGGTCCTCAGCGACGGGTCGAGCCGCGAGACCTCGTGCGCATCCTCGTCGGTCACCAGCACGACCCGCCGGTACGGGCGATACGCACGCGCCTCGAAGCGCCGCACCGCGCGCTCCTGCGATTGCCGCCAGACGCGCTCGAGCCCGGTCGCCGATGCCACCTCGGCGTGCACGTTGCGATGCCACGCGTCGAGCGGCGCGATCACGGCGGGGAGGTCACCCAAAGCGGGTGCGATCGGCGCGAGCGTTCCCAGCATCACGTGCGCGACGTCGAACGATCGAGTCGCGAGAAACTCCGGCAGGAAGCGCAGGAACGGTGCGGACAGCCGCCGCGCCTCGACCGGCTCCTGCAACGTCAGGGCCGCGCCCCGCAACGCCCACGCGCGGCCTCGGCCAGGCGGCGAAAGCGCCAACTCGTGCAGCTCGATCCCCGCCGGCGGCTCCCCGTCCTGGTCGGGATGGCGGAGCGCGAGCACGGTCACTTCTGCCCGCTCCGCCAGGCGCGCGCACAGTTGGGAGAGGACCAGACGCGACCCGTTCAACGGTGCGCGCGGCGCCTCGGAGGCGCAGAGGAGGATGCGCACCGCGGCCATGTTGGCAGCATGTGCCCCTTGCGCGACCCGATCCCGGCAGTCGTCATCTCTCCGCTGCTTCCCGAGCCGCCGGTGACCGGTGGCCAGAAGCGAACGCTCCGGTTGTTGGAGGCGATGGCCCGCGCCGGGCTGCAGCCGCGCATCCTCACCACCGACACGGGCGAGCCCGGCGCGGCCGAGCAGCTGCGGATGCGCGGATGGGCGGTCGAGATCGTCCCGGAGCACGAGCGGACGCGGCTGGATCGGCTCCGGCAGCACGCGCAACGGCTCCCGAGCCCGTTCCTGCCCGAGCTCTCCACCCGCCTCAAGACGCTCGCCGCCGACGCTGCTCTCGTCCAGTACGAACACACCCAGAGTGCGTACTACGCCGCCCCGCCGGGGGTTCCGACCGTGCTGAGCCTGCACAACGTCGACTCCGCCGCGGCGCGCACCTCCGCCTCGGGGCGGCGCGGCGTGAGCTGGCTGCGGGAGCGCAACCGGGCCGCCGCGCTGCGGACGGTCGAGCGTCGCGTCCTCCCGCACGCCGACCGCGTGCTGTGCGTGTCCGAGGACGACGCGACCGCGGTCACCCGCGCCGGCGGCCACGCGCTGCTCGCCCCCAACGGCGTCGACGACGAGTTCTTCTCCGTCAACTGTCCCGGCGACGACGATCGCGTGCTGTTCTTCGGGCACTTCGGCTACGAGGCGAACCGGCGTGGGATCGAGCGCTTCCTCGCCGAGGGCTGGCCGGAGGTCCTGCGGGCGCGACCCCAGGCGCGGCTCGCGCTCGCGGGGGGAGGGATGGACGGCTCGCTGCCTCGTGTCGACGGCGTCGACATCCTCGGCCGCGTCGCCGATCTCCCCGCCGTCGTGGGTGCGGCGCGCGCGGTGGTCGTCCCGATCTGGGAGGGCGGGGGAACGCGGTTGAAGGTGCTCGAGGGCCTGGCGGCCGCGCGCGCGGTCGTGTCGACGCCGCTGGGTGCGTCGGGCGTCGGGTTCGAGCACGGGCGGCACGGGCTCCTGGCCGAGTCGCCGCTCGCGCTCGCGCACGCACTCGCGAGTGTGTTGGCCGATTCGGGCCAAGCCTCGACCTTGGGTCGAGAGGGTCGGATTCTGGCGGAACGATTCCGGTGGAAAGAGGCGCTTTCCGCCGCTTCGGCGTTCTACTCGGAAGTGATGGGTCGCGCCCGGTTCGCTGTCTGACTGCGGTTTCATCGGACGACGGTCGATGACCTAGATAGGGCACCATTCCCATACGACAAACGGCAAACCCGCCGCAAGGCGGGGACGCAAAGCCACGGGACCCTCAGGTCAAGGGTCAGCCGGGCTACCGAAAGGGGCACCTCTGGTGAACATCACGACGAAGGTCATCGCTGCCGTTCTGGCCGCACTGGTCGCCGTGCCTTCAACGGCGCAGGCCGCCGGCGTGGTCGGGCACCTGCGGGTGGCGATCGACTCCAACGCGGCGAACGCGGCCTACACGCCGGCGCGCGACGACGTGGTGATCCTCCAGCAGTACCAGGCCTCGCGGGTGCCGCAGCTCAAGGCGGCCAACCCGAACCTCAAGGTCCTGATGTACAAGAACCTCTCGGGGATGACGGAGCGCACGTCGTCCGGGTTCGTCTCCGGCGGCGTCGCCACGCAGGACGCCGCCGCGCACCCCGAGTGGTTCCTGCTCAACACCAGCGGCCAGCGCTTCACGTCGCAGTACTTCAACTGGGTGTGGATCGCGGACGTCGGCAGCGCCTCCTACCAGCAGCAGTGGGCCGACAACGTGCTCGGCGAGATCGCCGCCGGCGGGTGGGACGGCGTCTTCATGGACGACACCAACCCGACGATGTCGTGGCACTACGACGTCAGCAAGATCGCCAAGTACCCGACCGACGCGGCGTGGCAGGCGGCCACGCGCTCGGCGCTGGTCTCGATCGGCGCGCGCTTCCGCGCCGCGGGCAAGCTGGTGATTCCGAACTTCTCCAACCAGAAGTCCTTCCCGACCGTCATCAAGGACTGGATGGGGCTCGTCGACGGCGGCATGAACGAGCAGTTCCTCAAGTGGGGGACGACGACCACCGGCCCCGAGTCCTATGACCCGCCGGACTACTGGGAGCTGCAGCTCAAGCAGATGAAGGAGGCCGAGGCCGCGGGCAAGTACTACCTCGGCATCACGCCCTCTACGGCGACCGACCGCGCGGCCGCCCGCTACGGCTTCGCGACGATGCTGCTCGCCGGTGGCGGGAAGCTGCAGTTCACGCTGCACGACGACTACACCAACGAGCGCTGGTTCGAGGAGTACGACTACACGATCGGCACGCCCACCGCGGCCGAGATCAAGGACGCGAGCGGCGTCCACCACCGTGCCTTCTCCAACGGGCTCGTCTACGTCAATCCGACGGCGAGCGCGGTCCGCGTCGACTTCGGTGGCGCCTACACGGGCTCCGGCCTCTCGAACGCGACGTCCGCGACGCTGCAACCACGAAGCGGCCTGGTGCTCGCCAAGGCAGGTGATGGCGCGCCCTTTCAGACCCTCGCGCCGGGTACGGACGACCCGACGCAAGGTGGTAGCGGTGACGGCCCGCAAGAAGGCACGCCCACACCGACTCCAACGGCATCACCCAGCCCGACACCGACGGTGACGCCGGCGCCGACGGCTACCCCGAGCCCGACCGCGGCCCCGACGCCGAGCCCGACCGCGACGCCCACGCCGACCGCGATTCCGACGCCGACGCCGACGCCGACTCCGACGCCGACCGCAGTACCGACGCCGTCGCCGACTGCGACGCCGAGCCCGACCCCGACGTCGACCCCGACGCCGGGTCCGACGCGCATCGCGGTTCCGACCCCCGCCCCGAAGGCGCGGCCGACGCCGCCCCCGGCGCCCACCGTCGTGCGCGTCAAGTGCCCCAAGACCCGGCCGTGCCGCGGCATCGTCGAGCTGCGCAGCGGCACGACCGTCGTCGCCAGCAAGATGGTCACGGTGCCTGCCGGGCGCACGGTGAAGGTGCGATTGACGGCGCCCGTGCTGGCCACGACCTCGCGGCGGAGCACGCCAGCGCGGCGCGTGCGGGTGCGGACGACCGGCTCGCTCAGCGCGACGCTCGGCGACTGAGCGCGCCGGCGTAGAGCTCGAGCATCCGCTCCGCGGTCCTGACCGCGGAGCGTTCGTGGGCGGCTTCCCGCCCGGCTCGCGCGCGCTGACCCGCCAGCACCGGGTCGGCGAGGAGCTCAGCGATGGCTGCGGCCAGCGCGACCGGGTCGCGCGGCGCGACGAGCGTCGCCGTTCCCGGCGCCGCGTACTCGGGAATCCCGCCCACGCGGCTGGCGACGACCGGAATGCCGGCCGCCAGCGCCTCGAGCATCGCCAGCGGGCTGTTCTCCATGAGCGACGGCAGGACGAAGATCGAAAGCTGCCTGAGCGCCTGCGCGCCGGGGACGTAGCCCGCGAACTCGATCGGCAGGCCCGCCGCGCGCGCCCGCAACTCCGCCTCCTGCGAGCCGGTCCCGAAGATCACGAAGCGCGTGTCCGGCAGCCGCCGCGCCGCCTCGATCAGGTACTCGAGACCCTTCACGGGCTCGAGCAGAGCGATCGTGCCGACGCGGTCGCCGCGGGGGAGCGCCGCGTCCGGCACGTCGACGCCGTTCGGAACGACGACGAGCTCGCCGACGTCGTAGCCGACCCGCTCGGCCAGCAACTGCGCCATCGCGTGCGAGGGCGTGACGAGGACGTCCGTGAACCGCCGCAGCCCGCGGTCGAGGCCGCGGTAGGCGACGCGCGCCTTGAGGGACGGCGCCGCGTCGGTGAGGAACGGCTCGGGAAGGCCATGGAGCGTGTGGACGCGCAGCGGGCCGCCCACGCGCGGCACCACCCGCACCCACAGGCCACTTCGCCGGTCGTGGGTGTGGATCACGTCCACACCCGCCAGGAACCGGTGGACGCGCACCGCGCCGACCGGGTCGAACGGGCGCTCCAGCGGCAGCACCGCCACCCGCGCACCCACCGCCGCGAACCGCGACGCCGCACGCTCGTCCACCGCCACCGCGCGCACGTCCACGCCCAAGCCGACCAGATCGCGCGCGAGCAGCACGGCGTGCTCGAGCGGTCCCCCGCGGGGGATCGACGTGACGAGCCCGACCCTCACGCGTCGCCGGAGGCGGCGGGCGGCGGTATCGCGAGTACCGCCGCGAGGCCGCCGAGCAGCCACAGCGGCACCGACGTCTGCACCGACAGGAAGTTCGCCGACACGATCGCCACGACGAGCGACGCCTGGACCGCGGCCGTGAGTCGCAGGCCGTCGGCGTCTTCGGCCACCTCGAATTGTCTTCGCGCCCGTACCGTCAGTGCCCACGACCCGCCGACGAACGCCAGGAAGGCCAGCAGCGTCGGGATCCCGCCCTCCGCCAGCACCTCGAGATAGGCGTTGTGCACGACCGGGTCGTCGAGGTTGAGGGGATCGTTGCGGACGTAGTTGCGCGCCTCGACGCCGAAGCGGCCGGGCCCGACGCCGAGCAGCGGATGGTCCGCCGCCATCGACGCCGCCGCCCGCCAGTACTGCTTGCGCGACTCGACGTTCGCCGTCGCGACCTTGCTCTTGGCCGCCAGGCGCTCGTCGATCAACGGCCGCCAGAGCGTGAAGGCCAGCAGCACGACGCCGGCGACGACGAACAGGCCGGCAAGGACGCCGCCGACCCGCGTGCGCCGCGTCGCCACCGCCCACAGCACGACCGCGGCCAGGCCGACCAGCGCGCCGCGCGAGAGCGTCCCCAGCAGGGCGAGGATCAGGACGCCGGAGGAGATCACCCACCAGGTCCGCCAGCGCCGGTCGCGCAACGTCAAGTAGACCGCGAACGGCAGCACGGAGGCGAGCAGATAGGCGAAGTCGTTGGCCTCGCCGATCGGCCCGCTCACACGGTCGACGTCGCCCTTGATCAGCAGCACGACGCCGTAGAGCGCCGCGGCCGTCGAGGAGATCACGAGGACGCGCAGCAGCGTGACCATCTGCGCCCGCGACCGGATCAGCTGCACGACGAGGAACGAGAACGCCGCGAACAGGAGGTAGCGCAGGGTCTTGTTCAGCCCTGACGCGACGTCGCCCGAGGCCATCAGCGACAGCAGCACGAGCATCGTGAAGATCACCAGCGACGGCAGCGTCGGCGGCAGTCGGACGTCCTCGTCGCGCGTCAGCGAGCGCAGGAAGTAACCGACCAGCAGCAGCGCGCCGATCAGCTTGATCATCGAGACCGTCTCGGTGGGGATGCCGAGCATGTCGTCCCAGGGGAACGCGGCCACCATCAACAGCAGCAACGCGCCCGCGTTGAAGACGACGAACCCGAGGACGATCAGGACCGCCGCCGCGGCGATGGCGAACAGCGGCGCGAACGCGGTCGGAACGGCGACCGCCACCGCGATCAGGACAATCAGCGGCCACTCACCGACGCGGATGCCGACCCGCGCCCCGCCCATCACACAGCTGCGCCCTCAGGGCTGGTGTAGTAGTAGCCGCCGGTCGCCTCGAGGTCCTGACCGGACTGGTTGAGGATCATGCCGAGCAGGTTCGCGTGCACGAACGAGAGGCGCTCGATCGCCGTCTGCAGCGCGACGGGCTTGGCCGAGCCGGCGCTCACGACGACCAGCACGCCGTCGCAGTGCGGGGCGATCAGCCGGGCGTCGGAGACGGGCAGCACCGGCGGCGTGTCGATCAGGATCAGCGCGTCGAGGTCCCGCAGGCGCTCGACCAGCGGCGCGAAGCGCACGTGCAGCATCTCCGTCGGGTCCGGCGGCAGCGGCCCGCTCGGGATCACCCACAGGTTCGGGAAGCCGGACGGCTTCAGGTTGATCTGCGGGTTGCGGACCGAGAGCAGGTTCGAAAGGCCGGTCGAGTTGTCGACGCCGAAGATCTTGTGCTGCATCGGGCGGCGCAGGTCGGCGTCGACGATCACGCAGTCGATCCCGATCTGCGCGAGCGCGGCGCCGAGGTTGGCGGTGACGGTCGACTTGCCCTGGGCGGGATCGGGGCTCGTGATCTCGATCACCCGCTTCTCCTCGGCGAGGAACTGCACGTTGGTGCGCAGCGCGCGGTAGGCCTCCTGCAGGCCCGTCATGCGCTCCTGGTTCCAGACCAGCGAGGCGGGCACGCGCTGCAGCGCGCGCTGGCGCGGGAGCCGGCCGACGACGGGCCGGTCGGTGAGATCGTTGAGGTCCTGCGGCGTCTCGATCCGGCGCCGTACCCGCTCCATCACGAGCGCGTAGGAGATGCCGGCGAGCAGGCCGAGGAGGATGCCGATCGCCACGATCAGCGGCGGGCGCGGCTGGATGGGCGTCGTGGGGGCGGTCGCCGGGTCGATCGTCGACACGCTGATCAGCGGGTTGTCGCGGATCGAGTCCGAGAAGGCCTGGGCAGCCGCACGGGCGGTGTCCGCGGCGTCGTTGGGCAACTCGGCCGAGCCGGAGATCCGCAGGATGCCGGTGCCCCCGACGGTCGAGGTGCTGATGTCACCGGGGAGCGGACGCCCGAGGATCTGCTGCGCGCGCGAGCGGTTGACGCTCGACTTCGCGGTCTCGGCGTACGTGCTCAGCAGCGCGGTGAGGTCGGTGGCGCTGATCAGCCCCGTCTTGGTGTCGATCTTCGGCGTCAGCGCGAGCGTCGTCGTCGCCTCGTACTTGGGCGGCGTGACGAGGGCCAGGGCGGCGCTGAAGGCGACCGTGAGCATGACGACGGCGATGACGCCGAATCGCCGCTTGCTCAGGATCGCGAGGAGCTCGGTGAGCTGCACGTTTCAGTGATGGTAGGTGGAGAGCGCTTGGTAGGTGGAGAGGTACGCGTCCACCATTGCATCGGCAGAAAAGCGCTCGCGCACGAGCCTCGCGCCGGCGGCCCCCATCTCGGCCCGCTGTCCGGGGTCGTCGAGCAGCTCGCGGACCGTCGCCGCGAGGTCCTCAGGATCGAAGCTCGCGATCCGCACGCCGTCGAGCTCGCGCATCCCGCTGACGGGCGTCGAGACCACCGGCGTGCCCGCCGCCAGCGCCTCCAGGACCGCGATCGACTGGCCTTCGGAGTCGGAGGTGACGAGCAGGAGCTGTGCGCGGGCGAGCAGCGCGCGGGCGTCGTCGCGGGCGCCGAGGAAGGTCACGCCGGGCGCGTCGAGCGCCTCGCGCAGGGAGCCGTCGCCGACCACGACGAACTTCGCCTCCGGGACACGCTTCGCGACCTCGAGGAAGCGCCCGGGGTTCTTGACCGGCTCCAGCCGGCCGACGAACAGCACGCCCTCGCGCGCGGCGTCGTCGCCCCCCGGCGGCGGCGGATCGATCCCGTTGTGGATGACCCGCGGGACCGCCGGGGCGAACATCGGCAGCACGCCTTCGGAGACGACGACCACCTCGTCGGCGGCGCGCAGCAGCAGCTTCGCGGCGCCCGCGCGGTCATCGGCGGCGGCACCGTGATGCGTGGCGAGCAGCGGCGGGCGGCGCGGTCCGCGGGCAAGCCGGATCGCGGCGCCGGCGATCACCGTCGCCTTCGCGTTGTGGGCGTGCACGACGTGGGGGCGGAACGACCGGACGAAGGCTGCCTGCCGCGTCGTCCATTCGATGACGCCGAGCGGCGAGCGTCCGCGCTCGGGCAGGACGAGGCGCTCGACGTCGCCCAGCTGCGCGTCGAGCGGGCCGGCTGCGCCCGAGACCGCGACGTCGTGACCACGCGCGCGAAGCCCTGACGCGAGGCTGACGACCACCCGCTCGGCTCCCCCGAGGCCCAGGCCCGGGCTCGCCAGCAGGATCCGCACGGGCCGGGAGGCTACAGAGTCGCTCCCGGGATGCCGACCACACGGTGCAAGATGACCCGGCGCCTCGCGCTCATCTTCGCTCTCTTCGCCACCGCCGCGGTGCCCGCGGTCGCGGCTGCCGCGCCCGGCCGGGTCACGCTCGTGCGCGCTGCGGGAGCGTCGGGCGACCTCGCCTGGTCGCGCGCCCACATCTGGCGCATGCACGGGACGACCGCGTGGGACCCCGCGACGACGTGGGTGCGCCGCAGCGCCTACGCGCTCGATTCCGCCACCGCCGCCGCGCACCCGGACTGGGTGCTCAAGGACGCGTTCTCCACGCAGCTCTATGTCGGGTCGTCGCTCGCCGGCGACTTCGGCAACCCGGCCTACCGCGCCTGGTGGATCGCCCAGGTGACGGCGCAGGCCGCCGGGGCCGCGGGCGTCTACGTCGACGACGTCGCGATGGAGCGCCGCGCGTACTACGAGGACGGCTACAGCGCGAGCATCCGCGACCCGCGCACCGGCGCGACGATGTCCGAGGCCAACTGGCAGCACTACATGGCGGACTTCATGACCGAGCTGCGCGCCGCGCTTCCCGCCGCCGAGATCGTGCACGACGTGGTCTGGTACAAGGGCGACGCCCGCGCCGACATCCAGCGCGAGCTCTCCGCCGCGACGGCGGTGGCGCTCGAGACGCCGTCGACCGCGGGGTCGACCGGGACCTACGGCTGGGAGACCTTCGCCGGGTACGTCGAACGCCGGGAGGCGGCCGGGCTCGGCGTCGTCCTGGACGCCTACGCCGACGCGCCCATCGCCCGGCAGTACTGGCTCGCGAACGCGCTCCTGCTCGACACCGGTGCATTGGCGCTCGGCAACGACGCGTGGACCGCGCCGAACCGCTTCTGGACCGGCTACGCGCTGAACCTCGGCACGCCGGCGGGTCCGCGCTCGAGCTGGTCGGGTGTCTGGCGGCGAGATTTCGCCCAGGGGCTCGTGCTCGTCAACCCGCCGGGCAACGGCCCGCGCCCGGTCGTGGTCGGCAGCGGCTACGTCGACCTCGACGGTGTCGTCCAGACCCAGCTGACGCTGGCGCCGGGTACCGCGATCGTGCTCCGCAAGGCGCCGACCGCCACCGCCCCACCGCCGCCCGTCGCTCCGGTCGCGACGCCCACCCCGGAGCCCGCTCCGGCCCCGGGCAAGCCGGGTAAGCGCCCGGGCAAGGCGAAGGCGCACAGCGCGGGCGCCGCGACTCCGCTCGAGACGCGCACCACGGTGTCGCTGGCGCGTGCGAGGGTCACGGGCCACGTCACGGGCGCCGTCAGTGGCTTCGCGCGGGTGACCGTGCAGCGCAAACGCGGGAGCGGGTGGGTCACGGTGCGCCGCGCCAAGGACTCCGTCTCCAAGCGCGGGAACTTCGCGGGCGACATCACGCCGCTCGCGCGCGGCACGTACCGCGTGATGGCGACCTTCGAGGGCACGGGCACCGCTCGCCCCTCGAAGTCCGGCTACAAGGTCCGTTCGCTCTAGCATCCGCGCCCTATGGCGCGGATCGCCCTCGTCTGCGAACCGCCCGACGGCGGTGCGGCGGAGCACGTGGCGCAGCTCGCGCGTGGACTCGGCGCGCACGGGCACGAGGCCGTGGTCTTCGGGCCCGAGGCGTTCGCGCCGGCGCTCGAGGGCGTCGTGCGGCTGCCGTTCCGGCGTGATTACGCGCACCCGCGCGAGGATGCGCGGGCGTTCGCGACGCTGCTGCGGAAGCTGCGGGCCTTCGAGCTCGTCCACGCGCATTCGGCGAAGGCCGGAGTGCTCGGCCGGCTCGCGGGGTGGAGCGTGCGGCGACCGGTCGTCTACACCCCGCACGGGTTCCCGTTCGTGGGGGAGATGCGCGAGGCGCGGCGGGTGTTCTCCCACGTCGTCGAGCGGCTGCTGGCGCCCCCGACCGCCGCGATCATCGGCGTCTGCGCGTTCGAGCGCGACCTGGCGCGAGCGAACCAGCTCCACCCACGGATGCTCGCCGTCGTGCACAACGGGTCGCCGCCGTGCGGCGAGGTCGCCGCCCACGCCCGCTCGTCGCGGCTCGTCGTCGGCACCGTCTCGGCGCTGCGGCGCGGGAAGGGCGTCGACGTGCTGCTCGACGCCGTCCCTGCGATCCTCGCCGCCGTGCCGGAGGCGGAGATCGTGATCGCCGGCGACGGGCCGCAAGGTGACGAGCTGCGCGCCCATCCTTCCGCCGGCCGCGTGCGCTGGGAACCGTATCGGCCGCCGGCGGCCAACCATCTGCGCGAGCTCGACGTCTACGTCCTCGCGTCGAGCTGGGAGGCGTTCCCGATCGGCCCGCTGGAAGCGCTGGCGTGCGGCGTGCCGCAGGTCGTCACCGCCGTCGGCGGCACCCGCGAGGCGGTGGTGCCGGAGACCGGCCTGCTGATCCCCCCGCGCGACCCGCAGGCGCTGGCGCACGCGGCGGTCGAGCTCCTGCGCGACCCGCAGCGCCGCGAGGCGATGCGCTCCGCCTCACGCGAACGGCACGCGGCGCAGTTCACGGTCGACCGGATGGTCGCCGGCACCGCGGCGGTCTACGACGCGGTGCTGTCTAATACGCGCCGCGGCCGGAGATGACGGCCGGCAGCGTCGCCAGGAGGATCTCGATGTCACGCGCGAGCGACCAGCCGGCGACGTACTGGTAGTCGAACTTGATCATGTCCTGGAACGGGATGTGCGAGCGGCCCGAGACCTGCCAGGGGCCGGTCAGCCCGGGGCGCAGGTCGGCGCGGCGCGACTGCCAGGCCTCGCTCAGCGCGGCGTGCTCGGCCAGCACCAGCGGGCGCGGGCCGACGAGGCTCATGTCCCCGAAGAGCACGTTGAGCAACTGTGGCGCCTCGTCGAGCGAGAAGCGGCGGATGATGCGACCGACGCGGGTCACGCGGTCGTCGTCGCGGGCCTTGACGATCGCTCCGTCCTCGCGCACGAGCACGGTCGAGTCGACCTTCATCGAACGGAACTTGTAGAGCTTGAAGAAGCGCCCGCCGCGGCCGGAGCGCTGCTGGGTGAACAGCACCGGGCCCTTGGAGTCCAGTTTGATCGCGACGGCGATCAGCGCGAGCAGCGGGGAGAGGATGAGGATGGCGATCGTGGCGCCCACGACGTCCAGCGTGCGCTTGGAGAAGCGCGACAGCGGCGAGAACGTCGGCTGGCTGATCGAGAGCAGCGGCATGCCGCCGACCTGCTCGATCGTGCGCGCGCCCTCGAGGAACTCGAACAGGCGGGGGACAATGTCGACGGTCACGCCCGCGTCGCGGCATACGCGGATGGCGTGCAGCAGGTCCTCGTGGCTGGCGCGGGTGAACGCGATCATCACGCGGTCGACGCGGCCGAAGGTGATCAGGTCCTGCAGCGAGTCGAGCGTCCCGAGACGGGGGATGCCGAGGCGGCCGGGCTCGTGCACGTCGTCGTCGATGAAGCCGACCGGGTCCAGGCCAAGCTCGTAGTGGCGCTGGAGGCGCTGCACGAGCTGCAAGGCAACCGTGCCCGAGCCGAGGATCAGGGTGCGTTCTCGCAGCGCCGGCGAGCGATGCAGGCCGACGCGCGCGGCGGCGCGGCCGATCCCGGCACCCGCGCCCGTTATGACGGCGGCACTCAAGGCGCCGACGACGGGCGCGCTCGCGTCCAGCGCCGTCAGCAGACCGAAGATCGGCCACGAGACGAGCAGCGACGTGACCGCGAGGCGCGGGGCGTCGCCGATCCCGCTCGCCCACGAGCGCAGGTCGTCCAGCGCATACAGACCGCAGACGTACGCGAGCACGGGCCAGCCGAGGCCGATGGCCAACGCGACGACGGGGACCTGGCGGAAGCTCAGCCCTGCGGCGAGCGCCGCGATCGCACCCGTGAAGGAGCCCGCGATGATGTCGGCCGACAGCAACTGCCGGCGCAACTGTGAGTTACGACGCCCTGCCGGGGGCTGCGCCGGGACGAACGTCTCGGTCAGAACGTCCGTCGAGACGCTCAGACTTCCCGCTGGATCTGCCGATGTCGCATTCGTGCTCAAGACCGCGTCCTTGCTTGGCCGAGGCAATCATGCCCAGGAATTCTGAGTATCAATCCCCCGCCTCCGGTCGTATCACGCACCGTCTTCCAGACTGTCGTAGGACGGGGTCCTGGGTCATGAATCGGCCTCTACTGGTCTGCGCTTGAGCCCGCCCCGTCCGGTGGCCCACGCCCGCGCCCGGTTTGGCGCCTGGTTTCTAACCCTACCTGGGCTGGCGACGGTGTGGCTGGGCTTTCGGGCGGGTGGGTTCTTCCCCGGGCAGGTCGGTCTCGTGGCGTTGACACTCGCCATTGTTCTTGTCGGGCGCATGACAGTGGCCCAAAAACCGTTCGAAGGCTGGAGTTCCGCTCTTGCACTCGCATCCGGTGCAATGGCTGGATTGGCCGTCTGGACGCTCGCATCGGTGATTTGGTCGGACGCGCCGGCGCGCGCATTGTCCGAGTTCGATCGCACCCTGCTCTACGGCTTGGTTCTGGTGCTGACCGGCACCTCAGCGGGTCGCATCGGAGATTTGTCCATATTGCTCCGCTGGACCGCTTCAGCCTTCGCCGCGATCGCCTTGGCGGGGCTGGTCACCCGACTTCTGCCGGAGACCTTCCCGATCTCGGCGGGCTTCCTCCCGGAACGTGTCTCGTTCCCGCTCACCTACTGGAACGCGATGGGGATCGCGTGCGCCGTCGGCGCGCTGCTGACGCTGCACCTGACGTCGAGCGGCCGCGAGCCAGTCGTCGTGCGGGTCGTCGCCGCGGCGCTGCTGCCCGTCTTCGCCGTCACGCTCTACCTGACGTTCTCGCGCGGCGCGATCTGGGTGCTGCCGATCGGACTCGTGCTCTACGTGCTCCTGGCGCAGCCGCGCGGCATCGTCACCGGCCTCGCCGCGGGTGGGATCCCGGCGGCCGTCGCGACGAAGATCGCCTACGGCAACGAACTCCTGGCGCGTGCGGACTACGACTCGTCCGCCGCCGCGGCTGCTCAAGGCCGGCACGTGGCCCTCGTCGTATTGGTGTGCGCGCTGGTCGCGGCGGGACTGCGCTTCGCCGCGCTACCGGTCGACAGGCGGATCGAGCGGATCGAGTTCCCGCGCGAGGCGCGCTGGCTGCTCGCCGGGGGCGTCGTCGTCGCCCTGCTCGTGGGCGCCGCACTCGCCAACGCTCCGCGTCGGATCTCTGACGCGCGCGCGACGTTCACCCAGGGCCAGTACATGGAGTACTCCAGCGACCTGCGCACGCGCTTGACCTCGGCGGTGGACAACGGCCGGATCGACAACTGGCGCATCGCGCTCGACGGCTTCAAGGCCAACCCGTTCCACGGAACCGGCGCCGGCACCTACCGGATCACGTGGGACCGCCACCGGCCGCCGCCGCCGGTCAAGGTCAACGACGGCCACTCGCTCTATCTGGAGACGATGTCCGAGATGGGCGTGGTCGGCCTGCTTCTGCTCCTGACCGCGCTCGGCACGATCCTGATCGGCGGCGTGCTGCGGCTCGGCGGGCCCGAACGCCACGCCTACGGCGCGTTCGTCGCCGCCGGCACGATGCTCCTGATCCACGCGGGGATCGACTGGGACTGGGAGATGCCCGCCCTGTTCGTCTGGCTGTTCGGCGCCGGCGGTGTCGCACTCGCGTCGCGACAGCCTCGGCTCGGCGAGATGGGACGGATGCCGCGGGTGATCGCCGCGCTCGCGGTGCTGGTCCTGGGGATGACGCCCGCGCTCTTCGCCTACTCGCAGCCGCCGCTGGACCGCGCCGTCTCCGAGTTCGCCGTGCGCAACTGTGACGCGGCGATCAACGATGCTTTGACCGCCACCGAGCGCTTCGGCACGCGGCCGGAGCCCTGGCAGGTCCTCGGCTACTGCGACGCGCGGCTCGGCCAATACGCCCTGGCGCGCCGCGCGATGGACGCCGCCCGCTCACGTGACCCGAACAACTGGCAGTACGCCTACGGGCAGGCGATCGTCTACGGCGTCTCGGGCCTCGATCCGCGGCCGTTTGCGCGCGAGGCGCTGCGGTTGAACCCGCTCGACCCTGATGCGGTTGCGCTGGTCAAGAACTTGGCCGCCGCGAAGACGGCGGCGGCGCGGCGCGATGTCACCGTGACGGCGACGATCCCGCAGGGCTAGGTGGGTTGAACCTCAACTGCGCCGGGTGGGGGAGGGGGGAGTGGCAGTGCCACCCGTTCCGGGCTGCCGTGGGTCCGCTCGGCGCTCGGCTCTGTTGGGGTCGAAGTGCCGTGCTGGGATACCGGCAGTTACGGGCGTGGTGCTGACACCCCCGTCCGCGCCGGGCCTTGCGGTGATCGGTTTCGGCGAGCAACGAAGTCATGCGCGTGGGGGGTGAGGAACAAATGCGTCCTGTGAGGACGCAAATGTTCCTCACCCCCACCAGCGCGCCAACTCGACCAGTGCGAACCTGATCGAAACCCGCGATCCGTCCCTCGAGCGCGCATGGTCGACCACGGCGACCGGGACAGCGGACTTACGGCAGCCGGGGACGGGTGGCTCGCCACTCCCCCGCCCGGCGCAGTTGACTTTCGTCCCTTAAACACATGTGGCCGCCGAGCCCAAACTCGGCGACCACACACAAACGGGAGTTACTCGGAGCGCGTGCGGCGGCGAAGCACGAGGCCGCCGGAGAGCAGCGCGAGGCCGCCGAGCAGAACGGGGATCGCCGCGAAACCGGTGAACGGGAGCTGGCTCGTCTGGGCCGCGGCTGCGGCCTGGCGGGTCGGCTGGGTCTCGGTCTCCTCGGCGGGGAGGACGCCCGAGCCGGTGGTGGTCGCCGGCTTCGTCGCCGTCGTCGGGGCGTTGTTCGCCTCGGCGGGGAGGACGCCGCCCTCACCGCAGACGTCGGACGGGTTGACCGCGCCGCTCTTCTGGTCGGTCGGCGTGGCCGTGCAGACCGGGGTCGGCGTCGGCGTGGCGCAGCTGCCGGCCGGGCTGGTCTTGTTGTCCGTCGGCGTCGGGGTGCACTCTGCGGCCGGCGTGACCGTGGGCGTCGGCGTCGGGGTGGGCGTCTCGTACTGGGCGACAGCGGCGTTCGTGCCTGACTGCGCCGAGCCGCCGCCCTGGATCGCAAGGCCCGCACCGGCGGTGCTGAAGAGCATCCCGGAGACGAGCAGACCGAGGATGGCGATTCGTGACTTCATGGACTGGCTACTCCTCCGTGAGGGATCCGCCGCGCGGCGGCGAACTCGCTGCTTAATCTCGTCCAGCTCCAATTCCGTGGCCTGAGGCCGCTCATCCTTCAGGAGCCGTATGACGTCGTCGAACTCGGTCATCGCACACTGATACGAAGCTCGACCCCGATTCCTTACTGGCGAATCTTTGAAAGACGACGAGTTCGAAGTTCTGTATAGCGAGCAAGCCCAGGGCTTGTTTGCGTTTCTGGTCTATCGGACGAATGATCGATCGCTGGCCGAGGACCTGCTGGCGGACGCGTTCGAGCGGGCGCTGCGCGGCAAGTTCAACCCGCGCAAGGGGTCGGCGAAGACGTGGCTCTACACGATCGCACTCAACGTGTTGCGCGATCACGTCCGCCGGACCACCGCCGAGGGGCGGGCCTACGCGAAGGTCGACGTCGGGGCGGAGGGCGCGGATCCGTTCGCGGGCGTCGAGGTCCGCGACGAGCTGTTGCGGGCGTTGAGCGTCTTGGCGGCGGAGGAGCGTGAAGCGATCGCCCTGCGCTTCGGCGCCGATCTGACGGTCCCCGAGATGGCGTCAGTGCTCGGCGTGCCGCTGACCACGGTCGAGGGCCGCGTCTACCGCGCGCTGCGCAAACTCCGCGAGGCGCTAGCCTAGGGCCCGGACCGTGCTAGGCGGGGCAGTAGCGGCGTCCTATATCCGCAATCCGCTCTAGCGGAGCTGAATTCCCTCTCGAGGGGCACGGCTCCGGGCCAACGTACGCTGCCACGGCGTCGATGGTCGGGTCCCGCACGACGTCGGCCCGTGAATCAGGTCAGGTCCGGAAGGAAGCAGCCTTAAGCGGTCACCGGTGGGCGTCGCGGGGTCGCCCGATCGGAGTCAGTGAGGCGGACAGTCCCTGGAGGCCGACTTCGACAGAGGGTGCACGGTCCACTTCTTTTGGCGGGTGGCGGCCGGCTTCGCCGGCGCCGACCCGCCGAAAAGAAGTGGACTGTCGAGTGATCGCTAGCGCTCACACTCGCGGGCACAGCGCCTCAGCAGTGGCTGTACACGACCCAGGACGGGTTCTCCGCCGCTCGCTGGAACCCCGGCGGCACGCTCGCCGTCAGCGTCTTCGGGTCGTGCGGGTCGAGCGTGAAGTTGCGTCGCACCCGCTCGTTCGCCGGGTCGAGGTAGACGCCCTTGGTCGGCTGCTCGAGCTGGGCCGACACGATCTCGCCCGGCGGGATGCCGGTCCACAGCGCGACGTGCGGGACCGGGCGGTGGTTCGGGACCGCGACCGGGCGGCACGGAATCTCGTCGGTGATCGCGTGCAGGTCGGAGAGGATCTCCTGCTGGGTGCCCATCGAGCCGCGCAGGTCGTCGATCCGATTGACCTGGCCGGGGGCGAAGACGACGAAGGCGAGCAGCACGACGGCGCCGATCGCCATCCAGCGGTTTCGCCACGGGTCCTCGCGGTCGAGCTGCAGCCAGCCGAACATCCCGGCGCCGCAGAAGATGGCCAGGATCGCGGCCGGCAGCAGCAGATAGCGACCGAGGATCGGCAGGCCGGCCGCCGCCAGGACGCAGAAGGCGGCGATCGAGACGAAGCCGGCTGCGATCGGCAGCGCGGCCTTTCGGCGCATCAGCGCCAGGACGAGGATTCCTCCCGCGGCGGCGCCGAGGAGGCCGGGCTCGCGCAGGATCTCCCCGAGCCGGCGCGGGACGGTGCTCGGGACGGCGAGCAGGCCGGTCGTGCGCTGCAGCACCTCCGCGTTGTCGCGGGTGCCGAGCAGCGAGTGCAGCGGGTCGCCGGCGAGGACGAGGTCGTGGGCCATCCAGATGACCGGCGCGGCGGCGGCCCAGGGCAGGAGCTTGAGGTCGCGTTTGTAGGCCGCGTAGGCGAAGGCGAACAGCCACGCCTCGGGCCTGAGCAGGCCGGCGAGGCCGAGCAGCACGAGGACGGTTCGCGGTCCACGGCCGCGGGCCTCGGCGAGGACGGCTCCGAGCGCGAGGGCGACGTACGGGATGTCGACGTAGGCGCGGACGCCGAAGCTCAGGACCGGGATGCGGGTGAGGATCACGATCCCCGCCACGGCGCCGGCCGCCGGCCCGAACCAGTGGGCGCCGAGCTCGTAGGTCACCCACGCCAGCGCGCCCAGCGACAGAAAGGCGATCACGACCCAGAGCGTCTGACCCGCGTCGCCGAACGGCGTCAGGACGACGCCGAGCGCCGTCGCGAGCGGATGCGGGGTGGGGGCGACGGGGACGCTGAAGTCCGGCTGGCGCAGATGCGCCACGTCGCCGCCCCACAACAGGCTGTACGCGGTGTCGTAGTTCAGGAAGCCCGCGCCGACCAGCGCCCACGCGACGAGCGCTCCGAGCGGGATCATGATCGCCGCGCGCACCCCGAGGCGGCCGAGGGCGCCACTAGACTCAGACAGCCCGTGGCCGCTTCTTTGTACCGCCGTCATCGCCCCCGCACGTTCGCAGACGTGGTCGGCCAAGAGCATGTCGTCCGCACGCTCTCCAACGCGATCGAGCAAGGTCGCGTCCACCACGCGTACCTGTTCGTCGGCTCCAGGGGCACCGGCAAGACGTCCATGGCCAAGATCCTGGCGGCTTCGCTGAACTGCCAGGGTGAGGCCGGCGGCGGCACCGGCCCTTCCGGCCCGACGATCACGCCGTGCGGCACCTGCGAGTCCTGCCGCTCGATCGCGACGGCGACCTCCTTGGACGTCGTCGAGATGGACGCCGCGTCCAACAACTCCGTCGACGACATCCGCGACCTGCGCGAGCGGGTGGGCTACGCGCCGGTGGGCGGCGGCTACAAGGTCTACATCCTCGACGAGGCGCACATGCTGACCTCGGCGGCGTGGAACGCGTTCCTCAAGACGCTCGAGGAGCCGCCGCCGCACACGATCTTCGTGCTGGCCACGACCGAGGCGAACAAGGTGCTGCCGACGGTCGTGGACCGCTGCCACCGCTTCGACTTCGGGCGGCCTTCGGTCGTCCAGATCGCCTCGGTGCTCCGCCGCGCGGCGATTTCCGAGTCGATCGAGATCCCGGACGAGGCGATCGCGCTGGTCGCCCGGTCGGCGACGGGCTCGTTCCGCGACGCGCTCGGGACTTTGGAGCAGCTGCTGGCGTACTCGGGTTCGTCGATCGTTCTCGACGACGTGCTGGCGGTGTTGGGCGCCGCCGACGCGGACCTCCTGTTCGGCACGCTCGACGCGATCTCGGCCGGCGACGCCCGCTCCGCCCTGCTCGCGGCTGCGCGGTTGGCCGACTCGGGACGCGATCTCGGCCGCTTCTTCGGCGATCTGGAGGCGCACGCCCGCGGCCTGCTGATCACCCAGGTGCTCGGCGCCGTCCCGGCCGAGCTGTCGGTCACGCCTGAGCAGGACGAGCGCCTGGCCGAGCAGTCCAAGCGCGTCGGCGGTGCCGAGATCGTCCGCCTGCTCGAGCTGATCGCCAACGCCCTGCGCGCGATGAAGGACGGCGCAGATCCGCGCACCCAGCTCGAGCTCGCCCTGGTGAAGGCGGCGAAGCCCGATCTGGAGCCGACCGTCAAGGCGCTGCAGGCCCGCATCGCCCGGCTGGAGAGCGCTCCGCCGGCACCGGCGCCGCCGCGCACCCCGGACCGTCCGGAGACCCCGGCGGGCCGCGCCACCTCGGCGCCCTCGACCCCGAGCAGTGGCACGCCCGCGCCGGGCCCAGCGTCCGCGGACCGCGGCACACCGGCCCACGCGGCCGGCACACCGGCGCACGCGGCCGCCACGCCCGCGCCCGCCACCACGACGCC
>NZ_JAPDOD010000031.1 GCF_027587205.1 Solirubrobacter ginsenosidimutans
CGCGGCGTCCGGCGGCGGTGTCCTCGGCGGCGGTGCCGCCAACGGCGCGGGCTCTGCCGGCGGCGCTCTCAGCGGCGGCGCTGCCAGTGGCGCGGGATCGGCCGCGGGCGGCGCTCTCGGCGGCGGCGCACCCGGCGCCGGTGTTCTCGGCGGTGGCGCGGGCTCCTCTGGCGCCGGTGTTCTCGGCGGCGCCGCCAGTGGCACGGGCTCGGCCGGCGGCGCGGGTTCGGCCGGCGGCGCCTTTGGCGCAGGCGCAGGTTCTGCCGGTGGCGCGCTCGGCGGCGGTGCCGTGAGCGGCGCGGGCTCGGCGGTTGCCGGTGGTGGAGTGGCGGTCGGCGGTGGCGGGTCGGCGCTGCTGGTCAAGATCGCGGTCGGGATCGCGCTCGTCGGCGGCGGCGCGGCCGGTGGGGTTGCGGCGTCCGGCGGCGTCGCGGAGCCCGCCGGCGTCGAGGCCGCGGCGACGTTCGTCGCCGAGACCCCCACACCCACTCCGAGCGAGACGCCCACCCCAACGCCCACCGAGACGCCGACCGCGACTCCCACACCCACCGCGACCGCGACCGCCTCACCCACCCCGCACGGCGAGACGCATCACTCGCCGACGGCCACACCCACGGCGACCTCGACGCCCGCCGCTACACCCCCACCCGCCTCGACCCCCGCCCCCACCCACACGGCCCAGCCCACCGCCACCGCGGCGGCCACGAAACCGAAGTCCAAGCCCAAGCCGAAGCCGAAGCCGGAGAACGCGGTCCACGGCACGGTGAACGAGACGGTGCCGGCCGTCACCGGCGTCGTCGACGAGCCCGAGCCCACCGCGACAGCGGCCGCGCCCGCCACGACCGCCCCCGCGCAGAATCGCCAGCGCGGCAAGCGCCGGAATCGCGCGCCGGCGCAACCCGCCGCGCCCGCCCCGACCCCCTAGGCGGTGGCGGGGCGGCGAACCTGGCGTGTCGTGCGGAGCACGAGGAACGCCGCCAGGCAGACGACGGACAGCGCGAGGTAGGCGACCTCGTCGCCCGCGGCCTGGCCGAGCCGCGCCCCACCGATGTCGCCGAGGCTCTGGCCCGTCGCCCACGTGAGGTTCATCAGCCCGAAGGCGAGGCCCTGCTCGAGCCCGACCGCGTCGGCACCGTCGCTCAACATCGACATCGACGGCGCCCAGAGCAGGCCGATCACCGGAGAGCCGATGACGATCAGGATGCCCAGCGTCACCGCGTCGGTCGGCCAGGGCAGCAGAGCGAACGTCACCGCGCCGCCGATCAGCCCGCCCAGGAGCGGAGCAAGCGGCCCGCGCCGGTCGCTGAAGCGGCCCGCCAGCGGCGAGACGATCGCCTCGAACGCCGCGCTCATCAGCCAGATCCCGCCGATCGCGGCCGTCGTGGCGCCGAGCTCGTCCAGGCGCAGCGGCCCGAGCACGCTCAAGGTCCCGAACAGCAGCCCGGGAACCGTGATCAGCAGCAGGCCGGTCTTGACCTGGCCGTTGCGCAGCGCGCCGCGCAGCCCGCGCAGGGACCCGTCGCCCAGCGGAGCGGCGGCCGGCGTGCGCAGCGTCCACAGCATCAGCCCGACGCCGACCAGCGCGATCGAGCAGAACACGAGCTCGAAGCCGAAGAGATCCGCCGCGACGCCGATCACCGGACCGAGCAGCGCGCCCGCGATCGCCGCGCCCATCGCGGAGCCGATCATCTCGCCGCGCTTCTCGCGCGGCGCGGCGCCGGCCAGCCAGGCCATCGCCCCCGCCCACGACGCGGCGCCGCCGACGCCCTGGATGAAGCGGGCGAGGTCGAGCAGCACGATGTTGTCCACGAACGCGACGGCGATGCTCGAGAGCACCATCAGCGCCAGCCCGAGCAGGACGGTCGGGCGCACGCCGACGCGCGCCGCCAGGATCCCGCCCGGCAGACCACCCACGAACGTGCCGATCGGATACGCCGCCGCGAGGATGCCCGCGCCCGTCTTGGACAGACCGAACTCCTCCGTCAGATCGGGCAACAGTGGGGTGATCGCCGCGTAGAACGACGTGTCGACGAGGACGACCGCGGAGACGAGGAGCAGGAGCTTGCGCATTTGGACCCAGCCGATGCTAGGTGCAGCCCATTCGGGCCACGAGGCGGCTAACCCCACAGACCAGGGTTCGATTCCGCGCCCGTAAGCTTCGGGCGTGGCCGTCGAGTTCAACGCGCGTCAGACCAATCGCCTGCGCGTGATCCAGGCGCTCTACCGGCACCCGCGCAGCAGCAGAAGCGCCGTCGCCGAGCTCACCGGACTCTCACGTCCGACCGTCTCGGCCTTCATGGAGGAGCTCGAGCGCGCGGGCATCGTGGAGGAGTTCGAGGACCCGACGCCCCGCCAGAGCGGCCGCCCGCCGGTGCTGATGGCGCTGGTGCCGCGCGCCGCGTTCGCGGTCGGCGTCGACATGGGCCACGAGCACCTCCGCGTGGCGACCTGCGATCTCTCCGGCGAGATCCTCAGCGACGAGTACACGGCGATCGACGTCGATCACGCGCCCCAGGCGAGCATGGACCTGGCGGCCGAGCTCGTGCAGCGGACGCTCGACGAAGCAGGCGTCGCCAAGGAGCATCTGATCGGCGTCGCGATGGCGCTGGCGGCGCCGGTGGACGGAGAGACCGGGCACGTCTTCGCCGAGGGCATCCTGCCGTCGTGGGGCGGCGTCGAGCCCGCCGCGGAGATGTCGAGGCGGCTCGATCTGCCCGTGCACATCGAGAACGACGCGAACCTCGGCGCGCTCGGCGAGCATCGCTTCGGCGCCGGCAAGGGCGCCGACCAGATGGCGTACGTCCGGCTGTCGGCGGGCATCGGGCTCGGCCTCGTCCTCTGCGGCAAGGCCTTCGGGGGCAACAACGGGATCGCGGGCGAGCTCGGCCACGTGCGCGTGTCGCGGGACGGGCCGATCTGCCGCTGCGGCAACCGCGGGTGCCTGGAGATGGTCGCCAGCCCCAGCGCGGTCGCGCGCCTGCTCGGCCCCGACGTCTCCGTCGCGCGCCTGCTGGAGCGGGCGACGAGCGGCGAGCGGGGCGCGATCCGCGCCGTCGCCGACGCGGGCGAGCTGATCGGCGAGGCGCTGGCCACGCTCGTCACGCTGCTGAACCCGAAGCTGATCGTGGTCGGCGGCGATCTCGCCACCACCGGCGACGTCGTGCTCGACCCGATCCGCGCCGCGATCGCCCGCTATGGCATCCCGCCCGCCGCGGAAGCGGTGCGCGTCGTCCCGGGCAAGCTCAAGGGCCGCGCCGAGGTGCTCGGCGCGGCCGCCCTGGTGCTGGACCAGTCCCCGGAGGCCCTGGCCCAGCGCCTCGACTGATCATCTGCCCGTCGCCGCCGCCCTCCGGCGCGAGATGGCATCGACGCTCGCCGCGAGCAGGAGCACGAGCCCGTTGACGATGAACTGCACGCCCGACTTCTCGGTCACGAGCGGCAGCCCGTTGGCGATGATCGCCACGACCAGACCGCCGGTCACCGCGTCCGAGATCCGGCCGCGCCCACCGAACAGCGACGTGCCGCCGATCACCGCCGCGCCCACCGCGTACAGCAGCGTCTGCGCACCACCCGTGGTGGGCGAGACGGAGTTGTCACGCGAGGCCAGCAGGATGCCCGCCACGACCGCCAGCGTCGATCCGAGGATGAAGCAGTAGGTCTTGACCCCGGCGACGTTGATGCCCGCTCGCCGCGCCGCCTCCGCGTTACCGCCGACCGCGAACACGTGCCGCCCGAACCCGGTGCGGGTCAGCAGGAACGTCAGCGCCACGAACAGGACCGTGACGAGCGGGACCACCCACGGCACGCCCTGGATGACGATCGGCGCGTTGGCCCGCTGGCGCTCCTGGTTGAGCAGGAAGACGGCCACGATCATCACGACCGCGAGCCCGATGACCTTCGCAGCCCACACCGATAGCGCCGCCGTCGGCAGGCCGGCGCGCCGCCGGCGCTGGATGGCCATGAATGTCGCGGCGGCGAACCCGCCGATGACGAGCGCAGCGAACAACCAGCCAATGCCGACCGGCATGTTCTTGTTCATGACATCGAGCACGGCGTTCGAGCGGATCGGGATCGTCCCGCCCTCGCCGATGATCAACAACATCGCGCCCTGCAATCCCAGGAAGTAGGCCAAGGAGACGACGAACGACGGGATGCCCAGGCGCGCGACGAGCAACGCGATCGTCCAGCCGATCGCCACGCCCGCGGCCAGCGCGGCGAGGATCGCGAGCGGCCACGCCCAGCCGTGCTCGGTCAGGGTGACACCGAGGATCGCGGCGCCGGTGCCGGCGGTGAAGCCGGCGGAGAGGTCGATCTCCCCCAGCAGCAAGACGAAGACCACGCCCATCGCGAGCACGGTGATCGCCGCGCCCTGGTTGATCAGGTTGGCGAAGTTGGTCTCGGTCAGGAACGAATCCGGTTGCAGGATGCCGAAGACGATGACCAGGACGATCGCCCCGATGACCGCGGGCAATGCGCCCAGATCGCCGCCCTTGACGCGTTCCCAGTAGCCGCCCGCGGCCTCGCGCAGGCCACTTTGGCCCGCGGCCTCCTCGAGCTCGAACTCCGAGACCGGGGGTTCGGCGAGGTGCGCGCTCATGCGGCCGCCGCCGCTTCCGGATGCAGCCCGAGATCGTCCGAGCGACCGGTGGTGATCAGCTCGACCACCTGCCGGTTGGTGACGTCCTTGGTCTGCACCTGCGCCACCATCCGCCCCAGGAACAGGCAGGCGATGTCATCGGCGACCTGGAAGACGTCGTTCATGTTGTGGGTGATCAGGACGACGCCGATGCCATTGTCCGCGAGGCGCCGGACCAGGTTCAGGACCTGCTCGGTCTGCGCCACGCCCAGCGCGGCGGTCGGCTCGTCGAGGATCACCAGCTTGGAGTTCCACAGCACCGCGCGGGCGATCGCCACGGTCTGGCGCTGACCGCCCGAGAGGCTCGAGACGCTCTGGCGCAGCGAGTGCAACGTCCGCACGGAGAGCGTCTTGAGCGTCGCGCCCGCCTGCTTCTCCATCTCGGTCTCGTTGAGCGTCCAGCCCGACTTCAGCTCGCGCCCGAGGAACATGTTGTTGACGACGTCGAGGTTGTCCGACAGCGCGAGGTCCTGATAGACGATCTCGATGCCGAGGGCGTTGGCGTCCTTCGGGCCGTGCACGGTGACCGGCTTGCCCTCGAAGGACATCTCGCCGTCGTCGAACGCGTTGATCCCGGCGACCCCCTTGATCAGCGTGCTCTTGCCGGCGCCGTTGTCGCCCACCAGCGCGGTCACGCGACCGGGTGCGACGTCGAAGTCGACGTCATGGAGGACATGGACGGCGCCGAAGCTCTTGTTGACGCCCCGGAGCGAGAGGAGCGCGCTCATCAACTGATGCCGTTGGCGGTGCAGGCGGCCTTGAGCGCGGCCGTGGTGCAGATCTTGGCGGAGGTCGTGAAGCCATCGTTGATGACGTCCTTCACGCTGTCCTTGAAGATCGCCTGCGGCTGCAGCAGCACGCTCTTGACCTGCTTGTGGGTCACGGTGTCCTCCACCGAGCCCGTGGCCTGCGCGGCCGCGCCGGCCTTGTCGCCCTTCACGAGCGCGATCGCGAGACTCGACGCCGCGTCGGCCTCCTTCTTGACGGCCTTGTAGACCGTCATGCACTGGGTACCGAGCAGCACGCGCTGCAGGCCCTCGTCGGTGGCGTCCTGACCAGTGGTCGGGATCGTCTTGGAGTCGCCGTTGCGGGCCAGCACCGCTGCCACCGCGCCGCCGAGGCCGTCGTTGGCGGAGTCCACGCCGACGAACTTGCCGTTGGCCTTCGTGAACATCTGCTCGAAGATCGTGCCGGCCTTGGTGTTGTCCCAGTCCGGCACGGACTGGTCAGCCGCGATCGTGTAACCCGCGGCCTTGATCGCCTTCTCGTAGCCCTGCTTGAACAGCGTGGCGTTGTTGTCGGTCGGCGAGCCGTTGAGCAGCGCCACCGGGCCCGAGTTGTTGCCGTTGGCCTGCATGCACTTCACGAGGCCTTCGCCCTGCGCGGTCCCCACCGCCACGTTGTCGAAGGAGACGTAGTAGTCGGCGCCGCCGCCGAGCGTCAGGCGGTCGTAGTCGATGACCGGCACGCCCTGCGCGTGCGCCTTGGTGATCACCGCGGCCGCCGAAGGGCTGTCGAGGTTGACGATCAGGAGCGCGTTGACGCCCTCGTTGAGCATCTGGTCGGCGATCGTGGCGAACTTCGCCTTGTCGCCGTTGGCGTTCTGGATGTCCGCCTGGACCCCCGCCGCCTTGAACGCGTCGCCCAGGAACGGGCGGTCCGCGCCCTCCCAGCGGGCCGACGACTGGGTGTCGGGCAGGATGACGCCGACTTTCAGCTTGGCCGCGGGCGTGGCCGTGCCGGCCGCGCCCCCGCTGCTGGACGAGGAGTCGCTGCCACAGGCCGCGACTCCGAGCATGAGGGCGCCTGCCGCGCCGATGGCCATCACTCGCTTCAACATTTCTGGTGAGTCCTTCCGATGATCCGGGGTGCCGCGCGCCGCCGTCAGCGCACGCCGAGCAGCACGTCGACCAGCAACTGGTCGAGGCGCTCGTTGAAATAGCCGCGCTCAGCGAGCGCGTCGAGAGCCCAGGCCTCGTCCTTGAGTGCCTCGGCCTCGTCGCCGTCGACGGTGTTGAGCGCGAGCTCGGCCACCGACGCGGCCTCCATCGCTTCCTGGACCTCGGGCAGCGCGTCGAAGTGCGCCGCCCGGTCGGCCAGGGCGCTGTAGGTGGACATGCAACCGCGGACGAAGTCCCAGACGCCGTCTGCGTTCTCGTTGCGGTAGGAGTGCGCGTCGAAGGCGAGCGGGCCGGAGTAGCCGGCGCGCTCGAGCAGGCGCACGAGCAAGAAGGTTTCCTTGAGGTCCTCCGCGCCGAAGCGGAAGTCCTGGTCGTAGCGGCCGATCCGCTGCGCGTTGAGGTCGATGTGGAAGAGCTTGTCCGCCCACAGCGCCTGGCCGACGGCGTGGTGGAAGCTCAGCCCGGCCATGGTCTCGTGGGCGACTTCGGGGTTGACGCCGACCAGCTCCGGGCGCTTGAGGGTGGAGACGAAGTGCAGGGCGTGGCCGACGGTCGGCAGGAAGATGTCCCCGCGCGGCTCGTTGGGCTTGGGCTCGATCGCGAACTTGAGGTCGTAGCCGTTGTCGACGACGTAGTCGCCGAGCACGTCGATCGCCTCGCGGTAGCGCTCCAGCGCGTCGCGCGGATCCTTCGCGACACCCGCCTCGGTGCCCTCGCGCCCGCCCCAGAAGACGTAGACCTCGGCGCCCAGCTCGGCGGCCGTGTCGATGAAGTTCATCGCCTTGCCGATCGCCGCGCGACGGACCTTCCGGTCATTCGACGTGAAGGCGCCGTCCTTGAACGCGGCGTGGCCGAAGAGGTTGGTCGTCGCCATGCCGACGCCGAGGCCGGTCTCGTCGAGTGCGCCTTTGAAGCGCTTGACGATGCGATCTCGCTCGGCGAGCGGGATGCCCCACGGGAGCAGATCGTCGTCGTGCAGGCTCACGCCCCACGCGCCGAGCTCGGCGAGCTTGTGGACTGAGTCGACGGGGTCGACCACCTCGCGGGTGGGACCACCGAACGGGTCGCGGCCCGGATTGCCGACCGTCCAGAGGCCGAACGTGAAGCGATGTCGCGGCGCGCTGCCGTCTCGCTGGTCGAGGGCTGCAGCCGGTGCCGTTCGCGTCATCAACGTCTCCTCATGAACATGAAAGTCGTCGAGTGACGCTACCGCCGTTTCCCGAAACTTCAATGAGAATTTCGCAAATTTCTCACGATCGCCGGAACCTTATGGTTCTGCTGACGCGGCGTTAAGCAGGTTCTTAACTAACGGCGCTTGAGCGGAGCGTAATCGGCCATCAGCTTGCGCTCGCTGCCGTCGCCCGCGAAGCGCACGACGACGATGCCGCCCGGCTCCAGGCCCGTGACGACGCCCTCGCCGAGCTTGGAGTGCACCACGTCCTCGCCGATGCGGAAGACCGAGCCGTCGGTGTCCCCCGCGACTTCCGCCGATGCCTGCGCCGCCCCGGCCCACGACGCGACGCGCCCGGGCGCGGGGAAGCCCGCGGACAGGCGCTGGCGCTGGTCGGTGAGGTCGCGCGGGATCTCGTCGAGGAAGCGGCTGCGGATCGTCGGCCCGCCCATGCTGCCCCCGAACGCGCCGCGCCGGCGGGCGTAGGTCAGCGTGAGGTCGCGCATCGCGCGGGTCAGGCCGACGTAGGCGAGCCGGCGCTCCTCGTCGATGTTGCCCTCCTCGATCGAGCGCGAGTGCGGGAACGTCCCGTCCTCCATCCCGATGATGAAGACGATCGGGAACTCCAGGCCCTTGGCGTTGTGCAGCGTCATCAGCGTCACGAGGCCCTCGTCGTCGCGGATCGTGTCCGCGTCCGCCAGCAGCGCGATCTGCTGCAGGAACTCGCCGATGTTGCCCTCGGGGTTGTTGGCGTCGTACTCCTGCGTGACCCGGACGAGCTCCTCGAGGTTCTCCAGCCGGCCCTGGGCCTCGATCGTGCGCTCGGCCTCCAGCGCTTCCTTGTAGCCGGTCTCCTCGAGCAGCTCCTGCAGCAGCTGGGCGACGGGCGCGCCGCCCTCGACGCGCTCTTTGAGGCGGGTCATGGTCGACATGAAGCGCTCGAGCGACTTGCGGGCGGCCGTCGCCAGGCCCGGGATGTCGTCGATCGCCGCGTCCCACACCGTCATCCCCATCGACGCCGCATGCGCGAGCACGCGCGACATCGACGTCTGCCCAAGGCCCCGCCGCGGCGAGTTGGCGATCCGCGTGAACGCCGTCCCGTCCTGCGGATTGACCAGGAACGTGAGGTAGTTGACCGCGTCCTTGATCTCGGCGCGCTCGTAGAACTTCGTGCCGCCGATGATCTGGTAGCCGACCCCGGCCCGGACGAGCATGTCCTCGAGCACCCGCGACTGCGCGTTGGTGCGGTAGAAGATCGCGATCTCAGCCCTCGACACGCCCTCGTCGACGAGCCGGTTGACCTCGGCCGTGACGAACCGCGACTCGGCGTGCTCGTCGGCCATCTCGCGCACGCGAACCGGATCGCCCTCCCCCACGTCCGTCCACAGATGCTTGGTCATCTGCCCGCGGTTGTTGGAGATCACCGCGTTCGCGGCATCCAGGATCGTCTGCGTCGAGCGGTAATTCTGCTCGAGCTTGACCACGTGGGCGTCGGGATAGTCGTCCTCGAAGTTGAGGATGTTCTTGATGTCCGCTCCGCGGAAACCGTAGATCGACTGCGCGTCGTCGCCAACCACGGCCAGGTTGCGGTGGTCGCCCGTGAGGAGCTGGAGCCAGCGGTACTGGACGTGGTTGGTGTCCTGGTACTCGTCGACCATGATCCAGCGGAAGGCGGCCGAGTAGCGGTCGCGGACCTCCTGGAACATCTCGAGCAGGTTCACCGAGCGGACGAGCAGGTCGTCGAAGTCCATCGCGTTGGAGCGGTGCAGCTCGCGCTCGTAGAGGTCGTAGACGTCGGCGACCGTCTGCTCGAAGAAGGAGCCGACGAGCTGGCGGTAGTCCTCCGGCGAGCGAAGCTTGTTCTTCGCGTCGGAGATCTGGGACTGCATCGCGCGGGGCGTGAAGCGCTTGACGTCGACGTCCAGATCGTCAAGGCATTTCTTGATGAGGCGGCGCTGGTCGGCGGAGTCGTAGATCGTGAACTGGCGGGTGTAGCCGAGCCGGTGGGCGTCGGCGCGCAGCATCCGGGCGCAGGCGGCGTGGAACGTCATCACCCACATCGCGCGCGTGGCGCGGCCGACGAGCAGCTCGACGCGCTCGCGCATCTCCGACGCGGCCTTGTTGGTGAACGTGATCGCGAGGATCTCGCTCGGCTTGGCCTGGCCGGTGCGCAACAGGTACGCGATCCGGTGGGTGAGCACGCGGGTCTTGCCCGAGCCGGCGCCCGCGAGGATCAGCAGCGGGCCTTCACCGTGCACGACCGCATCGCGCTGGGGCGGATTGAGCCCTTCGAGGAGGGCGTCGATGGCGGCGTCGGCGGGCACTTCGAACCACGCTAGCGCGCGGTCAGGACGCGTCCGCGCTCGGTAAGGTCGCCGCCCGCATGGGATCGCTCACCGACGACATCCGCGCCGCGGCCGCGCGCGTCGCGCGAGAGGCGAGGAGCGTGCGGATCGCCGACGCGCGGATCGAGTCCTACGCGCGCGAGCTCCCGCCCGAGGCCCCGCCCACGCCGGACCTGCCGGACGCCGACGACGAGACCCGCGCCGCGTTCAGCCTCCAGCTCAACGCGATCAACTTCGGCAGCGGCTGGTTCCCCACGCTGAACAAGCCGCCCGGCCTCTCGGGGTTCAGGACGATCGAGCGCGGGCTGCGCACCCGCGGCCCATGGACCGCGAAGCAGCTCCGGGCCCTCACCCGCGAGGACGTCGCGCGTACCTTCGGCCAGGACCCCGAACACGAGCTGATGGGCCTCTTCGCCCTCCACCTCAACGCGCTGGGCACGAAGATCGACGGGTCCTTCCAGGCCTTCGCCGCAGCCCACGACGGCGTCGAGCACCTCGCGACGACCCTCGCGCAGTGGGAGACCTGGCGGGACGTGAGCCCGTACCCGAGCGGCGACGTCCCACTCTTCAAGCGCGCGCAGATCGCCGCCGCCGACCTCGCCCTCGCGGGCTTGATCGCCCCAACGGGCCTGGAGCGGCTCACGCTCTTCGCCGACAACCTCGTGCCCCACGTTCTGCGGCTCGACGGCGTCCTCGAGTTCGACGACGACCTCAGGGCACGGATCGACGCCGGGGCCCTCCTCGCGCACGGCTCACCGGAGGAGGTCGAGATCCGCGCCACCGCGCTGCACGCGGTCGAGCTTCTCGTCCACGCGCACCCACGCGCGACCACCGCGTCGGCGCTCGACTGGGTGCTCTGGACGCGCGGCGGCGAGCCGCGCTACAAGGCGCACCCGAGACACCGCTCCCGGACCACGGCCTACTAGAAACCCGCACACCGGACGCGCGGCCTGTTGAGAGAGGTCAACGGCGAAATCCTCTCGCCGAGCCCCAGATCCGACATTATCTATTCGTTGGTACATGGGTGCGCGGAGTAGGAACCCGCGCAGCGATCCCGAGGGGGGCTTAACGCTTTGAGGTATGGGTTGCTACCCGCGCTCGTCAGCGCGGGCGTTCTGTGCTGTGCACAGGGCGCGTATGCAGCGACACTCACCGTGGACGACGATAAGGCCGATTGCCCGGCCGCGTCGTACACCTCGGTGCAGGCCGCGGTCGACGCGGCGCACGCTGGCGACACCGTCGTCATCTGCCAGGGCGAGTACGTCGAGGGAGACGGCTCACCCGGATCGAACGCGGTGACGATCACCAAGAACATCACTTTGAAGGGCGCGGGGGCGGATCTCGTGAAGATCACGCCCAAGGCCGACCCGCTCGTGCGCGGGCGCATCCTGGAGGACGCGCCGGACCTTCGTAATGGCGTCGGCGACATCGTCGCCATCGTCGGCACGCCGACCCAGCCGCTCACGGTCAACATCTCCGGCGTCACGGTCGACGGCTATGACCCGCAGGGCCGCGAGGTCGCGGTCGAGGCCGGCATCCTGTTCCTCGACGCCAAGGGCTCGATCGTCCGCAGCCGCGTGACGAACATCGTGACCTCCGAGGGCGACAACGCCTACACCCGCGTGGGCGGCTGGCGTGGCCCGCAACCGGGCATCGGCATCGTCCAGACCTCCAACGCGCTGCTCTCGCCGGTCGACGGCGCGCGCAAGCTCGTGATCGACCGCACTCGCGTCGACAAGTACAACCAGATCGGCATCCTGATCGACGGCGCGCAGAACGACGCGGCGCCGTTCATCGCCTCCGGCGCGATCAACTGGGGCGTCATCACCGCCAGCCAGGTGATCGGCCGCACCGAGTGCGTCAACTTCGCCGGCACGGGCAGCTGCCCGACCGTCGGCCTGCTGACGACCGGGCCGCTGTTCGGCCAGGACGGCGTGCGCGTCACGAGTGGCAGCTACGCCACCATCGACAGCTCGCTGATCTCGCAGAACCTCGTCAACGGCACCGGCGCGCCGACGCGCAACTCCGACGCGAACAACGCCAACCTCACGCTGGGCGCCGGCGTGCGCTACATCGCGGCGAAGATCGCGCTGTACGCGAGCGCGACCGGCCAGGTCGTCTACTCGCGGATCGGCACGAGCAACGTCGTCGACAACGCGTACGGCGTGCTCAACGTCGCGGCCGACGGCACGACCGCCGTCACCGGCAACCCGAACGCGACGGATCTGCAGTCGCAGGGCAACCTGCTCAAGGCCGAGAACAACTGGTGGGGCCTGCGTTACAACTCCACCACCAACCCCGGCCCGGCGATCTCGCCGACGACCAACCCGCAGGTCCCGGAGAACCCGGTCAACGGCACCGCCACGGTCGAGACGGCCAGCGGCGCCACGACGTCGAACTCCGTCGACTTCTACCCGTACCGGAGCGGCCCGCAGTCGGATCCGACGAACGGCGAGTACCCGGTGCTGACCGCGCCGATCCCGGTCGACGACGCGGCCCCGACGGTCACGCTCGCCGCTCCGGCGAGCGCCAACCGCGGTACGACGATCACGCTCACCGCGACGCCGGCTGACGATTTCGGCATCAAGCGCGTGCGCTTCGCGGACGGGCTGACCACGATCGCCACGGTCACCGCGCCGCCGTACCGGGCCAGCTTCACGATCCCGGCGACCGCCGCCTGCAACAGCGTCCGCACGTTCAGCGCGGTTGCGATGGACTCGCTGGGTCAGACGCAGTCGGCCACCGCGCCGGTCACCGTGACCTGCGGTGCCGACCCGCAGCCGACTCCGACCGCCACGGTCACCGCGACCGCGACCGTCACGGTCGGTGGCACCGTCACCCCGGAGCCCAAGCCCGTCACCGACGGCGGCACGCCCAAGGCGGGCCTCCCGGCCGCGAGCTTCATCTCGTGGCCGCGCTCGATCGCGGGCAAGTCCCGCGTCGTGTTCGACGCCTCCGCTCCGGCCGGCCTGAAGTCGGCCGCCGTCATCCTCGGCACGCGCACGCTGTGCGTCGTCAGCGCCGCCCCGTTCGTCTGCGACTTCTCGCCGACCGGCGCCGATGTCGGTGGCCAGACGCTGCGGCTCGTCGTCACCGACCTGCTCGGGGAGACGACCGAGCAGTCGCGCAATGTCGTCGTCTCGCGCTTCGTCGCCACGCTCAAGCTCAACGTGTCCAAGAAGGCTACGAAGGCCGGCGTCAAGCGCACCCTGACGGGCACGGTCACGTTCCCGGCCGCCGCCGGCACGTCCCAGGCCTGCGCGGGCAAGGTCATGCTCACGATCAAGCGCGCCGGTCGCTCGATCCTCAACCAGGAGGTCCCGCTGTCGAAGCGCTGCACCTTCTCACGCTCGGTCACCGCCAAGCGTGGAAGCCAGTCCTTCTCGGCCAAGGTCACGTTCAGCGGTAACACCGTCCTGAACACGACCGACCAGAGCCGGAGGTTCTCGTGATGTCGTTCCGGAAGCTCGCCGTCGCGCTCGCCGCGGCCGCGCTCACGGTCGGCGCCGCTCCGTCGCTCGCGCAGGCTGACGTCGACCCGGTGGGCTGCACGCAGACCCTCGGGTACGACAACACGATCCCGAGCTGGGACACGTGGTTCATGACCCACCCGGACCCGGACGCCGTGCTCCCGCTCGGCGCCGGCCGGACCGGCCAGGGCGGCGGCCACCCGTCGTTCGACTTCGTCAGCGGCGCGCCGACCCCGTACGGGCGCAACCTGACGAAGGTCATCTACGAGTACTGGGACGGCGTGGTCGCGGCGACCGCGAACAACCCGCGCGTCCGCCTGATCAAGAAGTACCTCGGCAAGTCCGCCACCGGTGACCGCGACATCGCGTTCTACGTCGCGGGCTCGACCGCGAACATCGAGAAGCTCGACGGACCGAACGGCGACGCCGCCTTCTGGCGCGGCGTGCGCTCGGGCGAGATCTCGACGGACGTCGGCCTGGAGGGCGTCGGCAGCAGGCCCGCGTTCGCGTGGGTCACGGCGACCCCGCACGGCGGCGAGTCCGCCGCCGCGGAGTCGATCACGCGCTCGATGTACGAGATGCTCGCGCGCACCGACTGCGAGAACGCTCGCCGGCTGAAGAACGTCGAGACCTTCTACCAGCCGGTCCGCAACCCCGACGGTCGCGACGCCACGAACCGGACCACGGCCTACGGGTTTGACCCGAACCGTGACTTCGGGACGCAGAACCAGCAGGAGAACAAGATCATGGTTCCGGCCATGAACCAGTACCCGGGTGTGTTCTTCATCGACGCGCACCAGCAGTCCAGCGGGTACTTCTTCCCGCCCAACGAGGATCCGGTCCACCACGAGATCTCGACGTTCTCGCTGGACTTCATCCAGAACCAGATCGGTCCGGCGCTGCAGCGGGTCTTCAACGACCAGTCGGCGCAGTACCAGAACTACAACTCCTACGACCTGTTCACGCCGGAGTACGGCGACACGGTCCCGTCGCTGATCATGGGCGCGGCCGGCATGACGTACGAGAAGGGCAACAGCGAGGTCTACGGCAAGCAGGTCTACGACCACTACCTCGCGATCGACACGACGCTGAACCTGACGTCGGACGACAAGAACAACATCCTCTCCAACTGGGTCCGCCAGTGGGGCGAGGCGATCGCGCAGGGCCAGGCCTGCCAGCTGCAGCCGAACAAGCTGGTCAGCCCGCTGCACGACACGATCAAGCAGCAGCCCAAGGGCACGGTGTGCGGCTACTTCTTCCGGCCGGACCAGCACACGGGCGACCTGCAGGCGATGCTCGACCTGCTGATGAAGACGGGCGTCCGGGTGTACACGCTCAACACGCCGGTCGCCGTCAACGGCTACCACCAGTACGGCAACAGCACGGCAGGCGGCACGCCCAACTCGGTCGACGGGCAGACCCTGCCCGCGGGCACGCTGTGGATCCCGATGAACCAGGGCATGAAGCACTGGATCCAGGCGCTCCTGGGCGAGAACCCGTTCATCCCGTACGACTACTACTACGACGTCGTCACCTGGAGCTACCCGCTCCAGCGCGGCCTCGCCGGCTCCGGCTTCCTGACGACCCCGATGTCCCCGGGCGTCCAGATGACCGAGCTCACCTCGGCTCCGCAGCTCGGTGGCGCGCCGTCCGGCGTCTCCGCCGTGTACGCGTTCAACACCGACTCGGCGCGCGGCCTCGGCCTCGCGATCGACCTGCTCGACAAGGGCGTCAACGTGTACCGCTCGACCGCGGGCTTCACCGCCTCGGGCAAGACGTTCTACACGGGCTCCGCGCTCGTCGACGGCGCCTCGCTGGCCGGCCGCGGCGTGGACCTCAACGCGCTGGCCGTCAAGCGCCAGACCCCGGTGATCGGCCTCAACAGCTACCCGGCCCCGCGCCGGCAGCTGGCCAAGCCGAAGATCGGCCTCTTCACCGGTGGGACGACGATCCCGTCGAACCCGCTGTTCAAGTCGGGCCCGAACATCACCGGCACGCACGGCTACTGCCCGGAGGCGGGCTTCGGCGGCTCGTTCTGCGAGGCGCTGCACTCGCTGGCGGTCAAGCTCGAGATCCCGCTGAGCGCGCTGATCCCGGTCACCTCGACCGACCTGGCCAACAACCGCCTGGTGACGGAGGGCTTCACCGCCTTCATCAACCCGAACATGTCGATCGCCACCACGTCGGGCACCCCGGCGACGATCACGCCGACGGGCACCAACCTGCTGGCGTTCATGAACGGCGGTGGCAACTACATCGGCATCAACGCCACCGGTGTGACCGCGGCCCGCTCGATCGGGGCCACGACGCTGAACACGACCTCGATCTCGGGTCTGCTGACGCCGGGCTCGACGTTCGACGGCAGCTACGACACGACCAACCCGGTCGCCTGGGGCTTCGACCTCGGCGGCTGGATCTACCGCGACTCGACCAACAACCCGGTGTTCGACACCGGGACGCTGGACGGCTCCTCGGTCGTGACGTACGGCAACACGCCGGATGAGAAGTACGGCTACGAGTCCCGTGCCGACCAGCTGACCGCCCGTCCCGCGGTGGTCGACAAGCCGACCGGCTCGGGCCACGCGGTCCTGATCGGCTTCAACCCGTTCTACCGCTCCTGGAAGGAGCAGGACGAGCGGTTGGTGCTCAACAGCGCCCTCTACCCGAAGGGCGCCGTGATCGGTGCCCCGGCGCCGTCGGCGGCCACGGCCGAGCCGGCTCCGACGCTGGCCGAGATCGCCCCGGCGGCCGAGCCGATCGTCAAGGCCGAGCTGCCCAAGGCGGGCGAGACCAAGGCGCTCGCGCCGGTCAAGGCCGGCTCCAAGGTCGACCGCGACGTGCGCATCCAGGTCAAGCGCGCCGACGGCGCCAAGCTCAAGGCGGCCGTGAAGGCGGCCAAGCTGACCAAGGCGCTGACGAAGCAGATCAAGTACACGACGACCAAGACCACGGTGACGCTCGTGGTCAAGGGCGCCCGTACGTCCGACGAGCACGCCCGCAAGACGTGGGTGTCGCGCATCACGCAGCAGCTGGATCGCCGCAAGGTCGATCCGCTGTACGCGCTCGTCTAGCAGTCGCAGTTCGCGCCCCCCGGAACCGGCTCACGGTTCCGGGGGGCGTTGCCGTTCGTCGTCTCTTGGGTAGATCGGGTCTCAGGTCCCCCGGGAGGAGAGACGCAGATGTACAAGCAGGTGCTGGACCCCGTCGGCGATTCGCTGTTCCTGAGCGCGCTGGTCGCCATGATCCCGCTGGCCACGCTGTTCCTGTTGCTGGGCGGGCTGAAGCTGAAATCGCACTGGGCGGGGCTGCTCGCGCTGCTGGCGGCGATCCTCGTCGCCGTGATCGCCTACTCGATGCCGGTCGGTCAAGCACTGGACGCGGCCGTCGAAGGCGCGGCCTTCGGCCTGTTCCCGATCATGTGGATCGTCTGGAACGCGATCTGGATCTTCAACATGACCGAGGACAGCGGGCACTTCGCGGTGCTGCGGCGGTCGTTCGCGGCGATCTCCGACGATCAGCGCATCCAGGCGGTGATCATCGCCTTCTCCTTCGGCGCGCTGCTCGAGGCGCTGGCCGGGTTCGGCACGCCGGTCGCGATCACGTCGATAATGCTGCTCGGGCTGGGCTTCAAGCCGATGAAGGCCGCCTCCGTGGCCCTGGTGGCCAACACCGCGCCGGTGGCGTTCGGCGCGATCGCGATCCCGATCGTGACGCTCGCGGGTCTGACCGAGATCCCGAAGGAGGACCTGGGCGCGATGGTCGGCCGGCAGACCCCGCTGCTGGCGCTGTTCGTGCCGCTGATCCTGGTCGGCATGGTCGACGGCTGGCGCGGCATCCGCGCCGTCTGGCCGGCTGCGCTGACCGGCGGCGTGAGCTTCGCGATCGGCCAGTTCGTGTGCTCGAACTACCTCTCGGTCGAGCTGACCGACATCGTCGCGTCGCTGTTGTCGGTCGCGGCGATGGTCGCCTTCCTGCGCGTGTGGCAGCCGGGCACGCCGCTGGTGGCGGAGAGCGTGCTCCGGCGCGGCGGCCCGCTGATCGCTGGCGCGGCCACCGCGGACGCGACCCACGAGGCGGCGATCCGGAGGCGCGAGGGCGACGGGAAGGACTCGCGCGCCGACGTCATCGGCGCCTACGCGCCGTACGTGATCATCATCATCGTCTTCGGCCTGGCCCAGTGGGGCCCGATCAAGGACCTCGTCGCCAAGGGCACGGCGGAGTTCAGCTGGCCGGGCCTGAACATCCTCAACGCCAAGGGCGAAGCGCCGTCGGCGGTCACCTACAAGCTCAACTGGGCGCCCGCGGCCGGCTCGCTGCTGCTGCTCTGCGGCCTGCTGACGATGGCGTACCTGCGGATCGCGCCGCGCGCGGCCGCGCACGCGTACGGGCGCATGGTCAACCAGCTCAAGTGGGCGACGGTCACCGTCGCCGCGGTGCTCGCCCTGGCCTACGTGATGAACCTGAGCGCGCAGACGCTCACGATCGGCACCTGGATCGCGGGCGCAGGCGGGATCTTCGCCCTGCTGTCGCCGATCATCGGCTGGCTCGGCACCGCCGTGACCGGCTCGGACACGTCGTCGAACTCGCTGTTCGGCGTGCTGCAGGTCTCCGCGGCGAAGGAGGCGGGGCTCGACCAGACGCTGATGGCGGCGGCGAACTCCAGCGGCGGCGTGCTGGGCAAGATGGTCTCGCCCCAGAACCTGGCGATCGGGGCGGCCGCCGTCGGCCTCGGGGGTCAGGAGGGCGAGGTGTTCAGGAAGGTGATCGGCTGGAGCCTGCTGCTGCTTGCGATCATGTGCGTCCTGGTGTACCTGCAATCGACGGCGGTGTTGTCTTGGATGGTCGTCTAGTCGCGGAGCTGACGCGGATCGTCGGCGAAGAGTGGATCTATACGGCTGAGCATCAGCTGCGCACGTACGAGTCCGACGGGCTGCTGCAGTACCACGCGTCGCCGGCCGCGGCGGTGCTGCCGAACTCGACCGAGCAGGTGCGGGCGGTCGTGGCGGCCTGCTCGGCCGCGGGGGTCCCGTGGGTGGCGCGCGGCGCCGGGTCCGGGTTGTCCGGAGGCGCGCTGCCGGTCGAGGACGGCGTGCTGGTGGTGCTCTCGCGGATGAAGCGGATCCTCGAGATCGACCTCGACAACGGGCGGGTGTGCGTCGAGCCGGGTGTGACCAACGCGAACGTGAGCGCCGCGGTCGGGCCGGCGTTCTTCTACCCGCCCGACCCGTCGTCGCAGATCGTCTGCTCGATCGGCGGCAACGTCGCCGAGAACTCCGGCGGCGCGCACTGCTTCAAATATGGCTTCACGACCAACTACGTCACCGGGCTGGAGATCGTGCTCGGCGACGGCGAGCTGATCACGGTCGGCGGCTACGAGCTGGACTCCCCCGGTTACGACCTGCTGGGCGCGTTCGTGGGCTCTGAGGGCACGCTGGGGGTGGCGACCAAGATCTGGCTGCGGGTGGTCCCCTCGCCCGAGACGGTGAAGACGCTGGTCGCGTTCTTCGACTCCACGCAGGCGGCCGGCGAGGCGGTGTCGGAGATCGTCCAGGGCGGCGTCGTGCCGGGCGCGATCGAGATGATGGACGCGCGCGCCATCGAGGCGTCCGAGCAGATGGGTCATGCGGGCTGGAGCACCCGCGCCGCCGCCCTGCTGGTGGAGCTCGACGGATCGCAGCACGAGTGCGAGGCGCGCTTCGACGAGGTGGTCGCCATCTGCGAGCGCTGCGGTTCCGACGACGTCCGCATCGCTCGCGATGAGCCGGAACGGCAGGTCTTCTGGAAGATGCGCAAGGCCGCGTTCCCCGCCATGGGCCGGATCTCGCCCAACTACTTCGTCCAGGACGGCGTGATCCCGCGCACCAAGCTCCCGGAGGTGCTCGAGCGCATCGAGACGCTGGCGAAGGAGTACGACATGATCGTGGCCAACGTGTTCCACGCCGGGGACGGGAACCTGCACCCGCTTGTCTGTTACGACGGCCGCAAGCCGGGCGACGCCGAGAAGGCCGAGGAGCTGTCCGGGCTGATCATCGACGCGTGCCTGGACGCCGGCGGGTCGATCACCGGCGAGCACGGCGTCGGGATCGACAAGAAGAAGCACATGCCGAAGATGTTCGCCGAGGAGGATCTGGACGCGTTCCAGCGCCTGCGCTGCTCGTTCGATCCCGCCGGGCTGGCCAATCCGGGCAAGCTGATGCCGACGCCGCGGCTGTGCGGCGAGGTGCCCGGGCACTACCGGGAGCACCCGCTCGAAGCGGCAGGGCTGGCGGAGCGGTTTTGAGGCCGGAGAGCGTCGCGGAGGCGGCGAAGCTGCTCAAGGGGCTGGACCGGCCGATCCGGCCGGTCGGCGGCGGGACCAAGCCGTGGATGGCGTCCGGCGACGAGGAGCCGCTGGAGACCGGCGGGCTGGATCGCATCCTCGAGCACAACGTCGGGGACTTCACGGCGGTGCTCGAGGCGGGTGTGCCGTTCGCGGAGGCGCAGGCGACGTTCGCCGCGCACGGGCAGCGGCTCGCCTGGGACCCACCAATGGGATCCCCGCCCCACGCGACGATCGGCGGGATCATGGCGACCGGGGACTCCGGGCCGCTGCGCCACCGCTACGGCGGCGTGCGCGATCTCGTGGTCGGCGCTTCGGTGGTGCTGAGCGACGGGACGGTCGCCAAGTCCGGTGGCAAGGTGATCAAGAACGTCGCGGGCTATGACCTGGCGAAGCTGTTCGCCGGCTCCTATGGGACGCTCGGGCTGATCGCGACCGTGAGCGTGCGCCTGCACCCGCTGCCGTCGAAGACCGCGACCATCCGGGTCGCGTCCGACGACCCCGACGAGTTGCTGGTCAGGACGCTGGAGCTCGCGCGGAGACCGCTCGAGGCCGACTGCTTCGACGTCGTCTGGCGCGACGGCGCGGGCGAGCTTTTGGTGCAGTTCTCCGGCGCCGCCGCGGAGGAGGCGGCGCGGCGGGCGGGTGAGCTGGTCGACCAGGACTGGGAGGCGGTGCGCTCGCTCCAGCGCTCGCCCGACGGCGCGGTCTTGAAGGTCTCCGGGCGGCCCACCGATCTGCCGGCCGTGATCCGCGCGGCGGGCGACGCCACGGTCGTCTCGCGCGCCGCGCTCGGACTCTCGTGGATCGCGTTCGCCCCGGGCGAGGACCTGGCGGCGCGGGTGGCGGCGGCGCGCGCCGCGCTCTCCCCCCGCGCGTGCACGGTCCAGGACGGCGCGCCGCGGATCGGCGACGTCTGGCCCGACGCCGGCGGGGCGCTCGTCGTCATGGAACGCCTGAAGGCCCGCTTCGACCCGGCCCGGATCTTCCGCCCGGGCGCTTTCGTAGGAGGAATATGAGCGCCGCCTGGGACACCACCCATCCGCCCGACCCCGACCTGATCAAGGACTGCGTGCACTGCGGCTTCTGCCTGCCCACGTGCCCGTCCTACGCGGTCTTCGAGGACGAGATGGACTCGCCGCGCGGGCGGATCGTGCTGATGAAGGTGGGGCACGAGGAGGGCTCGACGATCTCGCCCGAGATGGTCACCCACTTCGACCGCTGCCTCGGCTGCATGGCGTGCGTGACGGCCTGCCCGTCGGGCGTGCAGTACGACAAGCTGATCGAGCGCACCCGGCCGCAGCTCGAGCGCTCGGAGGCGCGCACGTGGCAGGAGCGGGCCTACAAGAAGGCGATCTTCGCCGTCTTCACGCACCCGGCACGGCTGCGCGCGCTCGCCCCGGGCGCGAAGCTCGGCCCCAAGCTCGCGCCGCTGGTGCCCACGGCGCGGTTGAAGTCGATGCTCTCGCTCGCGCCCTCTAAGGCGACGTACCGGCCGCTGCCGAAGGTCAAGCGCTCCCCCGCCCCGGTGCAGCGCGGCCGCGTGGCGTTCATGCAGGGGTGCATCCAGCGGGTGTTCTTCGGCGACGTCAACGCGGCCACCGTGCGGGTGCTGACCGCCGAGGGGTTCGAGGTGCACTCGCCGCGGTCCCCGCGCTGCTGCGGCGCGCTGCAGATGCACTCCGGGGTCGAGGAGGAGGCGCTGCCGCTGGCCGAGGCGACGATCGCCGCCTACGAGGGCTTCGACCACATCGTCACCAACGTCGCCGGCTGCGGCTCGGTGATGAAGGACTACGGGCACCTGCTCGACACCGACCGCGCACGCGAGTTCTCCGCCAAGGTCGTCGACGTCCACGAGTTCCTGGCGGCGCACGAGCCACAGGCCGTGCGCAAGCCGATCGAGCTGCGCGCCGCCTACCACGACGCGTGCCACCTCGCCCACGCCCAGAAGGTCCGCCTGCAGCCGCGCGAGCTGCTGCGCGGCATCCCGGGCATCGAGCTGCTCGAGCCGGCCGAGTGGGAGCTCTGCTGCGGCTCGGCGGGCATCTACAACCTGCTGCAGCCCGAGGCGGCGGCCAAGCTCGGCGCGCGCAAGGCGGACAACCTGCGCGCGACCGGCGCGGAGGCGATCGCCGCGGCCAATCCCGGCTGCGCGCTGCAGATCGCCAAGCACCTCGATCTGCCCATCTATCACCCGATGACCCTGCTCGACATGTCTCTCAGAGGAGTGAAGCCGTGAAGGTCCAAGCCGCCGCGCCCCCGGACGAGTCGCTCGCAACGATCCTGTCCGACGAGGCCTTGGCCTTCGTGGGCGAGCTGCAGGAGCGCTTCGGAGCGCGCCGCGCCGAGCTGCTGCAGGCCCGGGCCGAGCGCGGCACCCCGACCGGGTTCCTCGCCGAGACCGAGGAGATCCGCCGCGGCGACTGGCAGGTGCCGCCGCCGCGCCCGGACTATGAGAACCGCCGCGCGGAGATCACCGGCCCGACCGACCGCAAGCTCGTCATCAATGCGCTCAACAGCGGCGCGAAGGGCTTCATGGCCGACTTCGAGGACGCCAACTCCCCCACCTGGCGCAACCAGGTCGAGGGTCACCGCAACCTGATGGACGCGATCGACGGCACGATCACCTACGACGGCGCCGACGGCCGCCACTACGAGCTGGTCGACGCTCCGGCGACGCTGCTGGTGCGCCCGCGCGGCTGGCACCTGCCCGAGAAGCACCTGACGATCGGCGGCGAGCCGGTCGCGGGCGCGTTCATGGACTTCGGCCTGTACGCCTTCCACAGCGGCCCGCTGCTCGCCGCGCGCGACAAGGGCCTCTACCTCTACCTGCCGAAGCTGGAGCACTGGCAGGAAGCCGCGCTCTGGAACGACGTCTTCCGCTTCACCCGCGAAGCGCTGGGTCTGCCCCCGGGCCTGATCCGCGCGACCGTGCTGATCGAGACCCTGCCCGCCGCGTTCCAGATGGCCGAGATCATCCACGCGCTCGGCGAGCATTCCTACGGGCTCAACGCCGGCCGCTGGGACTACATCTTCTCGATGATCAAGGTCTTCCGCGACGATCCGAGCTTCGTCCTGCCCGACCGCAACGACGTCAAGATGACCGTCCCGTTCATGCGGGCGTACTCGGAGCTTCTGGTCAAGACCTGCCACGAGCACGGGGCGTTCGCGATGGGCGGCATGGCGGCGCTGATCCCCTCGCGCAAGGATGAGGAGGCCAACCAGCGCGCGCTGGACGCCGTCAAGGCCGACAAGGAGCGCGAGGCCAAGGCGGGCTTCGACGGCACCTGGGTCGCGCACCCCGACGTGGTCGACGTCGCGCTGGCGGCGTTCGAGGAGGTCCTCGGCGACCGCCCGAACCAGATCGACAAGCAGCGCTACGACGTCAACGTGTCCCCCGAGCAACTGCTCGATGCCGCCTCCACCCCCGGCGAGATCACCGAGGAGGGCCTGCGCGCGGACGTCAACGTCGGCTTCCAGTACATCTCGTTCTGGCTCGGCGGCCGCGGCGCCGCCGGCATCAACAACCTGATGGAGGACGCCGCGACCGCGGAGATCTCCCGCTCGCAGATCTGGCAGTGGGTGCGCCACGGCAAGTTCGACCGCGAGCACGTCCGCCAGGTCCTGCAGGAGGAGATGGACAAGATCCACGCCGAGGTCGGCGACGAGACCTGGGAGAAGGGCCGCCCGGAGGAGACCCGCGCGATCTTCGAGCGGGTCGCGCTCTCGGACGAGTTCCCGGAGTTCCTGACCCTGCCCGCGTACGAGTACATCGACTAGGTCGACACGACCGTGGCGTGACTACCCTCGCGCCCATGCTTCGCGCCACGGTCGTCTTCATCGCGCTGGTCGCCGCCCTGATCGGCGGCGCGCCGGCCGCGTTCGCGCAGGCGCCCGAGCCGTCGGTGTCGACGACCTACGGCAGCGCCACGCCGGCGTATCTCTCCGGCACCGAGTCTCCGCGATCGGGCGCCGGGCCGACCGTGATCAAGGACGGGTTCGGCCTCAACCCGCCGACGCTGATGGCGGACCCCGGGTCGGTCGTGACGATCACGCTCGCTGACGACGCCGACGCGGTGGTCGCCTTCCTGGGCGCGGAGACGCTCCCCGTGGCCCCGGCGGGCGAGCATGCGTACGCCGTCACGGTGCCGGCCGGCGCCGTGCTCCCGCAGAGCTTCGCGTTCCGGGTCGAATCCTCGGGCGAGCGGACCCTGCTCACCGACTCGTGGGTGCTCCAGCTCGGCCCCGAACCCGCCCAGGCCGCAGCGCCCGAGCCCACGCCGGCGGCAGTGACACCCGCACCCGTGCAGGGACCCGCGGTCCCGACCTCGCTCCGCCTGCGCGGCGCGCGCCTGGCGGTCGTCATGCGTTGCCCCGTCGCCTCGACCGGCGGCTGCGAGGGCGGCTCGCTGACGTTGAAGTGGGGATCGCGGCGCGTCGCGCGGATCGCCGTCGGCCGGCTGCCGGCGGGTGCGAGCACCACGGCCCGGACCCACCTCGCCGCTCGGCTCCTCCGCCAGCTCCGGCGACACCGCGTGCGCACGCTGCGCGGGACGTTCACGCCGGTGAGCGGCGCCCCGGTCGTCGTCGGGCGGCTGGCGCTTCGCTAGCGGCGGCCCGCGAGCCGCTCGCGGGCCGAGGCGATCGCCGCGAGGCCCTCGTCCAGCGCCTCGTCGACGGCGGCGGTGGCGCCCTTGGCGTTGTAGTCGTTCGCGCGGCCATAGGCCTCGACCGCGCGGTCGTAGTCGGCCTTGGCGGCGGGGCTGGGATCGCCGAGGGTGACGTCGAGCTCGAGTGCTCGGATGCTGTCGCCGAGGCGCACGAACTCGTCGTTCTGCTCGATGTGGCCCACCTCGGAGACGCCATCGGCCCCGCCTTCGCGGCGCGCGCGTCGACGGCCGAGGACCAGGAACGCCCCGCCCACGACCACGACGATCAGCACGACGATGGCGATCAACGCGCCCGCGCTGCTGCCGCCCGCGCCGGCGTCGTCCTGCGCCTTGCCGGCGGTGTCGATGAACGTCTCGAGCGTCGCCTCGAGGTCGTCGGGGTGCGCCTTGCGGGCCGCGTCCCCCGCCGCGGCGGCGTCGAATCCGTCGCTGAGCGTGCGGAACTCGTTGCCGACGGCGAGCGCGTAGGTGCCCTTGCGGCCGACCGCCTCGCGCAGCGCGATCAGCGTCCGTCCGGCGCTGTCGACCTGCGCGCTCTGCGGGAGCACCGCGATGAACAGCGGTGCCGCGCCGGCGGAGTCGATCCGCGCCTGCAGCGCCTGGGCATCGACCTGCGAGGCCAGCTCCGCGTCCGGCGCGACGTAGACCGGATCGCCCTTGAGGGCGTTCGCGGCGGCGTCGACGCTCTGCGCCCCGGCAGGCGCCGCGAGCGCCAAGAAGAGCAGCATCGCCAGCACCGCGATCATTCTCATGAGCCGGACAGTACCTCGCGCAGCCGCTCGAGGTCCGCAGTCAGCTTCTTCTCCAGGCGCCCCTGGACGACTGGAATCAGCATCCGCCCGGTCAGCCCGCCCGCCTTGGCCTCGAGCGTCTGCGTCAGCGTCGTGCCGCCGCCGTTCGGGGTCAGGCTGTACTCGCTGACGACCTTCACGCCGTTGGTCTCGAAGCGGGTCTCCGCCGCGCGCGGCGGGTCGTAGGCCACGATCTCCATGTTGAGCTTGATGCCGCCGGCGACTTCGAGCGTCTGGCGCACGGTCGCGCCCTGGGCGAGCGGCCCTTCGACCGAGTAGCTCTGCAGATCGCTCGTCCACTGCGGGACCTTGTCCTCTTCGAGCAACCAGGGGAAGACGGCTTCAGGTGGCTGAGTGAGCTCAACGGAATGAGAGAAGGAGGGCACGAGGCCCAGGCTACCCGCCCGCGGGGCTCGGACCGCGCGCGGGGCGCAGCGGAACTACCTCAGCAGGCGCGCCGGGCTCCTCACCGCGCAGCATCGCGACCTCGCGCTCGAGCATCGCCACCCGCGTCGCCATCTGCTTGAGCGCGTCGGCGATCGGGTCCGGCAGGTGCACCCAGTCGGCGTCCGGTCCTTCGGGCTTGCGGCCTTCGATCCGCACCGGGTGCCCGGGGTTGCCGACCACGGTGGAGTTCGGCGGCACCTCGTGGATGACGACCGTGTTCGCGCCGATCTTCGCCCCGTGGCCGATCGTGATCGGCCCGAGCAGCTTCGCGCCGGAGCCGATCGTCACGTTGTCCTGCACCGTCGGGTGGCGCTTGCCGGTCTCGAACCCGGTGCCGCCGAGCGTGACGCCCTGATACATCGTCACGTTGTGGCCGACCTCGGCGGTCTCGCCGATCACGACGCCCATCCCGTGATCGATGAACAGCCCGTCGCCGATCTTCGCCCGCGGGTGGATCTCGATCCCGGTCAGCGCGCGCGAGAAGTACGACAGCGCGCGCGGGAGGTACGACACGCCCGCGGCGTCCAGCGCATGGGCGACGCGGTAGGTCAACAGCGCGTGAAGGCCGGGCCAGCCGGTGACGATCCCCAGCGTGGAGACGCCCTCGGCGGCGGGGTCGCGCTCACGCACCGCGGCCACGTCGAGCCGCAGCTTGCGCATCGTGCTCGCGCCCACCATCGACGCTACTCGTCCCCGCAGTCGGCGCAGTTGGGGTCGCGCCGCACGGCGACGCGGGTGGTCTCCATCGTCGCGAGGTCGACGTTGAGGAACGCGTCGACGAGCGGCGGCTGCGCTCCCGTGAGGAACTTCAGCGCCTCCAGCGCCTGCAGCGAGCCGATCACGCCCGCGACCGGCCCGGCGATCCCCGCCTGGGCGCAGGTGAGCGAGCCGATCGGCGCCGTCGGGAACGCGCAGCGGTAACAGGCGGTGCGCTTGGGCACGATCGTCATCACCAGGCCGGCCCACCCCACCGCGCCGCCCTCGACGAGGTCGATGCCGGCGTCACAGCAGGCCTTGTTGACGGTGTAGCGGGTGGCGAAGCTGTCGCTGCAGTCGATCACGAGGTCCTGGCCCGCGACCAGCCCGTCGACGTTGTCCTCGTCCACCCACACGCGGTAGGCCTCGACCACGATGTCGGGGTTCAGGAAGCGCAGCTTGGCCGCGGCCGACTCGGCCTTCGGCTCCCCGATGTCCGGCGTGAAGTGCAGCGGCTGGCGGTGCAGGTTGGAGATCTCGACGTTGTCGTCGTCGACGATCCCGAGCCGGCCCACGCCCGCCCCGGCCAGGTACATCGCCACGGGCGAGGCGAGTGCGCCCGCGCCGATCACCAGCACGCTGGCGTCGCGCAGCGCGATCTGGCTCATCTCCGTCCACTCGGGCAGGATCAGCTGGCGGCTGTAGCGCTCCAGCTCGCCCTCGTTGAGCAGCGGCGGCTTGGCCTTGGGCTTGGCCGGCTCGTCCGGTAGCGCGGCCCGCGCCGCGGCGGCGGCGAGCTCGCGGAACAGCCCACGGCGGGAGGAACCCTCGCTCATGCGCGCACGATCCTGACCAGGTCGCCGTCGACGGCAACGGTGTGGCCGGCCTCGCGCGCGGAGCGCGGGACGTTCTCGAGCGCTTCGCCGGCGGGCACGCGGACCTCCAGGGTCTGACCGGGCTCGAGACGCTCGAGCGCGAGCTTCGTCCGCACCCACGTCATCGGGCAGCGGAGGGCGCTGACGTCGAGTGAGTGGACCATCTGGGGTACGGTAGCGGCCGGCATGAGGCGCCCTTGTTACTTGATCTTGCACGGCTGGCAGGGCTCCGGGCCCGGCCATTGGCAGACATGGCTGGCCGGGAGGCTCCGGGCCGCCGACGCGGCGGTCCACTTCCCCGATCTGCCCGACGCCGACCACCCCCACCTGAGCGCGTGGCTGGAAGCGCTCGAACGCGAGCTGGACGCGATCGGCGAACCGCCGGTCGTGCTCTGCCACTCGCTCGCCTGCCTGCTGTGGCTGCACCACGCGGGCAGCGGCGGAAGCCCCGCCGAGCGCGTCCTGCTGGTCGCGCCGCCCTCGCGCGCGGGCGTGCCGGACGAGCTGGACTCGTTCTTCGGCGCGCCGGACATCGAGGCGGGCCGGCTGGTGCATTCCGACGACGATCCGTACTGCCCGGAGGGCGCTGGGACGCTCTACCGCGGCCCCGCCGATCTGCTCCCGGGCCAGGGCCACATCAACCCGGACGCGGGCTACGGCGCGTGGCCCGCGGCCGAGGCATGGGCCCGCGACGGCACGATCCCGCTCACGGCGCGATAGCGAGCACCAGCTCCCGGATCGCGCCCGGGTAGCGGTACGTGAGGCGTGCGTGCGTGCCCTCGAAGAGCTCGAGGGTGTGCGCGACGCCGAGCTTGTCGAGCTCCTGGGCGAAGGCCTGCGCGCCGAGGTCGAGGAAGTACTCGTCGCCGCGGCCGGCGTCGAGGTAGATGCGGCGCATCGAGCGCAGCGCGTCGGCGTGGGCGGGCGCCATCCGCACCGGGTCCCAGGCCAGCCACTGCGCCCACACGTCCTCGATAAGGCGCCCGTGGGCGTCGAACGGCAGCAGCGCGCGGCCCGGGTTGATCGGATCCGGCGAATAGCAGGCGGCGTAGCCGTAGGCCTCGAGCAGGTCCATCCACTCCGACCTCGGCGGGTCGGAAGCGCGGGCGGCGGCGAAGAACACGTCCCAGGAGCCGTCGAAGTGATCTCTTAGGGTCCGGGCCACCCGCGGCCACTCCGGCAGGTAGCAGGCCTCGAACAGCGCATCGCCGGCGTGTGAGGCGAGCGCGCCGAAGACGTCGGGGCGCAGCATCGGCACGACCATCGCGCCGTAGCCGCCGCTGGACTTGCCCGACAGGCCGCGGTGGTCGCGGTCGGCGCTCGTCGGATAGCGCTCGTCGATGAACGTGACGACCTCGTCGGTGAGGTAGTCCATGTAGCGGCCGGTGCTCGTCGAGTTGATGAACTGCGAGCCGCCGTAGGAGGTCCAGGCGTCGACGAAGACGACGATCGCGTCGGGGCAGCCGCCGCCGGCGAACATCGCGTCCAGGCGCTCGATCATCGTCGGCTCGAACGCCTGGCGGGTGAACCACATGTCGAGCTGGCCGGTGAAGCCCTGGATGACGTAGACGCTGGGGAGCGGCTTAGGGTGGTCGCGCTCGACCCCGGGTGGGCGGTAGACGTAGAGCGGACGGCGGCTCGGGTCGCCGAGCGGGTTGCCCGCGAGCGCCTCCGACTCGACCACCAGGCGATCGAGGCTGCCGTGCAGCGGCCGCTCCCACGGCGCGCCGGCGGGTCCTTCGACCTCGCGGATCATGCGCTGGTGAGCGGCGTTGGCTCGGGCGCGAAGAACGGCGTGGAGACGTAGCGCTCGCCGGAGTCGGGCAGGATGACCGCGATCCGTTTGCCCTTGGCCTCGGGCCGCGCGGCGATCTCCAGCGCCGCCCACAGCGCGGCGCCACAGCTGATGCCGCACAGCACGCCCTCTTTGCGGGCCGCCAGGCGCGCGGTCTCGATCGCGTCCTCGTCGTCGACGGCGATGATCTCGTCGAGCAGTTCGCGCTCGAGCACGGGCGGGACGAACCCCGCGCCGATGCCCTGGATCTTGTGCGGGCCCGGGCGACCGCCGGAGAGCACCGGGGACGTCGCGGGCTCCACGGCGACGATCCGGATGTCCTTGTTTCGCTCCTTCAGGAACGATCCGGCGCCGGTGATCGTGCCGCCGGTGCCGACGCCCGCGACGAGGTAGTCGACGTCGCCGTCGAGCGCCTCCCACAGCTCCGGGCCCGTGGTGCGGCGGTGGACGTCCGGGTTGGCCGGATTGGAGAACTGGTCGGGCAGGAAGACGTCGCTGTCGCGCGCCATCGCGCGGGCCGCGGCGACCGCCTCGTTCATGCCGCCCATCGACTCGGTGATGTGCACCTGCGCGCCGTACAGGCGCAGCAGGCCCTCGCGCTCGCGGCTCATGCCCTGCGGGAGCGTCAGGATCAGCTCGTAGCCCTTGGCCGCGCAGACGAAGGCCAGCGCGATGCCGGTGTTGCCGCTCGTGGCCTCGACGACGGTCGTGCGGCCCGGCTCGATCCGCCCTTCCTTCTCCGCCGCCTCGATCATCGCGACGCCGATCCGGTCCTTGACCGATCCGCCCGGGTTGAACATCTCGAGCTTGCCGAAGACCGCGCCACCGTCCTCCGGCGCGAGGCGGGCGAACTGGACCATCGGCGTGCGGCCGACGTGGTCGGCAATGTTGATCGGGATGGAGCCCATTGGACGCCCTAGTTTGGCAGCGCCTTCTGGTAGTCGTCGACCCGCCAGGCGGCTTGCATGCCGACGCGCTCGTAGAGCCGGACCGCGTACGGGTTGTCGGAGGCGACGTTGAGCGTGACCCGGCGGCCCCGGGCGGCCGCGAAGACGGAGCGCAGCAGGCGGGCGCCGAGGCCCTGGCCCTGGTGGTCGGGGTGGACGGCGAGCAGCGGGATGTAGAGCGTGTCCTCGTCCCAGCGGCGGACGAGGGCGTAGCCGATGCCGTCAGCGGTTCGCGAGAGCGTGTGGTCGACGCCGTGGCCATTGAACTCGCGGCGAGTCCACTCGTCCAGCGGCTTGATCTCGTAGCCGGTGTCGTGGGCGAAGGCGCGGATGGTGACGTCGTAGAGCGTGGGTGCGTCGGTCGGGTCGACGGGGCGCAGGCCGGTCTCGTCCGCGGGCGCTTCATCGGTGGTGGCGGGGCGTTCCATGCGCCAGAAGCTGCGCGTCTTCGCGTAGCCGTGGGCTTGGAGCAGCGCGCGGGCGGACTGGCCCCGGTCCCCCACGCCCTGGCGGACCTTCGTCGCGCCGCGCTGGCTCGCGCGCTTCTCAGACCAGGTGAGCAGCGCGGTCCCGAACCCCTCCCCCTCGCGGTTCGGGTCGACCTGGGCGAGCACGTCGCTCCCGCGGAAATGCGCGCAGCCGACGATCGCTCCCTCGTCGTCCTCGACCAGTCGGGTGTCCGCGTCGAGATCGAGCTCGCGCCACTCGTCCTCGAGGTCGCCGAGGCTGTAGTCGGCGACCCCGACGTCCGCGATGTCGCCGGCGATCACGAGGTCGGCCGCTCGTTGCGCGTCGGCGGGCGTGGCCGGCCGCAGACGCATCTCAGGCGGTGACGTCGCGGCGTTCGATGACGAGGATTCCCGCGACCACGAAGATCCCCGCGTAGGCGGCGAACAGCAATCCTGCGGGCAGCTGCCCGAGCAGGTCGCTGGAGTCGTCGGCGCCGAACAGCCCACTGCTCACGCCGCCGAAGCCGTACTTGCGGATGATGTCGTCGAGCCCGGGAATGATCTGGAGCAGGTTCTCGAGCACGAACAGGTAGACGAGCGAGCCGACGATCGCGCCCACCTGGTTGCGCAGGACCGAGCCGACACCGAGGCCGAGCGCGGCCCACAACGCGGTGTCGATCGTGCCGCCGATGATCAGCGTGCCCGCGTCCCCGCTCGTGTCGAGGTCGCGCAGCCCGCCGATGCCCTTCACGATCAGGAAGACGAGAACCGTCGTCACCAGGCCCAGCGCGAACCCGATCGCCACCGACGCGCCGAGCTTGGCCAGGACGAGCCGCGGGCGGTGCGGAGCGACGAGCAGGCTCGGCGTGATCGTGCCGTGCCGGAACTCGCTCGTGATCGCCAGGATGCCGAGCACGAGCGCGAACGGCTGCACGAATGCCGCGAAGTTCATGATGTCCGTCAGCGGGTGATCGGACGGAGTGAAGTTCACCAGCGCGGTGACCAGGATCACGATCACCAGCACGAGCCCGAGCGAGCCGCCCACGATGCCGTAGAACGTCCGCGTGCTGCGGAGCTTGAAGAGCTCTGAACCGAGCAGGCGGGTCATGACGGGCCTCCGGTCGATTCAGTGAGTTCGAGATAGATCTCCTCGAGGCTCGATCCAGTCGGCGCGAGCTCGGAGATCACGAGCTGGTGCTCCGCGATCACCCGCCCGATCTGCTCGCCGCTGCGGTCCTTGACGAGGATCTCCGCGGCGTCGCCGGTGACGTTCGCGCCGGCCGCGTGGAGGATGTCGCCGAGCCTGCGGACGTCCGGGCCGGCGACCTTCATCCCACCACCGCTGCGGGCCATGATCTCCGTCAGCGGCGCCTGGGCGACGCTGCGGCCCTTGTTGATGACGACCACGTCGTCGGCCGTCTGGGCGACCTCGGCCAGCACGTGACTGGACACGAGGACCGCACGGCCTTCGTTCGCGAGCGTCCGGAGGAAGTCGCGGAGCCAGCGGATGCCCTGCGGGTCGAGTCCGTTCGCCGGCTCGTCGAGTACCAGGACCTTGGGGTCGCCGAGCAGCGCCGCGGCGAGGCCGAGCCGCTGGCGCATGCCGAGCGAGTAGCCGCCCGCGCGCCGGTTGGCCGCGTCGCTGAGGGCGACGAGCTGCAGCAGCTCGTCCACGCGGGCGTCACTGATCCCCGCCGCCTTCGCGAGCGCCCGCAGGTGGTTGCGGCCGCTGCGGCCCGGGTGGAACATCCCGCCGTCCAGCACCGAGCCGACGGTGTGGACCGGATCGCCGAGCTCCACGTACCGCGTCCCCTGGACGACCGCGCGTCCGGACGTCGGGTTCACCAGCCCGAGCAACATTCGCAGAGTCGTGGTCTTGCCCGCACCATTGGGCCCGAGAAAGCCGACCACGCGGCCCTCGTCGGCAGTGAAGGACAAGTCGTCGACAGCCAGCACCGGCCCGAATCGCTTCGTCAGACCGGCGACCTCAATCGCGTGCGCCATTGCGTTGATGTGTAGCGGATTGATGCACCAATCCGCCCCCGCCTATACGGTCCCCCCGTACCCGAGTGGAGGGAAGCACATGCAGGTCAAGGGGTTGAAGACGGGCGTGAGCATCGCCCTGGTCGGCATTCTCGCGGGAGGCGGAGGGGCCTACGCCGCGGGACAGATCACCAGCGCGCAGATCAAGGACGGCACGATCACCACGAAGGACATCAAGAAAGGGACGATCACCGCCGCCAACCTTTCGACCGCGACGCAGAAGGGCCTGGTCGGCCCGGCCGGTCCCGCCGGACCCGCGGGTCCCGCCGGCTCGGCCGCTGCGCCGGCCTCGAGCGTCTTCGGCTCCGCCGGCGCGGCGGGTGCGAAGGGCGACACGGGCGCTCAGGGTCCGCAGGGGCTCCAGGGTCTGAAGGGCGACACGGGCGCCGCGGGTGCCAAGGGTGACGCGGGCGCGGCCGGACCCGCCGGCGCGAAGGGCGACACCGGCGCGGCCGGACCCGCCGGCGCCAAGGGCGACACCGGCGCCGCCGGACCCGCCGGCGCGAAGGGCGACACCGGCGCCGCCGGACCCGCGGGCGCCAAGGGCGACACCGGCGCAGCCGGACCCGCCGGCGCGAAGGGCGACACGGGCGTGGCCGGTCCCAAGGGCGACACGGGCGTGGCCGGTCCCAAGGGCGACACCGGCGCCGCCGGTCCCAAGGGCGATCCCGGCCCTCCCGGCACCGGAGGCGCGACCAAGGTGACTCGCATCGTCAGCGACGCCGTGCCCAACGGCACGTCGGATGAGGAGTGGCTCGCCGAAGCCGTCGCCGTCTGCCCCGACGGCCAGACCATCGTCTCGGGCGGGTTCTTCCAGAACATCCCCTCCCTGGGCGAGGTCTACTACAACGCCCCCGACCAGGACGACACCGCCTGGATCATCGACGCTGTCAACTGGGGCGACCCGGACAACCCGGACCTCGACGCGGGCGACCTGACCTCGATCGCCTACTGCATCCCGTCCACCACCGCCAGCAAGGTCCCCTACGCCCAGCGCCGCGCCGCCGCCGTCAAGCAGGCCGCCGCGATCCGCGCGCAGATCAACAAGCGCCGCTAAGCGCTCGCCATCGACCGCGTCGCCGGGGAGACCCGGCGACGCCGTAGCCATCCGCGTCGATCCCTTCCGGAAGCTCGTCAGCCTGGCCTAAATAGATCGCCGCGTCAGCTACACCTCAGCTCGGCTCCGAGGTTCCGACGACCGTTGCCCTCCCCGCTCTGAGGTTCGATCCGGTGCCCAGGAGATGCACGATGAGCGCTAGCGGGGAGGGATCACACGATGGTCGACGGCGGGGAGATCGTCGAAGGCGTGCGCGTCGGTCGTGATCAGCACGCGGCCCGTCGCGCGCGCCGTCGCTGCGATCTGGAGGTCGTGCGCTCCACGCGGGCGGCCCGCGCGACGTGCGTGAGCCAACAGAGCGGCGTGATGGCGAGCGATATCGATGTCGAAGGCGATAACGTCGAACGTGGCAAGGATCGCGTCGACGGTGGCCGAGCGCGCTGGTCGGCGCTGGGCGTCGGCCAGTTTGACGCCGGCCATCAACTCCGACGCGGTGATCGCGGCGATCGCGATGTCGGCATCGTCAGACAGCAGCGTCGTGTCGATACGCCGGCCACGCTCGATCGCGACGAGCACGCCGGTGTCGACGATCAGTCGTTCCACGGATCGGTGTCGGTGGCCTCGCCGGCGAATCGCCGCAGGTCGTGCAGATCATCGGCCCAGCGATCGTCAGGCGGAAGATCGGTGAGGATGCGGCGCAGGTCGGCGCCGGTTCCGCGGCGAGCCGGAGCGATCGTGGCAACGACGCGACCGCGACGCACGACGGTGAAGGTCTCACCGCGGTGCTCGACCGCGTCGAGCAGGTCCGCGAAGCGCTTGGACGCCTCGGTTGCGCTGATCTCACTCACGAATCTGATTATCCGATTCACGAGCCCGAACTTCAAGTGCACACGCGATCGGGACGCGGGCTTCACGCTGATCGTCGCCCTGCGCGAGCGGCCGGCCGGGCAGAATCCCCGCGCACCCGCCGGCGCTATCCAGCCCGTCCCGCCGACGCGGCGTCTTGGTGGGGGATCGGACCGAGCAGAGACACCCTCACCAGTCTTTTGTGGGTCTGCTTGGTCCGATCCCCCGCCTACCCACGCGGCCCGTCAACAGGGCTAAACAGAGACCTAGATGTAATACATCGTCGCGCCCGCGGCCTGGTTCTCGCGATCGACGACGTCGAGGATCGTCGTCTTGGCCAGGACGGCGCGGGCCGCGGCGGCGGCTTCGGCGAAGATGCCCTCGGCTTCGGCGCCCAGGCGGCCGTCCAACAGCTCGACGACTTCCAGCACCGTCACCTCGCCCGGTTCGCGGGCGAAGGCGTAGCCGCCCTTGACGCCGCGCTGGGAGCGGAGGATGCCGGCGCGGCGGAGGACGGCGAAAAGTTGCTCGAGGAACTGGACCGGGACGTCGCGGCGGCGGGCGAGCTCGCCGATCGGAACCGGGCCCGCGCCGCCGCAGCGGGCGAGCTCAGCGAGCGCGCGGATCGCGTACGGCGATTTCGTCGTGATCGAGAGCACGTGTCAATGCTGACATGCGCGACGGCGCAACCGGGGGTGTTCGACGTTTCTCCCCATATGTGGGGAGAAACGTAAGCCTCCCTCAGTCCTAGAGCCAGCCGCGTTCGGTGGCGTGCAGGACGGCCTGCGCGCGGTCGACGGCGCCGAGCTTGCCGTAGATGTTGTGCAGGTGGGTGCGGACCGTCGAGGTCGAGAGGGAGAGCTCGAGCGCGATCTGCTTGTAGACCATGCCCTGGGCGAGGCGCTTGAGCACGTCCAGCTCGCGCACCGACAGCGGGCACGGCTCGACCGCGCGCGGGCGGTCGTTGGACGGGTAGGGCAGGTCATAGAGCACGGAGCGCAGCTCGGAAGGCCCGAAGCCGACGGTGCGGGCGGCGCGCAGGAGCTCGGTCGAGGAGACCGGGGAGCCCTGCGAGTAGTGCGCGAGCATGTCGGCGAGGCGGACGAAGGCCGCGTCACCCTGGGCGTCGTCGGAGTGATGGCGCTCGATCGCGCTCGCTACGGCGTTCGGGAGGTTCCAGCGGCGGGCAAGAACACCGCCGACCAGCGCGTGGTCGACGCCGAGCTCGCGGCGCTCGTAGTGCAGGCGCTCCTCGGGCGTGCGGGCGGGTCCGTGGACCTGCTTCGGGTAGCCCGGGTAGGCGTGCATGAGCACGAGCTTGCCGACGTCGTGCAACAAGGCGGTGACGAGCAGACGGTCGCGGTGCGCGTAGCCGGCGGCGGCGGCGAGGCGGTCCGCGGCGCGCTGGACGGCGACGGCGTGCAGGCGGAAGCGCTCGGGAGCGGCGTCCCAGGTCTTGCCGCGCTCGAAGAACTCGAAGGTCTCGGCGTTGGCCGCGAGGCGCTGGACGGCCTCGGGCGAGAGCACCTCGACGGAGCCGACGACCGACTCGACCTGGCCGCGGCGCGGAGAGTCGAGGCCGTTGGCCAGACGCATCACGGAGATGACGAGCGCGACGTCGGACTCGATGGCGCGCACGACGTCGCCCGTGGAGGGGCGATCCTCGGCGATGAGCGCCAGCAGGCGGTTGCGCGACTCGGCGAGTGCCGGGAAGACCTCCAGGGCCTCGAACGCGGCGGTGAGCCGCTTGCCATGACCTTCGTTGCGCGGCCGCCCGACGACGGCATACGGCGCGTCGCCGCGTGGGCGGGGCCGAACTGCGGCGGATGTCGTTGCGGTGCTCATGAGTGAGTCATCGGCCGCAGAGAGCGGTTCTGGAGTTTGGCCAGGGGTCACTGAAAGGTCACCTTGACCAGGTATCGGCACCGGTGGACCGATGGTTGAGACCCCCGCCATGTACCCCTCCTATCCCGCCAACTACGCCTCAAGCGCGTGTCCCACCCTTGCCAGCGTCTCATCGCGCCCCAGCAGCGCGACCGTCTCGAAGATACCGGGTGAAACGGTCGTCCCGGTCAAAGCGACCCGCAAAGGTTGGAAGATCGCCTTCGCTTTGCGCTGCGTGCGCTCGGAGACGCCGCGCAGAACCTCCTCGACGTTCTCAGGAGTCCACGGTTCCGGCAGCTCGGCGAGCGCCGCCTGCGCGTCGGCGAGCGCCTCGCGCGATTCGCGCGGCTCGAGGAACTTCTCGCGCGCCTTCGGGTCGTCGAACGGACCATCGAAGAACGAGCCGGCCAGCGGCCAGAACTCCTCGAGCGTCGAGATCTTCTCCTGCGTGATCGCGACCGCCGGACCGAGCCCGGTGCGGCCCGTGAACTCCTCCAGGCGCGCCGTCAGATCAACGTTTGAGAGCTCGCGCACGTAGCGGCCGTTGATCCAGCGCAGCTTCTGCTCGTCGAAGACCGCCGGGTTCTTGGACACCCGCTCGAGCGAGAACAGCTCCTGAAGCTCCGGAATCGTGAAGAAGGTGGTCTTCTCGTCGTAGCCCCAGCCCAGAAGCGCGAGGTAGTTGATCACTGCCTCTCGTAGATACCCCGAATTCCGGAGATCTTGAACCGAAGCGGCGCCGTGGCGCTTTGAAAGCTTCTTCCCGTCCGGACCATGCAGGAGCGGAAGGTGCGCGTAGGTCGGAGGTTCCGCACCCATCGCTGCGTAGATCCGCATGTGCTTCGGCGTGTTGGAGTAATGGTCCGCGCCGCGGACGACGTGCGTGATGCCCGCGTCGTGATCGTCGACCACGACCGCGAGGTGGTAGATCGGCGTCCCGTCGGCCCGCGCGATCACGAGATCGTCCTGCAGGACGTTCTCGAAGGCGCTCTCGCCGCGGATGATGTCGCGCACGACCGTCGCGCCCTCGTCGGGCATCCGCAGGCGCACGGCGCCCTCGCCCTCGTCCTCGCCCCGGAAGCCGCGGTTGCCGTTGGCCTCCTTGAAGGCCTTGACCTGCTCAGGCCCCGCGGTCGAGCGATACGCCTGCCCCGACTCGAGCAATTGCGCGACGACCTCCGCGTGCCGGCCGGCGTTCGCGGATTGGTAGGTCACGTCCCCGTCCCAGTCGATCCCGAGCCAGGCGAGGCTGTCGAAGATCAGCTCGACGTTCTCGGGCGTCGAGCGCTCGCGGTCGGTGTCCTCGATTCTCAGGACGAGCTGGCCGCCCGAGCCCCGGGCGAGAAGCCAGTTGTACAGTGCCGTCCTCGCGTTGCCGATGTGCAACGCGCCGGTTGGCGATGGAGGAAAACGCACGCGCATGATTCACATCATCCTATGTTGATCGGCGCCCACGTCTCGCCCTCCGGCGGCCCAGCGATGGCCGTCGGACGCGGAGAGGAGCGGGGTTGCCGCTCAATCCAGATCTTCAATCAGAACCCACGACAGTGGAAGGCGCGCGTCTATTCCGACGAGGAAGTCGCCGCCTACCACGAGGCGATGAAGGGCTCGAACGTCGAGCAGCTGGTGATCCACGCGGTCTACCTGCTCAACTGCGCGTCTGAGGACCCGGAGATTCGTGACAAGTCACTGGCATCGCTCATCGTCGCACTCAACGCTGGAGCGCAGCTAAAGGCCAAGGGCGTCGTCCTGCACCCGGGTTCCGCGCTCAAGAACGGCGGCTCGGTCGAGGAGGCGCTCAAGCGCGCCGGCCAGGTCATCAAGGAGGCGCTGGCCGAGTCGGAGGAGTGCCCCCTGCTGCTCGAGGACACCGCCGGTGCCGGCGGGACGCTCGGGCGCTCGTTCGAAGAGCTCGCGACGATGATCGAGGTGGCCGGCGGCGGGAAGCGACTCGGCGCCTGCCTGGACTCGTGCCATCTCTTCGCCTCCGGCTACGACGTCCGCACCCGCGAGTCGCTGACCGCGGTGGTCGACGAGTTCGACAAGGTCGTCGGCCTCGACCGCCTCGGCGCGCTGCACGTCAACGACTCGATGACCGGGCTCGGTTCGAACCGGGACCGCCACGTCAACCTCGGCGACGGCGAGATCGGCCGCGAGGGAATGATCGCGTTCCTCAGCGAGCCGCGATTCGAGGGCCTGCCGGTGATCTTCGAAGGACCGGGCCGCTCCGGCAAGGAGATCGACCCGGTCGACATGGCGTGGGCGTTCGACCTGCGCTCCCGCGGGCTGGCGGAGCGCCTGGCCGCCGCCTAGGCACAGCGTTTGTAGATGAGCTTCTGGGAGGCGCTGCGGCCGTCCGGGAGCGTGACCGTGACCGTCACGTGGGTGGAGCGCTGCTTGAGGGCCAGGCGCGCCTTCCTGCCCGCAGTGGCGGTGGCGTGGCGCTTGCCCGCGGTCACGCGGACGGACGTCACGCCGCGCTTGGCCGTCACCGTCAGTGCGCCGCGGAGGCAGCGGCCCGTCGCGGGGCGCGAGACGAAGTCGCGGACGCGAACCGCGGGAAGGTTGACGAACGGCGACTGGGCTACCGGAGCGGGCGTCGTGGGCGCGGGCGCCGCGAGCGCCGTTACGACGGTCGTGCCGGGCTGGTACTCGATGAAGACCTTGTCGCCGAGCGACGCGAACAGCGCCTCGGTCTCAGCCCTGATCTCCGGTGTGGCCTCCGGGACGAGTCCGCGCGTGACGATCACGCGCCACGCGCCCGACCCGAAGCAGCCGACGGAGGAGGTCATGTCGAGGCCGCTGGCGACGATCGTCGCACCGACCTGCTGCCAGGCCGCGTTGAGCTCCGCCTCGCTGAACTCGTCCTGCAGGAGGTTGAGCTTGGGCTCCACGAACGCGATCTGATCGGGTGTGAAGTCGGCGGCAAGCTCCCGCACGATCGCGGCACGCGCCGTGGTCGCGTCCAGTGGACCGGGCGCGAACGCGACGCTCAAGCCTTGGCGGGCCGTGTCGAACCAGAAGCCCGTGTACTGGGCGCCGAGGGCCCGTTTGGCCGCGCCCGTCACGCCCCCGGCGGGGTTGTGCGCCTCTTGGCCCGTCCACCAGGTTCCCGCGTACAGCGACAACCCGGCCTGATACTCGTACGGCCCGTCGGCCAGCGGGCAGATCGGCTGCGCCTGCGCGGCGGCCGTCGACGGCGCGATGAGACCGGCGACCAGGCCGGCAAAGATGAGAGCTCGGCGCACGCGTCGAACGTAACCAATTCCCGCCCCGACCGGACGGGAATTCGTCAGTGTTTGGCGCGACTGTTCGTCAGCGGACCATCCGTCACGCGGCGGCCGTGACCGCCACCGGGGGCAGGAGGCCGTTGAGCTCGGCTTTGAAGCCCGCGTCGCCCGCCTTGACCTTGTACGCGTCCCCGAACTTCAGGCGCCGCTCGCCGGTGCGGGTCTGCATGATCAGCACGAACTCCATGTCGCCCGGGTAGCGCTCGAAGAGCTCGCGCAGGTCGTCGATGACCGTGGCGGGCAGCTGAGCGGCGTCCACGCGGCGCTTGAAGGCGCTCGGGCGGGTCGCGGCGACCTTCGCGGCGTGCGCCTTGGCCTTCTCGATCTCGGAGTCGGACGGATCGAACTTGTCGACGTCCTGGACGATCACGCAGACCTTGCCCGCCTCCTTGTGATCGACCTTGCCGCGGATCAGCACGATCGCGTCGTCGGCGATCACGCCCTCGGCGGCGTTGAGCGCCTTCTCGAAGACCACGATCTCGACGGAGCCCTCGAGATCGGACAGCGTCGCGAACATCATGTTCGTGCCCGACCGCGTCTTGATCTTCTTGGACTCGGTGATCATGCCGCCGACCTTGATCCACTCGTCGTTGCGGCGGTTCATCACCTCGGCGGTCGAGCAGTCGGACTTCATCGCCAGCGCCTCGCGCACCCGCTTGAGCGGATGCTCGGAGATGAAGATGCCGATCGACTCCTTCTCCATCGCGAGCAGCTCGTTGCGGTCGAACTCCTCGATCGGGATCGGGGGATGCGTGGGGCCGTTGAACGGCGAGGGCGCGTCGTTGGACGGCGCGTCGAAGAGGTCGAAGATCGAGCCCTGGCCCATCTGCGCGTCCTGCTGGGCGCGCTGGCCGGAGGACTGCGCGGCGTCCAGCACCTCGAGCATGCCCTTGCGGGTCGCGCCGGTGGAGCCGAACGCGCCGCACTTGATCAGCGCTTCGATCGAGCGCTTGTTGACGGTGCGGCCGTCCACCCGCTCGCAGAACTCCCACAGCGACGTGAAGTCGCCGTCTTCCGCGCGCGCCTGCTTGATCGCCTCCACGGCCGCGTAGCCGACGCCCTTCACGGCGTCCAGGCCGAAGCGGATGTTGCCCTCGACGACCATGAACTCGTGGTCGGAGAGGTTCACGTCCGGCGGCAGGATCTCGATCCCCATCGCCTCGGCCTGGTTGACGAAGAACGGGACCTTGTCCTTCGTGTCCATGACCGAGGAGATCAGCGCGGCCATGTACTCGGCCGGGTAGTTGGCCTTCAGCCAGCCCGTCCGGTAGGAGATCAGCGCGTAACAGGCCGCATGGGACTTGTTGAACGAGTAGTCGGCGGACTTCTCGTTGGTCGCCCACAACGACTCGATCACGTCGGGCGCGACGCCGTTGGCGCGGCAGCCCTCGACGAACTTGGGCTGCAGCGTCGCCATCGCGGCGCGGTTCTTCTTGCCGATCGCCTTGCGGAGGTCGTCGGCCTGCGGACCGGTGAAGTTCGCCAGGGACTTGGCGATCTGCATCGCCTGCTCCTGGTAGAGGATCACGCCCTTGGTCGACTCGGTGATCGGACGCAGCCGATCGTCGATGAAGGTGATGTTCTCCGGGTTGCGCTTGCCTCGCGCGTACGCGGGAATCTGATCCATGGCGCCCGGGCGGTACAGCGCCACGAGCGCGACAAGGTCCTCGAACTCGGTCGGGTTGACCTTGCGCAGCGCCTCGCGCATGCCTTCAGATTCAAACTGGAACACGCCGACCGAGTCGCCCCGGGCCATCATGTCGTAGGTCTTCTGGTCGTCGAGCGGCAGCGTCGCCATGTCCGGCCGCACGCCGGTGGAGCGCTCGATGATGTCCAGCGCGTCCTCGATCACGTCGAGGTTGCGCAGGCCCAGGAAATCCATCTTGAGCAGGCCGATCTCTTCGATCGGCTTCATCGAGAACTGCGTGACCGTGCGGTAGACCTTCGCCCCGTCCTCGCCGGTGCCGGCGTCGGCCAGCTGCAGCGGGACGATGTCGGTCAGATTGCGGTCGGAGATCACGACCGCCGCGGCGTGGATCGACGCGTTGCGGACGATGCCTTCAAGGCCCTGCGCGACGTCCACGATCTGCTTGGCGATCGGATCGCGCGCGACCTCGTTCGCGAGGTCCTCCCCGGGCTTCAGGCAATCCTCGAAGCTCGGCGAGCGGCCCATGATCGGGTCCGGGATCAGCTTGGCCAGCTTGTCGCCGGCGCCGTAGTCGTGCCCGAGGACGCGCGCGGCGTCGCGGGTGGCGGCGCGCGGGAACATCTTGCCGAAGGTGATGATCTGCGCCACGCGCTCCGTGCCGTACTTCTCGGTCACGTAGCGGATCACACGCTCCCGGCCGCGCACGGAGAAGTCGATGTCGATATCCGGCATCGACACGCGCTCGGCGTTGAGGAAGCGCTCGAAGAGCAGGTCGTAGCGCAGCGGGTCCACGTCGGTGATCCGCAGCGAGTAGGCGATGATCGAGCCGGCCGCCGAGCCACGGCCCGGACCGACGGCGATGCCGTTGCTCTTGGACCAGTGGACGAAGTCCCAGACGATCAGGAAGTAGGCGTTGAAGCCCATGGAGTCGATGACGCCGAGCTCCATCTCCATGCGCTCGATGGCCTCGGCGGGCAGCGGGTCGCCGTAGCGCTCCGCCATCCCCGCGAGCACCAGGCTGCGCAGGTACTCCTTCTCCGACAGGCCGTCCGGGCACTCAAAGCTCGGGATCAGCTGGCCGCCGAGCGCGATCTCCACGTCGCAGCGCTCGGCGATCTCCAGCGTCGACTCGATCGCGCCCGGGAACTCCGCGAAGGACTCCACCATCTCGTCTGTGGACTTCAGGTAGAACTCGTTCGTGCTGAAGGACATCTTCGGCGCGGCCAGCGTGGACTTGGTCTGCACGCACAGCAGCGCCGCGTGGTGGTGGAAGTCCTCCTTGCGCAGGTAGTGCACGTCCGCCGTGCCCACGAGCGACTGGCCGGTCTCGGTCGCGAAGCGCTTCATCGCGTCGTTGACCGCGTCCTGCTCGGCGATGCCGTTCTTCTGGACCTCGAGATAGACGTCCTCAGGGCCGAAGATCTGGATCAGCTCGTCCAGGTGCTCGCGCGCCTCGTCGATGCGGCCGTCCATGATCCGCTGGCTCGTGCGGCTCGCGAGGCAGCCGGAGAGCGCGATCACGCCTTCGGAGTGCATCGAGAGCAGTTCGAGGTCGATGCCCGGCTTGCCGCGGTGCAGGCCTTCCAGGAAGCCCTTCGACGACAGCGTCGTGAGGTTCTTGAAGCCCTCGTTGTTGGCGGCGAGCAGCGTCAGGTGGTTGCGCTCGACCTTGCGGTCGCGCACGTGACGGTCGTCGACGAAGTACGCCTCGAGCCCGAGCAGGGGCTTGACGTTGTGCTTCTTGGCGGCCTTGTAGAGCTCGACCGCGCCGTTCATGACGCCGTGGTCGGTCAGGCCGATGGCCGGTTGATCAAAGGCGGCCGCGCGCTCGGCGAGCTTGCCGATGTTGCACGCGCCGTCGAGCAGCGAGTACTCGGAATGGACGTGCAGATGCGCGACTGTCGGGGAGCTCATCGGGGTGGAAACCATAGGCGTCGCGGCGGACGCCACCCGGGGATCCGGCCCTCCGCTGACCGACATCGCCCGCATTCTGCGGCGTTCAGAATGTCATCGCGTGTACGAGGCACTGGGTGTGCGACGCGTCGTGAACGCGTGCGGGATCTACACGGACCTCGGCGGGTCCGTGCTGTCGCCGGCCGTCTGGGCCGCCGCGGCGTCGGCGAACTCGACCTGGGCGGACATGGGCGAGCTGCTCGCCGCGACGGGCGCGCGGGTGGCGGCGCTGTGCGGGTGTGAGGCGGCGCGGGTGGTGCCGGGGGCGTCCGCCGGGATCGCCCTGTCGGTGGGCGCGTGCATCGCGCGCGGCGACGGACCGCTCTCGGAGGCCCTCCCGCGGGTTGAGGCGGTCGTGTGGATGCAGCGGAGCCATGCCTACAAGTACGCGCGGTGCGTGAGCCTGGCCGGCGCGCGGGTGGAGTGGGTGGACGACATCGCGGGCGCGCTCGCGGCGCTGCCGCCCGTGGGCGGCTCTCCCGGCGGCGGTGGCCCGAGCGCCCGCTCGCGGCCCGTCGCGATCCTGCATCCCGCTCATCTCGACGACGCCGTGCCCGCGCTCCCGCTCGCCGAGGTCGTGCCGCTCGCGCGGGCGGCGGGCGTGCCGGTGGTCGTCGACGCCGCGTTCCTCAGCTTCCCGATGTCCGAGCTGGAACGCTGGGCGAGCGCGGCCGACCTGGCGTGCTTCTCCGCCAAGTACTTCGGCGGGCCCAACGGGGGCGGGTTCGTCGCGGGGCGGGCGGGTCCGGTCGCGGACGTCGCCGCGCTGGACTTCACCGGCTACGAGAGCGGCGAGTGGCGGACGTTCGGGCGCGCCTTCAAGCTCGATCGCGCGATGGCCGTGGCCACCGTCGCCGCCTTGGAGGAGTGGGCGATGCTCGATCACGACGAGCGGCTGGCAGGCTACGCTGGCCTCGCCGCGCGGCTCGCAGAGCGGTGCGCGGCGCTGCCGAAGGCCCGTGTGGAGCAAAAACAGTTCACACTTGACGAACGTTTGGTGGACGGTCCGATCAACGCGGTACTGGTTCGAGGTGGGGATGCGAAGGCGCTGGAGGCGGGGCTCGCCGCCGGCAATCCGAGCGTGCGCGCGATGGTCGAGGGCGACGCGCTCGTGTTCTGCACCGAGACCGTGAGCGCCGGCGAGGTCGACGAGATCGCCGTCGCGCTGACTTCCGTCTGGCCAGGCCTGGACGATGGTTGAGCGATTGGCCGCAATGGCCCGTTCGGAACCTAGCCCGTTGACACTGTGTTACTTGACAGTTCCGCGCGATCCTCAGAGCATCGTGGTTGTGTCGGTCCAAGTCGCCCCCAGGGCGCACCGTTTGGCAGTGGGGCAGGCTAGGTGCGCTTCTCGAGTCCGCAGCGCACAGCGCACCCGCTGGGTCCGCGCGCGGACCTGGCAGGCGTACGCCGTGTCCGCGCTACGACTCACCGCTTCCGGGAGTGGCATGTGACGCTGCTTCCGCTGACCCGGACCGGCCCCGCCGACGACGTCGCCGAGGCGTTGCGCAACGAGGTCCTAGGCGGGTTCTACCCACCCGGGACGCCGCTCGACGACGCCGAGGTGATCGCTCGCCTGGGCGTCCCCCGGGATATCGCGCGTGGCGCGTTGGCGTCGCTGGAGCGTGAGGGACTGCTCGTCCACTCGCTGCACCGCGGCCTCGAGGTCGTGCGCCTCTCGGTCGACGACGTCCGCGACCTGTTCGCCACGCGGCGGACGCTCGAGCTCGCCGGCCTGGAGGCGATGGTCCGCAACCGTCCGGCCGACGACGTGTGGCTCCAGGCCGCCGTCGTGAGCATGACCGAGGCGGCTAAGGCCGCCGACGGCCGCGCTGCCGTCGCGGCCGACGCGGCGTTCCACCTCGCGATCGTCGCCTCGACCTCCTCACGGCGCCTGCGTACGGCCGCCGAGGCGGCGTTGCGCGAGCTGCGGATCATCCTCGCCGTGGCCGACCGCGTGGCGGGCGATCTCGACGACCTCGCGGCCGATCACGCGGGTCTGCTCGACGCGCTGGTCCACGCACCGCCGCCCTCCGCACGCGCAGCGCTGCTCGATCACCTGCGCCGCGGCGAGTCCCGCGCGCTCGCGGTCACGCACGGCGCCTGAACGCGCCGCGAAGGTCGACTTCGTCGTGCTCTACGCGGCTAAGTCGACGCTCGTTGCGCGCGTCAGGTGGTCCCGCGGGCGAGGTCCGTCCAGCGCTTGAGCGACGCGACGGCGTCGCGATCGCCGCGGATCGTGGGGCGATCCCCGAACACCGGCGCCTCGTCGCGCAGCATCCGCTCGAACGCGGCCTGGGACATCGTCACCGTGGCGTCGGCGCGCGTTCCCGCGTTGCGTTGCTCGACCCGCAGCGGACGGCCGTCGCGGGCGGTGATGTGCCATGCGTTCGGGGCGAACTCGACGATCTGCTGCGCGACCGTGAACGAGTGACCGCGGGTCCATTCCGGGTCGACGGCCAGTGGCAGCGCCCGGTAGACGAGCGCCGGCTCGAGCCGCGCACCCGCCTTCACCGCGTCCGCGAGTGAGAGCCGGGACTGCGCGAGGAGCAGCAGCTCGCGAGCTCGCTTGCGCTTGCCGGACACCTTCGCCTTGCGGTGGAAGCGCCCGATCTTCTCGCGCTCGCCGGCGAGGAGCTCGGCCAGCACGACCGGGTCGGCCGAGAGGTGAAACAGTGCCTGGCTGCGCGGACGCCGGCGTGACAGGCGCACGATCCGCGCCGACCCGTCCGCGGCGAACACCGCGAACGTCCCGACGCCGCGCACCGTCAAGTCGTACGTCAAGGAACCTTCGATCACTGCGCCTTGGGCGGGCAGCAGGCCGACGAGCAGCGCTCCGGCCGCGACGCTGTCCTCGCGGGCGAGCGCGAGAAGGGTGCGCCGCAGGCGAAGATCGTCGCCGGGCCCGACGAGCGCCTTGGAGGAGGTCGCGTCGGGCGAGTCCGCGCCGGTGGTCGGCCCGGGCGCGTCCGCGGTCGGGGCCTGCGAGTCGTCGGGCGGCGTCGTGTGGGCGGCGGCGCGCGTGGCAGTCTCGCCGGCGGTAGGCGCCCCGGCGGGATGCGCGGCCCGCAGTCCGGCGTCCGTGTCGTCGCGGGCGGTGGGCGCCCCGGCGGGATTCGCCGCCGAGGGGCCGGCGGCGGCCGCGTCGTCGCGGCCGGTCGTCTCGCCGGAGCCGGGATTCGCGGCCCGGAGTCCGGCGGCCGCGTCGTCGCCGGGGGCGGGATTCGCGGCGCGGAGCGCGGCGGCCGCGTCGTCGCGGCCGGTCGTCTCGCCGGGGGCGGGATTCGCGGCGCGGAGCGCGGCAGCGGCCGCGTCGAGGTTGGCGAGCAGCTGCGGGGACGTCTTCGGGGAGCGGCGGGCGGCGGCCTCCGCCTGTTCGGCGGCGAGGCGGCCGAGATCGATGCGACCGGGGGTCGGCCGCGGTGCGTCCAGCGCCTCGCGCAATGCCGCCGTCTCGGAGCGGGCTTGCGCGACCTCGCTGCGGACCTGCGCGAGCTCCGCCGCGCCCGTCGCCCTAGCGGCGACGAGCTCCGCGCGGGCGACCTCGAGCTCCGCCTGCGTGGCCTCCGCCCGGGTCTTGGCCGCCGCGAGTTCCGCGCGGGCGGTCGAGAGGGCGTCGGCGAGCGAGCCGACGCTCCCGCGGGTGACGGCGTGGGCGGCACGCTCCGCGCCGAGCTCGCCGGTGACGGCGGCGAGGGCAGAAGCGTCAGCCGCGCGAGCGGCGCGGGAAGCGCGAACGTCCGCGCGCGCGGCGGCCAGAGCCGTAAGGACCGCGTCGCGCGCGGAGCGCTCGCCGTCGCGGGCGCGGGCGATCGCGTCCGCGGCCTCGGCGAGCTCGCGCCGGAGGTCGTCGCGACGCTCCCGCCAGGCCGCCTCGGCCTCGCGTGTGGAATCGGCGTGCTGCGGCGGCGTCGTCCACGAGCCGGCGGTCGCCTGATCGGGGCTCGAGGCACCGCTTCGTGGTTCGCCCGGCCCCGTCGTGTCGGCGGGCGGGGACGCCGCTGCTGGATCGCCGGCTTCGGCGGGCGCGGTCGCGGTGCCCGCGGCCAGCGCCGCAGAGTCGCCGGGTCCGCCCGGCACCGTCGCGATGCCCGCGGCCAGCGCCGCAGAGTCGCCGGGTCCGCCCGGCACCGTCGCGATGCCCGCGGCCAGCGCCGCAGAGTCGCCGGGTCCGCCCGGCACCGTCGCGATGCCCGCGGCCAGCGCCGCAGAGTCGCCGGGTCCGCCCGGCACCGTCGCGATGCCCGCGGCCAGCGCCGCAGAGTCGCCGGGTCCGCCCGGCGCGGTCGCGGTGCCCGCGGCCAGCGCCGCAGAGTCGCCGGGTCCGCCCTGCGCGGTCGCCGGTGGCTCGCCGGCCGTCGCCGCGGACTCGCCGGGTTCGCCCGGCGCGGTCGCGGCCAGATCGCCAGGCGCGCGCGCCGTGTCGAGGGCAGGTCCGGGCCCGGGTTCGCGTGGGCCAGTGGGCGCAGCCACGCCCGCCGGCGTCTGAGGGTCGCCGTGTCGGTTCGAGCCGACGGCCCGCGCGGCGCCGGCAGGATCGCCCGTGGAGGGCGCCGCGGTCGTGTCCGCTTCGCTCGGCGCCCGCGCGGCATCCCCTCGGCCTTCGAGCTCCTCGCGCACCCGCGGGGCGAGCTCGCCCCGCCAGCCGGTCTCAACCGGCGGCTCGCTGCGGGCGAAGCGCCGAGGCCGCAGCTCGATCACCTCGGCGTGTGGGCCGTGGGGCAAAGGCAAGGAGGCGCGGGTGCCGTCGGGCCACAGGAGCCAGGCGGCGCTCCAGTCGACGTCGGCCGGGATCGAGTACTCGGTCGAGGCCTGCGGGCGGGCGTCGATCCGCTGCTCTCCCCCGCCTGCCACGCGCAGGATCAGCGCGGGCGGAGCGGCGCTGGCCGGGTGGATGCGCAGGACCCGGGTGCCGCCGGGGCCCGGAAGCCATTCGACGTCGCCGGGCAATGCGGGTGAGGACGGCTCGGCCATATTTGGCCCGCCATCCTCGCAGGCGGGTCGGATACGACGCTTACGCCTCGTCGGAACGAGCGCGCAAAACCGCGACGCCGACGGCCACGCCGACCGCGACCGTCGCGCCCGCGAGCAGCGACTTCTGCACCGAGGTCGAGCCGTACTTCTTGCGCAGGAAGAGCTTCAACCCGAACCACACCGTACGGCCGAGCAGCGAATAGAACATGCCCGAACCCTACCCGCAGCGACGCGACTTCAGTAACGGTGACGAGGTTGGCGCGCGACGGCGCGCTCGTAGCGGAAGCCCTCGCCGTCGTCGGCCTCTTCGTAGCCGACGTCCTCGGGGCTGTCCTCGGCGTCGCGGACGTCGCGGAGCCAGTGGGCGCCGGAGAGGTCGGTTCGCCCGGCCGCCTCGTCGAACAGCCGTGGCGTGTCCAGGTCCAGGATCTCGGCGGAGCGGCGGTGCAGCGCGGGAACCGCGAGCGCCTCGCGCGGGTCTCCCTCCTGCGCCAGCGACGCGGCGATCAGGCCTTGCACGATCGGTTGCGCGCTCTCCATCCGGACGGCCAGCGCGGCCATGCGCTCGCTGAAGACGAGCAGCAGTCCGGCGCGGACGCCGTCGACCGCCTCGCGGAAGACGGCCTGGCGGCCCGGGGACGACTCGCTGAAGGCACGGACGACGCGCGCGACGCGTTCGTCGTCCGGGCACGGAATCCGGCTGCGGTAGTAGCCCTCGCCCGGCGGCATGTCCAACATTCCCAGGAGCTCGCGGAGATCCATTCGAGGTGATCAGTCTATGCACGCCGGGAAACGGCGTGCGCAACCGGGTGTGCGGAACAATCCACAGGTGCAGATCAGCGTGTGCGACGTGGGGCCGCGCGACGGCCTCCAGAACGACAAGGTGACCCTCGAGCCGGGGGTGCGAGCGGAGCTGTGTACCCGCCTCGCCGCGGCCGGCCTCAAGCGCATCGAGGCCGCGAGCTTCGTCCATCCCAAGCTCGTGCCGCAGATGGCGGGAGCGGAGGAGGTGTTCGCCGCGTTGCCCTCAGACGACGGCGTCGCCTACGCGAGCCTCGTCCTGAACCGGAAGGGGCTCGACCGGGCCGCGGCGACCTCCACGACCGAGATCCACCTCGCCTACCCGGTCACGGACACGTTCGCGCAGCGCAACCAGAACACGACGGTCGAGGAGGCCGCGCGCACCGCCGAGGAGATCATCGGCGCGACCGACCTGAAGGTCACGGCGACGATCAGCGTCGCGTTCGGCTGCCCGTTCGAGGGCCACGTCGATCCGGGAATCGTGATCGAGCACGCCCACCGGATGGCCGCGGCCGGAGCCGACGAGGTGATCCTCGCGGACACGATCGGCGTCGGCGTCCCGCGCCAGGTGCGCGAGCTCGTGCCGCGCGCGCTCGAGGGCGGCAAGCCGGTCGGCCTGCACATGCACAACACGCGCAACACGGGCTACGCGAACGCGATCGCCGGGCTCGAGCACGGCGCGACGATCTTCGACGCGTCCGTCGGCGGCCTCGGCGGCTGTCCGTTCGCCCCACGCGCGACGGGCAACATCGCCACCGAGGACCTGATCTACCTGTTCGAGAACGAGGGCGTCACGACGGGGATCGACCTCGACGCGCTGATCGCGGTCGCGGAGTGGCTGGGCGGCGTGATGGGCCGCTCACTCCCTGGGCTGGTCCAGCGGGCGGGAAACTTCGCGCTTTAGCGCCGACGGCGTGAGGCCGAGCAGGGCGCGCATCTCGCGGGTGAGGTGGGCGTGGTCGGCGAAGCCCGCGTCGGCGGCGAGGCGGGCGAGGTCCTGCTCGCCGCCGGACAGGCGCTCGAGTGCGGCGCGGACGCGCAGCAGGCGCCGGTGCGATCGCGACGCTCGGGTCGCTCTACGTGGCGAGCGGGCTGACCGCCACGGCGATCGGGATCGCCGCGGTCTGTACGTGCGCGGCGATGGCGGCCGCTCCACTGCGCCGGACGGCGCCGCTCGTGCGGCCGGCCGAAGCGCCGCGATGACGACGATCGGGGAGACGCGGTACGTGCGTGCGGCCGGCCCGGGGTGCGCGTGGCGCGAGCGTCGAGTTTCTCGCGTACAACTCGAGAAAGTCGACGCTCGTCACGGCTCGAGGGCGGCGATCACCTCCTCGACGCCGAGCACGTCCCCGTAGCGGCCGTCGATGTCCGACAGCGCCTGCTCGTGCGCCCGCCCCGAGCGGTCGCCGACGCACTCGCGCGGCACGATCGGCGACAGGCCGTGCTGCATCGCGTCGACCACCGTCGCCCGCACGCAGCCCGAGGTGGACGCCCCGCAGACGATCAGCGTGTCGCGGCCCGCGAGCAGCGCCGCGAACGGCACGCCGAAGAAGGCCGACGCGTGCGCCTTGGCGATGATCGGCTCGTCGCGGCGGCGGCCGAGCCGCTCGTCGATCTCCACCCACCGCGTCCCGGGGCGCAGGACCTTCAGCGCCGGCACCTTGCGCAGGAAGACCGCGGCCGCCGCCTCACCCACCTCGTCGTAGACGACCGTGGTGAAGAACACCGGCACACCCACCCGCCGCGCCACGCGCAACAACCCCGCGGTGCGAAGCAAGACGTCGTCGAGGTCGCACGCGAGCGGCGACGACGGGTCGGTGAACCCGAGCGACAGATCGACGGCGACGACCGCGGGGCGTTCCCCGAACCCCGCGGCGCCGCCGAAGCGCTCAGCCACCGCGGGCGCGCTCCAGCGCGGACTCGCGGCTCTCCAATGGCGACCAGCGCAGTGGTTTGGCCTGCACCGGGGCCGGGAGGCCGGTCTCCTCCTCGCAACGCGCGAGGACCTCCTCCAGCGGCGGCCCGAAGTCGAACGCCGGAGCGTCTCCACGCGCGGCCCTCTGCCGCGCCCGCTCGGCGTCCGTGGCCGCAGGGTCACCGAGAACGACGCCGTACGCGGACAACGCCTTCTCCGCCGACACGAGCCCGAACGCCACATCGCGCTCGACCGCCGCAACGGGCCGGTCGAGCCGGTCCTTCCACCCACCGCCGCCCGCGGTGCGGTAGATCAGCATGTCCCCGGGCGAGACCGCGACCTCGTCGCACTTCGCCGGCAGCACGACCTCCGTGCCGTCCACCCGCCGCAGGATCTTCGTGGAGCGCTCTCCCGGCTGGCCGCCCAGCACGCCCCACGGGCGCGTCAGCCAGCGGTCGTCGTGGATCGAGACGTGCCCCGGCTCCAGGTACACGTAGCGCTTCTCGACGCCGTTGCCACCGCGATGCAAGCCCGCGCCGCCGGAATCGGTGACCGTCGTGTACCCGTCGACCCGCAAGGGGTAATACGCCTCCAGGTACTCGGTCGGGATGTTCTCGAACAGCGGCCACCACGAGTGGCCGTCCATCCCGTCGCCGATCGGCCGGCCGGGAATCCCGCCGTAGAGGATCTCCATGGCGTAGAAGAACTCGCCCGACTCCTTCCAGCCCGAATAGAGCATGTAGGGCGAGGTGCCGTAGCCCGCCGCGGTGTTCAGCTCCGGCGCCTGCTTGGTCAAGGCGCCCCCGAGCACGTCGAACAGCCGCGCGAGCCCGTGCGTGCGGCAACCGAGCGCCGCCGGATGGCGCGGCGACAACAGGCAGCCCTCCGGCATCACGACGTGCAGCAGCGGATAGAAGCCGTCGTTGAACAGGATGTCGGGGTCGTTGACCATGATCAGGTAGACCCCGATGAACATCTTGAACATGCCCTCGGAGAGGTAGAAGTTGATCGGCCCGAGCGACTGCGGGTCGGTGCCGGACCAGTCGAACCAGGCCTCCTCCCCCTCGCGCCAGATCGTCAGCTGCATCTTGTACGGGCCGTTGCCGAGCCCGTCGTCGTCGATCCAGTCCTCGAAGGTCTGCGGCTCCTCCGGGATCGCGAGCTGGATCAGCTTGCGCATGGCTTCGTGGGTGCGATCGAGCAACGCCTGGAGCGTCGCCAGATAGACGTCCTTGCCGAAGCGCTCGCAGAGCCCCATCACCCGCCGCTCGCCCGCGTGACAGGCGGCGATGATCGCGAACAGGTCCGCCCGGTTCATCTCGGGCAGGCGGACGTTGTTGAGGATCAGCCGCAGGACGTCCTCCTGCACCTCCCCGCGCTCGACGATCTTCAGCGGCGGGATGATGATCCCCTCCTCGAAGATGGTCGTGGCGCCGGTCGGCAAGGAACCCGGGAGCCGCCCACCCGCGTCCATCTGATGGCCGAACTGCGACGACCACCCCACCAGTTCGTCCTCGAAGAAGATCGGGACGAGCACGAGCCAGTCGTTGGTGTGCGAGATCGACGCGCTGCACTTGTAGGGATCGGACGTGAGGATCACGTCGCCGGGATAGATGCCGCGATCCCAGTCGGCCATCATCTCGCTGATGTACGCCCCGAACTGGCCGACGACCATGCGGCCTTGGGGATCGGTGAGCATCGGGAACTCGTCGTGCTGCTCGCGGATGACGGGCGACATCGCGCTCCGGAACAGCACCGCGTCCATCTCGAAGCGCGCGTGGCGCAGCGCGTTCTCGATGATGTCCAGCGTGATCGGATCGACCTCGAGGTCGGGGATCTCGGCGATCTTGGGCAGCGCGGCCATCACGAAGCCTCCGGGCGGATCAGCAGGTTGAAGAAGCGGTCGATCTCGGCGGTGTAGCCCTCCAGCACGACCGTGGTCGAGTCGAACTCGGTGACGATCGAGGGACCCACGATCCGCGCGCCGGGGTGCAGCTCGGCGCGGGCGTAGGTGCCGGGCGGCAGCGGATCGCCGGAGCGCGGCTCCTCCTCGGGCAGCTCGGGCTCCGGCCGGTCACCGGTGCCGACCGCGCGCAGGTTGACGATCTCCGACGCCGTGTTCGGCATCCGGAAGCCGTAGAGCTGCTCGTGCAGCGCGTTGAAGCGCTCCTCCAGGCCCTCCGCCCACGGCACCGGGATCTCGTAGCCCTGGCCGTGGTAGCGCATGTCGGCCACGAACTCGACGTTCTGGGCTTCGGACGGGATCCCCTGCGCCACCATCCACTCGCGCGCCCGCGCCTCCAGGCCGCCGAGGATCTCGCGCAGCTCGTCGTCGGAGGTCTCCGCGGTCAGCCGGATCAGCGTCTGCGCGAACTCGTTGCGGAACCCGGCGACGAGATCCCCTAGAGCACACAGCAGCCCCGGCGAGGGCGGGACGATGACCGGGAACGAGCCCATCAACTCGGCCACGGCGTTGGCGTGCAGCGGCCCGGCGCCGCCGAAGGCGACCAGCGCGAACTCGCGCGGGTCGTGCCCGCGCTGGACGCTGATGACCCGCAGCGCACCTGCCATGTTCTCGTTGACGATCCGCAGGATGCCGTCTGCCGCGGCTTCCAGCGAGAGCCCCATCGCGTCGGCCACCGTCTGGACCGCCGCCCGCGCCGCCTCGACGTCGAGCGACATCTCGCCGCCGATCAGGTCGGCCGGCAGGTGGCCAAGCACCACGTTGGCGTCGGTCACGGTCGGCTCCACGCCACCCTGGCCGTAGGCCGCCGGTCCCGGCTCCGCACCCGCCGACTGCGGACCCACCCGCAGCGCCCCGGTCAACTGGGGCACGTGGGCGATCGAGCCGCCGCCCGCGCCGACGGTGTGCACGTCGACGCTGGGGACCTTGATCCGGAACTGCCCGATCGTGGTCTCGCGCCCGATCGTCGGCTCACCCGCCTGACACAGCGACACGTCGGTCGACGTGCCGCCCATGTCGAAGGTCAGGACGTTCGGGAACCCGGCCCGCGAGGCGATGTACAGCGCGCCCGCGACCCCGCCGGACGGCCCGCTCAACACGCCATAGACCGGGTTGCGGGCCGCCTCGGCAGGCGTCATCACCCCCGCGTCCGAGCGCAGGATGTCGACCTCGGTCCTGACGCCCAGGTCCGACAAAGCCCCCTGCAAACGGTCGACATACGACGCGACCTGCGGGCGCACGTAGGAGTTCATGCACGCGGTCAGCGTGCGCTCATACTCGCGGAACTCCGGCAGCACGGCGGACGAGATCGTGACCGGGAAGCCGGGATGCAGGCGCTCGACGATGTCGGCGATCTGCTGCTCGTGGCGACCGTCGACGTAGGAGTTGATCAGCGAGATCGTCAGCGACTCGACGCCGGAGGCGACCAGATCCCCGATGATCCCCTCGACCTGCGCGACGTCGACCGCCACCAGCGTGTTCCCGCGCGCGTCCATCCGCTCGACGGCCTCGCGCGTGTCCGCCAACGACGCCGGCGGGTCCGGCTTGACCATGATGATCCAGCCCGCCAGCGGGCCGGGCGTCTGCGAGCGCGCGAGGTGGAGGATCTGCCCGAAGCCCTGGGTCGTGATCAGCCCCACCCGGGCGCCCTTGGACTCGAGCACGGCGTTGGTCGCGACCGTCGTCCCGTGCACCACGTTGGCGAGGTCGGCGGGAGCGATCCCGGCCGCCTCGCAGATCCGCGCGACCCCCGTCAACACGCCCTGCGACGGATCGGACGGCGTCGACGGCGTCTTCACGCGCCACTGCCGTTGATCGCCCTCATCCACAAGGAACAGGTCGGTGAACGTTCCTCCGACGTCCACCCCCAGCCGATACGCCATGCGGTTCCCTTTCTTAGATCACGCCTGCATCCGCGAGGCGCTTGCGCTCCGCCGCGTCCACTCCGAGCTCCTCCAGCACTGCGTCCGTGTCCGCGCCCACGGTCCAGCGGGCGGGCTGACGGATCGAGCCGGGCGTCCGGCTCAACTTCGGCACGATCCCGGGAACGGTCACGTGCCCATGGACCTCGTCCTCGTGCTCCACGAGCAGCTCGCGCTCGCGGAAGTACGGGTCCTCGAAGACGTCCTTCGCCGTGTAGACGGGCGAGCACACGACGCCGCCCGCGTTGACGATCTCGTCGAGCTCCTCCGCGGTGTGCTGCGCCGCGAACGCGCCGATGATCTCGTCGAGCAGGTCCTCGTGCTCGCCGCGGGCGTGGTGATCGGCGAAGCGCGCGTCCTCGCCCAGCTCCGGTTGGCCCATGATCTTCGCCAGCCGCCGCCACAGCGTGTCGTGGTTGGCGGCGATCACGACCCACTTCTTGTCGCTGCTCAGGTACACGTTCGACGGGGCGATCCGCGGCAGCCGCGGCCCGGTCGGCTCGCGGATGAAGCCGGTCTTCTCGTACTCGAGCGTGCTCGACTCACTCATCGCAAAGCACGCGTCGACGATGCCCGCGTCCACGACCTGGCCCTCCTCGCCGCGCTCGCGGGCATACAACGCGAGCAGGATGCCCTGAAACGCCGACTGGGCGGCGAGCGTGTCGCCGAAGGAGATGCCCGCACGCGGCGGGGCCTGGCCGGGGTAGCCGTTGATGTAGCGCAGGCCCGAGAGCGCCTCGCCGGCGGAGGCGAACCCCGGCCGATGGGCGTAGCGACCGGTCTGCCCGTATCCCGACACGCGCGCGTAGATCGCGCGCGGGTTGCGCGCGTGGACGTCCTCCGGCCCCAGGCCCCACTTCTCCATCGTCCCGGGGCGGAAGTTCTCGAGCACGATGTCGGCGCTCGCGGCGAGCTCCAGCGCGATCCTCTGGCCCTCGGGCTCACGCAGGTTCAACGAGACCGAGCGCTTGTTGCGGGCGAGGATCGACCACCAGAGCGAGCGGTCGTTGTGGCGCAGGCGACCCCAGTCGCGCATCGCGTCGCCGACGCCCGGCGCCTCGATCTTGATCACGTCCGCGCCGAAGTCCCCGAGCAGCGTGCCGGTGAACGGGCCGGCCAGCAGCTGCCCGAACTCGATCGCGCGTAGTCCACTCAGCGGTTCGGCCATGTCTCCTCCAGGAACGCGACGGCGCCGAGGATGTGCATCCGCATGACGGCCTCGGCCAGCTGTGAGTCGCCGGCTCGGAACGCGCTGACGATCCGGCGGTGGCAGAGCATCGACTCCGCGCGCTGGCGGTCGTCATGCCAGAAGACGCTGCGGAAGGCGCGGGGGATCCCGGACGCCGCGCGCATGGCGACCTCCAGCCGCGGGCTGCCCGCGGCCTCGAGGATGATCCGGTGAAACGCCTCGTTGTTGACGATCTGCTCCTCGACGGACGCGTCTGCGCAGAGCTCGTCGAGTCGTTCGATGTCCGCCGCCGAGATGCGTTGCGCGGCCCGCGCGGCCGCAGCCGGTTCCAGCAGGGCGCGGACCTCGTAGAGGTCGAGCACGTCGTCGCGGTCGAAGGTCCGCACGACCGCGCCGCGGTTGGGCTCGACCTCGACCAGGCCCTGGCCTTCGAGCTGCAGGAGCGCTTCGCGGATCGGCGTCCGCGACGTGCCGAACCGCTGCGCGAGCGCCTCCGCCCGGAGCCGTTCGCCGGGCTTCAGCTCCCCGCCGAGGATCGCCTCCTCGAGCAGGTCCCGCACTCGCGGTTGCTGCGCCATCTTGCATACGAAATCACGTCATTCGCGCTCGCGCAACTCCTGAGCGACGCACTTTGCATGCAATCGGCTAGGGGCGGCGAGTGGGCGCGCGCCTCGTGGGCGGCGTCCATTCCTCCTGCGGCTCGGGCTCGGGAGCCGGCTTGCCGGCGGGTGACCACTCGCCCGGATGGTCGGTCGGCGGGCGGGGGTCGTTCCAGCCCGGCCCGCGCATGCTCGAGCGGTGCCACGGGACCCAACGCGTGCGCGGCGGCTCGCCTTCGTCCGGCGCGGCGTTGTCGGCGCGACGCGCGAGCAGGAGCTCGGCGGCTTCGGGATCGCCGCGCAGAGAACGCATGAGGACGAGCGCCGGGGCGTCGCGACGCAGCCGGTGAGCAACCGCGAGGCCGAGCCCGGTCAGGACCAGCAAGAGCAGCGGAATCGTCAGATCGAGGCCGCCCGGAGCCGCGGGGTTGGTGGCCGACGCGCCTGAGACGCCGCCGATCGGGGCCAGCTTGCTCGTGCCGGACCCGCCGGCGGGCTGCTTGCCGCGCGTCTTGAACGCGGTGCGCTTGCTGCCGCCGGCAGCGGGCGTCGTGCCGGCGGGGTTCGCGATCGTCGCCGCGGCCGCCGTGCCGGGGGCGACGTCAGCCGCGGCGACGGTCTCGCCGGCCGGCGGCGTGCACGCACCCGCCCGGTCGAGCGTGCGCAGGCGGCGGAGCCCCGTGCGTTCGAGCCTGGCCACGCGGCCCCGTGAGATGTGCAGTCGCTTGGCGACGCCCCCGCGCGACCGCGGCGGCCCCGCGCCGACGCCCGCACGCAGCACGAGCACGCGCCGTTGCGCGCTGGAGAGCGAGTCGAGGCAGCTCGACGTGTCGGCGACCGTCTCCCGCAGTTCGCAGTCGAGCCGCCGCGTGCCGGCCGGGCGCCCGGAGCAGCGTTGCGCGGGCGATCGCGTGGAGCGGGCGTGCGAGGTGGCGGGGGTGGAGCGTGCCGACGCGCCCTTCGTCCCTGCCGACGACCCGCCGGAGCCGGCGGACGGCGACGCCGCGCCGTCCGACGAGGAGGAGGACGAGTTCGTCCCGGTCGACGACGAAGAGGATGAACCGCCCGAGGACGACGACCCGGAGCCGCTGCTCGACGGCTCGGAACCCGAAGCGGGCGACGAACCGGAGCCGGACCCGGCGCCGGCGCCGGCGGACGACGAACCCGAGCCTGCGCCTGCGCCGGTCGATGACGAGCCCGACCCGGACGAGCCCGAGCCCGACCCGCCGCCGCTGGGCGCCGTCGTCGGCACCGGCACGACCGGAACCTGCACCGTGGGCACCGGCACGGGCACCTGGACGGTCGGAACCGGCACGGGCACGCGGACCGTCGGCACCGGGACCGGGACCTGCACGGTCGGGACCGGGACCTGCACCGTCGGAACGGGCACGGGCGCCTGGACGGACGGCACCGGAAGTTGGGCGAACGCCGGGGTGGCGATCGAGACGATCGCCACACCCACCACGATCACGACCTGGAGCTTCAATGCATCGAGCGCTATACCGCCGCCCGATGGTCTTCAAACCAGAGTGGTCAGGAAAGCAGCTTGCGTATACGCGCCAGCGCGTCGTCGACCTGCTCGGCGGTGACGATCAGCGGCGGCAGGAAGCGCAGCGTCGTCGGCCCCGTGGCGTTGATGATCAGCCGTTCTTCGAGCAATGCGCGCTTCGCGAGCTCGGGTGCGCCACCCGCCACCTCGGCCGCCACCATCAGCCCGCGACCGCGTGCGGAGAGCACACCGGGAAGTTCGCGCAGGCCCTCCAGGAGCCGCTCGCCCTGCTCGCGCACGCCGGCCAGGAACGCCTCGTCGTCGATCACGTCGAGCACCGCCAAAGCGGCCGACGAGACCACCGGCCCACCCGCGAACGTCGACCCGTGGTCGCCCGGGGCGAAGACATCCTTCAACCGCTCGCCGATCACCAGCGCGCCGATCGGCAGCCCGCCGCCGAGGCCCTTGGCGAGCGTCATCGCGTCCGGCACGACGCCCACCTGCTCGTACGCCCACAGCGTGCCGGTCCGGCCCATCCCGGTCTGGACCTCGTCGAACACGAGCGCCGCGCCCGCCGCGTCGCAGGCGGAGCGAATCGCGGCCAGCAGCGCCGGATCCATGATGTTCACGCCCGACTCGCCCTGCACCGGCTCGATCAACACCGCGGCGGTGCCCGCCCCCACGAGCGAGGGGATCTCGTGGGCCGGCACGGCGATGAAGCCCGGCACCAGCGGCGCGAACGGCGCCTGCTTGGCCTCTTGGGGAGTCGCCGAAAGCGCCCCGTACGTGCGGCCGTGGAACGCGTTGTGGGCGACGATGATGTCCCCGCGCGGCCGAGCTTTACGGACGAGCTTCAGCGCGGCCTCGTTGGCCTCCGCCCCCGAGTTGCAGAAGAAGACGACACCGCCCAGGGACCGCGAGGCCAGGCGTGAGGCCAGTTCCACGTTGGGCGCGTTGTAGAAGAGGTTGGAGACGTGCATGAGCCGCCCGACCTGTTCCTGCACCGCGCTCACGACCGCCGGATGGCAATGCCCGAGGTTGTTGACCGCGATCCCGCTGAGGAAGTCGAGGTACTCGACGCCGTCGGAATCGGTCAACACGCAGCCGGAGCCCGACTGGAACGTGACGTCGTAGCGCGCGTAGGTGGGAGCGAGCGTCATGAAGCGGGCCTCACCTTCGTGCCGATGCCGGCGTCCGTGAAGAGCTCCAGCAGCAGCGAGTGCGGCAGCCGGCCGTCGATGATGTGGGCGTAGGTCACGCCCCCGTGAATGGCCTCGATGCAGGCCTGGAGCTTCGGCCGCATCCCGCCCTCCATCGTCAAGAGCGCCGTCTCGACGTCGTCGGCGCTGGCCTCGGAGATGACGCTTGACGGATCGTCGACGTCGCGCAGCCAGCCTGCGACGTCCGTGAGGAACATGACTTTGTAGGCGCCCATCGCGCGGGCGATGGCGCCTGCCGCCTCGTCGGCGTTGATGTTGTGCGAGCGCCCGATGCGATCGGCGCCGACCGACGCGATGACCGGGATGTAGTCCTCGGCGATGTGGTTGATCACGCCGACGTCGACGCGCTCGATCTTGCCGACGAAGCCGATGTCCTCGCCGCCAGGGCCGGTCATCGTCGACACGCGGAAGAGCTGGCCGTCGTCGCCGGAGAGGCCGACCGCCGGCTGCCCGTGCCGGTTGATCCGCGACACGATGTCCTTGTTGACCTTGCCGACGAGCACCATCTTGGCGATCTCGACGGTGTCGGCGTCTGAGACCCGCAGCCCGCCGACGAACTCCACCGGCATGTTCAGGCGCCGCATGTAGGCCGTGATGTCCGGCCCGCCGCCGTGGACGATGATCGGGTTCAGCCCGACGTACTTGAGCAGCACGACGTCGCGGGCGAAGTCCTCGCGCAGCTCGGGCTCGGTCATCGCCGCGCCGCCGTACTTGATCACGACGGTCTTGCCGTGGAACTCCCGGATGTAGGGGAGCGCCTCGAGAAGGGTTCCGACCTCGGGCTTCACGTCGTGTAGTCCGCGTTGATGGTCACGTACTCGTGCGAGAGGTCGGAGAAGAAGACCTCGGCCTCCGCGCCGTCGCCGGGCAGCGCGACCACGTACTCGACCTCCTCGCCGGCGACCGCCTCGGCCAGGCCGGCCACGTCGTAGCGGGTCGCCGCTCCCGCCGAGCAGACCTTCACGCCCTCGATCGAGATGTCGAGCAGCAGCGGCGCGGAGTCGTACAGCGCGGCGCCGACGGCCTGCGCGATGCGGCCCCAGTTCGGGTCTCCCCCGTGCAGCGCGGCCTTCACCAGCGGCGAGTTCGCGATCGCCCGGGCGACGCTCGCCGCCATCCCGTCGTCGCCGCCGCTGACCACGATGCGGCCGATCCGCTTGGAGCCCTCGCCGTCGCGCACGATGTCCAGGGCGAGCTTGCGCAGCGCCCAGTCCAGCGCCTCGCCGAAGGCCGCCTCGTCCACCGTCTGCGGCTCCACGGCCACGCCGCTCGCCCCCGACGCCTGCAGGATCACCGTGTCGTTGGTGGAGAGCTGGCCGTCCACCGAGACGCGGTCGAACGACCGCGCCACGCACACGCCGAGCAGCAGGTCGGCGGTCTCGGCGCTCAGGATCGCGTCCGTCTGGACGAAGCAGAGCATCGTCGCGAACGCGGGCGAGATCATCCCCGCCCCCTTGGCCTGCGCGGTCAGCCGGACGGTGCCGGACGGCAGCGCGACGTCGACCTCGATCGCCTTCTCGAACTTGTCCGTCGTGCGGATCGCCTCGGCGAAGTCGCCGTGGCCGTACTCGCGCAGCTCGCCGCGAGCGCGCGCGATGCCCTTGATCGCCACGCTCGCGTCCAGCGGCACGCCGATCACGCCGGTCGAGGCGACCGCGACCTGATCCTCGCGCACGCCGCCGGCCATCGAGGCCGCGCCCTGCATCCGCGCGGCGTCCTCGAACCCGCGGTTGCCGGTGGCGGCGTTGGCGTTGCCGGAGTTGGCGACGATCACGCGCAGCGCGTCCAGCCGCGAGCGCGTCTGGGTCAGCACGACCGGCGCCGCCAGCACGCCGGAGCGGGTGAAGCGCGCCGCCGAGACGCACTCCGGCGCCGAGCAGACCATCAGCCCCAGGTCCATCCCACCCGACGGCTTGAGCCCGCAGGCGACTCCGGCCGCGCGGAACCCCGCGGGCAGATCGCCGGGGTTCTCGGTCACATGCGCGGGCATCTCGAGCCACCGTGAGCTCAAAGCAGTCCCTCCGTCTCAGGCCGGTCGAACATCAGGTTCAGGTTCTGCACGGCCTGCGACGCCGCGCCCTTCCACAGGTTGTCGATCGCCGAGAAGACGATGATCCGCCCGGTCCGCGGGTCCTGGACCCACGAGATGCGGCAGAAGTTGGTGTCGCGCACGTCGATCACGCCGACCGGACCGGTGCGCAGCTCGACGAACGGCTCGCGGGCGTAGGAGTCGTCGTAGAGGTTCACCAACTCGTCCTCGCTCAGCTCCGCCGACGGCGTCACATACGCCGTGACGAGCTCGCCCTGATCGAGCGGCAGCAGGTGCGGCATGAACGTGATCGGCAGCGTCGCGCCGAGCACGCCGAGCTCCTGCTCGATCTCGGGCGTGTGGCGGTGGCCGTTGATCTTGTAGGGCGAGACGTTCTCGTTGGCGGAGATGAAGTGCGTCGCGTGGGTGGGCGCGCGACCGGCGCCCGAGACGCCCGACTTGGCGTCGATCACGACGTCGCCGATCACGCCCGCCTTCGCCAGCGGCGCGAGGCCGAGCAGCGCCGCGGTCGGATAGCAGCCGGGGTTGGCGACGAGATCGGCGCCCGCGACCTGCGCACGTGTCAGCTCGGGCAGTCCGTAGACGCCTTGGCCGAACAGCTCCGGCGCTTTGTGCTCGCCGTACCAGTCGTCGTAGATCGCGCGATCGCGCAGCCGGAAGTCGGCGGAGAGATCCACGACCCGCGTGCCCGCGGCACGCAGCTCCGCCACGACCGGCGCCGCCGCGCCATGCGGGTACGCGACCACCGCGGCGTCCACCGCGTGCTTGGAGACGTCGAAGATCTCGAGCTCGAGCGGCACCCGCGTGCGCGGGTGGACGTCGTCGAGCCGCTGACCCGCCTCCGCGCGGGCGGTCACATGCGCGAGCTTGAAGAACGGGTGGCGATAGAGCAGTTGCGCGGCGATCGCGCCGGCGTAGCCGACGCCGCCGAGGACGCTGACCTCAACCACGCAGCTCACCCTCGAGCTTGCTGCGCACCGCCTCCACGATCTTGTTGCGCTGCGGCGCGATCTCCTCGTCGGTGAGCGTGCGGTCGCCCGCGCGGAACTCCAGGCGGACCGCCAAGGACGTCTGGCCCTCACGCGCGTACACGTCGAACACGTGCACGCCGCGCAGCAGCTTGCCGCCCGCGCCCTTGACGACCTCGACCAGCTCAGCCGACGTCCGGTCCGCCGGCACCCAGAACGCGAGGTCCTGGCGGATGCCCGGGAACGACGTCAGATCCTCGTAGGCGGGGACGAAGTTCGCGTGCGGGAGCACCGGGCCGAGGTCGAGCTCGAACCCGGCGACCCGGCCCAGGTCCCACTCCGAGGCGACGCCCGGGTGGACCTCGCCGAGCCAGCCCACGTCCTCCCCGCCGACGATCACCCGCGCCGCGCGGCCCGGATGCAGGAACGGATCGGACCCGCGCACGACGCTCCACTCGACGCGCAGGGCGCCCAGCAGGGTCGTGAGCGCGCTCTTGGCGGCGAAGAAGTCCGCCGCCGGCGGGTCGCTCTCGCCCCACGAAGCCGGGCGCAGGCGCCCGGTCATCAGCGCGGCGAGATGCATCCGCTCGTCCGGGAGCGGCGTCGAGCGCGCCTCGGCTGCGGTCAGCTCGCGCCCGTGCGGGCGGTCGAAGTAGACCGAGCCCTCCTCGAAGAGCCGGACGTCCTCGCGCCCACGGGCGACGTTATGGCGTACGGAGGTGAGCAGCGACCCGAGCAGGGTCGTGCGCATCACCGAGAGATCCTCGGAGAGCGGGTTGCGCAGCGTGATCGCGGGAGCGTCGAAGCGCAGCTTGCGCGCCATCTCGGGCGCCTCGAAGCTCCAGCCGATCGCCTCGGAGAAGCCCGCGCCGACCAGCGCGTCGCCGGCACGGCGACGCAGCCGCTGCTCCACTGTCAGGCGGCCGGAGGCGCCGTGGGCGGGCAGCGTCGAGGGCAGCTTGTCCAGCCCCCAGAGCCGCGCGACCTCCTCGATCAGATCGACCTCGCGGGTGACGTCGTTGCGCCGGACCGGCGGAACGATGACCTCGAGCGCGTCGCCCGTGTCGGTGACGCCGAAGTCCAGGCGCTCGAGCAGCTCGGCCTGGTCGCCGAGCGGGACCTCGGTGCCGAGCAGGCCGGTGACCTTCTCGTCGCGCAGCCGAATCGTCTTCGGCGGCGGACCGTCGCCACCCACGTCGACCGTGCCGGGCACGAGCCGCGCGCCGGTCAGCTCGAGCATCAGCTGGGTCGAGACCGCCTGGCCCCACATCGCGATCTCCTGCGCCAGCGACTTCTCGAAGCGCGAAGAGGCCTCCGTGCGCAGATTGAGGCGCTGCGACGTGCGCTGCAGGTTCGGCCCGTCCCAGTTGGCCGCCTCCATCAGCACCCGCGTGGTCGTCGGCTGGACCTCGGAGCGCTGCCCGCCCATGACCCCGGCGATCGAGGTCGGGCCGTCGTCGTCACAGATCAGGCCCATGTCGGAGGTCAGCGTGCGCTCGACGCCGTCCAGCGTCGTCATCTTCTCGCCGTCCTGCGCCCAGCGGACGACCAGATGCCCGCCGGCGACGAGGTCCCAGTCGAACGCGTGCAGCGGCTGGCCGGTGAGCAGCATCACGTAGTTGGTGATGTCGACCACGTTGTTGATCGGGCGCTGCCCGCTCGCCATCAGCCGCGCCTTCAGCCACGGCGGCGACTGCGCGATCTTCACGTCCTCGAACAGCCGCGCGGTGAAGCGCGGGCAGAGGTCGGGCGCCTGGACCTCGATGTTCACGCCCGCGAGCTCACCCGCGATGCCCGGGTCCTCGAGCCACGGCGGCGGGTTCAGCGGCGCGCCGGTCGCGGCGTGCACCTCGCGCGCGGCGCCGTAGATCGACAGGCAGTCGGGCCGGTTGGAGGTGATCGCGAGCTCGAGCACGTCGGTCGCGATCGGCAGCACGTCGGCCAGCGGCGTGCCCTCCTGCAGGTCGTCGTCGAGGACCATGATCCCGTTGTGGTCGAGGCCGATCGCCAACTCGTCCTCGGCCAGGATCATCCCCTGGGACTCCACGCCGCGCAGCTTGGAGCGCTTCAGGCGGGCGCCGTCGGGCATGACCGCGCCGGGCAGCGCGACGCCCACGACCTGACCCGCCGCGACGTTGGGCGCGCCGCAGACGATCTGGGCGACGTCGCCCTCGCCGGTGGAGACGTGACAGACGGAGAGGCGATCGGCGTCCGGGTGCTGCTCGCGCGTGAGCACCCGCCCGACGACGAAGTTGTCCAGCGCGGTGACGCCGTGGGTGAAGACGCGGTCGACCTCGGTCCCGGTCAGGTCCAGGCGCTCGGCCAGCTTGGCCGGCTGCAACCCCGGATCGACGTAGTCCGTCATCCAGAACAGGGGCAGCCTCATCCGAATTGCTCCAAGAGTCGAAGGTCGTTCTCGAAGAACATGCGCAGGTCGGGCACGCCGTGCTTGAGGAAGGCGATCCGCTCGATCCCCATGCCCCAGGCGAAGCCCTGGTGCTTCTCGGCGTCGTAGCCGGAGTCGGCGACGTAGCCGTAGAGGTTCGGGTCGACCATCCCGGAGCCGAGGATCTCGATCCACGACGTGCCCTTGCACAGTGGGCAGCGCGACCCGTCGCGCAGGAAGCCGTGCTTGCAGTTGAAGCAACTGACGTCGAGCTCCACCGACGGCTCGGTGAAGGGGAAGAAGTGCGGCCGCAGGCGGACCTTGCGGTCGTCGCCGAAGATCGCCTGGGCGAACGCGAGCAGCGTGCCCTGGAGGTCGCTCAGCGTCAGCCCCTCGTCGACCGCCAAGCCCTCGACCTGGTGGAACTGCGGCGTGTGGGTCGCATCGTTGTCGGGCCGGTAGACCCGCCCCGGGACGATGATGTAGAGCGGCGGGCCCTGCTTCTCCATCATCCGCACCTGCATCGGCGAGGTCTGCGTGCGCAGGACCACGTCGTCGGCGACGTAGAACGTGTCCGACTCGGCCCGCGCCGGGTGGTGCGGATCGTGGTTGAGCGCGTCGAAGTTGTAGTAGGCGAGGTCGATCTCCGGTCCCTCGACCACGCGGTAGCCGAGGCCGACGAACACGTCCTCGATCTCGCGCCGGGTGGCGGTGAGGATGTGCAGGTGGCCGGCGGGCAGCGCCGGCGTGCCGGGCAGCGTGACGTCGACGACGTCCGCGGCCAGCGTGGCCTCCAGCTCGAGCGACTGCAACTCGGCTTCGCGCGCGTCGACCGCCGCCTGCAGCGCCTGGCGCGCCTGATTGGCGCCCTTTCCGACCGGACCTCGCTCCTCGGGCGGCAGCTTGCCCACGTCGCGCAGCAGGTTCGGGAGCTCGGCTTTACGGCCGAGGAAGTGCACGCGCACCTCTTCGAGCTCGGCGGTTGCGGTGGCGGCGGCGACGGCCGCCTCCCCTTCGGCGCGCAATGCGGCGATCCGGTCGGCGGTGCTCATGGGCGGGTGATCCTAGTGTTGATCTGGTAGAGGGCGACGGTCGCCGCCATCGCGGCGTTGAGCGAGTCGGCGTGGGCGATCGGGATGTGGGCGACGTCGTCGCAGGCGGCGACGAGGGCCTTCGGCAGGCCCTCGCGCTCGGAGCCGATGAACAGCGTCATCTCCCCGTCCACCGGCAGCTCGCTGAGGGGCGCGCCCTCGCGGGCGACCAGCGCGACCTTGCGGCCGGGGACCTCGCCGAAGTTCCTGACGCGGGCGATCGGGACGGAGAACAGCGCGCCCATCGAGGCGCGGACGGCCTTGTGCCCGTACGGGTCCGCGCTGCCCGGGCCGAGCGCGACGCTCGAGGCGCCGAACGCCAGCGCGGAGCGCAGGATCGTGCCCACGTTGCCGGGGTCCGCGACACCCCACAGCGCGACGCAGCGCGGGCCGACGGGCTCCGACCAGCGCTGCGGGTAGACGCCGAGCGCTCGCGTGCCGGAGCCGAGCTGGGAGACCGTGGCCAGCACGTGCGGCGCGACGGGAATGCCCTCGAGCCCGCTGCCGGTCGCCGCGTAGCGCGCCGACGCGTGCCAGCCGGCGGCGTCGGCGGCCTCGAGCAGGTCCTCGCCCTCGGCGACGAACTCGCCCAGCTTGTCGCGCCACTTCCTTCCGGCGAGCTTGCGGATCTCTTTGAGCGCTTCGTTGTGGGGGCTGGTGATCTCGGTCATGTCGTGTCGGCTGGAGAAACAAAAAAGGGCGCCGCTCCGACATGGAGGGGCGCCCTGGAAAGGCTCGGCGGTGTTCGGGTAAAGCTAAGCCGCCGAGGCCTCGCGGGCGCGGTCGACGAATCGGCGGAAGGTCTCGGGGTCGCGCACGGCGATGTCGGCGAGGACCTTGCGGTCCAGCTCGACGCCGGCCAGCTGCAGGCCGTGGATGAACGTGCCATAGGACATGCCCTCGGCGCGCGCGGCGGCGTTGATGCGGGTGATCCAGAGGCGGCGGAAGTCACGCTTGCGGTTGCGACGATCGCGGTACGCGTACGCGTCCGCCTTGAACATCGCTTCCTTGGCGCGCTTGTACGAGGAGTTGGCCTCCCCGCGGAAACCCTTGGTCCGCTCGAGGACCTCGCGGCGCTTCTTACGCGCGTGGACTGAACGCTTTACGCGGGTCATCGGCCCTGCCCGTGGAGCAGTTGGCTGGCACGGCGCGCATCGCCCTTGACGAGGTTGATGTCCAGGTGCATGTGACGCTTGCGCTTAGGCGACTTCTTCTCGAGGATGTGGCTCGAGAAGGAGTGGCGAGCCTGGACCTTGCCGGTGCCAGTGACCTTGAAGCGCTTCTTGGCGCCGGAGTGAGACTTCATCTTGGGCATGACGAGGGCGGCAGTATAGCCGCCCCAGTCGCGCCGATCGATCTACGAGGCCGGTTTCTCGTCCGCGGGGGCGGTCCGGGCCGGGCCGAGCATCATCGTCATGTTGCGGCCGTCCTGCTGGGGACGCTGCTCCACGACGGCCAACTCCGCCAGGTCCTCCGCGAGCCGGTTGAGAATCATCTCTCCCCGCTCGGGGTGGGCCATCTCGCGCCCGCGGAACATGATCGTCACCTTGACCTTGTCGCGCGCCTTGAGAAAGCGCGTGACGTGGCCCTTCTTGGTGTCGTAGTCATGCTGCGCGATCTTCGGCCGGAACTTGATCTCCCGGACGTTGATCTGCTGCTGATGCTTACGAGCCGACTTGGCCTTCTGGGCCTGCTCGTACTTGTACTTCGAGTAGTCGAGGATGCGGCACACCGGCGGCTTGGCGTCGGCGGCGACCTCCACTAGGTCGAGGTCCTTCTCCTGCGCTCGGCGCAGGGCATCTTGGGTGCGCATGATCCCTACCTGCTGGCCGTCCTCATCGATGAGACGGACCTCAGGAACGCGGATGCGTTCGTTGATGCGGGTGGTATCGCGCTCCGGCGGTTGCCGGTCGAACCTTCTCGGGACCGGCACTAGCTGGGGGTGTGTGCGCGTGGCGTCAAGAACGCAGCGCAGTCTGGAGACGCGTATTCAATGCCAAGGAGTATAGACGCGTTTGCGCGAGCGTGTGGGGAAACCTGCGGGTCAGCACTCGGACCGAAGCGCTCAACGCACCGCTAGCGGTGCCGATTGACCCGGTTGCTCCTCTTGTTGGAGAGCGGCCCGGGACACGGATGTGCCAGGGCAATGTGGGTCACCCGCGGGGCAAGGATGCCCACGGGTAGCCCCTTATTCTTCGTCCGCGCCCAGCTTCGCGCGGAGGTCCTCGAGCGTCAGTGCGCCCTGGTCACCCTCGCGGTGCCGGCGCACCGACAGCGTGTCGGACTCGACCTCGCGGTCGCCCAGCACCAGCATGTACGGGATCTTGCGCAGCTCCGCCTCGCGGATCTTGCGCCCAATCGACTCCGTGCGGCGGTCGACCTCGACCCGGAACTCCCCGAGCGCGGCCTGGACCTTGTCGGCGTGCTCGACGTGGCGGTCCGACACCGGCAGGACGATCGCCTGGACCGGCGCCAGCCAGACCGGGAACTCGCCCGCGTAGTGCTCGACGAGCATGCCGATGAAGCGCTCGAAGGAGCCCATCAGGGCGCGGTGGATCATCACCGGGCGATGCTCGGCGTTGTCGGCGCCGGTGTAGACCAGCTCGAAGCGCTCCGGCATCACGTAGTCGAGCTGCACGGTGCCGAGCTGCCACGAACGGCCGATGGCGTCGGTCATGTGCAGGTCGATCTTCGGGCCGTAGAACGCGCCGTCGCCCTCGTTGACGTCGTACTTGAGCCCGTGGTTGTCGAGCGCGCGCTGCAGCGCGGCCTCGGCGCGGTCCCACATGTCCTCGGTGCCGATGCGCTTCTCCGGGCGGGTGGACAGCTCAAGGCGCGGCTCGAACCCGAACTTGTCGTAGATCGCGAAGCCGAAGTCGAGGCAGCGGATGACCTCTTCCTCGATCTGGTCCTCGGTGGCGAAGATGTGGGCGTCGTCCTGCGTGATGTGGCGCACCCGCAGCAGGCCGTGCAGCGTGCCCGACGGCTCGTGGCGGTGCACGAGGCCCTGCTCGGAGTAGCGGATCGGCAGGTCGCGATAGGAGCGGCGCTGGGACGCGTAGAGCTGCGTGTGCGCCGGGCAGTTCATGGGCTTCAGGCCCATCGACTGGCCCTCGACGTCCGTGAAGTACATGTTGTCGCGGTACACGTGCCAGTGCCCGGAGCGCTTGAAGAGCTCGGCGTCGTAGAGGATCGGGGTCTTGACCTCGCGGTAGCCGCGGGCGCCGTTCTCGGTGCGCCACAGCTTGGTCAGCTCGTTCCAGATCGCCATCCCGTTCGGGAACCAGAACGGCGAGCCCGGCGAGAGCTCGGAGAACATGTAGAGCTCGAGCTCCTTCCCGAGCTTGCGGTGGTCGCGCGCGCGGGCCTGCTCGAGGCGCTCCACGTGCTCGGCGAGCTCCTCCTTGGAGGCGAACGCGGTGCCGTAGATGCGGGTGAGCATCTGACGGTTGGCGTCGCCACGCCAGTACGCGCCGGCGACGGACGTGAGCTTGAAGGCCTTGGCGCGGCCGGTGCCCGGGGCGTGCGGGCCGCGGCAGAGGTCGTAGAAGTCGCCGTTCTGGTAGATCCCGACGCTCGGCACGCCCTGGTTCTTGACCAGGTCCTCGATCAGCTCGACCTTGTAGGGCTGATCCTCGCGCAGGAAGTGCTCGATCGCCTCGCCCACCGGCAGCTCGGAGCGCACGAACGGCTCGTCGGCCTTCACGTGCTTCTTCATCTGCGCTTCGATCTTCGGGAAGTCGTCCTCGTTGATCGTGACGCCGGGCGGGAACTCGAAGTCGTAGTAGAAGCCCTCGGCGATCGGCGGGCCGATCGAGACCTTGGTCCCCGGGTAGAGCTCGAGCACGGACTCGGCCAGCACGTGCGCGATGTCGTGGCGCAGGAGCTTCAGCGCGTCCCCGTCACCCGCCTTGGCGGTGACGATCTCGACCGGCTGCCCGTCGACGAGCGGGTACGACAGGTCGACGATCCGCCCGTTGTCGTAGGCCGTCCCGTCCCGCTTCTCCGTCTTGTCGCCATCGAGGACGCGGATGGCCATCGCGGCCCGGGCGAGGCCCGGACCGATGTCGGCGGCGAGATCGGCTCCGGTGGAGCCGTCGGGAAGTTCACGGACAGAGCCGTCGGGAAGAGGGACGCGCATCGCGCGCTAAGGCTAGATCACGTTGATCTTCACGCTCTTCGCGGCCGTGTTGCCGTCGGTGCCGGTGAGTTCGAACCGCAGCTTCTGCTTGCCCTTCTTGGCGTTCGCCGGGACGCGGAACGAGAACGAGGTCGCGCCCGCCTGGAGCGTGAGGTGCTTGACCGTCTTGCCCAGGGTGAGCGTGGCCTCGGTGTCGGCCGAGCTGCCCAGCACGACCTTCAGCAGGCGGTTACGGCGCACGGACTTCGCGAGGGTGACCAGCGAGGCGCGCAGGGGCGTCGCCGAGGACGCGGACGAGGACGAGGGATCGAAGCCGCTCGGCACATCGATCGGCACGAACTGGGTGTCGGGCGGCGGCGCGAGATCGGCCTGCGGCTCGGCGAAGAGGACGTCGTCGATCGCCGCGAGGTCGGTCTGCGGGGTGTCGACGACGCCGGGGGCGATCGGCGCCGTGCCCGCGCGGACCTGCACCTCGGCGATGCGCTCGCCGTCGCGGAAGCGCACGCCCACGAAGCTCAGCCCGTTCGGGCCGGGCGGGACGGGCACGTCAAGGATCGTCGCGCCGCGCGAGTCGAGGAACGTCACCGAGGCGCCACCCGTGGTGTCGACGTCTGAGAGCACGACCCCGAACGCGCTCGTGAACGCCTGACGCGGCGTGCCGGGCACGTTGAAGCGCACGTTCGTGTAGTTGGAGCCGACCGGCGAGAAGAGCTTGTCCCCGGAGTAGCGCGGGAACCCTCCACCCCACGGCGAGCCGTTGGAGATCTCGGTGCCGATGCCGGGCGTGTCGAACTCCGCCCCGCGCTGGCTGCCGAAGAACCCGCCGGGGAACCGGTTCGGGAACGTGGCGGTCGCCGGCACGCCGTCCCAGTTGATCTCGGAGCGCTTCTCGCCCGCGTCGGCCTTGAAGGCGTTGATGGTCGCGTCGAGCGAGGCGGGCGTCGCCCCCGACACGGTGCGGATCTCGGGGGCCGCGGACGCCACCGCTGGTAAGGCGAGCGCGACGACGGCGGAGAGCACAGAAATTCTCAGGAGCGTGGCCATACGGGAGCTGACGCCATCGCCACGCCCACCATTCCCGCCAAACGAAGGGGTCAGACCCCTCAACAATTGATTTGGCTCTACAGCGGGGCTCGCAATGTTGAGGGGTCTGACCCCCCCTTTGTGACCCCCCTTTGCGGGGTCTCGCTAGGGTGCCCCGTTCGCAAGCGACAGCGAAGGAAGTGACATGCGAACGACCACGACCGCCGTTTTGGCCGTGGGCGCGACCGCCTTGGCCATCCCGACCGCCGCCCAAGCGCAGACCGTCCAGTCCTCGGTCCAGGCCCCGCTCGCCGGGCACCTGACCGTCGCCTCCCAGATGAAGGCCGAGCACACCGAGCTCGCCCAGCAGCGCCTCACCCGCAAGGCTTGGCGCCTCGCCGACAAGGTCGCGGACGCCCGCGGCCATGGCTTCTCGCCGCGCGATTACCGCCGGCGGGTGAAGGACGAGCCGCCCGCCCGGCTCGCCCGCCGCGTGCGCACGCTGCGGCGCGACCTCAACGACGCCCGCCGCGACGCGCACCGCCGCCGGGCCGCCGCGCAGAACGCCCCGGCCTCCCCCACGCTCGAGGCGATCGCCGCCTGCGAGTCCGGGGGCAACCCCGGCACGGACACGGGCAACGGCTTCTACGGCAAGTACCAGTTCACGCTGCAGACGTGGCAGAGCGTCGGCGGCGAAGGGAACCCGGCGGCGGCCGGCGAGGCCGAGCAGAACCGCCGCGCGGCGCTGCTCTACGCCCGCGAAGGAGCCTCGCCCTGGCCCGTGTGCGGCCGTTAGTAGTCTCGAAACCATGGCCCTCCGTGACGAGTTTCCGGTCCTTGAAAAGGTCGCGTATCTGAACGCCGGCACGGACGGGCCGATCCCGCGCGCCGCCGCTGAACTGGTCCAGCAGGAACTCAACAGCTCGCTCGCGGACGGGCGGACGTGGCCGCACTTCGAGCGCCGCATGCAGTTGCAGACCGACCTGCGGGCCGGCTACGCGCAGTTGATGAACTGCGAGCCCGACGACGTCGCGGTCACGACCGGGACGAGCTTCGGGCTCGGCTGCGTGCTCGCGGGGATGGACCTCGGCACGGGCGACGAGATCGTCACCTCCGACAACGAGCATCCCGGCCTGCTCGGCCCGTTGATCGCCGCCCGCCACCGCGGCGCGACGGTCAAGCCGGTGCCGTTCGCCGAGCTGGCGAACGCGGTCACCGCGACGACGACGCTCGTCGCCGCCTCGCACGTGAACTGGATCACCGGCGAGCTCGCCCCGGACCTCTCGAGCGTCAACGTCCCGGTGATCCTCGACGGCGCGCAGGGCTCCGGCGCGGTGCCGGTCGACGTCCAGGCGCTCGGCTGCGCCGCCTACGCCGCCGCCGGCCAGAAATGGCTCTGCGGGGCGGACGGCACCGGGATGCTCTACGTCCAGCCCGAGTTCGGCGAGCGGGTGCGGACGATCGCGCCGACCTACGGCTCCTTCGAGGACGCGTCGCGCGGGCTGGAGTCGACGCTGCGGGCCGGCGGGCGGCGCTTCGACGCCGCCCTCTCCCGCGAGGCGCTCGCGTTCTCGTTCGCCGCGCTGGAGGTGCTCGTCGCGGCCGATCTCGACGCGTCGATGGAGCGGGCGGCCGACCTCGCGGAACAGTTCGCGACCGGGCTCGCCGACGCCGGCTACACGGTCGCGCCTCGTGGCCGGTCGACGCTCGTCGCCTGGGAGTACCCCGAGCCCGCGGAGGCCCGCCAGCGGCTCGCCGACGCCGGCATCGCGGTGCGCGACCTCCCCGGGTTCCCGTACCTGCGCGCGTCGGTCGGCGCCTGGAACGACGAGTCCGACCTCCAGAAGCTGCTCGCGGCGCTGTGAAGACGATCTGCGTCTACTGCGGGTCCAACCCTGGAAAGGACCCGGTGTACCTCGAGGCGGCCACCGCGATGGCGCGCACGTTCGCCGAGCGCGGCCTGCGGATCGTCTACGGCGGCGCACAGGTCGGCGTGATGGGCGCCGTGGCCGACGCGGCGCTCGCCGCGGGCGGCGAGGTCGTCGGCGTGATCCCGCAGCTCCTGGTCGACCGCGAGGTCGCGCACCAGGGGCTGACCGAGCTGCACGTCGTCGAGAACATGCACGAGCGCAAGGCGCTGATGGCCGAGCTCGCCGACGCGTTCGTCGCGCTTCCGGGCGGGATCGGCACGCTCGAGGAGCTGATCGAGGTCTACACCTGGAGCTACCTCGGCATCCACGACAAGCCGCTGGCGGTGCTCAACACCGCGGGGTTCTATGACCGCTTGACCGCGTTCCTGGACCACGCGATGCATGAGGGCTTCCTGCGCCCGGAGCACCGCTCCCGGCTGCTGGTCGCCCCCGACACCGAGGCGCTGCTCGCGGCCTGGACATGACCTGGTGGCGCGACGGGGCGATCTACCAGGTCTACCCGCGCTCGTTCCAGGATTCAGACGGCGACGGCACCGGTGACCTACGAGGCGTCCGCCGGCGCCTGCCGTACCTGAAGTGGCTCGGCGTCGACGGCGTCTGGCTGTCGCCGTTCTACCGCTCGCCGATGGCGGACTTCGGCTACGACATCTCCGACCACCGTGACGTCGACCCGGTGTTCGGGACGCTGAACGACTTCGACGCGCTGGTCGCCGAGGCGCATCGCCTGGGCCTGAAGCTGATCCTCGACTACGTCCCGAACCACACCTCGATCGAGCACCCGTGGTTCCGCGAGCGCCCCGAGTTCTACCTCTGGGCGGACGAGGTCCCGAACAACTGGGTGAGCAACTTCGGCGGCCCGGCGTGGACGCGCGACGACGCGAGCGGGCGCTTCTACTACCACGCCTACCTCGAGCAGCAGCCAGACCTGAACTGGCGCAACGAGGACGTCCGCGCGGCGATGCTCGACGTCCTGCGCTTCTGGTGCGAGCGCGGCGCCGACGGCTTCCGGATCGACGCGCTGCGCCAGGTGATCAAGGACGCGCGGCTGCGCGACAACCCGCCCAATCCGGACTGGAACGAGGGAGACGACCCGTACTGGGCGCTGCTCCCCGAGTTCACGAGCGACCGCCCCGAGCTGCAGGACGTCATCCGGCAGTTCCGCGACGCGGTCGGCGAGGACCGGCTGCTGCTCGGCGAGCTCTACCTCCCGATCGAGCGGCTGATGGCGTACTACGCGTCCGGGCTCGACATGCCCGCGAACTTCCACCTGCTCACCACGCCGTGGACCGCGCGCGACGTCGCAGACCTCATCGAGCGCTACGAGGGCGCGCTGCCCGACGGCGCGTGGCCGAACTGGGTGCTCGGCAACCACGACCGCCCGCGACTCGCCTCCCGCCTGCCGCCCGGTCACGAGCGGGCCGCCGCGTATCTGCTGCTCACGCTGCGCGGCACGCCGACGCTCTACTACGGCGACGAGATCGGCATGCACGACGTCGAGATCCCGCCGGACAAGCGCGTCGATCCGTGGGCGTTCGGCAACCGCGACCCGGTCCGCACGCCGATGCAGTGGGACGCCGCCGGGTCGTTCACGACGGCGCGCGAGCCCTGGCTGCCGTTCGCCGCCGACCACGGGCGCGTCAACGTCGAAGCGCAGCGCGACGACCCGTCCTCCCTGCTCTCGCTCTACCGCCGCCTGCTCGCGCTGCGCCGCACCGAGCCCGACCTGCGCACCGGCGCCTACCGCACGCTCTCCGCCGACGACAACGTGCTGCGCTTCGCCCGCGGCGACACGTTCGAGGTCACGATCGACTTCGAAACCGGCGCCGCCGCCCTCATCCGGTCCGCACACGGACCGGATCGCGTCAACGAGTGGTGACCATGCGATTCCGCACGTTGCGGCATGGGAACCCAAAGGTCATCGGAGCCGCGCCGAGCCCGTGTTCCAGTCGGCGCCGCCACCGCGGGGCTGAGTTGTTCCTGCTCGTCCGGGGGGTGATCGCCCTTGGGCGGGCGGGATCAGCCACGTACTCTCTACGGGGATGCGTACCGCTTTCCTGTGCATCGTTGCGCTGGTGCTGGCGCTTCCGGCATCCGCCGGCGCTGCGACGTTGACGCTGCAGAGCGGGACGCTGACCTACACGGCGAGCCCGGGCCACGCCAACTCGGTGTCCGTGAACCCGCTCCTCGGGACGGTGGCGATCGCCGTCGCCGACGACGACCTGATCGCCGCGGGCCCCGGCGGCTGCAGCGCCGTCTTCGCCCTCCCGCCCGACTCGGCCTACGCGTGCGCGGGCGTCAGCCGGATCGTGATCAACGCTGGCGATCTGAGCGACTCGATCACCGCGGCGGACACGCTCGCCGTCCCGCTCACGCTCAACGGTGAGAGCGGCGACGACAACGTGCGCGGCGGCGGGGCGGGAGACGTCATCAGCGGCGGTGACGGGCAGGACTCGCTCTTCGGCGGCGACGGCGACGATCTACTCGACGGCGGCAACGGCGACGACACGCTCGAGGGCGAGGCGGGTGGCGACACGCTGCTCGGCGGCGAAGGGCTCGACACCGCGCGCTACACGGCCCAGACCGCCGCGCCGCCGTTCACGATCACCCTCGACGGCACGATCGGCGACGGCCGGCCGGGAGAGGGCGACACCGTCGCCTCCGACGTCGAGAACGCCACCGTCGTCGGCTTGCGCGCCGGGCTGCCGCCACTCGAGACGATCGTCGTGCCGGAGGCGACGACGCTCGTCGGCAACGCGGACGCCAACGAGCTGACGACCGACGACGGGAACGACACGCTCATCGGCGGCGCCGGCAACGACGTCCTCGACGCGTTCGGCGGCGACGACACGATCGACGCCCGCGACGGCTTCGTCGACCGCGTCCACTGCGGAGACGGCAACGACACCGTCACGGCGGACACGCGCGATCTCGTCGACGGCGACTGCGAGTCGGTCTCGATCGCCGAAGTCGGCGACGGAAGCGACGACCACCCGCCGACCGTCGCCTGGGCGGCGCCTGCGGCGGGCGCGCGGCTGCCGGCGAACCCCGCCAACACCCTGCAGGCGTTCGCCGAGGACGACCGCGGCGTGGCGCTGGTGCGCTTCCTCGACGACGACCGCGTCGTGTGCGAGGACGCGTCGGCGCCCTACACCTGCGATTACCGGGCACGCGGCGGCGACGTCGGGCGCAACACGCTGACCGCGGTCGCCGTCGACACCGCGGGCCAGACGACGAGCATGCAGCGCGCCGTCGTCGTCAGCCGCTTCCGCCCGCGGGTCACGCTCGCGGTCAAGCGCTTCGTCGCGAGCGGGCGGGTGGTGCGCCCCGCCGCGCTCACCAGCGCCTGCTCCGGGACGGTCGCGGTGACGGTCCGCTGGGGCCGCCGCCGCGCCACCCGCCACGCCAAGGTCACGCGGAAGTGCGCCTACCGCGTCACGCTGCCGCGGCGCCGCGGCAAGGTCACCTCGCGCTACGGCGGCAGCGCGCTGATGGTCGCGCGCAGCTCCCCCGTCAGGTCGAGCTGAGCTCCTTCAACAGCAGGGCCTCGGCGAGCGCGATCCCGGCGATCTCGCCCAGGTCGACCGACTCGTTGGCCGCGTGGATGCGGGCGAGGTCGGAATCCTGCGCGCCCCAGAGCACGAACGAGGCGTCCGGGTAGGCCGCCCGCAGCTTGGCGACGAGCGGGACCGACCCGCCGCTGCCCATCCGCGCGACGGGCTTGCCGAACGCCTGCTCGAGCGCGCGCTCGGCCTCCGGCAGCGCGGGCAGCGCGATCGGGGTCGAGGCCGGCTCGACGACGACGTCGATCCGCGCGCCCCACGGCACGTTCGCGCGGACGTGACGCTCGACGGCCGCCAGCGACTGCACGGGGTCGGCGCCCGGCGGGACGCGCACCGCGATCTTCGCCCGCGCCTCGGGGATGACGATGTTTCCCGCGCCCTCGACCGGCGGCGCGTCCAGGCCCAGGACCGAGATCGCGTGGCGCGCCCACACGCGGTCGCTGATGGCGCCGCTGCCGACCAGCGCGACGCCGTCCAGGACGCGCGCCTGGCGGCGGAAGTCCGGCTCCGGCCACTCCGTGCCGTCCCAGTCGCCGTCCTGGAGCCCTTGCACCGCGACGCTGCCGTCGTCGTTGTGGAGCGTGGCGATCAGGCGGTTCAGCGCCAGCAGCGCGTCCGGCGCGGCGCCGCCGAAGTGGCCGCTGTGCAGCGCGCCGTCGAGCGTGCGCAGCGTGACGACGAGCTTGCCGTGCCCGCGCAGCGTCTGCGACAGCGTCGGCTCCCCCACCTTCCAGTTGCCGTTGTCGGCGATCACCATCACGTCGGCGCGGAGCAGGTCGGGCTGCTCGTCGACGACGCCCAGCAGCGCCTGGCGGCCGTTCTCCTCGGAGCCCTCGACCACGAGCTTCACGTGCACCGGGGGCGCGCCGTCGAACGCCCGCAGCGCGGCGAGGTGGGCGACGATGCCCGACTTGTCGTCGGCGGCGCCGCGCCCGTAGACGCGCCCGTCCTTGACGGTGGGCGTGAACGGGTCCGTCTCCCACCCGTCGGCCGGCGCGGGCTGGACGTCGTAGTGCGAGTAGAGCAGGACCGTCGGACCGGCGCCGGGGAAGTCGGCGACGAGCGTCGGCGCCTCGCCGGGGACGTCGACGCGCTGGATCTGCGCCGCGCGCGCATCGCGCAGCAGCTCCTCGACCAGATCGGCCGCCTCGTCGAGCGGCTCGCGCGGGTATCCCTCGAACGCGATCGACGGGATCGCCACGAGGCGCTCGAGGTCCGATTGGAGGCGTTCGCGGTCCACCGTAAGGGCTTGATCGACGTGCATCGCGGCCACGATACGACCGACATTGCTCAGCGGCACGTCACAATCGAAGGGTGACCGACGTCCTCGAAGGCGCTCATATCGCGGGCTGCCGGATCGAGGCGGTCGCCGGCCGAGGTGGCATGGGCATCGTCTATCGGGCGACCCAGTTGTCGCTCGGGCGCCCCGTGGCGCTGAAGCTGATCGCGCCCGAACATGCCGCCGACGCGGGGTTCCGCGAGCGCTTCCAGCGCGAGTCGCGGATGGCGGCGGCGATCGATCACCCGAACGTGATCCCCGTCTATGAGGCGGGTGAGGAGGACGGCCGGCTCTACCTCGTCATGCGCTGGGTGGCGGGCACGGACCTGCACCGGCTGTTACGCGCCGAGGGGCGCGTGGAGCCGCAGCGGGCGGCGGAGATCGTCAACCAGGTCGCGGGCGCGCTCGACGCGGCGCACGAGGCCGGGCTGATCCACCGCGACGTCAAGCCCGCCAACGTCCTGCTCAGCGGCGAGCACGCCTACCTCGCCGACTTCGGCCTCACCCGCTTCGCGGGCGCCGACACGCTGACCACCGCCGGGCACTTCCTCGGCACGGTCGACTACATGGCGCCGGAACAGTTCCATCCCGGCCCCAACGACGCGCGGGCGGACGTCTACGCGCTCGGCTGCGTGCTCTACGCGGCGCTGACCGGCGCCCCGCCGTTCCTGCGCGAGACCGTGCCCGCGACGATGCTCGCGCACCTGCACGACCAGCCGCCGCAAGCCTCGCGGACGGCGGGCGTGCCGCCCGGGTTCGACCGCGTCCTGGCGCGGGCGCTGGCCAAGTCGCCGGAGGACCGCTACCCGTCGGCGGGTGACTTCGGGCGGGCCGTGCTGGCCGCCGCCGAGGGTCGCTCGGTGACCGAGGAGGAGCGCTCCGTCGCGCGCGGCGCCGCGGCGCCGACGATCCGCCGCGAAGGCCGCCTCTGGTCAGGCGTCGAGAAGCTGCCGCCGGTCGGCGTCCCGGATCCGGTCGCGGAGCAGGAGCCGCCCGCACCCGCCGAGACCACGCCGATTCGCCGCTACCGCGCCAAGCGCCGGCGCCGCCTGTGGGCGTGGGGCTCGGGCGTCGTGGCGATCGCGGGCGCGGCCGTGGCGATCGCGGTCGTCCCCGGCGGCGCCGACACCCCGAAGCCGGGCGAGCCCGTCTCCTCCGGCGAGGTCGAGCGGATGGCCAACTCGTTCGCCTCCGCCTACGGCGACGAGGACGCGGCGCGGATGTCGCGGCTGCTGACCGCCGACGCCCAGCGCGTCTCACCCACCGACAACCAGACCGGCCGCCACGACGTGGTGGCCGCCTATCAGAGCCAGTTCAACAGCAAGGCGATCACCGGGTTCGAGCTCAAGGGCCTCTCGGCCGAGAGCGGCCCCTCAGGCCGCGCGACCGCCCGCTACACGATCACCTACGACGGCGCCAAGCCGACGACCGGCCAGATGACGTGGGTCGTCATCAGCGAGAAGGGCCGCCCGCGCATCTCGCTGATCGCGTTCGTCCCGGACTAGCTAGCGGGCGCCACTAACAGGTGTTGGCGGTGCGCAGGGTCACCTTGGTGCCCTTGGCGACCGCGGTCCCGGCGGGCGGGCTGACGGAGCAGACGGTCGGGCTGCCGAGCAGGCGGTCGAGCCAGTTGGTGTCGTCCTGGATCACCGGGGTCAGGCCGGTCGCCCTCACGGCGGCGGTCGCGTCGTCCGGTGACCGGCCGAGGACGTTGGGGACGTCGACGCGCATATCGCGCACATAGCGCAGCGCGTCCGCGGCGGGTCGGCGCCCGGGCGAGCTCGCCGTGACGTCGATCACGTTGCCGCCCGGCTGGAGGTCGACGTCGGCGGTGAACTCGCCCGCGCTGACCGACGCCGCCGTGCCCATCACTTCGACGGTGGCGTCCGCCGGGGTGACCGTGCCGTGGATCGAGATGTGGTCGTCGCGCGTGGTTCCGCCGCTGTTGGGCGCCTCGAGCTTGAGCTTGACGCGCGGCTCGGTCGCGGGGCGCGGGGTCTCGCCGCAGGCGCTCACGACGAGGCCGGCGGCCAGCAGGATGACGAGACGGCGCACGACCTAGAGGCTAGCCAGGACGGACGGTGGCCTTCGCGTGCGTGATCAGCTTCCTTCCCCCAGGGGGCGTCAGCGCGACCGCGACGCTGACCCGCAGCCGGCGCGCCTTCGCGAGCGTCCGGCGCGCGCGGGCGTTGAGCGCGACCGAGAACGACACGGTGCCGGACGCGGTCGACTTCTTCAGATACGTGCCGACCTTCGTCTTGCCCGCCAGCACCGTCACCTCCAGGCGCGAGGCCGGCTCCTCGACGCTCACCGACCCGCGAACGCGCGTGCCGCGCTGGGTCCCGGCGAGCTTGAGCTTCAGCGTCCTCTGCTTCGGCGCGGCGGCCGTGGGCTCCGCGGTCGACCCGGGAGCCGGCGGGGTGGCGGTGGCACCGGGCGTGCCGACCGGGTCAGTGGTTGCCGTGGGAGTGGCGGTTGCGCTGGGCGTGGGCGTCGCGGCGGCGGCCACGACGACCGTGCCGGTCATCTCCGGGTGGAAGTCGCAGACGAACGGGTAGCTGCCGGGAGCGTCGAACGTGCACTCCGCGCTCCAGCCCGGCTTCGTGGCGCTGGCCGGCAGACCGGGGCAAGCGCTGGGCTGCTTGTCCGTGAAGTGGGCGTCGTGGCGGCTGGCACCGCTCGGGTAGGCGAACGTGACCGTCTGCCCGGGCGTGATCGTCACCGTCGTGCCGCTGGTGCCGTTCGCCTGCCACGCGTAGTCGATCGCGGTGAAGCTCCCGCCTGCCGCCGCGCCGCTGTACGCCAACGCCGGCGCTGCCGCGCAGGCCATCGCCGCCGCGACCAGCAGCGCCTTTCTTCCGACCCGCAAGTTTCTCGCCCTCCGTGTCCGGTCCGACTCCGTCGCGGGGAGATACGCCGACGCGGGTGGGTCGGTTCGAACAAAGTTTGACATGTGACCATTTGGTCACGTATTGTGAGGAACGTGACCGACGACGACCGCGTGTTCAAGGCGCTGGCCGATCCGACCCGGCGCCACCTGCTCGACCGCCTCTTCGTGCGGGACGGCCGCACGCTGACCGAGCTCGAGTCCGAGCTGGAGATGACCCGCTTCGGCGTCATGAAGCACTTGCGGGTGCTCGAGGAGGCGAACCTCGTCGTCGCGCGCCGGTCGGGCCGGGAGAAGCAGCACTTCCTGAACCCGGTGCCGATCCGGCTGATCCACGACCGCTGGATCGACAAGTACACGGAGCGCCGCGTCTCGGCGCTCGCCGACCTCAAAACCCAGCTGGAGAGCGCATGAGCACCGAGACCGCCACCAACACGACCCAGGTCTACCGCGTCTACATCCGCACCACGCCGGAGCGCGTCTGGGACGCGATCACCCAGCCGGAGTGGACCGAACGCTACGGCTACGGCGGCGTCGCCGACTTCGACCTCCGGCCGGGCGGGCGTGCGATCCAGCGCCCGGGCGCCGCCATGAAGGCCTACCCGGGCGTCCCGGACGTCATCGTCGACGGCGAGATCCTCGAGTCCGACCCGCCGCGCAAGCTCGTCCAGACCTGGCGGATGCTGATGGACCCGGCGATGGAGGCCGAGGGCTTCACCCGCCTCACCCACGAGATCGAGCCGATCGACGGCGGCGTCACCAAGCTCACCGTCACCCACGAGCTCGAGGGCGCGCCGGCCCTGGCCTCGATGGTCGCGGGCGAGAGCGAGTCCAGCGGTGCCGGCGGCGGCTGGGCGTGGGTGCTCTCGGACCTCAAGACGCTGCTGGAGTCGGGCGAGGCGATGGCACAGCGCTGAGCGCGTAGCGGAAGGTGTTCTCGAGGCGGTAGGAGCCGTCCGGCCGCCGGAACGGCTCCGCGGCGCTGACCATGGCGGCCAGCGCCTCCGCCTCGGGCACCCCGGCGACGCCGCGGGCGAGGAAGCCGTGCCCCAGCTCGAAGCGTTCGCGATCCCGAACCTCGTACGGGACGCTGACCGTGGCGTGGGTGGAGAGTGTTAGGCCGGCAGTGGCGACGGTCTCGACGAGGCGCTCGCAGAAGCGCGGCGCCGGCGGCTCGGTGCTGACGGCGCCCCAGACGGCGTCGAGCTCGCATTCCTCGCGCGGACCCCAGACGCAGATCGCGATCGCGGCACCGGGCTTCGCGACCCGCACCCACTCGCGCAGCGCGACGTCCGGGTCATCGGCGAACTGCAGCGAGTTGAAGCTCGTGACGGCGTCGAAGGTGTCATCCGGCCACGGGAGCTCGTCCATCGGGCCGACGCAGAAGTCGGCGCCGGGCGCGACGCGGCTGGCGATCGCGATCATCGCCGGCGCCGCGTCGATCCCGCTCACGTGCGCGCCGCGGGCGAGCGCCTGGGCGCAGAAGTGGCCGCTGCCGCAGCCGACGTCGAGCAGCCGCGTGCCCTCGGTGAGCTGCAAGGCGTCAGCGATCTCACGCTGCGCGGGCGCGGGGAGCCCGGCCCAGTGGTCGGCGAAGGTCGTCGCTTCCTCGTTGAACACGTCCATGAGAGCTAAGACCGAGAGATCGCCGGAAGTTCATCGGGGCCGTCACAAACCCCGTCACCGCGACCCGGTCGCCACCGTTGTCCTTGGTGATATGCCCCGATTCCTCACTCTCCCCCTCCTGATCGGCGCCCTGGCCCTCCCCGCTTCCGCCAGCGCCGACGTCCCCATCCACAGCGCGATCTCGATGCGCCTCGTCGACTCCCACCACGCGACGATCGAGTTCGCCTCTCCGGTGCTCCCGCGCAAAGCCGACGGCAGCATCGACGCCCGCTACGTCTTCGCCCCGGGCAAGAGCCCGTCGGCGATCAAGAAGGTCGGCATGCACGGCACCGACACCCGCTACTCCTCGACGGTGACGTCCAAGAACGCCTGGCGCGTCAACGTCCGCTACACGGTCCGCCTCAAGATCGCGGGCCAGAAGGACATCGTCCAGAAGATCAAGCTCATCGACGCCCGCCACTGACACGATGACGGGATGGAAGCCGCCGTGCGCGCCGCGCTCGCCACCGACCTGCCCGCCACCGCGCGGCCCGTCACCGACGATGCCGAACGCCGTGCGGTGATCCGCGCGATCATCGACGAGCTCGACGGCGATCGCGACTATGACGAGTGGGTGGCCGGCGCCCCGCTCGCGGAGATCACGTTCGTGTAAGTCGTGCGAACATTCCTGTCGGCGGGTGCGTACCCGTCGACAGGCGCGTGTTCGGCTGCGGACACGCCAGCTTCGCTAGGGTCGGTGGCGATGGGCGGGAAGGCGGTTCGCTGGATCTGTGCGCTGGCCGGGGTGGGCGCATTCATGGCACCGGGGGTGGCTCGCGCCGACACGCCGGTGACGAGTCTGCGCCCCTGGGCGGCCGACAACACCTACCTCGCCGAGGACGATCTCGACGGCCGCGCGCAGCCGACCGTCGAGCCCCGCACCGTGGTCAATCACGTGCGCAAGGGCCAGTGGGTCAAGATCGAATGCCAGACCGTCGGCGAAGAGGTCTACGGCAGCGCTCTGTGGGACCGGGTCAATGGACTTTACGTTCCAGACCACTACCTCAAGACGTACACGACCGGCTTTCTCGACGGCGCGCCGCGCTGCGACGCCGCGCCCACTCCGCCGCCTGATCAGGACGGCGACGGCTACCCCGCCGCGCAGGACTGCAACGACCTCGACCCGGCGATCCACCCGGGCGCGATCGAGATCCGCGGCAACGCCGTCGACGAGAACTGCGACGGCCTGCGCGAGGATCTTCCGCCCCTGACGGCCAACGTCTCCTCCAACTGGCGGGTCAAGGGCGCGCGGGTGACGGCCGATCGGCTGCTCGTCACGAGCGGCAGCGCGAACCTGACGATCGAGTTCCGCTGCTCGGGCAAGCACTGCCCGATCAAGCGCCGCACCCTCAGCGCCGCCGCCGGCGGGCGCGTCAACGTGCTCAACACGATCAAGCGCTATCGCCACCGGTTCCGCGCGGGCCAGACGCTCGAGATCCGCGTCACCGCGCCGGACAAGGTCGGCAAGGTCGTGCGCTACCCGCTCAAGCGCGGGCGCACCCCGGTCGCGCAGACGCTGTGCCTGGCGCCGGGCGCCACCGCGCCGTCGCGCTGCTCCTGACCCCGTAGAGCGTGCAGGCACGCCTTGCGGTGGGCCAGGACGCACCCCTTCCGAGGGCTCCGGGAGGGGCGTACAGTCGAGCGAATGCACGGTCGTTCGCTGACTGGTGGCGGTGCCTCCTACCACTCTATATTTTTGCTCGTCGGGGTCTTCGCGGCAGCGATGTTCTTCTCGGGCACTGACCCCGCCGGCGCCGCACCGGGGCAGCCCGGGGAGCGGGCGCGGATCGTGGTCGGCTTCAAGCCCGGCGTGGCGCGCCCGCAACGCGAACAGGTGCTCGTCCGCGGCGACGCGGTGCTCACCCGCGACATCGGCGCATTGAGGGCGAACGCCGCCACGGTCCCCGCGGATCAGCTCGAGGCGATCCTCGCGCGGCTGCGCGCGGAGCCGTCGGTCGCCTTCGCGGAGCTCGATCAGCCCGTCAGGCTCGTCCGGCCGGTGATCGTCGGAAAGCGACTGAACCTGGGCCGCATCGCCAAGGTCCCCGACGACGAGGGCTTCTCGCTGCAGTACGCGCTCAGCGACAGCTCCGACCACGACATCGACGCGACCGCGGCGTGGAACTCCCGCACCTCGTGCTCGACCGTGGCGGTGATCGACACCGGCATCGACACCGGACACAAGGACCTGAAGGACAACATCTGGGTCAATGAGAAGGAGAAGAGCGGCAACGGGATCGACGACGATCACGACGGCTACATCGACGACTACAAGGGCGTGGACCTGACCGACGACAAGGGCTCAGGGGTCGACCAGAACGGTCACGGCACCCACGCCGCCGGCATCATCGCCGCCGAGGGCGACAACCAACGCGGGGTGAGCGGCCTGTGCTGGAAGTCGCGGCTGATGTCCATCCGGATCATGGACGCCGACGGCGCCGGCTACACCAGCAGCTCGGCCGAAGGGATCGTCTACGCCGTCGACCACGGCGCACGGATCATCAACGCCAGCTACACCTCCCCCACGCCGAGCGACCTCGAACGCAACGCGATCCAGTACGCCCAAGACCACGACACGCTGATCGTCGCCGCCGCCGGCAACGACGGCCAGAACGCCGACACGCACCCGTCCTATCCGGCCGCATACCCCAACGACAACGTCATCTCGGTGGCCGCGACCACCGACCGCGACAAGCTCGCCTCCTACTCCAACTACGGCGCGCAGAGCGTCGACCTGGGCGCGCCCGGCGACGCCATCGCGTCAACCTGGGATGACGGCGGCTATCGGGACGCCTCGGGAACCAGCATGGCCGCCCCGCTCGTCGCGGCCGCTGCCGCGATGCTCCGCAAGGCCGGCGCCGACACGTTCGGGCAGATCCGCAACCTGCTGCTCAAATACGCCGACGACAAGAGCAGCCTGAAGGGCAAGGTGGCGAGCGGCGGCCGGCTCAACATCAACCGTGCGCTGAACGCGGTCGACTAGACGCCGCCGTCAGGGCTCGCCGGAGAGCAGCATGTCGTGCAGCTCGCCTCCGGTGGTGGCGCGCGTGACCTGGATGCGGCCCAGCGGCTGCCCCGCCCCTGCCTGCGCCCGCGCGTTGACGTCTTGCGTGAAGACCGCGTCGTAGCGCTGCGTGAGCCAGCCGAGGAGGTCGCCGGGGATCCGCGAGTCGTTGGTGCCGTCCTGGCCGTAGCTGCCGTACGGGGGAGTGAAGGCAAGCGGCCGGTAGGCGGAGATGTGATCGGCGAGCGTCGTCTGACCCCAGGCGATGTCGGAGTGGACGCGGTCTTGCCAGCCGTCGAAGTCCTCCCCCTGCTGTGCGTAGGCGTAGAACGGTCCGTAGTCGTCGGGTCCCGGGCCGTAGTGGATCTGCGTGTGGCCCTTGCCGGAGTGCAGTTGCAGCTGCCAGCGCCCGCTGTCCTGCATGGTCGCGAGCTCGTGCCACCTGAGGTATTCCGGATCGCCGCCGTCGACGCGCCCGACGTCGACGAACATGACGGCGTCGAAATGCAGCTTGCGCAGGATGTCGTCGGCGCCGGTCCAGGAGTCGGCGCGCGCGTCGTCGAAGGTCAGCAGCAACGGTCGCGGTGGGAGATCGACCGGCTTGTTCTCTACGAAGTCGATGAACGTCTGCAGGTCGACGGTCTCGTAGCCGGCATGGTGGATCATCGTCATCTGCTTGGCGAAGTCCGCGGTGTCGACGCCGTAGGCGGCGTCCGCGGCGACCGAGAAGCCGCTCTCGGGGCCGATCCCGTGGTAGAGGAGGACCGGGATGGCCGACCGATCCGGCGGGAGCTGCTGCCACGTGTGCTGCTCGTCCTCGGTCAGGGCGGGGACGTCAGGCGCGGGGAGCGGTGTCCGGGCGGCGGCCGGCGCCGTCGGCTCGGGGGCCCGAACCGACGAGTCGCCGCAGGCCGCCGACCCGAGGCACAACCCGCAGGTCAAGGCGGCGAGCACCGCGGCCGATCTCATGCGGAGCGCGACTCTAACCATCACAGCCAACAGTTGCTCGCGCGGCCGGTCTCGGGCATCATCGCGGCGAGCTTGGCGATGCCTGACGATGCCCACGGGTTCGAGGAGCCATTTCGGCCACTGCGCCCGGCATCGGGACCGAAGCTGATCGCCGCGCTCGTGTTCGGACCGATCCTGTGGGTGATCGCGCTGATCGCCGCCGCCGTGCTGCTGGACCGCACGGACGCGATCGAGCTCGGGCTGCTGGTCACCGCCGCGTCGTTCGTCTTTGCGGCGATCGTGCTGAGCCTGCTCCGAGTCGGGCGACGCCGCGAGGAGCGACGGTATGCAGACCGCGCTTGACGTGCTGCTCGCAATCGTCGCGCTCTACCCCGTGCTCACCGCGGCGCTGTGGATCGCCGGCGGCCTCATGTTCCGCCTGTGGGACGAGCGCCCCAGCGATCCGCTGCCCGAGACCGAGCGCGACTGGCCCGGTGTGAGCGTGCTGATTCCCGCGTACAACGAAGCGGCGGTGATCGCCACGAGCGTACGCGCGGCCTTGAAGTCCGACTACCCACGGTTCGAGGTGCTGGTCCTCGACGACGGCTCCAGCGACGAGACCGAGGCCGCGGCGATCGAGGCGGGGGCCGGCGACAGGCGCCTGCGCGTGCTCCGCGATCCCGTGAACCGCGGCAAGGCCGAGCAGCTCAACCTCGGATTCGCGCGCGCCCGGCATGAGCTGGTGATGGTCACCGACGCCGACACCCACATGCACCCGCGCGCGATCCGCTTTCTCGTGGCGCGGATCGAGTCCTCGCCGGTGCTGGCGGCCGTGGCGGGCGCGCCGCACGTCACCAACCGCGATGGGGTGCTCTGCGCGATGCAGGTGCTCGAAGCCGCGGCGATCATCGGGCTGGTCCGGCGCACCCAGTCGCTCACCGGGCGGGTCGGCATCGTTGCCGGGGTGCTCGGACTGTTCCGCCGCGATCGGGTGCTGGCCGTGGGCGGCTACGACGGGCGGATGGCCACCGAGGACATCGACCTCACCTGGCGGCTGCTGATCGCCGGCTGGCAGACGGCATACGAGCCGCGCGCCCTCGTCGGGATGCAGGTCCCGTCGAGCCTGCACGCGCTGTGGGCGCAACGCAAGCGCTGGGCGCGCGGGCAGGGAGAGGTCCTGCACGCCCACCTGCGCGACGTCTGCCGCTGGCGCAATCACCGCATGTGGCTGCTCGGCCTGGAGTCGCTCGCATCGTTGATCTGGGTCGCGTGTTTGCTGTGCTCGCTCGTGCTCAGCGTGCTGAACGTGCTGTTCGGCCAGCACCTCGGGTTCTTCGGGGTCGGGCTCGGGTGGGGCGTCGCGATCTCGACCGTGGCGGTCGTCCAGCTCACCGTCGCCGTGGTTCTGAGCTATCCCTACGACCACTGGGACGTGCGCGCGATGGTGCTCGGCCCGCTCTACCCGATCCTGTTCTGGCTGATATCCGCGAGCGCCGCGATCAACCAACAGATCACGGCGCTGATCCGCGGGCCGCGAGACCAGCGGGTGGTGTGGGACATCCCACGCGAACCGCTCGACTCCACCAGCCCGTAACGGGGGGCGCGTCGAACCGGTCTCGGACGGCAAAGACAAAAGGCCTGCGAAGGCAGGCCTTTCAGTGGGCGATACTGGATTCGAACCAGTGACCTCACGCATGTCAAGCGTGCGCTCTAACCAACTGAGCTAATCGCCCCCAGCGGACGGGTAGCCTAGCAACCGAATCCGGGAGCTTGGCGGCTAAGATCACTCGCCCACCCGGCGCCGTGGCGGAGTGGCTACGCAGCGGCCTGCAAAGCCGTGTACACCAGTTCGATTCTGGTCGGCGCCTTTTGGCTTTCACGCTCGCGCACGAAGCTCATGGGCGTGGCGAGCCGCTCGTGCTGGTTCACGGGCTCGCGACGACGCGGGTGATCTGGCGGCGGGTGCTGCCGCTGCTGGAGCGTTCGCGGCGGGTGGTCGCGATCGACGTGCCCGGGTTCGGCGAGTCGCCGGCGGCCGGTGAGGGGTTCGATCTGGAGGTCGTCGCCGACGACATCGCCAACGGGCTCGAGGAGATCGGGGTCAAGGCGCCGTTCGAGCTCGCCGGCCATTCGCTCGGCGGCGCGTTGGCGATCGTGCTCGCCGACCGGCACCCGGGCGCGGTGCGGTCGCTCGTGCTCGTCGCACCCGCGGGGCTGCGGCGCGTCCCGAACGCCGCCGCGCAGCTGATCGGCGGCGCCGCCGAGCGCGCGCTCCCGCTGCGGCGGCGGGGGGCGGCGCTGGCGGACACGCCGTGGGGACGGCGCCTGCTGATGTCGCCCGGGACGAAGGACCCGGCGTCGATCCCGCCCGCCGAGGTGCGGGCGATGCTGAAGGCCTCGCAGGGCGCGACCCGCACCGGCGCCGCGCTGACCGCGGTGGCGCAGGTCGATCTAAGACCGCGGCTGGCGAGCCTGAAGGTCCCGGTGGGCGTGCTCTGGGGCGAGCACGACCGGATCATTCCCCCCTCCGGGATCGAGACCATCCTGCACGCCCGTGGCGCCGACACCCCCGTAAGGACGATCGACGGCGCCGGGCACATCCCGATGATGGAGCGCCCGGAGCAGTTCTCGCTCGCGCTGGAGGAGATCCTCACAGCGCTGTCACGGCATCGCAACATCGCCGCGACGCGCTCGCCCTAGCTTCGGGTTTGCAGGGATTTCGACCGCCGCCTGGAGAGACCGGCTTGACCCAACTTCGCGTAGTGCAACACGCTGTGCGCCTCACCGACGGCCGCTCGCTCGCCGTCACCGACGTGGGCTCGCTCGACGGTCAGGTCGTCATGTACCTGCACGGCGCGATCGGCGCGCCGCTGGAGTGCCGGGGCGACCTGGCGCTGGCGATCGACACCCTCGGCCTGCGGATGCTGCTCCCCCAGCGCCCCGGGTTCGGCGGCTCGGACCCGCATCCGAACCGCACGCTGCTGGACTTCGCGGCCGACCTCGAGCAGGTCGCCGACGCGCTTGACGTACAACGCTTCTCCGTCGTGGGTGTCTCCGCGGGCGGCCCGTATGCCGTCGCGTGCGCGCACCGGCTGGGAGAGCGGGCGAAGGCCGCCGCCGTCGTGTCCTCGCTCTCCCCGCTCTGCGCGCCGGTCGACGTGCCCGGCCTCCCGCGGCGGGTGCGGCTGCCGCTGCGGGCGATCGCCGCTGCCCCGCACACCGCCGCCCGCCTCGGGGACGCCGCCGTCGCCCTGGTCGCCCGCCAGCCGCGGCTGCTCGAGCGCGCGATGGTGCTCGGCGCGCCCCCGATGGACCGCCGCCACGTGGCCGAGCCCGCCACCCGCCGCGACACCCACACGGCCTTCCTCGCCGCCACGTCGAGCGGGATCGGCGGGCTGATCGAGGATCACCGCGTGACGTCGCGCCCGTGGGGCTTCCCGCTGGACGAGGTGCGCTGTGAGGTGCAGGTGTGGCACGGGATGGCCGACGCCTTCGTGCCCGCCGATCACGCGCTGCACCTCGTCGCCGGCCTGCCGCGCTGCCGCGCGTGGTTCGATCCCGGCGAGGGGCATTTCTTCTTCCGCCGGCGGGTGCGCGAGATCCTCGCCGCGCTCGTCGGGCCGGTCAACGGCGAGGATTGGAACTCGCGCCGCGCCGACCGCCATCAGCGCGGCCGGCTCAGCGCTTAGGGCACGCGATGCGCTTCGTCTCGCCCGGCTGCTGACAGCGGTCGGTGCGAGCGGGGCCCTTGCCCTTGCGGATCGTGATCGTCGTGACCTTGGTGATGTAGCCGGGCTTGGTCACGGTGATCGTCAGCTTCGTGCCGGCCACCAGTTCGCGCTCGAACTGCTGGATGTGAAAGAGCGACGTGGCCTGGGCGACCTCCCGCAGCGGGCAGCCCTTGCCCTGGCAGGTGAGGGTGATGCGCACGCCCTTGGGCGCCTTGACCGTGAGGAGCGCGACGTCAGCACCGCGCTTGGTCAGGCTGCCGCTGATCCGGACCGTCGGATACGGGCGGATCATCTTCGCCTTCGCGACCTTCTTGCGGGCGGCGGTCTCGGCCGCGAGCGAGGCCGCGGGGCTCGGCTGGGCGACGGGCGCGGCGATCGGCTCGCCGAGCGGCGGATCGGCCGCCGGCGCGTCGGCGGAGGTGAAGCCCGTGGCCGGTGCGGCCGTGGGAGCAGGGGCCGCGGTTGCCGTCGCCGTGGGGGTGGGTGAGATCACCGGGGCCGCGGTCTTGGCGGGCGTTGCGGTCGGCGTCGGCGTCTTGGTGGGCGTCGGCGTCGGCGTAGGGGTCTTCGTCGGCGTGGGAGTCGGCGTCGGCGTCCGCGTCGGCGTCGGCGTGGGGGTCGGCGTCGGCGCCGCGGCGATCACCGCCGTCGGGCTCGTGAGCGCGTAATCCCAGTCATAGAGCCAGTACGCGTACAGCGTCACCCGCAGCCACTTGCCCTTGTCGGCCGTGGTCAGCGTGTACGTCGTCGACGTCGCGCCGTCGATCGTCGCGCAGGAGGTCGTCGTCGCGGAGTCGCAGCGCACCCACATCCGCCCGGTCGTCGTGCCGCTCGGGCCGGTGTAGGACCCGTTGCTCACGGTCAGCTTCTGGCCGACCACGGCGCTGCCGGTGATCGTCCCCGCCGAGGTGACGTCGACCGCGGCGGCCTGCGCGGGCGCGGCGATGCCGAGCGCGAGCAGCAGACCGATGAGAGCGATGTAGATCCTGCGTCCGTACAACTCGCCGCCTCCATGCGGTCACGTCCTGTGCGGACATCTTTGACTTGAATCGACCGAGCCACAACTCGGCCGATCGTCCAGGTCCAGCTACACGCCCAGGCCGAGCAGTCCCGCGGCAACGTACAGCACGGTGAACGTTGCCGCGAAGACCACGAAGCGGGCGAAGAGTCGCCGCGTCTGCATCTAGAAGATCTCCCCCAGCTGGACGATGACGTACCAGCCGGCGAAGAAGCCGTAGAACAGCACCGCGACGCACAGTGCGCCCAGCCGCAGGCCGCGGACGCGGATCGCGGGCGGCAGCCCGGTGCGGTTGAGCCTGATCAGCAGGATCGAGTAGATGAACATCACGATCCCGTTCAGACAGGCCGAGAGCACCAGCAGGACGAGCGGCTGATCGAAGCCCGAGGCGAGGACGGCCACGCCCAGCAGGCACATCGTCCACACGATCGCCGCGTAGATCTTCGACTCGCTCCAGCGCGCGTTGTCGCGCAGGTGCAGGGTCTTCAGAACGTCAGCGCAGAGACGTGCGACGTAGTCGACGACGCCCAGCGCCACCAGCACCAGCGAGATCGACCCGAAGATCCAGAAGAACGTGCCGAACCACGGCCCGACGACGTCCTTCAGGACCTCGCCCTCGCCCTTGATGAAGTCGAAGTCGGCCTCGTCGGAGATGTTCTTGCCGTAGACCGTCGAGTACGCGAGGACGGAGAAGACGACGATCGAGGCCAGGCAGATGGCCCAGAAGGAGACGAGCTGCTCCTTGTTGGCCACGCTGAACCACTTGCGGAAGCGGCCGATGTTCTCCTCGTCCTGGCGCATCATCGTGCCGGTCGAGGCGGCCGGCTCCGGCGCGCCGGTGACCGGGGACTCGATCCGCGGCGCGTAGGCGCCCATGCCGAAGCCCTTCTCGCGGATCCAGTTGGACTGCACGAGGTTGTTCGCCCCGCCCGCGCCCGCGAACACGAGTCCGGCGAGCAGCGTTGAGATCGCGACATCGCTCGTCGGCAAGGTCCCGAAGTTGGACACGTTGTCGCTCAGCGCGCCCCAGTCCGACGGACTGATCGCGGCCACGATCGCGATCAACAGGAAGACGATCGTCAGGCCGACCTTGAAGAACTCCGCGCCCTCCAGGGCCTTGTAGACCACGGGTGACGTCGTCAGCGCCACCCCGATCGAGATCAGCACGATCATCGCGATCACCGTCGGCGATCCACCCACCAGGTAGCTGAAGGTCGTCGCGCCCGCGGTCGCCCATCCCGGCCAGATGTTCGGGACCACCGCGAAGACGCAGAACAGGATCCCCCATGGCTTCCACGAGCGCGCGAAGCCCGCGATCGCCGTCTCCCCCGTGGCGAGCGTGTAGCGCTCGATCTCCATGTTGAGGAAGTACTGGATCGTCACGCCGACGAAGGCCAGGTACAGGAACCCGATCCCCGCGTTGGCGCTGATGTAGGGCCAGAGGATGTACTCGCCTGAGCCGACCCCGACCCCCGCGAGGATCACGCTCGGCCCGAGCACCTTGCGCAGTGGCAAGGGCTCCGGCATGTCGCGGTACTCCATCGGCGGCAGGTGATCGCTGCGCGCTTCCGGCGCATACACCGGCTCCGGCTGATCGGGGCGACCGAACCGCCCCTTGGTGGTCGTGCCACGGGTGCCGACCTCTTGGGCCAACGTCCTCACCTCCCCCCGCGGCGCCTCCCATTCCAGCCGCCGCGGCCTTTGTTGCGGACGTTTCCCATTCTTGCCAGGGCCTGGCGCGCGCAAACTCAGGCGCCAGGCCCTCGGGCGTCAGCCCTAGCTGACGATGAGCTTGCCCTTCATGCCCGCCTTGGCGTGCCCGTCGACGGTGCAGAGGAAGGTGTAGGTGCCCTTCTTCAGGGTCGCGGAGACGGTTGACGTGCCGCCCTTGTTCACGACCTTGCCCTTGCCCTTGCCCTGGATGCTGATGTTGTGCGGGAGCGAGGACGGATTGCTCAGGCTGAGCGTGACCTTGCCCGACTTGGCGCGGATCGTGGACTTGTTGAACTTCAGCTTCGACTTGTCGGCCGACAGCTTGTAAGTCGTGTTCGGCGCCGCCGAGACAGCGGTCGTCGCCACGCCACCGAGGCCGACGGCCAACACGACGGCTCCCGCGGCGAGCTTGTTCTTGCGCATCTTGCACCCTCCATTCGATTCCCGACGCGGAGGTCTACGCACTGCCCCCGCCCCGGGTTCAGAGTACGCGCCGGGCCCAGGTGAAGCGAGCCTGGCGCCATTCGTCGTCGAGCGAGGACACGTAGACGCCCTGCGCCGAGGAGTGGATCATCCAGTGCGGCGAGAGCGCGATCCCGACGTGGTCGACGCCGGTCTCGGTCGCCTTGCCGTTGAACTTCGCGGTGCCGAAGAACACGAGATCGCCGGGCGCGATCTCGTCCAGGCGCAGCCGCTCGCGCTTGGGGATCTCCCCCGCCATCTGCGCCGCGGTGCGGCCGGTGATCCCCGTGCCGGCCGGAAGGTTCGAGAGCTTGAAGGTGCGCCAGACGAACCCGGAGCAGTCGTAGCCCCCGTGCGCCTGATAGCCGTACGTGGAGGACGTGGTGTCGGTCTCGCCGCCCCAGATGTAGGGCATGCCGATCTTCGAGACCGCGACGCGCAGGGCGCTTCGGGTCGTGGCGTCGTAGCTCGGGAGAGCGAAGGCGCCGAGCTGGGCGCGGGCGTTCTCGACGGCCCAGTCGCGGCTCTGCAGGAGCGTCGCGAAGGAGTGGGCGGCCTCGGCGCGGGTGATCGGCTCCCACGGGTAGAGCTCGAGCGCGTCGTCGGAGGCCGGATGGTTCGTTCGCAGACCGAGGAAGCGGGCGACGACCTCGGTGCCGAACGTGCGCGGCGGGTTCAACCCCGCCTGGCGGGCGGTGTCCTGGACGTGGGCGGCAATGTCATTCAGGCCGAGCTGGGCGACCAGCCGCGCGTCGAACGCGGTGACCGAGACGGTCGTCTGCGCGGCGCCGGCGACCGGCTGGCCGGCGAGCGCGGTCAGTGCCTCCCCCAGCTGGGCGCCCGTCAGGTCACGCTCGCCGTGGAAGCGGCCGTCGTCGAGGCGGGCGAGGATGCCGGCGGCGACGACGTCCTCCTGCTCTGAGCGGTTCCAGTTGGCACGCGTGGCGGCGTGGGCGGTGGGGCCACAGGTCAGCGCCGCGACCGCGGCGACCAGGAGGAGCGAGAGGCGGCGCATCTTCGGTTGTTGGTCGGCGCGTGGGCGTGGAAACATGAGCGCGTGGAGCTCTCGGTCGCCTTCACGCTCTGGGTCTCGTTCGGCGCCTTCCTGTTCTTCCCGACCGTCAAGGCGCCGCCGCTGTTCGCCCGCACGGCGATCGCGCTGTGCAGCGCCGAGTTGCTCGCCTGCCTGCTGTGGACGGCTGGGAGGACCTGCATCGTGCCCGGCTGCCCCGCGATGGGCGCGACCGCCCGCACCGCCGCCGCCGTCGACATCCCCGCGCTGACGGCGCTGATGCTCGTCCTCGCCGGGGTCTACGGGCTGCGCGTCGCCAAGAACTGGTAGGCCTCCGGTATGGAGATCCTCGTCACAGGCGCCCGAGGCAAGGTCGGCGCGGCCACGGTCCACGACCTGCTCGAGGCCGGGCATCGGGTCACGGGCTGCGATCTGATCGCTCCGGTCTACGAAGGTGGCAACCGCGGCGCGCACTACTTCCAGGCGGATCTCACCGATCCGGGGGACGCGTTCGCGGCGGTGCGCGGCGCCGATGTCGTCATCCATTGCGCGGCGCTGCCCGAGCCGACCCGCAACGCCCCGCACAAGGTCTTCGGCAACAACGTGATGGCGACGTTCAACCTGGCCGAGGCGTGCGTGCGGGTGGGTGTGGACCGGCTCGTGAACGTCTCTTCGGAGACCGTCGCCGGGATGGGCTTCGCGGAGCGTTCCTTCCACGCGCCCGCGGCGCCGATCGACGAGTCGCTGGAGAACCGCCCGCAGGACCCCTACGCGCTCGCCAAGGTGTTCGGCGAGCAACTGATGGACGCCGCGGTCGCGCGCTCGGACCTGCGCGCGATCTCGATCCGGCCGACGTGGGTGCAGTGGGAGGGCAACTACCAGCGCTCGCTCTCGCCCTGGCTCACCGATCCCCTCGGCGGCGAGTCCAGCGCGAACTTCTGGAGCTACGTCGACGCCTACGACCTCGCCCACGCATTGCGGCTGGCGGCGGAGAGCTCGCTGCCCGGGCACGAGACGATGTACGTCAGCGGGCTCGACAACGGCGCCGGACGGCCGCTGCGGGAGCTGATCTCGCATCACTTCGGGTCGGAGGTGACCGTCGGCGAGTTGGAGCGCGAGGACGCGAGCGGGATCTCGAGCGCGCGTGCCGCAGAGCTGCTCGGCTACCAGCCCACGCGGTCCTGGCGGGACTACTTGAGCGAGGCGGGCGAGCTGCTGCCGGAGGCGAGCGAGCGGCTCGCGCACGGCCGGACCGGAGTCCAGCGCGGGCGAGCCGCCCTCTCTTAGGCCCTACGCGACGCTCGGCTCGTTCGCCGCGACGCGCGGGATGGGAACGCCCGCCGCATTGTAGGCGTCGTCCATGTCGAGCGTCTCCTCCTCGAGGAGGCGCTCGGTCAGGCTGTCGAGCTTGTCGCGATGGTCGGTGAGCAGGCGAGTGACGATCTGGTACTGCTCCTCGACGATCCGCCGCACCTCGGTGTCGATCAGCTGCTGCGTCGTCTCCGAGACCTCGGAGACGCCGGGCAGCAGCGGGCCCTGCGAGTCGGACGGAATGACCGCGATCGGCCCGATCGCCTGGCTCATGCCCCACCGGCCGACCATCTGACGGGCGATCCCCGTGAGTTGCTGGATGTCGGATTCCGCGCCGGCGCTGATGCTGTCGTAGACCAGCTCCTCGGCGATCCGGCCGCCGAGCGCGACCCGGATCCGGCCGTGCAGATAGTCGACGTCGTAGTTCGTGCGCTCGTTGTCGGGGCTCGAGATGGTCACGCCCAGGGACATCGTGCGCGGGATGATCGACACCTTGCGCACGGGGTCCGCGCCCGGGGTCATCATGCCCACGATCGCGTGCCCCGCCTCGTGGTAGGCCGTCCGCCGCTTCTCCTCGTCGGACAGGATGATCCCTCGCGGCGCGCCCAGGATGATCTTCTCGAGGCTGTCCGTGAAGTCCAGCCGCTGGACCTTGGTGTGCCCGCGGCGGGCCGCGAGCAGCGCCGCCTCGTTGGCCAGGTTGGCGATATCGGCGCCCACCATGCCCGGGGAGATCGCGGCGATGTCGTCCAAGTCGACGTCGCTGTCCAGCGGCAGGCTGCGCGTGTGGACCTCGAGGATCTTCTTGCGGCCGTCCTTGTCGGGCGGCGGGACCGTCACGCGCCGGTCGAACCGGCCCGGTCGCAGCAGCGCCTGATCGAGGATCTCCGCCCGGTTCGTCGCCCCGAGCACGATCACCGTGTCGCCCGTCTCGAACCCGTCCATCTCCGTGAGGATCTGGTTGAGCGTCTGCTCGCGCTCGTCGTTGCCGCCGCCGAACGAGTTGCCGGCGCTGCGGCTGCGCCCGATCGCGTCGAGCTCGTCGATGAAGATGATCGCCGGCGCGGCTTCCTTCGCCTGCTTGAAAAGGTCGCGCACGCGGGACGCGCCGATGCCGACGATGGCCTCGACGAACTCAGACGCGGAGACGGAGAAGAACGGCACGCCGGCCTCACCCGCGACTGCCCTCGCGAGCAGCGTCTTGCCCGTGCCGGGACGCCCCGCGAGCAGGACGCCTCGTGGAATCCGGCCACCGAGCTTCTGGTACTTCTCGGGGTTCTTGAGGAAGTCGACGACCTCGGTGAGCTCGCCCTTGGCCTCGTCGATCCCCGCGACGTCCTTGAACGTCACGCGCTGGTCGTTGCCCTCGACGCGGCGCGCCTTCGAGCGCCCGAACGCCCCGATCGCGCCCATCTGCCCGCCCGCCGCTCGTCTGCTCAGCCAGACGAAGAGGAACACGAGCAGGATCACGGGGCCGAACCCGAGGATCAAATTCGTCAGGAACCCGCGCCCGTCGTTGATCGGCTGCGCGGTGATGTCCACCTTCGCCGCCTTGAGCACGGACTGCAGGCGCGCGCTGTCGTAGATCTCATACGACGGGATCTCGGTCTCGAAGTTCTTGACCGCGTCAGCCTTGTCGTCGGGGTATTTGACGTCGTTCTTGAAGACGCCCTCCATGCTGGCGCCCTGCGTCTTGATCTTCGTGACGTTGCCCTTCGCGACCTGCTGCAGGAATCCGGGCGCACCGGACGGCGCGTCATACGGGATGGTCACGCTCTTCGCCTTGCCCGGCGCGAAGAACGCGACGCTGAGGTAGTTCACGGCCAGCAGCGACAACACGATGATCCAGAACGTCCGCCCACCCGGAATCCTCGGCATCCGTGACGGAGTCGGAACTCCAGGACGCTTCGCGGGCGGCTTGCCCGGCTCTTGTCTCGGGGGCAGCGGAGTCCGCGGTCGCCGCTCAGTTGGGGAATCCGCCATGCCTTGACTCTACAGGCGCTCTCACAAGACCAAATCAAGCTGGCTATACTCGCTGCCGCCGTGCGGATGTAGCTCAGTTGGCTAGAGCGTCTGCTTGCCATGCAGAAGGTCGAGGGTTCGAGTCCCTTCATCCGCTTCACCGAAAGGCCCGCAATCGCGGGCCTTTCGTCGTTTCGGGCCTGATTCCGCGGCCTAGAGCCAAATTCCGGACGCTGGCCTAGCGCCCGTACATGATCACGGTCACGCCGATCAGGCAGATCGCGGCGCCGAGCAGGTCGGCGCGGTCGAGGACTACCTCGACCACGTCCGCTTCTCGGCCCGCCTGCTGGAGCACCCGGCCGCCGAGGGCGGCCCGCCCGCGGGCTGACGCCCGCTCAGGCGACCTCGCCGGCAGCGAAGTGCAGCAACTCGGGCGGTCCGGTCAAGAGCTCGTCCGCCCGGTCGAGCAGGCGCCTGATGTGCGGGGTCTGCCCGTGCGCGGCGAAGGCCTCGTCGTCGGCCCAGCGCTCGAGCACCGCGTACCGCGTCGGCGTCCCCGCCAGGCGGCGCACCGCGTAGGCGACGTTGCCCGGCTCGGCGCGCGACGGCGTGACCGCCGCCTTCAGGACATCCTCGACGTCCTGAGCGCGGTGCTCGGCCGGGGTGAACAAGGCGATGATCTCGAGTTCGTGCATGACGGCGAGCGTATGGCCGCGCGCTCGCCGGGGGAAACAGGCCGGGGTTGTCACGTCACAATGGCGCCGTGCCTGAGCTCCGTCACCTGCGCTACGCCGTGGCCGTCGCCGACGAGCTGAACTTCACGCGCGCCGCCGAAAAGCTGGGGGTCTCCCAGCAGGTGCTCAGCGAGCAGGTCCGCCGGCTGGAGGACGAGCTCGGGCTGCGCATCTTCGACCGCACGACCCGCCACGTGCGCGTGACCTCGCACGGGCGCCCGATCGTCGACGAGGCCCGCGCGGTCGTCGCGGCGGCCGACGCGCTGCGCGACCGCGCGCGCCGGGTGGGCGCCGCGCAGACCGGGGTCGTGCTCCTGGGCTACTGGCGGACGGCGGCGTTCGACACCGGACCCCGGCTCGTCTCAGCCGTCACCGAGGCGCGGCCCGAGCTGCGCGTGGAGGTACGCGAGGTCCCGACCCGGCAGCTCGCGCAGGCGGTACGCGACGGTGACGTCGACGTGGCGTTGTCGCGCTGGGCGGCCGATACCGACCAGCTGTTCACCCACACCCTCCGCCGCCTGCGCTCCGGGGTCATCGTCCGCGCCGACGACGCGCTGGCCGGCCGTGCGGAGGTCGCCCTGGGCGACCTCGCGGGGCACTCGCTGGTGATGCGCCGCCGAGACGACTCGCCCGCGCGCCACGACGCGATCATGGCCGCCTGCGCCGCGGCCGGCGTGGTCCCCGAGATCGTCACGGTGCGCCTGCCGTTCGACCCGCTGTTCACCGACGTCGTGGAAGGACGAGGCGTCCAGATCGCATCGGAGTCGGTCCGCGGCGCGCTGCCGGGCGGACTGACGTGGATCCCGCTGACGTCGGGCGTCCTGGAGGAGCAGGACGACCTGCTGTGGGACCCTGCGCGCTCGCATCCGGCGCGCGACGCGTTCCTCGACGAGGCCCGGCGCTGGGCCGGGGCGCAGGGGTGAGCGCTCAGGGGGTCGCAGTGCGCCGGGTCCGCGGCGCAGCCCGTCGTCGTTTCAGGGCTGATTCGGCGGCCTAGAGCCAAATTCTGGACGCCGGCCTAGCGGCCGTACATGATCACGGTCACGCCGATCAGGCAGATCGCGGCGCCGAGCAGGTCGGCGCGGTCGGGGCGGAAATCGTCGAAGACGACGCCCCAGAGCAACGAGCCGACGATGAAGACGCCGCCGTACGCGGCCAGGACGCGCCCGAACTCCTGGCTGGGCTGGAGTGCGGCGAGCACGCCGTAGGCGGTCAACGCCATCGCGCCGAGGGCGACGAACGCGATCCCCTTATCGTCCTTGAAGCCGAGCCAGACCAGGTAGGCGCCGCCGATCTCGGCGATCGCGGCGGCGATGAAGAGGGCGATCGAGCGGGCGGTCACCCGCGCATGGTCGCATCAGGCGCGAAGAGGAGATCGACGACCGGCCGGGCGTCCGGCGGGCCTGAGATGTCGAGGATCAACGCGGTGTCGTCGCGGCGCAGATCGAAGTCGAGGAAGCCGCAGCACGCCGATTCGGCGGCGATCAGCTCGCGCGTGCGGCGCTCGATCTCGGGGGTGTCGCGCAGCCGCACCCGCAGTCCGGACTCGGTCGCCGTGCGCTCGAGGAGCCCGTCGGCGGCGAGCGCTTCGATCAGGGCCAGGCGGGCGCTCATCCCGTCCGGGCTCAAGCTGCAGGCGATGGGCAGGTCGGTCATGGCAGCTCGGCGATCAGCGCGTCGACGCGCTGTGCGATCTCCTCGCGCAGCGCACGCACCGCCTCGATCGCCTGGCCGGACGGGTCGGGCAGGTCCCAGTCGAGGTAGCGCTTGCCGGGGATGTAGGGACAGGCGTCTCCGCAGCCCATCGTGACCACGATGTCGGCGCGCCGCGCGAGCTCGTCGGTCAGCCGCTGCGGGCGCCGGCCGGAGAGGTCGACCCCGACCTCGCGCATGACCTGCACGACCTCCGGGTGCACGTGGCCGTTGGGGTCGGCGACGCTGCCCGCCGATTCGGCGCTGTGGCGCCCGCCGGCGGCGCGTTCGAACAGCGCCTGGCTGATCTGGGAGCGGCCGGCGTTCTGCAGGCAGACGAAGAGCACGTGGGTCATGTCGGATAGAGGGTTCGGATCAGGCCGAAGGCCGCGAGGCCGCCGGCGAGTTGGGCGAGGACGAACGTGGGGACGGACGCGGGCGCGATGCCGGCGAAGGTGTCCGAGAAGACGCGGCCGGCGGTGATCGCCGGGTTGGCGAAGCTCGTCGAGCTCGTGAACCAGTACGCGGCCCCGATGTACGCGCCCACGGCGGCCGGCACGGTGGCCGGCCGGCCGGTGCGCACCAGCGAGAAGATCACCAGCAACAGCCCGCACGTCGCGACGACCTCGGACAGCAGGTGCGCGGGGCTGGCGCGGTGGTGGGTGGAGATGCTCACCGCGGCGAGCGCGAACATCGCGTTGGCGAGCACCGCCCCGGCGACGCAGCCGGTGACCTGCGCCGCGATGTACGGAACGAGATCCCGGCGGCGCAGGCCACCGAACGCGGCGTCGACGAGCGAGACGACCGGGTTGAAGTGCGCGCCCGAGACCGGCCCGAAGATCAGGATCAGCGCGAACAGCCCGGCCGCCGTCGCGGCGGCGTTCTCGAGCAGCTGCAGCCCGGCATCGGCCGAGAGCCGTTGCGCCGCGATGCCCGAGCCGATCACGACCGCGGCCAGCAGGGCGCTGCCGAGGAACTCGGCCAGCAGGCGTCGCGACAGGGGCGATGGCATGACGGGGTGGACCATATTCCATTGACAACCATCACTTCAATCGATATCCATAAATAGATGGCTGTCGATCTGCCCCTCGTGCCCAAGACCAAGCGCGCCGCCGGTGAGCCGTGCTGCGAGCCGATCGTCTATCCCGACGTCGATCGCGCCCAGGCCCTCCGCATGGCCGAGGTCGCCAAGGCACTCGGCGACCCGGTGCGCCTGCAGCTCGTCGACGTGCTGCGCAAGCACGCCGGCAAGGTCTGCGTGTGCGAGCTGGTGCCGCTGTTCGACATCTCCCAGCCCACGCTCTCGCACCACCTGAAGAAGCTCCGCGAGGCCGGCATCGTGGACTCCGAGCGCCGCGGGCTGTGGGCCTACTACTACGTCCTCCCCGACGCGCTGCAGGAGCTGACCACATGGCTGAGCTGACGAACGACGCCCTTCGCGAGACCGTCCGCGAGCGCTACGCCGCCGCGGCGCGCGCGACCACCGAGCCGGCAGCCAAGTCGGGCTGCTGCGGCAGCGACCCGGCGATCATCACCGACGAGCAGGCCGAGCACTTCGGCCGCGGCCTCTATGCCGACGGCGAGCGCGACGAGCTTCCCGAGGAGGCACTGATCGCCTCGCTCGGCTGCGGCAACCCGACCGCGATGGCCGACCTCTCCCCCGGCGACACGGTGCTCGACCTCGGCTCGGGCGGCGGCATCGACGTCCTGCTCTCCGCCCGCCGCGTCGCCCCCACCGGCACCGCCTACGGCCTCGACATGACCGACGAGATGCTCGAGCTCGCCCGCGCCAACCAGGCCAAGGCCGGCATCACCAACGTCCACTGGCTCAAGGGTCACATCGAAGCCATTCCGCTCCCGGCGGCCAGCGTCGACGTCGTCCTCTCCAACTGCGTCATCAACCTCTCGACCGACAAGCCCCAGGTCCTGCGCGAGACCGCCCGGGTGCTCAAGCCGGGCGGTCGCTTCGCCGTCTCCGATGTCATCGCGGACCCCGGCATGGACGACGCCACTCGTGCCGATGTCTCGCAGTACGTCGGCTGCATCGCCGGCGCCCTCACCCGCGACGAGTACACGCGCTATCTCGCCGCCGCCGGCCTCACTGACATCGAGATCACCGAGACCCACCGCGTCCACGAGGCCGCGGGCTCGGCGATCATCCGCGCCCGCAAGCCCGCTGTCTGACCCGCGAAGCCCCTGGCGCCCTTACGTGGTCGGGGTCGTGAGGCGTCGCCGGGGCACGCGCTCGGTGTGGAGGGTCGTGACCTGACCCCGCTCGGTGGCCGCCGTGTAGACCGCGACGACGTCGAGCTCGAGCCCGCTCTCGATCACCACGAAGCCCTTCAGGAAGCGGGTCGTCTTGAAGCGCTTGAGGATGTCGGCGTTGTCGATCTCCAGCGCCTCGTCGGGCCGCAGTCGCGCGTCGAGGAACGCCGAGACCGGACCGGGCTTCGCTCCGGGGCGACCGACGGCGACCTTCCAGCGAAGATGGACCGTCGCGCGGTTCGGGTTGTGGACGTTGACCGCGGTGAAGTACACGCCGCGCGCGACGACGTCGCCGGCCGACTCACCGCAGACGGCCTTGGCCGCGTACTGCAGCGACGTGTCCGCCGCGAACTGCGACTGGTAGTGCGCATCGACCCGCTCCCAGGACAGGGCCGTGGGATACAGCGCCAGCTCGTCGATCAGGCCGTGGAAGGTTCGCGTGCCGCCCGACTGGAAGTGGGCGGGGTCGGAGTAGTACGCCAACCGGTCGCCGATGCCCAGCTCCAGTTCCGGACCCGATTGCTGTTCCTTGGAGATGTCGATCGGCGCGGCGTTGCCCGGGACGGTCACGCTGTCGAGGTCACCATCGAGGAAGATGCAGACCTGGTGCCCGTCGTACGTCGCGACGATGTGCGTCTCCGCCGGCGCCGCATTGACCGGCTTGGTGCTGGTGGCACTGACGGAATTGAAGGCGTTCGCGGCCGTCGGGCAGCGCAGCTCGACGAAGACACGGCCGTTCGGCTGCACGCTCAAGCCGTACTGCGTCGTCCCCGCGAAGCTCTCCTTCTCGACGATCCGCTGCTGCACGCCCGTCGGGCCGTCCCACCTGATCTTGGCCTCCATGGTGATGCTGGGCGGATTCAGGCTCGGGCTGTTGGGCACCCGGACGATCCCCGTGGCACCGTCGAACAGCGCCGCCGTGTCACCGCCCTGGAACGGCCGCAGGTGCAGCCCGAGGGTGATTCCCCCGTTGTAGGACCCGTGGTTGTTCTTCGGCGACGAGTCATGCGCCGCCTGCCCGGGAGTCTCGCCGAAGCGCCAGTACCCAACGGGCCCGTCCGCCAGAACCTCGGCGGCGAAGGCATCTACAGCCATTGCCTGCTCCTTGCTCGAGATGAAACCCGCGGACGAGCGCCGATGCCACGCGAGTGACATCGCGTCGGGCTCGATCCGGGTGGACTTCATCGCCTCACGCGCCGTAATCCCTTATCAGTCTGGATTCCTTGCGCTCAGCGGTAGGGCGAAGGTAGCCGATCATCCGCCGTACCGGGGGTAAAACCGGAGCAATCGCTCCTCTCAGAAATCGGCGGACCGTGCGCCCGCCTCAAGAAACCGGGCTCAAGGCCCGCTCAGCCGCTCCCGGCGAGATTGTTCGTCTTCTGACAATCCTTGCTGCCAGAGCGCGGGGACACTCCGGTCCGCGAGGATGACGGCAACCGCTCCACCCGCGAAAGGACATCCAGGATGCGTTCCGACATCGTCCCCGGCGCCACGTTCCCGGACTACGAGTTGCCCGACCACGAGCGTGTGCCTCGCAAGCTCAGCGAGATCCAGGGCGACGACCCCCTGGTCCTGACGCTCGCCCGCGGCCACTACTGCCCGAAGGAGCACCAGCAGCACCTGCAGCTCGCGGCGGCCTATCCCCAGTTCGCGGTGGCCTACACCAAGATCGCGACGATCTCCACCGATCCCCACCACACGAGCCAGGAGTTCCGCGCGTCGGTCGGCGCCCAGTGGCCCTTCCTCGAAGACCCGGACCGGCTCGTCCAGAAGGACCTGGACATCCAGGAGTACACCGACCCCGACAACGACCCGATGGTCCCGCACACCATCGTGCTCAAGCCGGGGCTGGTCGTGCACAAGATCTACAACGGCTACTGGTTCTGGGGTCGCCCCTCCGTCGAGGACCTCCGTGTGGAGCTACGGGCCGTCTTCAGCGAGATCCGCCCGGACTGGGACCTCAGCACGCCCGGTCTGCGCGAAGCGTGGGAGGCCGGCGACCTCTCCCACTTCCACGGCTGGGACAAACAGGCATCGGCTGCCGAGTGACCCACGAAGCGGATCGGGTGTGCGAGTTCCGCCTGGCCGCGGGCGGATAGGTCAGGCAAAGCACACAAGCTCCCGCCGGCTCCCCCATAGGGGTGTGGCCCGTGATGAACTGTCGGGGGATCCGCGCTTTGGTGCGGTGGCGCAGGGAGGCGTGACCCGGCTGAGGAGCCGGGTGGTCTGCGCACGGCCGCGCGACGGTCATCACCTATCCCAGAGGTCATCATGCAGCGAACTTCGCGCTTGGTCAGCGCGCTGGTTCTCGTCGGTGCGGCAATCGCGTCGGGCTCGGTCGAACCCGCGTTCTCCGCCACCTCCCTCGTGACGCTCGAGGCGGAGTCGATGTCGGCGACGACGGGCAAGATCAAGACGGACGCGACGGCGAACGGCGGGCGCTCGTACGCGCTCACCGCGAACGGGGCTCTGTCGGCCTCGATCAACCCGGCGAGCCCAGTCACGAGCGTCACCATCCGGGCCAAGGGCGACCAATGCCAGGGCGCGCCCGCGCTCGCGCTGCGGGTCGACGGCGCGACGGTCCAGACCTTCTCGGTCACCGGCACCAGTTGGACCGCCTACACGACGACCGCGGCCGTCCCCGCCGGAGGCCACACGGTCACGCTGGCCTATACGAACGACCGCTCGACCGCGAGGTGCAATCGCAACCTCTACCTGGACACGGCCACGTTCTCCGGCACGACCCAGAGCAGCAGCGCCCCGCAGCTGTCCGTGCGGCATCTGTGGACCAACAGCGACGGCACCTCCGCCTTCAGCCCCTCCACGGACAGCGCGCGGACCGACGTGTTCATCGCGCACGCCTTCGACTCATTCGCACAGGCGGACGCCTACCACGCCAATCGGCCGGCCGGCCAGGCGTACTTCTACGCGGACTTCGGCGTCGCCGGCGACCCGTGTTGCGTGGCGAGCGTGCTGGACGCGGCGACGGTCGACGCCCACGGCTGGTGGGCGACGCACAACGGCGCGAGGATCCCCAACCCGTGGGGCGGAGCGAGCTGGCTCGTCGACCTCGGCAAGCCCGGCGTCGCCGCCGCGTACGCCGCCGCTCTCGAGGCGAAATGGGGCGCGCACAACTGGCAGGGCGTGTTCGCCGACGACATCAACGCCTGGCGCAACCTCGGCTACGCCATCGACGGCTACGCGAGCGCCGGCGACTGGATCAACCGCGCGGTGGTGCCGCTGGTGCGCACCGTCACCGGCGCGATCGCGGCCGACAAGGGCGGCGTGGTGATCCCGAACATCGGCAACTGGCCCCAGGAGCCGGACATGGACGCGGTCGCCGACGCGGCGAGCGGCGGCCTGAACGAGTGGTACCTGACCTGGGGCGGCGGCGCCGGGCAGGCAGTCGCGGAGATCGAGGCCGAGTACGCCAGCATGCGCCGCGCGATCGCCGGCGGCCGCACCTACCTCGGCATCGTCCACTCCACCGCCCTGACCCGGTACGCGTTCTGCGCGGCCGCGATCATGGGCGAGCGCGACAAGGTGCTGATCACCAACCAGACCTCCTACGGCTCGGCCCCGCTCGCCTGGGACCCGGTGTTCGACCTCGACCTCGGCGCCGCGACGGAACCCACACGCCACACCGCCGGCTCCACCGCCTGGTCGCGCCGGTTCACCAACCACGCGCTGAGCATCGACACCGGGGCCCAGACCTGCACCATCCAGTAACGGTCAGCGGGTGAGCCCGCGCACCCCGAGGAAGATGAGGTACACGCCCGAGCCGGCGGTCAGCGCGGCGAGCAGCACCCCGCCCCACCGCGCGACGAAGTCGCGCACGCGCAGGAGCGCCGGCTGGGCCCGTACCCCGAACACCGCGGTCAACACCGTGATGGCGATCAACGGCGCCACGTAGGCGACGTTGAAGACGACGAGCAGGCCGAGCTGCTCTCCGATCGGCAACACCGCCCCGACGATCAGGGCGATCGCGCCGAAGTACATCAGCGCGGTCGGGAGATCGACCACGGTGATCCCGACGCCGAGGAGGAAGCTCCGGCTGGGCCGCAGCTCGTGCGGCACGCGCTTGGACACCGCCTCCGCCGGCCGCGTGACGATGAACGCGGCGACCCCGAGCGCGAGGACGCCGACGACGATCTCGGCGATCCACGTCCGCGTCCCGCCGCGATGGTGGACCGCGGTGCGCAGTAGCGCCGCGGGCCCGAGCGTCAGCACCACCCCGCCGAGGAAGTAGGTGACCCCGGTGCCGAAGGTGTACGTGGCCAGCCGCCGCGCCGGACGCTCCCCGGTGGCGAGCAGCACCGCCACCGCGATCGTGACCGGGTTCAGTGAGTCAGCCAACCCGAGCAGCAGGACCGGAGCGAGGAGGCTTGTCACCCCCGCAGCCTATGAGGCGGCGACAGCCACCCGTTGCCACTCGACCGGATCGCTCGGCGCGAACGGGGGAACCGCGACGACCGAGAAGCCGGGGGCGGACACCGCGAACGCGGGGTCGTAGAAGGTGTCGCGCACGCGGGCGATGACTGCCGCCGGCCCGAAGTGCCCGTCGTCGGTCGCCTGGGCGAAGCGAATGACCCGCCGGCGCGCCGCGCGGTCGTAGTCGGACCAGGCGACCACCCCGCGCCCCGCGGTGAGCGCCGCCGGGCCGGTGTTGACGTCGAGGTCGTGCGTAAGGATGCGCGGGCGGCCGAGAACGCCGCTCGGCTCGCGTACCCGCGCCTCGACGCGGTGGGTGGAGTTGTCGCGCCAGGCCAGGATCATCCGCCCGGACGCCTGGACGGCAACGTTCGGCGACGTCGCCTCCTTCACACGGCTCAGCGTGACCGGGCGGCCGAAGGGGCCACCGCCGCTGCTGAACACGCCGTGGATCGAGAACTCCACGTCGCCAGGCCGCCGGCGCGTCTTGCTCACGATCCACACGATCGCCACGTCGCCGCGGTCGTTGGCGGCGATCCGCCCGTAGTCGGGATCGTGCTGGACGCCGACGACGACCTTCGGCGCTCCGAACGGCTGACCGGCGAGCCGCGAGGCAACCGCGATCTGCGAAGGGTTGCGGTCCTTGCGCTGGTGCTGCGCCCACGCGATCACCGCGTTGCCGTTGCCGGTGAGCGCGAGCTTGGGCCGGTAGACGTCGATGCCGCCCAGCGTCTGCACCGGCCCCCACCCGCTCACCGGGTCGCGGGTCCGGACATGGAGCCCGCCGCGACCGCTCTCCGGTGCCCACGCGGTGGTCACCGCGCCCGCTGCATCCACGGCCAGCGGGAGCGACTCGATGTAGGTCGAGGCGCTGCGCGTGACGAGTTCGGCGGGTCCCAGCGTCCCACCCGCCGGCCGATACCGAGCCCACAGCTCTCTGCGGTCGATCCACGCGACGACGGCGTCACCGGCGGCGCCGACCGCGACCACCGGCGTGTCGAAGGTCTCCCCGATGTCCTCCGCCGCGCCGACGACGCCCTCGGGCGAGACGACCCGCAGCGTCGAGCGGCTCCCATTGCCCTGGGTCACGAACGCGAGGTGCCCAGCCGATGACGCGGCGTGCTGGGCTCCGGCGACCTGCGCGCGTGCCGGAGGCGCGGCGCACGCGAGCGTCAGAACCACAGCCAGGAACAGGGGAGAGCGACGGGGCATGCGGTGCGCATGCCCTGAGTGCTCGATCGCTAATCGATCAGGGAAGCGGCGAGCGCGTCCAGCAGCTCGGGGTCGAAGTGGGTGCCGCGGCCTTCCTCGAGCACGTCGAGCGCCTGATCGCGGGAGAAGCGCCGGCGGTAGACGCGGTCGCGGGTGAGCGCGTCGAAGACGTCCGCGACGGCGGCGATCCGGCCCTCCTGCGGGATCTCGTTCCTGCTCAGCCCGCGCGGGTACCCGCCGCCGTCCAGCCGCTCATGATGCGTCCACGCGATCGACGCGGCCAGGCGCAGCAGCTCGGCGCTGGAGCCCGCGAGGATGCGGTAGCCGATCTCGGCGTGGCGCTCCATCTGCGCGCGCTCGTCGTCCGTCAGCGGCCCCGGCTTGAGCAGGATGTGATCCGGAACGCCGACCTTGCCCACGTCGTGCATCGGGCTGGCGGCGCGCAGGAGCTCGCAGTACTCGGCGTCGAGCCCGAGCTCGCGCGCGATGGCGTAGCAGTGCTCGCTCATCCCGGTGATGTGCGCGGCGGTGCTGGTGTCGCGCGCCTCGACCGCGACGCACAGCCGCTGGATCGTCTCCGAGCTCGCCTCCCACACGGCCGCGAGCTGGCGCCGGCGGTGGGCGAGCGCGCCGAGCACGCCGATCAGCACGTCGTTGGCGGTGAACGGCTTGACGATGTAGCCGTAGGCGCCGATCCGCAGCGCCCGCTCCCCGAGCGCGACCTCGTCCAGGCCGCTCACGACGACCGCGGCGATGTGCTCGTCGCGGGTGATCGCCTCCTCGACGAGGTCGAGGCCGGAGCCGTCGGGCAGCCCGACGTCGCACAGGATCACGTCGAACGGGCCTTCGGCGAGACGGGCGCGGGCCTCGGCGACCGCACCGGCGCGGATGCACCGGTACCCTTCCGCGCCGAGCACGTGGGCGAGCAGCAGCGCGACGGAGGGATCGTCGTCGACGATCAGCACGCGTTCGCGCTCGACGGGCTTCCGGTGGGCCGCGACGGCCACGGCGGATTTCAGGACGCTCGACCTCCCCGCACACGGACACTCGCGCCCTCGAGCAGGGCCGCACGCTTGACGCTCGGCATCACATGATCCTTGCGAGCACCGCGCACCGGCGCAACCATTCTCCGGACCACTGCGACCGGATCGACGACCGCGGCGGGAGCGGATCCACGCTGTGCCGCGGATCGCGGCCTCGAACGGCCTCCGGTGCAACACCCGTTTCCGGGTCACCGCGCTTACGGACGGTCACACCGCCGAAAGGTCTCATGGGCGCGCCGTACGCTCGCCGGCATGGACCCGCTGAGCGTTCTGCTGCTGGCCGCGATCCTGCTCGGGTGGATCGGGCTCTTCGCGCTGTGGTGGTTCGGGTTCCGCGGACGCGGCTAGAACGAGGACGCGACGCGGCCGGCGGCCGGAAACGCGGCGATCGCCTCTTCGACGGCGATCGGGCGACCCACGTGGTAGCCCTGGACGAGGTCGACGCCGAGCTCGCGCAGCAGATCCTCGGTCTCCTGGTCCTCGACGAACTCCGCGACCGTCTGCTTGTCCAGGCCCGACGCGGTGTGGACGAGGCTCTCCAGGATCACGCGGTCGGCGCGATTGGTGGTGCAGTGGCGGACGAACTCGCCGTCGATCTTGAGCACGTCGAACGGGAGCTGCTTGAGGTAGACGAACGAGCTGAAGCCGGCGCCGAAGTCGTCGAGCGCGAGCCGGCAGCCCATGCCGCGCAGCTCCTCGGCGAACGCGCGCGCCTCGGCGAAGTTGGTCACCGCGGCCGTCTCGGTGATCTCGAACACCAGTGAGCACGGGTCGACGCCCGTGCGCTCGAGGTCGGCGCGGATCGCGGCGAGCAGCGTCGCGTCGCCCAGCGAGCGCCCGGACAGGTTGACGTGGAAGACCAGGTCGCGGTCGCGATGGCGGTCGAGGATCGCGATCGCCTCGCCCGCGACCCAGTGGTCGATCTCGCCGATCAGGCCGAACTCCTCGGCGACCGGGAGGAAGGCGCCGGGCGGCAGCTCGCGGCCGTCGGCCTCGCGCATGCGCAGCAGCAGCTCGTGGTGCACGATCGCGCCGCTGCGCACGCAGCGGATCGGCTGCGCGGCGAGGTGCAGACGGTGTTGGGCGAGCGCGTCGCGGATCTTCCCCACCCACTCGAGGCGGTCGCGTGTGGCCGACGGCGTCGCGGTGTCCTCTTCGAAGAACGCGTAGCGGCCGCGGCCGGCGTGCTTGGCGTCGTACATCGCGAGGTCGGCGGCGACGAGCGCGTCGTCGGGATCCAGGACGGTCGGGGCGAGCAGCACGATCCCGACGCTGGCCGACACGCCGTGACCGCCACCGTCGGCCGGCAGCCGCGCGGGGTCGTCGAGCGCGGCCAGCAGCCGCGTCGCGGCGAGGCGTGCCGCCGCGGCGTCGGCGGTCGGCAGCAGCACGGCGAACTCGTCGCCGCCCAGGCGGGCGACGGCGTCCCCTTCTGAAAGGGTCTCTTTCAACACGCGCGCGACGGCCTCGAGCACCCGGTCGCCGACGCGATGCCCGTGGAGGTCGTTGACGGCCTTGAAGTGGTCGAGGTCGAGCAGCATGACCGCGCCGCCCCCGTCCGCGGGCCGCGCGGCGAAGTGCGCGGCCACGATCCGCGTGAACCCGCGCCGGTTCAGGAGATCGGTGAGCGGGTCGTGCTCGGCCTGGTGCACGAGCTGATCCTCGAACTCGCGCCGCTCGGTGATGTCGATCGCCTGGATGAGCAGCAGCTCCTCACCCGCCAGGACCGTCACGTGGCTCTCCGTCCAGCGCACGCCCGCAGCCGTGAGCAGCCGGATCTCGCCCGCGACCGCGTCGCCGGGACGCTCCCCGGCGGCGACGAACAACTGGCTCGCCTGCGTGCGGTCGTCGGGGTGGATGAGCTCCGGCGCGGGGTGCTTGAGGATCTCCTGGAGCGGGCGTCCCAGCAGGTCGAGGAAGGCGTGATTGACGCGGAGCACGGCGCCCGCGGGCGTCACCAGCGCCATCCCGATCGGCGCGGACGCGAAGGTGTCGAGGAACCGGCGCTCGGCGCGGTCGCGGTCCTGGCGGCCGACGAGCGCCAGCGCCCGGCTCGAGCGCGCGAACGCCGCCAGCAGCAGCAGGCCGATCACGAGGAGGCCGCCGACGAGTGTGGCGGGGCCGAGTCGGACCCCGTCCTGTGGCGCGGCCATGCTCTGGACCGACCAGGGTTGGCCGGCGAAGGAGAACGTGCGCTTCGGGGCGTCGGGTTCGATCTCGCCGAAGTCCATGACGTCGCTCCCGCCGACCCGCACGCGCACCGACGTGCCCTCGGGCACCGCGCGCTGGACGGCCAAGCGGGCGTCGGCGACGCTGAAGGACCCGGCGATGATCCCGACGACGTCGTCCATCACGCGCCGCCCGCCGGGCCGGTAGACCGGGGCATAGACCACGAAGCCGAGCTGGTTCGCGCTCGCCAGCCGGAGCACCGGCGTCGAGGTCGGGCGGCCGCTGGCGATCGCGCGCTGGATCGCGGCGCGCCGGTCGGCGCGCGTGTAGGCGTTGAACCCGATCACCGTGCGCGACGGCGCGCCGAGCGCGGCATAGCGGATCGGGAACACGGGCCCGGGCGTGCGATCGCGGACCAGGCGACCGTCCGGCGAGAGGGTGGTGATCGGGGCGCCGAGCTCGCGTTCGGCCGCGGCTCGGCCCTCGGGGGTGACCTTCACCAGCCAATTGAGCCCGTTCGCGTGCCCGCGCCCGACCATCGGCGCGGTGAAATCGGTGAACTCGCGCCGGCTGACGGAGTGACTGGCGACGAAGAGGCTGCGCGCGTCGACGACGCGGCTCTGCAGGCCGGCGGTGAGCACCTCGAGCGCGCCCGCGGCCTGCGTTCTGGCCTCGCTGTCGCGCGTCTGCGCACGCTCCGCGTCGGCGTGGAACGCCGCGAGCGACATCACGGTCGTCGCGAGCACGCCCGCCGCGACGGCGAGCAGTGGAACGCGGCGGCGCGGCCGGCCGCTGAAACTGGGGCTCACCCGGTGACCATCGGCAGCTGTCCGCCGATGAGTGAGCAGTTCTGACGCGACACCGCTCAAACGTCGGCCGCCGCGGACGGATCAGCGCAGGCGCAACCGGGCGCCCAGTCGCAGCTCCAACACGCCTTGCAACACGTCGTGCGCGGGGTCGTCCTTGAGCCAGAGCAACTTCATCCGCTCGCCGTCGCGCATCACGACCGCCAGCCGGCTGGTCGTGAGGCCGGTCCGCAGGCGGGCCTGCTCGATGTCGTCGAGGGCGATCCAGCGGCTGCGGGCCGTCGCGGCGGTCCGATCGCGCAGCTCAGCCTCGCTCGGCACCGGCATGTCCAGATCGACCGTCGAGCCGCCGCCGCGCTGCCGGCGGGCCTTGGCTGCCGCGCGCGTCGCATCCCAGCCGCGCGCCACGCGCACGAGGGCATCCGGCCGTAACCAGAGATCACCCCAGACCCAGTCCGCCCAGCCGGTTGTACATGAGCGCGAGAGGAGTTGCGTTGGCATCGCAGCAGCTTGGCAGCTGCGCTACTGCGTGTAAGGCGGCGAACATCTGCGTGAGCGCGCCTCACGTTGGCGGTTCAAGCTCGCGGTCTAAAGGCAACGCGTGGAGGGGCCGCCGGCGGCGGCCCCTCCGGCGTTTGTCACTTAGTTCTCGGCGCGCTTGAAGTGCAACAGGCCGAGCTCGGTCGGAAAGACCTCGCCCGTGGC
>NZ_JAPDOD010000032.1 GCF_027587205.1 Solirubrobacter ginsenosidimutans
TGTCGGCACCGGCCACGCGGCACCTCCTTTGAAAGTCGAACCGTGAGAAGTCCGACGATCATCGGTGCCGCGTCGGCCGGAACCACGTTCCGTCCGACCCGGACCTACACCACGCTACGGGACGTGACCGAGCGAGGTGGGAGTTGTTCGCGCGCCGCCCCACGCTCGCTGCTCGTCCGCAGCAGGCACGCCGCGGACCGGCAGGCGCGGGCTCGCATCTACGGCGAGGGCGAGCGCCGCTTTCCGCGCATTTCGCGACCCTAGTCCAGTCGCGCGATGTGCACGCGAGATCGCGAAAGCAGGTCCGTCCCGTCTTTACCGCGTCGAGAGTTCGGTGCCTCTCAGAGCCAGTTCCGCGCGGCGATCTCCGCGGGGCACGGCGCTTCGCCAGCGGCGGCGCAGCTCCCGCGAGCGCTAGCGTGGTTCGGCGCTGTAACGCTCGGGCTGCTGGCTCGCCCGGCTGCAGATCGACGCATCCACGCCGGCGGCATCGCTGCCGAGAAGGACGGCATCCGCAACTCTCGGCGACCCGCCGGCGTGGTGCTGGCTAACCCCGGTGGAGCAAGCCGCCGGCTACGCCACCTGGCCTACACGCGCGCTCTCGGGCAGCATTCGCCGAAGTTCCCTGCGTGAGGTGATGCCGAGCTTGTTGAATATCTTGCGCAGGTGGTAGGCGACCGTGTGCTGGCTGATGAACAGCCGTGCGCCGATCTCGGCGTTCGAGAGTCCGTCGCGGGCGAGGCGTGCGACCTGAGCCTCCCGGGCGGTGAGCTCGTCGCGGGTCTCGACGATGCGTTTGCGGACTCGCTCGCCGGTGGCCAGCAGCTCGCGCTCGGCGCGAGCCGCGAACCCCTCGATCCCCATCGCATTGAACATCTCGAACGCGGTGCGCAACTGCTCCCGCGCATCCACGCGCCTTCGCTCCCGGCGCAGCCACTCGCCGTAAAGGAGGTGGGAGCGGGCGAACTCCACGCGGACGCGAGTGCGCCCGAGCCGCTCGATCGCCTCGCGATACAGGCTGTCAGCTTCGGCGGCGCTGTGACTGAGCAGGGCGCGACAGCGAGCCTCGATCCCCAGCGCCCAATCGGTGCCGGCCACGCGGGTCTTCTGTGCGAACAACTCAAGCGCGTGGGCGGCGACCTGCGGCTCCCCGGACCGGACCGCCGCCTCGATCAGCTCGATCAGCGCCCACAACACCGCGCTCTCCTCGTAGTAGCGCTCGGGTTGGCCCACCGCGGCGAAAGCCGCGTCATGGCGGCCGAGCCCGTTGTACAGCGTCCCACTCAAAATCTCGGTGATTGTCAACGCGAGGCCCTCGCCGCGCGCCTGGGCTTCCTTGACCGGAGTTTGGATCAGCTGCGAAAACTCGGCCTCACAACCGCGCAGAGCGGCAAGCGCGAGCGCACCGTAAGGGACGGTCGCGATCCCGGTCGCCTCGGTCGCAGCTCTCAGCTCCTCCTCACACGACGCGGCCTCGCCCAGCTCACCATGAAACGCGTACACACAGCTGCGATCCGTGAGGACAAACGGCAGCGCGCTCAGCGCGCCGGCCTCCCGGACTAGGTTGAGGTGCCGCGTCGAGAACACCCACCACGCCTCGTCGTCCCAGAGATAAATCGCGATCCAGCTAGCGAACCAAAGCCAACGAGCCTCCTCAGGCGGAAGCACCGCGTCTCGACCGAAAGCACGAAGCGCCTCCCTCAGGATCGGCGCACCCGCCGCGTAACCCGCGGTGAACTGAACCGCCAACCCTTGGAGCAGGAGATCTGACGGACACGGCGCTGCTGGCGGTGGGGGGCCGGCAAGCGCGGCCTCGCTGATCTCCACTGCTCCGCCGCCGCGGGCCAGGCGGCCGGCGAACATTGCTGCGGAGAGGGCTTCGAGGTAAGTCGCGCGCGCGAGCTTGGGGTCGACTGCTTCGAGTTCGCGAGCGGCCCTCAGCAAGAGCTGGGGCGCATCGCCGCCGCGCTTGGAGGCAAACGCGATCTGAGCGCGCAGCAAGTCCACGCGCGCGCGTTGGGCGTCGTCCACCGCGCCGGCCTCCGCGGTGCCGAGCAGAGCGAGCGCGTCGTCGAGGGCACCCGCTTCGAACTTGGTCTGCGCCGCCGCCAGTGCGCGCTGCGCTCGACGCGAAGGCGCCGGTGTGAGCGCGACGGCACGCTCCAGAAAGGCAGCAGCGGCGGCCAAACCGCCCCGAGCCTGCGCCCGTCCGGCGGCCCGCTCCAGCTCTGCCGCGACATGCTCGTCGGGGCCGGCCGCCGCCTCGGCCAAGTGCCAAGCGCGCCGGTCGGGGTCAGTCTGCGCGTCGGTCGCATCCGCGAGCGCTTGATGCACGCGACGCCGTTCACCCAGCGGCGCCGCCCGGTAGGCCGCCGAGCGCACGAGCGGATGGCGAAACCGTACTCTGCCGTCGATTTCGATAAGCCCCGTAGACCGCGCGGGCTGGAGCGCCGAGTCGGTGATCCCGAGCCGCTCGACCGCACGCCAGAGCAGGGCTGGATCGCCGGTCGGCTCCGCCGCCGCCACCATCAGCAGCCGCTGGGCATCCCGCGGCAAGGCCTCCAGGCGCGTCACGAAGCTCTCCTCGATCCTGCCTTGAAGGGACAGGGCCCCGGATAATCCGAAGCCGCCCGCCAGCTGCGCCGCGCTGAGCCCCCGAGGAAGTTCCAACAACGCCAATGGGTTCCCGCGGGCTTCGGCCAGGAGCTGGTCAGCGATCCGTTCATCCAACCGCCCGGGAATCACCGACGCCAACAACGCCCGCGCGTCGGCATCCCCTAGCTCGCCGACCACCAGCTCGGGCAGACCTGCGAGCAGGTCGCTCGGCTCGCGCGCGGCGAACAACATCACCACCGGTTCCGCCAGCATCCTCCGCGCCACAAACGCCAACGCCTGCGCAGACGCCCGGTCCAACCACTGCGCATCATCGATCACGCACAAAAACGGGCACTCCTCCGCCGCACTGGACAACAGACCGAGCACCGCCAGACCGACGAAGAAGCGGTCCGGAACCTCGCCGGCATCCAATCCAAATGTTGTCGCCAGCGCACGCCGCTGGGGACCAGGAAGGCCGTCGAGGCGATCGAGCAACGGTGCACACAACTGATGCAGGGCCGAAGATGCCAGCTCCATCTCCGCCTCGCGGCCTGCCGCCTGAAGCACCGTCAGACCGGCCGCGGATTGGATCGCGTATTCGACGAGCGCCGTCTTCCCAACCCCCGCCTCTCCGCGTAACACCAGCACGCCGCTCTGGCCGTTACGCGCTCCATCGAGCAGCACGTCGAGCACCGCGCATTCGTCTCGCCGACCGCGCAGCAGTGGCACCCGAGGAGCCGAATCACCGCCAGCCATGGTCAGGGCCATCCTATTCCCAGCTCGACCTCCGCGAGCACAGATCCCGAGCACTCCGTCTTCGTTTGGGAGATAACTGGGCTCACGGCTGCAACGCTACGCAAGGTTGACCGCTCCGCACCTGTGCCTGCGCCGGCCATCAGCCGTGTCCGGTGAGGGCCGGCCACAATCGCGATTGTGCGCCTAGACGCTGAGGTCCATGCCAGCGGGGGTCCTGACGCAGCTCGTGCATAGAGCCTGCAGCAACCCTCCCGCCGCAAGCGGTTCCCCGGCAGCCCGCACGAGCTGATCGAGGCGATCGAGCTCTGGGCGCGCGGGACGTTCGACTTCGTCGAGACGCTAAGTCACGGCTTGTCCGGCGTTACGCCGAGGAGTGTGCTGGGCGAGAACGGCGGCGGCGGTCCGCCGCGAGTGAGTCGAGACCCTGCTCGTGGGCGCGCAGCAGATCCCGATGCCTCGAGTCGACGACAGACTAACGGCTTCCTTCACCTTCCGTGGATTACCGCCGCCAGCACGGTGCAGGTGTCCTGCACGTGCTGGACTGGGACCTCCCAATCGCCAAAAGCAGGGCGCTGGTCCGACCGGTATCCACGGGTGCCGGCGAGCAGACGCCGCCGCGTTCCCGCGCCCGCATTCGGCCACATGCGAGCGCCCGAGTCCGGGTCCGCGGCGCGCCTGCGGCGGACGACGAGCAGGAGCACTGGTCAAGACTGCTGCTTCGCGACGAAACCAGCGTTGCGCCGCTGCTCGATCGAAGCGCCGCTCGCTATCGAGTTGGACGATTAGGAGCAGCGCGGCGCGTGGGCCGCAGCTGGGCAACTGCGCTATCGGATCGAGGCACAAGGAGCGGTGGAAGGACAGCTCGCCTGTCGCGGGGGGCGGTCAGCGTGCGGATTCGCGATCTGCGGTCTCCGTGCGAACCCAGGTCAGGTATTCGGAGTTGCCTCCGATGAGCGGGACGGCTGTGACGTTGGGAACGTCGTACGGGTGACGTTCGACGACGTACGCGGTTAGGCGGTCGAGGAGGTCCAAACGCGATCGCAGGAATGCGCGGGCCTCGGCGGCCTGATGCACATCGCCTTTCCAGCGGTAGATGCTGGTGACTGGGTGGATCACGTGAGCGGAGGACGCGAGGCGCGCGTCGACGAGCTGGCGGCACAGGTCGGTGAGCCAATCGGCGTCAGGCGCGGTGATCGTCACCTCGACGAGGTCGCTGTCGGTCATGACGACATCGGGGCCGCGTCCAGCAGCTTGGCCATGACGGCCTCAGCGGCGTCTTGGGTGTGGGCGAGGGTGGCGTAGCCGCTGACGACGGGCCCGTCGTAGGACAGCCCGACCCAGCGGCCGTGGGCGTAGTCGCCTTGGGCGTGGAGCACGAGGTACATGGTGCCCTTGCTGCGGACGTTGCCGTCTGCCGCGGCGTAGTAGCCCATGAGGACCTGGCCGTCCCAGAGCCGGAGTTCTCCGCGCCAGAGGTAGCCGCCACGTTCGTTCTGGGTGCTGCGTTCGAGCGCTTCGATCTGAATCGTTGAGCCGTACTGGTTGAGGCCAACCGGCTGGGTGGCAATGACCTGCTCGCCCTGGTTGAAGGTTTGCCAGGCCGCCCACCAGGTCCCGCTGAGCTTCACGCGATCGCTGGAGCCGCCGGCGAGCTCGTCGAGCGTGACGCTGAGGGCGCCGGCTAGACGCTGGGCGACGTCTAGGGCGGGTTGCTGCTCGCCGCTCTCGTAGCGGTTGATCTGGCGGGCGTGGATGCCGGCGGCAGCCGCGAGTCCGGCCTGTGAGAGCCCGGCGTCCTGCCGTAGGCGGCGCATGACTTCGCCGAAGCTCGCGGTCTGTTCGTCGCTGCCTTCCATGGTCCACGTCATCTTACGGACTGATTCGTCGTTGACAAGATGACGAATTAGTCGCTACCGTGCTGGACGGATCAGTCGTCTAGGTAGTGACTAGGAGGTCGTATGCGACTCCCGATCGACACGAGCCGGCTCCAGTTCCTCGTTGTCGCCGAAGCGGAGCCGTTGAAGAAGTTCGAGGACGGCAAGCCGCGTGAGGCATGGGCGCCGCGGGTCGACGAGAACGGCGAGATCCTGTGGCGCGTCCAGGTGGTCGCGCTCGGGGACGGTGAGGCGGACATCATCCGCGTGGTCGTGCCGGGCGATCCGGGCGTCAAGCAGGCCGAGATGGTGCGGGTCGAGGGCCTGACCGCGCAGGCGTGGGAAATGGAAGGCCGCAACGGCATGTCCTTCCGCGCAGCGTCGATTCGACCGGTGAACGCGCGGGAGAAGGCGGCGGCGTAGTGACCGGCCAAGTGTCCGCCGTGCGACGGGATCGTCGAGACGAGGAGCTGGTCGCGCTCGTCGCTGATGTCGTCGGAGCTCTGTGGCGGTGCCGCCTCGAGCTGGCTCTCATTGCGGCCGTCGTGCTCCTGCAGCGTGTACTCGCCGGTCCCTGCCGTGACGTCGTGGCCAGCGCACTCGTGGTCGTCGTCGGGGCGGCGCTGTTGGCGGTGCCTGCAGCACGGAACTGGCTGTTCCGAGCGCTGTGGGCGGCGCGGATTCGGCGGGCCTGGTGGCGGGCGTGGACGGACTGCGAGCTGCCGCGCGTGCGCGCCGGGAAGGTGACAGCGATCCCGGCTGGCGAGCTGATGCGGGTGCGTGCGTCGCGTGGGTCCTCCTTGGACTTCGTCGAGCGCCGCGCAGAGGAGCTCGCGGTGTGCCTGCAGGCGCGTGAGGTCCGTGTGGCGCGCGACACCGACAACGCGGCCACCGGGACGGTCACGCTCGTGCGGCGCGATCCGCTCGCGGGGATGGCCTCGGTCGCGTGGCCGAACCGAGGCGCGGAGGCGTTGTCGCTGTGGGAGTCGATCCCGGTCGGCATCGACGAGCTCGGCGAGACCCTCGCGGTGTCGCTGCCGGAGCGCAATGTGCTGATGGGCGGTGAGCCTGGGGCCGGCAAGAGCGCGGCGTTGTCGGTCTTGGTGGCGACCGCGGCGCTGGACCCGAGCGTGAAGCTATGGCTGCTGGACGGCAAGCTGGTGGAGCTCTCGGTGTGGGCACCGTGCGCGGAGCGGCTCGCGGGCCCAGACATCGACGAAGCGATCGCGCTGCTGCGGGACCTGCGTGGCCAGATGGAGGCGCGCTATCGCGAGCTGCTGGCCCGCGGAAAGCGCAAGGTCACCCGCGAGGACGGGCTGCCGCTGCACCTCGTGGCGTGCGACGAGCTGGCGTTCTACCTCGGCTCCGAGGATCGCAAGAAGCAGCGCGAGTTCGCCGAGCTGCTGCGCGACTTGGTCGCTCGCGGCCGCGCGGCCGGCGTGATCGTGTGTGCGGCCGACCCAGAAGCCGGCCTCGGACGTCGTGCCGAGTGCCTTGCGCGATCTGTTCGGGTTCCGGTTGGCGCTGCGGTGCAACACGCCGCAGGCCTCGGACACGATCCTCGGTCAGGGCTGGGCGACGCTCGGCCACAATGCGGCGACGATCGGGCCCGGGCAACGCGGCGTGGGCCTACTGCTCGCCGAGGACGGCACGCCGGTGCGGATGCGCGGGTTCCACCTCACCGACAGCGCTGTCGACGAGCTGGCAGCGCGTGCGATCGCCCTGCGCGCTGACGGCTGGCTGGAGCGTGCGTCGTGAACGGTCCGCGGGAGATCATCAAGGCGCTCGCCCGCGGCGGCCGCGCCGGGGCGATCATCGACCACCTCGCCGAGCACGGGCCGAGCAGCTCGGCGGACATCAGCGACGCGTTCGCCATCACCCGGGCGGGCGCACGAGCGCATCTGATCGGCCTGCGCGCCGGCGGCGTCGTCGACCTCGAAGACGACTTCGTGCGCGCGATGATCGGCACGCACCGCCACCGCTACTACCTCGACGCCGACGCACTGCGATACGCAGCGCGCTGGCTCGACGCCCTCGCCGACCGGGCCGAGCGTGCCAACCGGGCCGCGGCGTTCGCGCCGATGGCCGGCGGGAGAACGCGATGAACCGCGACCGCCACGTCAACCAGGACCGGCGCGCCTACCGGCTCTGGACACCGGCCGCGCTGCGCCGGCCGAGCAAAGGGCTGGCTGCGGTCGAGGCTGAAGACGTCGCGGCGTGGATTGTCGACAGCGTGCGCGCGTGGCCGCGCAGCGTCGAGGATCGCCAGGTCTCTTCGCGGATCGGCGTCCCGATCCAGCACGTCCGCCTTGCCCGCCGGGCACGATGAGCGCCACCTACGCGCCCGAGCTGCTGCACGGCCTGGTCGAGCGCGCTGGCCGGGCCGACTTCCCGGCGTTTGAGGCGCAGCTGCGTTCGACGGGCGGGTGCGCCCGACGGGTGCGGCTACGCGGGACGATCGAGACCTGCGATGGACACGGCCACAAGCGCGTCTGGTCGACCGACAGCCAGCCGGACGGCGTGCTTCTGAAGGCGTGCGGGAACCGGCGCGAGGCGGTGTGCCCGCCGTGCGCGGAGCGCTACCGCGGCGACGCCTACCAGCTGATCGTCTCCGGTCTGCGCGGCGGCAAGGGACTGCCAGGCTCGGTTGCCGAGCACCCGGCGATCTTTGCCACGCTGACCGTGCCGAGCTTCGGGCCGGTGCACACCCGCGTCCCGGGGTCGGACGGGACGTCGCGGCGCTGCCGGCCGCGCCGCGATGACCCGATCTGCCCGCACGGCCGGCGGCTGTCGTGCGGCGCGATCCACGACGAGGGCGATCCGGTGCTCGGGGACCCGCTGTGCCCCGGGTGCTTCGACCACCACGCCGCGGCGACGTGGAACAACTCACTCGGCGCGCTGTGGCGGTACACCACGATCGCGATCCCGCGCGCGAGGCGCGCCGCATCGGGATGACCAACGCGGCGCTGTGGCGCGAGGTCCGCCCCGCCTACGTCAAGGTCGCCGAGTACCAGCATCGCGGGCTCGTGCACCTCCACGTCCTCGCCCGACTCGACGAGGCGATGTCCGACTACCGCGCCGACGAGGTCCGCCCACCCTCAGCGCGTTTCGACGCCGAGCTGCTCGAGCTGGCGCTGCGCGACGTCGTCGCCGAGGTCTCCGCGCCGATCGCCAAACAGCTGGGCGACGGCCGCGTTCGCTGGGGCCGGCAGCTTGACGTCCGCCAGCTCAACACCGGCGCCGAGCGCGGTGAGATCGCTGGCTACCTCGCCAAATATGCGACCAAGAGCACCGAGCAGACGGGAGGGCTGTTGCACCGGGTCGCGCGCGACCAGGTCGAGGACGTCAATGTGCGCGAGCACGTGCGCAGCTACATGCGCGCCGCGTTCGAGCTCGACGACATCGTCGCCGAGCACCGCCGGCGCGAGCATCGCAGTGCGGCCGCGCGTGACGTCGAGACCAACTGGAATCCCGCCGCGCTCGCGATTCGCGCCCGCCGCGCGATGGCCACCAACGAGCCGCAGCGAGTCCGCCCGCATGTCGGCGCGGCGCTCCGCGGCCGAGTCGCACGTCTCGTCGACGCGCCCGAGCGCCATCACACCGCGCTCGCCGTCGAGCTGGACTCCGGCGTATGCATCCACCTCGCCGACGTCGCCTCCATCGGCCGCGACACCCGGCGCGCTCGCCGGCGCGAACCGCGGCTCGCCGAATGCGCTCACGCGCTCGGGTACCGCGGCCACTGCCTGACCAAGAGCCGCCGCTACTCCAGCACCTTCAAAGCCCTCCGCGCCGCGCGCGAGGCGTACGTGCATGCGCAGCTGCTCGCCCGCTCGACCGACGCGACTCAGCTCGCGATCGCGGCCGGCGGAACGCGCAAATCGAACTTCGCCTGCGTCGGCACAGATCACGTAACAGCCGCCGACGCGCTGCTTGCTGCATCTGCCGCCGCACGAGCCCGCGAGGGACGCCGAGCGGCGCGACTGGCACGAGATGTCGAGTTCGGGACGGGAGGGATGAGGTGAGCGATACGTTCACGGCAAACGGCGCTGCTCGGGCGTCGGGCCGCGCCATCGCGGCGATCATCGCGGGCGACGACAGCGGTCTGCGCGAGCTGGCCGAGCTGCTGGCGCCGTATATGCCGGCGCAGGAGCCACTGGAGCCAGATCGGTGGCTGACGACCAAGGAGGCGGCCGAATACGCGGGGACGTCGGCGAACTCGCTGCACAAGGCGATGGCCGCGCGTGAGATTCACTTCGAGCAGGACGTTCCGGGCGGTCGCGCGTGGTTCAAGCGCGCGGACGTCGACGCCTGGCGACGTGGCGAGCGGCCGGGATCGCGGGTGAGGCGGGCGGCATGAGCCCCGTGAAACCGCCGCGGCCGTGGCCGCTCGACAACGCCGGCCAGCCCAAGCGGCGCGTCGCTGTGCCGGGTGAAAAGGGCGTCTAGTGGCGGGCTGATGGGTTGTTCGAGGTGGGCTACCGCGACGCGGACGGCCGGCTGCGCTGGCGCGGTCCGTTCGAGACGATCACGGCCGCGCGCGCAGAGCGAGGCGACGCACGGACCCGAGCACGGGCTGGAGAGCGGGAGTCAGCGAATCCGCGGCTGAGGTTCGGCGAGGCGGCCGAGCGCTGGCTGACTGAGCAGGTGGCACAGCTGCGGCCGGCGACTCGGGCGATCTATCGCAACGCGGTCCGCAACCACCTGGCGCCACGGTGGGGTCGTCGGCGCATGGACGCGATCGACGTCACGGACGCCGCGCGGCTGGTGCGCGACCTGCGTGCTGATGGCCTGAGCGAGTGGACGATCGCGGGCATCCTCAAGGCGGCCGGCCGCGTGTTCAAGTTCGCGCGTCGGCACTGCCGCTGGCGCGGTGAGAACCCGGTCGAGCTGCTGGAGAAGGGGGAGCGGCCGAAGGTCGGCACGACCCGCGAGCGCCGGATCTTCAAGGGCGACGAGCTCGCGCAGACGCTCGCGGCGTCGACGGAGCCGTGGTCGACCCTGTTCCGCCTGGCCGGCGTGGTCGGCGGTCGCGAAAGCGAGCTGCTCGGGCTCTGGTGGGAGGACCTCGAGCTGCGCGACCTGGACGCGGCGACGATCCGCTTCGCGTTCCAAGTCGACCGGGACGGGGAGCGCGTTCCGCTGAAGACGGAGGAGAGCAAGGCACGGCTACCACTGCCGCGGTCCACGGCGTTGATGCTGCTGGAGCACAGAGCGCGCACGCCGGCGCCGACGACGCCGCGGTCGTTCGTGTTCGGGACGCGCAACGGCGGGCCGCTCGGGCAGCGCAACGTCTTGCGGGCGCTCTATCGCGCGCAGGAACGCGCTCGTACTCCGGACGGGCTGCCGACGTTCCCGGAGCTGTTCGAGGCCGACGAGCGCGGGCACCTGGTCGTCGGCGCGGGCGGCGAGTTCGTGCCGCGCAACGTCGGGCGCCGTGAGCTACGTCTGCCGGACTTCCACTCGCTCCGCCACGGGGCCGCCATGGACTGCGACGACGCCGAGGAGGCTCGCGATCTTCTGCGGCACCGCAACAGCAACGTGACGCGGGCGATCTACCGGGCGCACTTCGACGATCGCCGGCGCGAGCTGCTCCGCGCGCGGATGGAAACGAGGATGGAAACAAGCACGCGCGGATCGCGCGAGGAAACGACGTCTAAGTCTCGCGGAGAAGTGCCTGATTTGCAGCGAATTCGCGAGACTAGGCAGTAGCCGCGAGGCGCCGGGCGGAGCTTACAAGCAGGAGGTCCCCGGTTCGAGCCCGGGACCGCCCATCACCCAGAAGCCCCGCTACAGAGCGGTAGCGCCTGCCGGGATCGGGATCGCCGCGGCAACGAGCGTCCCGCCGTCGGGAGGGCACTCGACCTGGAGCCGCCCTCCGAGCGCGGCGAGCCGGTCACGCAGGCCCTGAAGGCCGCTCCCGTCGGGGCGGGCGCCGCCGACGCCGTCGTCACGGATCTCGACGCGGAGCCTCCCGTCCTCGACCCGCGCGGCGACCGTGGCCCTCGCGGCGCGGGCGTGTTTGGCGACGTTGGTGAGCGCCTCGGCGACGACGAAATACGCGGTTGCCTCGATCGCGGCGGGTAGCCGGCCAGCCAAGATCTCGACGTCCACCGGCACGGGCATCCGCGACGCCAGTGCCCCGCAGCCCGCCTGCAGGCCGCCCGTCGTCAGCGCCGCCGGCAGGATGCCGTGGGCGAGCTCGCGCAGCTCGCCGGTGGCGCGCTCCGCGTGCTCGAGCGCCTCGGCCACGAGCGACCCGGCGTCTCCGGGGTCGGGTGGGAGCGCGCGTTGGGCCAGCTTGAGCGTGATCACCGTGTGGACGAGGCGCTGCTGCGCCCCGTCGTGCAGGTCGCGTACGACCCGCCGGCGTTCCTCGTCGGCGGCGGCCACGATCCGCGCTCGCGACGCCGCAACCTCTGTGCGCGCTTCGGTGTTCGCGATGGCGGTCGCCACCAGCTCGGTGAACGAGGCGAGGCGCGCCTCGGTATCCGGCGGCAGGGGCTGCTCACGGCTGCAGAGGGCGGCGATCATGCCCCAGAGACGGCCCTCGACGATGATCGGCGCCCCGACCGCCGAGCGGATGCCCCCCTCGCGGGCCATCATGGCGAGCGTGCCGGTTGTGCGAGCGTCGATGTTGCTCCGGGCTGGACGGCCCGTCTTCCACACGCGCGCGGCGAGGGTCGTCTCACTGAGGGGCCACCGGCTGCCGATGGGAAAGCCTCGCCCCGCGCCGGCGACGAATGTGATCGTCTCGTCGGACTCGTAGCGGCAGACGGTGGCCAAGTCGACCGAGAACAGCCGCTCCACCTCCCCGGCGACCGCCGCGAAGACGACGTCGGGCGAGGACTCGCGCGCCACCAACGTCGCCACGCGGCGCAGCGCAGCGTGCTCCTCGGCCAGCGTGCTGCGGTCGGTCACGTCCCTCGCGATGCCGTACAGGACGCCCAGGTGCGGCACCGGGCGCGTGTTCCACTCAAACCGGCGCACGGAACCGTCGACGCAGACGAGGCGGCAGTCGAATCCGATGACGTCCTCGACGATGCCCAGGTTGATGAACGCGTCGTGCGAGCGCTGCAGGTCATCGGGATGTACGAACTCCCACACCGGCCGCGACGTGAGCTCCTTGCTCGAGTAGCCCAGCACGCGCTCGAACGATGCGTTCAACCGCTTGAAGTAGCCGTCGAAGCCGGTGATGCAGAGCAAGTCGGGCGAGAAATCGAAGAACTGGCCAAACTCGTAATCCGGCGCGGGCACCGGCATACGCGAAGTATGACGCTCCGCGGTCGACACGGACTTTCAGAGCATCCTGGCCGACGTCCGAGCGCCTCAGCACCAGCGCCGCGGTGCGGCGCGGCGGGCCATCGCCCGCACCGCTTCCTCGCGCGGGTGCGGCCGGCGGGTCGCGTGGCGGCGGAGCGTGGGCAGGGCGGCGGACCCACGACGGCGCGGCAAGCGGCGACGGTACATGGCGTGATCTACCGGGCCGACCGTGAGGCGGGGCGCGTCATGGGCGGATGCATACGGCATGCGGCGGCCGCCGAACATGTCGTTTTACATGTTCAGCCCCGGGTCGGGGCGAAGTTGATCGTGGTGGCGACGAGGTCGACCGTGGTCTCTTCCTCGTTCGGATCGGCGGGCGGGGCCTCGGCGTCGTGCGGGACGTCGGCGTCGGGGGTCTCCTCGGATGTAGTAGCCGTCCTTGATCGCCGCGGCGTGGGCGGCCCGGCGGTCACTACGCAGAATTACGACAGGAAGGCGGTGAGCGCGCGCGTGAGCTCCTCCGGCGCCTCCTCGGCCATGTGGTGGCCGGAGTCGATCCGCACACCGGACAGCGGGCCCTCGACCCACGGCCGCCAAACCTCGAGCGGGTCGCCGTAGAGCTCCTCGAGATCGTCGTGGATCGACCACGCGCAGAGCACCGGGCACTGCACGAAGCGCCCCGCGGCGCGATCCGCCGCCTCGTCGAAGCGGTCGATCCGCAGCCCGGCGCGGTACTCCTGGACCATCGCCCGCACGACGTCCGGGTTCTGCACCGCGCGCAGCCAGTCCGCGTGATTCTCGGCGCCCATCGCCGACTCCTCGACGCGATACCAGGCGAGCGGATCGCGGTTGATGATGTCCTCCGCCGGCTTGGCCGTCTGGGCGAAGAAGAACCAGTGCCACCAGCTCGCGGCGAAGCGCTCGTCGCAGCGCTCGAGGTGCTCGACGATCGGAATCCCGTCCATGACGACCAGCGCGCGGGCGCCGTGGTCGACCACCAGCCGGTGGGCGAGCGGGGAGCCGCGGTCGTGCCCGACGACGGCGAACTCCCCGACCGCGAGCGTCGCGAGCAGCGACGCCACCGCTCCCGCCATCTCGCGCTTGGACTGCCCCGGGGTGCGCCGCGACTCGCCGTAGCCCGGGATGTCCGGGCAGACGACGGTGAAGCCGGCGTCGACCAGCAGCGGCGCGACGCGCCACCACGTGGTGTGCGTGCGCGGGTGGCCATGGAGGAGCACCACGACGGGCCCTGAGCCGCCGACGCGAACGCGCATCCCGTCCACCAGCGACAGCTCGAACCCCTCGAAGAACGTCAGCGCGCGACCTCCAGCGGAAACTCCTCCCACGACCCCTCCTCGAGCAGTAGCTGCGGGCGGCCGTTCCGGACCGCGACCGCTTCCACCGCCTTGCCCAGCGCCACCCCCGCGATAAACGCGGCCGCGAGACGGTGGACGTCGAGCACGTGGCCGATCCGCTCCAGCGAGCGGGTCTCGTCGGTGATCTCGCCATCGCCCGCCCGCAGCACGACGCGCAGCGACGCGTCCGACGCGCGTGCCGCCACGGCGGCCTCGATGTTGCGCAGGTCGTCGGGTGTGACCGCGGCCAGCGCCCGCGCGCGCGACAAAGACAGCCGGTGCAGGACGTCGGGGTTCGCCCCGCGCCCGATGACGACCGGCAGCTTCTCCCGCCGCGCGAAGCCGACGTTCTCGCCCTCGGCCTCGGTGTCGACGGCCACCACGGGCACGCCGCACTCGCGCAGCAGCAGGCAGAGCCTCAACCCCACCTGACCCAACCCGATGACCACCACGTGCGAGCGGCGCGGCACCGCCCGCCGCCCCAGCAAACCGGTGAGGCGGGTGTCGACGAGCCGGTTGATCAAGCCGCCGGTGAACGACGCGGCCGACAAGAGCGTCAGCAGCATCGACACCACGATCGTCACCTTGAACCACTCCGGCCCGTCATCGACCGCCGGATTGGGCCCGACCGTCGCCAGCGATTTCGCCGACCCGTACAGCGCGTCGGCGGCGTCCTGGTCGAGCACGACCATCGACCCCACCCACTCGAACGCGAGCATCACAACCAGGCCGATCGCCCCGTAGAAGAGCAGCGCCGCACTGCGGTCGTAGGGCGCCAGAACCGCTTCGACCAGGCTTCGCAGACGCCGGGCCTGCGACGCGGGGAGCGGCACTTCGTGCAAGGACGCATCCAGACCGATCAACCGCCCCCCGGAGCCGCGCCGCACCGCGACGAGGTCCGGATCGAGACACGGACCCGCCAGCGTCGGCGCCACGATGTCGGCCACCGAGGTCACGGCGCAGTCCGGAATGGTCTCCCGCACCTGCCGCGCCATCGCCGGATCGAAGATCGTCACGACGAGCCGCACGTCGGAGTAGTGGCGGACGAGCAGCGCCATACGCAGCGGGAACGCGTCCTCGCGCGCGGCCACGACGGCCACGTCGATGTCGCCCCCCAGCAACGCGCCCTGCACCGATTCGTCGTCGGCGTCGCTCAAGAACCGCACTGACGCCCCACCCGCCTCGAGCGCCTCGCTCACCTCTTCCGCGAGGTCGCCGGCACCCATCAGGAGCACGCGCACCGGGCGGACGATATACAGGTGTGGAGAGATCTCCGCGCGCGACGCGTCCACTGACCGTTGCCTGAAAGCGCCTGCACCAACAGACTCTCTTCGCCAGTAGAGGGTCTGAAGAGAGGGGTCTGATGGAGATTGGTAAGCGCTTCGCGCAGGCGAGCGCGCTGACGGCGACGCTCGCTATGGCGGCGATCGTCGGCAACGCCCAGGCAAATCCGCTGCCGCCGAAGTCGGTTGCGGCCGCGCCCGGAGCCATGGCCGCGCCCGCCCCCGAGCCGGCTCCGGCCGTCCCGACGTTCGTCAACGGCCTCGCGCAGAACGTGTTCTCGAGCTCGAGCGCGGACTGGATCAGCGGCGAGGTGTGGGTCGAGTCGAGCTTCGACTCCGACGGCGACGGCAAGCTCGACCGCCTGCACGCCGACTACACGCTGCCCAAGGAGACCGCGACCGACGGCCTGAAGGTCCCGGTCATCTACGAGGACAGCCCGTACTACGGCGGCACCGCAAGCAACTACAAGAACTGGGTCGTCGACCACGAACTGGGTGCCCAGCCGCCGACTCGCCCGTTCGCGGGCTTCTTCAACGGCACCAACACCAGCCCGACGATCAGCACGATCTACGAGTCGACCTGGCTCCCGCGCGGCTTCGCCGTCGTGCACTCCGAGTCGCCCGGCTCCGGCTACTCCGACGGCTGCCCGTCCAGCGGCGGCGTCAACGAGACGCTTGGCGCGACCAACGTCATCGACTGGCTCAACGGCCGTCGCAAGGCGTACACGACCCGCACCGGCACCGTCGAGGCGCCTCCGGTCAACTGGCACAACGGCCACACCGCGATGATGGGCACGTCCTACAACGGCACGATCCCGGAGGCCGCGGCCACCACGGGCGTCATCGGCCTGGACGCGATCGTGCCGATCTCGGCGATCAGCGACTGGTACGACTACTACCGCGCCAACGGCATGGTCCGCGCGCCGCACTCGGCGGCCGGCGGCACCGGCAACAACTCCTACCTCGGCGAGGACCTCGACGTCCTCATCGACGACGTCTACTCGCGTCGTGACGAGAACGCCGCGGGCGTCCGCACGATCTGCCGCCCGGCGATCACCGACGCCGGCGTCAAGGAAGACCGCCTGTCGGGCAACCGCAACGCGTTCTGGGACGAGCGCAACTACATGAAGGACGTCAAGAACGTCCACGCGGCGGTGCTGCTCGCCCACGGCAACAACGACTTCAACGTCATGACCAAGAACGCGGCGCAGTTCTACAACGCCATCAAGGCGCAGAACGTCCCGCACGAGTTCTACTTCCACCAGGGCGGCCACGGCGGCTCGCCGCCGGACGCGATGATCAATCGCTGGTTCACGAAGTACCTGTGGGGCCAGGACAACGGCGTGCAGAACCTGCCGAAGTCCTGGGTCGTGCGTGAGGCGGCGACCTGCCCGGCGCGTCAGACGACGGTGACGGGCGACCAGTCCAACACCGCCACGATCACGGTCGCGAGCAGCGCGCCGTTCATGGTCGGCCAGACGCTGACCATCCCGGTCACGGCCGCCAACGGCACGATCACCAACCCGACGTCGGTCATCACCAACATCCCCGACGCGACGCACGTCACGGTCACGGCCGCCCAGGCCACGGCCGCGGGCGCGAAGATCGCCGGCGGCGCGGTCGTCTTCCTCGCCTGCAGCACGGCGAACCCGACGCCCTACGCCGAATGGCCCGACCCGGCCACCGCGACAGTCGTCCAGAAGCTCGGCACCGGCGGCGCGAGCCGCGGCGGCCTCGGCTTCAACGGTGCCGCGGCCGGCACGACGGAGACGCTGACCGACGACGCCACCATCGCCGACACGGCGCTGCGTGACGCGGCGGCCTCGCCGAACCGCCTGATCTACCAGACCGGTGTCCTGAACTCCGACCTGCGGATCTCGGGCACGCCGACCGTCTCGCTCAACGTCGCGTTCTCCAAGACGAAGGCGAACCTCTCGGCCGCACTGGTCAGCTACCCGGCGACGGGCACGACCGGCGGCGTGATCCTGACGCGCGGCTGGAAGGACCCGGAGAACCGCACGTCGGACTACGTGTCCGACCCGATCGTCCCCGGCACCGGCTACCAGCTCGACTTCGACATGCAGGCCAAGGACGCGATCGTCCCGGCCGGCCGTCGTCTCGCGCTGATGGTGTTCTCGAGCGATCGCCAGTACACGATCCACCCCGCGGCGGGGACGCAGCTGACGCTCGACCTCGGCAAGAGCTCGTTCACGATCCCGGTCGTGGGCGGCCAGGCCGCGCTCGCCGCGGCCACGGGCACCGCCTTCGGCGACGCCGGCGGCACGGTTCCGGCGACGCTGGCGCTGACGATGGGCACGCCGGCGACGTTCGGCGCGTTCACGCCGGGCGTGGCGAAGGAGTACACCGCGACGACGACGGCGAACGTCGTCTCGACGGCCGGTGACGCGACCCTCACGGTCTCCGATCCGAGCACGAACCACCCGGGCTACCTGGTCAACGGGACGTTCTCGCTCCCGCAGCCGATCCAGGGGCTGGGCGTGGTCAAGACGTACAGCGCGCCGGTCTCCAATGACGCGGCCGCGATCACGTTCAAGCAGGCGATCGGGGCCAACGACGCCCTGCGCACGGGCACGTACAGCAAGACGCTGACGTTCACCCTGAGCACGACGACGCCGTAGAGCACTTCCTGCCGGGTGTGGAGACATCTCCGCACCCGGCAGGGGCTCTCACATTTGCCTCACGCAGCGTTCACCCACACACTCCTTCGGAAGTAGGAGTTCCACGAGAGGGGTGGGTCAGGGATGCAGAGAGGCAGGCGCCTTGCGGTAGCGGGCGCGATCACGGCCATGGCGGCCGTCGTGGGGACGAGCGGAGCCTCAGCGGCCCCGGTGCCGCCCAAGGGCGCGACGTTCCCGGGAATCGCCGCCGCGGCGCCGGCCCCGGCGCCCGCGGTGCCGACGTTCGTCAACGGCATGGCCCAGGCCGTCTTCGCCAGCGGCACGGCGAACTACGTCAACCACGAGCTGTGGGTGGAGACGAACGCCGACACGGACTTCGACGGCAAGAGGGATCGCGTCCACGTTGACGTCTCGCGGCCGAAGGAGACCGACAGCGACGGTCTCAAGGTCCCGGTGATCTTCGAGGACAGCCCGTACTACGCGGGCGGCGCGGACGTCCTGAACTGGGCCGTCGACCACGAGATCGGCGCGCCGCCGGCGAGTCGTCTCCGCGCGCCGGACTTCAACAGCGACAACACCAGCCCGACGATCAGCACGATCTACGAGTCGACCTGGGTGCCGCGCGGGTTCGCCGTCGTGCACTCCGAGTCGCCCGGGTCCGGCAACTCCGACGGCTGCCCGAACTCCGGCGCGCCGATCGAGACGACCGGCGCCACCGCGGTCATCGACTGGCTCAACGGCCGCGCCAAGGGCTACACGACCCGCGCCGGGACGACCGAGGTCAACGCCTACTGGACAACCGGCAACGTGGGCATGATGGGCACGTCCTACAACGGCACGCTGCCGATCGCGGCCGCCACGACCGGCGTCGAGGGCCTGAAGGCGATCGTGCCGATCTCGGCCATCAGCGACTGGTACGACTACTACCGCGCCAACGGCATGACCCGCGCGCCGGGCGGCTTCCAGGGCGAGGATCTCGACGTCCTCACGGAGTACGTCTACTCGCGCAACGACGAAGGCGCGCACCGCACGAAGTGCTGGCCGACGATCAACGACGTCGCCGCCAACCAGGACCGCGCCACCGGCAACCGCAGCGCCTTCTGGCAGGACCGCAACTACATGAAGGACGTCGCCAAGGTCAAGGCGGCCGCGCTCGTCGCCCACGGCAACAACGACTTCAACGTCATGACCAAGAACGCCGCGCAGTTCTACAACGCGCTCAAGGCCCAGAACGTCCCGCACGCGTTCTACTTCCACCAGGGCGGGCACGGCGGCGCGCCGCCGGACTACCTGATCAACCTGTGGTTCACGAAGTACCTGTGGGGCGTCGACAACGGCGTCGAGAACCTGCCGAAGTCGTGGGTCGTGCGCACCGAGACGGGCGCGTGCCCGCCGCGGGAGAGCGCCGTCACCGCCGAGGCGGCCAACACGGCCACGCTGACCGTCGCGAGCGCCGCGCCGTTCCGCGTGGGGGAGACGCTGACCGTCCCGCAGACCAACGCCAACGGGACGATCACGTCGACCACGCGCGTGATCACCAACATCGCCGGCACCACGCTCACGCTGGCGACCCCGGTCGCCACGGCGGCCGGTCAGAAGGTCGTCAGCGGTGCCCTCGTCAGCCTCGCGTGCGGCAACGCCAACCCGACGCCGTACGCCGAGTGGCCCGATCCGGCCACGAGCGACGCGGTGCTCAAGCTCACGCCGGGCGGCCTCAGCCGCGGCGGCCTGACGCTCGCTCCCGGCGGCACCGGCACGGAGACGCTGATCGACGACGCCGGCGTGACCGCGGCGACGCTGATGAACGCGGCGAGCGAGGACTCCCGCCTGCTCTACACCACCAACGTGCTCAAGGCACCGGTGCGGATCAGCGGTACGCCGCGGGTGACGCTCAACGCGGCGTTCAGCAAGACCAAGGCCAACATCACCGCGATCCTGGTCAGCCTGCCCGAGACCGGCGCCGGCACGATCCTGACCCGCGGCTGGCGCGACCCGGAGAACCGGACGAGCGACTTCACCACCGAGCCGATCGTCCCGGGCACGGCCTACAAGCTGGGCATCGACCTGCAGCCCAAGGACACGATCATCCCCGCCGGACGGCGGATCGGGCTGATGGTGCTCGCGTCGGACCGCGAGTTCACGGTGCGGCCCGCACCGGGCACGCAGCTGTCGCTGGACCTCGCGGGCAGCTCGTTCACGCTGCCGATCGTGGGTGGGGAGCGGGCGCTGTCGCTCGCCAACGGCGACGCGGTCGTCGACGCGCCGGTGGGTGGCGCGGTGCCGGCGACCCTCGCCCTGACGCTGGGCGGCTCGGCGACGTTCGGCGCGTTCACGCCCGGCGTGGCGAAGGAGTACACGGCGGCCACCACGGCCAACGTGATCTCCAGCGCGGGTGACGCGACGCTGACGGTGAGCGATCCCGGCCGCCTGATGAACGGGACGTTCGCGCTGCCCGAGCCGCTGCGGGTCGAGATCGCCCCGGCGACCTGGTCGAACCCGGTGGCCAACGCCCCGGTCGCGATCACGTTCAAGCAGCTCGTGAAGGCGACCGACGCGCTGCGGACGGGCGCTTACAGCAAGACGCTGACGTTCACCCTGTCGACGACGACACCGTAGCTGGGGAGGGGGCTCGCCGGAACCGTCCGGTGGGCCCCACTTCCGAGCGCGCGGCTTCGCGCACGAACAGGAAGAGCACGATCGCGCCGAGGATCAGCCCCGCGTCGACGAAGATCGCGGCCGACCAGCCGCCGGTCGCGTCGCGCAGCGCGCCGCTGACCGCGGGGGAGAGCACCGCGCCGATCTCGCCGATCAGGTTGTTCATCCCGAACGCCGCGCCGTGATGCTCCGGCGCTGCGATGTCGGCGATCATGGCGTGGGCGATCGGCTGCATGGCGTTGAAGAACGTCGACGCGCTGAACAGCAGCGCCGCCATCAGCCAGATGCTCGCCCCGCCGGCTGCGATCACGAACCCGAAGATCAGCGTGAGCACGAACTGCGCGCTGGTGAAGGCGATCAGCAGCGGCTTGCGCCCGCCGCCGTGCCGGACGGCGACGTCCGACAGCCAGCCGCCGACCGGGAAGCCGAGGATGCCGGCCCCGGCGTTGAACGCGGCGATCAACGCGCTGCGGCCGAACGACGAGCCCGCGGCGTCGGCGACGATCGAGACCGACCAGAAGCCGAAGAACCACAGGTTCCACAGCACGGCGATGAACGCGAGGTTGATCAGCACGAGGTCGCGCGACTTCAGGACGACGCCGACGTCGGTGTTGCGCCGCGTGAAGACGAAGCCGACGAGCATCAGCGCGAGCGCGACCTCGAGGATCGCGATCCAGAGGTCGCTCAACCCCGCGGCGTCGCCCACGAAATAGACCGCCATGATCGCGGCGAGCCCGATGGCGGCGAAGCCGAGCATGTGCAGCGTCGCGCGGGCGTAGGGCAGACCGTGCTGTTGGCGGCGGAAGTAGACCGCGATCGAGACGCCGACGACGAGCGTCGCCGCGCCCAGGACGAGGAACGGCATCCGCCAGGCCTGGTCGGCGGCGAACACCTTCCCGCCGAGGTCGATCAGGTCCGGCGTGAAGACCGTGGCGATCGTGATGCCGAGCGCCAGACCGGTGATCACGACGCCCATCCCGAGGCTGCGTTTCTCCTGCGGCGTCTGCTCGGCGATCAGCGAGCGGTCGTTGGAGTAGAACGTGCCCTCGCCGAGACCGGTGATGACGCGCACGGCGATGAACGCGACCAGGCCGCTGATGATCCCGCTGACCATCGTCGCGATGCCCGCCCAGACCAGGCTGATCGTGATGATCGTCCGGTGGCCGTACTTGTCGCCCAGGTAGCCGCCCGGGAACTGCGTGAGCATGTAGCCCGCGAAGAACAGGCCGCCGATCAACCCCCCGAGGGCGTAGGGCTTGTCCGAATCCGCGAGGAACCCGACGTTGTTGTCGATCATCCAGGTGACGACCGGGCCGGTGAGGGCGCGGTCGGCGGCGCTGACGGTCCATCCGAGCAGGAGGAACACCCACAGCGTCCGGTAGGCGGGCCAGGTGCGCATGCGGACCGGTCTACCCGACCGCCGTTTCCAAACACCAGACATTTAGTCGGGGTCTAGGCTGGAAGGCATGTCCGCCGCCGCCCCCGCCACTCTCCCCGCGTTCGACCCGCGCGATCCTCTCTCCCTCGACGGTCTGCTCGATGACGAGGAACGTCTGATCCGCGACACCGTCCGCCAGTACGTGCGCGAGAAGTTCCTGCCGCACGTCGCCGGATACTTCGAGAACGGGTCGCTGCCGGAGACCACGGGGCCGGAGCTCGGGCAGCTCGGTCTGCTCGGCATGCACCTGGAGGGCTACGGCTGCGCGGGCGCGTCGGCGACGGCGTACGGGCTCACCTGCCTGGAGCTTGAAGCGGGCGATTCCGGCCTGCGCTCGTACTGCTCGGTGCAGGGCTCGCTGGCGATGTTCGCGATCTATCGCTGGGGCAGCGAGGAGCAGAAGCAGCGCTGGCTGCCGGGCATGGCCGCGGGGACGACGATCGGCTGCTTCGGCCTGACCGAGCCCGACGCCGGCTCCAACCCGGCCGGCATGCGCACCCGCGCGAAGAAGGTCGGCGACAAGTGGGTGCTCAACGGCACCAAGATGTGGATCACCAACGGCTCGCTGGCCGACGTGGCGATCGTGTGGGCGCGCACCGAAGAGGGCAAGGTCAACGGCTTCCTGGTCGAGAAGGGCATGCCGGGCTTCACCGCGCCCGTCATGCACGGCAAGCTCTCGCTGCGGGCGAGCGTGACCTCCGAGCTCGTGCTCGACGGCGTCGAGGTGCCGGAGGCCAACCGCCTGACGGAGGCGACGTCACTGCGCGCGCCGCTGTCGTGCCTGAACGAGGCGCGCTACGGCATCGTGTGGGGCGCCGCGGGCGCCGCGCGCGCGTGCTACGAGGCGGCGCTGGACTACGCGAAGACCCGTGTGCAGTTCGACAAGCCGATCGCCGGCTACCAGCTCACGCAGGCCAAGCTCGTCGAGATGGCGGTCAAGGTCGGGCAGAGCACGATGCTCGCCATGCACCTCGGGCGCCTGAAGGACGCGGGCACGCTGCGGACCGAGCAGGTCTCCTTCGGCAAGTACCACAACGTCCACGCCGCGCTCGAGGTCGCCCACAGCGCGCGCTCGGTCCTCGGCGCCAACGGCATCACGCTCGAGTACCCGGTGCTGCGCCACGCCAACAACCTCGAGTCGGTCTACACCTACGAGGGCACGCACGAGATGCACACCCTCATCCTCGGCCAGGCCATCACGGGCCTGGCGGCGTTCACGTAGTTATCGCGTTGAGGCCCGTGATCTCGCGGGCGACGATCAAAGACTGGATGCTGTCGGTGCCCTCGAAGGTGAAGATGGCCTCCATGTCGGCGTGCTGGCGGGCGACGTGGTTCTCCAGGAGGATCCCGTTGCCTCCCAGGATGTCGCGCGCCAAACCGACGATCTCGCGCGCCTTCGCGGCGTGATTCATCTTCGCCAGCGACGCCATCCCGGCGGTCAGGCGCCCGTCCTGCGCCAGTTCGGACAGCCGGAGGCAGAGCAGCTGCATGGCGGTGATCTCCGCCAGCATGCGGCTGAGCTTGTCCTGCACGAGCTGGTAGCTCGCGATCGGCTTGCCGAACTGCTCGCGCTGCTTGGCGTAGGCGAGTGCGGCCTCGTAGGCGCCGAGCGCCATGCCCAGAGCACGCCACGCCACCGTGTAGCGGGTCCGCGACAGCACGCCCGCGACGTCGCGGAAGTTGCGGCAGCCGGGGAGCTTGCTCTCGTGCGGCACGCGCACGCCGTCGAGGTGGATGTCGGCCTGCCACACCGCCCGCAGCGCGGTCTTTCCGGTCATGACCGTCGCGTTGAAGCCCGGCGTGCCCTTCTCGACCAGGTACCCGCCGACGTGCCCGTCCTCGTCGCGCGCCCACACGATCACGACGTCGGCGATCGTGGCGTTGCCGATCCAGCGCTTGCGGCCGTCGAGCACCCACGCGTCGCCGTCACGCCGCGCGCTGCTCTCGAGCTTGACCGCGTCGGAGCCGTGGTCGGGCTCGGTCAGCGCGAACGCGCCGATGGCGTCCAGGTCCGCCATCCGCGGGAGCCAGTGCTGCTTCTGCTCCTCCGAGCCCAGCATCGCGATCGACTGCATCGCGAGGTTGGAGTGCACGCCGAAGAACGTGCCGATGCTGCCGTCCGCGCGCGCCCACTCCATGCTCACGAGCCCGGCGGCGGTCGCGCTCATGCCCGGGCAGCCGTAGCCGTCGACCGTCCCGCCCGCCAGCTGCAGCGCGGCGATCTTGGGCACGAGCTCGAACGGGAACTCCGCCCGCTCCCAGTAGTGGTTGATGACCGGCGTGACCTCCTTGGCGCAGAAGTCGCGCAGGCGGTCCCGGATCCCGCGCTCGTCGTCCGTCAGCTTCTCGTCGAGCAGGTAGAAGTCGGTCACCCGCCGCAGTGTGCCACCGTTCGGGCATGGACCTGCGCAGTGCGGTCGAGTCCGGATGGGAGCACCAGCTGGAACTGCTGCGCGCGCTGGTGCGCTCCCCGAGCCTGCTGGGGAGCGAGCGTGACGCGCAGGAGCTCGTCGCCGCCGAGCTCGCCGACATCGGCCTCTCGCCGCAGATGTGGGACGTCGGGTCGCACGGCCCGGGTTCGTCGCCGCCGCTGCTCGACTACACGCGGCGCCCGAACGTCACCGCGATCCGCCGCGGCGCCGGCCGTGGGCGCTCGCTGACGTTCAACGGCCACATCGACGTCGTCCCCGTCGGCGTCGAGGCCAACTGGTCCTATGACCCGTGGGGCGCCGCGATCGAGGGCGGCCGGATGTACGGGCGCGGCGCGGCGGACATGAAGGCGGGCGTGGTGGCGATGCTCGGCGCGCTGCGGGCGCTGCGGAACGTCGAGCTGGGCGGAACCCTGTGCGTGGAGACCGTGATCGAGGAGGAGTGCACGGGCAACGGCGCCGCCGCCTGCCGGGCACGCGGACCGCGGACCGACGCGGCGTTGATCCCGGAGCCGTTCAACCACCTGGCGCTAGAGGCGCAGGTCGGGGTGCTGTGGGCGACCGTGACGGTCGAGGGCCGCGCCGCCCACGCCGAGCGCGCCGATCAGGCCGACAACGCGCTCGTCAAGGCGTTGCCCGTGATCGAGGCGATCCGTGCGCTGGAGCGCGAGGTCAACGCCGACGCCGCGTTCTACGGCCATCCGCACCCGCTCAACTACAACGTCGGCGTCGCCCGCGCCGGCGATTGGGCGTCGTCCGTTCCCGAGCAGTGCGTCCTCGAAGTGCGCCTGGCGGCGCTGCCGGGCGAGGACCTGGCGGCGGTGCGCGCCCGCTTCGAGGCCGCGGTCGATGCGCGCGTCGAGTGGCGCGGCTTCCAGGCCGACGGGTTCACGCTGGCGCGCGAGGAGCCGCTCTTCGACGTCCTCGGCCGCGCGCACACGGCGGTACACGGCGCACCGCTCGAGTTCCTCGCCTTCACCGGCACGACCGACGCCCGCGCCTTCGTGGTCCACGACGCGACGCCGGCGACCTGTTACGGCCCGATCGGCGGCAACCTGCACGCGCCTGACGAGTGGGTGGACCTGGAGAGCGTGCGGGCGACGACGCTCGTGCTGGCCCTGGCGGCCGCGGAGTGGTGCGCGATACCTTGAAAGGGTGAGCGTCGACCTCGAGGAACTGCGTCGCCTTCGCCGCGCTCGCTCGCTCATGGACCGCGAGTACGACCGCCCGCTCGACGTCCCCACCCTGGCCCGCTCCGCGTTCATGTCGACCGCGCACTTCAGCCGCCGCTTCCGCGACGCGTACGGGGAGACGCCGTACTCCTATCTGATGACGCGGCGCATCGAACGCGCCAAGGCCCTGTTGCGCCGCGGCGACATCAGCGTGACCGAGGCCTGCTTCGCCGTCGGCTGTACGAGCGTCGGCTCGTTCAGCTCGCGCTTCACCGAGATCGTCGGAGAGACGCCGAGCGCGTATCGCGCCCGCGACCACAGCGACAGCCTCGCGGTGCCGAGCTGCGCGGCGATGGTCCTCGGCCGCCCGCGCCGGACCCGTGCGGGATCGAGCAGGAACGAAGAAGCATCTCCCGCCGCCACCCCCTAGCTTCGTGTCCATGACCGTTTCACTCAGCGCCGTGCACGTGCTCACCGACGATCCCGACGCCGCACTCGCCTTCTACCGCGACACCCTTGGCCTCGAGGTCCGCAACGAGGTCGCCAACGACGGGTTCCGCTGGATCACGCTCTCGACGAAGGACCAGCCCGAGATCGAGATCGTGCTCTCCGAGCCCCACGCGGGCCGCTCCGAGGAGGACGGCGACGCGCTCGCCGCGATGCTCGCGAAGGGCGAGCTGCCCGGGCTCCTGTTCCGTACCGACGATCTCGACGGGACCTTCGAGCGGGTGCGCGCTGCCGGCAACGCCGAGGTCCTGCAGGAGCCGGTGGATCAGTTCTGGGGCGTCCGGGACGCCGCCTTCCGCGATCCCGCCGGCAACATGGTCCGCATCAGCCAGGCGTGATGACCGTGACGCCCTCCTGAGCGAACGAGCCCATCGACGCCAGCTCGTCGCTCGCCGCCTCCAAACCGATCGTCTTCGCCACCAAGGCTCCGGGTCGTACCGATCCGCCCGCGATCGCGCTCAGCATCGCCGGGTAGTGGCGCACGGCCATCCCATGCACGCCGAACACGCGCAGCTCACGCGCGATGACCGTCGCCATCGGGATCGGCACGACCCGCGAGTCGCCCAGCAACAGCCCCACCTGCGCATGCCGGCCGCGCTTGCGCAGGCAGTCGATCGAGTTCACGCACGTGACCGGGTGACCCAGGGCGTCCAGCGACACGTGCGCCCCGCCGCCCGTCACGTCGCGGATCGAGCCGACCACGTCGTCTGACGCGACCGCCTCGGCGCCCAGCGCGCGGGCGCGCTCGAGCTTCGCCGCGTCGATGTCGACCGCGACGACCCGCGCGCCCGCGGCGGCGGCGATCATCAGCGCCGCCAAGCCGACGCCGCCGCAGCCGTGCACGGCCACCCACTCACCCGCCCGCACACCGGCGTGCACGTGCAGCGCCGCCCACGCCGTCATGAAGCGACAGCCCAGCGAGGCCGCCTCGACGTCGCTCAACCCTTCGGGTACGGCGACGAGGTTCAGGTCCGCCCGCGGCAGCGCGACGAACTCGGCGAACGAGCCCCACGCCGTGAAGCCCGGTTGGAAGTCCTGGTCGCAGATCTGGGTCTCGCCGAGCCGGCAGGGCTCGCACACGCCGCACCCGCAGCAGAACGGCACCGTGACCCGGTCGCCCACCGTCCACCCGCGCACCGAAGGACCCACCTCCGCGACGACGCCGCACAGCTCGTGGCCGGGCACGTGCGGCAGCACGATCGACGGGTCGTGACCCATCCACGCGTGCCAGTCGCTGCGGCAGACGCCGGTCGCCCGCACCTGGACGACGACGCCGTCGTCCCCGCACACGGGATCGTCGACGGTTTCCAGCGTCAGTGGCTCCGCGAAGGAGCGCAGCATCGTGGCGCGCATGGCCCTATTGTCGCCGTCCGTGGACCCGCTCAGCCTCCCGCCCGACGAACTGCGCCGTCTCGGCCACTACGTGTGGGACCGGCTGGTGGACCGCTGGGAACACCTGGACGAGCAGCCGCCGATCGCGCCGGTCGACCCGGACTTCGGCCCGCACAGCCTCGCCGCCTGCCCTGACGGTCCGACCGACCCGCAAGCCGCGATCGACGAGCTCTTCGACGAGATCCTCCCCCGCGGGCAGCGCGCCGATCACCCGCGCTTCTTCGCCCGCATCGGCAGCCCGAGCAACCCGATCTCGGTCCTCGCCGACCTGATCGGCGCCGGCCACAACACCTTCGCGGGCAGCTGGACGGGCGGGGCCGGCGCGTCGGCGGTCGAGCTCGCCACGCTCGACTGGCTGCGCGACTGGATGGGGATGCCCGCGAGCACCGAGGGCGTGCTCGTCTCCGGCGGCAGCGTCGGCACGCTCACCGCGCTTGCGGCGGCGGCGCAGGCGCGGGTCGACAGCCGCGACCAGGCCACGGCCTACGTGCAGGAGCACACTCACTCGGCCGTCGCCAAGGCCTGGCGCATCCTCGGCTTCAACCCCTCCAACCTGCGCGTCCTGCGCGCCGACCCCAGCTTCCGGCTCCAGCCCGCGGCGATCGAGGCCGCGCTCGGGATCGACCGGGACGCCGGCCTGGAGCCGTTCGCGGTCATCGGCAGCGCCGGGACGACGAGCACCGGCTCCGTCGACCCGCTCAACGACCTGGCGGACCTCGCCCAGCGCGAGGGGCTGTGGTTCCACGTCGACGGCGCCTACGGCGCGCCGGCCCGCCTGACGCCCCAGGGCGCGGAACTGCTGGCCGGTATCGAGCGCGCCGACTCGCTCGTGCTCGACCCGCACAAGTGGCTCTTCCAGCCCTACGAGATCGGCGCCGTGCTGACGCCCCACGCCGGCCTGCTGCAACAGGCGTTCACGCTCGACGGCGCCTACCTGCGCGACACGCGCGGTGGCGTGGTCGAGTTCCGCGAGCGCGGGCCGCAGCTCACCCGCGGATCGCGGGCGCTGAAGCTCCACCTCTCGCTGCGGACCTTCGGCCTGGACGCCTTCAAGGCCGCGATCGCGCACGGCATCGCGCTCGCCGAGCACGCGGAGGCCCTGCTCGAGCAGGACCCGGAGTGGGAGGTCGTCTCACCCGCCACCCTCGCCGTGATCTGCTTCCGCCGCCGCGGCCACAGCGACGAGCAGACCGACGCGATGGTCCGGCGCACGATCGAGGACGGCTACACCGCACCGAGCACGACCCTCCTGCACGACCGCTCGGTCGCCCGCCTGTGCACGATCAACCCGCGGTCGACCGAGCGCGACATCGAGGGCACGATCGAGCGCATGGGGCGCTTCTCCTAGGGGTCCGGGGGGGCCGGCGCACCGCCGGCCCCCCCATTGCTCCATTGCCGCTCGTGCAGCCGTAGCTGGTCTGGTCAGGACAGAGCGGGAGGTCGGCAGGGGTCGCTCTTCGGGGGGTCCGTGAGGGGTGCCGACCGCTTGGGCATGACCATCCTAAACCGGTCACGGGCCCTTGCGCAAGGGGGTCTGAGACGGACCTGCAAGCTTCACATCAAAGCTCAACATGCCACCCGTATTTGGCGCGTAGGCGCTCTTGAATGAGGTTGTCACGCTGCTGACGGGTACGCTTGCTTGCGACCATGCCCACCAGTTCATCAACCCCATCCGGTAACAGCCGGACCAGACCTGCGGGGGAAACCTCGGAGGCCCGGATCGCAAAAGCCCTGGCTCATCCGCTGCGCGCGCGCATTCTGCAGCGGCTGGGCGAGCGGGTTGCGAGCCCCGGGGACCTCGCCGTGGAGCTGGGCGCTCCACTCGGCGTCGTCTCTTACCACGTACGGATGCTGCGCGATTACGACTGCGTCGAGCTCGTACGCACGGAGCCGCGTCGCGGCGCCCTGCAGCACTTCTATAAGGCCACCGCGCGGCCGAACCTGGACGAGGACCAGTGGCGCACGCTGCCGTCAGGGCTGCGGCGTGAGCTGACCGGCGAGACGATCCAGGAACTCGTCACCGACCTCGCGCACGCGGCGGATGCCGGCACGCTCGAGGATCCGGACGTCGTGCTGACCCGCACGCCGCTGGAGCTCGACGAGCGCGGATTCAAGAAGCTCAACAAGCTGCTCGCCAAGACCCACGAGCAGGCTTTGGCGATCGCCGCCGAGAGCGCCGCCCGCCAGGCGGACGCGGTCTTCCCGACCGAAGTGGCGATCCTGCACTTCAAGCGGGCGCAGGGAGGCTGAGCGTGGGAGGGACCCCGCCGCGCTGAAGCGGCGGGGTCCCTGTCATCCACGGACGGTCTGGCCTAGGAGGCCGTGACCGTGATCGTCTTGCTGGTCTTGCCGCTCTTGAGCTTCAGCACGACCTTCGTGCCCTTCTTGAGCGCCTTCGTGGTGCGGACCGTGAACGTGACCTTCTTCTTGCCGGTCTTGCTCGCGGCGGCGGACTTGTGGCCCGCCAGGCGGATCGAGCCGCTGAACTTCGCCGTCGAGTTCGACGACACGGCGCAGGTGACGGCCTTGCGGGTCGCCGACAGCTTGCAGGCCGCGGCGAAGGCCAGACCGGCCTTGGTCACGACGATCGGCGCCGCGGCGACCGTGGTCGTCGTCGGGGCGGGAGCCGCGCCGGGGGCCGGCGTCGACGCCGCCGGGTTGGTGACCGTCAGCGACTCGGACGTGGCGTCGCCGCTGCCCGCGTCGTTGGTGGCCGTGATGCGGCACGCGATCGTGCGGCCGAGATCGGCCGTGGCGAGCGTGTACGTCGGCGAAACCGCGCCGGCGATCGCGACGCCGCTACGCAGCCAGGCGTAGGTGAGCGTCTTCGGCGAGTTGATGAACCCGCCGTTGATGCAGCTCAGCTGCGAGCCGACCGTGGGCGTGCCCACGAGCGACGGCGGGTTGACCGCCACCGGCGTCAGCGGCCGCGAGTTGGAGTCCAGGACGTTGAGGAGCAGGTCACGGCTGGACTTGTTGCCCGCCTTGTCGACGGCTTCCGCGGTCAGCTTCACGACGCTGCCGATGGCCGAGGCCGGCGGGGTGTAGCGGAACTGGAACGGGTAGACCTCGGTGCGCTGGACGAGCGCGCCGTCCGGGCCCTTGAGGTCGACGTAGTCCATGTCGCCACGCTCGTCGTACGCCGTCAGCTCGATCTCGACCGGGTCGTTGATGGTCGCGTTCGAGAGGTTCGACGGGTACTTGAAGCCGACGATCGTCGGCGGCGTGGTGTCGGGCGTCGCCGGGAGCAGGTAGCTCATGGCGCGCTTGACGAGCTCGTTGCGCGATGCCTCGTTGGCCTGCTCGAGGCCGAACGAGAACGTGACGGCGTCACGCGTCGAGATGATCGAGCCGCCCGAGGTCGTGTAGGTGACCGGGGTGGCGAAGTCGGCCTGAACCGTCTCCGCGCGCAGCGGCTCGTTGGTCGGGCCCCAATTGCGCAGACGCAGCGGGATGCGCGGCTGCGGGAACGGCGTGCCGTCCGCGTTCTGGTTCGGGTCGTCGGTCGAGCTCTCGTCGAGCGCGATCGGCGCCATGCCGGCGAACAGCCCGGTGGCCGTGGGCGCCACGGGGAACCCGGTGATGAGCGGGTTGCCCGAGTTGGCCGTGTTGGAGAGCGCCACGCCGACGCCGGACTGGCGGCCGACGACGCCCAGGTAGTTCTGCCAGGTGTCGTTGGAGATGCCGCGCGAACGCTGCCAGGCGGTGCCGGGCAGGTCGTCGTCACCCGAGTTGTTCGGCGGGTAGAAGAACCCGTAGAGCTTGTCCGGCGTCCAGTTGTAGGGGCCGGTGGCCGTCAGGCTGGAGCCGGAGGCCGTGAACGTCTGGTGGACGTTGCGACCGTCGACGAGCAGCTTGCCGCCGTTGTTGGCGTACTCACGCAGCTCGAGCATGACCTTGTGCGACCACGGCGCCATCTCCATCGAGCCCGTCTGGGTCGTGGCGGTGGCGATGCGGCGCGGGTTGGTCTCCGTCGTGTCCTGCGGGATGAAGTCGTCGCCCGTGTAGTAGTTCACGGCGTCGAAGTGCGACATCACGCCCAGGTACGTCGGGTACTTGATCGGCGTATCCGTGGCGTACACCTGCCCGCCGTTCTGCGGCGGGGCGTCGATGTTGAACGTCTCGACCTCGTAGCCGGCGGCCTGGAGGGCGGCGACGTGCTGCGCGAGGTAGCGCGGCGCGGTGGCGTAACCGGGCTTGACGTTCGGCGAGACGCCGGTGTAGTCCTCGGCCGCGACGACCAGGACGCGCTTCTTGACCGGCTGGCCTGCCACGACCGGATCCGGCAGCGCCTCGACGCGGTAGCGGAACTCGCGCTGGAGACCGCCGGCCTTGACGACGACGTTGACGACGTCACCGGCCGCGATGGCACGGGTGCCGATCGTCGCGGGAATCGTCGCCTGACGGCGCTCGAAGTAGTAGCCCTTGACCTCGCCGTAGCGCTCGCCCGCGGGGGACGGCGTCATCGGGATGGTCAGCGTGGTGTTCTGGCCGACGACGTTGACGGTGATGTCGGCGTCGCCGAGCTCCTTGCGGATCGTCGCTTCGACGATCTGCGAGCCGCCGTAGGAGACATCGAAGCGGTTGGGCTGGATGTCCTGCGTGGGCTTGACCTGGTAGTGGCTCGGGTCGTTGTCGAAGTTCTTCGGGCGACCGAGGTTCTTGATCGAGTTCGCGACGTTGAGCGCGAACGCGAGGTTCTTCTGGAAGACCGCCGCGACCTTGGACTCGTTGTCCGGGGACGCGAACTGGTTGCAGCCCGAGGGCTCGCCGAGCGTGGCGCACGTGTCCATCTCCGGCGTCCAGCCGATGATGCCGTAGTTCATGTACGCGTTGTCGATGGTGTCGCCGTTGGACTCGTAGAGGTCCGACGAGTGCTGCGAGCGGTACGGGAACACGGCCTCGTCGCCGTCGGTGCCGGTGACGGCGTCGAACAGCGTCGAGTCGGGCGGGTAGTAGTCGGTCGTGTAGGAGACCGGCGTCAGCAGCAGCTGGCCCGCGGAGTGGTAGTTGATGTTGGCCTCGAAGCCGATCCGGCGCTGGAGGCGGTCGATGCCGAGATCCTCCGGCTCAGACAGCGCGTACGGGCCGCGGTAGGTCTCCGAGTTGAACGAGTTGGACGCGCCCTCCTCGTCGATGCCGCGCTTGGACGGGTAGTTGCGGTTCGGGTCGACGCCGTCCTGGCCGTCGCCGTAGATCCCGTTCGCGTTGTTGTCGCGCAGCGTCTTGCGCCAGAAGCGGTTGTCGTCGGCCGTGCGGACGCGGTAGTCGCACGGGACCTGCGCGGCGCCGGTGCCGCAGGTGAAGGTGAAGTCGTAGCCGTCCGGGTTCTGGATCGGCACGAACCACAGCTCACGATCGGAGATCATGCGCTGAATCTCCGGATCGTTCTTGTGCTCGGCGAACCAGACGGGCAGACGACGGCCCATCTCCGCGGCGATCCACTCACGCGCGTGGTTGACGGCCGAGAAGAGGATGGCCGGGCGCGTGCCGTCGGCGACGTTGCGCGCGTTCGCGGTCATCTTGATCGTGTAGAGCGGCTTGCCGAGCGTCGACGTGCCGTACTGCTCGAGCTTCATGACGTCGGGGTTGGCGGCCGCGAGCGCCTTCATCTCGTCGGCGATGCCGCCCGGCTCCATGTAGGAGCGGTAGACGTTGAAGAACGGGTTCGGGCTGTCGCCCAGCGCCGCGCTCTTGGCGACGGGCTTGTCGACCGCCAGCGGGGCGAGATCGATGCCGTCGGCGGCGAGGTCCTTGACCTGCGAGTCCGAAGCGATCAGCTCGACGTCCTGCAGCGGGCCGTCGTCGGTGGAGACGTTGGCCTCCTGGATGTCGAACCCTTGCGTCTTGAGGTCCGCGGCCTGCGCCGCGGATACCTGTGCCTTGTATGGCGAAAGCGTGTCAGCAGCATGAGCCGCTGCGGGCGCCAGTGCCAGCGCGACCAGCGGCGCGAGCATCAGCGCGGATGCGCGTGAGCGCATTCACAACCCCCCTGTTGGAATGAATCCTCCCCGAGCTCTAATGAGCCGTTGTCCATTAACCACTCACGCGTTGCCAGGGGCAACACATGAGCCGTGGAGGTCCCTCAACGTTGGTCTAGGTGGTGCGGCAGCGTTCGCAGCAGCCGTGCAGCGTCACGTCGTGATCTGAGACGTCGAACGCGACGCGGGCGGCGAGGCCGCGGATGGCGCGCTCGAGCGCGTCGTCCTGGAAGGGCTCGAGCCGGCCGCAGCCGTCACACACCAGATGATGGTGGTGCTCGTGCTCGTGCTGCGGACGCTGCGGCTCATAGCGGGCGACGCCGTCACCCACCTCGACCCTGGAGAGCAGATCGAGCGTCACGAGCTCGTCGAGCACGCGGTAGATCGACGCCCGGCCGACCCGCCGCCCCTCGCGCGAGCGCAGCTCGTCCTCGATGTCCAGCGCCGACAGCGCGCAGGGCTGCTCGTCGAGCAACTCGATCACGACTTGGCGGGCGCCGCCGCGCCTGAAGCCGGCGTCGCTGAGCCGCTCGAGTGCGTGCTCGGACCACGCTTGCCGGGTTTGGGCCATCACCGTTGATTGTAGGCGCGGGTGAGGTCCGCCTCGATGCGTTGCGCGGCCTGCAGGAGCGGCGGGAGCAGCGTGTCCTTGATGTCCTGCGCCGTCACGCGGCTCGCGTGGGCGGAGACGTTCACGGCGGCGATCGTGCGCCCGCTCGCGTCGCGGATCGGGGCCGCGATCGAGCGCAGGCCCTCCTCGAGCTCCTGGTCGACGAGCGCCCAGCCCTGGGTGCGGATGCGCTCCAGCTCGTGTCGCAGATCGTCGGTGTTGTCGATCGCGCGCGGGGTGAGGGGGCTGATCGTCGCCCGGGCGAGATACGCGTCGAGCTCGGCCGGCGGCAGCGCCGCGAGCAGGACGCGGCCCATCGAGGTCGCGTAGGCGGGGAAGCGCGTGCCGACGTTGATCGAGACCCGCATGATGCGGCTGGTCGGGACTCGGCCGACGTAGACGATGTCGTCTCCGTCGAGGACGGAGACGGAGCTCGATTCCCGCAGCTCCGCCGCCAGGCGCTCGAGGTGCGGCTCGGCGACCTCGGGCAGCGTCAGGCTCGACAGGTACGCGTAGCCGAGCTCGAGGATGCGCGGCGTGAGCGCGAACTGCTTGCCGTCGGTGCGGACGTAGCCGAGGTCGGTGAGCGTGAGCAGGAACCGGCGGGCGGCGGCGCGGGTCAGGCCGGTGCGGCGGGCGACGTCGGAGAGCGTGAGCTCGGGGTCCTCGGCGCCGAACGCGCGAATCACCGCCAGGCCGCGCTCCAGCGACTGGACGAAGTGCTCGCCGCGGTCTTCACTCAAGGTCGTCGAGCGTCTTCTGCGCGATCGCGAAGGCGCTATTGGCCGCGGGCACACCGGCGTAGACCGCCGTGTGCATCAGGACCTCGCGGATCTCCTCGGGGGACAGGCCGTTGCGGAGCGCCGCACGCACGTGCATCGGGATCTCGTTCTCGGCGCGCAGCGCGGTCAGCACCGCGAGCGTGATGCAGGACCGGGTCTTGCGGTCCAGGCCGTCACGCGTCCACACCTCGCCCCAGGCGGTGCGGGTGATCATCTCCTGGAAGGGGCGGCTGAACTCGGTCGCGTTGGCGGTCGCGCGGTCCACGTGCTCGTCGCCGAGCACCTCGCGGCGGACCTTCATGCCGGCGTCGTAGCGGTCCATCAGGCCTCCAGGTGCTCGAGGATCAGGTTCGTCACTGCGTCGGGGCGCTCGACGCTGATCAGGTGGGCGCCGGGATCGAGGATCTCCAACCGCGAGCCGAGGATCGTCTGGTGGATCTTCTCCGCGTGTTGCGCAGGCGGTGTCGCGGGGTCCTGCGCGCCGCCGATGACGAGCGTCGGCGCGACGATCTGCGCGAGGTTGGCGGTCAGATCCATGTGCTGGATGATCGAGCAGCAGTTCGCGTAGCCCTCGTCGTCGATGCCGACGAACATGTCCCGCAGCCAGGAGATGTCGTGGCTCGCGCGGTAGTCCGCGGTGAGCCAGCGCTCCAGCGTGGCGTCGACGATCGCCTGCGTCCCTTCCGCACGGACGAGCGCCGAGCGGTCCCGCCACGTCTCCGGCGGCCCCATCAGCGGCGAGGTGCAGAGCAGCACGAGGCGGTCGATGCGCCGCGGCGTGGCGATCCCGAGCCACATCGCGGTCATGCCGCCGAGGCTCAGCCCGGCGACGTGCGCCTTCTCGACGCCGAGGTGATCGAGCAGGTCGATGACGTCGCCGCCGACCTCCTCGATGTCGTACGGGCCGTGCGGCGTGCGGGAGCCGCCGTGACCGCGGGTGTCGTAGCGGACGAGCCGGAAGCGCTCGGCCAAGGCTTCCGCCTGCGGGTCCCACATCTCGTGGGTGGTCCCGAGCGAGTTCGAGAGGACGAGCACGGGCGCGTCGTCCGGGCCGGTGACGATGTGGTGCGGGATCATCGATTCTCCAAAGCCCGGTCTGTCAGCAGGGCGGCGGCGCCGGTGTCGGGCTCGGCGTCGCCGAGGTTGGTGCGCATCCGGTCGGCGTCGACCTCGAGCCCTTCGAGCGATTCGCGCAGCCAGGACGCGGCGGAGCCGGTCGTGGTCAGGAGGGTGGTGAAGGGGCGCCATTCGCTGTGCCAGGCGCCGGCGGCGCGCTCGTGCTCCTGCACCATCGCGGCGAGCAGCGTGGCGACGAGGGCGGGGGCCTGCTGGGCGCAGCCGAGGGCGGAGATGGCGGCGACCGGGTTGTGCTTGTGGGGCATGCTGGTCGAGCCGCCGCCGCGCGCTTCGCGCACCTCGGCGACCTCGGTCTGCGCGAGCAGCGTGATGTCGCGCGCGACCTTCCCGATTGCCCCCGCCGCGACGCCGAGCGCGCCGGCGAGCTCGCCGATCCGGCCGCGGAGCGTGTGCCAGGGCAAGTGGGGCGCGTCGAGGCCGAGGTCGCGGGCGAGGTGGGTGAGGACGGCGAGCGCGTCCTGAGGTGTGTCGGCGACACCGGCGAGCGTGCCGACCGGGCCGCCGAGCTGCACCGCGAGCGGGAGCCGGACGAGCGCGTCCGCCGCCTCGTCGAGCGAGCTCATCCACCCGGCGGCCTTCAGGCCGAAGGTGGTCGGCACGGCGTGCTGGAGCAGCGTCCGGCCCATGATCGGCGTGTCGCGGTGCGTCTGCGCGAGCGCGGCGGCCGCCGCGGCCGCCTGGCGGAGGTCGTGCAGGAGCGGGACGAGCGCCCGCTTGGTGACGATCATCGCCGCGGTGTCGACCGCGTCCTGGCTCGTCGCGCCCTTGTGCACCGGCGCGTCGGTCAGCGTCTTGAGCCTGGCCACCACGGGCCCGGCCGGGTTGCCGATCTCGGCGGAGCCGGCCGCGATCTGGCCGACGTCGAAGTGCTCGAGGCGGCAGACGGTCGCGATCTCGTTCGCCTGCTCGACCGTGATCGCTCCCGCGTGCGCTTGGGCGCGCGCGAGCGCCGCTTCGAATTCCAGCAGCGCCAGCAGCCACGCGGTGCCGCTGACCTGCTCGGCCACGCCGCCGCGCGACAGGACGCCGGCGAAGACGTCGTCAGAGCTTGAAGAAGACGGTCTCATTCTCGCCCTGGACGTGTACGTCGAAGCGGTATTCGCCGTCGCCGGCCGGCTCGGCGAGCAGCGTGTCGCGCCGGTCCTCCGGCACGGTTTGCAGGACCGGGTCGCCCGAGTTGTCCTCATCGGCGAAGTAGATCCTCGTCACGCAACGGTTGAGCATGCCGCGGGCGAAGACGCTCACGTCGATGTGCCTGGCCTGCCCGTCGCCCAGCGCGCCCGGCTTGACCGTGAAGATCTCCCAGTCGCCGTCGTCGTTGCTGGGGGAGCGGCCGAAGCCGCGGAAGTGCGAGCCGAAGTGGCCGGTGGCGTCGGCCTGCCAGGTCTCGACCAGCGCGTCGGGGATGATCTCGCCCTCGCCGTCGAAGACCTTGCCGTACAGGCGGATCCGGCCCGGCGTCCCGTCCGGCACCACCTCGGGGCCATCCGGCCACGGGAGCCCGATCGAGAGGTACGGGCCGACGGTCTGCGAGGGCGTGGTCTGGAGCCTCATGCGTGCGGCTCCTCCGTCGGCGTGGCTTCCTCGCCGCGCAGGACGATGTCCCAGCGGAAGGCGAGCGCCCACTGCTCCTCGGTCGACTCGTAGTCGAAGGCGCTGATCATCCGCTGCGCGGCCTTCGGGTCGCGGTCGGCGACCGCGTTGTACATCGGGTCCTGGAAGAACAGCGGGTCGTCCGGGAAGTACATCTGCGTGACGAGGCGCTGCGTGAAGGCGCGCCCGAACAGGCTGAAGTGGATGTGGGCGGGGCGCCAGGCGTTGGCGTGGTTGCCCCACGGGTAGGCGCCCGGCCGGATCGTGACGAAGCGGAAGTAGCCCGCCTTGTCGGTGAGGCAGCGGCCGACGCCGCTGAAGTTGGGGTCGACCGGGCTCGGCCAGTTGTCCCAGCGGTGGCGGTAGCGGCCGCCGGCGTTGGCCTGCCAGATCTCGACCAGCGTCTCGGGCACCGGGCGCCCGTCGTCCTCTTTGACGTGGCCGTGGACGATGATCCGCTGGCCTTGGGGCTCGCCCTCGTGCTGGCGGGTGAGGTCGTGGTCGAGCGCACCGAGGCGGTCTTCGCCGAGGATCGGCGCCGTGGTCTCCGTCAGGCGCTGGGGGAGGGCGATCAGCGGCTGCTTGGGGTGCCTGAGCCGCGTCGACTTGTAGCCGGGGTAGTCGAGCAGCGGGTGCGTGTCGGTGTCGTCGCGGAAGGTGGTCACACGGCCTCCAGCACGATCGCGAGGCCCTGGCCGACGCCGATGCAGATGGCGGCGACACCGTACTTCCAGCCGTTGGCCTTGAGCGTGTAGGCGAGCGTGCCCAGGATCCGCCCGCCGGAGGCGCCGAGCGGGTGGCCGATGGCGATCGCGCCGCCGTTGATGTTCACCCGCTCCGGGTCGAGGTCCTTCCACTCGCCCACACACGCGAGCGACTGTGCGGCGAAGGCCTCGTTGAGCTCGACGGCGTCGACGTCGTTCCACGTGATGCCGGCGCGCTTGAGAGCGCGGTTCGCGGCCTCGACGGGGCCGATGCCGAAGATGTCGGGGTCGACGGCGAACGTCCCGCGGCCGGCGATGCGGGCGATCGGGTCCTTGCCCGCCTTCTTCGCGCCCGCCTCGGACGCGACCAGGACGGCGGACGCCCCGTCGTTGAGCGGCGACGCGTTACCCGCGGTCACCGTGCCGTCCTTGACGAACGCCGGCTTGAGCTTCGCCAGCTTCTCGAGGCTCGAGTCGGCGCGGATGCCCTCGTCGCGGAAGAGCTCGGTCTCCGCCACGGAGATCACCCAGTCGTCGTAGAAGCCGGCCTTCCACGCGGCGTCCGCGCGCTGGTGGCTGCGCAGCGCGAACGCGTCCTGCGCCTCGCGGCCGACCTTGTAGATCCCCGCGAGCTTCTCGGTGCTCTCGCCGAGCGAGATCGTCCACTGGTCGGGCATGTCGGGGTTGACCATCCGCCAGCCGAGCGTCGTCGAATGCATCGTCGACGGGCCGGCCTGGAACGGCTTCTCGGGCTTGAGAACGACCCACGGCGCGCGGCTCATCGACTCCACGCCGCCGACGAGGACGACGTCGGCGTCGCCCGTCTCGATCTGGCGGCTTGCCTGCATCGCCGCGTCGAGGCTGGAGCCGCAGAGGCGGTTGACGGTGTTGGCCGGGACGGAGGTCGGGAGGCCCGCGAGCAGGACGGCCATGCGGCCGACGTTGCGGTTGTCCTCGCCCGCCCCGTTGGCGTTGCCGAAGCTGACGTCGTCGATCTGCGCGGGGTCGAGGTCGGGGGCGCGCGACAGCAGCGCCTCGACGACGTGGGCGCCGAGGTCGTCAGGGCGGACCTTCGCCAGGCCGCCGGCGAAGCGGCCGAAGGGGGTGCGGACGGCGTCGAGGATGTAGGCGCTCATGCGGCTACCAGCTCTCGTAGGGCTCGGAGTTCTGCTTCGGTCGGCGGTTCCGTGGTCTTGAGGTCGGCGGCGATCTTGAGGTCCCAGCCGGTGGCCTCTTGGGCCTGCTCCGCGGAGATGCCCGGGTGCACGTGGGTGAGGACCAGCTCGCGCGTCTCCGCATCGGGCTCGAGGATGCCGAGGTCGGTGATCACCTTCGTCGGCCCCTTGCCTCTGAGGCCGAGCTTCTCGCGATCGCCCGGCCCGCTGCCGTGGCCGACCGAGGTCACGAAGTCGACGGTCTGCACGAACGCGCGGGTGCTCTGGCGCACGATCACGATCACCTCCCCGCAGGAGGCGGCGATCTCCGGCGCCCCGCCGGCGCCGGGGAGGCGGACCTTCGGGTTGTCGTAGTCGCCGCCGATCACGGTCGTGTTGATGTTGGCGTAGCGGTCGATCTGGGCCGCGCCGAGGAAGCCGACGTCGATCCGGCCCGACTGGACCCAGTAGTTGAACATCTCGGGCACGCCGACGATCGCGTCGGCGGTCTCGCCGAGCATGCCGTCGCCGATGGAGAGCGGGAGGCTCGGCGGCTTGGCGCCGATCGCACCCGCTTCGTAGACCAGGACGAGGTCCGGGGCGTGGGTGCGGCGGGCGAGGTTGGCGCCGGTGCTCGGCAGGCCGATGCCCACGAAGCACGCGTTGACGTCCTTGAGCGCTCGTGCGGCGGTGACGCTCATCATCTCGTCGGCTTCGTAGCTCATACCCTGACCCGGGTCGTGGGTCCCTGGGCCACGGGTGTGGGCCCTCGTCTGCGGGTTGCCAGGGTCGTTCATAGCGTCTCCATCCACGCGGCGAAGCGCTCGCGGTCCTTGCTGATGGCGTCCCAGGCCTTGTAGGCCTGGTTGTCGCGCTCGTAGTAGTCCTGGGCGTAGGAGGGCTTCGCGCCGCCCGGGACGTGGGCGACGCGGGTGACGACCCAGCGCGGGAGCACGACCGCGTTCGGCTTGGGCTCGAGCTCGTCGACGATTTCCTCGACCGTGACGAGGCTGCGCTTGGCGCCGAGCACCGTCTCCTTCTGTACGCCGGTTTGGCCCCAGAGCTGGACGTTGCCCTTCCGGTCGGCCTGCTGCGCGTGGATGATCCCGACGTCGAGGTCGAGCGCGGGCACCGCCGTGAGCTGCTCGCCGGTGAACGGGCACGTGATCGGCTTGATCGTGTCCGTGTGCTCGGGCAGCGACGTGCCGTTGTAGCCGCGCAGGATCGCGAACGGCAGGTGGCTGGCCGCCGCGACGTAGCGGTTCGCCATGCCCGCGTGGCTGTGCTCCTCGATCTCGAGCTCGTGGGTCTGTACCGCCTCGCGGAAGCGGTGCAGGCTCCCCACGCCCGGGTTGCCGCCCCAGGAGAAGATCAGCTTGCGTGCGCAGCCGGCGCCGATCAGCTGGTCGTAGACGATGTCCGGGGTCATCCGCACCAGCGTCAGGTCGCGCTTGCGCTGGCGGATGATCTCCTGCCCGGCGGCGACCGGGATCAGGTGGGTGAAGCCCTCCAGCGCGACGGTATCCCCGTCGTGGACCAGGTCTTTGACGGCGTCGGCGAGGGAAGTGATCTCGGCAGGTTGTGTTCGCATAGAGAACGTTGGTTCGGAGGGCGAACGGTATCAGGTATGCTCCCCGAATATGCGTACCCAGGTTGCGATCGTCGGAGGCGGACCCGCGGGGCTGATGCTCGGCCGCCTGTTGGAGTTGCGAGGCATCGAATCCGTGGTCATCGAGCGGCGCGATCGTGAGTACGTGCAGCAGCGGGTGCGCGCGGGTGTGCTCGAGCAGGCGACGATGGACCTGATGGACGAGGTGGGTCTCGGCGCGCGCATGCATGCGGAAGGGCTCGTCCACGGGGGCGTCGAGCTGCGCTTCGACGGCGAGGGCCATCGGATCGCTTTGAGCGACCTGACCGGCGGGCGGGCGATCACGATCTATGGCCAGCAGGAGGTCGTCAAGGACCTGATCGAGGCGCGGGTCGCCTCCGATCTGCCGCTGTACTTCGAGGTCTCCGACGTGTCGGTCGACCCGGCCGCTCCCTCGGTGCGCTTCACCCACGAGGGCGTCGACCACGTGCTGGAGTGCGACGTGATCGCGGGCTGCGACGGTTTCCACGGCGTCTGCCGCCCGACGATCGCGGACGTCCTGACGGTCTACGAGCGCGAGTACCCGTTCGGCTGGCTCGGGATCCTCGCCGAGTGCGAGCCGTCCTCGGACGAGCTGATCTACGCCCACCACGAGCGCGGGTTCGCGCTGGCCTCGATGCGCTCCCCCACCGTCACCCGCATGTACCTGCAGTGCGAGCCGGACGAGGACGTCGCGAACTGGTCCGACCAGGCGATCTGGAACGAGCTCGACCGCCGCTTCGGGATGTCCGTCAACCGCGGCGACGTCTTCGAGAAGGGCGTCACCCCGATGCGCTCGTTCGTCGTCGAGCCGATGCAGCACGAGCGGCTGTACCTGGCCGGCGACGCGGCCCACATCGTCCCGCCCACCGGCGCCAAGGGCCTGAACACCGCGATGGCGGACGTCTACCTGCTCGCCCACGGCATCGACGCCTTCTACGGGGGTGACGACTCGCGCCTGGCGGCCTACTCGTCTCGCGCCCTGGAACGCGTCTGGCGCGTCCAGCACTTCTCGTGGTGGATGACCTCGATGCTCCACCGCTTCGCGGGCGACGACGACTTCCAGCTCAAGCTCCAGCAGTCCCAGCTGCGCTACACGGTCTCGTCGGCCGCCCAGGCCACCGCGCTGGCGGAGAACTACGTGGGGATGCCCTTCATCGCCGAGTAGCCGGCCTTGTATAGGAAGTCTCGATCGAAGAGGATCGGTCGGTGGGTCTGCTTGCCCCCGGGGCGGTGGTCGCCGGGTATCGGATCGAGTCCGTCCTCGGCCGTGGAGGCATGGGCGTCGTCTACCGCGCCGCCGACCTCGAGCTGGAGCGGATCGTCGCGCTGAAGGTGATCGCGCCGGAGCTCCTCGACGATCTCGCCGTGCGCGCGCGGTTCCTGAAGGAGGTGCGAGCGGCGGCCTCGATCGAGCATCCCAACGTCATCCCGGTCTACGCCGCGGGCGAGCGCGGCGGCGTCGCGTATCTGGCGATGCGGTTGATCGACGGTGACGATCTCAAGGAGCTGGTCCGCAACGACGGTCCGCTGCCCGCCGGACGCGCCACCGACCTGATCGCGCGCGCCGCCGCCGGCCTCGACGCGATCCATCGCGCCGGCTACGTGCATCGCGACGTCAAGCCGTCGAACGTGCTCGTCGATCGTGACGGGCACGTCTACGTGACGGACTTCGGGCTCGCGAAGCAGGTGCTGTCGACGGATGGGGCCACCGGCACGGGCCGCTGGGTGGGGACGCTGGACTACATCGCGCCGGAGCAGGTCCGCGGCGGCGCCGTCGATGCGCGCGCCGACGTATACGCGCTCGGCGGCGTCCTGGCGTTCGTGCTCACCGGTCATGTCCCGTTCGAGCGCGACGCCGACGAGGCCAAGCTTTGGGCGCAGCTCTCCGACCCGCCGCCCGTTCCTTCGCAGCTGCGGCCGGAGCTGCCGCGCGCACTGGATGCGGTGGTCGCACGCGCGATGGCCAAGCGCGCGGAAGACCGTTACCCGTCCGCGGGTGATCTGGGACGCGCCGCGCACGCCGCCGCCACGGGAGCGGCGCCGCAGCGGCCGGAGCGGATGGTCGCGCGCGGTGCGGCCGCCCCGGGTGGTCAGCCCAGCACGGTGGTCCTGGACCCGGAGGCGTCGACCGTCAGCGCGGGAGCGGCGCCGCCGCGAGGGCGCCGAAGGCGACGTGTCGCGGCAGCCCTCGGTGCGTTGGCGCTGGCGGGCGTCGTCGCCGCCGTCGTGCTCTTCCCGTCCGATGGGAACCCGCCGCGCGCAGCGGCCGCGCACGTGGCTGAGACGATCCGCAACGTGGGCGACCGGCCCAACGGCATCGCGGTTGCCGGCGGTGACCTCTGGGTGACGAGCAACCATCAGCCCCGCCTCGATCGGATCGACATCGCCACACGCCGCGAGCGTGCCGACCATCCTGAGGTCGGACTCGGGGCGTCGGACATCGTCAGCCGCGGAAACACCGTCTGGGTCGCCGCGAGGGGCGCGCGCCAGGTGGCGCAGATCGACGCCGCCAGCGGACAGGTGACGCGTCGGCTGCATCCCGGGGGAGCGCCCTGGCGGCTCGCCGTCGGGTTCGGATCGGTGTGGGTTGGGACGCTCGGGGCCACTCCCGCCGAGAACGCTCTCGTCCGCTACTCCGAGACCGGGTCCGAGCTCCACCGCTGGACGAGACGGCGCGGCGTCGCCGCCATCGCGACGGGAGCCGGGGCGGTGTGGCTCGTCGAGCGCACCGCGCCGAACGTCGTCCGCTTCGATCCGCGAACCGGGAAGAGCGTCCCCTGGGGAACGCTGGCGGCACCGTCCTCGGCGCTGTACTTCGATGGTCGCTACCTGTGGGCGACGCTCAACACGGACGATCTGATCGTGCGCATCGACTCGCGTCACCCGCGCGTCCTCGTCCCGACGGCCACCGGCCGCCGGCCGCAGCAGATCGTCGCGGCCGGCGGTCGTCTGTTCGTGGCCAGCTACGCCGATCACACGGTCCGCGTGCTTGATCCGAGGACCTCGCGATCCATCGGCGCTCCGCTGGATGTCGCGGAAAACCCGTTCGCGCTCGTCGCCGACGGTCAGTCCGTATGGGTGACCGGTGCGGGCGACAACACGGTCACGCGGATCGCGCTTCGCTGATCAGTCGCCCTCGAGGAGCGTTCGCCCGCGGGCCGCGAGCGCCGCGCGCTTCTGGTTCTGCGGCAGCGCCTCGAGCTCGAAGCGCTCGAACAGTGCCCTGAGCGTGCCCTTCACGGTCTCGACGGACAGGACGAGCTCGTCGGCGATCTCCTGGTTGGAGGCGGGCGCGGCGCGGCCGGGGTCGTCGAGTGGGCGGCACAGGGCCGCCAGGACACGCCGCTGCGCAGGCGTCACCGTCACGGTCGGCACACGCTCCTTCGCGGCCGTCGCGACCGTCGAACCGCTCGCGGGAGCGCAGAACGCGATCTGCGTGTCACCGACGGCGATGACGTCGCCTCCGCGTAGCCGCCGCCGCCCGCGGACGCGTTCAGCGTTCACGAACGTCCCGTTGTGCGAGACGCCCTCGTCGCAGAGGATCCACTCCCCGCCCATGTAGCTGAGCTCGGCGTGGACCCGCGAGACCTCGGGGTCCCAGGGCAACGCGACGTCGTTCGCCGCCCGGCGACCGATCGTCAAGCGGCCGGATTCCAGCTCCAGCACGACCTGGTCGCCCGCGCCGTCGCGATAGAGCAGGAACGGCATCTTGCGACCTTAGCCGCATCGGGGGAGGCGCGCGGGGCCCCCAAAGGTGGTGGCCCGGCTCACCCTGGGGGCGCGCGATCACCACCTGCGCGGTGTGGGCCCGGGCGGTCGGTGGCGGGAGGCTGAGGGAGCTACTCGCCCCGCCCGCCACACCCCGGCGGGGCGCCCCCTTGGAGGAGGTTCCCCATGCGCTGCGTCCCGTCCGCGGGTCGCCGGCTCGCGGCTGCGTCCGCGCTGCTGGCCTGTGCCGTCGCTGTCCTCGTTTGCCTGCCCTCGCGAGCGCCCGTGCAGCGCGTTTCACAGCGGGCACCCCTTCATGCCGTCGCCGGGTTGGACGCCGCGGGGTACCTCGCGGTCGCCGACCGTCTGCAGCGGCGGCTCGAGCCGCTCTGGGACGCGCGCCTTGGTCGCTATGAGCCTGGGCCGGGAGCGACCGACACCGAGGTCAACGCCGATCTCCTGCTCGTCCATTCGGTGGCCGCGCTGCAGGGGCATGATGGACCCACCCGCGCCGATGCTCGGGCGCGCTCGATCGCGCGGTTCCTCGTCTCCCCGGCGGTCTGGACGGACCGCCCGCCGTTGGGCGCCGATCCGCAGGTCACCGGGCCTGGGTGGGTCGCGATGCCGGGGAGGCCGAACCGGCACCTCGTGTTCGACGTCGAGGCGATCGACGGCCTCGTCCACGCGTACCTCGCGCGCGACGTGCTCCGGCTCGACGGGCGGACCGTCGCCCGGATCCGTGACGAGATCCATCGCGTCGCCACGAGCAGCGATTGGCGCTGGCCGGCCCTGCGGCTGAACCAGATCAACTGGTACTGCGCCGTGCTGGCCGCCGACGCGGTCGTCAACGCGAACACGTCCGCGCTCGCGGGTGGGATGGGCCGATACGTCGCCCGGTTCCTGGCGGGTGCCGCCCCCCAGGGCGCCAAGGCGGGCAACCTCGGGCCCGGGCTGCGGTTTCACTATCTGCCCGACCGCGGACTGCGCACGCGCTCGAACGTCGACTCGGCCGAGTACGCGAACATCGTCCTCGGCTTCTCGCGCTACTACGGGCTGGCGCGTGACTCCGGCATGGCCGCCCCCGCGCAACTCGACCTGCTGCACGAGTGGGTCCGGCGGGTGCTCGCCGGCTACTGGACCCACAGCGGATACCTGAACTGGGACACCGGCTTGGGTTTCTCACGCTGGCATCAGCGCAAGAAGTCCGCGCTGTCGCAGCTCGCACTGATCGGCGTGGCGTCTTCCCCCGAGTTGCAGCCGACCGCGGCGTGGGGCGCGTGGGCGAAGTGGATGCTCGACCGCGGCCTGACCGGGTACGTCGCGCAGGTGGAGCGGGAACACGGGATCCCCGCGGCACTCGCCTACGGCGTGAACGTCGTTCCGCAGAGCCGCGCCAACGCGTACCTCGCGGCCGCTCGATACGAGTCCAACGCCGCGCGAGCCCTCGAGGCCGGCATCGGGCGCCGGTCCGCGATCCGCCCGCCGGCGCTGTACTCGTTCGACCCCGACACCGGGCGGCTCGCCGTCACCACAGCCGCCTACAACACCGCGATCGTGCCGGTCAACCAGCGCGCGATCCCGTACGGCGGCATCGACATCGCCCGCCTGTTCGATGCGCGGCAGGACGTGGCCGCGAACATCGGCGGGTCGGGCGCGGCGTCGTTCGGCCTCACCGCTCGCGTGGGTGGGCGGGTCGCGTTGCGGACCCAGTACGGCGATCGCGGGTTCAACGCGGGTGCGACGCCGTTGCGACTGACCCGCGCGCCACGCGGCGCCGGCGTGAGCGGGACCGACACCAGCCGCCGCGCGTACGCCGGGCCGTTCACCGATCTGCGGGCGAGCGGTGAGGTGCACGACCACGGGATCCGCGCGACCACGCACTACCGCTTCACGCCGGGGTGGATCGAGGCCCGTTGGACGCTGCGCGCCGCGACGGACGTCGACCCCGTGACCACGTTCCCGAGTTGGGGGTCCCGCGCGCACGTCGTCGCGACCTTGCGGGACGGCCGCATCGTCACCCTCGGGGCGGGTACGCGTCCGCTCGCGAGCGTCCGTTCGCTGCACATCGTGAGTGAGCACAGCGGCTATCAGGTGCTCCCGCTCGCTCGGCCTGCCGGCGCGCTCATCCGCCTCGTGACACCGGCTCCCCAGCCCGCCGACCCGCACCCGGGCCCGACGGTCGAGATCGTGCTCGCCACCGGCCGGACCGCGTCCTTCGCGGCGCGCATCATCATCGACGCCCCGCCTGCATGACCGCGTGAAGCGCGGCGCGCACCGTCTCCGGCTCTCGCTCGATCTCGAAGTCGGTGAACCGCAGGACGTCGTAGCCGCCGGCCTTCATCGCCCGGTCGAGCCGCGCGTCCTTGCGTCGCGCCCGCGGGCGGTCGTGGCCGCCGCCGTCGACCTCGACGACGAGCCGGTGGTCCGTCCAGACACAGTCGACCTCGAAGCCGAGCAGCCTGACGTTGATGGCCGGCTTGGGGAAGCGGTCCCGGATGAGCGCCTGAAACGCGTCCTCCTTCCCGCTCTTCGTACCCGCGCTGCCGGCGAGATGCATGTGAATGGCCTCGTCCAGACGATCCAGGTGATGGCGACCGTTCGCCCGCGCCATCGCCGCGCGCGTCTCACCGATGCTGAACCACCCACGGAACGCGGCCTCGTAGATGACGTTCGCGAGTTGCTCGGCGCTCAGATGGTCCGTCAGGTCGACAAGGGTGCGGGGAACCGTGGTGACCGGAATGCCATTGCGGCGGGTGAGGTCCCGTGGCTGGAGCCGGGCGCAACGGTGCACCCGCACACCCGCGATCCGCACCTTTCGCGGCGCTACAACTGAGATCACCGGCGCCGGAAAGCGGCTGATGCGACAGAGCCTCGCCGCGCAGAATTCGCTCAACGCCGCGCCATCGCCGGCGGCGAAAACCGCCGCAAGGCATTGCGCCTCCCACGACAGCGCCATGTGTCCGACCGCGTGGACTCCGTGGTGCACTCTGTGCAGCGAGCCCTTCGCCCGGCGCTTGCTCGCGGCGCTGCTGCTCACACCGAGCGCCTGTAGGTCTCGCGTCCGGACGAGCCCGTGTTGCCTCGCCGCTATCCGTGCCAGTTCCGCGTCCGTTCCCACACCCGCACTGTTCCGCGGGCCGGTGTACGGAACAACACGCGTGTGTTCCAAATCTGTGCCAAGTCTGTATCGACTTTGCGCAGGTCCAGGGGGTGGGGTCAAAAAGCTTCCTATGCGGACGCCTTTTGACCCCACCCCCACCCTCCGACCGCGCGCCACGCCGCCGGCACCTGCAGCGCCGTCATGACCAACAAGACGATGATCGGCCACGTCCACCCGCCGCTCGCATCCCGCACCGCGCCCACAAGCGCGGGACCGGTGGAGGCGATCAGGTAGCCGACCCCCATCGCCATCGCGGTCATGCCCGCCACCTGGCCCGCGTCGCGCCCGCGCAGGACCGGCAGGATCAAACCCAGCCCCAGCGCGCCGCCCTGCCCGATCCCCAGGAAGACCATCCACAAGAGCGCCGCGTCCGGCGCGAGCAACACCCCGAGCAGGCCGGCGAGCGACGTCCCGACGATCACCGCAAGGAGGTGCGTCTGCGTCGGGCGCCGCGCGGCGAGCACCGGGATCGCGAACGCCGGCGCGATCTGGACGAGCTGGGTCAAGCCGGTCAGGAAGCCCGCGGAACCCTCGGAGAAGCCGTGGCTCTCAAGGATCTCCGGCAGCCACGTGATGATCGAGAAGAACGCCATCGACTGCAGACCCATGAACACGGCGATCGACCACGCCATCGGCGAGCGCCACAGCGGCGCGCCCACCGGCGCCGGAACCGGGTCGTGGGCGCGCACCGCCAGCGGCAGCCAGACGACGGCGGCGGCCAGCGCCGGCACGGCCCAGATCGCCAGCACCGGCTCCCACCCGCCGAACCAGTTCGAGAGCGGGATCGCGGTGAACGTCGCCACCGTCGCGCCGGCCACGAGCGACATCGAGTACGCGCCGGTCAATACGCCCGCGCGCGAGGGCGCCCGCGCGCGCACCAGCGCGGGCACCACGACCTGCGACAAGGCGATCGCCGCCCCCGCGATCAGCGTGCCGAGATACAGCGGCGCGATCCCGCCGAGCCCGCGCAGCGCGGTGCCGAACGCTGTCACCAGCGCCGCGACCACGAGCAACCGCTCGACCGGGTACCGCCGCGCGATCCGCGGCCCGAGCTGCGCCAGGGCGCCCAAGCACAAAAGCGGCCCGGTCGTCAGGAGGCCCGCCGCCGCGGCGGACAGTCCGAGATCCGCCCGGATGTCCGACAACAGCGGCGGCAGGCTGCCGAAGAGCGGCCTCAGGTTGAGGCCGGTCAGAACGACCGCGAACGCTAGCTCAGCCGAAGAAGACTTCGGCCGTCTCGTAAAGGTCAGCGTCCACCAGCTTGGGCTCGGCGATGGCCTCGGCGAGCGGCACGCGCTCGATCCGGGTTCCGCGCAACGCGACCATCTTGCCGTAGTCGCCCTCGCTGATCGCGTCCACGGCGGCCACGCCGAAGCGGCTGCCGAGCACGCGGTCGAACGCGAGCGGGGTGCCGCCGCGTTGGATGTGGCCGAGGATCGTCGTGCGCGACTCGAAGCCCGTCTTCTCCTCGATCTCCTTCTCGAGGATGATCCCGATGCCGCCGAGCCGCACGTGCCCGAAGGAGTCCGTCGTCTGGTGCTGCGTGAGCAGGCCGCCGTCCTTGGGCGTGGCGCCCTCGGCCACGACGACGATCGAGAACGTCGCCCCGTTCGCGTGCCGGCGCTTGAGGTGGTCGCACACCTCGTCGATGTCGAATGGCCGCTCCGGGATGAGGACCACGTCGGCGCCGCCCGCCATCCCGGAGTAGACGGCCAGCCAGCCGGCGTGGCGACCCATGACCTCGCACACCAGCACGCGGTTGTGCGACTCCGCCGTGGTGTGCAGGCGATCGATCGCGTCCGTGGCGATCTGCACCGCGGTCTGGAAGCCGAACGTGAAGTCGGTCGCGTTGAGGTCGTTGTCGATCGTCTTGGGTACGCCGACGACCGGGATGCCGTCCTCGTGCAGCTTGCCTGCGACGCCGAGCGTGTCCTCGCCGCCGATCGGGATCAGGGCGTCGAGGCCCTGGGTCTCCATCGCCGCCTTGACCTTGTTCAGGCCGTCTTCGACCTTGTACACGTTGGTGCGGGACGACCCGAGGATCGTCCCGCCGCGGTGCAGGATGCCGCGCGTCGAGTCGCGGGTGAGCGGCATCGTGTCGTTGTTGAGGACGCCGGCCCAGCCGTATTTGAACCCTACGAACTCATGTCCGTGGGTGTCGACCCCCTTGCGCACGATGGCCCGGATGACCGCATTGAGCCCGGGGCAGTCTCCGCCCCCGGTGAGCACGCCAATTCGCATAGGCGCATGAGGTTAGGCATGGACGGGCTCGGGCGCCTTGTCGTGTTCCCATTTCGGCAACCAGTGCAGCGAGCGCGGGAGGTACCAATTGCGCTCGCCGAGCAGCTTCATGGCCGCCGGAAGCAGGACCGCGCGCACCAACGTGGCGTCCAGCAGGATGGCCACGGCAAGGCCGACGCCCATCTGCTTGAACTCGATCATCGAGAGCGACGCGAAGATCGCGAACACCGCGACCATCACGACGGCCGCGCTGGTGACGACGCCCGCCGTGGCCTTGATGCCGTGCGCGACGGCCTTGTCGGTGCTCATCCCGCCGTCGACCGCCTCGCGGATGCGGCTGATGATGAACACGTGGTAGTCCATGCTCAGACCGAACAGGATCACGAACAGGAAGAGCGGCAGCCAGGACGTGATCCCGCCCACCGAGCGGAAGTTCAGCAGCCCCTCGAAGTGGCCGTACTGGAAGACGTAGGTGAGGATGCCGTAGGCGGCGCCCACTGAAAGCAGATTGAGCACGATCGCCTTCAGCGGCACGACGATGCTGCGGAAGGTGACGAGCAGCAGCAGGAACGCGAGCCCGAGCACGAACGCGAAGACGATCGGCAGGCGGCTGTTCATCTTGTCGTTGAAGTCCTTCGAGCCGGCGGTCATGCCGGTCACGTTGGTCTCGGTGCCGGAGACGCGGCCGATGGTGGCCGGGATCGTGGTGTCGCGCAGCTTCACCAGCGCCGCGTCGGAGCGGTCGTCGGTGCCGTTGCCGGGCAGCGGGATCGAGACGATCGCCACCTGCTTGTTCGGGCTGATCAGCACGCTCGTCGGGCCAGAGGCGGTGGCCTTGAGCTGCTCGATCCCCTTCGTCACGTCCGGGCTCGTCACGTCCTTCGCCTGAACCACGGCGAGCGCGGGCAGCGGGCCGCCCGGGAACGCGGACTGGATGCGCTCGTAGGTCTGCATGATCGGCAGGTCGTGCGGGAGGCCCGCGGTGCCGGGGTTGATCGTCTTCATGTTCAGCGCGGGGAGCGCGAGCACGACCAGGATGCCGCCGGCGGCGATCACCGAGACGACGGGCTTCGCGAGCGCGCGGTCGATGACCCAGCCCCACACGCGCGACTCGCCGTGATTGCGATGACGCAGGCGGCCGAAGTACGGCACGCGGCCCTTCTCGACCTTGTCGCCGAGCTTGGACAGCACCGCAGGGAGGACGGTGACGGAGCCGATGATCGCGACCGCGACGACGAGCATCGTGCCGACCGCGAAGCTCGTGAAGACCGCGTTGCCCGCGAGGAACATGCCGGCCATGGCGATCATGACGGTGACGCCGGAGACGAGCACCGCTTGCCCTGAGGTGGCGGCGGCGAACTCGAGTGCCGCTTCCGAGGACCGTCCCGCGTCTCTCTCCTCCATTTTGCGCCGCAAGTAGAACATCGAGTAGTCGACGCCGACCGCGAGGCCGACGAGCAGGATCACGCTGTTCGCGGATTCCTCCATCGGGAAGATCTGGCTGATCGGACCGACCAGGCCGAGCGTGCCGACGACGGCCGTGATCGCCAGCAGGAGCGGCACACCGGCGGCGACCAGTGCCCCGAACGCGACGATCAGGATGATCAGCGTGATCGGGAGGCTGAGGAACTCCGCGCGCTTGAAGTCATCGTCCAAGGAGGCGCCGAGCGCCTTGTCGGCGGACGCGTCACCGAACTGCTCGATCCGCAGGTCGGGATGCGCCTTCTGGACCGCGGCGGTCGCGTTCAGCGAGGGGACGACTTTGTCGTCGAGCTGCTTGTCGCCGGGAATCGAAAACGTCACCAGCGCAGAGCGACCGTCCTTGGAGATCTGGCCTTCGTTGCCCTTCGCGTACGGCGAGGCGACGTCGATGACGTCGCGCGAGTCCTTCAGCTTGGCTACGACGTCCTTGACCGCGATCTGGAACTTCGGATCCTTCGCGGTGAGCTGGCCGTCGCGGCCTTGAACGAGGACCTGCTCATCGGCCTTGTCCGGGAAGTCGGCGGCGGTGATCGCCTTGTCGGCGACGCGCGAGGAGCCGTTGCCGGAGTCGTCGTCGGACAGCGTGTTGGTGCCGATCGCCCCACCGAGGACGAACGCGATGACGACGAAGGCCAACCAGCCTCCGATGGCGATCTTGCGGTGCGTCGCGCTCCAGTAGCCGGCGCGGGCGGCGAGGTTTCTCTTCTTCGGCGGCATAGTGCCGAAGGCTCTCGCGTGGCCGGTCGCGCGTCACTCGCGCTCACCGGTCGATGGGCCTGAGGCGCCCCACCGAGACGTCGGTGGGGCTAGCCATAGGCGGCCTGCTCAGAGCACGAAGATCAGGAGCAGGATGATGATGATCAGAAGCAGCGTCCCTACACCGATGTACATGGCAACGGCCATACCCCCGGCTATCAGGGACTAGTCAACGTCAAGTCCCGCTGACGTCCGACGGCGTGCTCGGCGTCGAGTCCTCGGTGCCGTTCTCGCCCTTCTTGGCCCGCGGCTGCCGGTTGACGACCTCGCAGCTGCCGTTCGGGTTCTGCGCCGTCGCGTCCGCGATGACGTCCTTGAAGTCCAACAGCGCGGTGTCCACGCCCGGCCCGCAGTCGATCACGTCCGCCTCGCCGTCGCGGGTCTTGAACGTGTCATTGCCCTCGCCGCCGTGCAGCACGTCGGCCAGCGTGTCGTTGCGCCCGTGCACGTCCTTGCGCGCGAGCGCCCACAGCGTGTCGTCCCCGGCCTCGCCCCAGCTCTCGTCACGCCCACGCCCCGCGTAGATCGTGTCGTTGCCCGGTCCGCCGTATTGCTTATCGCCGCCGGGCCCGCCGCCCATCAGGTCGTTGCCGTCCTCGCCATACGACGTGTCGTTGCCGTCGTGGCCCCAGATCCGGTCGTCGCCGATCCCGCCGTGCAGCTCGTCCGGCCCACGCCCGCCCCAGATGCGGTCGTTGCCCTCGTTCCCGTTGACGATGTCTGCACCACGGCCCGCCCCGATCTGGTCATTCCCGGCCAGGCCATTGATCGTGTCGGCCTGTCTCGAACCGCGGATCCGGTCGTTCCCCGGCGTGCCGTCGATCTGCTTCGCCTGCGCCGTCGCTGTCAGCCCAATGGCCAGCGCGAGCGCGAGCGGAAGAACGGTGCGCTTTGCGGTTACATTTGACATTGCCCTACCTCCGGGCTCAAATCGGTTGACGCCTCCGTGAAACCGGCTCGAACCGCCAAGTTGCGGTCTTGAGCCTGGCCCCGCGGCTCGGGCCCGGTGGTAGGGCGCTATTCTTCTCACGCGCCCGGGGGGCGTAGCTCAGTTGGTTAGAGCGCCGGCCTGTCACGCCGGAGGTCGCGGGTTCGAGTCCCGTCGCTCCCGTAGGACGCAGAAGCCTCGCAAATGCGGGGCTTTTGTCGTTAAGGGACAGCTGGCTACGCGGCATCTCGGACGCCCTCCGCGTCCACATAGCTTCCAAGCGCTCGCGGGTTGTTGTCGTGCGCGTCCAGGAGTTCGCGTTCATACGCGTCCGCGCCGGCGACCAGGTGGCCATACGTGCGGTCGATCATCTTCACGGAGGTGCCTATGCGGGGTGTGTGTCGTGCCGATCGCGGCGAGCGACTCATGCAGCTCCTGCCTGAGAGTGCGCGATGAAGGCCGACGCGCCGCGCACGCGCCGACCCTCCACCGTCAATGCGCTGCGGCGGCCGTCAGCGACGACGACAACACGACCTCGCCAATATCGCTCTGCAACAGCCTGATGCGATCGTCGACATTCTCGGCGACCCACACGGCGGCCGCATCCGTCGCCTCGTCGGCCTGCGCCGAGGACTCCCAATGCGACACCGAGACAAGCCCCCTCGGAGCCTCGATCAGCTCGTAGGACCGAAACCCAGGACGCCCGCGGAAGATCTCCAGCAAACCCCCGGGAGCCTCGACCATCCGGACGACCTGCCCGAACGTGCCGGACCGCAGCATGTAAAACGCGACGCGCGCGTGCATCGATCCAACCTCCTTCAATCGCGCGTACGGCGGTCATCCGAGTATCCGCGTCGCAAGCAACCTCGTCAACCCGGACCCATACCGCCCACGACGCAACGGCGTAGCTCCGCAGATGAGCCAGGTAAGCCGGCTGCGCCGGAAGTGCCTCGAGAACCCCGAGACCACCACAACAACGCCCAAGCCGCGGAGCTGCGCGGGGGTGCGGGCAGCACCCAACACGTAGGCGTGACCCGTACCCGCACAGGCGGGATCGACACCGCGCAGACGCCAGCCACCCGCCTCAACACAAGGGCCGCGCGACGGGAGAATTACCAGTGTCATGAACCCCTCGCTGATCCAGCTGCACCACGCCAACGCACAGCAGGCAGAGCGCACCGCCCGCCGCCGTCTCCGCAAGTCCGCCGCCAAGTAGAGAGCCTGACCATGACCCTGATCGCCACCCCCGCTCGCCGCCGCCCCGCCTCGCACGCGTTCAGGGTCCCGGTCGTGCGCGAGCTCGCCCCGCGGGCCGCCCAGTTCGCGGCCGCCGGCGCCTGGTAGCGACCACGCCGCACCGGCCGAACGCCAAGGGCACACGGCCGGTGCGTTGCCACCGTGCGTCAGGCGGCTCGCCGGCGCCACCGCATCACCGTCGTGTGGGTCGTGCCGATCGCCGCGGCCGCCTCGTGCAGGCTCTTGCCCGAGTCCACGAGCGCCAGGGCGTGCGCGATCTGCTGTTCGCTGTAGAGCTCGCGGCGGCGCGGCCGGCGGGCCTGTCGCACACGCCAGCGCTGTTCGGCGACGCGTTCGCGGAGTTCCTCGCGCAGCTCGACGATGGGCGCCGGGTCAGATTCGATCGAGGCGGCGACCTGCTCGGCCAGCACCGCCTGCTGAGCAGCCGGTGCTTGCGTCGCATCGCGCTCCGACGCGCCGGTGCACGGCGTAGTAGACGCACGTGGAGGCGAACTTGTCGAACGCGTGCCCGCGGCCACTGTCGAAGTCGCGGCAGGCCTCCAGCAGCCCGATCAACGCCTCCTGACGCAGGTCCTCGCGCGTCAGCCCATGCTGAGCCCACGCGAACGCACCATGGATCATCGAGCGGTAGCGGCGGGCGAGCTCGGCGAACGCGACACCGTCGCCATCAACCACACGCGCCACGAGCACGGCATCGCTGAGAGACCCAAGCAGCACGGTGCCGTCATCCCGTGATCGTCTGCCAGATCCCACGGATCGCGCCGGCCACCTCAGCAGACGCGAGCACGAACCCGCCCACCAGCGTCGCCGCCAGCAGGAAGACGGCCAGGTCGGCGAAGCAGCGGTTGAGCAGGAACATCAGCGCCACCAGCGCGGGGACGCCGACATACAGGCTCCTGGCCCAGCCACCGAGCAGCCGGCCGACGTTCTCACCGACCCGCTCGCCCTCCCCAGCGGCCAGCGCCGCGGTGGCGATCGGGATCAGCCGTCCGATGGCTTGACCTTGGCGATGGTTGAGCCGGGGTGCGCGGGCGGCGTCGACGCATTCCGTTTCACGGCGCATCCGTCTGCGCGATGTCGCCGGAGTTGGCTCACTGCGTGTCCGGCGGGTGGGAGGCCTGAGCAAATCGTCCGTCTCGGATGAGGCGGCCTCGCGGAACCGGCTCGACACTGGGTTCCCTTCTGTAGTCGAGAGCTTGGAGTCGCGTATGAGCGCCGACCGGCACGCCCGCACGATGTTGCCCATCCCGGACCGGCCGGCGCCGGGCCTGACGACCTATGACGCGAAGGACCCGGAGACCGCTTATCCGCCGATTGAGCCGTTGTTGCCGCCGGCGGGCGCGCCGAACGTCCTCGTGGTGTTGCTCGACGACGTGGGCTTTGGCGCTTCGAGCGTGTTTGGCGGACCGTGCGCGACGCCGACCGCCGAGCGGCTGGCTGCGGGCGGGCTGCGGTTCAATCGCTTCCATACCACGGCGCTGTGCGCCCCGACCAGGGCCGCGTTGCTGTCGGGCCGCAACCATCACTCGGTGGGTATGGGCTCGATCACGGAGACGGCGACGTCGGCGCCGGGCAACAGTTCGCTGCGTCCGAACACGAAGGCGCCGTTGGCGATGACGTTGAAGTTGAACGGGTACTCGACGGCGCAGTTCGGCAAGTGCCACGAGGTGCCGGTGTGGCAGTCGTCGCCGATGGGTCCGTTCGACGCGTGGCCGTCGGCGGGTGGCGGGTTCGAGTACTTCTATGGGTTCATCGGGGGCGAGAACAACCAGTGGGATCCGGCGCTGTATGAGGGCACGACGCCGGTCGAGCCTCCGGCCACGCCGGAGGAGGGCTATCACCTGACCGAGGACCTGGCCGACCACGCTGTCAGCTGGGTGCGCCAGCAGAAGGCGTTGATGCCGGAGAAGCCCTTCTTCGTGTACTTCGCGCCCGGTGCGACGCATGCCCCGCACCACGTTCCCCAGGAATGGGCTGACAAGTACAAGGGCGGGTTCGATGATGGCTGGGACGCGCAGCGCGAGCGGACCTTCGCCCGCCAGAAGGAACTCGGTGTGATCCCGGACGACGCCGATCTGACGGTGCGCCACGACGAGATCCCGGCCTGGGAAGACATGCCCGACGAGCTCAAGCCGGTGCTGGCTCGGGAGATGGAGGTCTACGCCGGGTTCCTGGAGCACACCGACCATCACGTCGGCCGGGTGATCGATGCCATCGAGGACCTCGGCGTGCTCGACAACACGATCGTCTACTACATCATCGGCGACAACGGCGCGTCCGCCGAAGGCACATTGAACGGTGCGTTTAACGAGATGGCCAACTTCAACGGGATGGCCGCGCTCGAGACGCCCGAGTTCATGCTTTCCAAGATCGATGAGTTCGGCTCACCCACGTCCTACAACCACTACGCGGTCGGTTGGGCCTGGGCCATGGACACCCCGTTTCAGTGGACCAAGCAGGTCGCTTCGCACTGGGGCGGGACCCGCAACGGCACCATCGTCCACTGGCCCGACGGGATCGAACAGCCCGGGGAGCTGCGCAGTCAGTTCACGCATGTGATCGACTTCGCTCCGACGATCCTCGAAGCGGCCGGCCTGCCCGAACCGACGATGGTCAACGGTGTGCAGCAGTCGCCGATGGAAGGCACCAGCATGCTGTACGCCTTCAACGCCGCCGACGCCCCGGAGCGCCACGAGTTGCAGTACTTCGAGATGTTCGCCAACCGCGGCATCTACCACAAGGGCTGGAGCGCGGTCACCAAGCACCGCACCCCCTGGGTGATGGTCGGCGGTGCGCTACCGGCCTTCGACGACGACGTGTGGGAGCTCTACGACGGCACGAGCGACTACAGCCAGGCCCACGATCTCGCGGCCGACAATCCCGAAATGCTGGCCAAGCTGCAACGGCTGTGGCTGATCGAGGCCGTCAAGTACAACGTCGTGCCGATGGACGACCGCACCTCCGAGCGGTTGGAACCGTCGATGGCCGGGCGGCCAACCCTGATCCGGGGCAACTCACAGCTGTTCTTCGCCGGCATGGGACGCCTCTCGGAAAACAGCGTGGTCAGCATGAAGAACAAGTCCTTCTCGGTCACCGCCGAGGTCGACGTCCCCGCCGGCGGCGCCGAAGGGGTGATCATCGCGCAGGGCGGGCGGTTCGGCGGCTGGGCCGTCTACGCCAAGGACGGCAGGGCGAAGTTCACCTACAACGTGCTCGGCATCCACGAGTACCCCGTCGCCGCCGACACGCCGATCCCGGCGGGCACGCACCAGGTGCGCATGGAGTTCGCCTACGACGGCGGCGGACTCGCCAAGGGCGGCGACGTCACCCTGTTCTACGACGGCGCCGCGGTCGGCACGGGCCGCGTCGAACAGACCCAGCCCATGGTCTTCTCCGCCGATGAGACGACCGACATCGGTCACGAGACCGGCACGACCGTCTCACCCGACTACACCGCCCAGGGCAGCCGGTTCACCGGGAAAATCAACTGGGTGCAGATCGACGTCGGCACCGACGATCACGACCACTTCATCGACCCCGAGGAACGCGTGCGCATCGCCATGGCGAGGCAGTAGGCAAACGACGCACCCTCGCGCGCAAGGACGAGCTTGCGCGCGAGGCGCTCGTCACCTCAACCTGAAGCGCGATGGCGAGGTGGAACCGTCGCAAAACTCCGGCAGCCGGTTCGAGTGTGCCTTACGCGGGCGGTCCCGGGAGGCCGAGCAACTGGATCACCGCGAAGCCGAGCAGGAATCCTGCCGCGACGATCAGGCCGATACGTGCTTGACGAATCCGGAAGTGGCCGCTGATGCCCACAAGGAAGAGCACGGTCGCGAGAAAGACGGTCGCACGGATGTACTTATCCGCTGTCTGACCTGCCTCGGATCCTTTGGCGAACGCCCTGTCCGCTTTGGCGTCGTAGGCCTTCGCGGCCGCGTCCTGTGGGATGACGTATTGCGGCATGTACGCCGGGCCGGCAGGAGCGCTCGGATTGTGTTCGGGATCCGTCGCCCGCCAGGCGTCGAATGCCGGACGATAACCGGGGCGCATCCGCTTCTCGGCCAACCGCTGCGCGTCGGCGTTTCCGGCCGTGAAGGCGGTGAACCAGGCATTGAAGGAAGCGGAATCCAGTGTGCGGGTAACGATCGCCTCGGTGTCGGCGCGGTTGGCCTTTGTGCGCTGAGCGGATGCACTGGCGAGGCTGATCGAGGATTCAGTGCCCCACTTCGCGGCCGCGTAGCCGGAGTACGCAGCGAGGATGGCCACGAAGGACAGCAGCACGGCCTCGACGATCGACAACCGGCGATCGTGCCGATCGTGGTCGTCGCCCGCGGCGTCGCTGTGCTTCTTGTGCTCGGCGATCTCTTTGCCGACCTCTGCTGGTGACAGACCCTCAGGCATGACTTTGCGATCCCGTCATCGGCCGCGAACCTAAGTCCTGCGAACGGGCCGCGCATCGCCCGAAGCGGATGACGTCGACGCGGGACCCGGAAGCGGCGGGGCTCTCAACGAGTTCTGCCGCCGGTCCGCGCCTGAAGCAACGGCACGCATCGAACCCGATCCCCCGAAGCCCCAGCACCAGCCCCGGTAGTGCGCGGTTGCGCCACCTTGGTTCATCTTCTCGACGGGTACGGGCGAGAAGCTTGCTGGACGACCGGCGGGCGGGTAGCGTCGCGGCTCCAGGCGGGATCGCGGGGTGCTGTGGTGACCGGTGGCGGTTGCGGCGGCACGTTGGTGCATATATGACGATGTCCGAGTCCGATAGCTCCCGCAGGGGGCACGCTTCGGCGCCGCTGGCGAGCGCCGGCCCGTCGTCATTCGGGTTCGCGAGCTGGCAGGTCGCCGTCGCCGCCGCTGCGATCGCGGCGGCCGTGGCCGCCGTCTGGATCACGCTGAACGCGGACTTTCTGGCCCATCCGGGATGGCTCGCGGCGCAGAAGGCCGACTTCATCGTCGGCCCGGTCTTCGTCGGCCTCTACTGGATGCGGGTTCGCCCGGAGAGCCGCTTCGGGCCGCTGCTGATCGGGTTCGGGTTCGTCGGCGCTGTCTACATCTTGCAATCGTCGAGCAACCCCTGGTTGTTCGGTACCGGCGTGCTCTGGGAAGGCGCGATCTATCTGGTCAACCTGACGGTGATCCTGACCTTTCCCACGGGACGCCTGGATGGCCGTGCAGCGAAGCTGATCTTCTTGGCCGCCGTCCTCGGCGTCGTGCTGAACTCGGTGATCAGCCTGCTGATCTCGCAGCTCGGCCCGGACGGGTCGATCTCGGGCTGCCAGGCGTTGTGCCCCGACAACGCGCTGGCGATCACGTCCCAGCCGTCGCTGGCCCTCGACCTCTCGAAGTTCGTGCGCGTCGCCGTCATCGCGGTGGCCCTGGCCACCGGCGGTCTGCTCGTGTCGCGGATGGTCCGCGGAACTCCACCCCAGCGCCGGGCGCTGGCGATCGGCGCGCCGATCGCGTTGCTGTTCACGGCGCTGCAGATCACCTATCAAGCGCTCAAGCTCGTCCATCCCGAGGCCACGGAGGTGCGTTCGGTGATCCAGTGGGGGTTGGCCGGATCGCGCTCGTTGATCTGGTACGGCTTCCTGTTCGCGCTGATCGCGGCGCAGCTGTTCGCGGGACGCACGCTGCACAGACTCGTCCGGCAATCGCTGCGGCGCCCGAACAAGCACGAGCTGGAAGCGCTCCTGCGCGAGCCGCTCGGCGACCCGCGATTGCGTCTCGTGTTCCAGGACCCCAGCACCGGGGCCTGGCCGGACGCAGCGACCGGCGAGGGCGCCCTCGATCCCCCGGAGGCGGAGCCCGGACGTACCGTCGCCCTGGTCGAGCGCCGCGATGGCCGCCCGGCGGTCGCGATCCTGCACGACGCGCAACTCGACGACGACCCCGAACTGCTGCATGCCGCCGGTGCCGTCGCGCTGCTGGCCGCTGAGAATGCCGAACTCGACGCCGCGTGGAACGACGCGCTCGACGAGCTGCGCCGCTCGCGCGCTCGCATCGTGCGCGTAGCCGACGACGAGCGCCGCAAGCTGGAGCGCAACCTCCACGACGGCGTGCAGCAGCGGCTGATCGCGACACGAATCAGCGTGGAGCTCACGCGCGAGATGGCTGACACAGGCTCGAGCATGCACGAGCGCTTGCTGAACATCGGCGAGAGCGTCGAGGTGGCGATGGCCGAGTTGCGCGAGATTGCCCACGGCCTGTACCCGCCGATGTTGGCCGATCGCGGGCTAGCGGCGGCGCTCCGGTACGTGCTTGCCCCGCTGACGATCCACACCCATCGCGTCACACGCCACCCCGCCGAGCTGGAGTCAGCCGTCTACTACTGCTGTCTCGAGGGCGTCCAGAACGCCACCAAACACGGCGGCCCGGCCGTCCAGATCTCAGTCACGCTGACCGAGAACGATGAAGCGCTGCGCTTTGAAGTGACCGATGACGGGCCCGGCTTCGACCCATCCGATACCGACGGGGGCGTCGGGCTGCAGAACATGCACGACCGGCTCGGCGCCCTCGGCGGCCGCATGTCGATCATCACCGCGCCCGGCCAGGGCACGTCGGTCACGGGCGCGGTTCCCTTGACCGACCTCGACAGGATCTCCGCCTGACGGCTGAACTGCCGGCGGCGGATCGGACACCGCTCCATCACGAGCGTCACGGTTCGCCCCCCGACGACAGCGCGTTTCGCAATCGGTTCCCCCGGCAACCAACGTCGAACGTCTGCCCAACACGTCGAACGGCCGTACCTGAATGTCAACTCAGCCCCGAAGAGTCCTCATCATCGACGATCACGCCGCGTTTCGCGACGCCGCTCGCGAGCTGCTCGAGCACCGTGGATTTGCGGTAGTGGCCCAGGCCGACTGCGCGACATCTGGATTAGAGGCCGCCGAACGCGTCGAGCCCGAGATCGTCGTGCTCGACATCGGCCTGCCCGACGGCGACGGCTTCGACGTCTGCGACACATTGACCCAGCGCAACCCTGAACTGACAGTGCTGCTCGTCTCCGCCAGGGAACAGCACAATCGCCAGGCCATCCACGATTGTGGAGCTCGCGCGTTCCTGCTCAAGTCCCGACTGCTGTCGACCGACTTCTCCAGCTTTCTCCGCGGCGACGGCGCGAACTGATCAGCGTCCACGAAGCGCCCGGACTGGTTGGAGGGGTGGGCACAACCTGCGGCCTGTGGCGGCCGTCGCTGCCCTGCGCTCGCTCGGCTCGCAGCCGCGTGCGTGCCGCGGCTGTTCTCGCGGCGCCTCGACTCCGTTTGCCCCTGGCGTCCCTCAGCGGGTTAAGGAGGTGAACGATCGATCGGTGCGGCGGGCCGCGGGCAGCAGGAGCCGGCGGAGCGCCGCGAGAAGGAGCGGTGAGGCGAGAAGCAGAGATCGACCGCGAGTCACAGATGATCTACCTGTACGAGACGGTCGATCGACGCGCCGTGTGCGCAGACTCGGGATTGCGGCGCGGCCCGCACCGACGAGCCTTGCCGTCGACAACCCGACGCGAGTGCACCGGCCCGAAGCCGGGCGCGTCAGGAACACCTATCGGATGCGCGGAGACCGACTCAGGCACGCCCTTCCCGCCGCATCCCACTCGCCACGAACTGGAACGCATCACCCCTATTCGTGCGCGCGCGACGGACCGCTTGAGCACGTCGTCGAGGAGCGATCCGCTCGTCGGCATCACGATCGCGCTCATGCCGCCACGCCCTCTTCGAGCCACTTGTCGGCTCGTTGAGCCGCCGCCCGGCTCGCGATCGCGGCGACGTCGTCGAGGTAGAACCCGCGCAGCTTTCGCGGACGGTCGCGCTCGGCGAGCAGATAACCGACGCCACGCTGCGCGCCCGGGATCGACGATGCATCCGAGCCAGCCGACGCCCAGCCTTGGCCGAGGATCGTGTTCGACGTACGCCGTCGCTAGTAGCGGCCGCGGCTCAGGGCATCGAGCCGCGACGGCGCCCGACCCTGCACAGCCCCGTCCACGGGCCAGCCCCGGGCCTCAGCCTGCGGTCGCCCGCCGGGGGCGGGTGCCCGCGCGGCGCGTTCCGGCCGGCTGCGCGCCCGCACGGTCAAGTGGACGTCAACGACCGAGTGCTCTAAGTCCAGGGGTGTCCCCTGATTGACTGCAGTCCGGCCCTCGGCACTAATCCCGAGCATGCCCAAACCCCATTGGCTCCACCGACCGAGCCCGGCATTTCTCGTCGCCGTGCTCGCGCTGAGCGTCGCGCTCGGCGGAACGAGCTACGCAGCGATCACCGTCACGGGCGCCCAGATCAAGGACGGGAGCGTCACCAGTCGCGACATCCGCGACCACACCCTGCGCGCCGAGGACTTCGAACATCAGGTGCTGGCCGGCCCGCAGGGCGAGAAGGGCGACGCCGGTCCGGCGGCGCCCCAGTTGCAGGCCGCTCCGGCCGGCCTGGCGTCCGACGCGCCCACGTCCGACGCGCCCACGTCGGGCGAGATCTTGGCGGGCGTCTTCGACGTTCGGGGACAGGCCGTCCAGGCCGGGGACACGTTCCCCACCACGCTCTCCTTCGGCCACAAGCTTCCCGCGCAACCGACCGCCGTGCGCCTCCTGGCCGACCCCGGATTCACGACGCCGGACTGCCAGGGCTGGGGCGGCGATCCCGACCCCGCTCCCGGCGTCCTGTGCATCTACGTGGACGGCACCGGCAACCAGCCCGACGTGCGGATCAACTTCGCCGGGGCCGCCAACCTCGTCGAGCTCACCGGGACCGGCCTCGCCGTTCGGGCCACGAGACCCGGAGCCCTCCATGCGTTCGGCGGCTGGGCGTACAAGGTGCCGTGAGCGGAGGCATCGCTCAGCCGACTACCGGGCATCAACCCCCCGCTTGAACCAGGCGTGCGAATAGACGGCTAGCTAGGTATGACCGGCTGCGTGGCCGCCGGCGCGAGCCGCGAGGACGTCCAGCACCAGATGCACGACGCGATCGCCTTTCACATCGAAGGGCTGCGAGAGGCTGGCGAGGTGATCCCCGAGCCCTCCGGGCTCACCGCGACGTACGTCAGAGTCGCCGCCTAGCCGCATCACGCGTCCATCCCCCAGTGGATGTGATCGCAGTGGTCCGCGCGGGCAAAGCCGCGGGGGTCGAGCGGGCCGTCGGGGTCCCAGCAGTAGATGAGCTCGGTAGAGCGGTTGGGGCCGGTGATGGCGGCGAGTTCGTGGACGACGTCGGCGCAGCGGCCGAAGCGGGTGCCGCGGCAGATCTCGCCGTCGACTGAGCCGATGTCCATCGCGCGGCCGGCCTCGTGGTTGGTGCCCGGAGCGTGGTCGTGCCGGAGCGCAGTGATGATCACGGTGTGGCGCGCGCCGATCCAGCCGAGCGTGGAGAGCAGTCGCGGGTCGATGCCGCCGGAGCGCAGGTCGTCGCGCTGCCCGGGCGTGAGGATGATGCGCGGGTTGGCGAGGAGCTCGCGGACGGTCGCGGTGTCCATCGGCGATCTCGAGGACGGTCCGCGGGCTGCGCCGCGGTATTGCTCGGCGCGGGCCAGGACATCAGCGACGTACCACTCGGCGTGGTTGTAGGCGAGGATCGCCCGGTGGTAGTCGCCAGGCGCACCGGAGGCGAGCAAATACCGGGCCGCGGCCGGGATCGCGTCGGCCGGGTCGTACGGGGACTTGCGGCCGTCGCCATCGCCGTCGACGCCGTAGCTGTCCCAGGTGCTGGGTGAGCCGATGACCGAGAACTGCATCGGGCCCGCGCAGCAGCCGTAGGTGTTCACGCCCGATCGCACGCCCGGAGCGGTCGACGTTCCGTGGCTGGTCTCGATCGAGCCGATCGCCGCCAGGATCCACGGATCGACGCCGTAGCGGGCGCCGGCCTGTTCGTAGAGCTTCAAATACATCGGCGGGATCTCGTCGCCGGCGAGCCTGGACGGGCCGTAGCCGCCGCCCTGCATCGGCTGGATGCCGAAGATCGCGCCGAGCACGCCGATCAGCAGCACGAGCCAGAGCCCGAGGACGACCACGACGACCGTGATGACGCGGCGGGTCGCGCGCGGGTTGCGCAGCGCGGCCCCGGCCACTGCGACGGCGGGCGCGGACACCGTTCAGCGCTCCAGGCCGGTGACCAGCCAGCCCGTCGGCGTGTTCGCCAGCTGCAGGCGAACGCTGTAGCGGCGGGCGCCGTCGCCGACGAGGGCGAGGAGGTCGGCTCGTTCGCGGCTGACGCCGTTGCTCTGCAGCAGCTGGATCCGCGGGCGGCGACGGCGCTCGGAGCTCGGGACGCGCGGACGGCTGCGGGCCAGCTCGGCGCGCAGCTGCGGCGACGCCGAGCGGACTTGCCCAGCTTCCCCGTGGCCGTAGGAGAACCGCAGGTAGCCCGCGAGGAAGCGGCGTGCGGCGCGCTTGCTTCGGGTCACGTCCGCCGGAGCGGGACGCAGGCCGGCCGGCGGGTCGCTCTCCTCACTCGGCGCGACCGGCGTCGAGGCCGGCACGATCGCCGCAGCGCTACCGGCCGTTGCAGGCCGGCTGACCGGCGCTTCACGTCTGAGCGCGCGTGCCGGGCCGGCATCGTCGAGCAGCGAGAACAGACCGGCGGAGGCGGCGATCAGCGCGACGGCGATCGCGAACAGCCGCGGCCGGTCGCCGTCCTGCAGCGGCCGGTTGAACAGGATCCGGAGCTGATCAACCACGGTCCCATTCGCTCGGGATCGTGTCGCGCTGGCGCTGACGGAGCTCGCGGGCGCGGCGCATGACGTCCTCGTGCAGCATCCGCGGCGTCGCGTCCGTCGTCGCCCCGTGCTCCTCCGGCGAGCTGCTCGGACGCTCGGCCGTGGCGGGTGCCGCCGCGGCGGACTTGCCGTTGGCCGACGCCTCAGGCGGCGAGCCGTTCGCGGGGACCGGTCTCAGCGGGTCGCCCGGCTTCACCCGCGCGAACCGTCCGGTGCTCGAGTGGCCGTTGTGCTGAGGGACCGCGGCGGGCGCGAGACGGTCGCCGGTCGCGGGCGAGTCATGGTCGTCCGAGCTCGCCGTCGCCGGCTCGGAGGCGTGGCTGCTCGTCGACTCGCTCGCGCCTGAGAGGGCGCTCTGCTGGCGACTCGAGCTCGGCCGGCTGACGGCGGCGAGCGCGGTGAACGGCTTCGCCGCCGCTTGCGCGCCCTGCTGCATGACCGATGGGTGCGGCAACGGGGAGGCGTCGGCGCGGCCGACGGTCGCGCCGACGAGGCGATTGGTGATCTGCTTGCGGTAGAGGAAGATCGCCCAGAAGAAGATCGTCTGCAGCGCGAACGCGAACAGGAAGCCGAGCGAGCCGGTTGAGGCGGCGAGCGCGGCCGAGACGGCCACGACGATCGCGATCACGAGCGAGTAGAGCGCCTTGATGAAGATCGCCGTTGCGAGCTTGGTCAGCCAGCCGCGGAAGAACGCGTGCCCGGCGCCGGGGAAGATGCCGACGATCAGCGCGACCGGCGCGAAGCCCAGCAGCACGAGCGCGACGACCTGGGCGAGGATCACCGCCAGTGAGAGGGACCCGAGCAGCACGACCGCTCCGAGCGCGCCGATCGTCACCAGGACCGAGAACGTCAAGCGCTGAAACGCGCCGCCCGCCTGCTGGGCGTCGACGGCCGGGGCGTCGGCCTTGTCGACCTTGTAGCCGGCGAACTGCCGGTCGGCCGGGACCTGGCCCTCGCGCAGCGCGTCGTACTCGGCCTTGCGCTCCTCCGAGCCGGGACGCTGGCGCAGGAACCGCGGCGCATACCCGCCGTAGCCGTCCTTGCCGACCTTGAGGTGATCGCGGCAGACGTCTCGGGCCGTGTCGTGCGGGCCGACCGGCCGCGGGAAGCCGTCGTCATCGAGCTGGTCGGTGTCGACACAGTGCGAGAGCCCGCCGAACTCGAGCACCGCCCACGGCTGCACCACCAGCGTCTCGAACAGGTGGTCGCTCACCTGGCGCTTGGCCTGCTCCGGGTTATCCAGTGCGCCCCGGTTCGCGCCCGACAGGAACGCCAAGGACAGGGTGTTCGTCCACTGCGACGCCTGCCCGATCGTGCGCTCCGGCTGGTAGACGAAGAACAGCGCGATGACCACGAACACGACCGACACGGCGAGCGCGCCGGCGGTCTCGGTGTAGCGCCGTTGGACGAGCGCCTTCCAGATGCCCCAGATGCCGGCGATCAGAATCGCGGCGACCATCCACGACTCGCCCAGGACGTTCTCGTACAGCGACGAGATCGCCTCCCCGATCGGCGCCAGCGCACCCGACGACCCATTCAAGAGGTCGAGTGAGAACGCCCACGTGAACAGATCGATCGTGCACTTGACCAGCAGCGACGTCGCGCTCCACAGTTGCGCCGCGGCCCACTGGGCGATCATCGGCGGCACGCCCTCGGGGTCGGTCACGCCGACGTCGACGTGGTAGTCCAGGGAGTAGGCCGAGAGCGGGTAGCGATCGGCGAGCCCGCCGGCGACCTGGGACTCGGGGGCGATGTTGCCGAGCAGATCGCTGCCGCGATACTCCGCCCCGGCGGACGGCCACGCCAGCAGCATCAGCGTGGCCGTGGCCGCGAGCAGGAACGCGGCCCGGCGCTTCATGCGGCCGCTTCCAGCACCGGCCGGGCGCCAGGGGAGGTGTCGAGGATCCGCAGCAGGTGCTCGTGCACCGGCTCGATCTGCAGCTCGGCGACGCGGTCGTCGATGTCGCGCATCAGGCACCGTCCGCGCCGATAGGACCGGACCCGCTCGACCAGCTGGCGATCTTCGGGATCGAGGCCGAGCAGCTCCAAAGCGCGGCGCGCCTCCGCGGCGGTCTCCTGGCCGAAGATGAACCGCGTACCGATCAGGTTCTCGATGTCGCCGACGTCGGTCAGCTGCTGCGTGGCCAGGATCAGCGTCGCGTTCTCCGCGCGTCCGAGCCGGTTGAGCCGATCGATCAAGCGCCGGCCGTCGCGGGAGGCGAGCAGGAACCACGCCTCGTCGAAGAGCACCACCTTGTGCACCGAGCGGTCGCCGGCGACGAGTCGCATCGCGTAGGCGGCGATCAGCTTCAACGTCGCGACGCCGAGCCGCTCGGACTGGTCGTAGTCGGCGCGCGCGATCCCGGGCGCGGGCAGCGAGAGCCCGCGGGCCTTGATCGTCGTCACCGGCCGCTCGGCAGCAACGCGAGCGCGTTCACCGTCACCGAAGCCGAGCCGCGCGACGCCGGAGTCCGCCCACACCGACAGCGCCTCCCCCGCGGAACGGGCATCGGAGTCAGCCGACGCAAGCAGCAACTCGAGCACTCGCAGACAGCTCGGCGACGGGCCCTCCAACGCGGCCCGCACCGCTTTGCGCACCTGCGTCTCCCAGGTCGCGGGCGCCTGTGGCAGCAGCTCCATCAGGTACGAGCTCGCGAGGTCCTCGCGCAGGCTCTCGGGCGCGACGACGAGCGGGTCGAGCAACCCGCGGTAGCGATCGTCGCCGGAGAGCTCGATCACGTGCACGCGGCCGGCGAGCTCCGGCAGGCCCTCGAGGTTGTGATCGGGCTTGGGGTCGACGTCGACCACGAGCGACCCGCGGCGCTCGGCCTGGAAAGCGAGCAGCTCGGCGGCGATCGTCTTGCCGGAACCGAGCGTGCCGGCCAACAGGATCGACGGCGGGCGACCCGTGCGCGACGCCTCGGTGACGTCGAAGCGCACGGGCCGCGCGCCGCCGGCCAGCGTGCGGCCGATGTACACGCCGCGATCCGACCCGGCCTGATGGGTGCCGACGGGCATCAGCGCACCGAACTGCTCGATCGTCAGCACGTCGGCGTAGTCGCGGACCGTCCCGCCGTCGGCGCGGGGCAGGTGGTCGAGGAAGAGCGAGGGCTGCAGACCCAGCGGCCGGTGGAGCGCGACGGTGCCGAAGCGGTGCACGAGCGCTTCGACGCGCGCCTCGAGCTCCGAAGCTGACGCCGCGCCGACCGCCAACGAGATCGCGACGTTCAGCAACGGCGGGCGCTCGTGCGATTGCAGGTAGGCGTCGAGCTCGCGCGCGAGCTGCCGGTTCTCTTCCGCGGTGTAGGAGAGCGGGCCGTGGGTCGAGCTCAACTGCTCGCTGAAGGCGACGTCGGCGTCGACGATTCGCCGGCGCACGCGCGTGATCGCCTCGCGGTTGCCCAACCAACGCGCGTGCACGACCGCGTCGACCGGGAACGCCAGCGCCTCCAGCGGCGAGAACAGCAATTCCGCGCCGCCCGGGAACTCGGACTCCTCCGGCAGCGCGCCCATGCCGAGCATCGCCTGGTGCGAGCGGCCCTCCTCGGCGTCGACGACCAGGGCGCGTTCCTGCTCGAACACCGGCGCGTTGGCGTGGCGCACGATGTCGGTCCCCAGCGGCTCGTAGGCCGGCCGGCCGCCCGCCGTCTCGACGATCAACGCGCTCGGCTCCCAGTGATCATCCAGCGCGGGTTCGGCGACGCCGCGGCAGGCGGCGCGGCGCAGCAGCCACTGCAGCTCGCGGGTCGTCGCCCGCCGCACCGGCAGGGACGCCTCCGCGCGACGGAAGGCCCGCTCTTCGGCCACGACCAGCGCGTCGATCTCGGTCGCCGGGATCGGCACCGGGTTCGCGACGCCGAACAGGCCCTCGACCCGCCGGCGCATCCGATCGAACCCCGCCGAACGCGTCGCCGGCAAGGACACGGCGAGATAGACCTCGGGCGTGAAGGAGCGCAGCTCGCGCAGGTGCGCCTCGTGTCCGTTCAGATACGAGCGCCACGCCGCCGGCGACTGCCGGCGCGCGTCGAGCAGCGCCATCCCCTGGTCCGCGTAGCTGTCCGCGGGGTACTCGCGGCACACCCGCCACAGCGAGAAGTCGGCCTCGACCGCGAAGGCGAACCGCGCGAGGCGGCGCAGCCAGTCGCGCTTGTCGGCGACCGCCAGGAACGGATAGGAGACCGTGTCCACGCGAAACAGCGCGGCGCGCGCGTCGCCCTCGCCGACGAGGATGTTCTGATGCGCGTAGCGCAACGGGAACCCAGTCATGGCCGTACCTCCAACACCGAACCCGGGCACAACACCACCGCGTCGCCCGGGTCGCCATCACCGCCGGGGCGAGCGTCCAGGCCGCGCAACGCGACCGGCACGTTGAACGTCACCCGCGCCGGCCCCTTCACCCGCCCGCGATGCAGCGAAGCGCCGTCGGCGTCCCAGCGCACCGCCAGCTCGCCGTCCCACCGCACCGGCTCCCCCTCGAGCGCGACCACACGCCCCGCCGAACGCCGACGCGCACGCCACCGGTACCGCAGCCAATCGAGCGCGAAGCGATGCGCTGTCCGCCCATCCGGCGCCGCCTGGGTTCCGAGCACCGCGATCGCCAGCGGCAACACGACGTATCGCAACGGCGCCGAGAGCACCCCGACGAGCTCGCTCGTCAGCGGCACAGCGCCCAGGATCACCACCGCCAGCACCGCTGCGGCGAAGTAGCCGACCGCCCGCAACGGCACCCCTCCCGGCACCGGCAGCGCCCACCGGTCGACGCGATAGATGCGCCGGTCGACCTCGAACACGCGCCGGTAGGAGCGGATGATGACCCGGTCGGCCATCAGCTCGTGATCGTCGTCCAGATGTCGCGGATCGTGCCGGCCACGTCATTCGGGGCCATCACGAACCCGCCCACGATCAGCGCCGCCAGCATGAACACCGCCATGTCCGCGAAGCGCCGGTTGAGCAGGAACATCAGCGCGACGATCGCGGCGATGCCGAGGTAGAGGCTTCTGGCCCACCCGCCGAGCAGGTTGCCGATGTTCTCGCCGACCTTCTCCCCATCACCCGCCGCGAGCGCCGGGACGGTCACCGCCCACGAGCAGACCGTCACCACGGCCGCGGTCACGAACTTGCGCATGATCAACCTGCCTTCTTGGTCGAGTTGACCGCCGCCACCAGCCAGCGGTCTTCGCGCACCAGCTCCAGCCGGTAACGCAGCCCATACGAAGCGCCCGTCGCCGCGTCCTTGGCGCGGACGGTGGCCAACACGTCCCGCGTTCGTCCCTTCGCGGGCGCCGCCAGAACCAGCGACGTCACATCGATCAGCTCGTGCCGCTGACCCAGCGCGCCGATCCGCACGCCCGCCGACACGTAGAACGTCAGACCCCCGGCGTCACCGGCGAGGTACGCGCGCAGGAAGCGCGAGACGACGTCCTCGATCGGCCCGCGCTCACTTGCCGGCAGCGACTCCGTCAACGCCGGCGTCGTCGACCCACGCGCCGGCGGAGCCGCCAGCGACGGCAGATCCGACACGACCAGGCCGCCCCGCGAATCACGCGCGACCGGCACCGACAGATACCGCGTGCCACCCGTCGCCGCCGCGGCAACGGTCACCAACGCGTGCGAGGAGTCGAGCACCGTCACCCGCGCGACCGACACCGCCCCGACCGCCCGCCGCGGCGCATCCTCGGCGTACTCCGGCACCACCGACGACGCCAGCTCGGGCGCCACGAACGCCCGGATCGCCGTCGCCGAGGCCTCCGGATCGGACGGGGAGTACGTCAGATACGCCCGCGAGAAATCCGCCGCGAACGCCCGCACCCCGTCATCCACCCACGACGGCGGCGCAGGCTTCGGAGCAGCCGCCGTCGCCACGGGCCTCCGCGGTTCCATCACGCTCGCCAGCCCGCGCAACAACAACACCACGACCAGCAGCCACAAGACCGCGCGTCCCAATCGCTTCGCGAATCCAGCCGGTGTCCGGAGCACCGGAGGGCGCACAACGTCCCGGCGCGGCCCCTTTACGGCCGCACCAACTCGCAGGTGAGCCAAGGGCGCACCTCCCCGTCGATCGTGTGGCGAGGACCTCGACAGTCCCACCACCCACGGACGGAACCGGGGGTCTCGGCAACAACTCGGAAACAACCTGTTTGCAGGTTGTTTCGGTTCGGACCGTTCTGCCGGACCAACCGCCGCCCGCGCGGGCGCTTCGCGCTAACGGGACTGCACGAGCGCGAGCAGGCTCGCCTGCTCCGCACGCAGAAGGCCGAACGATTCCTCGGCGTAGCGCAGCAACGCCTCGGCCGGGAAGTTGATCAGGGACACGTGGTCTTCGGCGGCGGTCGAGTCGAATCCGGGCTCCGCCCAGCGCGCGACGATCGGCTCGTATCCCGCCACATGGGCGCAAAGGTCTATGAGGCACTCCGGCATCGCCTCTTCGCGCAACAGATCCGAGTGTGCGACGACCGCGTGGACCATCTGGCGGGTCAGGGGCATGAAGGCATGCGTCATCCAGCGCCGCCAGAGTTCACAGTCCTCGCTGCTCGCCTCCGGGGCGTCGAAGAACGCCTGCCGCTCGGGCCAATGCACGCTCCGGAACCGCATGAAGACGTTGCCCGAGGCGTGCGTCAGGGCGAAGAGCGGCCCGTACAACTCGCCGAGTTGACGGTTGACGCGGTCGAGGCGATCTTTGCGTTGCGCCAGGCGGAGGTTCGCCCGGTACGTGACGACGAAGCCGGCGACGGCGAGAACCGCGGTGACGACGAGCGGAATGGCGGTCGCGAGGTGCATGTCGAAGCCCCTAGCGGAATACGGGATCGGACGCCCGATCCCTTGCCTACCGGTCCGGTCGCTCGACGCGGAGAGGACCGGGAACAGCACACACGGCGAGGCGCGCGCCCAGCGAGGTTGGCGAGCGGATCACCCGCGCAAGGTGAATCCGCGCTCACCCGAAGCGGGCGTAGTGTGCTCGGCCGTGGTGGCGAGCGTGCTAGCCGCCGTTGGCGTGCTCCTGGGCGCCGCCCCGGCGCAGACGGCGTGCCCCGATGTCCCCGCTCCCACCCGAGCGCGGGCGTGGCGGGCCGAGTTGCTGGGGAACACGCCGGCGCGGACACGGCTCACGCGCACCGCCACGGTCCAGATCGGCCCGCGCGCCGCCGGCGCGCTCCTCGTACTCGGGCCGGCGCGGCTGCTCGACGGGCGGTGCTGGGTGCGCGTGCGGCTGGCGTCGCGGCCCAACGACGCGGCCGCGTGGGTCGAGACCCGCCGCGTGCAGCTGCGGGCGACGCGCTGGAGGATCGAGGTGCGACGCGCGCGACGCGAGGTCCGGGTGCGTCGCGACGGCCGGATCGTGCGGCGCTTTCGCGTCGTCGTCGGCGCGCCTTCGACGCCCACGCCGCGAGGGCTCTTCGCGATCGCCACCGCCACCCGCGGCGCGCCGAACGACTTCTACGGCGCGTGGGTCGTCAGCCTCACCGCCCACAGCGACGTGCTGCAGCGCTACGACGGCGGGGACGGGCGCGTCGCGCTACATGGCCGCGGCGGGGCGAGCCTGCGCGACCCGCTCGGCAGCGCTCGCAGTCACGGTTGCGTGCGCCTCGACAACGCGGCGATCGGCTGGCTCGTGCGCAGGATCGGAAGTGCGCGGCTGGCCGGTACACCGGTGGAGGTTCGCTGAACTCATCCAGCCTGGGCGAGGCGGACTCACCCAGGCTCGCCGTTCGGTGTAACGATGAGCCGGATCGCCGTCGTCGCACTGGCGGTTGCCTTCTTCGCGGTTGCCGTCGTCGCGCAGGCGCAGCAGCAGCCCGCGACCGCACCGAACCCGAACCTGACGCCGCGCTGCGGCCTGAAGGTCGTCGTCGTGCTCGACGCGTCCCAATCGATCGCGCAGAGCAAGGGCACCGAGGACGTGCGCAACGCGGCCAAGACGTTCATCGGGGCGTTCGCCGGCACCGGCACGAAGATCGCGATGTTCGACTTCGCGCTGCAGGCGCGGGTCAATGTCGACGTTCCGTACACCGAGGTCACCGACGGGTCCGTGAAGCTCGTCTTCACCCCGGCGGCCAACGCCTACACGCCGCTCACGAAGAACCCGGACTACTACACGAACTGGGACAACGCCCTCCTGCAGGCGCTCTACACGAGCGACTCGAGCACGCCGCGCGCCGACGCGGTCGTGTTCATCACCGACGGCGACCCGACCGCGCTCAACAACAATCACGGCAAGCCGACCGAGGTCACCGTGCCCGGGGCGGCCACCAGCTCGTCGGCGAACACGCTCAATTACGCGATCACGCACGCCAACGAACTCAAGGCGGAGGGCACGCACATCTTCGCCTTCGGCGTCGGCAACGGCGTCACCAACGCGGCTTCACAGAGCCGCCTGAAGGCAATCTCGGGCAACCAGGAGTTCAAGCCGGGCGTGCCCATCGGCAGCGTCGACTGGGTCGTGGTCCAGAACTTCGGCGATCTCTCCAGCACGCTCGCCGACCTTGCTACCTCGCTGTGCGCCTCCTCGGTCCGCGTCACCAAGCGCGTCGACGAGGACGGGGACGGCTCGTACGACGATCCCGCCGGCGGCTGGACGTTCACCGGCAACGCGGCGATGAGCACCGGGAGCTACGAGTGGCGCCAGCCGGCCGGCTCGAGCACGCCCGGACAGCGGAAGGTCACGGTCACGAACGACAACCCGACGGCGATGTTCGAATGGGACCCGCAGAATGCGACCGCGAGCGCCAGCTTCACCTTCTCCGAGGGCGCGCGCCTCGGCTACCGGTTCGTCGACGCCGACTGCGGCGACCGCTCCGTCACCCGTGACGGCGACGACTTCACCGTCAAGCTCCCGGCCGGTCAGTCCGCGAGCTGCGTGGTGCGCAACGCCCGCTTGCGGGAGGTCACCTTCTGCCACGCCACCGGCGATCGCGACGACCCCTACGACATCCGCACGACGTTCCTGGACGCGGCCGGCCGCGCCAGCCTGGCGGAGCACAAGACCCACGACGGCCCGGTGTTCCCCGCACCCGACTGGGGCGACATCATCCCGCCCTACGCCGACGATCCGGTCGGTCTGAACTGGAGTGGCGTCGGCCAGGTCGTGTGGCAGAACAGGTGCGTGATCCCGCCCGCCGTGCGCCTGATCACCCCGACGGTGCGCTGCGTCGAGGTGCTCGGCAGCGGCGATCTGCGGGCCCACTTCGGCTACACGAACCCGAGCGGCGAGGCCTTGACCCTGCTGGCGGGCAGCGAGTGGAACGCGTTCTCGCCCGATCCCACGGACCGTGGGCAGCTCGAGCGCTTCCTGCCCACGACGACGATCGACGACGTCGTCCAGGTGCGGTTCCCAGCCGGCGGACAGCTGACCTGGACGCTCGGCACGCACCGGGTGACGGCCAGCGGGAGCACGCGCCGCTGCCTCGGCACGCTGACGATCGTCAAGCGGCTCAATCCCGCCGGTGACGGGCGCTTCAACCTGCGCATCGACGGTGAGGTCGCCGGTACGGGCGTGCTCGTCGGCGACAACGGCACGACGGGCACTATCGCGGTGACGGCCACGCCCGCCGGTACTCCGCACACGATCGACGAGACCGCCGGACCGGGAACGCGCCTGGACCGCTACGACACCTCCACGGTCTGTCGCGATGACGCGGGCGTGGTCGGCGAGAACCCGGACGGCGCCGAGCTCGCGGTGACCGTCCGCGAAGGCCAGGACGTCATCTGCACGATCACCAACACGCGCCGCGTGGAGCGCATCGTCCCCGTGCTCGAGTGCGTGCGCTTCAACGACTCAGGGCCGGACGTCGCCGTCTGGGGTTACGACAACCCGAACGACTTCCCGGTCGACCTGTCGGTGGGCGAGGACGGCCGCAACGTCTTCGTGCCCGCGCCCGCCGACCGCGGCCAGATGGTCACCTTCGCTCCCGGGCGCCAGCACAACGTGCTCGAAGTGCCCTTCGAAGGGACGCTCACGTGGCGGCTCGACACCGTGGCCACCGCCGGCGCGGGCAGCCAGCCGTGCCCGACAGTGCTGCCCGAGCCGTCGCCGACGCCCACCCCGCTGCCGCCGGCACCCACGCCCGCCCCGCCCGCTCCACCGCCCACCGCGACAGACATCGCGGTCACGAAGGTCGCCACGCCGGCGGTGATCTCGGTCGGCGAGCGGATCAGGTACACGATCACGGTCACGAACACCTCGGCCGTCCCGGCCGCCGAGGTCACGGTGTTCCGCGTTGACGAGCGCCTCGCCACGACCAGCACGCTCATCTCGCTCACGCCGTCTCAGGGCTACTGCGACTCCATCGGCTGCCACTTCGGCACGCTCGCAGCCGGTGCGAGCGCCACGCTCGTCGCCGTCACCGAGGAGGCCTCGACGCGCCTCGTCGTCAACACCATCCGCGCGAGCACCACCACGGCTGAGACCGACCTCGCCAACAACACCGCCTCCGCGGTGGTGCGCGTCATCGGCGCGGTGAGCGCCTCAGCGGCGGACCGGTGCGCCGCGGTCGTCGTCGCGCCCAGCACGGTCCGCGCGGGGCGCACGGCGGTCGTCACCGCCCGCGCGTTCGATGCGCATGGCCGGCGCGTCGGCGGGCTGGCCTTGCGGCTGCGCGGCGCGGGTGTGGACGCCCAGCGGACGACGACGATCGCGGGCAGCGCGCGCTTCGCGTTCACGCCACGCCGCGGCGGGGTCATCTCGCTTGCACCCCCGGGCCGCATCGTCCGTCCTGGGCTCCCGCAGCAGTGCGGCGTGGTCCTCGGCGCGACCGCCTCGCAGCGGCCCTCAGGCGTCACGGGTTAGGGCTCAGCGGCGCCGCAGCGTGAGCTCCAGGACGAGGTCGACGCCGCCTATCGCCAGAAGTGCCGGCGCCGCTACGCCTCGATCGTCGAGCGGATCACGGATGACGAGCATCGGGCCACGACGCTGCGCCTCACGGCGCGAGAGGCCGGCTAGCCCTTACGGGTGCGCCACAGGCGCCAGCCGACCTCCACGACGACCATCGCCGCGGCCACGGCCGACACCGCGTTGAACGCGGTCGGGATCGAGTCGTGGTCGACGATGTCCCACACGAACCAGGTCGCCAGGACGAGGCACGCGACGGCCAACAGGATGTCGGCCGCACGCCGCAGCGGGTGGAGCTGCGTCCACGGGACGTCTTCGGACTCGGGCACGTACTCCATTATCGAGCCCACCAGTGGTACCCGAGCGGGGCAGGGCGCGGGTTGCGGGCCGGGAGGGTGAGGATCGCGTCGAGCACCCGCTGCGCGCGGGCGAGATCCGCAGGATCGAGGCCGAGCTGGGCGGCGAGCGAGTGGTCGTCCCACGCCGCCGCCGCCTCACGAAGGAAGTGGCGCTGGATGATCGCCATCAGGACGACCGAGTCGACCACGGGTCCGCCGTCCTCGAGGTCGCACGGATGGCCGGGGCGCTTGGGCGCCTGGTAGCGGCCGCGCGCGTTGAGCGCGGCGAACAGCCAGACCCGGGCGACGATCGGCGGCGCGCCGGCGGGCGTCGTCGGGAGGAGTTGCCAACCGTGGAGCGAGTAGCTGAGCGTCACGACGTCCTGGTGGGTCAGCGTGGAATGCTCGATCCCGAGGCTCTCGAGATGTCCGCGGGCGCTCCAGGTGTTGGTGATCATGTCGACAAGGACGCCGTGAACGCGCGGCCTCTTCCCGGGTAGAGTCGCGTCATGGCCAAGACGCGGAGTCCGCTGCGCGCGTTGCGGGAGCGGTTGCGAGGACGGCGCGACAGCGCGGAGCGGGTGGAGAGGGCGCAGCGGCGCGCGACGGGGAAGGCGCAGCGGCTCGAGCACAAGCGCTTCAAGGACGGCACCGGCGGCGGAGGAATCGCCGGCATCTGACCGAGTCACGCGACGGAGCGAAGCACCGCGCGTGTGGCGCGCAGGGTGCCGAGATCACGTACGAGCGCCCGCCACACGCGCAGGCGCGGATGCCGCGGCTCCGGCGTGCCGTCGGCGGCGAACCGCGCCCGCTCGGCCTCCTCCGCCAGCGCCGCGACCGAGGGCCCGATCGCGGCCAGCCGCGGGCGTAGGGCGGTCAGCGTGGTCGACGGTCCCGCCTCCGGCGTGAGCCGCACGAGCACCTCGCCGAGCGCGATCCCGGCGCCGCGGCGGCGGCGGCGAACGAAGAACACCGCCGCCGCAAGCGCGCCGAGGCCGAAGACGCCGAACAGCGCGCTGCCCTGACCGGCGCCACCGTTGCCGCCGCCCGAGGCCAGCACGTCGGTCTCGGGTGCGACATCGGCGTCCGCGCTCGCCGGCGTCGGGTTGAAGGGGACCCAGCCGTAGCCGGGGAAGTAGACCTCGATCCACGCGTGCGCGTCCTTGTCGCGAACGGCGTAGGTCGTCTCGCCGGTGCGCTTGCCGGTGGCGAAGCCGCTCACGACGCGGGTCGGAACCCCGGCCAGGCGCAACAGCAACGTGGCGGCGCCGGCGAAGTGCTGGCAGTAGCCGGCACGGGTCTTGAACAGGAAGTCCAGCAGAGGGTCCGGACCCGGATCGGCGACGTCGGTCGTGTAGCGGAAGCGGCCGCTGTTGAGGTAGTCCTCGACGCGGCGGACCACCTCGAGCTCGCCAGTCGTCCCAGCCGAGAGGCGCCGCGCGAGTTGGATGGCCTCACCCCACGGCGTGCCGTCGAGCCAGCGCGGGAGCGGAGTCGCGAGCGGGTCGGCGCCGTACGGCGCGCCACGCTGCAGGCGCCGCGGCCATAGACGCGTGTACGGGTCGTATTCGTCGCCGCTGGGCATCGGGACCTTCGCCAGCTGCTCGGCGGTGGCGTGCACGACCTCGCTCGTGACGGTGTAGGTGTCGCCGGCTCGGGGCGTCTTCGTCAGCCGCCAGGACTCGCCGCGGGAGGGCTCGCCGTCGTCGCTCTCGACCGCGGTGATGCGGCCGGGCGCGGCGATCGTCCGGTTCTCGAGCCCGACGATGCGGACCTTGGTCGTGACCGGGACCGCGGCGGGTTGCGGCAGCTCGTCGCGCTCGCGGGCGAAGCCGAATCCGTTGCCGTCGAAGTCCTCGAGCGCCTGCATCCGCCACAGCGCGGGCTCGGGCGAGGTGATCTCGAGCATCGTCGCGCCGGTGCGGCGGCTGGTGAGCGGGCCGTAGCTCTGCGTGGGGTCCAGGCGGCTGAACGCGGGCTGGAGCGGGGATCCGGTGAAGTTGATCCAGCGCTCGTGCGGCCCGAAGGCCTGGGCGCCGCCCACGGCCACGAGGGAGACCAGCGCCGCGGCGGGAAGCGCGATCGCCAGCCGGCCGCGCGTGCTCCACAGCATCGCCGCGGCGAGGAGGATGACGCCGTGCCACGCGGCGTTCGCCGGCGTGCTCTGGAGCAGGATCGCGGCGAGGATCGGGTAGACGAGGATCAGCACCGCGGTGAGGGTCGGGCCCGGGCCGCGCGTCGTGAGCAGCGCGGCGACGACCCACGTGAAGCCGAGCGCGAGCAACGCGACCGCCAGCGCCCACGGGTCGCCGACGATCCGCGCCCCGGAGGCATCCGCGATCGCGCTCAACCCGTCGCGCAACGAGGATCCGGTTCCGCCGAGTGCGCGCGGGCGCAAGACGCTCACGGGCAGCCCCGCGAGCAGGAGCGAGGCGGGCATCCAGACGGCGAGCAGCGCGGCGGCCGTGCGGACCGAAAGGGCGCGCCCGACGGCGAGGCACGCGACGACGGCGATCGGCACCGCCCACAGCAGGCCGCTGCCGAAGACGGGCCACCACCCGGCGATGCCCGCCGCGGCGAGCACGCCGACCGCGGCCGCGCGGTTCCACAAGCCGCCGACGCGACGCGGGGCGATCACGGCGGACTCGCGCGCGGGCCGAGTGACCACCGGACGAGGGGCGATCTCGTCGTGCTCGCGCAGCGGCCGTCCGCCCGGCGCCCTCATGCGGCCACGCGCTCCGCGTGCCGGCCGGTCCATTCCGACAGTGCGACCACGCCCGGCGGCAGCGCTCCCGGCTCGTCGTCGCTCTCGGGGGCGTTCGCCGCGGTCACGCGGATCACGCCGCGCGACTGCGCGGCGGCCCCCGCCGCGTCGCCCGGCTCCAGCGCGGCGAGGCGGCGGTGCATCGCGGGCCAGGCGCTCGGATCGGCGACCACGCTCGGCACCCGGTCTCCGGGCAGCAGGACACGGCACCCACCCGCGCGCGAGAACGCGAGCACCAGGCCCGCGGCCGACCGCGCCACCCACGCGAGCGACTCGTCGTCGGCGTCCGCGGTGTCGACGACCACGAGCGGGAGCTGGTCGCGCCCGGTCGTGAAGTGGCGCTCCTGGAGGTCGCCGCCGCGCGCCGCGCTCGCCCAGTGCACGCGGCTCATCGGCGTTCCGGGTGTGTACGGACGCAGCCCGTCGGGCTCGGGGTCGCCGGAGACCTCGGCTCCGCCGCGGCGCAGCCGCTCCGGCGGCGCCGGGGCGGGCAGGACCAGCAGCGACTCCGCCACGCCGCCGCGCGCCCGGCGCGAGAAGAGGCCGAGGTCGTCACGCAGACGCAGCGGCGAGGGCTCGACCACGTGCGCGCCCGGCCGGTCGATCACGTAGGTCACCCGTCCGCCGGCGTCCGCGAGGTCCTGCCAGTCGCCGGCGGCGCCCAGCACCTCGACCCGCACCGGCAGCCCACGCAGCCCGGCGACCGTGAAGTGCAGCGTGATCGGCGCGCCTTCCTGCAGCTCGGTGCGATCGATCGTGCGGGTGACGACGAGGCGCCGCGCCGCGAGCCACAACGCGCCCACGCAACCGAAATACAGCGCCGTCAGACCCAGGGCGAGCGCGAACAGGCTCATCGATCCGAGCGCCGCCGCCGCAACGACGAGCAGCGCCGGGCCGAGGGCGAGCGCGCCGCGCCGGATCACCGCGCCGGCACGTCTCGCAGGGCGTCCGCCACGATCTCGAGCTGCGCCTCAGCCGGCGCGGCGGGGACGGGCTCGATGCGATGGGCGAGCACGGACGCCGCAAGCGCCTGGACGTCGTCGGGCAGCACGAAGTCACGGCCCTGCAGCGCGGCGCGCGCCCGGGCGGCGCCCAGCAGCTGGAGGCCCGCGCGCGGGCTGGCGCCGGTCTCGCTCAGCGGGTGCGCGCGCGTGGCCTCGAGCAGGGCGACGACATAGGCCAGCAGCGCCTCGCTCGCCCGCACCTCCTCGACCAGCGCCTGCGCGGCCAGCAGCTCGCGCAGCGAGCCGGCCCGTTCGATCCCGCCGCTCGGCGGCTCGCGCAGCAACGCGATCTCCTGCGCGTTGGTCGGGTACCCGAGCGAGACGCGCGCGAGGAAGCGGTCGAGCTGCGCGGGCGGCAGCCGATAGGTCCCGTCGTAGCCGACGCTCGGGTTCTGCGTCGCGATGACCATGAACGGCCGCTCCAGCGCGTGGGTGCGGCCGTCGAGCGTGACCTGCAGCTCCTGCATGGCCTCCAGCAGGCCGGACTGCGTCTTCGGCGTGGCGCGATTGAGCTCGTCGACGAGCACGACGTTGGCGAAGACCGGGCCGGGGTGGAACTCGAACGTCTCGGTGCCGGCGTGCCAGATCGTGGCGCCGAGGATGTCGGTCGGCAGCAGGTCGACGGTGGCCTGCACGCGGGCGAAGCGGCCGTCGACGCTGCCCGCGAGCGTGCGGGCGAGCTGGGTCTTGCCCACGCCGGGCCGGTCCTCGAGCAGCAGATGCCCGCCCGCCAGCAGCGTGCTCAGCACCACCTCCAGCGTGTCGTCGGAGATCTGCATCGGCTGGCGGATCGCGGCGCGCAGCCGCTCGCCGAAATCGGCGACGTCGACTTTCTCGAGCGGACGGTCGCGGGCGAGCGAGAGCGCGGGGGCCGGCGGACGGTCCAGGTCTCGGTCGCGGCGCCGGTCAGCCGGGGATTCCGTGCTCATGCACCCTTCAGTGTGACCAGATGGGCCCCGAATCAACCATGGGTCATTTGATGGTCATTATGTGTTGACGGTCAATGATAGTTGACCTATAGTCCGCCAAGTGACCCTCATCACACATGACGACGCGCCGGTCTTCGACATCCCCGGCGCCAGTTTCACCGCCTACGCCGCGCCCTCGCGCGGTGCCTCCCAGATCAGCCTGTGGTCGGTCGAGCTCGCCGCCGGAACCACGAGCGCGCCCCACTACATGGACAGCGAGGAGCTGTTCTTCGGGCAGAGCGGCACCGCGGTCGCGGAGGTCGACGGCACCGAGCACCCACTCGGCCCGGGCGACTGCCTGGTCATCGCGCCCGGCGCGATGTTCTCGTTCCGCGTCGGCGAGGACGAGCCGTTCCGCGCCGTCGCGTGCATGCGCTCCGGCGGCCGCGCCACGCTGGACGGCGAGACGTTCGCGCCGCCGTGGACCGTGTGAGCGAGCCGGATTTCGCGATCCTGATCGTCGCCGCCAACCGCTGCGTGGCCGACCGCCTCGGGGCAGCGGTCGCGACGGCGGGGGGCGAGACGATGCGGCCGTCGTTCGGGTTCGTCATCCGTGCCGTGGCGGCGGAGCAGCCGACCGTCTCGCGCCTGGCGGAGTTGCTCGGCGTGACCAAGCAGGCCGCCAGCCGGCTCACGGACGACATGGTCTCGCTCGGCTACCTCGAGCGGGTCGGCGATCCGGCTGACCGCCGCCGGACGCTGCTGCACCTGAGCCCGACCGGCGAGCGGGTCCGTGCCCGCGCCCGCCAAGAGAGCGAAGCGATGGAGGCCGAGCTGCGCGAGCGCTTCGGTGACGAGCAGGTCTCCCACCTGCGCGCGCTGCTCGCCGACTTCGTCGAGCGCCACGGCGGCGGCCAGGAGCTGGCGCACAACCGCTCTCGCGCGACGACGGACTAGGAGAGCGCCGCCCGCAAGCGCCCCACGGCGGCGGAGGGAAGACCCGCCGGCCAGAGCAGCACCAGCGGCACGGTGAACGCCTCCACGGCGACGATCGCGACGCCGTCACGGGGCGGCGTGCCCGCGGGCATCAGCGCGACGGCGTCCTCCTCCGCGAGCGGCGTGAGGAACGCCGCGCCGCCCGTCACCCGCGCTTCGACGACCTCGACGGACGCGCCCGCGGCCTCGACGGCATCGACCAGTAGGTCCGTGTAGGACGTGCCGCGCGCGCTGGCGACGAGCAGCCGGCACCCGTCGAGGTCACGCAGCGTCAAGGACGCGCGGGCGGCGAGCGGGTGGTGCGCCGGGACCGCGAGCACCATCGGCGTCGGCCGCAGCCGCGCGCTGTGCAGCGTCTCGTCGCGCTCCCCGCTCACCCGCGTCAGCGCGAGATCGAGCTCGTGCGCGCGCAGCAGCGGCCGCAGGTCGGCCGGGCGGACCTCGTGCAGCGCCAGCGAGATGTCGGACCCGGGTGGGCGCAGCGCGCGGACGACGTCGTCGCGGTCGAGCGGCCCGATCGCGGGCGAGACGCCGATCCGCACGCGGCCGAGCGCGCCGGTCCCGATCTCCCGCGCGCGGGTGAAGGCCGCGTCCGCGGCTCGTACCACCTCCACGCCGTCGCGCAGCAGCGAGGCGCCCGCGGCCGTCAGCCGCACCTCGCGCGTCGTGCGTTCCAGCAGCGTCACCCCGAGCTCGCGCTCCAGCTCGCCCACGGTGCGCGACACGGTCTGTTGCGTGAGATGCAGCAGCTCCGCCGCGCGGGTGAAGCTGAGCTGCTCGGCGACCGCCACGAACGCCCGCAGATGGCGCAGCTCAGGCATTCACGCGGCCCGCATGTGTCTCGACCACGGATGCGAGTTTGTCTGAACGGCTCCCGCGGCGCATGCTGATGCTCATGACTTCGCAACGTGTCGCAATCGTCACCGGTGGTTCCCGCGGGATCGGCCGCGCGATCGTAAAACGGCTCGCCGCCGACGGCTTCAAGGTCGTCGTCAACTACGCGGGCAACCAGCGGGAAGCCGCCGCGGCGGTCGAGGAGGCGGGCGCGGACAACGCGATCGCCGTCCAGGCCGACATCGCCGACGAGACGGCGGTCAAGGCGCTGTTCGAGGCCGCGATCGAGCGCTTCGGCGGCGTCGACGTGGTGATCAACGCCGCCGGGCGGATGGACCTCGCCCCGCTCGCCGACTTCGACCTCGCCACGCTCGACGAGCAGGTGCGCGTGAACCTCCGCGGCACCTTCGTCATCTCCCAGAACGCGCTCAGGCACCTCCGCGACGGCGGCGCGCTGATCAACTTCTCCAGCAGCGTCGTCGGCCTCGCCTTCCCGACGTACTCCGTCTACGCCGCCACCAAGGGCGCGGTCGAGGCGATGACGCTGGTGCTCGCCCGCGAGGTCCGCGGGCGAGACATCACCGTCAACGCCGTCGCTCCCGGCCCGACTGCCACGAGCCTCTTCCTCGACGGCAAGGACCAGGAGACGATCGACCGCCTCGCGCAGCAGCCGCCGCTCCAGCGGCTCGGCCAGCCGGAGGACATCGCCAACGTCGTCTCCTTCCTCGCCGGACCCGACGGCCGCTGGGTCAACGGCCAGGTGCTGCGCGCCAACGGCGGCGTGATCTAGAAGCGGGCGGAGCGCATCAGCAGCGAGAGGGTCGACTTGCGCGGGAAGTACGCGACGACGACCTTGGTCCGGACGTGCTTGCGGCGGGCGAGCACGTGCGCGCCGGCCGGGGTGGACGCGAGCCGCAGGCGAACCAGCCCGGCGTGCTTGACGCGCTTGGAGCCCGTGAGGATCGTCGTGAACGGGCCGGCGCCGGTCTTGGCGTTTCCGGGGAGCGTGACGCTTGCGCTCACCATGCCGGCCTTCGGCGCGCTGATCAGCAGCGAGGTCTTCATGCCCCGGCGATCTGACTCCAGCAGTCGGAGGTCCTTCGGGACCTTGCGCTTCTTGCCGCCGCCGCTGCCCGAACTGTTGTTGTCGGAGCCGCCATTGCGCGAGTCGCCGAAGTCCGCGGTCGCGTCGTCGTCGAGGCCGTCGCCCGCGTCCCAGTCGCGGAACCAGTCGTCGGTCCAGTTCGGGCCGAGCCCGCCGCCATCTGGGTCCTGCGTCTCGTCGCCGAGGCTGTCCTGATCGACGTCGGGCTCGAGCACGGCGTCGAAGAGCAGCTCGGTGCCGGTGCCGCCGTCCATCCCGCACGGCGCGCACGGCAACGTGAAGGACTGCAGGGCGCCGTCGGGGCGCGGGCGATTGCGGACGCCGAGCGCGACTTCGCCGGTCCGGTAGAGGAAGCCGAGCGCGTCGCCGCGCTCCATCGGGAGGTGCAGGTCGTCGGCGTGCGACACGTCGCCGGCGAGCGGGAGCGGGGCAGACGCGGCGACCGTCAGGCTCACGCCGTCGGCCGCGGGGCGCAGGACCGCGATCCGCGGCGCCTCCGTGCCGGCGATCCGGCGCGCGTTGACGCTCGCGGTGGTGATCACGCCGTCCTCCGGCGCATCGACGGTCGCGAGGCGCAGCGCGAACTGGCGGAAGCCGACGTCGAGGCCGGGCGCGCAGTCCGCGCAGGCGAAGGCGTCGGGGGTCGCGGACGTGTCCTGCGAGCCGAGGAAGGTTGCCGCGTCGGCCCGTGAAGCGCCGACGGTGAGTGCGGCGAGGAACACTGCCGCGAGAGGGAGGGGCCGGGCGGTCATGGAACTGCGTGCGCACGACCGCCCTCTCCGGATGCCTGTTGGACCGTGTGAAGGACCTGAGACTTCGACAAGTGTTCAGGGTCTGGATTGCGTCGCCGGGGCTAGGGTGGTGGGCAATGCTTCAGCGCGTCGCACTCGCCTCGTATAAGGCGGCTCTCGCGGTCTCCGCGGTCCTTGCTCTCGCCCCGGCCGTCGCGAATGCGGCTGACACCACGCCACCTCACACGACGATCACCCAGTATCCGGGCGTCGGCTACACGGCCGGTGCCGGCCACCCGTTCCCGGATCTCCCTGCCCGGTACGTGTACTGGCCGGACGATGCCGTGATCGCCTTCCAGGCTGACAAGCCCGCGACGTTCGAATGCCGAGGTTGGGACGAACCCTGGTACCCGTGCACCTCCCCGGTGACGCGGCCGACACTGGACATCGGCCTCGGCGCCGAGCACCTCTTCATCCGCGCGCGCGACCTCGACGGCAACGTCGAGCAGACCCCGGCGCACGCGTACTGGAGCATCGAGCCGCTGCGGGAGGTCGTCCCCGCATCCGTCACGGGGACGTTCAAGGTCGGCCAGCAGCTCACCTGCGACGGCGGCCAATGGAGCAGCGCCTTGGCGACGCCGCTCCTGAAGGAATGGCACCGCGACGGGATCTCGGACAGCCCCGTCGTCGGGACGGGCGACACGTACACGGTCACGCCCGCCGACGTCGGCCACTCGATGTATTGCGGCGTCACGCTGTTCCACTCGGTCGCGGGCTGGTGGTTCTCGACCTCGACGCCCCGAATCCCGGCGTCCCCGGTGAAGCTGCCGGCCGCGCCCGCCTGCCCGGCCGCGGAAGTGGCGACGGCGTCGGACGCGAACCTGGACGCGCAGCTGGACCGCGCGTGCCGGCTCAGCGTCACCTCTGACGAGTCGGACTTCTATCTCGACACCGACGGCGACGCGAACACCGGCGATCCCGCCAACGACGGCGCCGACCGCTACGTCCGGTTCGCCGGCGGCGCGGCGATCCTCGCGTACTGGAGCGGCGGCGACTTCCTCGAGGCCGCCGTGCTGTCCTCGACGGCAGCCGATGGAGGTCGCAGGACCTGGACGGGCTCGGCGGCCCAGCTCGGTCTCGTCCCCGGCAAGACGGTGAAGGTGCGCAGCGGCGGCGGAAGCGTTGTGTCGCTGCCGGTCACGCTCGCGGCGCCGGACCCGGTCGAGGATGAGCCGACGCCGACGCCGACGCCGACTGAGACGCCCACGCCGACCGAGACGTCCACGCCCGCTCCTGGGGACGACGTGGCGAGGATCTCCACGGTCCGCAGCGCCGCGCCGGCGGTTCTGAAGCGGCCGGCGCTGACGGGCACGCGCAAGGCCGGCCACCGGCTGCGCTGCGCCGCGGGCACTTGGGAGGGCGCCTCGAAGCTCGCATACGCGTGGTCGCGCAACGGCAAGACGATCAAGCGCTCCGTCGCGAGCCGCTACACCGTCCGCGGCTCCGACCGCGGGCAGCGGATCGGGTGCTCGGTGAGCGCGACCGGCGCGGGCGGGACGCGTACCGTCGCCGCCAACGCCGTGCGGATCAAGCGCTAACCGACCTGCCTACAGACGTTCGGTCCCTTCCCCAGCTCACGCGAGGAAGGGCCCGGATGCGTCTTAGGCCGACAGCAGGCGCTGGAAGAAGCCGCGGTAGCGCTGGAGCGCGATCCGCAGGTCCTCGGTGGAGACGTCCTCGCCGCGGCCCCACTGGCCCTCGAGGCGCTCGCGCTCAGTGGCGAAGCCCTCGGCGAGACGCTTCATGACCTCGGCCACGAGCTCGTCCGCCTGCTCGACGGTCTGGCGCGGCTCGTCGACGAACCCGGTCTGGATCTGCTCCCAGCGGCGCTGGAAGCCCTCGTTCTGGTCGCGCGGGAGCAGCTCGGGCGAATCGTCGGCCTTGGTGCTCGCCTCGGCGGCGAAACCGGCGGTGCCGGAGCGCTCGGTGGTCTCGCGCGCGGCGTCGCGGCGCTCGTCGGTCATCGCGCTCGTGGGCTCGCCCGGCTCGCGCTCGAACCGGCGCGGCTCGGCGGTGTCGGCAGCCTTGGTGTCGTCGCCGATGAGTTCGCGGGTGCTGGTGGGGGTTTCCATCTACCTGACCTCCTGGGGGGTCTGCTCTTCGCGGGTGGGGGGTTCGAGGAGCTCGGCGAACAGCGCGCGGTAATGCAGCATCGCCTCGCGCAGGTCCTCGGTGCTGGCGCTGCGCTTGCTCTGGATCGCGTGCGCCTTGCGGTAGTGCTCGACGACCTCGGGGTGGTCGACGGACACGTCGGCCGCCTGGGTCTCGAAGTCCTCGACCGGGTAGCCGCGCTCGCGCATCACTTCGGTGAGCAGCGCGTCGGCGTCGTTGAGCGATGACGCCGGCTGGTCGACGAACTGCGACTGGGTCGCGCGCCAGCGCTCGGCGTAGCGGTCGCGGGCGGTCGCGCCCAGCGGGCGGATCTCGAACCGGCGCCGGCGCTCACGGCGCTGCAGCAGTTCGTTCTCCGCTTCACGCTGGTCGCCGCGCTCTTCTACAACGCGGTCGTACTCGGGGCCGAAGCCTTCACGCAGCTTCGCCGAGCGCTGCTGGCGGTACGCGAGCACGCCGACGACGGCGAGCAGCACGACGACGACGATGACCAATAGCCAGATCACGTCTCTCCTCCGTTCGCTCTGGAGCTCCGGCGGCGGACCGCCGGAGCGATGGGGTTGAGAACGGCCTACCCGAGCGAAGCGGCGTGTATGTGAATCACGTCACCGCGTGTTGACGCCGCTAACAGGCGCCAACAACGGCTACTGATCGCGCCAGGCGACGAGCTCGCGCAGGGCGCTCAGGTCGTAGCCGGAACCGTCGCCGCCGATGCCGACGATCAGGTGGGTGATGCCGGCCTCAACGAGCGCGTCGGCGTGGCCGAGGTTGTCGGCCTGGATGCCCCAGGTGCGCTCGATCTCGGTCTCGTCGCGGCCGACGTCCTGGCAGTGCTGGAGCAGGATCTCGTTCTTGCCCTTGTACGTCTCGGCGTCGCCGAACCCGTGCCACATGTCGCCGTACTGGGCGACGAGCTTGAGCGTGACCTTGGGGCCGGAGCCGCCGATCAGGATCGGGAGCTTGCCGATCGGCGGCGGGTTGAGCTTGCCGATGCGGTCCTTGATCCGCGGGAGCCCGGCCTTGAGGTCCTTGAGGCGGTCCGGCGCGGTGCCGAACTCGTAGCCGTACTCGTCGTAGTCGCGCTGGAACCAGCCGGCGCCGATGCCGAGAATCGCCCGGCCGCCGGAGATGTGGTCGATCGTGCGGTGGGCGTCGGCGAGCAGCTCCGGGTTGCGGTAGCTGTTGCAGATCACCAGCGCGCCGATCTGCGCGCGCTCGGTCACGCTCGCCATCGCTCCGAGCGTCGAGATCGCCTCGAAGTGCTTGCCGTCCGCCTCGCCGTAGAGGGGATAGAAATGGTCCCAGCAGAAGATCGAGTCGACCCCCAGCGCCTCCGCGTCCTGCCACGCGCGGCGCATGCCGTCGTAGTCGGCGTGCTGGGGCTGTACCTGTACTCCTACGCGAATCGAAGCCATTCGCCGCACGTTAGACGATGCGGAGTGACCCTCCGGTTACCGCTCGATGGTCCATACACCTCGGTGGGGGGTCCAGGCTTCGATCACCAGTTTGGTCTTCGCTTCGTTTAGACCGACGAGCGAGACCTCGTTGATGTCGAGCCGGAACGCGTGGCTCGGACCGTTTTCGCCCGCCTCGCCGTTGCGGCGCTTGACCTCCTCCTCGTCGACGATCTCCTCGGCCGTCCCGGCGATCTTCGCCTCGCCGTGCCAGTTGTCCGGGTCGTCGGTGGCGCTGTGGAGCGCGTAGCGCGGGTCGCGCTGGAGGTCGAGCGCCTTGACCGCCTTCCACATCGAGCCGATCCACAGCTCGCCGTCCTTGAACTGGCACTCGGTGCCGCTGATGCGCGGGCCGCCGTCCTTGCGCAGGGTGGCGATCGTCTTGTGCTTGTGGGCGTCGAACCGCTCCTGCACGCGCTCGGCGAGCGCGGGGGCGGCGGCGGCGAATTCGGACCAGGTAGCCATGGGCGTCCACGGTGGCGGGCGGCGCGCTCGGTGTCCACCGACACGTCGAAAACGATCAACATGTCAGCGATGGAGGATCGCCTGCGGGAACTGATCGACGTCGTGCTCGGCTCGCTCGACGAGCCGGTCAACGGGACGTCGTTGGCGGCGCGCGTGCACTTCTCGCGCGACCACCTGGATCGGCTGCTGGCGGCCGCGACGGGCGAGTCGCCGGTGGCGATGCGGCGGCGGTTGCTGTTGGAGCGGGCGGCGTGGCAGTTGCGGACGGGCGCCGCGTCGCCGGCGGGTGCGGCGGAGGCGGCCGGGTACGGGTCGACCGCCGCGTTCTCGCGCGCCTTCGCGCGGGCGTACGGGACACCGCCGAGCGCGTTCGCGGGGGAGGTCGAGCTGGAGGCGCCGAACGGCATCCATTTCCACCCGCCGGCGGGGCTCCTCATCCCGGGCGTGCGCGCGGGCGCGCCGGCCGACCTCACCGATCGGCTCGTCTCGCATCATCTCGATCGCGTCCGCGAGCTGCTGGCGGCGGCCGCGACGCTGTCCGACGAGGCGCTCGCGCGCGAGGTGCGGCCGGGGGTGGTGCTCGTGTGGTTCGAGGGCGTCGAGCCGAGCGCGGCGCTGATGTGCGAGCGGCTCGTCTTCACGCTCGAGGTGTGGGTGGCGGCGATGGCGGGCTCGCCGGTCCCGGTTGCCGGTGGTGATTGGGAGCCGCGGTTCGAGCGGGCGGCGCTGGCGTTTGAGCGTCTGGCGAAGCGGATCCGCGACCGCGGCGCCTTCGACGACGCGTTCGTGGACGCGCTGTGCGAGCCGCCGCAGTCCTTCACCTATGGCGGCGTGCTGTCACATGTCTTGACCTACGGGGCGGTGCGGCGCGAGGCGCTGGCGTCGGTGCTGGTCGAGTTGGGCGCGACCGTCCCCTCATGCGGCGACCCGATCGTGTGGGAGGCTCAGAGTGCTCGGACGCGGATCGCTCGGAACGCGACGATGTCCTGAGGGCCGCCGTGCGCCTGCAGGCCGATGTAGCCGGCGCTTCGCCGCGAGCCGGTGAAGCGGTTGATGCGCTTCCCGTCGCGGTAGACGGTGTAGGTCTGGCCTCGGGCCTTGATCGTCAGCCGTGACCACGTGTTGGGCGGCTTGACGTGGGCGTGGGCGGCGTCGAGGTCGGCGAACCCGTAGATCGAGCCGGTCTTGCGCGGGTCTTGCGCCGAGTCGTTGATCTGCACCTCGTAACCGCAGTCGATCCACGAGCAGCCGCCGGGCTTGGGGAAGCGCAGGTGCACGCCGCTGTTGGCGCCCTGTTGGGCGCGGAACTCGAGCGTGAGCTTGAAGTCGCGGAAGCGCTTGGCGGCGAAGTACAAGAGCCCGAGCCGGCCGTCGTCGCCCGGGCCGCTGCGGATCGTGTGGTCATGCAGTTCCAGCGGCGCGCCACCCGCGTGCCGCCACCCCTTCAGCGACGTCCCGTCGAACAGGGTCTGCGCGTGCGCCGGCGGCGCGAGCAGCACCGCCAGCGCCGCGGCGAGCAGCGTCGCACCATTACGCCGCCGCGAAAGCGAGCTCCGGGGCATACCGTGCGTGGTGCCCGCGCAGGCGCGCGAGCATGCGCAGCGGGGCCATCGTGACGCTCACCATCCAGGCGGGCGGGAACGGCGCGCGGACCTCGCGCTTGAAGCGCTGGACGAACAGCGCGAGGTGCAGCGGCTTCGGCATGCCCGAGCGCAGCGTGTTGCCCTCGTGCGCGAGCTCGGCCGTGGTCTCGAGCAGCTGCTCCATCTCCAGCGCCGGCTCGACCTCGACGCGCACCCGCGCCGTGCACTCGCCGCCGTTGGCGAACTTGTGCCGTGCACCGGCGGGCACGACCACGGTCTCGCCCGGCCCGGCGACGATCTTCTTGAACCCGAGCTTGAACGCCATCGTCCCCTCGAGCACGTGGAACCGCTCCTCCTGCTCCGGGTGCACGTGCGCCCCGGGCACCTTGCCGTCGGGCGTGAGCTGGAGCTCGAACTCGAGCAGCGCACCGTCGGTGTCCTGCGCCGTGCGCAGGAAGTGGATGCGCTCACCGCTGATGGGGTTGTGGATGATCTGTCCGCTGAAGGCCATGGTGTCTTTGCTCCGTTTGGGGGGTGAGCAAATCCTCCGGTTTCCGGCCTTGCGTGTCGTCGGCCGCGACGACGATCCTTGGTCGGCACGCGGGCTGATCTTTCCGTGCTCCTTCAGGACGACTGGGCGTCACCCGCGCGGACGACGAACGTCAACTGCGCCGGGTGGGGGAGGGGGACGTGGCGCACGCTCCGTTGCTGCCTGCCGTCGTCCGGCTCGCGGCGCGGCTCTGTTGGCTCGAATTCTCGTGCCGGGAGACCGACAGTTACGGGCGTGGGCTGGCCAGTGTGTCCCGCACTCGTGCTGTTCCGGTCGCCGTGATTGACCGTGCGCGTTTGAGGGTCCGTGCGCGGTTTTCGATCAGGTTCGCACTGGTCGAGTTGGCGCATTCGTGGGGGTGATGTACATCTGAGTCCTCACAGGACTCAGATGTACATCACCCCCCTCGCGCATGACCTCGTTGCTCGCCGAAACCGATCACCGGAAGGCCCGGCGCGGATCGGGGTGTCCAGCCCACGCCCGTAACTGTCGGTCTCCCAGCACGGCATTTCGGGCCCACAGAGCCGCGCGCCGAGCGAGTCCACGGCAGCCCGCGACGGGCGGCACTGCCACTCCCTCCCCCCTCACCGGAGCAGTTGACGTTCGTCCCACACGAGCGCCAACGCGCCACGATCGCGAATCGGGCTAAAGGTCCGCTCCGCCTCTGCCGATAACGAGGACTAGACCGCCCGCCGAGGCGGTTTTCGCGTCTTCAGGGCTCGACGACGACCTCGAAATGCCGCGCGCGCGGGTCGTAGGAGTCCAGCAACTCCTCCGCCCGCGGTTCGATGACCGCGACCTCGGCGTCCTCGCCCGCGAAACGCTGCACGGCCGCGAGCGATTCGAAGAGCGTCAGCGTCACGAACTCGACACCGTCCGGCGTGTCGCGGCGCATGACGTAGGCCCCGCGCGAGCCTTCGAGCGCAGCGACCTGCGGCAGCAGGTCGTCGCGCAGAAACGCTTCGTAGCCATCGGCGTTCGCGGGCTGTGTGCGCCCGCTCCATAGGCGTCCGATCATCCTTGAAAGCATGCAGATCCGGGAGGCGACGAAGGACGACTGGCCGACGATCTGGCCGCTGGTGCGGGCGGTCGCGGCCGCGGGTGAGACGTTCACGCTGCCGCGTGACATCGGCGAGGCCGACGCGCGGGACATGTGGATGCTCAAGCCGCCCGACCGGACCGTGGTCGCGGTCGATGACGACGGGACGTTCCTGGGCACCGCGAAGATGAACCGCAACCATCGCGGGCCCGCGTCGCACATCGCCAGCGCGAGCTTCATGGTCGATCCGGTCCATTCCGGCCGCGGGGTCGGCCGGGCGCTCGGTGAGTACGTGCTCGCGTGGGCCCGTGAGGCCGGCTATCGGGCGATGCAGTTCAACGCGGTCGTCGAGACCAACGCGCGCGCGGTCGCGCTGTGGCGGTCACTCGGCTTCGAGGTGATGACGACGCTCCCGGAAGCGTTCCAGCACCCGACCCACGGCTATGTCGGGCTGCACGTCATGTGGCGCACGCTCTAGGCGCGCGGTTCCGGGACGTAGTGGCGGGACTGGTCCGCCGGGTCGACCCACACGCGCATCACCCGCTGGGTGCTCGGGTCGATGAACCGTTCCTTGGTGGGCATCCAGGACGGGTTGGCCGCGTCCGACTCGCCGTGGCGGCGACCCCAGCGGCGCTTCACCGGCTCGGGCGCGGCGAGCGGTGGGAGGCCGTCCAACGCGTCCGAGACCGAGCCGGCGAAGGCCAGATCGAGGCGACGGTCGAGTTCGTCGGCGTCGAGCCGGTCCATGGCGAAGTGGCGGCCGAGCGCCGCGGCCGCGCGCTCCTGCTCAGGAGGCGGCACTGTCGATCACGACGGCCGTGCCGTAGGCGATGACCTCAGTCAGCTGGTTGCCCATCTCGGAGGAGTCGAAGCGCATCGCGACGATGCCGTTGGCGCCGAGGAGCTTGGCGTTGGCGACCATGCGGTCGATCGCGTGGCGGCGGGTGTCCTCGAGCAGTTCGGTGTACTCGCTGACCTCGCCCTGGCGCAGCGACTTGAAGCCGGCGCTGAAGTTCTTCGCGAAGCCCATGCTGCGCACGACCAGCCCGAAGGTGATGCCCAGGTTCTCGCGGATCACGGCGCCCGGCAGTTCCTGGGCGGTGGTGATCGGCAGCTCGAAGTCCGTCATCCGGCCGAGCGTATCGGCATAGTGCGCCCGAATGGCCTTCGACGAGGACATCGCGCTCGCCCCCGCCGGTGAGGGGGCGTACGAGGGGCGGATCGCCGACGGGTGGACGACGCCGCGCGGCCCGCACGGCGGCTACGTGATGGCGATGGTCCTGCACGCGATGGAGCTCGCGATCGGCGATCCGCAGCGGCAGCCGCGGTCGCTCACCGTGCACTTCCTGCGCCCGCCGAAGCTCGGCCCGGTGATCGCGCGGCCGCTCATCGAGCGAGCGGGACGGGCGCTGTCCACCGTCACCGCCCGGCTCGAGCAGGACGGCAAGCCGGTCGCGCTCGGCGTCGGCGCCTTCTCACCCGCCTGGGATGCGCCAGACGTCGGAGACGCGCCGATGCCGGACGGCGTCGCCCCACCCGCGGAGCTCTCGCCGCCGCTCCCGGGCGCCCCGGCCTTCGCGAACCAGCTCGCGATGCAGCCCCGCTTCGGCGACGCCCCGCTCACCGGCTCGGACAACGAGATGGTCGGCGGCTGGATCGACCTGCGCGAGCCGCGGCCGCTCGACGGCCCCGCGCTCTGCGTGCTCGCCGACGGCTGGTACCCGGCGATCTGGGCGCGTCTGACCCAACTCCACCCGGCACCGACGATCGACCTGACCGTGCACTTCCGAGCACCGCTCCCCGTCGAAGGCCCGCTGCTCGCGCGCTTCACGACCAAGCTCGCGAGAGGCGGCTTCTTCGAGGAGGACAGTGAGCTGTGGGCGACGGACGGAACGCTCGTCGCCCAATCCCGTCAGCTCGGTCTGCTGCTCCCGCCGATCAGCTAGCGAAGTCTGGCACCGCAGCCCGCACGCTCTCAGAGCGGCCCTTGGGCTCCTCCCAATCCTCCTGGCGCCCAAGCGGCGTGAGGTCGAGGAAGGCGTACGAGCCGCCGCTCCACTCCGCGCCGCGCGCGAACGACGAGTACGTGTGGAAGACCTTGTCGTCGATGCGCAGGAAGACGCTCGTGCCCGGGTTCTCGGTCCCTTCGACGTAGTAGCCCGTGCCGGCCGCCTCGTGCTCGGCCTTGCTGCGGAAGTTGTATTCCAGCGGCGCCCGCGACTCGTCGTTGGTGACGTGGAAGTCGTAGTTGAAGTCCGACCCGAACGAGCTGTACCACGGGATCGTCCAGCCCCGCTTCGCCTTGTAGGCCTCGAGCTTCTCGATCGGCGCGCGCGACACCCACACCATCGACGTGTCGCGGATCGCGACGTGCTCCATCAGGCCGTCGGACATCTCGTCGGTGCCGGCGGTGCAGCTCGGGCAGCCGTTCTCCCAGCTCGGGTCGAACATGAAGTGCGTGAGGATCAGCTGCAGCCGCCCGTCGAAGAGCTCGAGCAGCGTCTTCTCACCGTCGGGGCCGGTGAAGACGTACTCCTTCTCGATCTCGACCATCGGGAGCCGCCGGCGCTCGGCGCTCAGCGCATCGCGACGGCGGGTCAGCTCCTTCTCCTGCTCCAGGAGCTCTTTACGAGCAGTCAGCCACTCGCCACGCGAAACCACCTTTGGAAGGCTCATACCAGTTAGACCTACCCGCTTCCCTGAAATCATCGGTCGGATGAGAATCGTCCTCGCGGGTGGATCAGGCCAGATCGGCGCGGTCCTCAAGCGCGCGTTCGCCGCCGACGACGTCACCGTCCTCTCGCGCTCCGGCGACGTGCGCTGGGACGGCCGGACGCTCGGCGCGTGGACGAACACGCTCGACGGCGCCGACGCGCTGATCAACCTCGCCGGGCGGACCGTCGACTGCCGCTACACCGCGGACAATCGGCGGGCGATCATGGACTCGCGCCTCGAATCCACCCACGTGCTGCGCGAGGCGATCGCCCAGGCCGACGTCCCGCCGCGGGTCTGGCTGCAGTCCAGCACCGCGACGATCTACGCCGACACCTACGGTCCCGCCAACGCGGAGGACGGCACGCTTGGCGGGAACGAGCCGAACTTGCCGGACACCTGGCGCTTCAGCATCGACGTCGCCCGCCGCTGGGAGGAGGCCGCCGCCGGCGCCGCCACGCGGACGGTCCTGCTGCGCTCGGCGATGGTGATGAGCCCGGACCGCGGCGGCGTCTTCGACACGCTGCGCACGCTCGTCCGCCGCGGCCTCGGCGGTCGCGCCGGCAGCGGGCGCCAGTTCGTCTCCTGGATTCACGACGTCGACTTCGCGAACGCGATCAAGCTGCTGATCGCCCGTGAGGACATCGACGGCCCGGTCAACCTCGCCGCGCCCGAGCCCCTGCCGTACCGCGACTTCATGGCCGCGTTGCGCAAAGCCGAGGGCATGCCGTTCGGCTTGCCGGCGACGAAGTGGATGCTCGAGGCCGGCGCCTTCCTGATGCGCACCGAGACCGAGCTGGTGCTCAAGTCGCGCCGCGTGGTCCCCGGCCGCCTCGTCGAAGCGGGCTTCACCTTCACCCACCCGACGTGGCCCGAGGCCGCCCGGGATCTCGTGGCACGGCGGCGAGCGTCGTAGCCGACGAGACCGCGCGGATCTCGGCCGGCAACTCAGTCAGCGCGACGCGACGGATCAAGGACAGCGGACGCTCCAGCGGCGCGAAGAAGTTGTCGTAGTGCGTCGGGACGACCACCCGCGGGTCAAGGCGCGGGAGGATCCGGCGCCAGTAGTGCGGCGTCACCTGGCGCCCGGTGATGCCCGCGAGGAACACGTCGACCGGGTCGATGCGCTCGTCGTCGCGCAGGTCCGCGCTGCCCTGGTGGTAGAAGCTCGTCCCGGCGACCTCGATCCGGATCCCGAAGACGTCGCCGCACTTGTAGGCGCCGGGATGCAGTCCGTGCAGGTCCTCGCAGCTCAACGCGCCGTCGAACGGGACCTTCCGGCCGAAGAGCAGCTTCGAGTGCCGGCTGGGGACGAAGCGCACCACGAACGGGCCGATCTCGTACGCCCGGTACGGCTCCGCCACGACGCTGTCGAGCCCGTGCAGCCGCATCAGGTGGGCGAGCGACTCGCTGCCGTAGACCGTCGCGCCGTCCCGGCGGGCCAGCGCGGGGGCGTCGACCGCGTGGTCCCAATGGGTGTGGCCGACGAGGATCGCGTCCGCGCGTGCGACGTACCGGTCGAGCGCAGCGAGGTCCGGCAGCGCCGGGCGGCGCAGGAGCAGCGAGCGCAAGGGCGCCCGTGAGACGTAAGGGTCGACGAGGACCGTCGTGCCTTCGAAACTGAGCCGGTAACCCGCCACGCCGAGCCACTGGAGCTCGAGCCCGGCGGGAAGCCCGAGGGGCACGCGTTCGAGCTCACGCAGCGCTGTCAGGTCATCCGGCACCGGGTTTGACACCCTACGCCCCAGTGGAGAGCTACACCGCACCCTGGGCCTCGTCAGCCGCCCGCCGGCGTCTGGCCGCCGTCGAGGCCGCGCTGCCGTCCGATCCCGCCGAAGCGCTCGAGCGCGCCGCGGCCGCCGCGCACTCCCACGCCCAGCGGCTCGACGAGGACACCCTGCAACTCAACGCGGGCACGAACGTCCCGAGTCCGCTGGTCGCCGCACTCCACGAGAGCGCGCTGGCCGCGCAGCCGAGCATGGGCTACCCGGGGACGAAGTACCAGCCGGGACTCGAGGCGATCGACGTCGTCGAGGTCACGGCCGCCACGGCCGTGGCGCGGCTGATGGGCGCGGCGTTCGCCGAGGTGCGCCCGACGAGCGCGACGCTCGCGAACCTCGCGGTGTACACGGCGCTGACCGATCCGGGCGACACGATCGCGGTGCTCCCCGACTGGGCGGGCGGCCGGCACGCCGCAGGCGTGGCGAGCGTCCGCGGCCTCCGGGTCGCGGCGCTGCCCTACGACACCGAGGCGCTCGACGTCGACCTCGACGCCCTCGACGAGTTCCTCGGCTGGGAGATCCCCCGGCTGCTCGTCCTCGGCGGAAGCCTGATGCTCTTCCCGCACCGCCTGAGCGCGATCGCCGACGTCGTGCGCGGGCACGGCATCCCGCTGCTCTACGACGCCTCGCAGGTCGCCGGGCTCATTGCTGAAGATCGCTTCCAGGACCCGCTGCGCGAGGGCGCGGACCTGATGACCTTCTCGACCTACACGTCCTTCGGCGGCCCGCCCGGCGGGGTGATCGTCACCAACGACGCCGAACTGGCCGAGCAGGTCGCGAACGCCGTCCATCCGGTGCTGCTCGCCAACTACGACGCTTCCCGGCTCGTGCCGCTCGCTGCGGCAGCGCTGGAACGCGACCGCTCAGCCGGCGCGTACGCCGACCAGTGCATCGCCAACGCCCAAGCGCTCGCGGAGGCGTTGGCGGAGGAGGGCTTCGCCGTCGTCGGCGGCGCGGACCGCGGCTACACCACCTCCCACCACGTGGCCATCGAGATCCCGGGCGGAGGAACCGCCGCGGCCGTCAAGCTCGCGGAGTCCAACCTGCTCGCATCGGACATCGGCATTCCGTCCGACCCGTCCGGCGGTGTCCGCTTCGGAACACAGGCGATCACGCGTCAGGGCTTCATCGAGGACGACATGCCTGCGATCGCGGCGGCGTGCGCGGGGGTGTTGCTGCACGACCGCGACGTGCGTCGGGACGTCGCGGAGGTGCGGCGGCGTCGCGTTGGGTTGCGGTGGTGCTTGACGCCTGAAGACCTGCCTTAGGCCCGAAAGTCAACTGCGCCGGGTGGGGGAGTGGCGCGCCCTCCGGATCTGACTCGCCGTGGACCCGCCCGGTGCGCGGCTCTGTTGGGGTCGAAGTGCCGTGCCGGGATACCGACAGTTACGGGCGTGGTACTGACACCCCCGTCCGCGCCGGGCCTGCCGGTGATCGGTTACGGCGAGCAACGAAGTCATGCGCGACGGGGGTGCGTACTCCTAGTGCGGCCTGACCGCACTTAGCGTACGAACCCCCACCAGCGCGCCAACTCGACCAGTGGGAACCTGATCGAAACCCGCCGCTTAGGCCCGCAAACGCGCACGCTCAACCACGGCGACCCGGGACAGCGCGAGCGTGGGACACGCTGGCCAGCCCACGCCCGTAACTGTCGGTATCCCAGCACGAGATTTCGGGCAACAGAGCCGCGCCGAGCGACGGACTCACGGCAGCCCAGGACGGGTGGCTCGCCACCCCCCCTCCCCCACCCGGCGCAGTTGACTTTGCGTCCCTAGTACTGCGGGTGCCAGTGCGACGACTGCGGCCGGCGATGGTGCCGCTTGCCGATCGCGATCACCAGCAGCGCCACGAGCAGCAGCGGCCCAAGGACCATGCTCGCCGCGAACACGACCGCGAGCAGCGCCACGGCGACCGCGACGATCGCGACGACGATCGCCACACCGACGCCGCTGACCAGCAGCGCGCCGATGCCGAGGCCGATCAGCGCGGGCGGCGGCCCGTGCTGGCGGTGGCGCGACGGGCGGGCCGCCGTACGGGGGCGCGGCGCGGGCGCGCGCCGGGACGGGTGATTGGCGCGCGGGAGATCGCCGATCAGCTTCTCGAGGTCGCCAACAGTCACCGATGCGTACGCGAGGCCGATCCGGTCCTCGAGCTCGTCATCCGTGAGGCGCCCGAGCAGCGCGTGTTCGCGCAGGAAGGTCACCACGCGTTCACGTTCGGCGTCGGACGCACGGAGCTCGGAGTACGTCATGGGATCCAGTGTGGGGGCTCTGCAGCGCGATTGCAAGAACGCGTGGACAAGTCTCTGGCTAACCCCACCCGATCCACTCGACGTTTATCGATCGTCGCTTGACGGACGGCACCGCGCCGGGTTGAGTTCGGCGCGAAAGGGTCCAGGGAGGGGAGAGGGGAACCGATGTCGAGCTTCAAGCTGGTGCGCGTAGCCTGCCTGCTGGTCGGGCTACTACTCGTCGGATCGCAGGAGGCCAGAGCGGCGGATCCGCCGCTCAATCTGGAGACGCTGAGTGTCTCCGAGCTGCAGCAGAAGCTGGCCGCGGGTCAGCTCACGAGCGTGCAACTGACGCGCTCCTACATCGACCGGATCGCCGCGGTCAACGCGCGCGGCCCGGGAATCAACGCGGTCCGGGTGGTCAACCCCGCCGCGCTCCAGGACGCGGCGCTGCTCGACCTCGAGCGCGCGACCGGCCACGTGAAGGGTCCGCTGCACGGGATTCCGGTCCTGGTCAATGACCAACTCGACGTCGCCGGGCTGCCCACGAGCGGCGGCTCGGTCGCGCTGCAGTCCTCGGTTCCCGCCGCCGATTCCGCGGTCGTCGCCCGCCTGCGGGCCGCCGGCGCCGTGATCGTCGGCAAGACGAACGTGACCGAGTTCGCGGGGCTGATGAGCACCAGCCTGCCGAACGGCTACTCGTCGCTCGGCGGCCAGGTCCTGAACCCGTACGACGTCGACGCGACGCCGAACGGGCCGTCGTCCGGCAGCGCGGCCGCCGCGGCAGCCGGTCTCGCCGCGATCACGGTCGGCGCGGAAGCGTCCGGCGCGCTCGTGACCGTGGCCGTCGCGCAGGGAGGCGTGGGCGTGCGTCCGACGCTCGGCCTGGTCTCGCGCGCGGGCATGCTCCCGGGCGGTACCTCCCAGGACGCGGTCGGCCCGATCACCAAGTCCGTCGCCGACGCCGCCACCGAGTTGCAGGCGATCGCCGGCAAGGACCCGCAGGACCCGGCGACCGACGGCGCCCCCGCGACCGTCCCGAACTACCTCGCCGCGCTCACCACGACGGCGCTCAACGGCAAGCGCATCGGCGTCATCAACAACACCAACGCGCAGTACCAGGCGGCGATCCTGGCGATCCAGGCGCTCGGCGCCACCACGGTCCAGATCCCGACCCCGACCCCGGCGCAGAACTTCCCGGACGTCGTCGCGAGCGAGTTCAAGCGTGACCTCAACGCCTACCTCGGCCGCCTGCCCGCGACCGCGCCGATGAAGTCGCTGGCGGACATCATCACCTACAACGACGCGCACGCCGACGAGGCGCTGAAGTTCGGCCAGGGCCAGTTGACCGCCAGCCAGGCGATCGACCTCAGCGACCCGGCCACGAACGCCACCTACGTCGCCAACCGCGATGGCGGCCGCGCCGCCTCGCGCACCGCGATCGACACCGCGCTGACGACCAACAACCTCGACGCGATCATGACCCCGTCGGCCACGCTGACCACCACGGGCGCCCGCGCGGGCTACCCGCAGGTCGTCGTGCCCGCGGGCTACAACACCGCCAACCGCCTGCCGGTCGGCATCGCCTTCAACGGCACCGCCTACAGCGAGGAGAAGCTGCTCGCGTTCGCCTACGCGTATGAACAGAAGTCCAACCTGCGCAGGCCGGTGAGCGAGATCAACCCCGCGGTCTGGCGCTGCTACGCCGGCGCTCCGCGCTCGTGCCCGCCCGGACGCGAGGTGGCGACCGGCGTCACGCTCGACTTCCCGCTGGAGACGGCGACCGTGAGCGACCTGCAGGCCCGCATGACCGCCGGCACGCTGACCGCCACCCAGCTCACCAAGGCCTACCTGCAGCGGATCGCGCTCACCAACGCCGAGGGACCGTCGATCAACGCGGTCCGCCGGCTCAATCCGAAGGCGCTCCAGGAGGCCGCGGCGCTGGACGCCGAGCGCGCCGCCGGCCACGTGCGCGGCCCGCTCCACGGCATCCCCGTGATCGTCAAGGACAACCTCGACGCCGCCGGCATCCCGACCACCGCCGGGTCCGTCGCGCTCGAGAACAGCGTGCCCGACAAGGACTCGCCGGTCGTCGCGAAGCTGCGCGCCGCCGGCGCGATCCTGCTCGGCAAAGCCAACCTGTCGGAGTTCGCGAACTTCCTGACCAGCGGGATGCCGAGCGGCTACTCGTCACTCGGCGGCCAGGTGCTGAACCCGTACAACGCCGACATCACGCCGTCCGGCTCGTCCAGCGGGTCGGGGGCGATCGCGGCCAGCGGCCTGGCCACGATCACGATCGGCACCGAGACCAGCGGCTCGATCGTGTCGCCCTCGGCGGCGCAGGGGATCGTCGGTCTGCGGCCCACGATCGGCCTCGTCTCGCGCACCGGCATCGTGCCGATCAGCGCCACGCAGGACACCGCCGGCCCGATGACGCGCACCGTCGCCGACGCGGCGGCGGAGCTCGGCGCCATCGCCGGCAAGGATCCGGAGGACCCGGCCACGGCGACCGCGCCGGACACGGTCCCGGACTACCTCGCGGCGCTCTCGCCGACGGCGCTGGCGGGCAAGCGGATCGGCGTGATCGCCAACACCAACGCCCAGTACGTCGCAGCGGTCAGCGTCGTGCAGGCGCTCGGCGCGACGACCGTCACGGTGTCGACGCCCAGTTCCAACGCGCCGTTCGACATCCTCACCCCCGAGTTCAAGCGCGACCTCAACGCCTACCTCGGCCGGCTCCCCGCCAGCGCGCCGATGAAGACGCTGACCGACATCAAGAACTACAACGCCGCCCATCCGGCGGACGCGACCAAGTACGGGCAGTCGCAGGTGATCGCCAGCGACGCGACCGACCTCACCGACCCGGCGCAGAACGCCGCCTACGTCACGGCGCGCGACACCCAGCGCCGGGCCGCGCAGCAGGCGATCGACAACCAGCTCACCCGCGGGACCGCCGATCCGGCCGACGACGTCGAGGCGATCCTGACGCCGGCGGGCACGTTGACCGGCATCGGCGCCCGCGCCGGCTACCCGCAGCTCGTCGTGCCCGCCGGGTACGCGGCCGGCTCGCGCGATCCCGTCGGGATCGGGTTCAACGGCACCGCCTACAGCGAGGCGAAGCTGCTCGCTTTCGGCTACGCCTACGAGCAGGCGACCAAGCTGCGCAAGCCGCCGAGCGAGATCAACCCGAGCCTGTGGCGCTGCGTGCCGGGCAACGCGTACACGGTCACCACGCGCGCGTGCGCGCCGAACACGCCCGCCAACGCGGACGCCGCCGCCGCGACGGTCAGCGGCACCGTCCCGGCGACGCTCTCGCTGACGCTGGGGACGCCGGCCACCTTCGGCGCGTTCACGCCCGGCATCGCCAAGAGCTACACGGCGACGACCACCGCGACCGTCATCTCCAGCGCGGGTGACGCCGCGATCACCGTGACCGACCCGAGCACCAACCACCCCGGGTACCTCGTCAACGGCAGCTTCGCGCTGCCGCAGCCGCTCCAGGGCCTGGGGGTCGTGAAGACCTACGCCGGCCCGGTCGCCAACGACATGGTGCCGGTCACGTTCACGCAGCCGATCTCCGCGACCGACCCGCTGCGTACGGGCGCCTACAGCAAGACGCTCACGTTCACGCTGTCCACGACGAACCCTTAAAGGTTCAATCACTCACCGTTGATTCATCTCCACGCCCGCGCAATTGCGGGCGTGGAGGGGTGGGGTAGTTTTCTACCCTTCCTACGGGGAGGGAATAATGAGGGGCAAGGGCGTATTCGCGGTGGTCATGGCCGCGATGCTGGTCCTCCCGTGCGCTGCGGGCGCACAGGAGCCCAATCAGGTCACGGGGTTGACCGCGACGCAGGACGTCGGGTTCACCACGCTGAAGTGGAATCCGGTCGCGGGAGCGACCGACTACCAGATCGAACGCACGCCGGTCGACGCCAATGACCAGCCGACGGCTGCGGCGACGGTCGTCGGGGTCTGGCAGTCGCAGCGGACGGTCACGCCGGACAAGCCGTCCTTCGCAGAGTCGGGGTACGTACTGGGCGGGCGCTACTCGTGGCGCGTGCGGGCGCGCATCGGAACGGGTAGCGCCGCCCAGCCACAGCCCTACTCGACGGCGGTCACGCAGACCACGCTGCCGATCCCGGGTACCGGCGCCGTCGGCGGGCTGCGCACGGCGTGGGAGTCGCGCACCACGAACGTCTACACCTCAGACGTCGAGGAGGCGCAGTACACCGCCGCGCTCGACGCCGCCAGCGACCGCATGCGGGTGGTCGAGCTGGCTCGCACGCTCGAGAACCGGCCGATGAACCTGTGGATCATCGGCTATCCGAAGCCGCCGGAGACCGCGGCGGAGATCTCGGCCAAGCCGACGTACGCGATCAACTGCAACGTGCACGGCAACGAGGCCTCCGGCCGCGAGTCGTGCTTCACGATGGCACGCCAGCTGACGTCCACCGAGGACCCGGCGATCCTGGCGATGCTGACGAAGATGGTCGTGCTGATGGTGCCGTCGATCAACGCCGACGGCCGCGCCCACAACACCCGCGGCAACACCACGGGCCAGGACCTCAACCGCGATCACGCGCTGATCACGCAGAACGAGACCAAGGGCTTCGCGGAGATGATCCGCGACTACACGCCCGACGTCATGGTCGACAACCACGAGGGCGACAGCGAGGACCTGCCGATCCTCGGCGCCCGCCATCTCAACGTCGAGCAGAGCCTCTTCGAAGAGGGCAGGGACATGGTCAACGGCTGGATGTACAACCACGCGGCCGAGTCGGGCTGGTGGATGGGGCCGTACAGCACCGGCGGCGACAGCCACGAGGGCATCCTGCGCAACACCGGCGCGCTGAAGAACGGCCTGAGCATGCTCGGCGAGGCGCGCGCCGCGGGCGGGGTCACGCGGCCCGCCGAGGGCAACACCAACTCGCGGCCGAACGAGAACCGCAAGGTCTACGCCCACCTGTGGGAGAACTGGGAGGGCATGCGGTACTTCGACGCGCGCATGCCGCAGATCCTCGCCGCGGTCGCGCGGTCGGTGGCGTTCCAGACCTCCGACGTGCCCAACAGCCGGACCGTGCTGCGCGGCTCCTACCCGTGGCCGCTGGTCGCCAGCGTGGGTGCGAACCCGAACGACCAGCCGGACGTGGACACGCCAGTGGCCTCGGCGATCCTGACGCCGTCGCCGTGCGGGTACTTCATCCCGGAGATCGACTACACGAAGGCCGATCCCGACGGCACCGTCGCGCAGCGCCTCGCGATCCACGGGATCAAGGTCGAGCCCGCGGCGGGCGGCGTGTTCGTCCCGCTCAAGCAGCCCTACCGCGGCCTGATCGCGCCGATCCTGGACTCGGCGGCGCCGCTGCCGATGCTCACCACCGCCCAGCGCCGGTACTGCTTCCGGACCGACGCGCCGGTGAGCGGGACCGTTCCCGCGACGCTGTCGCTGTCGCTCGGCGCGTCGGCGTCGTTCGGCCCGTTCACCGCGGGTGTCGCGAAGGACTACACGGCGACGATGTCGGCCACGGTCATCTCGACCGCCGGTGACGCGACGCTGACCGCCAGCGACCCGAGCACGACCGCTCCGGGTCGCCTCGTCAACGGCACCTTCTCGCTGGCTTCGCCGCTGCTGGTCGCGGGCAATCCGCTGCCGAGCACGGTGAAGACCTACGCGGCGCCGGTCTCCAACGACGCGGTCGCGATCGCGTTCAAGCAGTCGATCGCGGCCAATGAGCCGCTGCGCACCGGCACCTACGCCAAGACGCTGACGTTCACGCTCTCGACGACGACCCCGTAAGGGTCACCTTCGTACTCGCGCGCTGGGGTGCCGCCCCGGCGCGCGAGGGCGTGAAGACGGCCTTCAGCGTGACCTTCAGGTGCGGGCTGCGCTGAAGCAGTCGGCGACCGGCGGCGGAGAGCTTGAGCGTGACCTTCGCCGTTCCGGCCGCGGTCCGGCTCCCGACGGCGATCGTCCGGCCGTGGGCGACGATGCGCAACTGGACCTTGCCCGGCTCGGGGAAGGCGAACGGGAGCGAGACGTGGGCGCGGTGGGCGAGCTTGCGCCGCGCCAGCGCGGCGCCCGCGGCGTGCACGGTCGCCGCGAAGGCGGGCTTGTGAGCCGGGGCCTTTGGCTCCCCGTTCGCGCCCGGGGCCGGCGTGGGGGTGCCGGTGGGTGTCGGCTTGGGCTTGGTCGGCGCGCCGGTGCAGGCGACCGCGGGCTCCATCCGCATCGAGAAGACGGGCGGGTCGAGCCGGTCATTCCCGACGGCCACCATCGCCATGTCGCCGTCGGCGAGCGGGCGATCGAGGGTGATGCGTGCGGTCGGGTTGCTGTCCCACGTCCCGGTCACGGGGTCCAGCGCGTTGTCGCTGAACGCGCCCGCGAACTCGAAGGCCGCCGCGGGCGCGCGCGTCGCGGTGAAGGCGGCGCTGCCGACGCAAACGTCGCTGAGCACGGGCGTGCCGTCGTAGGTCGCGCTGCCCGCCGGCGTATCGCCAGCGTACGCCCGCGCGACGTCACCCACTTCGAGCGCGTCGACGGAGATCACGCCCTCGTCGGAGGAGGCGATGACCACGCCGTCGCGCACCAGCTCCAGCCGCGACGCGGCGTCGTCATCGAGCTCCACCCCGGCGTAGCCCGGCATCGCGACGAAGTTGATGTCGGCGAGGGCCGCGGGAGCACCCGCCGCGGCCAGGGCCGCGGCGGTCGTGAAGGCGATGACGAACGAGCGCAGGTCAGGCATCTAGCCCTTCATTGTCACGCTCAGGCTCGCGCGAGACAATTCCGCCCCGGTGCGCGACGCCGCGAAGATGCCGTTGACGGTCACCTTGAGCTTCTTCGAGCGCTTGAGCAGCTTGCGTCCGGCGCTCGTCAGGGTGACGGTGATGATCGCCTTGCCGTTGATCGCCGAGGTCTTCGTGCCGGTGCCGATCACCTTGTGCTTGGCCACCAGCTGCAGGTCCACGCGTCCCGGCTCGGGGAAGGCGAACGGCAGCGCGACCGAGCTCGAGCGGGCGAGGCGGCGCGTCGTCCGGCTCTTCAAGCTCGAGCCCGACACGGACAGCGAGCCCTTGACCATCGCCAGCATCTGGGCGTTCGTGGGGATCAGCTCCGAAGGCGGGATCGTCGCCTGAGTCGGCGGCGGCGGGGGCGGGGGCGGCGGCGTGCCGTCGGTCGGCGGGTCGTACCAGCAGCGGATCGCCGGCTCGCCACGCGAGGAACGCACCTCGGCGGTGCCGTCGGTGACGGAGGTCGTGACGTAGACCGTGTCGCCGGCGACGAGCGGCCGTCGGAGGGTGACGACGGCGTCCGCGTCCGCCGTCCAGGTCGCGGCGACCCACTCGACCGAACCGGCGACCGGCCGGTACGCGCCGGCGTCGAAGATCGTGGCGTTCTGCGCGCGGGCGGCCGAGAACGCGGTGTGCCCGATGCAGACGTTCGTAGGCTTGGGCAGGCCGTCGTACGTGCCGGTCGCCACGAGCGCGTTGCCGGAATAGAGGTTGGCGACGTCGCCGGCGTGGAGGTCGTCGCTGATGCTGACCGTATCGCCGGCCGACTGCGCGAGCAGGGTGGCGCCGCGGACGACTTCGAGGCGGTTGTGGGCGGCCGTGGCGTCGACCTCGACGAGCGCGGTGGTCCCGCTCTGGCTCGAGAAGGAGAACTCCGTCCATGCGTGTGCGGCGGGGGCGAAGGCGGCCGTGGCCAGCGTGGCGGCGGCCGCCGCGAGGATCGCGCGACGACGATTCACTCAGAGATTCCGTTCCGGTCCATGAGTGCCGCAAGGTAGGGCGGCGATCGGCGGTTGGTCATTGGACATGCGTCTAGGCCTCGGCGGGGAATCGGTTCTGGGACGATGGCCGCGGAATGCGGATCACCGGAGTGCACACCGCCGTCGTCGAGGCCAACTACGACTGGACGTTCGTGCGCGTGGACGCTGAGGGCTCGGGGCTGTCCGGTCTCGGCGAATGCTTCTGCGCGCCCGGGCTGACGTCGATCGTGCGCGATCTCGCGCCGCTGCTGATCGGGGAGGACCCGCGGGACGTCGACCGCCTGTGGGCCAAGTTGCGCTGGGGCTCGTCCGGCGCGGGGTCGTCGGCGGGGATCGTCTACAACGCGATCTCGGGGATCGAGGCCGCGCTCTGGGATCTCGTCGGCCAGGCCTACGGCGTCCCGATCCACCGGCTGCTCGGCGGCCGCTTCCGCGACTCCGTGCGGATGTACGCGGACTGTCACGCGGGCGAGGCGCTGCACTCGATGGACGCGACGATGGTCGAGCGACCGGCGCGCTGGGGCCAGTCACCGGTCTCGGCGGTTGCGGCGGGCTCGGTGCGCAACCCCGAGCACGGGCGCGCGTACGCGAAGGGGGTGCCGGACGAGGTCTTCACGCCCGAGCTGTACGCGGCGCGGGCGCGCCAGGTGGTGGCGGACCTCGGGTTCAGCGCTTTGAAGTTCGATCTCGACGTGCCGACGCCGTTCATGCAGGACACGGCGTCGGGGACGCTGTCGCGGGCGGAGATCAAGTACATGGTCGGCTTGGCGGCGGCGGTGATCGACGCGGTCGGGGAGTCGGTCGACGTCGCCTTCGACTGCCATTGGCGCTACCAGGTCGCGGATGCGTCGCGACTGTGCCACGAGCTCGAGGGGCTGGGCCTGCTGTGGCTCGAGGACCCCGTGCCGCCGGAGAACGTGCCTGCCCTGGCGCGGGTCACCCGCTCCACCTCGGTGCCGATCTGCACCGGCGAGAACGGGTACATGCGGCACGGGTTCCGCGAGGCGTTCGAGAGCGGCGCGCTGGACGTGTGCGCGCCGGATCCGCAGAAGACCGGCGGGCTGCTGGAGACGCGGCGGATCGCGGACTACGCCGACACGCATTACATCTCGATGGCGCCGCACTGCATCGCGTCGCCGATCGGGACGATCGCGAATGTGCACGTGGCGGCGGCGATCCCGAACTTCCTGGCGCTGGAGTGGCACGGGATGAGCGTGCCGTTCTGGAACGACCTGGCGGTCGGGTTCGACGGGCCGGTAATCGATGGCGGGAGGATCAAGGTGCCTGACGCACCCGGGCTGGGCGTGACGTTGAATCTGGACCTTGCGCGGCAGTACGCGCGGCCCGGCGAACCGTTCTTCGACGAGTGATGCTGGCCGCCTATTACACGGCGCCGGGTCCGTCCGGCGTGCTGACGGTGGGTGAGGTCGAGACGCCGGTCCCGGGGCCGGGCGAGGTGCGGGTGCGGGTGTTGGTCGCGGGGGTCAATCCCACCGACTGGAAGTCGCGCGCGGGTGCGGAGGTGCCGTTCGAGTTCCAGGTGCCGGGGCAGGACGGGGCGGGTGAGATCGATGCCGTGGGTCCTGGAGTGGACTCGGCGCGCGTCGGCGAGCGCGTGTGGGTGTACTTCGCGGCGTGGCAGCGGCAGTGGGGGACGGCGGCGGAGTTCTGCGTCGTCCCGTCCGAGCAGGCCGTGCCGCTGCCGGCTTCGGCATCGTTGGAGTTGGGTGCGTCTTTGGGGATCCCGGCCTTGACCGCGTATCACTGCCTGCGGGCGGACGGGCCGATCGACGGGCAAGATGTCTTGGTCGCGGGCGGGGCGGGTGCGGTCGGGCACGCGGCGATCGAGCTGGCGGTGTGGTCGGGCGCGCGGGTCATCTCGACCGTGTCCGGGCCGGAGAAAAGCGTGCTGGCCGACGTCGCGGGTGCTTCGGTGGTGGTCAACTACCGCGACCCCGACGCCGCGGCGCAGATCCGCGCTGCCGCACCGGACGGTGTGTCGCGGATCGTCGAGTTGGCGCTGGGGCCGAACCTTTCGCTCGACCTGGAGGTCGCCGCCCCGTTCGCGGTGATCTCGACCTATGCGGCGGATGTGCCGTCGGCGGACGTGCCGATCCGGGCGCTGATGACACCCAACCTCGTACTGCGCTTCGTGCTCGTCTACACGATCCCGCGGGTGGGGCTGCGCGCCGCGGTGGATGGTGTGAGCCAGGCGGTGGCGGTCGGCGCACTGACCCCGTTGCCGGTGCATCGGTTCGCCTTGGACGATGTCGCCGGTGCCCATGACGCCGTCGAAAGCGGTGTGGCGGGCAAGGTTGTCATCGAGCTGCCCTGATGGGTTCCCCATCGGACGCGGATTGACCGGTACGGTTTCAGCCGTGCTGGATCGCAGGCGGGACCCAGAGGTGGAACGCAGCGGCGAAGAACGAGCGCGCCCGGCAGCCTCGCCGGCGCCGCCGCTGAAAGCCGGAACGCTCGGGTGGGCGTCCGCGGTGGGAAACCAGGCCGTGGCCCGCGCCGCGGCCTCGCGCGCCGTGGTGGCCCGCGAAGAGGATGGGCTGGAGGCCGAAGGGCCCGAAGCCGAAGCTGAAGCGCCCGGAGAGACGGAAGCCGAAGGCCCGGCGGTCGAGGAACTGCCGGAAGAGCTGCCTGAGTAAGTGGACCCGAGCCGGGAGCGCGAGGTCGAGCAGGCGCCGGTCGTCAACGAACCGGCACCCGCGGTCGCTGCTGAGGCCCCGAGTCTCGCTGCGCCGCTGACCGCGGCGAAGATCGCTGCGCTGCAACGCCACGCGGGCAACGCCGCGGTCGCCCGGCTCCTGAACGGCCGCCGTCCTGGCCCGTCGGGCCCCAGCTCACTCGCGCGGTTCGACGCGGCCGGGTTCGTCCCGAGCGGCGGCGCGGCGGGTGCGGGTGCTGGATCGGCGGAGTTGCTCGGCGGCGCGGCGGGAGGTGCCGCCGCGGCGGCGACGGCGGGCCAGTTGTTCGGCGGCGCAGCGGGCGGCGGCGCCGCGGCGGCGACGGCGGGTCAGTTGTTCGGTGGCGCGGCGGGCGGCGGCGCGAGCGGCGCGG
>NZ_JAPDOD010000033.1 GCF_027587205.1 Solirubrobacter ginsenosidimutans
GGCCGCGCCTGCGCCACCGGCCGCGCCACCGCCACCGCCACCGCCACCGCCGTTGCCGGGGTCGCCGCTGTTGGCGGAGGGCCCGGCCGGGGCGGTGGGGGCTCCGCCGTCGCCGGCTCCCGTCCCGCCCGGGCCCGGGCTCCCCGGGCCGCCGTCGTCGCCGGACAGCGGCGCATCGTGGCGACCGTCTCCGGAGCGGTCGTAGGAGGACTGCTGCGCGGCCCGTGATGCGTGGCCGAAATGGGGTGCGAACTGCGCCGTCAGCGCGAGCGCCGCGGCTACAGCGATCGTGGACCGGTGAATGCCAGGCATGGACTCAGGCTGGGCGCGGGCGGGCGTCCGGCGCGCTGTCCACCGGAACAGTGTGGTCTGGCCTCCTCGAGCGTGAAGAAGGCATACGATGCGCATGAGAGGCAAGCGCGTATGACCCTCGACGGGACCGAACCGCCCGCGCACACGCAAACGCTGCACGCGGACGCCCGCACGCGGGTCAGCCGGCTGCACTTCTCCGAGCGCACGGTCATCCGCAAGGAACCGGTGGGGCCCGACGCGGAGGCACGCCTGGCCCACGAGACGGCCATCCTGGAGCGCCTGCGCGGGGCGGAGGGGGTGGCGCAGTTGCTCGATATCCCGCGCTACCCGGGATCGATGGTGCTGGCGGACGCGGGTCGTGAGACCCTCGCCGGCCGTGCGACGCCGCTCGAGCCGGGTGAACTCGTCGAGCTCGCGACCCGGCTGGCACGGGCGGTGGCGGCCATGCACGCCCGGGGCGTGGTCCACCGCGACATCCACCCGGCGAACATCGTGTGGTCAGCGGGCGGCGCTGCGACCCTCGTCGGTTTCTCGGTGGCGACGACGTTCGCCGAGATGCGCCCGGAGTTCGCGCACCCGTCCGAGATCATCGGCGCGCTGGCGTACGTGGCGCCGGAGCAGACCGGGCGAACGGGCCGCTCGGTCGACCACCGGGCCGACCTGTACGCGCTGGGCTCCACCCTCTATGAGGCGGCGACCGGGAGCCCGCCGTTCGGGGTCGGCGAGCCCCTGCGCCTGATCCACGACCACCTCGCGCGCGTGCCGACTCCGCCGGCGGCGATCAACCCGGCGGTGCCGCCGCTCGTCTCCGGAGTCGTGATGCACCTGCTGGAGAAGGAGCCTGACAAGCGCTACCAGACGGCGGACGGGGTCCTCCACGACCTGACCGCCCGGCCGGCGGCGGGGGCCGGCGATCTCGGCCGGCACGATGTTCCCCTCAGGCTGCTCGCACCGTCGCGCCTGGTGGGGCGCGACGGCGAGGTCGGCGCACTGCGCGACGCCTTTCGCGGGGCGCTCGACGGCCGCTATCGCGGGCTGCTCATCAGCGGTGCGCCGGGCGTCGGCAAGACCGCGCTGATCGAAGAGCTGCGCTCGGAGGTGGCCGACGCGGACGGCTGGTTCGTCACCGGCAAGTTCGATCAGTACCGGCGCGACCTCGAGTTCGATGCCGGATACCAGGCGTTCCGTGCTCTGGGACGGCTCCTGCTGGCCGAGCCGGAGAGCGAGCTGGACCGGCTGCGAGATCGATTGCTCACGGCCCTCGCGTACAACGCCGGTCTACTGGCCGCCGTGCTGCCGGAGTTCGCGTCCCTGCTCGGGGTGACGCCTGAGCCGGGTGATCCGCTGACCGCCCAGGCACGCGCACAGCGAGCCGCCGCCGACGCGCTGCGCGCCGTCGCGGACCCGCAGCGCCCGCTGGTGCTCGTGATGGACGACCTGCAGTGGGCAGGGCGGACCCCGCTCGGGTTCATCGATGTCGTCTTGAGTGAGCGGCCGATCGACGGTCTGTTGTTCGTCGGCGCCTACCGCGCCGAGGCGGTGGACGCGGCGCATCCGCTCGCGGCGCCGCTCGCGCGGTGGAGCGAGCAGCCCACCGTCTGGCAGTTGCGGCTCGAGAACCTTCCGGCGAGCCTGCTCGCCGCGCTCGTCGCGGAGATCCTCCGCGTGGACGTCGCCACGGCAGCACGGCTCGCCGCGGTGATCGAGCCGCACACCGGCGGCAACCCCTACGAGACGATCGAGCTGCTCAACGCGGTTCGCCGCGGCGGGCTGCTGGCCGTGGCCTCGGAAGGCTGGCGATGGGATGAGGCGGCCGTTCGCGCGCATCTCGGACGCTCCGAGGTCGACGCCTTGCTCGGGGCGCGCGTCGCCGCGATGCCCCCGGCGTCCCGTCGCCTGGTCGAGTCGATGGCGTGCTTGGGCGGGCGCGTGGGGGTGAGCGTCCTGGAGGTCGCTTGCGGCCTGTCGGCAACCGCCGTCGAGGCCGCGCTGGTACCCGCGCTCGAAGAGGGTCTGCTGTTGATGGATCCCGGCGCCGTGCGCTTCCGCCACGACCGGATCCGCGATGCGGTGCTGCGCGAGCTGAGCGCCGAGCAGCGGAACGCGCTGCAGCTCGTTCTGGCGCGGCGGCTCGCCCAGGCGCCTGCGCTCTTCGCGGTCGCGGCCGAGCAGTACATGCCGGTGGTCGATGCCGTCGAGGCCGCGGACGAGCGGCATCAGGTCGTGGATCTGCTCAAGCGCGCCGCGGACCAGGCGACGCTGATCGGTGACCACGTGCTCGTCAGCGGGTTGATGACGGCCGCGCTCCAACTGGTCGGCGAAGACGACGAAGACTCGCTCGTCGAGGTGCGCACGGCTCGTCACGCCGCGCTGGTCAGCCTGGGACAGTTCGAAGAGGCAGATGTCGACTACGGCGCGATCGAGGCGCTGCGCCGCGCCGCGGACGAGCGGCCGCTCGCGACGCCGTCGCAGGTCCGCAGCCTCACGCACCGCGGACGTCTGGCCGAGGCGACCGAGCTGGGGCTTCGCGCACTGCGCGAGTGCGGCGTCGACGTGCCGGCCGAAGACCAGCTCCAAGCGCGGTTGGACCGGCGGCTCGAGACCCTGTTCCGCTGGCTCAACGAGACCGACGACGCGGACGATCTGGCCAAGCCCGACGTCACCGATCCGAAGCTGCTGACCGCGGGCCGCCTGCTCGATGCGTTGCTGGCCCCGACCTTCTTCCTCGGCGACCTGCGCATGTACTCATGGGTGTCCCTGGAGGCACTGCACATCTGGTCCGAGCACGGGCCCGCGGCGACGCTGACCGGCACCGCCGCGAACGCGGCCGCCCAATTCGTCACCGAGCGCGGCGACTATGCCGCCACCTACCGGGCGTCGCGCCGGATCCTCAGACAGGGCGAAGCGCGCGGATACGAGCCCGGGACGTCGCACGCCCGCAACGTGTTCTCCTTGCACAACTGCTGGTTCGAGCCGCTCGAGAACGCCATGGCGGAGTCCCGGCGGGCGTTCGAGGGCCTGATCGCGGGCGGCGACCTGGCCAACGGCGGCTACTCGCTGCATGGGTTCATCGCGGCGTCACTCGACTGCGCAGCGTCGCTGGACGAGCTGATCGCGGCGGTCGACGAAGGGCTGGCGTTCGAGCAGCGCACGGGCGGCGAGCAGGCCGGCCTGTGGCTCAACGAGTACCAGTGGCTGGTCGCGGTCCTGCGCGGCACGCTCCCGCGCGCGGCCGGAGCCGCGGCTCCCGCCAGCCGCCATGCCGGCAATCCGCTGGCACTCAACCACCTGTACGTGGTGCGCGCGGTGGCCGCCGCGATCTTCGGCGACGCCGAGAGCCTGGACCGGCACACCGCGCCGTTGCCGTCGCTCGCTCCCACGCTGGTCGCCTGGTCGGTCAGCGCGCTGGCCTACCCGCTCCGCGGGCTGGCGCTGGCCTGGCAGCTGCGGGAGCGTCCCGCCGACGCCGACCTGCTGCGCGAAGCCGACGCGGTGCTGCGCTGGCTCGTCGCCCGCGCCGCCGACGCTCCCGACAACTTCCTGCATCTGCTGCACCTCGTGGAGGCCGAGCTGGCGTGGACGCGGGGGGACTTCCACGCCGCCGCGGTGAACTTCGATGCGGCGCTGCGCGAGGTCCGCGATGGCCGGCGCCCGTGGCACCGGCCGCTGATCGAGGAGCGCGCGGCGCGCTTCTTCCTGACCCACGGACTCGAGCACGTCGGCTACGACCTCCTCGCGCGGGCTCGGCGCAGCTATCTCGCGTGGGGCGCGACGGCGAAGGCCGACGAGCTCGATTGGTCGCATCCGAGCCTGCCGACCGCGGCCGCGGCCGGCGACCCCGTCGCCGCCGGCACCGTCGACCTCGTCGGCATCCTGTCCGCCTCGCAGGCGCTGAGCTCGGAGACGAACCTGGAGCGGTTGCACCACCGCGTGACCGAAGTGGTGAGCGCGATGACCGGCGCCACCGAAGTCCGCCTGCTGGAGATCAGCGACGAGCGCGAGGGCTTCAGGATGGCGTCCGAAGGCGACGAGCCCGCGGCGCCCGAGACGGTGCTGCGCTACGTTCACCGGACCGGCGAGCCGCTGGTCGTCCGCGATGTCGTCGCCGACCCACGGTTCGCCCGCGACCCGTACTTCGCCGGGCTGGACCTGTGCTCGCTGCTGGCGCTGCCGGTCTTCAGCCGCGGCAGCCTGCGGGCGGTGCTGCTGCTCGAGAACCGGCTGATCCGAGGCGCGTTCGCCGCCGAGCGGCTGGACTCCGTCAGCCTGATCGGCGGGCAGCTGGCGGTCTCGCTGGACAACGCGCAGCTGTACGCCAGGTTTCGCGTCGTCGCGGACGAGCAGGCCGCGCTACGACGAGTGGCGACCCTCGTGGCGCAAGGCGCGGCTCCCGCCGCCGTGTTCGGTGCCGCGGCCGACGAGCTCGCCGGGCTGCTCGGCGCGGATGGGATCACGTTGTGCCGGTATGAGCCCGGTGACGAGCTGACCATCCTCGCCCACCGCGGCCTGCACGTGGACCGGCTGCGGCCCGGCACGCGGATACCCCACGACGGGACGAGCGTCGTGGCGACCGTCCGACGTACCCGCCGGCCGGCCCGGATCAACGCCTACGTCGATACCGACGGTCGGATCGGCGAGCTGATCGAGGACCTCGGATTCCGTTCCGGGGTGGGTGCACCGATCATCGTGGAGGGCCGCCTCTGGGGAGCCACGATCGCCAACTGGGCGGACGAGACGCCTCCCGCTCCCAACACCGAGCAGCGCATGGCCCAGTTCACGCAGCTCCTCGAGACGGCGATCGCCAATGCCGACAGCCGGGATCAGCTCAACGCCTCTCGGGCGCGCCTGCTCACCGAGGCCGACGACGCCCGCCGCCGCGTCGTCAGGGACCTGCACGACGGTGCGCAGCAGCGCTTGGTGCACGCGATCGTGTCGTTGAAGCTGGCACAGCGAGCGTTGCTTCAGGACCGCGACGGGGCGGCGTCGCTGATCGCCGAGGCGATCGAGCACGCCGAGCGGGGAAACGCCGAGCTGCGCGAGCTCGCGCACGGGATGCTGCCCGCGGTGCTCGCGCACGGTGGGATTCGTGCCGGCGTCGAGACGGTCGCGGCGCGTCTGGACCTGCCGGTGCGGCTCGATCTCCTTGCCGAGCGGTTCCCGGCCGAGGTCGAGGCGAGCGCGTACTTCATCGTCGCCGAGGCCCTCACGAACGTCGTCAAGCACGCGCAGGCGTCCGAAGCCGCGGTGCGAGCCCACGCCGAGCGCGGGGCGCTGCAGATCGAGGTGCGCGACGACGGCGTCGGCGGAGCCGACCCGAGCGGCCATGGATTGGTCGGGATGAACGACCGCGTGACCGCGCTCGGCGGCCGGCTGGAGATCGAGAGCCCGCCTGGCGGCGGAACCCGGCTGCTCGCCACGCTGCCGCTGGCCGACTGACGACCCGCGAGGCGCGCGCTCAGCGTTCGATCAGACCGCGGACCGTCGTGACGTACGTGTCCGCGCACTCGCGCCAGATCGCGGCGTGACTCTCGGCGAGCGGCAGCAGCGCGAGCAGCTTGGTCGCCCGCACCGCCTCGACATGCGCATCGGCGAGGCGATCCACGGTCGCGGAGTAGAGCTCGAGGTGGCGATGGGTGAGGGTGAGCGCGGTCTGTTGCCAGCGCTCGAGCACAAGCCCGGAGTCGGACGCGGTGTCGAACGGCATGTGGACATTCCTCCCTTGGCTGGGCATGATCGGGTCGACGGTAGGTGTTGCGGTGAGCGGTTGCGAACGCGGCGGTCGTCAGCTCGCCCGTTCGGGTAGTCGCACCCGCCCAAACGTGGACCGCCTCCGCGACGCGCGGCTACAAGCGACTGGATGCTTGCCGCCTTTGCCGACCTCGCCGCTCCCCACGCGCTCGCCGCGGAATCCCTCCGCTCCGGCCGCGAGCTCCTGCGCATCGTGCTCGGAGCGTCCGACGTCGAACCGCCCCCCGGCGACCGGCGCTTCGACGATCCCGCCTGGACGCTGCACCCCGTCTACCGCCGCTGGGCGCAGGCCTATCTGACCTGGACGGGCGCACTCGAGCGTCTCGCGGAGGCCCCGGGTCCCGGCGGCGACTGGCGGCGATCCGAACGCGCGCGCTTCGCGGCGAAGCTCCTCGCCGACGCGACGGCCCCCACGAACCTGCTGGCCGGCAATCCCGCCGCGCTCAAGCATGCGTTCGACACGGGCGGCACGAGCCTGCTGCGCGGCACGCGCAACGCCGCGCGCGACATCGCGCGCAACCGCGGGCTGCCCACACAGGTCGACCGCCGCGGCTTCGTCCTCGGCGAGAACCTCGCGGCCACCCCGGGCGCGGTGGTCTATCGCGACGACGCGTTCGAGCTCGTCCAGTACGCGCCCACGACCGGACGCGTGCGCGCCCTGCCGCTCCTGATGATCCCGCCGCAGGTCAACAAGCACTACTTCCTCGATCTCGCGCCGGGCCGCAGCCTGGTCGAGTACCTCGTCGGTCGCGGACTGCAGTTCTTCACGGTCGTCTGGCGCAACCCGTCCGCCGATGACGGCGGCCGCGCCATCGACGACTACGTGGCGGCGCAGCTGCGTGCCGTCGACGTCGTCCGCGAGATCGCGGGCTGCGAGCAGCTCGGGCTGCTCGGCGTCTGCGCCGGCGGGCTGACCACCGCGCTGATGCTCGGGCACCTGGCAGCCGCGGGCGAGGCCGAACTCGCAAGCTCGGCCACGTTCGCGATCTCGATGCTCGACACCCGCCATCCGAACCCGATGGGCCGGCTCGCCACCGCCGATGTGCTGCGCGACGTCGCGCGCGATGCGGAGGCCGCGCGCGTGTACGACCGCCGGCGGATCGGCCGCGCCTTCGCATGGCTGCGACCCGACGACCTGGTGTTCAACTACGTCGTCAACGGCTGGCTGATGGGCAATGACGCGCCGGCGTTCGACATCCTCGCCTGGAACGACGACGGCTCGGACCTGCCGGCGCGCTTCTTCTGGGAGATGCTCGACCTCTACGTGCACAACCGCGCCGCCGAGCCCGGAGCCCTGCGAGTGCTCGACGCACCGGTCGACCTCGGGCGCGTGTCGTGCGACAGCTTCGTCGTCTCGGGCACCCGGGATCACATCACACCGTGGGACTGCGGCTATGAGACCAGCCGCCTGCTCGGCGGCGAGAGCGAGGTCGTGGTGACCACGACCGGACACATCCAGACGATGGTCAACCCGCCTGGCAAAGCACGTGCGCGCTACTTCGCCGGTGCCGAGCCGGGCCCCGAGCCGCACGAATGGCTGGCCGCCGCGACCGCCCATGAGGGCTCGTGGTGGCCGCGCTACGCGGACTGGCTGCTGGCCCGCTCCGGGGAGGAAGTCGAGCCCCCGGCCAAGCTTGGCAGCGGCCGCCACCGGCCGATCGAGCCCGCACCCGGACGGTATGTCCACGGCTGACCGCGCGTTCGGCGTGGGTGAGCCGGCGGCCTGGTGGCACCGGCGGCCGCGGGAGCGGCGGGTCCGGGACGTTGTCGGCGTCCCGGAGCGCCCAGGCGCCGACGAAGATCGCCGCCGCGACGAGCGCGACGGCGATGAAGGCCAGCAGCAGCTCCAAGCGCGGCGGGGCGGAGGCGCGACCCGAGGTCGCGCGCTCCGCCTGCCGTGGGTTCACCGTCGCGGCGCGACCTGCGTCGGCTGGGACGGGGCGAACCAGGTCTGCCAGACGGACGCCGCGGCGTCCGCGCCGGCCTGCCAGCCCGCGCGGCCGGCTTCCGCACCGGCCTGCCAGCCCGCGCGGCCGGCCTCCCAGCCCTGACGTGCCGCGTCCGCGCCGGCCTGCCAGCCCGCCATGCCGGCCTCCCAGCCGGTCTGGTAGGCATCGGCACCGGCCTGCCAGTCGGAGGACGGCGCCGTGGCGGCACCGGCACCGGCGACCGGTCCGAACGCCCCGATCGCTGCGACCGCGGCCGCAACGGCTGCGATGCGCTTTGGCGTCAACATGAATGCATCTCCTTTCGCCGCGCCGCCCTGAGGGCGGGACGCGGCGTTCGTCGATTTCAACGTCGATGCTGATGACCCCCGCCGGGCCGGACGCCTGTACCGGCGGCCGGTGTGCGCTGACGCTTAGGAGCCGGTTGACGAATTCCGGTGCGCCCGCTGCGGCACATCCGCGGCGCCTCGCGCCACCCACGCTGCTCACGTGCCAGAGGCACGCATCGCGAGCGCGTGCGGCCCGAGGCACTGGCGGCTGCACCACATCGGTCGGACCGACCATTCGTCAACAGACTCCCCCCGTCAGCGCGGATCGTGACGATCGAGGAAGTGCCCGATCGCCCGGTCCGCCTCGGGCTCGTCGGTGACATAGAGATGCCCGGCCTCGGGCCAGATCGCGAGCTCGGCGCCGTTGATGGCACTCGCGAGCAGCTGGGCGTTGCGCGGAGCCTGCAACTGGTCCTGGCCGCCGTGCACGACGAGCGTGGGCGCGGTGATCTCACCCAGCCGCGACTGCGTGCTGTGGGTGGCCGCGGCCGCGACCTGGTGCAGATAGGCCGACGCGTCCGGGGCGCGGCGCAACCGCCGCGCGATGTCTTCGGCGATCCGGTTGCCGTGGTCGCGGCGCGTGCGGAGCCCGTAGCTGTAGGGCACCGCGGCCCACTCGGCCTCTTCCGCGCCCATCGCGCCGACACGCGCGTAGAACGTGAGCACGCGCGCGTTCATCGGGACGGCGCGCGGACCGCCGGCGGTGGTCGCACCGAGCACCAGCGACTGGACACGGTCGCGATGGCGCAGCGCGACCTCCTGCGCGATCATGCCCCCGAGCGAGATCCCGTAGATGTGCGCGCGCCGCTCACCGGCGGCGTCGAGCACCGCGATCGCGTCGTGCGCGAGCTGCGGGACGAGGTAGGGGAAGAGCGCACGATCGCTGCGGCCCATGTCGCGGTTGTCGAACGCGAGCACGCGGAAGCGGCCGCTCAGCGCCTCGACCGTGCGCCAGCCGGCCTCCAGCGACATGCCCTGGCCGAGGATGAGCAAGACCGGCGGGCCCTCCCCGGCGCTCTCGTAGTACACACGCAGGGAACCACTACGGGCGTAGGCCATCGCCGCTCACGCGTCGGTCGGCCACGCGAGGACCCCGCGGAAGAGCGCCAGGAACTGCCTCGCCGCGGCACGGTCGAACTGCGCATGGCGATAGCGGAGCGTGAGGTGCAGGGATCCGCCGTGCGCGACGACGCCGATCGCCGCGCCGAGCGGCATGCGGCCGGGCGGCGAGAACCACACCGCGCGCACGTCTCCTGGCAATGGCTCCAGCACACCGAGGTTGGACAGGCTCGCCGTGTCGACCACGACGTCGCCGGTCAGCGGGATCAGATCCGCCATCCGGCGCTTGACCGCGATCATCTGCATGCTCGGGGCGTCGAGCAGGTCGACGACGGTGCCCGCGAGGCGATCGCGCTTGATCGCCCGCGTCTGGCGCGCGACGGATTCGGTCGCGCGCCGCACGTCGCGCGCCGAAGCGCCGACGACGACGCTCACATACGACGCGAAGTTGCCGACGACCTCGTCGCGCCACTCCTCCGGGCGCAGGTTGACCGGCATCGTCAGGGCGATCGGCGCCACACGCCGTCCGTACGCGGCGTTCCAGCGCCGCGCCGTCACCGCGAGCGCGCCGAGCAGGAAGTCGTTGATCGTCGCTCCCGCCGGGCGAGCCGTGTCAAGCGCGCGGGTCTCCTCCCGCGTCAGTGCCGTGTGCACGACGCCGTAGCCCGCGTGGTCGCGGCCGCCGCGGCGCGCCAACCGCGCGGGCGGAATCACGCGCGCGGCCGCCTGCCGCACGAGTGCGCGCCAGCGCATGCGGCGCTCGGCGCGCGTGGTCGCACCCGCGAGCGCCTGCACGTCACGCGCCGTGAGCGGGTCCACCGGCGGCGCCGGGTCGTCCTCGCCGGCGTAGGCGAGCAGGATCGAGCGCATCAGCCGTGCCGCCGCGATCCCGTCGCCGGCGGCGTGGTGGAGGCTGAGCACGAGCGCGTCGCCGTCGGCGGTGTGCGCGAGCAGCACCGCGAACGGCGGCGGTGCCGCGAGTCCGGGGCTGACCCGCAGCAGCGCCTCGCGCGCGATGTCGAGCTCCTGCTCGTCCGCGCAGTTCGCGACGGCCAGCGGTACCGCGGGGGCGTCGGCGATCCGCCAGTGATAGCGGCGCTCGTATCCGCGCCAGTCAGACAGCGACGCGCGGGCGATCGGGTGCCGCTGCATGGCGGCGGCGATCGCGCCGGCGAGCCGCTCCGCGTCCAGCCGCCCGGCCACGTGGACCTCGAAGTGGACGTTCCACGGCTCTGCCTCCCGGTCGAGGCCGAGGAAGTGCTCGTCGAGCCGGTCGAGTACGACGGTCGTCTCCATCGATCCAGCGTGGTCGCGTCAGGGTCCGGACGCACCTGAACCACGGAACGCGCATCGCCGTACGCCCGGCCGGGGCGCTGCGTCAGCCGCTCGGCTGTGGCAGCGGAGCGCGCCGCACGTCTTCCGGGATCGCGTCGGCGATCTGCGCGCGCGAGCTGATCTCGAGCTTGGCGAAGATCTTGCTGAGGTGGTATTCGACCGTCCGGGGACTGATGAACAGCCGCGTGCCGATCTCGGCGTTGGCCAGCCCCGCGCCCGCGAAGCGCGCGATCTCCTGTTCGCGTTCGGTGAGCCCGTCGCGCAGCTCCGGCTTGCGCGCTCGCGCGTTCTTGCCCGCGGCGCGCAACTCGCGGGCGCAGCGCTCGGCGAACGCGTGCGCGCCGAGCGCCGTGAACGTTCCGTGCGCGCGCAGCAGCATGTCGCGGGCGTCCCGCCGGCGCCGCTCGCGGCGCAGCCATTCGCCGTAGAGCAGCTGGGCGCGCGCCAGCATCCCGGTGAGGCGGGCTCGCGCGAGGCACTCGATCGCGGCGCGGTAGCGCGCGTCCGCGCTGGGGCCGTCGAGGACGAGCGCCTCGGCGACGGCTTGCGCCCCGCGCGCCCAGTCGGTGTCGGCGGCGTCGGTGGTCGCCGTCAGCCGCACGAGCGCCAGCTCGGCGCGCGTGCGATCACCGGTGCGCACCGCCGCCTCGACGAACTCGCACAGCGCCCAGGCGGCGTACGGTCCGTGTGCCGCCCGCTCGGCGACGCGCAGTGCTTCGGCGTAGTCGCCGCGCGCGTTGTGCGCCAGCGCGGCCGCGAAGCCGGCGGTGCCGGGTCCGGCGCCCTCGGTGAGCGCTGCGGTGTCGCACTCCCCGCCACTCCAGGCCGCCACCACGAGCGGCCAGTCGAGCGTGAGCCGGTTGGGCGCCACGGCGGCGATCGTGGTCAGCTCGTCCGCGAGCGCCCGCGCGCCCGCGAGATCGCCCGCGACGACGCGCACGCCGATGCGGGCGTCGAGCGCATCGGGGAGCAGGCCGAGCGCGCCGGTCTCGCGCGCGAGGACGTATTGCCGTGCCGACAGCGCGTCCCACGCCTCGTAGTCCCACAGGTCCACGGCGACGCGCGTGGCCAGCGGCAGCCAGGACAGCTCGTCCTCGCGGGTCGCGCGGCCGTGGACGAACTCGCGGACGGCGCGCCGGTTCGCGTCGGCGCCGGCCGCGAAGCCTGACGACCAGCGGCGCGTGAGGCCGTCGAGCAGGAGGCCGCCCGCGTCGGGCGAGGGTTCGCCCGCGGCCGCACGTGCGTCCGCGGCGATCGTCGCGCCGCCCGAGCCGGCGCCCAGCGCGGCGCCGTAGGCCTCGAGGTAGCAGTCGCGCGCGATCTGCGGGGCCAGCGGCTGGATCCGCCGCGCCGTCTGCAGCAGCAGCGGCTCGGCGTCCCCGCCGTCGGCGACGATGGCCTGCGCCCGCAGCAGGTCGGCCTGCGCGCGGTCGACCTCGCTCAGCGGCCCGGCGTCGGCGACGGCCAGCATGTGGAGCATGGCGTCGACCGCGCCGGCGCGATGCAGCATGCGCGCCGCGGCGAGCGCCCGTGCGGCGTGTTTGGAGGGCGTCGACGTGAGCGCGGTCGCGCGCTCGAGGAAGGCCCCGGCCGCCGGGAACCCTCCATGCGCCTGGGCGCGCCCGGCCGAGCGTTCGAGCTCGTCGGCGACGGCGTCATCCGGTCCCGCCGTCGCGAGCGCGTGATGCCAGGCCCGCATCTCGGGCGCGGCCGCCGGGTCCGTCGCCGCGGCGAGCGCGCGGTGGGCGGCGGAGCGCTGATCCGCGGTGGCCAGGGCGTAGATGGCCGACCGGATACGCGGATGCCGGAAGCGCACGTGCCCATTGAACTCCGCCAGGCCGGCCGCGGCGTCGACGGCGTCCGGGCCGACGCCGAGCTCCGCCGCTGCGCGCCGCACGAGCCGCGCGTCGCCGACGGGCTCCGCCGCCGCGATCAGGAGCAGCTGACGCGTATCCGCGGGCAGGGCGTGAATCCGTCGCGTGCTCGCGTCGCAAGGCCGCCGAGCGGTGATCGTGCGCGGGACGCCGAAGCCTCCGGCCAGCTCCGCCGCCGTGAGGCCGCGGCTGAGTTCCAGCAGCGCCCGCGGGTTGCCCTGCGTCTCGTCGGCCAGCCGCTCCGCGATCCGCTCGTCGAGCGGCCCGGCGACCGCGGACCGCAACAGGGCGCACGCGTCGGCGCGGGCGAGCCCGCCGACGGTGAGCGTCGGCAACCCGTGCAGTCCGCGCCTGAGGCTGGTGGCGGCGAGCACCAGCCCGACCTGCTCGTGCCCGACGCGGCGGGCGACGAAGCCGAGGACGTCGGCTGAAGCGCGATCGAGCCACTGCGCGTCGTCGATGAGGCACAGCAGCGGCCGCTCGGCCGCGGCCTCTACGAGCAGCCCGAGCGCCGCCAGGGAGACGAGAAACCCAGGAGGCGCCGGGCCGCCGCGCATGCCGAAGGCCGTGGCGAGCGCGTCACGGCGCGGCTCAGGCAGACGGTCGAGGCTGTCGAGCAGCGAGGCGCACAGCTGATGCAGGCCCGCGAACGGCAGGTCCATCTCCTGCTGCACGCCGACGGCGCGCACGACACGACAGCTGGACTCGCCCCGGGCAAGACGCTCGAGCAGCACCGTCTTGCCGGCGCCGCGGTCGCCGCGCAGAACGAGCGCGCCGCCGTGGCGGCGACGGATGTCGGCGACGAGCCGATCCAATGTCCCGCACTCACGCTCGCGCCCGCGCAGCACCGCATCCACCTACCTCGCGGGACCGGCCGGGAAAGACGAGAACATCGCCTTCAATGGTGCCGTCTCGTCGTGTTGACGTCATCGGCCTAGAGTCGACGATCGGGCCTGCATCGGAAGGCTGACGCCGGCAGTCGCGCATACGCCTGGAGGCGACCGCGCCGCTTCAGGTCGTCGGCGTGCCGAGGCCGAGCAACCCGCTTACGAAGGAGAACGGGAACGGGAACGGCCACGGCACCCACGGCTTGCCGTCGGGACCGCACCACGCCGGGAACGGGTAACACGGGATCGCCGAGCCCGGGTTGGATGGAGTGGTCGCGGCGGGGGCCGCGGCGACGGGGCCGGCGAGCGCGAGCGCGAGGCTCACGGGCGCGATCACAGCAAGCTTGCGAAGGGTCATGTGGCATCTCCTGGATCGAAGCCGGGCGCTTGCCCGGCGCGGGAGATACTCCGCCCGTGCACGGCGTGCATGGGCTGCCCCGTCGTCGCATTCGCGCTGGCCCTTGGTCGTTCGCCCCCACGCCGCACCGAAGGTCGTCACGGTCTGGCATCTCGACCAGCTTGTGGTGACCGCGACGGCGGCGATGCTGCTCGCCGCGAATCGCCCCGACGGCATCACGCCGTCATGCTCGCGTCGCTGCCGTCAATCAGCGGCGCGACGTCCTCGGCGATCCGCGACCAGCGGTACCCAGCCACGCAACCGGGGGCGGACTCGCCAGACGGCGGTCCGCTCCCGGGACCAGGTCCACAGGACGGTGCGCGCGGCGGATGTCTCTCGTGGCGGCTCACGCAGCCGCCGCGCCGCTGCGTGCTGTCCTTCAGGACAGGGACGACCGGCCCTTGGACGCCCGGGCGCACCCCTACGCGCGGGGGGAGGATATGTCGCATGCCGATGGTCCACTGTCCACACTGCGCGTTACGCCAGTACGCCGCGGCCTCGCACGCGATGCGCGGCCAGTGCGTCTGCTGCGACGGCACGATGATCGTGGCCAGCGCACTCCCTAGGGTGCGCGGCGCGGTGTCGACTAGGGGCGGCGACTGGGGTCCCCCAGATGCGAAGGGCCCGGACGGCGAGGAGTCTCGTCAGCCGAGCCCCCATGAATACGATCAACGCTGCAACCACATCTGAATCGCTTGTTCATCCGCTCCCGGCGCTGCGGTCCGTCCCGACTTGGACCGCTGCGCTCGGCCCCGACTCGACGGATCTCGGCGCGCTGGCCGCGCTCGTGACGGCTTCGGCCGTGGACGTCGCCGACCGTGCTCGAACCGTCCTCGCGCCGTTGCTGGCGCACGACGCCCTCGTGCTGGTGACGCCGAGCGCCGCCGAGCTGCCGGTGCAGATCGCCGGGCCGCGTGGCCTGAGCGAAGGCCTCACCGCCGTCGATTGGCGGCGCGCGGTCGAGGACGACGTCGTGCCCCCCGACGGCGCGGCGACGCGCCTGCGTCTCGGGAGCCTCGACTGCGGACTCGAGGTCGCCGGCTGGACCGCGACCACGGGCCGCGTGAGCGTCTCACTGGTCGTCGCCTCGCGCGGACGGCTCGAGCCGACGCCGGCCGCCGAGCGCGCCGCGATGCTGGTGGCGATGCTGGCCGCGGTACGCATGCGCCGCGTCGACGATGATCCGCCGCCCGGCACGCTCGCGTTCTCGCGGGCGGTCAGCCGCGAGCGCGAGCGGGTTCGCGCGGAGCTCAATACGCGCCACGCCGCCACGCTCTCCGGGATCCTGCAGACCCTGCGAAGTGCCACCTGGGCGGGCGGCTCGCGCAGCGCCCCGCCGGCGGTCACCGAGGCGATCGACCGCGCGTCGCATGCCCTGCTGGACCTCGAGGCCCTCAACGCGCTCCACGACGAGGCCGACCGCGTCGCGCTGCACAAGACGTTCGCGGACACCGAGAGCGAGGTGCGGGGCATCGTCCACGCGGCTCGCCTGCGCGTGCTCGCGGATCTCGATGCCCGCGACGAGTTCCAGGTACCGCGCGCGATCGCGCAGGCGGCCCGGTTCGTCACCGCCGGCGCCGCCCTGCGCGCCGCCCGCGACTCCGGGGGAGACCGTCTGCGCGTCCTGTGGCGGCTGACGGATTCCTCGCTGGCGGTCATCGTCGCCGACAACGGCGCGGGTCCCTCGGGCGACGAGGCCTCGATGCTGCTCGCCGAGCTCGAGCGCCGGATCGGCGGCCTCGGCGCCCAGCTCGAGTTCGACTCGCGTTCGCACTGGGGCACGACGTTGACGTGCCGGCTTCCGCTGCACGACTCCGCCGCGTCGCCCGAGACGCCGGCGGTCAAGCGCCTGGCCGAGTTGCGCGACCGCGAGCGCGAAGTGCTCGAGCTGATGATCGCCGGGTTGCGCAACCGCGAGATCGCCGACCGCCTCTTCATCAGCGTGCGGACGGTCAAGTTCCACGTGTCGAACGTGCTGCGCAAGCTCGACGTCGATTCCCGCACCGCGGCGATCGCGCTCGCGCACTCGGCCGGCGTCAGTGCGCCCACGGCCGCGCTGGAACCCGAGCCCGAGCCGGCGCCGGTGAGCGCCGCACGCCCGACGTCGCTGCGCGCGGCCCGCTGACGCGTGACGCTCAGGCGAGCTCCGGCGCTGCTCGCGGCGCTGGTCCTCGCCGGCTGCGGGGGCGCCCCCAAGCGGGCGGCCCCCGCGCCGGCGACGGTCATCGACTCCTCGTCGTGCCGGCCACAGAAGCAGCACCCGAACCCGGTGGTGCTCGTCCACGGCACGTTCGCAGTGACATCGTGGGCGACGATCGGCCCGGCGCTGGCGCGACGGGGCTACTGCGTGTTCACGTTCTCCTACGGCGACGCCGGCACCGCTGACATCGTCGCCTCCGCACGCGCGCTCCGCGCGTTCGTCGCGCGGGTGCTCGCGCGTACGCACGCCCAGCGCGTATCGATCGTCGGTCACTCCGAGGGCGGGATGATGCCGCGCTACTACATCCGCTTCCTGGGTGGCGCGGCCAAGGTCGAGGACCTCGTGGGGCTGGCGCCGTCCAACCATGGGACGGACAATCCGCTGGCGCTGGCGGGCGCGTTCGCCGGCTGCACGGCGTGCGGGCAGCAGCTCGCGTGGGGCTCGCGGTTTCTCGCCGTGCTCAACGCGGGTGACGAGACGCCCGGGCCGGTCGACTACACGGCGCTCCAGACGAGCTACGACGCGGTGGTCGTCCCGTACACGTCGGCGTTCCTGGACGGACCCGTCGCACGGGTCACGAACGTCGTCCTGCAGACGGCCTGTCCTTCAGACGTCAGCGGGCATCTCGGCATCGCGACCGATCCGGTCGCGCTGCAGTGGGTCGAGAACGCGCTCAACCGGCCCGGGCCGGCCGATCCGTCGTTCCAGCCCGGCTGCGAGTCGTAACCGGACGGTAGTGTCAGCCCGACCTCCCTATCGGGACGGTAGGACATCAGACTCGGGTGTGTGGGGATGGGCGCGCGGGGGTCGCGGCGGGACACTCGAGTAGTCGGGCCGCGCGGCACGGAGCGCGGCCACCTCAGACCGAGGAGCACCACCATGTCCACACGGCACATGATCCGTCCCACGTGGCGAGTCCTTTGGGGATGCGCCGCCGACGATCCTTACAGCGCGTGGTTCAACGCTGAGCATCGCTGCGGGGAAGCGCTGCAGGCCTGGCGCGACGCGCAGGGCGCGAGCGCACGTGCCACGGCGTATCTCGCCTACTGCTTCGCGATCGACGTCGAGGAGCGGGCTGCCGCGCAGCTGGCGCGAGCGGTGGCGGCCCCGCTCGCGGCGTGACTAGCGTTTCTCGTCGCGCAGGAAGGCGAGCACCGCGAGCACGCGGCGGTGCTCGGTGGACGTCTGCGGGAGCTCGAGCTTCTGGAAGATGCTGGTCACGTGCTTCGAGACCGCCGCCTCGGTCACGAACAGCGCCGCGGCGATGCCCTGGTTGGACTTGCCCTCGGCCATCGCCGCGAGCACCTCGCGCTCGCGTGCGGTGAGCTCGGCGACCCGGCTGCCGGCGGCACGCCGTCCGAGCATGCGCGCCACGACCTCCGGGTCGAGCACGCTTCCGCCGGCGGCGACGCGGTTGACGGCCTCGACGAACGCGTCGACGTCGCCTACGCGCTCCTTGAGCAGATAGCCGACACCTTCGCTGCGCTCGGCGACGAGGTCGAGCGCGAACCGCGGCTCGTAGTACTGCGAGAGCACGAGCACGGCGGTCTCGGGACGCAGGCGCCGCAACTCGATCGCGGCGCGCAGCCCGTCATCGGTGCGCGACGGCGGCATCCTGACGTCGACCACCGCCACGTCGGCGTCGTGCGCCAACGCCTCGTCGAGGAGCGTCTCGGCGTCCCCGGCCTGAGCCGCGACCTCGAAGCCCGCCTCGGTCAACAGCCGCGCGATCGCTTCCCGGAGGAGCACGTCGTCCTCGCCGATGACCACGCGGACGGGCTCGTGCATCTGGTCAACCTACTCCCCTCGCGATGTCCGCCTTACTTACATCCGGCGTTTTGGGGAAGTGTTCGCCCGCTGTCAGGGCGCCAGGAGCGTCACGCGACGCCCAGCAAATCGGCGCGCTGGGCGACGAGGACGTCGCGCAAAGTGACCGGCGAGCGCCCTGTGAGGCGCTCAAACGCGTGACCCGCGACGTCGAAGTACCCGTGCCGGACGGCGCGGCCGAAGCCGGTGATGGCCAGTGAGGTGGACACGGGTGTGCCGATCGCGACGAGCATCGACTGCATGATCGCATCGGTCAGCGTGACGACCTTTACCGACTTCCCGCTGACCTCCGCGTACAGCGCCGCGAGGCCGGTCGGGGCCAACGCTTCGGGGCCCACGATGTCGTAGGTCTTGTGACTGCGGCCGTCGGTCGTCAGGGCCACCGCCGCCGCCTCCGCGCAATCGGCGCGCGAGATCGGGGCCATCCGCCCGCGGCCGCTGTTCGTGACGAGCTGGCCGTTCTTGACCGCCGTCGCGGCGTGCGGCAGCCAGAGCTCCGCGAACGTCCCGAACCGCAGCGAGGTCCACGCCAGCCCGCTGCGCTCCAGCATCGACTCGGTCATGCCCTGCTCCCAGGCGTTGGCGCCGAGCGGGTTGGCCGCGACCGGGTTGACGATCGACGTGAACACGACGTGTCGCACGCCGGCCGCCGCCGCGGCGTCGATGGCGGCGCGGTGCTGGCGGACACGGTGCCCGACGGCATCGGTGCTGATCAGCAGCATGCGTTCGCCGCCGGCGAACGCAGCGCGCAGCGAGTGCTGACGATCGAAGTCGCCGTAGCGGACGTCCGCGCCGCGGGCGCCCAACTCGCGCAAGGCGTCGGGACGGCGCGTGACGAGGATCAGGTCCTCTGGCGGCACGCGGGTCAGCAGACGCTCGGTGACGAGGCGGCCCAGGTGGCCCGCCGCTCCTGTGACGATGAGGCTCATTCTGTGCACATGAACTTACGCGTCCGCGGGAGCCAGACTGGCCGCTCCGAAGCAAAGCTCTGACCGTACGAGAGGCCAGCGGATCGCCGCCGTCGAAGGGCTTGACTGAAGTCGCATGCCCTTCGCGACTAACGGCGCCGTCAGGCTGCACTGGGAGAGTTCCGGTGCCGGCCCCGCCGTTCTGCTCCTCCCCGGACAGGGGATGACCGCCCAAGCCTGGTGGTCGACGATCCCGGTCCTCTCGCGCTCGTTCCGGGTGATCGCCTTCGATTACCGTGACACCGGCCGCAGCGGTCGCTCGCGCTTCCCCTATTCGGTCGCGCAGCTGGCCCACGACGCGGTGGCGGTCCTCGATTCGGCCGGCGAGCGGCGAGCCCACGTGTACGGGATCTCGCTCGGCAGCCTCGTGGCCCAGGAACTCGCCCTGCGCCATCCGGACCGCGTCCAGGCGCTCGTCCTCGGCTCCAGCTCGGCCGGCGGATTCGCCGCGTACAAGCCCGCGTCCTCGTCCTTCGCGCAGACCTTCCTCGTTCGCGCGGGGAGCATGGGGCCGGAGGAGGCGCAGTGGGCCGCGGTGCCGTACACCTACGCCGAACGGACCCGTCGCGAGCACCCCGACCGCATCGCCACGGACATCGCCCACCGCCTGGCGGGCGAGGCCGGACCGTTCGCCTACGTGCATCAGGCGGCGGCCGTCGCGAGCCATGACGCCTACGAGCGGCTCAACCGCGTGCGCTCTCCCACGCTGGTCGTCCACGGCGAGCAGGACGTCTTCGTCCCGCCCGCCAACGCGCTCGTGCTCGCCGAGCGCATCCCTGGAGCGCGGTTGCGACTGTGGCCGGACGCCGCCCACGTGTACCCGATCGACGAGCCGCTGGCCGACCCTGAGATCGCGCGCTTCCTGTCTGAGCAGTCGGACGTCTTGGCCGCCGCGGCGTGAACGCTCCGCGGATCACGCGCGCCGCGCTCTGGATCCTGGCGGCTGAGGCCGCCGTGGTCGCGGTGCCGGCGCTGCTGGCGCCGCGGTACTTCTACGACAGCTTCCCGTTCGGCGCGTCCTGGGTCGATAGGCTGCCGCCGTTCAATCGCCATCTCGTCAGCGACGTCGGCGGCTTCTATCTCGCCTTCGCGCTGCTGTTCGCGTGGGCGGCGGTCACGCTGCGGCGCGCCCTGATCGTGCCGTTGTGCAGCGCCTGGGGGATCGCCGCGCTCGTGCACTTCATCTACCACGTGACGCACCTGGACGGATGGGACGCCGGCGACGCCATCGCCCAGACCGTCAGCCTCGCGATCGTGCTCGCACTCCCCGCCGTCGCCATAGCCGCCGCGCCTCAGGACTGAGGCGCGGCGGTTTCATTTTCGGTGTGCGCTACCCGGCCATGCGGCGGATCGTGCCGGTGGCGGCTTCGATCGCCGTCGCGACGCGCCGAGGGCCTGGCCCGGCGCCCATGACCAGCGTGTAGTGGTTCACCCCTGGCACGGCCTCGATCTGCACCGAGGGGTGCGCAGCCGCGAAGGCGCGCAGGTCGGCAGCGGTGATCAGCGCGGCGTCGGGTTCATTGAACAATCCTCGCTCGGCCCGGAGGAGGTAGACCGGGCACTGCACGCGCTCCAGCGCCGTCCGCGTCACGGGGTCGCTGACCAGTTCCTCGGTGTCTGCGCGGACGGCCGCGGGGTTGCAGACGCACCGCGCCACGCTCCCGTTGAGGGCGAGGTCGTAGCGGGCGTACGCCTCGATGTCCTCATCCCATGCGTCCGCGAACGCCGGATGCGCGCGCCAGCCCTCGAGGTATCGCGCGGCAGACGGGAACGTGATCGACAGGCGCATGATCACGTTGGCAACGGCTGCTTCGAGCGTGTCCTCGAGATCCGTCACCGGGGGAAGCGGCAGGCCGGCGTCGAGTGCGACAAGGGCCCGGGCGCGCTCGGGGTGCTCGGCGGCAAGGCGCGCGAGGACGTACGCGCCCATTGAATGCCCCACCAGCACGGCGGAGGAGACGCCGGTGGCGTCGAGCACCCCGAGCAGATCGGTCACGTGCGCGGCGATGCCGTAGGGGCCGGGGAGCTCGGCGCTATGGCCGCGGCCGCGCAGGTCTGGGGCGAGCAGGCACACGTCGTCTCCGAGCACGCGTGCCAGCGAGCGCCAGGTCATCAGCGAGGCGGTTACGCCGTGCGCCGCGAGGACGACCGCGGCGCTCGCCTCCGGCGGCGGCCCCGCACGCGCGACTTGCAATGTGCCGCCGTTCACTCCCACCTCGAAGTGGTCGCTGAACGGGTCGGACAGGATGGCCTTTCCGGCGTTTGACTGCATCGCCTTAAGGGCTACCGTCCGCTCGCTTGCGGAGGCCGTCCTACGGACCGGCATCGCCTGGTCCGATCGCCAGATCCTCAGTTGCACGAGTGCAGGGGCGCGCCGAGCACGACGGCGTCGTAGTCGCGCGCGGCGAGCTCCGCCACGATCGCGGGCTCGGGCTTGCCGTGGCGGATCGCGGTGACGACCGGAATGTCGGGCGGGATGCGCAGGACGGTGTCGTGCAGCCGCTGGTGCGCGTCGGTGTCGGCCGCCTCCTGCAGGTGGGCCGGGTACGGGACGCCGGGCTGGATCGTGGCGCAGCGCCTCGCGTCGCCGACGATGTCGGGCACGACGGCCAGAAGCGTGATCGTGGCGTGGTGGCGGCGGGCTTCGGCGATGGCCGCCGCGAGCGTGATCTCCGTGTTCGGCGAGGCGTCGACCAGGACCAGCTGGCGGCGCGGACGCAGCTCGTCGAGTACCTCTGTGGGCTGCGCAGCCATGGCGGTGGCGGTCATGGGGCTACTCCCTTCGGGGTGCCGGCGGTGACTAGGAGGCGAACGCGCTGGAGCGTGCGGTGACGGGCGTCGTCACCTGCAGCTCGTGCACGACCCGTTCAGTGGACATCTCGTGATCGATGAGCCCGGCGATGGCGAGCAGTCCGGCGCCCACCGCGGTCGCGAACGAAACCCACATCAGCGTGTCACCGGTGAAGATGACGGCGAGGACGATGCTCCAGATTCCCACGATCGCGACGATGCCCCCGAGCGCACGCTGGCGTGAGGTGCCCGCGACGCCTGGTGCCGCGGCGAGCACCACCATGACGAGGCCGCCGGCGATGAACAGCCATTGGAGCGTGTCGCCCGACCACACCTGAGAGGCAACGACCAGGACGGCGGCGACCACGAGCAGGGCCAAGCGCGAGAAGAACTCGATGCGCATCTGTGGATTCCTTTCATTCGTCTGGATGACGTCGGGTAGCGTCGCGTCAGGCACGGTGATCGCACATCACATGAAACGTGTGATCTGCGTGATCAGCGCCTGCGCGATGACGTCGCCAGCAGCCCGAGGTCGCGGCCGCGCTGGACGGCATCGGCGCGCCGATGCACGCCGAGCTTGGCGTAGAGGTGGCGCATATGGGTGCGAATCGTGTTCTCCGAGACGAACAGCTCGGAGGCGATCTCCGTGGCGTGCAGGTTGGTCGGCAGGTAGCGCAGCACGCGCAGCTCGCTCTCGCTCAGCGGGTCCCGCAGCGGCTCCACGTCGCGCGGGCGGCCCGCCCCCGCCTGCCCGGCGAGCAGATCGAGGAGCTCTGCCACCAGCGCCGCGTGGGCCGTCCGGGCACGCGCATGGCGCTCGAGCAGGTCCGGCGCCGGGAACAGCAGGAAGGGCAGGAGCAGGCCGCTGCGCTCGCCCAGGTCGAGCGCGCGCTCCAGCGCGCGTGACGCGGCGCCGGCGTCGCCGCGGGCATCGTCCGCGAGCGCGCTGAGCAGGAGGGCCGACATCGGGGCTTCGGTGCGGGACGGCTCGACTCCCGCGAGCAGCTCGGCGGCGGTGTCGGCATCGTCGCGCGCGAGCGCCAGCGCGGCCGCGACGATCGCCATCTCAGCGCTGCCGTCCAGGGCTGGCTCGACCGCTTCCCAGTGGCCGGCCCGGATCTGGGCCAGCAAACGGTGCACGCGCACGCGCGCCGCCAGCACGTGCGTCGGCAGCAGGGCGTGGACGGCCTCGGCGGCGGCGAACTCGCTCAGCGCTTCGTCGACCCGGCCGCGGACGAGCTCCAGCAACCCGCGCGAGCCGTGGAACATCACGGCGACGGCCGGTTCGACCTCGGGCAGCACGGCCTGCTCGCCGCGTTTGAGCCACACGTCCGCCTCCTCCAGGCGTCCCTGCCAGAGCATGCTCGAGCCCAGGACGGTGTACACCACGCCGACGAACGGCTTGTCCTCCCAACCGTTGGCGCGCGCGAGCGCGAACGCCTGCAGCTCGGCCTCGTCCGCAGTGCCGGTGCCGCGCAGGGCCGCGGCCAGGCCCGAGTAGGCCAAGGCCCCGAGCTCGAACACCGGCCGGTCGATCCGGCGCGCCAAGGTGACGGCCATGTTCAGGTGGCGCTCGGCCTCTTCGAGCTGCCCGGTCCAGATGTTGGTGATGCCGAGCTCGTGCAGCGTGAGGGTGCGCAGGTCGTCGCTCAGCGCGACGTGCGCGGTGCCGCCCTCGGCCGGCACGAGCAGACGCTCGGCGAACGCCGCGACGCCGTCGAGATCCATGCGCCTGCGCGCCAGCGAGAGCCGCATCGCGGCCACATAGACCTCCAGTCGCTCGCGCCGCTCGCTGGGCAGCGACGGCGCCCCGCGGTCGGCGAGCGTGAGGTAGCGTTCGGCGGCGTCGAGCGAGCCCATGGTGAGCTGGTCGATCGCGGCCACCGCCGCGAGCTCGGGGTCGGCGGTGGCCGTACCGGACGGGAACAGCGCGAGCAGCTCGCGCGTGGTGGTGGCGCGGCCGTCGAGGTACAGGCTGTAGAAGCTTTCGGCGAGCAGCCGCGCGCCCTGGGTCCAGTCCTCCGCCGCCAGCGCGTGGCGGACGGCCTCGACCGGGTGGCCGTTGGCCGCCAGCCACTCGCTCGCGGTCGCGTGCAGCGCCTGCAGCTCGTCTCCCGACTGGCGCCGGAGCTCGAGCGCCAGCAGGTCGGCGAACAGGTTGTGGTAGCGAAACCACGTGCGCTGCGGGTCCAGGGACACGACGAAGGCCTGCTCGTCCTCGAGCTCGGTGAGAATGCGCTGCGCCCCGGTCCCGCCCGTCAGCCGGTCGGCGAGCGGGCCGCTCACGCGCTCCAGGATCGACGTGCGCAGCAGCAGCCGCGTGACCTCGGCCGGCTGGCGGTCGAGCACTTCCGCCAGCAGGTACTCGGCCACCGTGCGCTCGCTGCCCGAGAACTCCGCGGCGAAGCGCTCCGGGTCCGGGTGGTGGACGAGCGAGAGCGCGGCCAGGCGCAGACCCGCGGCCCAGCCCTCGGTCCGCGCGACCAGGGCGTCCAGCGCCGCGTCCGACAACCGCGTCCCCGTGGCCTCGATCAATGCGCGCGCCTCCTCGCGCGAGAAGCGCAGGTCGGCACCTCGGAGTTCGGTGAGCTCGCCCTGCAGGCGCAGGCGGTGCAGGCCCAACGGCAGGTCGACCCGTGTGAGCAGGATCAGCCGCATCGGAGGCGGCGCATCCGCCACGAGCCGGCTGAGCTGCTCCAGCGTGTCGCGGCCCGCGAGCTCCTGCACGTCGTCGAGCACGAGCCAGAGCGGCTGGGCCAGCGGACGCAGGTCCTTCAGCAGCCCATCCACGATGTTCCAGACATCGAGGTCCGGGGCGGCGGTCAAGGCGCCGACGAGCGCTGATCCCGGGCGCGTGGCCCGCACCGCGTCCAGCACAGAGAGCCAGAACCGCTCCGCGTCGTGTTCATCGCGGCCCACGGAGACCCAGGCCGCGTCGTCGGACAGGTTCGCCTCGGCGATCCACGTGCGCACCAGCAACGTCTTACCGCTACCCGCTCCGGCCGAGATCTGCGTGACGCGCCCGGCACCCGCGAGCACCGCGAACAGACCCGGGCGCACAACCGCTCCGGTGCCGCCACGCGCGGCGGCATGACCGGCGGCTCGCGATCCGCTCCGCGATTTCATCCGAAAACGGTGACGCCGACTCACCGGCCCGGCAATCATCCTGTTGACCAGGATGTCCGAGCCTTTCACCAGACCTCACTACGAGATCCGTGTCCGCGGCCGGCTCGGCCCCACGCTGCTTGAAGCGTTCCCTTCACTGGCCGCGGAACCGTCCGAGGGTGAGACCGTGCTCGCCGGCGCGCTACCCGACCAATCCGCGCTCTACGGCGTTTTGCGCCAGCTCGAGGCCCTCGGTCTCGAGCTGGTCGAGGTGCGCCGGTTCGACCGTATGCCGGGCGGTCCCGAGCTCGTGGTCCGGCGGGTGAACGGTTCCCCGCCGCCCGGCGAGTGACGACGGCGTCGGGGCCCGAAGGCCAGCGGCAACGGGCTGTGAGGACAGCGGGTCGCGGCGCGCCCGACACGACCCTTTGGTCAGATGCTCGACGACCGCGAACTCGACGCGCCACAGCCCATCACGATGCCGGCGACCGTCAAGGTCGACCCCGTGTGCTTCTGGCTGGCGGTGGCGAGCGCGCTCGGCGTGATCATCGGCGCCGTCGGCCCGTGGACGACCGCCTGGGGCATGGTTCAGGTGAGCGGCACGGGCATGCACGGCTGGCGCGAGGTCGCCGTCGGCGTCGTCGCGCTCGCGCTGCTCGCCGTCCACCGCCGGCGCGGCGGGGCGCTCGAGCTCCTGCTCGCGGCCGCCGACGGCGTGGTCGGCGCGTCGGGCGCCGCCGTGGCCCTGTCGAAGATCAACGCGAACGACACGCTGTCGGTCCTCGGCTTCCACTACACGTTCCTCGATCCCGCCTGGGGCATCTACCTCGTCCTCGGCGGCGCGATCCTGCTCACCTGCTGCGCCTCCACGCTGGCCTGGCGCAGCGCCCGCCGAGCGCGGTCCGATCGCAGACCGCGTGCGACGTACTCCTCCGGGAGTACGCCGAAGACTGTCCTTGAGACCGATGACGGGAGCGCGCCGCTCGCCGATCATTGAGGACGTTGGCGCTACGCCCTCCTCCGGCGCTCAACCAGGGCCCGCCCCGCGTTCCCATCGCGAGCCCACATCCCGGCGCTGACCCCGCCGACGCGAAGACCCCGGCCCCCCGGGGTCTTCGCCTTTTCGGCGGCCAAGTCATCGACGAGCTGCAGCGAACGCTTGCCCCTCCACGCCACAGGTGATGGTCTATTTCAACGCTCGCTTTTTCGCGATCGCGTGGCACGCCGCGAACACCCACGCGGCGACAGCGCCCGCAGCGAGGTCGAGTACGCGTATCCGATGACGTGTGTTCGAGAGGTGCTCGTCGATGCGCTTGTGCACCGCGACTAAGAGTCGGTGAAGTCGGTCATCGAGATGTAGGTGACGAACTGCGCGACGTTGTGGAGCGCGGCGAGCTGGTCGGCGTGGAAGCGCTCGAAGGCGGGGAGGTCTGACACCTCGACGCGCAGGAGGTAGTCGAACGTGCCGGTGACGTGGTGGCACTCGGTGATCTCGGGTACCTCGCGGGCGCCGGCCTGGAAGCGCTGGATGTGTTCGCGCTGATGGCGGGCGAGTCGCACGGCGACGAAGGCGGTCAGGCCGCGGCCTTCGGCCTTGGGGTCGATGATCGCCGTGTAGCCGCGGATGACGCGAGTGTCTTCGAGGCGCCGGAGGCGGCGCGAGCAGGCCGACGCCGACAGGCCGGTGGTGACCGCGAGTTCAGAGACCGTCGCTCGTCCATCGCGGCGCAGGTGGTCGAGGATCGCGCGATCGGCGTCGTCGAGGTCGGTCATCGGTGTTGGTCCTTGCATCGAGATCATCGGAATCGCAATGATCGTGCAAGTTCGAACACCATCTTGCCGAATGATTGCGGACTGGCGATCCCGTGTGCAGGATCTGGCGCATGGCTGATCCTCGTCGCAGGGCCGCAACGGCGGCGATCCACACGCGGCGGGCGGCAACGCCGGCGCGGCCCGTGTCGTCGCCGATCTTCCAGTCCACGGCCTTCGCCGCCGCGTCGGCGGACGCGCTGGCTCGCGTCGCGGTCGAGGTCGCGACGCCGGACTTCTACACCCGTCACGGCAACCCGAACCACGCCGAGCTGGCGGATGCGGTCGCGACACTCGAGCGGGCCGAGGCCGGTCTCGTGTTCGGGTCAGGGATGGGTGCGCTGACGACGACCGTGCTGTCGCTGGTGGGCAGCGGCCAGCACATCGTGGCGCAGCGCAGCATGTACGGCGGCACCTTGAGCCTCGTCCAGAAGCTCCTGCCGCGCTTCGGGGTGGAGTACACGCTCGTCGATCAAGCCGACACGGGCGCGTGGGCGGAGGCGATCACGCCCGCGACGCGCGTGTTGCTCATCGAGTCGCCGAGCAACCCGCGGCTGGAGATCACCGATCTGCGCGCGGTCGCCGAGCTCGCCCGTGCGCGCGGCATCGTCACCGTGGCCGACAACACGTTTGCGACCCCGGTCAACCAGCGGCCGGTCGAAGCCGGCATCGACCTGGTCTGGCACAGCGCGACGAAGTACCTGGCCGGGCATTCCGATGCGTCGGCGGGCGTGGTGGTGGGACGGGCCGAGCTCATCGAGACGATCTGGAACACGGCGCTGAACGTCGGCGCCGTCCTCGGACCGATCGACGCCTGGCTCGTCACCCGCGGCATCCGCACGCTCGACCTCCGCGTCGGCCGGCACAACGCCACGGCCGTCGCGCTCGCCGAACACCTTCGCAAGCATCCCGCGGTCAAGGTCGTGCACTACCCGGGATTGCCAAGCCACCCGTCGCACGCCCTCGCGGCTCGCCAGATGACCGGGTTCGGCGGCGTCCTGAGCATCGAGCTCCGCGGTGACCGCGCGACGGCAGTGCGAACGATCGAGCGCCTCGAGCTCTTCCAGCTCTCGGCCAGCCTGGGCAGCGTGGAGAGCCTCGTGGTCCACCCGGCCTCCATGTGGGGCGCGATGCTGACCGAGGAGCAGATGTCCGCCGCAGGCGTCCAGCCCGGACTCGTGCGCCTGGCCTGTGGGTTGGAGGACGCCGCCGATCTGATCGACGACCTCGACCGAGCGCTCGAAGGAGCATGACGTGCCACAACCTGCCGTATCCCTGATCTCCCGCGGCGACATCGCCCGCTACCTGTCCATCTCGCGCAGCCTGGAGCTGGCCAGGATCGCCTACGCCGCGACCGCGACCGGTGACGCCCTGCACAGCTCACTCGGTCATGTCGCGGCCCCCGACGGCGAGTTCCACATCAAGGGCAGCGGACTCGTCGTCGACGGCCGGCTCTTCGCGGCCGTCAAGGTCGTGGCCTACTTCCCCGAGCGGACCACCACTCTCAAGCTGCCGAGCATCGTCGGCCTGATCGAGCTCTTCGATGGTGCCAACGGGCAACCGCTCGCCGTGATGGAGTCGGAGCTGATCACCAAGCTGCGGACCGCCGCGGGGACCGCCGTCGCCCTCGATCAACTCGCCCGCCCCGACGCCCGCCGGCTGCTCGTCTGCGGAACCGGCGCCCAGGCACTCCCGCACATCGAGGCCGTCGCCGCGATCCGCGATCTCGAGTCCGTGCACCTGTGGGGCCGCAGCCTCGAGCGCGCCCGGGCGACGCTGGCGGAACTGCGCGAGCGCTTCCCGGACCTCCGGAGCGACATCGCGCAGGACGTCAGCGCCGCCGCCGGACGCGCCGACCTCATCGTGTGCCTGACCGCGGCCACGAAGCCATACCTGCATCCCGGCGACGTGCGACCCGGCACGACGATCGCCGCGGTCGGCTCGGACACCCCGGAAAAGCAGGAGCTCTCGACTGACCTCCTCGCGTCGGCGACGCTCGTCTGCGACGTCACCCACCAGTGCGCCCACGCCGGAGAGCTTCACCACGCCCTCGAGGCCGGCGTGATGACCCGCGCCGACGTCCGCGGCGAGATCGGCGAGGTGATCGCCGGCCAGCGCGACGGCCGCCGGACCCAAGACGAGATCGTGGTCTTCGACTCGACCGGCACCGCGGTCCAGGACACGGCTCCCGCCGCCGCCCTGTACCTGGCGACCACGAACGCGCCCACCGCCGACCTCTGGGCGATGATGTAGCGCCGACCGCCGCGACCACGGCGCGCGGTCGGCATGAGTCATGCTCTCGGGATGGTCACGAGGCTGCCCGGAGCTCAGTTGTTCGGGCGCGAGCTCGAGCGCGAGGCGCTCGAGCGGCTTCTGGACCAGGTGCGCAGCGGCCATTCTGCCGTGTTGGTCGTGCACGGCGAGCCGGGCGCCGGGAAGACCGCGTTGCTCCGGTACGCGGTCGAGGCCGCGCCGGACTTTCGCGTCGCGAGAACGGTCGGAGTCGACGGCGAGATGGGGTTCGCGTTCGCGGCGCTGCAGCGGCTCTGTGCGCCGTTGCTCGAGCTCGCCGAGCGGCTCCCGCCTCCTCAACGCGACGCGTTGGCCGTGGCGTTCGGACTGCGTTCCGGGACCGCGCCGAATCCGTTCCTCGTCGGGCTGGCAGTCCTCGGGGTGTTGTCGGAGGCCGCGGAGGAGCAGCCGCTGCTCTGCCTGGTCGACGATGCGCAGTGGCTCGATCGTGCGTCAGCGCGCTCGCTGGCGTTCCTCGGCCGCCGCCTGCTGGCAGAGCGGATCGCGCTCGTGTTCGCGACCCGCGAGTTGGGCGACGCGACGGCGGGCCTGCCGGAGCTCAGCGTCCAGCCCCTGGGGCGGCGCGATGCGCGAGCGCTCTTGGAGTCCGAGCTGCCGGCGCCGCTTGACGAACGGGTGCTCGAGCGGATCGTGTCCGAGACGCGCGGCAACCCGCTCGCCCTGTTGGAGCTGCCGCGCGGGCTGACGCCCGCGCAGCTCGCGGGTGGGTTCGGCCTGCCCGCCGCGGCGCCGCTCTCCGCGAGCATCGAGGAGAGCTTCGCGCGGCGGCTGGCGAAGCTTCCGCACGATGCCCGGCGGCTGTTGCTGCTGGCCGCGGCCGACCCGGTCGGTGACCCGGCGCTCGTCTGGCGCGCAGCCGAGTCCCTCGGGATTCCCGATGCGGCGGCGGAGACGGTCGAGGCGCAGGGCCTTCTCGCCTTCGCCCCGCATGTGGTGTTCCGTCACTCGCTCGTGCGGTCGGCCGTCTACGGAGCGGCCGGGCTGGGGGAGCGGCGTGAGATGCATCGCGCGCTCGCCGACGCCACCGATCCCGCGATCGATCCGGATCGCCGGGCGTGGCACCGCGCGCAGGCGGCGGCCAGGCCCGACGAGACGATCGCCACCGACCTCGAGCGGTCAGCGGCGCGCGCGCAGGCGCGCGGCGGGTTCGCCGCCGCCGCGGCCTTCCTCGAGCGCGCGGCCGTACTCACCACCGACCAGGCGCGCCGGGCGCGACGTCAGTTGGCCGCCGCACAGGCGATGTTCCGCTCCGGGGCGCTCGCCGAGGCGCTCGAGCTGCTCACGTGGGCCGAGGCGGGAGGACTCGACGAGTTCGAGCAGGCGCAGGCCGAGTTGCTGCGCGCTCGTATCGCGTTCGTCTCGTCGCACGGCAGCGACGCGCCGCCGCTGCTGCTCGGGGCCGCCCGCCGGCTGCAGCCGCTCGATCCGCCCCTCGCGCGCGAGATCTATCTCGAGGCGATGTCCGCCGCGATGTTCGCGGGGCGCCTCGCCTCGCCCGGCGGCAGCGCACGGGAGGTGGCGCAGGCGGCACGCGCGGCGCCCGCACCGGCCGTGGCGCGCGGTCCCGACCTGTTGCTCGACGGGCTGGCGACGATCTTCGGTGAGAGCTACAGCGCTGCCGCACCGGCGCTGCGGCGCGCGCAGGATGCGTTCGATGTCGCGGATATGCCTGCGACCGAGCAGCTGCGTTGGAAGTGGCTGGCAACCGTATCGGCCGTGCATCTCTGGGACGACGAGCGATGGCTGGCGCTCTCGGAGCGCCATGTCCAGATCGCCCGCGAGGCGGGCGCGCTCGCCGAGCTCCCGCTTGCGCTCAGCCAGCGCATCTACGTGCACCTCTTCGCGGGTGAGCTGACGGCCGCGGCCGCGCTGGTCCAGGAGATCGAGGCCGCCACGGAAGCGACCGGCACCGACCTCGCTCCGTACGGCGCGGTCGGACTTCTCGCCCTGCAGGGGAACGTCGCCGAGGCGACGCACCTGATCGATCGCAGCCGCACCGATGTGGCACGACGCGGTGAAGGCATCGGGCTCTCCGCGCTCGACTGGGCCGAGGCCGTCCTCTACAACGGACTCGGGCGCTACGAAGACGCGCGCGCCGCGGCGCTTCGGGTCACTCAGCATCCGCACGACTTGAACACCTCGAGCTGGGGTCTGGCCGAGCTCGTCGAGGCCTCGGTTCGCGCCGGCACCCCGGAACTGGCCGCCGGCGCTCAGGTCCGCCTCGCGGAGATCGCGCGAGCGACCGGTACGGACTGGGCGCTCGGGATCGCGGCACGCTCGCAGGCACTCCTCGTCGAAGGCAGGCAGGCCGAGGAGCGCTACCGGGAGGCCGTCGATCGGCTGGCCCGAACCCGGATCGCGGTCGACCTCGCCCGCGCCCACCTGCTCTACGGGGAGTGGCTGCGGCGCGAACGCCGGCGCACGGACGCGCGTGCGGAGCTGCGCCGCGCACACGACCGCTTCTCGGGCTTCGGGATGACAGCGTTCGCGGAGCGGGCGCGGATCGAGCTCGAGGCCACCGGCGAGCGGGCGCGCAGGCGCACGGCGGACGCGATCGACCAGCTCACGCCGCAGGAGGCGCAGATCTCCCGCCTCGCCGGGCAGGGACACTCCAACCGCGAGATCGCCGCTCAGCTGTTCATCAGCCCGAGCACCGTCGAGTACCACCTCCGCAAGGTGTTCCGCAAGCTCGACGTCAAGTCGCGGACGCAGCTCGCTCACCGCATGTCGTAGTCGCTTGAGCCAACCGCCGGGATCAGGTGATGCGGACTCACCAGATCAACGACGAGCTTTGCGCAGATGACCAGCCAAGCGATTCGGGACCCGTTCGCAGACCATCTGATCACGCCGCAGAACGCGGCGTTCGTCCTCATCGACTACCAGCGCGAACAACTCGCCGCGGTCAGATCGATGGAGCACGAGCTGCTGATGAAGAACGCCGTCTCCACGCTGCGAGCGGTCAAGGCGTTCGGCGTGCCGATCATCCACTCGACCGTGAACGTCGCCTCGGGTCAGGTCGGCCCGACGCTGCCCGAGCTCGCGGAGCTCTTGACGGACGACCCGCCGCTCGACCGCACCACCGTGAACTCGTGGGAGGACACGGAGTTCGTGCGGGCGGTCCGCGCGACGGGGCGCCGGAAGCTGATCTTCTGCGCGCTGTGGACCGAGGTCTGCATGGCGTTCGCGGCGCTCGACGCGCTGCGCGAGGGCTACGAGGTCTATCCGGTGGTGGACGCGATCGGCGGGACGTCGGTGGAGGCGCACCGCGCCGGGCTGGAGCGGGTCGCCCAGGCCGGGGGACAGCCGATCAGCTGGGTGTCGCTCGCCTGCGAGCTGCAGCGTGATTGGGCGCGCGTCGAGACCGTTCCCGCGATCGTGGAGATCGTGCTCACCGACCGGCTGTTGCAGGAATGAGCCGCACGATCGATCTCCACCAGCACGTCATCCCGGACTTCTATTGGCAGGCGTCCAACGAGGACGGCAACGCCGCCGGCGGGATCAATCCCCCGCGCTGGAGCCTGGACAGCGCGATCGCGTATCTGGACGCGGCAGAGATCGATGTGGCCGTACCGTCGATCAGCACCCCGGGCGTGCATTTCGGCGACGACGCGGCGGCGCGGACGCTCGCGCGGCGCGTCAACGAATATCTCGCGGAGATCCGGCGCGATCGCTCGGACCGGTTCGGTGGGTTCGCGGCACTGCCGCTCCCCGATGTGGAAGGGTCGCTCGAAGCGCTTGCGTACGCCCTCGACGTGCTCAACCTCGACGGGGTGTCGTTGATGACGAACGCCGGCGGGAGCTATCTGGGAGACACCCGCTTCGATCCGATCTTCGCCGAGTTGCAGCGGCGCGCCGCGCTGGTGTTCGTCCATCCGACCGCGTCGCCTGACCCGATCGCGCACTCGCTCGGCCTGCCCGACGCGCTGCTCGACTACCCGGTCGACACCTCGCGGGCGATCGCCAAGCTGCACTACAGCAACACGTTCGCGCGGACGCCGGACGTCAAGTACGTGTTCTCCCACGCCGGCGGGACGGTTCCGTACCTCGCGTCGCGCTTCGGGATCGTCGACGCGATGGACGTCATCGCAGGGGCGGACGAGCGCGGGTCGTTCGCCGACACGGCAACACGCCTGTACTGGGACACCGCCTCCGCGTTCAGCGACCCCGTGCTCCGCCTGCTGCGATCGGGTGACCGGCCTGCAGAACGTCGTGTTCGGGACCGACTACCCGTATCCGCACGACGAGATCTCGATCGGCGGGCTGCGGATGCTGCGACGCACGGCCGAGCTCTCCGGCGAGGAGCGCGCGGCCGTGCTCGGCGACACCGCGTCGCGGTTGATTACTCCGCGGTGACGGTTTCCGCGGCGGCGAGATGCGCCGAGAGGAGCCGCCCCGCTCGGTCGAGCGCGGCGGCTCCTTCGTCGAGGATCGCGTGATAGGCCTGGAAGACGTGGGGCACGCCGGGGGTGATGTCGAGCGTGACCTCGACGTCGGCGGCGACGGCTCGTTGCGCGAGGCGGACGGCGTCGTCGAGCAGGACCTCATGCGTTCCGGCCTGGATGATCAGGGGCGGCAGGCCGGACAGATCGGCGAACACGGGGCTGATGAGGCCGAGCGCGGCGTCGTGTCCCGCCGTGTAGTCGGGGACCCGCGCCTGGAGGGCTTCGGGGCTGAGCAGCGGGTCGGCGTCGCGCCTGGTCTCCATGGTCGTCCCGGCCAGCGTGAGATCGACATACGGCGACATGACGAAGGCCGCCGCCGGCAAGGGCAGCCCGCGATCGCGGGCGTTGATCAGCGTCGCGATCGCGAGGCCGCCGCCGGCGGACTCTCCCGCGAACACGATGTCCGAGGGGGCGACGCCGTCGCGCAGCAGCGTTTCGTAGGCGGCGAGGGCGTCGTCGACCGCCGCCGGATAGGGGTGCTCAGGGGCGAGCCGGTAGTCGACCGAGATCGCCGTGGCGTCCGCCCGCCGGGCGACCTGCGAGGCCAGGTCGGCGGCGAGGAAGGCGTCTCCCATGACGTACACGCCGCCGTGGAAGTACAGCACGACGTGGCGTCCTTCGATGCCGTCGACGGTGATCTCGGCGGTGGCAACCCCGCCCAATGTGCCTGCCGTCACGGTGATCTCGGGCGGCAGCGGCTGCGAAGAGAGCAGCGCTCGGAGGAGCCGCCGCTGCTCGTTGACGTCGCTGCCGGCGGGGAACGCCGATTGCCGCAGAATCGCGTCGAGGGTCTCTCGTTGCTCGATGCTCATTGAGGAATCTCCTTCGGGTGGGTTGGCTTGAAGCGCGCGACGAGGCGCGCCAGGTGGCCGCAGTAGGGCGCGCCGGGACAGCGCGCGAAGGCCATCGCGGCGGTCGCCGCGTCCCGGTGCTCCTGACGGCGCCCGGGGAGCAGGACGAGGGCCAGCAGCGCGGCGGCGGCGCACAGGATCGCGGCCACGGTGAACGCTCCGGTGAAGCCGTGCGTCAGCGCGGCGGCCGGCGTCGCTCCGGCGTCCAGCTCGCTCGTGATCCGCGACGTCGAGATCGCCGACAGGACGGCCAGGCCCAGCGACCCCCCGACCTGCTGGGTCGTGTTGAGCAAGCCCGAGGCGAGGCCGGAGTCCTCGGCCGCGACGCCGGTCGTCGCGGCGATCGTGACCGGCACGAAGACCATGCCGAGCCCGACGGCCATGACGACCATCGCGGGGAGCACCTGACCGGCGTAGCTCCCGTCGGGTTGCAGGCGGGTGAAGAGCGCGAAGCCCACCGTGGCGATCAGCAGGCCGAGGACGAGCACCGGCTTCGGGGTGAAGCGATCGACGACCTGCGAGGCGAGCGCGGAGCTGGCGATGAGCGTGAGGCTGAGCGGCAGGTAGGCGACGCCGGTCTTCAGCGCGTTGTAGCCGCGCACCTGCTGCAGGTACAGCGTGCAGAAGAAGAACACGCAGAAGAGCGCGGCGGCGACGAGCAGCATCGTCGCGTCGGCGGCGGCGAGGCTGCGGTTGGAGAAGATGCGCAGCGGGACGAGGGGGTTCTCGTGCCGGCGCTCGATCCACACGAACCCGACCAGCAGCACGGCGGCGATCGCAAGGCCGGCGAGCGTCCGCGTCGATCCCCAGCCCCAGTCGTTGGACTTGATGAGCGTGAAGACCAGCGCCATCGTGCCCAGCGTGATGGCGCTCGCGCCCTCGAGGTCGTAGCCGCCCCGGACGCGCTCGGCCCGGCTCTCGGCGAGGATCCGGGGCGCCAGCAGCAGGACCGCCGCGCCGATCGGCAGGTTGACGAAGAAGACCCAGCGCCAGCTGAGCAGTTCGACGATCGCTCCCCCGAGCAGGAGCCCGACCGCGCCGCCGGCGCCGGCGATCGCACCCCACACGGCGAGCGCCCGGTTGCGCTCGCTGCCCTCCGCGAACGTCGTGAGGATGATCGACAGCGCCGCGGGGGAGACGAGCGCGCCGCCGAGGCCCTGCGCGCCGCGGCCGATCAGCAGCGTGGCCTCCGACCGCGACACGCCGCAGACGAGCGACGCGCCCGCGAACAGCGCGATGCCGGCCATGAACAGGCGACGGCGACCGAGTCGATCGGCGGCGCGCCCGCCGAGCAGCAGGAACCCGCCGAAGATCAGCGTGTAGGCGTTGAGCACCCACGACAGGTTCTGCTCGGAGAAGCCGACGTCGCGCTGGATGCTCGGCAGCGCGACGTTCACGACACTCGCGTCGAGCACCACCATGAACTGGGCCACGGCGACGACACCGAGCACCGCGCCCGCGCGGGCCATCACGCGGCCTTCGCGATCCGTTCGGCGATCATGATCGTCGTGGGGTTGATCGCCACCGACGGAACGTCCGGGATGATCGATGCGTCGACCACGCGGAGCGCATCGATCCCGCGCACCGCGCCACGGGAATCCACCACCGCCCACGGGTCATCGGCACCGCCCATGGGCGCTGTCGCCGTGGGGTGGCCGTAGGAGGCGAGGTTGGACGCGATCGCGTCGGCGAGCTGGTCGTCTCCGACCGCGTCGCCCGGCAGGATCTCGAGCTCGAGGAACTGCGCGAGCGCCGGGTTGCGACCGATTCTGCGGGCGAGCTTCACGCCTTCGAGCATCCGGCGCGCGTCACGGCCTTCGGCGAGGAAGTTGCAGTCGATCTCAGGCTGCTCGCGCGGGTCGCGGCTGCGCAGGGTGAGCGTTCCGCGCGAGTCGGGCTTGGCGACGGCGACGCTCAGCGCGATCGATCCTCCGGTCGGGCTGTACTGGGTCGGCATCAGGTGCGTCACCGCGATGTGGAGGTCCAACTCGTCGCCGCGAGCTTCGCTGGACGCCGTCCAGAGCAGGGCGCCGACCGCCGGCCGCATGTCGAGCGCGCCCGTCTTCAGGGCGTAGGCGTTGTAGTAGAAGGGCTGGTCGTGCAGACGCTGGCCGACGGACAGATCGGCCACGACCTCGATGCCGAGCTGCGCCAGGTCGGCCGCCGGACCGACGCCGGACCGCAGCAGGATCGCCGGGCTCCCGTAGGCGCCGCCGCAGAGGATCACCTCGGCTGCCGGGATCTCGGTGCCGCTTGCCGTCAGGACTCCGGTCGCGCGGCGCCCCTCGAAAAGCACGCGATCCACGAGCACGTCGCCGGAGAGCGTGAGGTTGGGGCGGTTGCGAACCTCCTCGGTGAGATACACCAGGCCCGTGTTCTGCCGCACGCCGTCGATGACGTTGACCGGGGACGCGCCGACGCCGCGCGGATCCGGCCCATTGAGATCCTCGACGCGGGTGAACCCCTCCGCGACCGTCGCGTCGATGAACCCGCGCAACGAGGCGGTCAGATCGCCGTAGCGCTGCTGCCGGATCGGGAACGGCCCCGTGCGCCCGCGGTCGGCGTCGTCGCCGTCGGGCGTGTTCTCCATGGCTCTGTAGGTCGCGTAGACGTCCTCGATCGTCCAATCGGGGAGTCCGTGACGTTGCCAATCGAGGATGTCGCCCGGTCGTGCCCGCATCGCCACCGTCGCGTTGTGCGCCGAGCAGCCGCCGAGCACCTTTGCCCGCGCGGCCGAGATCTCCGGTGAGGCCGCTCCGCCGCGGGCGGTGAAGCCCCACTCGTGCTCGGGGTTGGCCGGCACGTGTGCCGCATCCCGCAGATCGTCTGGATAGCCGTCGACGCCGTAGGCCCGGCCTGCCTCGAGCAACAGCACCGAGCGGGTCGGATCTTCGCTGAGCCGATTCGCGAGGACGGCCCCCGCCGAGCCTCCTCCCACGATGAGCACGTCGTGCATGGACGGCATCGTGCGCGGAGAGCGGGTGACGCGCCCATCGCCGGATTCCGGTGACTACGACAGTCGTTCCGCGAGCTGCGTCCGTGACTTGACGCCGAGCTTGCGGAACGCCTTGCGCAGGTGATACTCGACGGTGCTGGCGCTGATGAACAGCTGCGCCGCGATGGCCCGGTTGGTCTCACCCTGTGCCGCCAGGCGAGCGATCTGCGTCTCCTGCGGTGTCAGCTGGTCGAGGGTGTCGACGGTCCGCTTGCGGGCCCGCTCACCCGTGGCCTCCAGTTCGAGCCGTGCCCGCTCGGCGAACGCGTCCATCCCGGCGTCTCGGAAGAACTCGTGGGCGATTCGCAGTTGTTCGCGAGCATCGAGCCGCCGGCGCTCCCGCCGCAGCCACTCGCCGTAGAGGAGGTGGGTGCGCGCGAGCTGAACGCGGATGCGTGTGCGACCGAGCCGGCTGATGGCCTCCCGGTAGAGCGCATCGGCAGCGTCGCCGTCGCTGAGCAAGGCGAGCAGGCGAGCCTCGATCCCCAGCGCCCAGTCGGTGCCGGCGGCGCGCGTTGTCTCTCTGACCCGCTCGAAGGCGCGCCGGGCACGCTCCGGCTGGCCGAGCCGAACGGCCGCCTCGATCAGCTCGGTCAGCGCCCAGATCGCCGGCCCTTCCCTGTAGAAGCGCTCGGCGGGTGCGACTGCGGCCAGCGCGGCCTCGTAGCGGCCGAGCGCGTTGTAGAGGCCTCCGCTGAGAAACTCGGCGTTCGTCAGGGCGATCCCCTCCCCCCGAGCCTCAGCGTCGCCGAGCGTGGTTCGGATCAACTCCGCGAACTCGGCCTCGCGACCGCGCAGCGCAGCCAGCGACAGCGCGCCACTCGGGTCCGCGGCAACGCCGATCGCCTCGGTTGCCGCCCGCTGTTCCTCCGCGAGGATCGCGGCGGTTCTCAGCTCACCGAAGAACGCGTACACCGCGATGGCGGAACCCAGATGGAACGCCAGCGCCGAGAGGGCACCGGTTCGGCGCGCGAGCTCGAGCTGCCGGGTGGACAGCGCCAACCAGGCGTCGTCGTCCCACATGAACAACGCGATCACGCTGGCGAACCACAGCCACCGTGCGTCATTCGGCGACAGGTCCTCCTCGCGCTGGAAGGCGTCCAGCGCCGCCTGGAGCAATGGCGCCGCGGGCGCATATCCCTCGGTGGCTTGCACCGCGAGTCCCCGCAGGAGCAGGTCAGACGGCTGCGGCTGGTCAGGCGGCGGGCCGGCCAGCGCCGCCTCGCTGATCTCGACCAGGCCGCCGCCTCCGATCAGGCGCCCCGCGAACGTCGCCGCAGACAGGGCGTCGAGGTAGGTCGCCCGTGCGAGGCCGGGATCCACCGCCTGAAGCTCGCGCGCGGCCGCGAGCAGCAGCGGGGCGGCGTCGCTGCCTCGCCGCGCCGCGAACGCGACCTGGGCACGCAACAGGTGCGCGTGGGCACGCAGTCCGTCGTCGACCGCCGAGCCGGACTCCGCGGTCTTCAGCAGCTCGAGCGCCTCGTCGAGCGCCCCGGCCTGGAGTTTCGTCTCCGCGGCGATCAGCGCGCGTCGCGCGCGGCTCATCGGGTCGGGCGAAAGGGCGACCGCGCGCTCGAGGAAGGCTCCGGCGGCGGCGAGACCGCCGCGGGCCTGCGCGCGTGCGGCCGAGCGTTCGAGCTCGGCGGCGACCTCCTCGTCCGGCTTGCCCGCGGCCTGCGCGCGGTGCCAGGCGCGGCGATCCGGGTCGATGTCCCGGTCGGTCGCCTCCGCGAGGGCGCGGTGGACCTCGCGACGGGCATTCGGCTCGGCGGACCCGTAGACGGCCGAGCGAACCAGTGGGTGGCGGAACGCCACGCGGGGAGACAGCGAGAGCAGCTGCTCCGATTCGACGGCGTCGGCCGCCGACTCGGGGATCCCGAGCCGTTCGGCCGCCCGCCAGACCAGCGCCGGATCGCCCACGGGGTCCGCGGCCGCGACGAGCAGCAAGCGCCGCGCGTCGGGCGGCAGCGTCGCCAGCCGGCGGGTGTAGCGGTCCTCGATCCCGGCGGACAGCGGCGCCGTGGTCGGCAGGCCGAACCCCCCGGCGAGCTGGGTCGGGCTCAGCCCGCGAGGCAGCTCCAGCAGGGCGAGCGGGTTCCCGCGCGTCTCGGCGACGATCCGCTCGAGCACGCGTTCATCCAGCCGAACGGGCAGGACCGAATCCAGCAGCGTACGCGCGTCCGTGCGGTCCAGCGGGGCGACGTGGAGCTCCGGCAAGCCCGAGAGCGTCTCGCCGAGCTCGCGTGTCGCGAACACGAGGGCGATCTTCTCGGCGACGAGCCGGCGCGCCACGAAGGCCAGGGTGCGCGCGGACGCACTGTCGAGCCATTGCGCATCGTCGACGGCGCAGGCGAGTGCCTGCTCCTCGGCGGCTTCGGCGAGCAGGCCGAGGACCGCCAGGCCGACCAGGAATCGATCCGGTGCGGGTCCCGTCCTGCGTCCGAAGGCGACCTCGAGCGCGTCGTGCTGGGGTTGCGGCAACCGGTCCATGAGGTACAGGAACGGTGCACACAGCTGCTGCACCGCCGCGAACGGGAGCTCCATCTCCGCCTCGACCCCGACGGTGCGGGCGATCCGGAACTCAGGTCCAGCCTCGACCGCGTACTCGAGCAGCGCGGTCTTGCCAACGCCGGGCTCGCCGTGTATCACGAGCACGCCGCCTCGCCCGGCGCGCACGCCGTCCAGCAGCCGGTCGAGCGCGTCGCGTTCGCGTTCGCGGCCGACCAATGTCCTCCCGCTCATCCTGCCTAAGGATGAAGGACTAAGGATTCAAGGATTCGAACGCCCGGCGACAGCGCCACGATCCATGGCCGTGGATGACAGAGCGCGGCTCTTGGGAAAGGTGTGCGTCATCACCGGCACGGGTGGCAGCATGGGCCGCGCGACGGCTCTGGCGTTCGCTCGCGAGGGCGCGTCGGTCGTCGGCTGCGACGTCGCCGTCGAGGCCGCCGAGTCGACCGTCGAGATGGTCCGCGGCGCCGGGGGAGAGATGGTCTCCAGGCAGCCCTGCCGCCTCGACGATCCGTCCGAGTGCGACGCACTCATCGAGCTGGCGCTGCGCACCTACGGCAAGATCGACGTGCTGTTCAACCTCGCCGCGGTCTCGTCCTTCAACTGGCTCGAGGACATCACGGATGAGGAGTGGGATCAGGCCCGCTGGGGCGAGGTCGACCTGGTCTTCTACCTCACGCGCGCGGCGTGGCCGCATTTGAAGGCGAGCGGTGGCGTGGTCGTGAACATGGCGTCGCTGAACGCGTCACTGAGCTTCAAAGTCCTTCCGTCACTCGCCCACACGACGAACAAGGCCGGGATCATCGGCATGACGCGACAGCTGGCGATGGAGGGCCGCGAGCATGGGATCCGCGCGAACTCGATCTCGCCAGGCCTGATCGAGAGCAACGCGACACGCGAGCAGCTCGAGGACCCGGAGTGGGCGAATGCCATGCTCGGCAAGACGTTGCTCGGTCGCCTCGGCCGGCCCGAAGAGGTCGCGAGCGTCGCGCTGTTTCTGGCCTCGGACGAGAGCTCGTATGTCACGGGCGTCGACATCGTGGTCGACGGCGGGATGAAGGTCTGGTGAACGGAGCGGAGTGCAACTGATCTCCACCGACGCCTCGGCCGCCCGGGGCCTGCTGGATCGCGACGACCTCCTCCAGGTCCTGGATCGCGCCGTCAGCCGGCGCGTGACGATCATCTCGGCGCCGCCTGGAAGTGGCAAGACCTCGCTCTTGCGCGCATGGGCAGAGCGCGCGACCACCGTTCGTCACGTCACGTTCGTGTCCGTCGACCGCGACCAGCAGGATGCCCAGCAGTTCTGGTGCACCGTCCTGGACGCGCTCGCTCCCGAGACGCACCACGCGCCACTCGACGCCGATCAGCTCGTCGAGCTGATCGTCTCGGAGCTCGCCGGACACGTCGATCCCGTCCTACTGATCGACGATCTCCACGAGCTGCGGTCCGCTGACGCCCTCAGGCAGCTCGAGCAGGTGCTGGCGGTGCTTCCGAGCTCTGCGCGCGTGGTGCTGTCGTCTCGCCGGGATCCGGCGATCAGGCTGCACCAGCTCAGGCTCGCGGACGAGATCGCCGAGATCCGAGCCGCCGATCTGCAGTTCACCGAGCGCGAGACGCGCGAGCTGCTTGCGAGTGCTGAGGTCAGTCTGTCCGATGGCGGGGCGTCCGCCTTGCACCAGCGCACAGAGGGTTGGGCCGCCGGCCTGCGTCTCGCGGTGATCTCGCTCAACGGCCACGCCGATCCGGAGCGTTTCGTGGCTGAGTTCTCGGGCACCGACCGGGCGATCGGCGAATACCTGATGGCCGAGATGCTCGAGCGCCAGCCGAGCGAGGTTCAGCGCATGTTGCTGCGGACCTCGCTCGTCGAACGGCTGAACGGAGAGCTCGCGGACCTGTTGACCGGCCGCGCGGGCTCCGAGCAGCTGCTGCTGGAACTCGAGGACGCCAACGCGTTCGTCCTGTCGCTCGACGCTGAGCGCACCTGGTTTCGCTACCACCAGCTCCTAGCGGATTTCCTTCGCCTGGAGCTCCGCCGAACCGCGGCGGATGAGGTTCCCGCCCTCCACCGCCGGGCCGCGCGGTGGTTCGCCGACCGCGGAGAGGTCGTCGAGGCCGTCCGCCAGACGCTCGCGGCCGGGGACTGGCCCGATGCCGCTCGGCTTGTCGCGGACCACTCGTTCAGGTGGGTGCTCGACGGGCAGGCCGGAACGATTCGCGAGGTCCTGCAGGCGTTTCCCGAGGGCGCATCGGTCGATCATCCTGACCTCGCGCTGGCACACGCGGCAGCGGAGCTCAACCAAGGGCGGCTGGAGGAGGCGGCCGCGCAGCTGGCGCTGGCCGAGTCCCACGTCCAGAGCGCCCCGCCGGCGCGCCGCCGGCGCTTGTCGGTGGCGATCGCGTCTCTGCGGTTGGCGATCGCCCGGCGCAGCGGTCAGTTCAGTGAGGTGGTCGAGCAGGTGAATCTGCTCGATGCTTCGATGGCCGACGAGCCGAGCGAATCGATGGCGATGGGGAGTGAGTTGCGCGGAGTCGCGCTGCTGAATCTCGGGATCGTCGAGACCTGGTCCGGGCGACTCGCCGACGCGCAGCGGCACCTCTCCGAGGGAGCCGCGCTCGCCCAGACGATCGGCCGGCCGTACCTGGAAGTCGCCTGTCGCGCGCATCAGGGGTTCCCGTCGAAGGTCGTCTCGGTTGCCGCCGCACGCGAGCGCGGCCGTCAGGCGGTAGCGCTCGCCGAGCGCTACGGCTTGGACGATCGGCCGATACTCGCTCCCGCACTTGGCTCTGTGGGCGGCATGGCGATCTGGATGGGCGAGTTCGACGAGGGAGAACGCTGGCTCCAACGCGCCTGGACGGTCGCGTCAACCTCCATCGATCCTGCCGCCGCCGTCCTGCTGCACGTGGCCACGGGCATGTTGCACGCAGGACGCGGGCACCATCGATCGGCGCTCGAAGCCTTCACGGCGGCAGCGCAGGCGCAGTCGCTGCTCACCGGTGTGCACGCTCTCGCGCCCCGGATCACGGGATGGCTCGCGTCGATGCACGCTCGCCTCGGAAGCCTCGATGAGGCGCGCGCGACGCTCGCCGGATTCTCCGCTGACGCGGCGCGGATGGGTGTCCTCCCGAACGCACGTGCGGTGATCCTCCTGGAGGAAGGGGACCCCGCCGCGGCGGTCGAGGTACTCCGGGACAGCCGATCGTCCGCGATCGTCTCCCCGTTCACGCACGTGGAAGCGCACCTGCTGGCCGGTACTGGGTACCTGCGTCTGGGCGAGCGGGACGCCGCCGTCGCCGCCGCCGAGGAAGCGCTCTCGGTCGCCGAGTCCGACCGGCTGATCTTCCCCTTCGCACTGACCGACGCCGCGGAGCTCCTGCACGCGCTCCCCGGTCACCGAACGGCTCACGGCGCCCTGCTCGCCGACGTCCTCGACGTGTTGCGCGGCGGGCCTTCACCGCGCCCCGACCAAGAGCCGTTCGACGAGTTGAGCCCGAGCGAGCTGCGCGTCCTGCGCTACCTCCCGACCAACCTGACACGGCCCGACATCGCGCGCGAGCTCTACGTGTCGATCAACACCGTCAACACGCACATCCGCAACATCTATTCCAAGCTCGGTGCGCGTGACCGCTCGTCCGCCGTCGTCCGCGCGCGCGAGCTGCGGCTCCTCTCAGCCGGACGCGCCTGAACATCACCGGATCCCGGCGGTGTCGCCTCACTGGGCCGGGCGGCACGATGCTCGTGTGGCCACGCCATTGGGCTTGTACACGATTCGGATACGCGGCCGACTGGGCGCTACCGCCCTGTCGGCCTTTCCATCGATGGTGTCTGAGCTGAAGGGCGGCGAGACCGTGCTCACCGGCTTGCTCGAGGATCGCTCCGCGGTGTTCGGCGTCGTCGCCCAGATCGAGGCGCTCGGACTCGAACTCCTCGAACTCCGGCGGATCCAGCCGAGACCCAAGGCGCCTGAAGGGGGAATCACCGGCATCCGGTGAGGACGGCTCACCTGGGTCGCGGTGAGCCTGCAGCGCATGCAACTTGTCGTCAACGGTGCCGCTGCCGAGGTCGATGACCGGCACGCGAAGACCCCGCTGCTGTGGGTTCTGAGGGATGTCCTCGGCCTGCGTGGCACGAAGTTCGGGTGCGGTGGCGGGTTCTGCGCGGCGTGCACCGTGTTGGTCGACGGGCACAACACGAAGTCCTGCCAGACACCGGCCGAACGCGCGGCCGGCAAGGCCGTGACGACGGTCGAGGGCGCCGCCGGTCCGGTCGTGGACGCGGTCCGCGACGCGTGGCATCGCGGCAACGTCGTGCAGTGCGGCTACTGCCAGCCTGGGCAGACCCTCGCCGCCGTGTCGTTGCTCGAGTCAGACGCCTCCCCCGACGACGCGACGATCGACCAGTGGATGAGCGGGAACCTGTGCCGCTGTGGCACCTATCCGCGCATCCGCGCCGCCATTCACCGCGCCGCGGACACCCTCGCGGCGGGCGATGCGCCGGTCGCGCTGGTCGCGCCGCCCGAACTCGACGTGCGCCGCCTGACGCCTGAGGAGGCGAGCGACCCGGTCCATCCGTACATCCGGATCCACGCCGACGGGACGGTCCTCGCGTACTCGAGCCAGATCGAGATGGGGCAGGGGATCCACACGGGGCTGGCGACGATCGTCGCCGAGGAGCTCGACGCCGCGTTCGATTCGGTCCGGGTCGTCAACGCCGCGAACGGGGCGGGGCCGAACGGTGACGTCTACGGGAATCCCGCCGCCGGCGGCGCTCTCCAGCTCACGGGCGCGTCCAATTCGATGCAGGGGTACTGGATCCGGTACCGGCTGGCCGCCGCTCAAGCGCGGGCGCGGCTCGTGAACGCGGCGGCCGAGGCGTGGGACGTGCCGGCGGCCGAAGTCGAGGTCGAGGACGGCGTCGTGCGCCATGCGAGCGGGCGCCGGGCGGCGTTCGCCGAGCTCGCCGCGCGAGCCGAGCAGCTCCCGGTTCCGGACGGTGTGCAGCCCAAGGATGCGGCCGCCTACAAGCTGATCGGGCGCGAAGGCCGGCTGCGGGTCGACGCCGTAGGGAAGATCCTCGGCGCCACCCACTTCACGATCGACCTCAGCCTTCCGGGGATGCTGACGGCGCTCGTCCTGCACCCGCCGAGGTTCGGCGCCACGGCTGCCGCGATCGATGACCGGGCGGCGCTCGCCGAGGCCGGCGTGGCCGCGGTCGTCCCGATCGACGAAGGCGTCGCCGTGGTGGCCGAGAACCTCGCCGACGCGCAGCGTGGCCTGCGTGCCCTGGTCGTGGAGTGGGACGATGCGAACGCCGAGCGGCGCAGCACCGAGGAGCTGCTCGCCGAGCACCTGCGGCTCCTCGAGTCGCGCGAGAAGGCAGTGACGTCTCGGGACGACGGCGATGTCGACCGCGCCCTCGCCGACGCGGCCTCGACGGTCGACGCGACGTACGTGTTGCCCTACCTCGCCCACGCCGCGATGGAGCCGAACAACGCGGCGTGCCGGATGCGCGACGACGGCGTGCTCGACGTCTGGGCCGGGACCGAGGGACCCCAGTACGTGAAGATGAACGCCTCCTCGATCGCCGGGATCGACGTCGAGCAGGTCGAGGTGCACGTCTCCTTCGTCGGCGGATCGTTCGGTCTGCACTCGAGCGCCGAACACGACCCGGTCGCCGAGGCCGTGCAGATCGCGAAGGCGCTCCGATGGGAGCACCCGATCAAGGTGCAGTCACTGCGCGAGGAGGAGTTCAAGGTCGGTCGCTACCGGGCGATGGCCGTCCACCGGGTGCGGGCCGGCGCCGACGCGGACGGTCGCCTCACCGCCTGGCATCAGGAGATCGTGGCCGCGCCGACTTCGATCAACCTGCCGTTCGTTCGCGACGTGATGTTCACGAACGGCGTCGACTTCTTCACGACGACCGGTGCCGTCGACCCACCGTACGCCGTCGAGAACTTCCGGGTCGACTCGACCAACTTCGAGTCGCGGATCTCGACGATGGTCTGGCGATCGGTGGGCAACTCGCACACCGAGTTCGCGCGCGAGTCGGCGATCGACGAGCTCGCGCTCGCGGCGGGCCGTGATCCGGTCGACCTCCGTCGCGCGCTGCTCGCCGGCAGCCCGCGCACGGTGCGCGCGCTCGAGCTCGCGGCGGAGTCTGCAGGCTGGGGATCTCCGCTGCCGGAAGGGCATGCGCGCGGCCTCACGTGCTCCGGCTTCCTCGGCCACAGCGCCAACGTGACCGAGGTCTCGCTCGATGCTCGCGGGCGCGTCCGTGTCGACCGGATCGTGTTCGCCCTCGACTGCGGGCGAAACGTCAACCCCGATCTCATCCGTGCGCAGGTCGAAGGTGGACTGCTGTGGGGGCTGAGCGCCGCGGCGTGGGGCGAGGTCGTCCTCGGCGAAGGCGGCGAGATCGTCACCCAGAACTTCGACCGCTACCCGATCCTGCGGATGCGCTCCGTCCCGCAGATCGAGATCCACCTGATCGACTCGACCGAGCCGCCGACCGGCGTCGGCGAGGTCTCCGTGCCCTCGGTCGCTCCCGCCCTGGCGAACGCCATCGCCGCGCTCACCGGGACCCGGATCCGGAATCTGCCCTTCTCCAAGACCATCAAGATCGCCTAGGGAGGCCCCGCCATGCCCGACGTCACCATCACCCCCAGCGAAGACGGCCCGTACATCGTCGCCGGCCCGGTCACCCTGGTCGCGCCCGACGGGCACGTGATCGACCACCCCGATCCGATGGCGATGTGCCGCTGCGGGCACTCGTCGAACAAGCCGTTCTGCGATGGCACACACGCCACGATCGACTTCGACGGGACCCTGGCGAACTGATGACCGAGAGCGTCGGGATCATCGGCGCGGGCCGGATCGGCCGGGCGATGGCGCGGATCGCGCGCCGTGCCGGCCGACCGGTCACGATCGCCAACCGGCGAGGGCCACAGTCGCTGATGTGGCCGGACGTTCCGAAGGCCGTCGACGGGTTGGCATGGGAGGGACGGACCGTGATCGACCCGACCAACGCCTTCGATCCAAGCGACCTCGACGGGCGCACTTCCAGCGAGCTCGTCGCCGATCTCGTCACGCCGGCCCGGGTGGTCAAGACCGCCAACAACTTCGCGGCCGACGTGCTCGCGTCGGACCCGCACCAAGCGGGTGGGCGGCGGGTCATGTTCCTGTCGGGAGAGGACGCCGGCGCCAAAGCTGAAGTGGGCGAGCTGTTCGAGGCCGCCGGCTTCTTCGCCATCGACCTCGGTGGGCTCCGCGACGGCGGACAACTGCAGCAGTTCGGCGGCCCGCTCGCCGGCCAGAACCTGATTCGTCTCGCCTGAGTGGATCACCAGCATGATCCACATTGAGATCACACATGCCGAGCAGGCCGACCGGCTGGCCATCCGCGAGCTGATCGACGCCTACGCGCACTGCGCCGACCGCCGCGACGCCGAGGGCCAGAAGTCGCTGTTCACGGACGACACGCACTTCGTCGTCTACATGGAGGGCGAGCGTTCCACCCCGACGCAGGCGCTCGACGGCCGCGAGGCATTGACGCCCGTCTTCGCCGCCCTGAACACCTACGAGACGACGATGCACTTCAACGGCCAGAGCACGGTCGAGCTCGCCGGCGATCGGGCAACGGGCGAGACCTACTGCATCGCTCATCACCTGTTCACGACGGACGGGAAGCGCCAATTGATGGTGGCCTTCCTGCGCTACCACGACACGTTCGTCAAGCGTGACGGGACCTGGTTGTTCGCCGCGCGTGAGCTCTACGTCGACTGGACCGAGACCAGGGCGTCGCAGCCCTGAATCAACGAGCGAGAGGTTGGAGAGTGGGGGCCATGTCGGCAGATGCTGTTCAGAACGCTCCGGGCGCCGTCGATTCGAGGCACCTGCTGGTGGTCGGGACCGGCCCGGGGCTGGGTGCGTCCGTCGCGCGCCGCTTCGCGCGCGAGGGGTATCGCCTGACGCTCGTTGCCCGGTCGCCGGCGACGTTGGCCGCGCTCGCCGATGCGTTGCGCGCCGCGAGCACCGACGTCACGATCGTCGCTGCGGACGCCGGTGACCCTGATCGCCTGAGTGCCGCCCTCGCACCGCTGTTCGCCGGGCCCGGGGCGCCGGGCGTCGTGATCTACAGCGCGGCCTTGGCGGCATCCGACGAACTGCTGAGCGTCACGCCGCAGCAGCTCGCCGCGGCTTACGCCGTCAATGTGATCGGCGCGGTGGTGACGGCACAGCTCGCCGTGCCCGCAATGCGCGCGGCGGGTGGCGGAACGCTCCTGTTCACCGGCGGCGGCTTCGCAGACGCGCTCCCGGAATCGCTGACCACGCTCTCACTCGGCAAGCTCACCCTGCGCGGGGTCGCGACGATGCTCGCGCGCCAGGTGCGCGACGACAACATCCACTCCGGCAGCCTCACGATCCGCGGGCAGATCGCCGCGGGCACCCCGTTCGCCCCGGACCGGATCGCCGACGCGTATTGGGCGATCCACAACGAGGACCGTGACGGTTGGCGCGAGGAATATCGCTTCGACGGCGCTGTCGCGACCACGGACGCCTGACCCGGCTGAAGCCACCGCCCGGAGTTAAGTCGATCGCCCGATGCCGCGGCCGCCGATGGCGGATACGCGGCGTCGGATGACAGGCGCGCCCGGCAGGCCGATCGGCGTCAATACTCGATCGTGGAACTCCGCCATCTGCGCGTGTTCGTCACCCTCGCGGAGGAGCTGCACTTCGGGCGGACGGCGCTTCGTCTGCACCTGACGCAGCCCTCTGTCAGCGGGCAGTTGCGCCAGCTCGAAGCCGACTTGGGTGTCCGGTTGATCCGTCGCAACGCGCGCCAGGTGACGTTGACCGACGTGGGGGTGGGGTTTCTGCGCGATGCCCGCCGCGTGCTCGAGCAAGCGGACGCAGCGGCGGGCGGCGTCCGGCGGTTTCAGGACGGCGTCCGAGCCAGCCTCAGAATCGGCTACCTCTGCGACGCGGTCCCTGAGCGATTCCCGTTGGCACTCCGGCGCACCGCGCACGGCTTTCCCCCGACGCGCGTGGTGCTCAGCACCGGGGAGCCGCAGAAGCTCCTCGAGGACCTCCGCGATGACCTGCTCGACGTCGCGGTGGTCTCGCTCCCCGCTCCGGTCGCCGGCCTCCGGGTGACACGGGTGGGCTTTGAGCGTGCGGTCGCCGCCGTCCCCTCCAACCTCGACCGCGACGACGCGTCACCGCTCGAGCTGCTCGCGCAGCACACGCTGTTGACGCTTCCTCGCCGGCGCAATCCGGCGTTCTATGACGCGCTGATCGCGGCGCTGCGGTCGGCGGGGCTTCCGGGATCGCTCGTAGAGGTCGAGGCCGCGTCGATCGAGCCGTTGCTGATGGAGGTCGCATGCGGTGCGGGTTGCGCTCTCGTGCCGGAGTCCGTGATGCTTCGCTGGCGCGCCCCCGGAGTGACGTTTCGCCGGGTGGCCGGCGACACGGCGGTCGGGTGCGACATGGCGGCCGTGACCCCGGACGCCGCGCGGACCCCGGCCCTGTCGGCGTTCATCGCCGGGCTCGTCCGCGAGCGGGCACTCGTGGCGGCCTGAGCTCAGCGGCTGGAAGCGTTGAGTGAGTCGCGCAGCTGCGCGCGCGTGGTGACCCCGAGCTTGGGGAAGATCCGGTACAGGTGCGAGCCGACGGTCCGCGGAGAGAGCAGCAGGCGTTCGGCGATCTCGCGGTTGGAGAGTCCCTGTGCGGCCAGCTCCGCGATCTGGCGCTCCTGGACGGTCAGGCCGGTTCGCTCGTCCGCCGGAGAACGCGTCCGATCGCCTGTCGCCCGGAGCTCGTGACGTGCGCGCTGCTCCCACCCCGATGCGCCGAGCGCGGCGAACTGATCCGCCGCGGCGCGCAGGGGAGTCCGAGCATCGGCGCTCCGGCGATGGCGGCGTAGCCAACGGCCCTGTGCGAACAGCGTCCGTGCCCGCAGGAGCGGGTAGCCGGACAGGTCCGCCTCCAGCGCGGCGGCGAACCGTTCCTCGGCGGCAGCGTCATCGGCCACGAGCGGGCGGGCACACAGCACTCCCGCTCGCAGGACCGGCGGACCATCCACGCCGGCGATCGCCGCGAGCGTTTCCAGCACCGCACCCGCCACGTCGTGGCGACCGCAGCCGACGGCCGCTTCGACCACATCAAGGACGGCGGGCCAGCGCATGAAGCCGTGAAAGACCGGCGATGCTTCGTCGAACACCGGCCACAGATGCGCGAAGGCCTCATCGTGCCGGCCATCGCCAAGGGCCGCGGCACCGCGTGCCAGGTGAGCGGGTGCCAGCAGCGGCCCGCCGCCGAGCGCGAGCAGCTTCGCTTCGGGAACGGAGAGCATCGCGTCGATCTGGGTCTCGGATCCGGTCGTGGCGGTCGCCAGCGCGGCCATCAGTCGCGCCGTCAGCCCGAATTGCGGTTGGCGTGTCTCTTGCGCGAGCGCCGACGCTTCGCGCCCGGACTCGACGGCGGCCTGCCAATCGCCGGTGTAGGTCGCGACCCAGGCGTAATGGACCAGCGCCTGGGTGAGCATGCCGAGCGCGCCCTGCTCGCGGAGCTGCTCGACCGCGCGCCCGAGCCGGTGTGCTCCGGCGACGAAGTCCCCGGCCTTCTCGGCGGCGATCCCGCGGTAGGTCTCGCCGAGTGGATCGGCCAGCCGTGCGCTCGGAAGCCGCGCCAGCCGCCGTCGCACCTCGAGCCCCGTGGTCTCAGGGTCGGCCAACGCGATCACCGCCAGCAGCCGTGAATCGTCATCGTCCGCGGCGACCCGGCGCGCCGCGTCGACGAGATAGCTCCTCGTCCGCGGCTTTGAGCGGACCCACCAGCAGCGATGCGCGATCGGGACCAGCGACCGCAGCGCCATGTCCGGGTCTCCGGCCTCGGCCATCTGCTCGGCGATCGTCACGAACGTCCGCGTTGCTCCGGCCTGTGACCAGAAGTCGCCGGCGATCATCTGTCGCAGCCATTCCAGACGGGCGGCTTCCAACGGCCCGACCGCGATGGATTCGGCCTGAGCGAGGAGCCGCCGGACGAGCTCGACGTGACCGAGCTCGTAGGCCACTTCCGCCGCGCGCACCAGCCGCTCGCCGCGGCGAAGCGGGTCAGAGGTCAGCTCGGCGGCGCGCTCCAGCGCCGCCGCGGCGGCGATCATCGCCCCCCGACGGCGGGCGACGGCGGCATGGGCGTCGAGGGCGTCGGCGAGCGTGTCATCGAGGCCGAGCGTGGCTCGCGCGCGGTGCCACAACCCGCGTTCGGGGTCGGCGACGACCTCGGCGAGGGCGCCGTAGGTCGCCAGCAGCTCGGCGGGGAGGGCGGACTGCGAGACGGCCGTGCGGATCAGCGGGTGGCGGAAGCGCAGCTCGTCCCCCCGGATGTCGATCAGGCCGGTGAACACCGCGGGATCGAGGACGGAAGGCCCGACGGTCCGACCGTGGATTCGGCTGACCGCTGCGATGACGTCTCGCAGGGATGCCTGCTGGTCGAGCGCCGCCACCAGGAGCGCTTCACGGGTCTCCGCTCCCAGCTCGTCCAGTCTCGCCGCGAAGGCCCGCTGCAGGCGCTCGGTCAGCGTGATCGAGGAGAACATGGGTGCGTCACCCGATGGGGCGGACGGCTGCAGCGTCCGGCCCAGCTCGATCAGCGCGAGCGGATTTCCGGCCGCTTCCGCGAGTACACGCGCGCGAGCTCCGGGGCGGAGCTCGGGGGTCGAGCGGTCGAGCAGATGCCCGGCGGCATCGAGATCCAGCGGCCCGAGGCTCAAGGTCGGTAGGCGAGCGTCCTCGAGCGGCGTCGAATAGCCGTCGCGGCACGCGGCGAGGAGCACCACCGGCTCACGGGCGAGCCGGCGGGCGATGAACGCGAGAACGCCCAGGCTGGACCGATCGAGCCAGTGCGCATCGTCTGCGACCAGCAACAGCGGGGCGGAGGCGGTGGCGCCGATCACGAGCTCATAGGCAGCGAGCGCGACCAGGAACGGATCGGGCTCGTCGTCTCCGGTCATGCCGAAGGCGGCCTGCAGCGCCCGTCGCTGCGGCGCGGGCAAGGTCTCGACCCCGCCGCGGATGGGCCGCAGGAGCTGATGCAATCCGGCGAACGCGAGCTCGGCCTCGGACTCCACGCCCTCGGCGGCCAGCGTTTCGATGCCGTGCTCGGCGGCGTGGCTCTGGACCTCGCCGAGCAAGGCCGACTTGCCGATCCCCGGAGCGCCCTTGACGAGCAGGGCACCGCCCGCCCCGGGCAGACGATCGACCAGTGCCTCGGCACGCGCGACCTCGGCGTCTCGTCCGAGGAGTGAGGACCCCACGGAGCCATTCTGCCAGCCACATCACGCGCCCTGATCGATCGATTCAGAATCGGGCTGGATTTTCGTGGCCGATGGCGGACGATGGGTGCGACTGCGAAAGGAGCACACGTGTCCGGCACCCTGGTCGAGAACTACGTCGACGCTGAAACCCAAGTGCTCGGCGCCGCCAACGGCGTTGACTACGCCTACCGCGCCACGGGGGACCCCGACACGATGCCGATCGTGGCGTTGCAGCACTTCCGCGGCAATCTCGACAACTGGGATCCCGCGCTGATCGACGCGCTGGCCACCGGCCGCCGGGTGATCACCTTCGATAACCGCGGCGTCGCGGCTTCAACCGGGACGACGCCGAGCACGATCGCGCAGATGGCCCTCGATGCGATCGACTTCATCGACGCGCTCGGGCTGGGAGCGGTCGATCTGCTCGGGTTCTCGATCGGCAGCTTCGTGGCCCAGGAGATCGCGCTCGTACGTCCCTCGGCCGTGCGCAAGCTGGTCCTCGCCTCCTCGGCACCGCAGGGCGCCACCGGAATGCATGGCTGGCCCCCGGAGGTCATCGGCGCCGTGGGGAAGCCCGAGACCTCACCCGGGGAGTACCTGAGCGTCTTCTTCGCGAGCTCTGACGCGAGTCGGGCGGCGGGGCAAGCGGTCCTCGGCCGCGTGTATGGGGCACGCACGGCCGATCGCGACGCGACGACCAGCTGGCAGACCCGGCTGGCGCAATACGACGCGGTCTGCGCGTGGGGACAGCCGAACCATGCCCTGCTCCAGCGCGTCTCGGCCATCGACAAGCCCGTGTTCGTCGCCAACGGCGACAGCGACCCGATGATCCTCCCGCGCTACTCCTACCTGCTGGCCGGGCTGATCCCCGACGCGCGCCTCAAGCTCTACCCGGACGCGGCCCACGGCTTCCTCTTCCAACACCACGAGGCGTTCGCCGGCGACGTTCACGCGTTCCTGGCCGGGGCGTAGGCGGTGAGCCAGGCCGCCGCCAGCTCGGTCCATGCCTCGGCCTCACCGGCGCCACGCGCAAGCCCCAGGCTGTGCGGCCCGCGCGAGAAGACGTGCAGCGCGTGTGGGATGCCGTGCGCGGCGAGCGCTGCCGCCAGGCGGTAGCTGTGCTCGACGGGGACGTACGGATCCTCGGCCGTGTGCCAGATGAAGAACGGCGGGGCAGCCGCGGTCACGAGCGCGTCCAGCGAGGTCGCTCGGCGCAGCTCCGGCGACGCGCCTTCGCCGAGCAGGATCAGCCGCGCCAGCCGGTAGGTCTCCAGCTCCATCGATGTGATCGCGTAGCCGAGCACGGCCAGGTCGATCGAGGCATCCGACAGGGCGGCGTGACCGGCGAGATGCCCGCCGGCGGAGAAGCCGATCAGGCCGATGCGCCGCACCCCCGTGGCGCGCAGCCGGCGCACCTCCGATCGGACGGCGTCCAACGGGATCGGGTGGCGCGCGTTCAGCGGGTAGCGCAGGACCGACGCCGGGATGCCCAACCCCTCCAGCCACTCGCGGATCGGCTCCGCCTCGTTCTCGGCATGCGCCGCGTACCCGCCTCCGGGGAGCACCACGAAGTGCGTCGGTGAGCTCATCCGCCGCCCCCTCCGGACAGCTTCGCCGCCTCCGCCCGCGCCGCCGCGACGAGCTCCGCGTTGGTGTGGGCGTGTCCCCAGAGCCCCCAGCCGCCGTCCGGAGCTTCGGTGAGCAGCACCCACGTGCGCTCCCGCAGCTCGGGACGTCCCGCGGCATCGGCGACGATGCCGGTGAACTGCTCGACGACGGCCAACTGCTTGGGGCGATCCAGGGCTCCCAGGTTCGTGAGCACCTGGACGCGGACGTAGTCGCCCTCGCCCTCGACGTTGGCGATGGCGCCGGCCGGGAGTGCGTGCACGAACGCGGCCGTGTTGTTCCGGAACATCGGCAACGCCGGAACCTCCTCGATGCGCATCAGCGTCGCTGCCAGGCGCTGGGCGAGCGAGCCCGGATCGGCGAATGTGCCGGCGGCCGCGTAGACGTCGATCATCGGCATCACGCATCACCGCCGACGCGTGTGTAGCCGCCGTCCAGCCACGCCAGGGCGGCGTCGCCCCACGCCTCGGCGCCGTCCTCCCACGCGAAGTGGCCGAGGTCGAGCACCGTCAGTTCGCAGTGCGGCAGGCGCTCGGTCAGATAGGTGGCGTTGCTGAGCGGAACCATCGGATCGTGGTCGCCGGCGATGATCTTCACCGGCGTCTCGATCCGGGGCAGGAGACCCTCCAGCAGCGCCAGGTCGGTCGGGTAGTTGCGGACGAACCGCGCCGACTCGCCGAAGCGACTGCCGGCGTACCCGGTGACATAGTCCTCCAGAGCCGCCGCGGAGACGGTGTAGGTCTCGTGCATCGTCATCGACTGCCTGACGATCTCGGCGCCGTCGAGCGCGAGCAGCGACTCGAAGTCGGGGTTGTCGATCAGGTCCTTCAGCGTGCCGTCCACTTCGAGCGGATACGACGTCGCACCGTTGCCGATGACTGCGCTGAGGAGCGACGAGGGAGATTCCGCGGCGGCGAAGAGCGCGGTCGGCGCGCCGACGTCCGGGCCGAAGACATGCGGCGCTCCGAGCTCCCACTCCTCGATCAATCCGACGAGGAACCGGCCCATGGCCTGCGGCGAGAAGAGGTCGGCGCGCGCCTGCGAATGGCCGAAGCCCGGCAGGTCGATCGCGAGCACATGTCCCGCTGCGCTCAGGCGCGGCCAGAGCTGCTCCCAGGCGTAGATGGTCTCGGGCCACGGGTTGAGCAGCAGCAACGTCGGCTCGGCACCGGCGTTCCATTCGGCGTAGCGGATCTCGAGGCCGTCGGCCTTCCGCGTCGACACCTTCTCCATTTGCGGTCGCATGTCGCGGACGGTAGGTCCCCGGTGGCGGCGTCGCGATCGGCGATCGGCATCGTTCGATCACGCCTCGTGCCACGGCGAGCTAATCGACCAGCTGTCCGCGCAGCATCCAGAGCTGGTCCTCGAGCGTGCCCTGCACGCCGAGGAGCGCGTGATGTGACACTGCGTCCAGCGCGGCGAGCCGGTCGGCGCGCTGGCGGACCCGGAGCGCGACGTCCCAGACCTGCAGGCAGAGCCGTTCGATCGCGGCTCCGGCTTCGGTGAAGCCCGGCTCCAGCGGCCGGTGGTCGTCGAGCTCGATGACCGCGGCAGCCGATCCGTCGAGCGCCATCCCGATCGCGGCCGCGCGCCCGGCGACGACGTCCTGGAGTGCTCGCCACTCGTCCACGAGCCGGCCGAGGTAGCCATGGACGCTGACGAGGTCGCGGCCGTAGCACGTCCACTGCAGCTGCTTGCCCGCGAGCGACAGGGCGATCAGTTCGACGAGGGTGAGCTGGAACTGCTTGCCGATCTCCTCGCACGCCTCGTCCGGGAGCGGCGAGTTCGGCGCCCTTGAGGACATGGTGATCTCCGATCCGTCGCCGGGCCGGCAGGACCGCGAGCGTCCTGCCGGCCGGGCGGCACGTTCAGGCGACGGCCTTCGCGGCGGCGAGCGCCTGCTGTGCGGCGGTCTTGATCAGGTCGGCGGTCGCGCGTGGTTGGGAGACGTAGATCGAGTGGCTGGCGGGTGCTTCGGCGACGGTGGCGCCGGCGCGCTCGGACATGGCTCGCTGGGCGGGCGGCGGGATCATCCGGTCGTCGCTGGCGACGAGGTACCAGCTGGGCTTGCTGCGCCACGCGGGTTCGGTGATGGCGCCGCCGAGCGCGTCGACGCCCCACGGGACCTGGGAGTCGGCCATGAACGCGGCGTCGTCGGCGGCGAGGTCGGCGGCGAAGGAGGCGGCGAACTTGTCGCGGTCGAGGAACAGGAATCCGTCGACGGGCGGCAGGATCGGCGGCACCGGGGCGCCTGGGGGCGGGTCGGCGATCAGCGTGTTGACGGACTCGCCGGCGTCGGGGGCGAACGCGGCGATGTAGGCGAGTCCGGCGACGCGTTCGTGGCGGCCGGCTTCGGTGATGACGGCGCCGCCGTAGGAGTGCCCGACGAGGATCGCGGGGCCGTCGAGTTGGTCGAGCACGTGGTGGGTGGTCGCGACGTCGCTCGCGAGCGAGAGCGTCTGGTTCTGCACGACGCTCACGTTGAATCCGTCGGCCTTCAGCAGGTCGTAGACGCCCCGCCATCCGGAACCGTCCACGAACCCGCCGTGGACCAGGACGACGTTCTGTACCTCGGTCATGGCTGACCTCCTCGGTGTTGGCTTGGTCACTCGTGGACTCTGGCCAGGACGCGAACGCGATACATGCGTCACACGACGACATCTTCGGCGCGTCGCGTACGTACGTCACGCTCGCCGCGTCGTAGGAGCTAGCGCGTCGCGCCCGACGCCAGGGCCGGTCCAAGCTCCGCCCGGGAGGTGATCCCGAGCTTCGGAAACACGCGATACAAGTGCGTGCTGATCGTGCGGTGCGACAAGAACAGGCGCTGGCCGATCTCACGATTCGACAGCCCCTCGGACGCGAGCTGGGCGATCTGCAGCTCTTGCGCCGTCAGATCGTCGCGTGCTTCGGGAGCGCGGCGCCGACTGCTCTCGCCCGACGCGCGCAACTCGCGGCGCGCCTGGTCTCCCCAGCCGGCTGCGCCGATCGCGTCGAACAGACCCCGAGCCTCACGCAGCGGCGCGCGGGAATCCATCACCCGCCGGTGGCGGCGCAGCCACCGGCCGTGGGCGAGCAGCAGGCGGCCACGCCAGAGCGGCCAGCCGCCGAGATCGGCGCTCAGGGCCTCCTCGAAGCGCACACTCGCTTCGCGATCGTCGTCGGCGAGCAGGGCTCGGGCATGGCGGAGCGTGATCGCGAGCCACTCGGCCGGTGCGCCACCCACGAGGACCTCGACCTCGGCGAGGCGCTCGCGTGCCGCCTGCGCGTTCTCGGCGTGGACCGCGGCCTCGGCGAGGTCGCCGATGGCCATGCACGCGAAATGCAGATGGTGCGCCGGATCGCGCGGGTCGAACATCCGCTCCACGAACCCGAGTGCCTCGGGATAGCGACTCTGCCCCAGCGCGGAAAGCGTCAATCCCATCTGGGCGAGCGCGACGAGATGGGTCGCGCCCAGCGGCAATGCGAGCGCGTCGGCACGGGCCGTGGCACGCTCGGTCGCGTCCGGGTCTCCGCGCAGGGCGCCGATCATCGCCACCGCCGTCTCGGCCGTCGCGAGCCAGACCGGCTGGCCGAGCTCGGTCGCCAGCCGGCGGGCCTCCTCGGCGGCGGGGATCGCGATGTCCCAGTCGGGCAGGCGAACGGCGAGGATCGCCTGCGTCGCCAGCAGACGGGGGAGAGCGCCGAGGCGCCCTTCTTCGCGGGCACTGTCGATCGCGGCGGTGCAGAACATCAGGCTGTGGTGGAAGGCGCCGATGACCATCCCGGCCGAGGCGAGGTATCCCGCGGGCACCGCGCCGATCGCGCGGCTGTCGGCGGCCTCGCGCAAGCAGTCGACGATCTTCGACGCGTTGGCATGCGGATCGGCGTACGCGTGAATCGAGACCAGGCGCGCGTTCGCCGCGGTGGGCGCGCCGGCGCGGTTGGCGGCGTCCACGATCAGCCGGCGGATATCGGGTCCCGGGCTCGCCCACCACGTCCGCGCGGCGGCGATCCACAACAGGTTGTGATGCAGCTCGAGATCGCCCGCTTCTCCCGCCTGCTCGGCGATGGCGATCAGATCCGCCACCCGTGACCGATCCGCCAGCGCGCGGGCGTCCAGCAGCTCGCTGATGAAGCGGGCTCGCGCGACGTCCAGCGGCTCGCGCTGATCCAGGCGCTCGATCTCGCGCAGCATCGCGGCCGCGATGTCCGGCCGCCCGCCGTCGTAGGCCAGCTCGGCGGTCGCGAGCATCCGAGGAGCCCGATGGCTCGGCTCGCTGAGCTCCACGGCGCGCCGCAGCGCCGTCAGGGCGATGTCGACGGCGCCTCGGCGCCGCGCGCGCACCCCGGCCTGCTCGAGTTCGCGCGCGACCTCCTCGTGCGTCCCGCTCACCAGTGCCGCGCGATGCCACACGCGCCGGTCGGGATCGTCTTCGAGCGTCGCCGCGAGCGCCTCGTGCACACGGCGACGCAGCTGCACGCCGGCGCTCTGGCGGACCGCAGAGCGAATCAGCGGGTGCCGGAACCGGATGGCATTGACGTCGAGTTCGATGAGCGCCGCGTCGACGGCCGGCTCGAGCGCTTCGAGATCGACGGGGGTTCCGGCGACGGCGCTCGCGGCCTGCAGGCTTTCGCTCATGGCATCGTCGTCGCTGAGCGCGCTGACCAGCAGGACGAGGCGCGTGATCTCCGGCAGATCCGACACGCGGCCCGCGAAGGCCCGCTCGAGGCGCTCGGTCACCGGCACCGCGCCCGGCTGCGCCGGCTCGCCCCTCGCCGCCGGAAGCTCGAGCAGCGCCAGCGGGTTGCCGGCGGCCTCGCGCAGGACGCTGGTCCGTCGAGTCAGCGACAGATCGGGGACCGCGGCATCGACCAACGCCGCGGCCGCCACGTCGTCGAGCGCAGCCAGCCGGTGCTCCGCCAGCCCCGCCTCCGTGAGCCCCTCGGGATACCCGTCCCGGGCGGCGGCCAGCAGGAGAATCGGATCGGACTCGATGCGCCGAGCGACGAACGCCAGCACATCCGCGCTCGGGCGGTCGAGCCACTGCGCGTCATCGACGACGAGCAGCAACGGGCCGTCCGTGGCGACCTCCGACACGAGGTCGAGCACGGCCATCGCGATCCGGTAGGGCTCCGGCGCGACATCGGGCGCCAGCCCGAACGCGGCGTCGAGCGCCTCACGCTGGATCAGAGGCAGCTCGACGGCGCGCTCTCGTATCGGGCGAAGCAGCTGATGCAACCCGGCGAACGGCAGCTTCGCCTCCGACTGCACGCCGGCGGCGGTGAGCACGGCCATCCCTCGCTCGCGGGCGCCGCGCGCGGCCTCGGAGAGCAGGCGCGACTTGCCGATCCCCGGCTCCCCACGGAACACCAGCGCGCGGCCACACGTCGCGACCTCATCCAACAGCGACGTCAAGAGCCGCAGTTCGCTTTCGCGACCGAGAAGCGGCGCCCCCTCATCACGAACCGTGCCGACCATGGGCAGCAATGCTGGCACTTCGAGCCGGCTGCCCCCGCCAGACTCGTGGACGGAGGCGCCGACATCCAAAAGTGGGGCTCGACTACCGTGCGCGCGACTTATTGTTAACTAGAGCGTCACCTGCGGCGTGATCTGCAACCCGGTGACGCCGCCGACGAGGTACACGAAGGCAGCGTTGCCGACTCGTAGGTCCGACACGACCCCTGGGGAGCGGTGTATTGGGCCCACCGACCCGCCCGCGTCTCAGAAGGTGAGATACCGCCGTCGCGTCGCGGGGATGCACTCCGCGACGCGAACCATCCGCCCTCTCATTTCCCTCCCGCGTCGAAATGTCAACCGGCACCGACCTGTCCGATGGCACGGTTGGTTCTGCCCGTTCGTACGTCGGCAACGCTCTGAGCGAAAACACACCTCGTACGTGTTTGCCGCCGGAACGGTGAGGGCTGGTATGAGGGGCAGGTCCGACGCGGTTTCGCAGGACTGCACACTGCAGCCCTGACCGATGAAACGGAGGCACTTCTACATGGCTGTGACAGCCGTACACGAGGTTGACGTGAACGCGCCGGAGGCATCTGAGAGCAGCGAGCCGTTCCGCGACGCCGTTGAGGTTGCCGTGACCGGCGGGATGCTGCGCGTCGCGCGCGCCGGGTCGCCGCCGGAGGAAGCGCAGGGCGTCGTGCTGGCGCTGCACGGGATGACGGGGACCCACATGGTCTATCGGACCGTGGCGCGTGAGCTGAGCCGCAACGCTCCCGAGTTGTGTCTGCTCGCTCCCGATCTGCGTGGGCGGGGGGCGAGCGCCGGGCTTCCCGCGCCCTACGGCATGGGCGTGCACGTGGCGGACCTGATCGCGGTGCTGGACGATGCCGCCGTCGAGCGAGCGGTCGTCGTCGGTCATTCGATGGGCTGCAACGTCGCAGCACGGCTTGCCGCCGAGCATCCCGAGCGCGTGGCGGCGGTGGTATTGCTCGATGGCGGGCTGCCGCTGCTGCCCGACAACATGATGAGCGAAGACGACGAGCAGGAGGACGAGTCGCACGAGATCTTCGCTCGGTTCGAGTCGACGTATGCCACGGTCGACGCCTACATGGGCTACTGGCGACAGCACCCGGGGCTCGAGCGCGCGTGGGATGAGGACGTCGAGGCCTTCGTCCGGCGTGACTTCAAGCAGGATCGCGACGGCGTGCGCTGCCGGGCCCACCTCGAGGCCGTGCGTAAGGACGTCGCCGACATCATGCTCGACGGACGCACCTGGACGGCGATCACGCGCGTCAGTGCGCCGGTGCGAGTACTGCGAGCCGAGCGCGGTTTCTACGACGACGATCCGGTGATCCCGCTGGAACCGCTCGACAAGTTCGTCCGCGACCATCCGCACGTCTCGGTCGAGGTGGTCAGCGACGTCAATCACTTCACACTGGTCATCGGAGGCGGTCACGGCCCGCGCCGCGTTGCCGCGACGCTGGCCGCGATGGCCCTCGGCGATACGGCGCGCTAGGGCGCACCAGGTGACATCGAAACGAACATATTCAGCGGCCGAGGATCGTGACTTCAAGGCCGCGCAGCGCGCCGTGTGGGCGCGGGGCAATTACCACGAGTTCGCGCGGCGCGCCCTCTGGGGATTCGGGGGCGAGCTCGTCGATGCCTGTGGAATCGGCCCCGGTCAGCGTGTCCTCGACGTGGCCGCGGGAAGCGGCAACGTGGCAATCCGCGCCGCGCTGGCCGGCGCCGAAGTGGTCGCGTCGGACCTGACGCCCGAGAACTTCGAGGCCGGACGCCGCGAGGCCTCGGCGCACGGCGTGCGGATGGAATGGGTGGAGGCCGACGCCGAGGCGCTGCCGTTCGGCGACTCGGAGTTCGACGTCGTCACCTCGGCCTTCGGAGCCGTCTTCGCGCCGCGCCACCAGCTCGTGGCCGACGAGCTGCTGCGTGTCTGCCGGCCGGGCGGCACGATCGGGCTCACGGTGCCCGCGCTGCCGGAAGGCAAGGCGGCGCGCGTGCCGATCGGCACCGACCTGCCGTCGATGTGCGGTCCGGAGTCGGCGCTGCCGTGGGGCGAAGAGCAGCATGTGGCGGAGCTGTTCGGCGAGCGCGTCGACGCGCTCGAAATGACCCGCCGGCGCTCGAAGCTCGAGGGCTTCACCAACGAAACCGAGCTGCGCGACTTCCTCAAAGCGAACCACCCGGTGGCGGTCGCGATGTACCGCGAGCTGCTCGAGGACCCTGAGCTGCGCGACGACGAACGCGAGCTCGCGACGGCGATGCTCGACGACGCGTTTCTCGTGACGGTCAAGCTCTGGTACTCACGCGGCGACGGCGGCTCGGGGAGCCTCGGCCAGGAGGCGGTGTTCATCGTCGCGCGCAAGCGCAATGCCACGCCGACCCAGACCCGTTTCCGGCTCCGGCCCGTCGCCCGAACCAGGTGAATCCGGCGTAGTCCACGTGCTTGAACACGAAAGCCCCGCCGGGAGCGATGCGCCGAAGGGACTCGCTGAGCCGAGAGAGTCGCCGGGTCAGCTCTCCGGCGGCGGCTCGCCGACGATGCGCCACAGCGTTGCGTGGAACGCCGCGCGGTCGGACGGCTGGATGCCCGCGAGGCGGTCGTTGATCGCCTCCTCGCGCGCGATCGCGACGCGCTCGTAGACCTTCACTCCCTCGGGCGTGATCTTCGGGATCCGCGCGCGGCGGTCGCGCGTGGAGGTCGTCCGGACGACCAGGCCGTCGCGCTCCAGCCGGTCGAGGATCGGCACGAGCGTCGAGCGGTCGATCGCGAGGTGCGTCGCGATCTCCAGCTGCGTGCGCTCGGCGTCGTCGAGCGTCAGCAGCGCGAGGACGAGCCAGTCGCGCAGGTCGGTCAGGCCGGCATCGCGCGAGACCTTGTTGAACGCGGCACCGAGGGCGTCGGCCGCGCGGTAGGCGAGCCACGTCAGGTCGTCGAAGCCTGGCTTGGCGTCCTCGGTCATCGGCAACAGGCTAGCCCAGATCGCCTGGATGTGGTGACGAGAAATTATCTTGTATCAGATGATCTTATGCGCAATGATACGGAGCGCCCGTACCTCGAACACCATGAGAGAGGGGTCCCGCATGACCACCGACCTCGACGCGCGCCTGCGCCGCCTCGAAGACCGCACCGAGATCAGCGAGCAGGTGATCAAGTACGCCATGGGCGTCGACCGGCGCGACTGGAGCATGTTCGCCGCCTGCTTCACCGACTCCGTCTACGCCGACTTCTCGGCCGGCGGGAGACCGGCCGCCACCGTGTCGCGCGACGAGCTGGCGGACAGCGTCTCCGCCGCCCTGGACGGCTTCACCGCCACGCAGCACATCAGCCCGAACCACGTCATCGAGTTCGACGCGCACGATCCCAACCGCGCGATCTGCCACTCGTACATGTACGCCCAGCACCTGTTGCTCGGCGCCGCCGGCGGCGACTACTACCTGCTCCGCGGCTCGTACACCAATCACATGCTGCGCACGGCCGGCGGCTGGCGCATCGAGGGCATCGTGCAGCACAGGAGCTGGACCGACGGCAACGACAACGCGGTCGCCGAGGCGATCGCGCGTACGGCACCGGCCGGGACGTAGTCTGCGGCGGATGTCTGACTACTCGATCGTGAACCTACGTGAAGTCGACGATGACACAAAGGGCCGCGTGGACGGCATGCGCGGCGCGTTCGGTCGCAAGTACCTCGACTCTCGTGACCTCGGCGTCTCGCTCTGGTGCTACGACGCCAACCTCCGCGTCCCGTTTGCCCACTCGCACCGCGAGCAGGAAGAAGCCTACGTCGTGGTTGCCGGCTCCGGCCGCATCCGCCTCAACGACGAGGTGCGCGAGCTCAAACCCTGGGACGTCGTCCGCGTCGCGCCTGACGTCGTCCGCGGCTTTGAGGCCGGCCCGGACGGGCTCGAGCTGATCGCCGTCGGCGGCCCGAAGCCCGAGGGCGGCGACGGCGTACCTTCGGACTCGCCCTGGCCCGAGTAGCGAGCACGCGACATGCCGGCCCGCCGCCGCCCTGTGGGCGATGCAGCACGACGTCGTCGGCTGAGGAGTCGGCGGCTGGACGCAAGTGGTTCCAACCTTTCGGCGCGCCGAGCGTTGTTCCGTCGAGTTGTCCAATTTGCTGATGGGAGCGCTCGATGCGCAGATTCGTGATTGTGGCCGCCATGGTCGGCAGCAAGTGTGTGTCCAAGCGCGCCAAGGCGCATAAGGGCGGCGTCGATTCGTAGCGCTCTCCAAGGGGTGGGGCCGGCCTGCCGGCGGCCCTGCGCCCGGGGAGCGTGCCGAGATGCCCCGTTCCCGTCGGGAAGCCGGACTCCGTGAGCACCGCGTTGTCCGGGAGCGGCCATTTGGCGTCCGTCGTGCGGCGGTCCGTGACGCGCTCGCCGGCCGCGCGCGGAGACGCCGCGGCGTTCGCGGAGCTCTACGAGCGCCATCACCAGGCGCTCTATCGCTACTGCGGCTCGATCTTGCACCACGAGCAGGACGCGCAGGATGCGCTGCAGAGCACGATGACGCGCGCGTTCGCGGCGCTGCGCGACGAGCCGCGCGACTTCGAGTTGCGCCCCTGGCTCTTCCGGATCGCACACAACGAGGCAATCTCGCTGCTGCGCCGGCGGCGTCCGACGGACGAGATCGACGAACTGCGCACCACCGAAGCGTCGGTCGAGGACCAAGTCTGCCTGCGCGCCGACCTGGAGGTCCTGCGGCTCGACCTCCAGGCGCTCACGGAGCGTCAGCGCGCCGCGCTGGTCTTGCGGGAACTGAACGGTCTCAGCCACCGCGAGATCGCGGAGGCGCTCGAGTGCACCCCCAACGCCGTCAAGCAATCGATCTTCGAAGCGCGAACCAGGCTGCTCTATGCGCGGGAGGGACGCGAGATGGAATGTGAAACCGTCCGCCGGGCGCTGTCAGACGGGGACGGCCGCGTGCTGCGAAGCGGGCGGATGCGCGCCCACCTGCGCAGTTGCTCATCCTGCCGGGCCTTCCAGCAGGCACTCGTCGACCGTCCGCGCGAGCTCGCGCTGCTCGCGCCGCCGATGCCGGTCGCCGCGAGCGCGGCACTGCTCGCAAGTCTGCTGCCGCTCTCCGCCGCGGCGACGACCGGCGTGGTCTCCGCGACTACCGCGGCGGCGTTCGCGCCCAAGGTCGCGGCCACCGTCGCGGTCCTGGTCGCCGCGGCGGGCGGAACCGCCGCGGTCCACGACAGCCGCACGCCGTCACCGCCGCGGCCACCCGTTGAGCGCCCGGCGCCCGCGAAGGTGGTCGTCGCGTCACCCAAGGCGGTCGTCGTCGCGCGGACCGGCGAGCGGGACATCGCCCCGCCGTCACCGAGGGCAGCCACGGTGACCCGCTCATCACCCGCTTCCACCCACACACGCCATGCCAAGTCCAACCGGCGCGCGAAGGCGCCGCGGACCCATGCAGCGGCAGCCAAGTCGCGGGGACGCGGCCGCGAGCGGGCGTCGGTGGCTCATGCGCACACGCCGAATGGCGTCGCGCGCGGTCAACAACGGCCCAAGACCTCGAACCGGTCGGCGACAGCGGGCCATTCCGTCGCGAAGAAGAAGGCGCCATCCACCCGGCCCGGGGCCGCCACGAAGCGGGCGGCCAACACGCCGCGGGGCCGCTCGCGCAAGCCCTGACGTGCCTGGCTGAGGGACGAACACGGCACGCGGGGCAGGCGGATGGATCGCGTGGCCATCAGCGTTTGTCGTCTCCTCCACTGAATTGCTCACGCGATTTCCACTATCCACTAGACATGGCTTCATGAGTGGTGTTACGTTTTGTCTGGCGGTCCAACGTGCAGGAGGGGCGCGGTCGCCGGTTCGCATCAGCGAGTTGGGGAGGAGAGGACGCAATGCACCGGACCCGTCTGACGGGAGGGGCGATCGCGGCCATCGCGGTCGCGGCCGTTTTAGTGGTTCCGTCCGCCGCCGCGGGACAGGCGTTCCCAGTGTTCGGGAAGGACAAGTGGCTCGGCAGCGTCAACGAGCTCACCCGTCCGCTGTTCACGCAGTACTTCAACCAGGTCACGCCTGAGAACGCGGGCAAGTGGGGCAGCGCGGCCGGCACGACGCGCACCGCGGCGATGCGCTGGGCGAATCTCGACCAGGCCTACAACTTCGCGCAGACCAACGGCTTCCCGTTCAACTTCCACGTGCTGGTCTGGGGCAACCAGCAGCCGACCTGGATGGCCGCGCTGCCGGCCGAGGAGCAACTGGTCGAGATCAAGAAGTGGTTCGCGGCCGTCGCGGAGCGCTACCCGAACATCAAGTGGCTGCAGGTCGTCAACGAGCCGCTGCACGACCCGCCCGACTGCACGCACTCGGCCAACCAGGGCGCCAACTGCAACGCCAGCGGCAACTACGCGCGAGCGCTGGGCGGCGCCAACGGGACCGACGGCACCGGGTGGGACTGGGTCCTCAATGCCTTCCGGCTGGCGAGGCAGTACTTCCCCAACGCGAAGCTGATGCTCAACGACTACAGCATCACCAACTCCAACAGCGCGACCACCCAGTACCTGCAGATCATCGACATCCTCAAGCGCGAGAACCTGCTCGACGTCATCGGCGAGCAGGGTCACGCGTTCTCGACCACCGGCAACATGGCGGTCCACAAGTCCAACCTCGACCGCCTCGCCACGACCGGGCTCCCGATCCAGATCACCGAGCTCGACATCGACGGAGTCGCGGCCGGCGGGGTCGCCGGCGATGTCGTCCAGCTGCGCGACTACCGGCGGATCGTCCCGGTCTTCTGGGAGCACCCCGCGGTCCAGGTCGTCACGGTCTGGGGCTGGCGGCAGCCCAACCACTGGCGCAACGCCCAGAACGCGCCGATCGTGCTCTCCGATGACATGCCCAAGCCCGCGGCGCTCTGGCTGCACGACTACGTCCGCGGCATCGCGCCGGCGATCAGAGCGAACCAGACGTTCAGCGTCCGCGACGTCAACGCCCCGGTCGGCACCGTCCAGGCCGACGACTGGGCATCCGCGATCGGCCGTCCCGAGCTGCGGACGTTCACGTGGCAGCTGACCGGGACGGACGGGCCGTTCGCGATCGATCCGAGCACCGGCGCGCTTCGCATCACCGATCAGCGCCAGCTCGACGAGCGCACCACGTACACGCTCAAGACCCGCGTGAGCGACGGCTTCCACACCTCCGACGAGGTCACGCTCACCGTGGCCACGCAGGATCTGGCCAACGTCGCCGACGGCGACGCCGGCGGCAGCGTCCCCGCGACGCTCGCGCTCGCACTCGGCGGCGGTGCCGGCTTCGGTGCCTTCACCCCCGGCGTGGGCAAGGACTACGCGGCGTCGACGAGCGCCAATGTCATCAGCACGGCGGGTGACGCGACGCTGAGCGTGGTCGATCCGGGCGCGTCGCCCGGCCGGTTGGTCAATGGGGCATTCTCCCTGGCGCAGCCGGTTCAGGCGGCGGTGTCGGCCGCGTTCGCGCCGGTCGGGGCGGCACCGGTCACGCTCCACTCCTACAGCGGACCGGTCAGCAACGACCCGCTGACCATCCGCTTCAGGCAGACCATCGGCGCGTCCGAGGCGCTGCGCACCGGCGCGTACTCCAAGACGTTCACGTTCACCCTGTCGACGACGACACCATGAACCTCGGTCACTTGATTCGGCGGCACGGCGTCAGTCCGCCCCGGCTTCCAGGAGGTGCTTGAGCGTGGCGAGGTTGGCGTCGACGCCGCGTCTGACCGCGCGTCCGGCGAGTGGCCCGGCGAGGGTGGCCAAGCCCGCGAGCTCGACGGTGGCGTCGAGCTCGAGGATGGTGGCGACGCCGTCGGCCATGAAGCGGTAGCGATAGACGAACGGCGTGGGGCCGGAGGTCGTGCGGATGGCGAAGGTCGTGGGCGGCGTGAGCTCCAGGATCTCGAGGGTGTTCTCCGCGGGGCCGGTGGGGAGTGCGCGGCGCATCAGGAATGTCGACCCGGCCTCGCCCGGACGCGTGGAGGTGGCGCGGACGGATTCGACGGCTGAGTTCCAGTGGGGGAACTGCGTCGGATCCGCGACGTAGGCGAACAGCTCGTGCCGCGGGCGCATGATTCGCACGCTGGTTTGGAACGCGACCATGGAAGCTCGTTTCATGTGGAGGGGGCGGAGCGAGCTCCAAGATACATGATGTATCACGTATTTCAATGACACGACATGTATCTCTATGCTGCCTCGCATGGATCCCGTGGAAGAGCTGCGCTATCTCGTCCTCGCGGCACAGCGCGACGGCAACCGCGCCCTCGCGGCGCTGTTGCGTCCGCTCGCCTTGACCCCCGCGCAGGCCGAGGTGATCAACGTTCTCGCGCGAGCCGAACGTCCGCTCACCGTCCGGGAGGTCGGCGACCACCTCGTCTGCGAGCCGGGGAGCCCGAGCCGGCTAGTCGCCTCACTCGCCGAGGCGGGGCTGGTCGCCCGCAGCGTCGATCCCCGTGACGCCCGCGCCTGGACGCTGGAATTGAGCGAGAGTGGACGGCAAGCGGCAGAAGCCGTCCGTGCCGTCGATGCGCGCCTCCATGACGAACTGCGGGCCGGCCTCACGTCCCAGAGCGACATCGAGGCGGCGTTGCGCGTGCTCCGACAGTTGGCTCCGGACGGCGCCTCGGCCGCCGCGCTCGGACGTCGGCTCGCGGCCGAGGCCGCTCGCCCGTCGTCACGCTCGTGACCGAGCGGGAGATGCGAGGCAGCGGTGCGGCGACCGCGCCCGACCTGTTGCGCCGCTAGCCACCGTGCGCCGAGAAGACCAAGGCGGGGCTAATGTTCGGCGCCGGCGTATGAGTCCGCTCAATCATCAGATCCGCCTGGCCGCTCGTCCTTCCGGGCGTGCAGAGGCGTCGGACTGGGAGCTGACCACGGAGCCGGTCCCGTCGCCCGGACCCGGCGAGTTCGTGGTTGCGGTCGCGTACGTATCGATCGATCCCGCGATGCGGCGCTGGATCGCCGCGAGCCCGTTCTACTCGGCGCCGGTGGCCATCGGCGCGGTGATGGAGGCCGGGGCGGTCGGGCGCGTGGCGACGTCCGAGCACGCAGGCTTCGCGGTCGGTGAGTACGTCTACGGCGGGTTCGGCGTCCAGGAGTTCGCCCGTTCCGACGGGACGGGCGTGACGAAGCTCGACGCGTCGCTCGCGCCGCTGACGGCCTACCTCGGGGCGCTCGGGATCCCCGGCCTCACGGCGTATTTCGGGTTGCTCGACGTCGGCCGCGCGAGCGCGGGCGAGACCGTTGTCGTGTCGGCCGCGGCGGGCGGGGTCGGGAGCGTCGCGGGTCAGATCGCCGGGATCAAGGGCTGTCGTGTGATCGGGATCGCGGGCGGGCCGGAAAAGTGTCGCTGGCTCGTCGATGAGCTCGGCTTTGACTCCGCGATCGACTACAAGGCGCAGGACGTCTCCCGCGTGCTCGGGGAGCTCGCGCCCGACGGTGTCGAGGTGTTCTTCGACAACGTCGGCGGCGAGATCCTCGACGCGGTGCTCTCGCACCTGGCCCGCGGCGCGCGCGTCGTCATCAGCGGGGGTCTCTCGCAGTACGACGAGGATCAGCGCTGGGGGCCGTCCAACTATCTGGAGCTCCTGCGGACGCGCTCGTCGATGACCGGATTCGTCACGCCCGACTACGCCGACCGCTATCCGGAGGCCGTTGCGGAGCTCGCCGGCTGGCTGCGCGAGGGCCGGCTGGTCTCACGCGAGCAGATCATCGAGGGCGGCGTTCGCGCCTTCCCCGACGCGCTGCGGATGCTGTTCGCCGGCGAGAACCTCGGCAAGTTGATACTCGCCGTGTCGGACCTGACCTAGGCGACGCAAGATCCGGTCGCTCCGCGCCGATCCTGGCTAGTAGACGCGGTCGCGGTGGGCGGTGGCGTGGACTGTGGCAGCGCTCATCGCTCCTCCTCCGCGTCCGCGATCTTCCAAGACGGCTTGCGCAGTTTGTAGAGCGCCAACGGCGGAACGATGCCGATCAGCACCGTGCCGCCAAGGATCAGGAGCCCGTACGTCAGCGGGCTGGCGCTGCCGAATGCGACGGCGGCACGAAGCCGATCACGAACGCGGCGAGCGACGCGAGCAGGCCCGTGATGCACAGCGCGGTGAGCGCCGGCGCCTAGTAGCCGCGCGGGTGATCGGGCTGGTCGCGCCGCGACCGGCGCGCCGCCACGAACATCAGCACGTACATGATCAGGTACACCTGCGTGGTCATCACCGAGAAGATCCAGTAGGCGCTGGAGACGCTCGGCGGGAAGGCGAAGAGCAGCCCGATGATCGTGGTCACGACGCCCTGGGCGACGAGGATGTTGACCTGGATGCCCTCCGCGTTGAGCTTCTGGAACTGCGGCGGCAGGTAGCCCTGCTCGGCGCCGATCTTGAGCAGGCCCTTGGACGGGCCGGCGAGCCAGGCGTTCATGCCGCTGAGCGAGGCAGCAACCAGCGCGAGCGCGATCAGCGGCACGAGGAAGGACATGCCGAAGTGCGCGAAGAAGGCGCTGAACGCCTGCATGACGCCGGCCGTGAGGCTGAGCTCCTCGGCCGGGATCATCCACGAGATCGCGAGTGCCGGCAGGATGAAGATGGCGAGCACGAGGCCCATCGCGACGAAGATCGGCTTCGGGAACTCCCGCGCGGGGTCCTTGAGCTCGGACACGTGCACGGCGTTCATCTCCATCCCCGCGTAGGAGAGGAAGTTGTTGACGATGAGCACGAGCCCGGCGAGGCCGGTCCAGGCGGGCACGAGCTGGCTGGTGTCCATGGGCGCGGCCGAATGGTTGCCCTGGAGCAGGTACACGAGCCCCATGACGACGAGGATCGCGCCCGGGATCAGCGTCCCGATCACGGTGCCGTGCGACGCGAGCTTCGCGACCAGGCCCATCCCGCGCGAGGAGACGAGCACGCCGCCCCAGAAGAGCGTGATGACGACTGCGGCGGTGTAGACGCCGTTGCCGGCCAGGCCGGGGTCGATCACGTAGGCGAGGGTGCTGCCGACGTAGGCGAGCAGTGTCGGGTAGTAGAAGATCGTCAGCGCGAACTGGCACCAGATGGCGAGCAGCCCGAGCGGCGCCGACAGGCCCTCGCTGACCCAGCGGTACACGCCGCCCTTCCAGCCGGAGGCGAGCTGCTGGAGGCCCCGATATCCGGAGCGTATGGCCGCCGCCAGGACCATCACCGTCCGGCCAACGCCGAGAGGCCCGCCGGTCGGCGGGCCTCTCGTGGGGCGGATGCGTTTCGCGCTCGCGTCAGCGCGCGGCGCGCTCGATGACGTCAGCGACGGTGCCCGCGTGGCTGATCAGGCCGAGGTGCGACGCGTCGATCTCGGTCGTACGGCCGTGCGCGCGCTTGGCCATGAAGCGCAGCCCGGCGGGATCGATCGCCTTGTCCTGGCGGCCGATGACGAACCACGACGGGATCGTCTTCCATGCGGCCGCGGTCGGCGGCTCGACGAACGCCGACTGGTCGACCGGGCGCTGGGCCGCGGCGGCCAACGCGATCGCGTGCTCGGGCACATCGGCGCCGATCACCTCGCGGAAGCGGCTCGGCTGAACGTACACGTCAGTGCCGGTCTGTCCGCCGGGTAGCGCGTACGGCCGTGTGATCAGCGCGGGGCCGAGCAGGTTGTTCGGGAAGCGCTCGCCGATCGACCCGGCGGGCTCGCCGACGTCGAGCGCGAACGCGTCGACGAACACGAGCGACTTGACGTTGGGCAGGCCGGCCGCGGCCTGGCCGATCACGGCGCCGCCGTAGGAGTGACCCGCGAGCACGACCGGGCCCGGAATCGTCTTTACGACACTCGCCAGGTAGGTGGCATCCGAGGCGATACCGCGGAGCGGGTTCGCCGGCGCGATCACGGGATACCCGTCGCGCTGGAGTCGGTCGATGACGCCGTTCCAGGTCGACGCGTCGGCGAAGGCGCCGTGGACGAGCACCACGGTGGGCTTCGGCTGGCGCGGCTCGTTCTGTGCCGCCAGCGTGTTCGTTGCCGTCAGGGCGAGTGCGGCAACCCCGACCGCCACGAGGGCGATACGACGGCGGATCGATTGCTTGTTGTACATCTCGGCCTCCAGGAAAAGGGGGGTGTTTTGGCTGTCTCCAGCGTCGCGCGCAGCCGGTCCCTTCGCACCCGTGCGGGCCCGGGTCCCGCGACTGGCTCGCCGCACGTGACCCGGGCCTCGCCGGTGGAGTTAGGCGGCCGCGGTCGTCGCGGTCGGGGCGGACCAGGCCTTGTCGAGCTCAGCAGGGAGGCGCTTGGCCTCGAAGGCCAGCACGACGCGCGAGACGCCGATGGCGACGGCCCAGATACCGGCGACGGTGATGATGGCGGCGAGGGTGGCGCCGGGGTTGGCGAGGGCGAGCACGCCCAGCGGGATCTCGAGCAGCCCGATGAGCAGCAGCATCCACCAGTACGGCAACACGGGCCGGACGGCGAACGCGCCGCTGATGGCGATCGTGCCGGAGACGACAAGCCAGGCGCCGAGGAAGATCGCGACGGCGACGATGCCGGGCTCGGGCCAGGCGATGATGGCGATGCCGGTGGCGATCGAGATCAGCCCGGAGATGACGTTGGCGCGTCGCACGCGCGGGTCGATGCCGGACGCGAGCGCGCGCGAGGCGCCTTCGAAGATGAACAGGGCGCCGATGAAGGTGGCGAGCGAGTTCACGGTCCAATCGATGCTGAAGACGAGCACGCCGGCGACGATCAGCGCGAGGCCGTTGAGCAGCAACAGCCACCAGGCCTTGGCGACCCTGGTCGCGGCGTCGCGGGTGAGTTGGTGTGCGAGCGTCATGGTGTACCTCCGTGGGGGATGGGTGGACTGATGAGGGTCCGCAGCCAGTGCAGACCTTGTTGTTCGAGTTGGCGGCTGCGTTGCTCGCCGACGCCGAGCCAGTCCGCGATCTGCTCGTGGCTCTGGGCGTCGTCGCGGCCGATTCCGAAGCGGCGCAGCAGGACTTCGCGGTGGCGTGCGGGCAGCAGGTTCAGCAGCGAGCACAGCCGGCGGCGGGTCTCGTCTCGCTCGGTCTGCTGCCACGCCGGGTCGCCGTCAGGGTCGCCGATCAGCTCGGCGAGCGGGGTGCCGTCCTCGCCGAGCGGCTCGTCGAGCGAGGCGGTCACATGCGGTGCGTCGCGCAGCGCGTGCACCGTGCGCGGACTGAGGCCGGCATGCGCGGCGATCGCGTCGTCGCTGGCGACCACGTCGAGCCGGCGCAGTTCGTCCTCAGCGCGCAGAACGGCCGCGAGCTGCTGCCGGGCGGCGGGCGGAATGCGGATCGCCTGGGCGTCGGTGAGGGCGTCCATGATCGAGCGCCGGATCCACCAGGCGGCATAGGTCGAGAACCGCAGCCCGCGCCGGTGATCGAACTTCTCGGCGGCGCGGACGAGCCCGACCGCGCCTTCCTGTGTCAGATCCTCGAGCGGCACGCCGCGACCGCGGTAGCGTTGCGCCACGGCATAGACCAGCCGCAGGTTCGCGGTGATCAGCTCGTCTTTGGCGACCAGGTCGCCGCGCTCGATCCGGCGTGCCAGGCGTACCTCGTCCGCCGCGGTGAGGAGTCGATCGCGTGTCATGCCACCGCCTCCAGGACGCGCAGGGAAGACGGCGCGGCGGCCGCTTGCGCGCTCGTGATCAGCTCGCGGAGGGCGGGCGATGGCGTCTCGTCGCGCCGGATCAGCGCGAAGCGCAGGCGTCGCGTCGGGGTCAGCGGGCGCGCGATCAGCCCGGCTGTCGGCGCGCTGGCGAGCGCGAGCGCCTCACCCGCGGCGACCGCCGCATGCAGCGCGGGGCCGGGGCCGCCGGGGACCAGCTCAGCCGTGACACCAAGGCTGTCCAGCAGCTCGGACACGGCGCGGTCGTAGCCCGCGCCGTCGCGGTGCCCGGTGGTCACGATGCGCTCGCGATTGAGTGCGGTGGCGCTGATCGGACCGGGCGTGGCGAGACGGTGGCCGTGGGCGACGAGCACGGACCACGGCTCCGAGGCGATTCGCAGCGATCGCAGGTTCGCGGTCCCGATCGCCGAGGGTGCGATCACGGCGTCGAGCCGGCCGTCGTGCAGGTCGCGCAGCAACGCGCCCGCATAGGACGTGACGACCGTGACCTCGACGTCGGGCCGGTCGCGCCCGAAGGCGGCGAGCAGCCCCGGCGTGACGCCGGCCGGCGCCTCGTCCGCGAGCCCGAGCCGCACGCTGCCGACCAGCCCCGCCTGGAGGTCTCGGCCGGTGGCGAGCGCGCTGTCCGCGGCGGCCAGGGCCAGGCGGGCGCGTTCGAGCAACAGCTCGCCCGCGTCGGTCAGGTCGACGCCGCGGCTGTGGCGCGTGAAGAGCGTGACGCCGAGCTCGCCTTCCAGCCGCCGGATCTGCGACGAGAGACCGGGCTGGGCGATCCACAGGCGCTCGGCGGCACCCGTGAAGCTTCGCTCCTCGGCGATCGCGACGAAGTAGCGCAAGTGACGCAGTTCCATGGCGCTCACTCGGTTCCCGCGATCGCGAACAGCTCGTCTGCGGCGTCCGCCTCGAGATCGAGCGCGGCGACGTAGGCGGCGAACGCCTCGCGGCGCACCGACGGGCGGTCCGCGGCCAGGTAGTGCTGCCAGGCGTCGCCCACCTGCTGGGCGGCGAATCGCCACGACTCCAGCGCCTGGTCGACGGACACGGCTTCGATCAAGAGGTTCACGGTGGCTCCTTCAGGTCAGGGACGGTGTGTGTCCACAGTGCGCCTCGGGCACGCGAATAGCGCCCGGGCCGACCCCTGGTCAGGACCCCCTGGTGGCTACACGGGCGCCGGGTCAGCGGCCCGGGTGGGCAGCGCTTCGGGCAAGCCGCGCCGGGAGCTGATCCCGAGCTTGCTGAACACCTTCTTCAGGTGCCATTCGACGGTTCGGGGGCTGAGGAACAGCTGGCCGCCGATCTCCGCATTCGTGAGCCCGTCGCGCGCCAGTCGTGCGATCTGCCCCTCCTGCGGCGTGAGGTCGTCACGCGCCTCGGGCTGCCGCCTGCGGACCGTCTCGCCCGTCGCGATCAATTCGCGTCGCGTGCGCTCGGCGAACGCCTCCATCCCCATCTCGGTGAACATGTGGTGCGCGGTCCGCAGCGGCTCCCGAGCGTCCGCGCGGCGAGCAAGGCGGCGCAGCCATTCACCGTAGAGCAGGTGCGTCCGCGCGAGCTCCGCGCTCAGACGCGTGCGTCCGAGGCGCTCGAGCGCGTCCTGATACAGCGGCTCGGCGTCTTCGCCTTCGCTGATGAGCGCGCGTGATCGGGCCTCGATGCCCAGCGCCCAGTCGGTACCGGCCGCGCTGGTGCTCTCCGCCAGCCGCCGCATCGCGTCCTCGGCGAGCGCGCGTTGGTTGCTGCGGACGGCGGCCTCGACGAGCTGCGGCAACAACCGCGTCAAGCAGGAGAGCTCGTGCGGACGATCCAGGCCGTGCCGTGCCGCCGCGCACGCGTCGGGATAACGGCCAAGCGCGCAGTAGAGCATCGCCTCGGCGTGCTCGAGCAACGCCATGGCGATCCCCTCGCCACGCGCGCCGACCTGCTCGCGGACCGCGCGAATCAGCTTCGCGGCTTCGTCCTCGCGGCCTCCGAAGGCGGCGAGCGCGAGCGCGCTGTACGGGGGAAGTCCGCTTCCGATGGCGTCCTTGACCGCCACCAGCTCGTCGATGAGCGAGGCGGCCGCCGGCAGCTCACCGGCGCTGAGGTGCAGATTGACGCGACCGTTGAGCGCGAAGGGCAGCATGGCCAGCGCGCCCGCTTGCCGGGTCAGCGTGACGTGCCGCTCGCTCAGCTCCTCCCAACCCTCGTCATCCCACACATCCTGGGCGGCGTAGGCGGCCATCCACAGCCACCGGATCGCATCTGGCGCAGGCATGTCCGCCCTGCGAAACGCCGTGACGGCGCGCTTCACGAGCGGCGCTCCGGCGCGATAGCCGTCCGTGATCTGGACGGCCAGGCCGCCGAGCAGCAGATCCTGCGGGCGGCCGGAATCCATCGACGCCGCGCGCACGGCCTGAGCGACCTCCACGACGCCGATCTCACCGGCGTGCCGTCCCACGTACAGCGCCGCCGCCATTGCCTCGAGATAGGCGTCACGCGCCGACAGCCGGTCGAGCGGTTCGAGTTCCTTCGCCGCCGCGAGCAGCAGCCGCGGCGCGTCGCGACGGTTGAGCGAGCCGAACGCGGCTCGTCCGCGAAGCAGCTCGACGTGGGCGCGCTCGCGAGCATCGAGGGGACCGGCCTGGGCTCGCCCCAGCAGCCTGAGCGCAGCCTCCGGGGCGCCGGAGAGCAGTGTCGCCTCGGCGGCCGCCAGCGCGCGGCGCGAGCGCCGTGCGGCATCGGGTGTGAGATCCATCGAGCGCTCAAGGACCGTGGCGGCCACGGCCAGGCCGCCACGCAGCTGCGCGCGACCGGCGGAATGCTCGAGTTCGGTGGCCACGTCCTCGTCCGGCCCGGCCGCTGCAAGAGCGCGGTGCCACGCGCGGCGATCGGCGTCGACGTCAGCGTCGCAGGCGTCTGCCAACGCCGCGTGGGCGCCGCGGCGATCCTCCGGGGACGCCTCCCCGTACACCGCCGAGCGCACCAGCGGATGCGGGAAGCGCACGTCGGCGCTGATCTGCAGCAGCGCGCTCTCGCGTGCCGGATAGAGGTCGCTCGCTCCCAGCCCGAGCCGCTCCGCGGCCCGCCAGAGCAGGGTGGTGTCTCCCGCCGGCTCGGCCGCCGCCAGCAGCAGCAACCGCTGCGTCGCCTCGGGAAGCGCGTGGAGACGTTTGCAGTAGCGCTGCTCGATGCGACTGGCAAGATCCGCCGCGGCGGGCACGACCAAGCCGCTGGCGACGCCCGGTGCGCTCCTATGCCGCGACAGCTCCAGCAACGCGAGTGGGTTGCCGCGCGTCTCGGCGATGATTCGCTCGCACACCCGATCGTCGCGGAGGCCCGGGACGGCCGTCGCCAGCAGGACGCGAGCGTCCTCCGAGCCGAGCCCTCTCAGCCGCAACTCCGCCAAGCCTTCCAGCGCAGGTGTGCCCGAGCGCTTGCGTACCCCGAACACGAGTGCGACCGATTCCGCGAGCAGCCTTCGCGCCACGAACCCGAGGATCTGACTCGACGCGCGGTCCAGCCACTGCGCGTCATCCACCACGCACAGCAGCGGTCGCTCCTCTGCCACTGCCGCCAGGAGGCTGAGCACGGCCAGCGCGACCAGGAAGTTGTCCCGCGGCTCGCCGGACGAGAGCCCCAGCGCGACGCTCAGCGCCTCGCGCTGGGGCTCCGGAAGCGTGTCGAGCCGAACCAGCATCGGAGCGCAGAGTTGATGCACCGCCGCGAACGGCAGGTCCATCTCGGCCTCGACGCCGGCGATCCGCGCCGTCCGGAACGCCGACGCCTGGCTCGCGCAGTAATCCAGGAGCGCGGTCTTGCCGATCCCCGCTTCGCCGCGGATCACCAGGACCGCGCTCTGGCCGCCGCGGACGTTGTGCAACATCCGATCGAGCATTTGGCGCTCGGCGGCACGGCCCAGCAATACCGGCGCACGGCGGGTGGCCATGGCCCCGCTGAGACTACTCCTCCGGCATGCGCGCGAGCGGCCGCTCCGCCATACGACTCGCCTATGACGCTGACGCGGTGTGGTCTAACCGTCACGGCGCGCCCGCGCCACGGTAGGACATGATCCCGCTGTCCGACGGCATCCCCGCACGGCGCTTCCCCGTCGTCAACGTCGCGTTGATCGCGGCCAACTTCCTCGTCTGGATCTTCTACGAGCTGCCGGACCTCAACGGCTCGGTCGCGCATTCCTCCTTCTACCCGTGCGCGCTCGACGGCTCGTGTCACGCGCCGCTCGCGTGGGGGGTGAGCTGGTTCACCGCGATGTTCATGCACGGCAGCTGGGACCACATCCTCGGCAACATGCTGTTCCTCGCGATCTTCGGCAAGAACGTCGAGGACGCGTTCGGGCATCTGCGTTACCTGGCGCTGTACTTCGCGGGCGGCTTGGCGGCCGCGCTCACACAGGGTCTGATCACGCTCGTGGCCGGGACGGCCGCCGACGCGCACGTCCCGATGCTGGGCGCAAGCGGCGCCATCGCAGCGGTGCTCGGCGCCTACTACGTGCTCTATCCGCGCTCGCGCGTGCTGACGCTCGTGTTCGTCTTCCCGATCCGCATCCCGGCCTGGGTCTTCCTCGGCGCCTGGTTCCTCTTCCAGCTCGTCGAGGCCAACTTCGGCCTCATCGACCCCGGTGCCGGCGGCACGGCGTTCTTCGCCCATGTCGGCGGCTTCCTCTTCGGCGTCCTCGCCGCCCGTCTGCTCTCCATCCAACCCAACCCATCCCTGAGGGAGGTCCCCACATGACCGACAACCAACTCCGCAGCGACGCGCAGGAAGAGCTCCGCTGGGAACCGCGAGTCGACGACACATCGATCGCCGTCTCGGCCGCCGACGGCGTCGTGACGCTGCGCGGGACGGTCGGAAACTTCCGCGACAAGCGCGAGGCCGCCAACGCCGTGAAGCGCGTCTACGGCACCAAGCGCGTCGAGAACGAGCTCGAGGTCAGGTTGCTCAACGCCGACCGTCGGGCGGATGCCGACCTGCGCGGCGACGTGCTGCAGGCGTTGATCCTCGACTCGTTCGTCCCGAGCACGATCGACGCGAAGGTGGACGACGGCGTCGTCACGCTCAGTGGCACCGCGCACCTGCATTTCGAGAGCGACGAAGCCGAGCAGGTGGCGGGCAACATCACCGGCGTGATCCGGGTCGACAACCAGGTCGAGCTGATCGCGCCGCCGCCGCTCGAAGGCGACGTCCGGGACTCGATCAAGCGGGCGATGGAGCGCGACGCCAAGCTGGATGCGGAAGGCGTGCACATCGAGAGCGCCGACGACGGGAAGGTCAAGCTCACCGGGAGCGTCCGCTCCTGGGCCGAGCGCGACGCGGCCGTCGGCGCGGCGTGGGCCGCACCCGGCGTGAACTTCGTCGACGACCACCTCTCCGTCGCCTACTAGCGGCATAGACAAGGGCTATCGCGCTCGCCGTCCACTCGCATGACGCCGGTGGACGGCGAGCGCCATCTTGGGCCATGTCCGATACCTCCCTCCAGCGAGACGTCATGCAGGCGCTCGCCGACAACCAGCTCGTGTTCCCCGACGAGATCGCCGCCCAGGTGGTGGGCGACGACGTGACCCTGCGTGGCACCGTCGGCAGCGTCCAGCAGCGCGACGAGGCGGGCCGATCCACGCAGTGGGTGCCCGGCGTCCGCCACGTCGATAACCAGCTGCGCGTGCGGCCGCTCGACAGCGACCGGCGCGCGGATGCCGACACGCAGGCCGCCGTGATGGACGCGCTAAGCGCTCATCCCGGGCTGCACCCGGCGCGTCTCGACGCCATCGCCACCGCCGGCACCGTGACGTTGCGCGGTGTCGTCGACACGCCCGACCTGCGCGGCAAGGCGGCGCAGATCGCCTTCCAGACCTCGGGCGTCACCGAGGTCCACAACAAGATCGAGGTCGCGAGCTGATGGCCTCGCACACGGGTCATCACGGGGCGCTCTGGCCACCGTTGGCGCCGGAGCGCGACCACGTCGACGGTCCGGCCTCCGCCGCTCCCACGCTGCTCGTCTTCGGTGCCTACGCGACGCCTTGGTCGCGCCGGCTGGGCGAGGTGCTCGACGCCGCGCGCCTGACGACCCGTGTCGCCTGGCGCCACTACCCCGATGAGACCGCCCACCCGCACGCCTTCGCGTTCGCCCTCGCCGCCGAGGCCGCCGCGACCCGCGGCAAGTTCTGGGTCCTCACCCGCGAGCTGCTCAAGCTGCGCCACGACGACCCGCAGGACCTCCATGACGCGCTCGTGCGCGCCGGGCTCGACCCCGAGTGGACGTTGGAGGCGATGCGCGCGCGCACCGGCGCCGAGCGCATCGACGCCGACGTCGCCAGCGCACGGGCCAGCGGCGTGGCCTTCGCTCCGACGCTGTTCGTCAACGGCGAGCGCTACCGCGGCGAGCTTGACCCGGCTGCCATCACTGGTCGCCCCCGGTGACGACATGACCAGTGTCAACACGGGTGCGACGCGAAGCCCAGCGGCGCACACTCGGGTCGGAAGGAGCATTTCGATGACCAACACCGCACATCTGCAGCCCCCTACGGCCGGCCTGCCGCCGGCCCGGCTTTCCGGCACGAAACGTGTCTTCGCGCGGGTCTTCTTGCGCGACTGGCATCCCGTGCTGCGGGATCCGCTCGACCTCTTCCGGCTGAGCTTCCCGATCGGCGCGCTGGTCTACGCGCTGATGGGGAACTGGGACGCCGCACTGCGGCTCGCAGCGCCGGGCCTGGCGGTGTTTCTCGTGCGCGCCATCGACGTTCCCCGTGCGGTCGATTGGGTGTTCTGCACGGCCATGTTCTTCCAGGGTTGGGGCAACGCGCTGCATCTGTTCAGCCGCTTCTGGTGGTACGACAACCTCGTTCACATCACGCTGCCGATGAGCCTGGCGCCGATCCTCTACATCGGATTCGCGCGCCTGGACGTCGTGCCCGATCCATCCAAGCGCTCGGGCAGCAACTGGCAGCTCGCGGGCATGGCCCTGATCACCTGCTGCCTCGGTGTGACCGCGGCCGCCTTCTATGAGGTCTACGAGTGGGTCGTGGACAACTGGTTCGGCCAGCACCTGTTCATCGGTGAGACCGACACCGTCACCGACATCGCCGACGGCTTCCTCGGCGCGGGCGTCGGTGGGCTGTTCCTGGCCGTCTGGGCGATCGCGAGCTACACGACCCGGCGGCTGCCCGCGCGCATGGAGCGCCGGCTGCTTGCGGAGGGACGATGACGACCGCGGCGATGCATCGCCGGCCGCGGCTGCCGAGCCGCCCGGCCGCGATCACCGCGCTGCAGCTCGCCTACCTGGTCTGGGCAGCGGTGGAGGTGGGGCAGGGCCGGCCGGGCAAGGCGCTCGCGCTGGTGGTCGTGTTCGCCGTGCTCCAGGTGCCGCGCCTGCTGCGACTGCCGGTGGCGTTCGATGTCGCGTTCCTCGTGGCGTGGACGCTGCAGGAGCTCGGCCAGGTCGCGGGCTTCTGGGGGCGCTACGAGTGGTGGGACACGCTCGTGCACACGGCGCTCCCGGCGGTTCTGGCGCCGACCGCCGTGATCGTGCTCATCCGCGCCGGCGTGCTGCCCGACGTGCTGCACCCCGTGCGCTGGGTCGAGCGGATCGGCGCGGTGCTGCTCGTGTTCCTCGTCGCCACCGGCTTCGGGAGCGCTTACGAGATCTACGAGTGGACCTCCGACAGCCATCGCGGCACGCACTACCAGCCCGACAACAACGACACCATGACCGACACCACGGCCAACGCGCTCGGCGGGCTCGCCGGCGGAGTGCTCTTGGCAGCAACGGCGACCCGGCGCCGCCGGGAGCCTGAGTGATGCCGCCTCAGCGCAGATGGATCGGGTTGGACAGCAGCCAGAACCGCTGGTCGATCCGCGCTTCGATCCGGTAGACGCCCGGGAGCTCCACGTCGAGGTCGAGAGTGTCGCCGTGCACCCGCCGCAGCGGTACGCCGTCGCGCAGGAGGACGATGTCGGCGGGCGCCGGCAGCCGCGCGCACAGCCGCGTGGGACCGGCGCGAGCCTCGCCGCCCATGGCGATCGTCGTTCCGTCGTCGCGCTCGGCCCAGAGCCGGGCGCCGTGGGCGGGCGCGACGAACGGGCAGACGAGCCACGCCGCACCGGCAGCGAGCGCGGCCAGGAGGGTCGACCGGTCGGCGTCGACGTCGCCGCTCAGGGGCCGCTCGCAGACCAGGTGGGTGCGCAGCAGGCCGAACGTGCGCGCGTGTGACAGGGGCGAGTGGACGCGTCCGCGCACGCGGACGCCGGGCGCGTGGCCGTCGAGGCCGCCGAGCGCGGGCAACCGCCGGCGGGCCGACAGCTCGTCCCAGCGCCGGAGGTGATGGGCCGGTGGACCCGCGGCGACGGCCGCCTCCGGGTCGCGCAGCCAGCGCCATGCCTCGGCCGGCGTGCTCCACGCCTCGGCCGCGTCCGTGGTCACGCTCCACAACTCGATGCCGTCGCACCCGTCTTCGAGCGCCGGCCATCCGTGCGGCAGCACGATCCGCCGCGCGACCGGCGGATACAGCATGTGCCCGCCGTCCGAGAACGGGTGCGCGGCGAAGCCGATACCGCCCGCCGCCCGCACCGAGTCCGCGATCTCGCGCGCCGACCGCCCGGCGTGCGAGATCTCGTCCGCCACGCCGAAGGCCAGGTAGTGGCCCACTCGCGGACTGACTTCGGTCCCCACCAGCAGGAAGACCCCGTCATGCGTGCCCTCCCACCCGTCGCGACGCGCGGCCAGCGAGTCGTGGTCGGTGAGCAGCACCGCCTCGGCGCCCGCCTCACGCGCGGCGGCGAGCAGCTCGGGCACGGTCGCCGTTCCGTCCGAATACGTCGTGTGGACGTGGACGACGCACGAGACGTCGAACGCGACATCGTGCATGCGTCCATCGTCACACACCGGCCACTGCATCGCTGAGTCGTATCGACGGCGGGGGCAGAACGACTCGGCTGGGTTCGGGCGGCGAGGTAGGTGTCGGACATGAACAAAGTGGTCGCGGTGCTCCCCAGCTTCGACGGCACCGCGGCGCACGTCGACGTCCGGTGGCTGCTCGCCGGCGTGCTGCTGCACATCCTTTCTCAGGCAGTGCGGTCACGCGGCTGGTTCAACATTCTTCGCGCGTCCTACCCGCACGCGCGCGAGCTCGGCGGGCGGCACGTCATGGCCGCGTCGTTCGCCGCGGCGGGGTTGAACGGTCTGCTGCCGGCACGCGGCGGCGACGTCGTGAAGCTGGCCTTCGTCCGCCGTCGTATCGACGGCGCCCACTATCCCTCGCTGATCGCCACGGCGGTCGCCGAGACCGCTTTCGAGTCGCTGTGCGGCGCGGCGCTGCTCGTGTGGTTGCTCGTCCGAGGCTGGGTGCCGATGCCGAGCGTGGCGGGAGCGCTATCCGCGGCGGGCGCGTCGATGCACCCGGTGGTGACATCGGTCCTCGCGCTCGCGGCATTGGTCGTCTTGACCGCGGCCGCGCGCCCGCTGGGGCGCCGTTTGGCTCGCGCCGGGTCTCGCTGGCGTCGGGGACTGGCGATCTTCTCCACCCCCCGACGCTTCCTCACCCGGGTGGCGAGCTGGCAGGCGCTCGCTCGCCTGATCCGTCTCGCCTCGCTCTTCTGCTTCCTGGGCGCCTTCGCGCTTCCGGCGACGCTCGGCACGGCGGCGCTCGTCATGGCGGTCCAGGGAGGCGCGCGCGTCGTTCCCTTCGCGCCGGTGAGCGCGGGGATGCGCATCGCGTTGCTCAATTGCGGGATCGCCGGGATCGCCGGGCACCCGGTCGCCCTCAGCGCGATCGCGGCGTTCATGGTCGGCATGAGCGCCACGACCTTCAGCGTCATGCTCCCCATCTCCGCCGTGCTCGTCGGACGCGAGCTCGGGACGCGCTCGCCGCGGCTGGCGCTTCAGCGTGCCCGCGTGCGTCTGCAATCGGCCGCGGTCTAGGGGCTCGGCCGACCCACGCACAGCGACTCCGCGAGTCGGGCTAGTGCCGAACGGACTGCGCGGCCTCGAGGATGAGCTTCGTCACCGCGGCCGGGTGCGAGAGGAAGGACACGTGCGAGGAGTTGATCTCGACCGTGTGCGCGCGGGCGCGCTTGGCCATGAACCGCTGCGCTTCAGGGCTGATGACCTCGTCCTGGCGGCCGATGAGATACCAGGAGGGAATCGTCTTCCAGGCCGGTGCGGTGGCCTTCTCCTGGATGGCGGCGAGTACCACCGGGCGCTGAGCGGTGGCCATCAGTGCGGCGGTCCGGGCCGGGATGTCGGGGGCGAACAGCGCGCGGAACTTCGTCGTGTCGACGTAGAGATCCGTGCCTCCGGGGAACGGTCGCGGCACCAGTGCGTCGGCGAACTGATTGGGGAAGCGCTGGGTGATCTCGACGTTGCTCTCGCCTTCATCCATCGCCAACGCGTTGAGGTAGACCAGCGCCTTCACGTTGCCGACTTGGGTGGCCGCCTCGGTGGTCACGGCGCCGCCATAGGAGTGCGCGACCAGGACGATCGGTCCGCTGATGGTCTTCAGCACGCTCGCGATGTAGGCGGCGTCGCTCGCCGGTCCGCGGAGCGGGTTGGCCGGTGCGATGACCGTGTACCCACGATCCTGCAGCCGGCCGGTCACGGCGCCGAAGCCGGAGGCGTCGGCGAATGCGCCGTGGACGAGGACGATGGTCGGCTTGGCGCCGGTGCGTGCCGCCGCGGGCGACGCAGCGATGGTGGCGGCGAGAAGGATCGCGGCGAGCGCCGCGGTCAGGCAGGAACGGATCATCGGGACTCCTCACCGTGGAGAGCGACGCGCAGGACCGAGCTGGCCTGAGCGATGGCAGCCCGCGTCGCGTGCGTGGCGCTGAGCGGGTTCAGCATCATGAAGTCGTGCGTGATGCCGTCATAGCGGACGGTCGTGACCGCCACTCCGGCCGTGCGCAGGCGCGCCGCGTACGCCTCGCCCTCGTCGCGCAGCACATCGGCCTCGTCGACGATGACGAGCGCCGGCGGCAGGCCCTGCAGCTGCTCGTCACTCGCCCGCAGCGGTGACGCGAACGGCTCCGAGCGCAGCGCGAGGTCCGGGCAGTAGCAGTCCCAGAACCAGGCCATCGACTTGGCGGTGAGGAAGTAGCCCTCCGCGAACTGCGCGTAGGAGCCGGTGTCCATCGCCGCGTCGGTGACGGGGTAGTACATGCACTGGTGAACGAAGCGGACGTCGCCGCGCTCCTGGGCCATGAGCGCGATCGCGGCGGTCATGCCGCCGCCGACCGAGTCGCCGGCGATCGCCATCCGATCGGGGTCGAGTTGGTGGGCGTGGCCCTCGCGCGTGATCCACTGCGCGACGGCGTAGCCCTGCTCGATCGCGACCGGATAGCGGGCCTCGGGCGACCGGTCGTACTCGACGAACACGACGGCGGCGCCGGCGCCGACCGCGAGCTCGCGAACGAGCCGGTCGTGCGTCCCGGCGTTGCCGAGCACCCAACCGCCGCCGTGCATGTACAGGATCACGGGCAACGTCCAGAGGACGTTGCGCGGGCGAACGATCCGGACTCGCACGTCGCCGACGTCGGCCGGCACGGTGACCCAGTGCTCGTCGACCGGCAACTTCGCAATCGGCGCGGACTGGACATCGTCGAGCACCTTGCGCGCCTCGTCGGGGGTCAGCTCGTACAAGAACGGCGGCGTGGAGGTCGCCTCGACGAACGCCTGCGAAGCAGGCTCGAGCGCGACGTCCGTGGACTCTGCGAACGCGCCGTGGACCAGCGCGACAGTCGACTGCATGTGGATGCCCTTTCGGTCAGGTTTGATCCTCCAGGACCGAGCGCCGCACTGGTCTGTGACAGCCGCGGCTCGCACCGGTGACCGCAGAGCGCCCACTGGACCGCATGTCATGTCACAGACCCAGTCGCTATCCGGTCCTACCAGTGCACCACCGATGACTGCAACGAACGAAAGGGCGGCCAATGACTCCTGCCACTTCCACGCCTGACACGATCGTCCTGGTCCACGGCTTCTGGGTCACGCCCCGGAGTTGGGAGCACTGGATCGAGCGCTACGAGGACAGAGGGCTGCGCGTGATCGCCCCCGCCTACCCCGGGTTCGAGGTCGACGTGGAGGCGCTCAACGCCGATCCCACGCCGATCGAGCGCGTGACGGTCCCGGCGATCATCGAGCGCCTCGAGGGCATCGTCGGCGCGCTCGAATCGCCCCCGATCATCATCGGCCACTCCGCCGGCGGCGTGTTCACCCAGATCCTGCTCGACCACGGCTTCGGCGCCGCCGGCGTGGCGATCGACTCGGCGCCGACCGAGGGCGTCAAGCGCATCCCGTTCTCCCAGGTGCGCGCCAGCTTCCCGGTGCTCAAGAACCCGGCGAACCGCCACAAGGCCGTCGGCCTCACCTTCGAGCAGTGGCAGTACACGTTCACCAACGGACTCCCCGAGGACGAGGCGCGGCGGCTGTACGAGCGCTACCACGTCCCCGCGTCCGGAGAGATCTTCTGGGGCAGCGCGCTCGCGAACATCCATCCCGGCCGGGACGAGACCTGGGTGAACTACGACAACGAGCAGCGCGCGCCGCTGCTGTTCATCTCCGGCAGCGCCGACCACCTGATGCCGCCGTCGATCCAGCGCTCGAACGCCAAGCACTACAACGACAACGTCATCACCGAGGTCGAGGAGTTCGAGGGGCCGCATCTCCTGCCCGCGTCGCCGGGCTGGGAGAAGGTCGCCGACTTCGCGCTCGACTGGGCGCTCGAGCACGCGGCGCTGCCGAGCACGCGATGAGACGTGGAAGCGGTTGACGGGCGGATCGCGCACGGAACGGCCAACTCGCACTCATCTGACATTCAGCTTCACACGCCGCCCTAGGGAATTTCCCGGGCGCGAACGTAGCGCGACCGACCGTAAGGTTCGATTCTGTTCGATATCGGTCTGTTCGTTCAGTGAGGAGAGTGAATGCTCATACGATCGATCACGGGACGTCGCTATTGGCGTCCAGCGGTCAAGGCAGCAGCGGTCACATCTGCGTGCGGGGTGCTGCTGGTCGCCGCCGGCAGCGCGCCCGCCGGGCCGGATGGCAGCGCAGTGGCGGTCCAGACGCTGCGCGTCAACACGATGGCCAATCCGATCGGCATCGGCGACGCGACGCCGAACCTGAGTTGGAGGCTTTCAGGCGGGCGCCAGACCGCCTACGAGGTGCGGGTCGCGTCGTCCGCGGCACAGCTCGAGCAGCCGGACCTGTGGGACTCGGGCAAGGTGTCCTCGGGCGCCTCGTCCAACATCGCCTACGCGGGTGCCGCGCTCGCCTCGCGCAAGGCGGCGGTGTGGGACGTGCGCGTATGGGACGGATCCGGCGCCGCGAGTGACTGGAGCGAGCCGGCGACGTTCGACGTCGGCCTGCTCGCCAACCGCGACTGGTCTGCGAAGTGGATCGAGAACCCGGATTACACCTATGCGACCGGCGGCGTTCCGAACCCGCTTCCGATCTTCGCCAAGCCGTTCGACCTCTCCAAGCAGGTGACCAAGGCTCGGTTGTATATGACCGGCCTCGGGCAGTACGCGGCGCAGCTCAACGGCAAGCCGGTCGGCGAGGCCGTGCTCGAGCCCGGGCAGACGTCGTACTTCGCCGAGGTCGACTACCGCACGTATGACGTCACGTCGCTGCTCAAGCAGGGCGGCAATCTCCTCGGCGTCGAGACCGGCAGCGGCGCCTATCAGCGCGTCATCACGGCGGGCCGGTACTTCTTCCAGAACAACCCCGCGCCGGTCTACGGATCGCCCAAGGTGATCGCCGAGCTCGACCTCACCTACGCGGACGGCTCCAAGCAGACGATCGACAGCGACTCGACGTGGCAGACCAAGCTCGGGCCGACGACCTTCTCCGCCTGGTGGGCGGGTGAGGATTACGACGCTCGTCGCCTGCCGACCGACTGGACGTCGGCGTCGGCGCTCAGCGGCTCCGGCTGGCGTGACGCCGGCCTCGTCACGCTCACGCCGACCACGACCCCGACGGACACGACGCCGCTGATCGCCGATCAGCGCCCGCCGGTGACCGTCGCCCGCGAGGCGCACCCGGTGGCGATCGCGCAGATCACGCGCGCCAACATCGCGACGACGCTCGCCGCGCCCGTGCGTCCGTCGGACACGAACGTCAAGCTGGCGTCGATCAGCGGGCTCAACCCCGGCGACTCGATGAGCATCGACGGCGAGGCCCGCACCGTCGCGGGCGTCGGGACCGCGGCGGGCGCCGCCACGACGCTGTTCTCGCCGGCCGCCGCAGGTGACATCAACGTCAAGGTCTCGAGCATCACCGGCTTCGTGGTCGGCCAGCAGGCCCTGGTCGAGAACGAGCTCGCGACCATCACCGCGATCGGCACCGCCGGCACCGCGACGACCCTGTCGGCGGCGGCCGCCGCCGGAGCGACGAACCTGCGCGTCGCCTCGGTCACCAATCTCGCGGTCGGCGACAGCCTGACGGTGGACGGCGAGACGGTCACGATCACGTCGGTGGGTACGTCCGGCGCCAACGGCACCGGCGTCGGCGTCACCCCGGCACTCGCCGGGGCGCACGCGAGCGGCGCGGCCGTGCGCGACCAGAGCAAGGCGGGCACGGGCATCACGCTCTCGACCGCCTTGGGCGCCGCGCACGCGATCGGCACCGCCGCGCGCGGCGCGGGCACGGGCGTCACCGTCTCCGCGGGCTTCACCACCGCGCATGCGAACGGCGCCGCGGTGACGACCACTCCCGGACCGACGTACGTGCTTGACTTCGGGAAGAACCTCTCGGGGCTTCCGAAGGTCAGCGCCTCCGGGCCGGCTGGGAGCACGGTCACGATGATCCCCGCCGAGGTCGCCAACGCCGACGGCACGATCAACATCAGCTCCACCAGCGCGTCGGCGACGAACCAGATCCTCTACCGCTACACGTTCGCCGGCAGCGGCACGGAGACCTGGCACTCGCAGTTCACCTACAACGGCTTCCGGTACCTGCAGGTGACCGGCCTCGCGTCGGCGCCGACGGCCGACACCGTCACCGTGCAGGTCACGCACGCCTCCAACCGCGAGAGCGCGACGTTCGACAGCTCGAGCGACCTGCTCGATCAGATCTACACGATCTCCAAGCAGGCGCTGGAGAACAACATGCAGTCGGTGCTGACGGACTGCCCGGATCGCGAGAAGGGTCCGTACACCGGCGACAACCTGCACAACATCGACACCGAGCTGACGCTGTTCGACATGCAGGCCTACGAGGGCCAGCTCGTCAACAACATGCGCACCGCGCAGCGCCCGGTGCCGGCGAACGGCCAGTTCCCCGGCATGATCGCCAACATCGCCCCGGAGTACCACTTCGTCCCGCCGAGCTCCGGTGGCACATGGTTCCTCGACGAGCCCAACTGGGGCGGCGCCGTGATCATGATCCCGTGGAACCTCTACCAGGTCTACGGCGACACCGACGCCATGCGCGTCAACTACGACGCGATGGTCAAGTGGCTCGACTGGGAGGCCACTACCAAGGCCGCCAACAACGGCAACATCCGCGGTCTCGGCGACTGGTCGGCTGCGCAGAGCACCACCGCGCAGCCGGTCATCGACTACGGCTACTACCGTGGCGCGAGCGCGATGGCCAAGATCGCCGCATTGCTCGGAAAGACGGCCGACGCCGACAAGTACTCGCAGCTGGCGACCAGCCTCGCGGCTGAGTACAACACGAAGTACCTGCACACCGACGCCGGCGGGAACGCCTGGTACGCGAACAACACCGAGGCGTCCAACGCCGTCGCGCTCGACGCCGGCCTGGTCCCGGCGCAATATCACGACGCGGTGGTCAACAGCCTCGTCGCCGCCGTGCACGCGTATGGCGATCGCATCGGCACCGGCTCGGTCGCGCTCGGTCCGCTGTTCCGGACGCTGCACGCCGCGGGCCGCGACGACGTCATCTACACGATGGTCGCCAACCCCGCCTCGCCGGGCTACGCGTTCCTGGTCAACAGCGGCAAGACCACCCTGACCGAGAGCCTCAGCGGCACCGGCTCCCAGGACCATCACTTCCTGGGCGAGGTCGCCTCCTGGTTCGTGCACGGCCTCGCCGGCATCCAGCAGGCTCCCGACTCGATCGGTTACCGCAGCCTCGAGATCAAGCCGGCGCTCGTCGGCGACCTCAACCACGCGGAAGGTACGTACGCCACGCCGCAAGGCGTCGCGTCGTCGAGCTGGACGCGTGCGGCGAACGGGCTGCTCAGCACGCTCGCGGTGACCGTGCCCGGGAACACCACGGCACGCGTCTACGTGCCGACGTCGTCGCCGACCGAGACGTTCGTGGCCAATGGCAGCGCGGCCGTGACCTATGTCGGCTACCAGAACGGCGCGCAGGTGTACGACGTCGCGGCCGGCAGCACGACGTTCGTGCACGGCACGAGCGTCGACACCGGAGTGGGCGGGACCGTCCCGGCCACGCTCGCGCTGTCGCTGGGCACACCGGCCGCGTTCGGGGCCTTCACTCCGGGCATCGGCCGGTCCTACGACGCGGCGACGACCGCGACCGTCACCTCGACCGCGGGCGATGCCACGCTCTCGGTCAGCGATCCGTCCTCGACGGCGACCGGCCGGCTGGTCAACGGCACGTTTGCTCTGAGTGAGCCGCTGCAGGCACGGGCGAACGCGGGTGCGTTCGCGCCGTTGCCGAGCAACGGACCGCTCACGTTGTTGACCTACGCGGGGCCGGTGAGCAACGACGCCGTCGCGATCGGGTTCCGCCAGCACATCGGGTCGAGCCAGGCGCTCAGGACGGGCGCCTACAGCAAGACCTTGACGTTCACGTTGTCGACCACGACGCCCTGAATCCAGTGCATGCGCCGGCCGCTGTCGCGGCCGGCGCTTCGCACCGGCCGACTGAAAGGGCTGGTAAGAGTGGCTTGGTGGGATACGCCGGGACATCACCGTTCGTGGATCGCGAAGCCGAATTCGGTGCGTTGCAAGCCGCCTTCGATCAGGTCATCAAGGGCCAGCCGCGGACCCTGGTGATCGAGGGCGAAGCCGGGATCGGCAAGACCACGCTCGTCGAGCAGTTCCTCTCCCGGCTTGCCTCCGTCAGGCTGCTGCGCGCCAGCGGCGAGGAGTCAGAGGCGCACGTGCCGTTCGCGATGGCAGACCAGCTTCTCCGTGACGCCGGCACCGCGAGCGACGCGCTGCTGACCGGACAGCACGTCCGCGTCGGGATGGAGCTGCTGGAGCTGATGGCGTCGACCACCGGCGGCGCCGAAGCGGTCGTCTTCGTCGACGACGCGCATCTGGCCGATACCGAATCGCTGCGCGCGTTGCTGTTCGCGGCGCGCCGGCTTGCCGCGAGCCGCGTGCTGTTGCTCGTCGTCGTTCGCGGGAGCGCCGACGAGACGCTGCCCGAAGGCTGGCAGAAGCTCGCGACGGAGCCGTCCGGTGGAGTCTTGAGCGTCGGACGGCTCGACCCGGGCCAGATCGCGGCGCTGGGCGTGACGCTCGGCGTCGCCATGACGCCGGATGCCGCCCGCCGGCTCTGCGAGCACACGCGTGGCAATCCGCTGCACGCGCGAGCCGTGCTGCAGGAGCTTCCCGCCGAGGGGACGTGGCAGCACGAGGATCGGCCACTCCCGGTCCCCAAGTCCTATGCGCAGCTGATCCTGCGACAACTCGATCGGTGCGCGCCCGACGTGGTCGGCCTGATCCAGGCCGCTTCGGTCCTCGGGGTGCGTGCGCCGCTGCATCCGGTGAACGAGCTCGCGCGGCTGCAAGACCCGCTCGAGACGCTCGACGATGCCCTCGAAAGTCGGCTCATGCGTCTCGACCAGGGGGCCGGCGGCGCGTTCGTCGAGTTCTCGCATCCGCTGATCCGCGCCGCCATCTACGACGCGATCCCACAGGCGCGCCGCGCCGCGCTCAACACCGCGGCCGCGGAACTGCTGGAAGATGCTGGGGCAGTGATGCGGCATCGCGTGGAGGCAGCGACGGTCGCCGACGAGACGTTGCTGGCGGAGCTGGAAACCCAGGCCCACGAGCAGATGTCGCGAGGGGCCTGGGCCGGCGCGGTGTCCAACCTGCTCGCCGCGAGCCGTCTGCACCCACGGCCCACGGATCGCGACCGCCTCGCGCTGGAGGCGATTGAAGCGATGATGTACTCCGGCGACGGTGCCGCGGCCCGCCGGCTCGCGGAGCGGGTCAGCTTCGCCGATGGGCCGCGCCGCGACAGCGTCCTGGCCTACCTGGCGATCTTCGCGGGAGACCTCGAGGCGGCGCAACGGCTGCTGGCGCTTGCGTGGGAGCGGCGAGAGCTCGCCGATGACGATCGGCTCTCGGCGACGATCGCGCAACGCAGCGCGTTTCTCGCGACATCGCGACTCCGAGGCCACGAGGCGCTCGAGTGGGTCGCCCGCGCACACGCGCTCGCGCCGGGTGACGCGGCGACGGCGCGGCTGGTGGCGCCGTCTGAGGCCCTTGGCTCCAGCTTCATCGGCCGCCGCGAAGACGCGTACGCCGCGCTCGATCGCTGGCTTGAGCCGCGGCCCGGCGCCGGCTTCGTGCTCCTGGCCCTCAAGGGGTTCCTGGTGCTGGCCGACGGAAACGTCAACGCGGCCCGCTCGGCCTTCGCGACGTCCGCTCGCGAAAGCCTCGCCGAAGGTCTGCTCGTGGTCGCTGCCCTCTCGCTCTCGGGTCTGACCTATGTCGAGTACGTGGCGGGAGAGTGGGACCACGCGGTGGTCTCGTCGGAACGGGCCATCTCGCTCGCGATCGAATCCGAGGACCGCTGGGTCACCGGTCAAGCGCACTGGAGGGCCTCGTATGTCGCCACCGCGCGGGGTGATTGGCCGGTCGCGGAGGCTCACGTGCGCGCGATCCACGACCAGGCGCCGAGCTTTGAACGCCATCGCGCCGCCGCGGCGATCGCTGCGGCTGGGTTCGCGGCGGCTCGCGAGCGCCCGGCCGAGGTTCTCGACGCGCTGGCTCCTCTGGAGCAGATGCGGTCTCACGAGGGCGTCGACGATCCCGCGTTCCTGCCGTGGCAGCATCTGAAGGCGCACGCGCTCGTCGATGGCGGCCAGTTCGACGAGGCTGAGCGGTTTCTCGCCGAGGCGGCCGGCATCGCGTCGTCGCGCGCCAACCCGCTGCTGGGGGCGCGACTGGCGCACGCGCGCGCCAAGCTCGAGTTCTCCCGCCGCCGGCTCGGGCAGTCGATCGAGGCTTTCCAGGAGGCCCGTGCGCTGATCGAGCCGCTCGCCATGCCGTATGAGCAGGCGCTGATCGAGCTCTCGCACGGTCAGGTGTTGAGACGCACGGGGGAGCGACGGGCCGCCGCGGCGATGTTGCTCGCGGCGCACGGGCGGCTGAACGAGCTCAAGGCCCTGCCGGCGCTCCAGCGCTGCGCGAACGAGCTCGCGGCGTGCGGCCTGTCACCGTCGGCGCGCAAGACGCGCGACTACACCGCGCTGACCCCCCAGGAGGTCGCGGTCACGAGGCTGGTCGTGTCGGGGATGAGCAATCGCGAGGTCTCAGTCGAGCTGATGCTGAGCACGAAGACCGTCGAGTTCCATTTGAGCAACGTCTACACGAAGCTCGGCGTGCGCTCGCGCTCGGAGCTCCGGGCTCGCGCCCGGGCGAGCGAGCTCACGCTCTGAGCGAGCGGTCGACCGCACGCCGGCGGCGCAGCGGCAGCCTAGGGGTTCTCCCGGGCGCGAACGGGCAGTCGAGGCGGTACAACCCGGCGTGCGCCTTCGCGGTCGCCTGGTCCCGTTTCATCGGCCCACCCGCGTTGAAACGATCAGAGAGTTCATGAACGCAACGGAAAAGCGTCTGTCGAGAGCGAACGATGGTTGATGAATTCGGGCCCCTGCAGCTGAGCGAGGCGCGACGGGAAGCGATCCGGAAGCTGTTGATGGAGTCGGGTGCGGTGACGACGCGGGAGTTGCAAGCGCGCTTCGGCGTCTCCCCGATCACGGTGCGGCGAGATCTGGAAGCCCTCGAGCAGCGTGGCACCGCGCGCCGCACCCATGGGGGCGCCGTCCTGCCGTCCGTCGCGATACCCGACGGCTCCTTCACACAGCGAATCGAGCGCGCGACCGACGCAAAGCTCCGGTTGGCGGAAGCGGCGTGCAACATGCTGTCCGGGGGTGAGACGGTGTTCCTGGACTCGTCGACCACCGCCTACTTCATCGCTCGCCGGATCACTCAAGGTTCGCTCAGCCTGAGGGTGATCACCAATAGCGGGCCGGTGATGCAGCTGCTGGCATCTTCTGAAGAGTCCAATGTCGATCTCTACGCGATCGGCGGAATGCTGCGACGGCTCACGGGCTCGTACGTCGGACCGTCATCGGTGCGAATGATCCGCGATCTCTGGGCGGACAGGGTGTTCTTAGGGGTGACGGGCGTGACGGCCGGCGGGATGCTCACCGACACGGATCAACTGGAGGCCTCGGTCAAGCTCGCGATGCTCGAGCAGGCAAGGGAGTCCGTGCTGCTCGTCGACGCGTCGAAGTTCGCTAAGTATGGGCGACAGGCGATCGCCTCTCTGGACGCGGTCTCGCTCGTCTTGGCGGACGGGCTCGGGGATGAGGAGCTCGATCGGCTCCGTCTCAAGGGCGTGGCGGTGCAGCTCGTCGATACGCCGGCGTCGCGCAGATTCAAGGCCAGGACGACCACCGACGATTGACAGCTTCCGACCGCCGTTGGTAGATTCTGGGCGATTGTGCCATGTATGGTCTGGTAGCGACCATTATCGCTATCGACGGCGCGGTCGAGTTCCAACGTCCGGAGGAGAGTCGTGACGGCAGGTCGGGGCGTTTGGCGCAACACCATCCTCGCTGCGCTCGCGAGCTACATCGACGCGGGCTCGATCGTCGCGGGCGCGGCGGGACTGGCGCTGTGGGCGGATGAGTTCGGTCTCGGGTCGAGCACGATCGGCCTGATCGGGGCGTTCAGCTCGAACGCGATCTCGGCCGGCGCCGGAGCGCTGGCCGGCGGCTGGCTGTGCGACCGGCTCGGGCGCCGACGGGTCTATCAGTGGGACTTGCTGCTCTACGCGTTCGGGCTGCTCTGGATCATCTTCGCCACGACGCCGTGGATGCTGATCACCGGCTACGTGTTCGCCGGTCTCGCCGTCGGCGCGGATGTCCCCGCCTCCTGGACCTTGATCGCCGAGACCGCGCCCGCCCGCAAGCGCGGGCGCTACGGCGGGACCGCACAACTGTTGTGGAGCCTTGGCCCGATGGTGGTGTTGCTGATGGCGCTGGCGCTCTCCGGGCTCGGCGTTCTCGGGATCCGGATCATCTTCGCCCACCTGCTCATCGTGTCGCTCGTGCTGTGGGCACTGCGCCGCCGGATGCACGAGTCGCCGATGTGGGAGGACGCCAAGGAGCGAGCGACGACGAGGCTCGCGGACGTCCGGGTGCTGCTCAGCCGCTCCTACCTGCCGCCGCTGCTGTTCCTGGCGGGGATGTACGGCTTCTGGAACCTGAAAGCCGGCACGAGCGGCTTCTTCCTGCCCTACATCCTGCGGACCGCGGGAAACCAGAGCCAGGCCGCGAGCGTCGCGTTTCAGGCGGTCGGCTTTGTCCTCGGGAGCCTTGGGATCGTGTTCGTGTTCATGCGCCTCGTGGACCGGACGAATCAGCGTCGGATGTTGCTGACCAGCGTCGGTTTGCAGATTGCCGCGATGCTGCTGTTCGCGCTGTTCCCGCTCACCACGCTGGTCGCGATCCTGTACGTGCTGGTCGGTGGTATCGGTGGCGGCTTCGGGCCGCAGGCGTTCTTCCAGCTCTGGAGCGCCGAGCTCTTCCCGACCACGCTGCGCGCGTCCGCGCTCGGCCTGATGTTCGCCGTCGTCCGGATCGCGCTCGGGATCTGGAGCCTGTACGTGCCCGCGATCACCGCGGCGGGCTTTCACACCCTCGCATGGCTGCTGACCGGGTTCCTGATCGTCAGCGGCGTCCTCGGTTTCGCCTTCGCACCGTCCAACCCCGGCCGCTCGCTCGCCGAGCTCCATCCCGAGCCCGCGAACAGTGTGGAGCCGTCAGTCCTCGTAGCCGCCCGGTAGCGGTCGCACCAAGGGTCACGTCCTAGGGAAAAGCTCGGGCGCGAACTTCGGCATGGCTCTGTAAAACCGCGTTTGGGGGCTGTTGTGATCGAGTGGGATTCAGTTTCCGTCGAGACGACCGCAGCCGAACACAAGGTGAGGAGAGTTCTGTGAAGGCTTCATCAGCGGTCGCCTGTGTGGCGGCCGGCCTGGCGACGCTTGTGGGCGCCGGATCGGCCGCGGCGCAGGGGCCGGTTGAGTTGTCGCGTTCGCCGATCCCGGAGAACGCCGCGTGGAAGAGCTACGTCATCGGCTCGGGGAGCGCGGACGTGGCTCCGGTGCGCGTCGCTTCCGTCTCTGGGTCCGTGACCAACGCTGACGGACTGGTCGATCCATCCAAGGGTCCGGCCACGCTGACTTTCACCTCGGGCGGTCAGCCGCCGGTGATCATTCTCGACTACGGTCGCGAGGTCGGCGGTCTGCCGTTCTTCACCTCGAGCGCGGTCAGTCCCGCCGGCGGCGGAACGTCTGTAACGCTGCGCAGCGCCTACAGCGAAACGCGTCAGTTCCTCTACTCGGCAGGCAACACGACACTGACCTTGCCGGCGGCGGTGGGGGACACGAACCTCAAGGTCGGCGGCGTCGGCAACTTCGTCGTCGGCGACACGCTGCGGATCGGCTCCGACACGGTGACGATCACGGCGGTCGGGACGCAAGCGCGTTCGACCACGCTGTTCGCCGCGGCGGCGGCCGGCGCGACCAACGTGAAGGTCGCGGCGACGACCGGGTTGGCCGCCGGCGACGCACTCCGCGTCGACGGTGAGACCGTGACGATCGCGAATGTCGGCACTCAGGGCCGCAACACGACCCTGTCGGCCGCGGTCGCGGCGGGCGCGACGAACATCAAGGTGGCCAGCGTCACCGGGATGGCGGCGGGCGATCCGATCGTGGTCGACGGCGAGCCGGGCACGGTCCAGACGGTCGGCACCGCCGGCGCGAACGGCACCGGCGTCACGCTGGCCGCGCCGCTGACCACCGCTCACGCCTCGGGCGCCGCGGTCCAGGATCTCGGCACCGGGGTCACGTTCTCTCCCGCCTTGGCGGCTGCGCATGCGAGTGGCGCCCCGGTCATCGGGCCGGGCACCGGCATCACGATCTCCGCGCCGCTGACCGCCGCGCAGCCCGTCGGGACCGCCGTTCGCTCCTCGCCGGGGGCACTCACCGGGGATGCCAACGGCTTCAATGGCGTCGGCGTGGCCGCGAGCCGCGCTGAGAACTGGGTGTTCTCCGCGCCCGGCACCCTCGGCAACGCGGCCAACGCGATTCAGGGCGGCGAGCGCTTCCAGGCACTCACGCTGACCACGCCCGGCAGCATCCAGCTGAGCCAGGTCGGCATCCACGTCCGCTACCCGAACGCCGGCTCCGCCGACTACGTGGGCCATTTCCTGTCCAGCGACGAGAAGCTCAACAAGATCTGGTACCAGGGCGCCTACACCAACGACACGAACATGGTGCCGATCGGCGCGGTGCCGGGCCAGACGATCCCCGTGATCCTCGACGGCGCCAAGCGCGACCGGCGGCCGTGGTCGGGTGACCTCGATCTCCAAGGCAAGACGATGTTCTCGAGTCTCGGCTTCGGCGCGAAGGGGTCGGACTACATCAAGGGCTCAATTGCGCTCTTCGGCGCCAGCCAGGCCGCAAACGGGTCGATCTTCGGCCATATCCAGGACTGGACGCGCAATCCCCCCGCGGGCGGCTTCTACTCGCTGAGCTACTCGATGTACTACGTGCTCAACCTGGCCTCCTATTACCTGTACTCGGGCGATCTGGACTTCGTGCGCTCGCAGTACGCGATCGTGCAGCGCCAGATGGCGTACAACCGAGCGCTGGTGGACCCCTCCACCGGCCTGCTGATCTCCAACAGCAGCGAGCGTGACTGGGACTTCTACGACGGCGGCAAGCCGGGTGCGGTGACGGCGTACAACGCGATCTACTACAAGGCCCTGACCGACGCCGCGTACATGGCCAGTGAGCTGGGCAACACGGCCGATGCCGCCACCTACTCCGCGCAGGCAGCTGACCTCAAACCGCGGATCAACGCCGCGCTGTTCGACCCGGCTCGCGGTGTCTACAGGCTCGCGGACCGCGACAATGCCAATCACCCCGGCAACTCCGTGCCACAGGACGCCAACTCGGAAGCGATCTCGTTCGGGATCGCTCCGGAGAGCGCGCACGCCGGCATTCTCAGCTGGCTGCGCACCAACCTGTGGGAGCCGTTCGGTCCGCAGCCGTATTCCAGGGATGCGAACTACTCCACGGTGATCAGCCCGTTCGTCACCGGCAAGGAGCTCGACGCCCGCTTCCACGCCGGCGACACACAGGGCGCGCTGGACCTCACCCACCTGCTGTGGGATCAGATGACCAACGAGAGCGGCCCGTACTACACGGCCACCATGTGGGAGAAGCTCAATCAGGACGGCACCGACGTCGATGCCAACGCGAGTCTGTCGCACGGCTGGGCCACAGCTCCGACACCGGCGCTGAGCCACTACGTGCTCGGCGTCCAGCCCGTGTCGGCGGGCTTCAAGACGTGGACGGTCGCGCCACAGACCGGCGACCTGAAATGGGCCCAGGGCAGCGTGCCGACGCCGCAGGGAGTCATCGTCTCTCGCTGGTCGCGCGGAGAGGGCGACCGCTCGTTCGCCATCACCGTGTCGGCTCCCGCGGGCACCTCCGGATCGGTTCGGGTGCCGCTGCTCGGCCGCTCACGGACGATCGCGATGGATGGCGCCGTCGTGTGGCAGGACGGCGCCCCTGCCCCGGGGATCACCGCGACGCAGCGTGGCGGCGCGGTCGAGTTCAGCGGCGTGACGGGATCGCACACGTTCGCCTTCGGGACCGTGACGACCGGCGCTGATGGCACGGCCGGCGGTTCGGTGCCGGCCACGCTGTCGCTGAGCCTGGGCACCCCAGCCGCGTTCGGCCCCTTCACCCCGGGCGTGGCAAGGGACTACCTCGCCGCGACGACGGCGAACGTGGTCTCGACCGCGGGTGACGCGACACTCAGCGTCGCCGATCCCAGCAGCACCGCGACCGGCCATCTGGTCAACGGCGCGTTCAGCCTGCCGCAGCCGCTACAGGCTCGGGCGCGCAACGCCGCCAACACCGGCACCGCCTACAACAACGTCGGCTCCTCCGCGAGCCCGTTGAACCTGCTGACCTACAGCACGCCGGTTTCCAACGACGCCGTCGCGCTGGAGTTCAAGCAGAGCATCGCGGCCAACGACGCGTTGCGCACTGGCACTTACGCCAAGACGTTGACGTTCACGCTGTCGACGACGACGCCGTAGCGCGGGTTCCGGAACCGGCCGGCGCGCGGGCGCCGGCCGGTGTATCCCCGTACTCCTCGTCCGTGACGTGCCGGCCCCACGTGACCGGGCTGCCGGACTCGTCGTTCTGCTGCATCGCGATGTGGAGCATGAAGCGGTTGGGCGCGGCGCCGTGCCAGTGGTTCTCGCCCGGCTCGAAGAAGACGCGGTCGCCGGGCCGGATCTCCTCGATCGGGGCGTTCTCGCGCTGGCAGAGGCCGACGCCTTCGGTGACGAAGATCGTCTGGCCGTGCGGGTGGGTGTGCCACGCGGTGCGTGCACCGGGCGTGAAGTGCACCGCGGCGGCGGCGAACGTGGAGGTGCCGGCGGGTGCGGCGACGGCGTCGATGTAGACGTCGCCGGTGAACCAGTCGGCTGGGCCCTTCTGGGTGTCGGTGCTTGAACGCGTGATCTGCATGAGAGCTCCTTCGAGGGCTAGCGTCGGCGCAGGGCGGGCTGGAGGACCTGCTCGCCGTAACTGGTGTCGGCCGGGTTGATGGTCACGCCGGGCGCGACGATCTGGTCGATGCGGTCGAGCACCGCGGCGTCGAGCACGGCGTCGGCGGCGGGCAGCTGGCTGTCGAGCTGCTGCATCGTGCGCGGGCCGATGATCGCCGACGTGACGCCCGGGTGGTTGATGACGAACGCGATCGCCAGCTCGATCATGGAGACGCCGGTGTCGTCGGCGACCTGCTGCAGCTGCTCGACGGCTTCGAGCTTGCGCTGGTTCTCGGGCAGTGACATGTCGAAGCGCGCGGCGAGTCGCTGCCGCGCGGGCGAGATCGGGGAGCTGTCGGCGCTCCAGCTGCCCGAGAGCCAGCCGCCGGCGAGCGGGCTGTAGGTGAGGATGCCCATCCCGTGGCGCTGCGCGGTCGGGAGGACGTCGAGCTCGATGCTGCGGGTGAGCAGCGAGTAGGGCGGCTGCTCGGTGCGGAAGCGCTCCAGCCGCCGCTCGCGGGCGGTCCATTGGGCCTCGACGATCTCGCTGCCCGAGTACGACGAGGACCCGATGTAGCGGACCTTGCCCTGCTGCACGAGGTCGGTGAGCGCACCGAGGGTCTCGTCGACGTCGACGGCGGGGTCGGGACGGTGCACTTGGTAGAGGTCGATCCAGTCGGTGTCCAGGCGCCGCAGGGAGTCCTCGACGGCCTTGACGATCCAGCGGCGCGAGCCTCCGCGGCGGTTCGGGTCGTCGCCCATCGGCATGAAGAACTTGGTGGCGAGAACCACGTCGTCGCGACGACCCTTGAGCGCCTTGCCGACGATCTCCTCCGACTCGCCGGCCGAATAGACGTCGGCGGTATCGACGAAGTTGATCCCGGCATCGAGCGCGCGATGGATGATGCGGACCGAGTCGTCGTGGTCGGGGTTGCCCCAAGCGCCGAACATCATCGTGCCGAGGCAGAGGGGCGAGACCTGGACGCCGGTGCGTCCGAGCGGGCGGAAGTCCATGGTTCAGGCCTCCGGGATGTCGCGGCCGAAGGACTCCAGCGTGATCGCCTCGGGCTCCGGCCCGCCGCGGCGGCCGGTGTCGAGGCCGTCGATGGCGGTCAGCTCGTCGGCCGAGAGCTCGAAGTCGAAGACGTCGATGTTCTCGGCGATGCGCGCCGGCTTGGTGGACTTCGGGATCACCGATCGACCGTGCTGCAGGCCCCAACGGAGCATGACCTGCGCCGGGCTCTTGCCGTGCGCCTCAGCGATCTCGACGATGACGGGGTCTTTCAAGGTGCTGGTGTGCTCGCTGTCGCGGTAGAAGGTGATGCCGCCGATCGGCGACCACGCCTGTGTGAGGATGCCGTGCTCGGCGCCGAAGGCCTGGACCTCCGGCTGGACGAAGTAGGGGTGCACCTCGATCTGGTTCACCGCCGGCACGACTGTCGTCTGCTCGAGCAACCGCATGAGGTGGTCGACCGTGAAGTTGCTGACGCCGATCGCGCGGACCTTGCCGTCGGCCAGCAGCGTCTCCAGGGCGCGGTAGGCCTCTAGTGTCCGGTCGAACGCCGAGGGCAGCGCCTGATGGAGGATCAGCAGGTCGATCTGCTCGACGCCGAGCTTGGCCGCGCTCTTCTCGAACCCGTGCAGCGTCTCGTCGTAGCCGTAGTCGGAGATCCAGATCTTGGTCTCCAGGAACACCTCCGAGCGATCGAGCCCTGAGTCCCGCACCGCGTCGCCGACCTCGCGCTCGTTGCCGTACGCGGCGGCCGTGTCGATGTGGCGGTAGCCGTCGCGCAGCGCCGTCTCGACGGCCGCCGTGGTCTCCTCCGGCGGGCTCTGGAACACGCCCAGGCCGAGGGCCGGGATGTCGACGTCGTTGTTGAGCTTCAGGGCAGGGGTTGTTGCGGGAGTCATTGGTCCTGGGTCCTTTCGGATCGAAGATGGTGGAGCTAGCGCGTGTCGTGGCCTGCGGGGGCCGTCGTCCAGCTGGCCAGCAGGTCGAGCGCCTGCTGGGACGCCGAGCCGACCTCGGCGGTGTAGAGCGCCAGGCGCAGCCCGTCGTCGGCGTCGAGCGTGAGCGTCTCGTAGCTGAGCTCCAACGCGCCCACGACCGGGTGCTGCAGGCGCTTGCTGCCCGTCCGGTGGAAGCGCACGTTGTGCGCCGCCCAGCGGACGCGGAACTCGTCGCTGCGCGTCGAAAGCTCGCCGATGAGGTCCTGCAGGTTGCGGTCATACGGGTTGCGCCCGGCCTGCGAGCGCAGCGACGCGACGAGCTCGGAAGCCAGTCGGTCCCACTCTGGGTAGAAGTCGGGCGCTGCCGGGTCCAGGAAGGTGAACCGTGCGCTGTTGGCCGGCTGCTCGGGACTGTCGAAGACCGGCGCGTACAGCGCGCGGCCGAGCGCGTTCGCCGCCAGGTAGTCCCCGTACACGGTGCTGACGATCGCCGCCGCATCGATCTGGTCGAGCAGGCGCTGCACGACGGGACGTACCCGCTTCTTGACCGGCCGCGAACGCTTCGGAGCGACCGGACTGGCGGCCCGGGCCAGGTCGAAGAGGTGCGCGCGCTCGGCGTCGTCGAGCTGCAGCGCTCCGGCCAGGCCTTCCAGGACCAGCTCCGAGACGCCGCTGAGGTTGCCGCGTTCCAGGCGCTTGTAGTACTCGACGCTCATCCCGGCCAGCGACGCGACTTCCTCCCGGCGCAGACCGGGCACGCGCCGCTTGCCATAGCTCGGAAGACCGGCCTGCTCGGGCGTGATCTTCGCCCGGCGGGTGGTCAGGAACTCGGCGATGTCGTTGGCGGCGTCCACGGTCTAGATCTTCTCTCGATCGGCTTCTGCCACGACGGTAGACCGCGCCCGCCCTCGTTGGGGTGCCCTACCAGTACCCCTCTCACAGGGCCCCTCACAAGGTCGGTACCCGCGCTTCTATGGAGGCATGCCCGCAGCCAGGTTCCATGAGCCCGCCGAAGCACTCCTCGTCCTCGCGTAAGGAGCACCACATGCACGCCAACTCCCACTCGGGCCGCGTCGCGGTCATCACGGGCGCCTCGTCGGGCATCGGCGAGGCGACCGCCCGAGCGCTGACCGCCGACGGCTTCCGCGTCGCGCTGCTGGCCCGCCGTGTCGACCGGATCCAGGCGCTGGCCGACGAGCTGGGCGACGGGGCCATCGCCATCGAGGCCGACGTCACCGATCGCGACTCGCTCGTCGCCGCCGCGCAGCGCGTCCAGGACGAGCTCGGCGGCGCCGACGTGCTCGTCAACAACGCCGGCGTGATGCTGCTCGCGCCGTTCACCTCCGAGCAGCGCGCCGAACAGCGCCAGATGGTCGAGGTCAACCTGCTCGGCGCGATGACCGCCACCGAGGTCTTCCTCGACCAGCTGCGCGACGGCGGCGGCGACCTGGTCAACATCTCCTCGGTCGCCGGCCGCACCGCCCGCGCCGGCAACGCCGCCTACGCCGCGACGAAGTGGGGCATGAACGGCTGGTCGGAGGCGCTGCGCCAAGAGCTTCAGCCCGACGTCCGCGTGATCGTCGTCGAGCCGGGAGCCGTCGCGACGGAGTTGGTGAACCACATCACCCACGGCGAGACCAAGGAGGCGATCGAGCAGTTCTACGACGCCACCTCGATCACCGCCGACGACATCGCCGAGATCATCGCCTTCGCGGTCACCCGCCCGCACAGCGTCTCGCTCAACGAGATCCTCGTCCGCCCCACACGCCAGCAGGGATGACGCCATGTACGTCTCGCACTAAGTCCACCGCGCGTCGCAAACCTTGAGGTGACGAGCAGGGTGCCGATGATGCGCAGGCAAGCAGCTTTTCCTGAGGTGCACACGGAGGTGCCCTGAATTGTCGGTTTCCCCTAAGAGTCGCTGGCGCGGCTGGACCACAGGGGTCCTGCTCGCCCTTGCGGTTCCACTCGCGACGGGCGGTTCGATCGCCCAAGCGACGCCGACGGCCCAGGCACGCCTCGCTTCTGTGGCGATGAAGACTCCGGCCAGCACGGTCGAAGCGATCGTGCAGTTCAAGCCCGGTCTGTCCGAGCGCAAGGCTCGCGCGCTCGTCCGTTCCCACCACGGTCGCGTCACGGACCGGCTCCCGAGCCTCAACGGCTTCGCCGTCAAGCTCGCGGCCCGTGACGCGCGGGCGCTGCGGCGGAGCAAGCACGTCGTCAACGTCACGCTCAACACCCGCGTGCGCCCCACCGGCGTCGACGGCGGCAGCCTCGCGACGACCTACCCGAAGACGGTCGGCGCGGATCAGTTGTGGGCCGCCGGCATCACCGGCAAGGGCGTCGGTGTCGCGGTCATCGACTCCGGCGTCGGCGGCGACCTCGCGGACTTCAAGAACGCCGACGGCAGCTCGCGCATCACGGCCAACGTGATCGCCAACTCGGACGCGACCCGCCCGGGCGACGACGTCGGCCACGGCACCCACGTCGCCGGCATCATCGCCGGCAACTCGTTCAATCGCGACCCTGCCGACCCCGCGCACGGCGCCTACATCGGCATCGCTCCCGAGGCCAACCTGATCACGGTCAAGACCGCCGACGACGCCGGTGACTCGACCGTGCTCGACGTCATCACGGCGCTGCAGTTCGTCGTCGAGCACAAGGACGACCTCAACATCCGCGTCGTCAACCTCTCGGTGGCCTCGGACACCCCCGGCTCCTACCTCGACGACCCGCTCGACGCGGCCGTCGAGTTCGCCTGGCACTCCGGCATCGTCGTCGTCGCCGCCGCGGGCAACCGCGGGGACGCGGGCGACGCGGTCCAGTACGCCCCGGGCAACGACCCGTACGTGATCTCCGTCGGCGCCACGGACGAGGGCAACACGCTCGACCCGACCGACGACACGACCGCGACGTTCTCGAGCCGCGGCACCACCCAGGACGGCTTCGCGAAGCCGGACGTGTCCGCTCCCGGCGCGCGGATCGTCGCGCCGCTGGCCCTGGGCAGCGCGTTTGCGGCCCTGTGCCCGGCGTGTGTCGTCGGCGGCGAGTACCTGCGCATCGGCGGCACGTCGATGTCGGCCCCGGTCGTCTCCGGCGCCGCGGCACTCCTGCTGCAGGCTCGCCCCGAGCTCAACCCCGACGAGGTCAAGGCGCTCCTGGTCCAGAACCCCAGCGTGGCGTCCGGTGGCGTCGACCTCGGCGCGGCCGACGGCTTCGCGGTCCTGGCGGGCGCGACGGTGACCAACACCGGCCCGTCGACGATCGACGGTGGCCTCGGCGTCAGCCCGGGCACGGCGGTGACCGGCCTCGTCGCCGGGACCGTCAGCGGGGCGACACACGCAGCCGACGCCGCCTCGCTGAAGGCGAAGGCCGACCTCGCGACCGCGTACGTCGCGGTCGCCAACCGCGCCCCGAGCACGCCGGTCCCCGCGGACCTCGGCGGGCGCACGCTCACACCGGGCGTCTACGGGTCCGCGTCCTCACTCGGGTTGACGGGAACCGTCACGCTCGACGCCGGCGGCGATCCGAACGCCGTCTTCGTCTTCCAGGCGGGGTCGACGCTGATCACCGCCTCGGGTGCCCGCGTGCGCCTGGCCAACGGGGCACAGCCCTGCAACGTGTTCTGGCAGGTCGGAAGCTCCGCGACGCTCGGGAGCGGCACCGTCTTCGCCGGCAACATCCTCGCGCTGGCGTCGATCACGATGAACGCCGGCGTCGAGCTGACCGGGCGAGCGCTCGCTCGCACCGCCGCGGTGACGATGATCGATGACACGGTCACCGCCCCGCACTGCACGGGCGAGCTCAACGTCGCCCGCGCCCTGCCGGCGGAACCAGGCGGCGGCGCCAACGCGGGCCTGAGCCCGAACCACTCCGTCGAGCAGGCGCTCGTCGAGGCCGGGCTCGACCCCACACGCGCGAACTGGAGCAAGTCGACGTGGAGCAAGTCGACCTGGTCGAAGTCGACGTGGAGCAAATCGACCTGGTCGAAGTCCACCTGGTCCTCGGAAGACGAGCTCGCCGCCCCGTGGGCGCGTTCGACCTGGACGGCGCTCAACCCGTAGCGCCAAAGCGCCGATGAGAGCTCGAGTGGGCATCCACACAATTCGCCGGAAGCTGGGATCGATCGAATCGGTGTGGTGGCTCAACGCCGTCATCGGCGCGAGCTCGTTGGCGCTGTACGTCCTCTGCATCCGTTCTCTGGGCCCGATTCAGGGCCCGGAGATCACGTGGTGGTGGACGCTCGGTGTCATGGTCTTCGTCACCGAGCGCTGGCCGGTCGAGTTGGAGTTCCGGCGCAGCAATCACTCCTTCTCGCTGACCGACATCCCGGTGACGCTGGCGCTCCTGTTCGCGACCGGCACGCACGCCTTCGTCGCGGTGATGGGCGGCGCGCTCGTCGCGCTGCTGCTACGCCGGCTGCCGCCGATCAAGTTCGCCCTGAACCTCGCGCAGTTCGGGCTGGTCACGGCTGTGCTGATCGTCGGTGTGCACCTGGCCGCCTCTTTCGACCCCGGCTTCGGCTGGGTCACCTGGAGTGCCGTGCTCGCCGCGAGCCTGGTCGGCGGCATGCTGACGACGGCGCAGATCATCGCCGCGATCGCGCTGACCGAAGGGCACGTCTCACGCGCTCGGGTGCGCGAGATGTTCGGCCTGGACCTGGTGGTCACGCTGACCGGCGCGACGATGGCGCTCGTCTGCGGCATCCTCTGGATCGAGCGGCCCGCGGCGACTCCGCTGCTGCTGATCCCGATCGTGATCGCCGCCCTCGGCTACCGCGCGTACGTCCAGGAACGCCAGGGCCGCGAGAAGGTCACGACGCTCTTCGAGGTCAACCGCACCCTCTCCGAGTCACCCGAGGTCGCCGTCGCGCTCGACGGACTGCTCGAACGGGCCCTCGAGGCCTTCCACGCCGAGCAGGCCGAGGTCATCCTCTTCGCCGCCGACGGTGGCCCGCCGCTGCGCACCAGCCTCGGCCCGGGCGTCGCGCGCGAGTCGATGGCGACCGTCGAGGAGGCCGCGGCCACCGCATTGCGCACGTGCGCCGCGAGCTCCGAGGCCGCGGTGGCGCTGGCCGAGCCGTTCCCGGCGACGCTTGACCCTTATCTCGGCGACCGCGGCGTCCGGCACGCGATGCTCGGCCTGTTGCGCGGCAAGGACCGCGTGATCGGGACGATCATGCTCGCGAACCGCTTCGGCCTCTCGCGCGGGTTCACCGACGGCGATCGCGCGCTGTTCGCCACGCTGGCCGCCAACGCGAGCGCCGCGCTGCAGTTCGATCACCTCGAGCAGGCCGTCTCCGAGCTGCACGACCTGCAGGACGAGCTCCAGCATCAGGCCCACCACGACCCGCTCACGGGGCTCGCCAACCGCTCGCTGTTCAGTCAGCAGGTGCGCGAAGCGCTCGAGCCCGGCTCCGCGGGCGAGGTGGCCGTGATCTTCCTCGACCTCGACGACTTCAAGGCGGTCAACGACACGCTCGGACCCGCGGTCGGCGACGAGCTGCTGCGTGGCGTCGCGACCAGGCTGATGCGCTCCGTCCGCAACGACGACGTCGTCGCGCGCCTCGGGGGCGACGAGTTCGCGGTGCTCGTCTGCCGCCCGTCGGATGTCGAGGCCGGGGCCGTGGGTCTCGCCGAGCGTGTGCTGCAGTCGTTCCTGCTCCCGGTCACCGCCGGCGAGGAGCTGCTCAACGTGGGCCTCAGCATCGGCATCGCCACGAGCCAGCACTCGCGCACCTACGCCGAGGAGCTGCTGCGCGACGCCGACGTCGCCATGTACGCGGCCAAGGAGGGCGGCAAGCGCCGCTTCGCGGTGTTCACGCCCGCGATGCGCGACTCGATCGTCCGCCGCCACGGCCTCAAGGCCGAGCTCGAGCACGCGATCAAGCAGCGTGAGCTGGTCGTGCAGTACCAGCCGATCGTCGACCTCGCCAGCGGGCAGACCGTGTCCGTCGAAGCGCTGGTGCGCTGGAACCATCCGGGCCGCGGCCGCATCCCTCCGCTCGAGTTCATTCCGCTCGCGGAGGAGACCGGCCTGATCGTGCCGCTCGGTCGCTACGTGATGGAGGAGGCGTGTGCGCGCGTCAGCGGGCGCCACCCCGAGCTGCAGGTCCAGGTCAACCTGTCGGCGATCGAGCTCGAGCATCCCGACCTGATCGAGTCGGTTGCGGGCGTCATCGCGCGCACCGGCATCGCCCCCGACCGAGTCGTGCTCGAGGTCACCGAGACCCTGCTCGTCAAGGACGCCGTCCGCGGCGTCGAGACGCTGCAGCAGCTACGGGACCTCGGCGTGCAGCTCGCGCTCGACGACTTCGGCACCGGCTACTCGTCGCTCAGCTACCTGCGCAACCTGCCGCTCGACTCCCTGAAGATCGCGCGCGAGTTCGTCGAGGGCCTGGCGTTCTCCGATCACGACGCCGCGTTCGTGCGGTTGATCGTCGGCCTGGCCAAGACCGTCGGCCTCAAGGTCGTCGCCGAGGGCATCGAGACCCGTGAGCAGCTCGACATGCTGCGTGAGATCGGCTGCGACCTCGGCCAGGGGTACTACTTCGCCAAGCCGATGGATGCCGACGCGGACTGGCTCGCCGCGGGCATCGGCCCCGCGTTGGTCTAAGCCCGAGCACTACAGCCGCCGCGAGGACCAGAGCACGGCGGCGAGGACGAGCGACACGATCGACGCCACCAGCCCGATCAGCCATCCCTGAGAGCTCTGCGAATCCATGATCGCGGCGATCACCACCGCGATGCCGACGATGCCCGCCGTGGCGACGACTCGCATCAGGGGCGCCTCCAGCGGCAGCCGCTTGCGGCGATCGGGGATCATCACCCCAGAACGCTCGGCGCTCGGTCCCCGGCGGTCCTCCCGCGCCTGCCGCCTGGCTTCACGCTCGCCACCGGGGTCCCTGGACGCGGCGCGTGGATCTTCGACGGCGGCGTCGTGCACGACACGAACCGGTTCAGGAATGACACCGGGGACCGGGGAGCCGGTCTTCTCGGTGGGGTGCTCGGTCGACATGTCAGCGACCTTCCCGAGCGTGGGCCGCCAATCTCGGCGTCCTTACGCTCCCTAGGGGGGATGGCTCTTCCGTCGCTGAGGCGATTCGCAGGAGCGGTGAACGGGCCCTGTGCAACTCGATTCTACTCCCGGATGTCCGCGCGGGACCGAGGTCGCCGGCTCCTGTTAGACGGCGACGCGCGCGGCGCCTCGGGCCTCGCTGAACAGGTCTGGCAGCGGGCGGCCGGCCTCCCGCGGGAGCACCAGCACGGGGCACTGGGCGGCATCGACAAGCCGGCGCGAGACGCCGCCGAGCAGCACGCTGCGGAGTGGGCCGTAGCCGCGGGAGCCGCAG
>NZ_JAPDOD010000034.1 GCF_027587205.1 Solirubrobacter ginsenosidimutans
GACCGACGGCGCCGCGGCGTGGCCACCGCCGGCGGGGCGCGGGGCCAGGTCGGGCGGGGCAGCGCCTCCGCCGGCCGAGGCCCGCAGGCCCGAAGCGGGCGGCGCGGCGTCGCCGCCCGACGAGGGCGCGAGGCCGCCCCGGCGCGTACGTTCACGGCGCCAGTCGGAGTCCTCCGCGCTGAGGGCGGCGCCGTTCGGCGCGTCGTCGTAGCCCGCGGACTCCGAGGACCACTCCTCCTCGGGCGGCGCCTCTGACTCCAGCGAGGCCCAGTACCCGTCGCCGTCGTCCTTCGGTGCGGCCTTGACCCGCTCGGCCGCGAGCTTCGCCAGCGGGGTGAGCGCCGCGCGCTCGTCCGGCGCGAGCTCGCGCCAGCCGGCGCGCAGCTCTTCCAGCAGCGGGGCACCCGCGGCGGGGTTGGCGAACACGGCGGCGAGAAGGTCGAGTGCGCGTTTCACGACAGGGCTTTCAGGGCTGACTCAAGGACGGTGGCAGGGGGTTGGGCGGCGTCGAGGACGATGAACCGGTCGGGGTCCGCGGCGGCGAGCTCGTCATAGGTCTGAGCGACCCGCGCGAAGAACTCGCCCCCCGCCTGTTCGAGCCGGTCAGCCTCGCGACCGGCGATCCGCGCCAGGCCCTGCGACGGCTCGATCCGCAACAGCAGCGTGCGGTCGGGCCGCAGCCCCCCGGTCCCGAACAAGTTCAGCGCCCGGATCTCCTCGACGCCCAACCCCCGGCCCCCGCCCTGGTAGGCGAGCGAGGAGTCCACGAAGCGGTCCAACAGCACGGTCGCGCCCTCATCGAGCAGCGGCCGCAGCTTCTCGGCCACGAGCTGCGCCCGCGCCGCGGCGTACAGCAGCGCCTCCGCCCGCGGGTCGACCGAGAGCGACGGATCGGCGACGAGCGCCCGGATCCGCTCGGACAGCTCGACCCCTCCGGGCTCGCGCAGGACGACCGCGCCGAGCGAGCGGGCGAGGCCCGAGATCAGCGTCGTCTTGCCGGCGCCGTCGAGGCCCTCGACCGTGATCAGCATCGCGATGGAGTCTGACAACCCGGGCGGCCGTCTCGGCGTGCGAAAGTGGCGCGTTGGCACTCGGATGGGGCGCGAGCGTCGACTTTCTCACCCACAGCGCGAGAAAGTCGACGCTCGCGAGACGGCGGGGCTGCCCGGCGACGAGGGGGCCGCCTGCGTGCCGCCTAGGATCAGATCACCGTGCTCGCCCTCGACGCCCACCCCCACGCCCGCGCCGTCCTCGGCGCGGCGCTCAAGGACGAGCCCGCACACGCCTATCTGCTCCACGGACCCGCCGGGTCCGGGAAGCGCGAAGCGGCCCGGGTGTTCGCCGGCGAGCTGCTCGCCCGCGGGGCGAAGGACCCGGAGAACGTCAAGACGCGGGCGGCCCACGGCTCGCACCCCGACCTCACGTGGGTGACGCCCAGCGGCGCGCACGAGATGCTGCGGCGCGACGTGGGTGAGGCGGTCGTGGCCGCCGCGGCGCACACGCCGTTCGAGGCGCGGCACCGGATCTTCGTGCTCGAGCGGGCGGACGTGATGAACGACGAGGCCGCGAACGCGCTCCTGAAGACGCTGGAGGAGCCGCCGTCGTACGTGGTGCTGATCCTGCTCACCGACCGTCTGACGCAGGTGCTGCCGACGATCGCGAGCCGCTGCCAGGCCGTGCGCTTCGACCCGCCCCGGCCCGGTCAGCTCGCGCAACGACTGCAATCCCAGGGCGTGCCGCCCACGACCGCCGAAGCCGCCGCGCGGCTGAGCCTCGGGGACGCGAACAAGGCGCTCGCGCTCGCGCTCGGCGACGGCCCGGCGCTCAGAGCCGCCGCCGAGAGCCTCGCCCGCGCGCCGATCAAGGGCACGACCGGCTCAGAGCGGCCCTGGCGCGCCGTGCTCGACCGCGCCAAGCAGCGCGGCCAGAGCGCGAAGGAGGAGATCGAGCGCGCGCTCGTCGAGGAGCTGCAGTACCTGCCCAAGAAGGAGCACAAACGGCGCGAGACCGAGTTCACCGAGCGCGCCCGCCGGGCGGACCGCCGGGCCGCCACGCAGGCGCTCGACCACGCGCTGCAGCTCACCGGGCTCTGGTATCGCGACCTGACGTGTGTCGCCGCGGGCGTGCCCGAACTGGCCTTTCACAGCGACCGCACAGAAGCGCTCCAAGAAGATGCCGGCCGCGACCCCGTCGCCCTGCGCAAGGCGATGGAGCTGGTCGACGACACCCGCGCCCGCCTGATCCTCAACGTCAGCGAGGAGCTGGCGTGCGAGGCGCTCGCGTACCGCCTGGAAGAGACGCTCTCGGGGTAGAGCGCACTCCGTGAGCCACGGCCCGCCCTGGCAGAAGCTCCGCGCGCTCCCCGTGATCGGGAAGGCCGCCGACTGGGGCATGGGCGCGCACGCGGTCTCGAAGCACACCCAGCAGGCCGCGGCGCGGATCGAGGGCGTGAAGGTCACCGAGAGCGTCTGCCCCTACTGCGCGGTGGGCTGCGGCCAGGTCGTCTACACCAAGGGCGGCAAGCTGCTCGACATCGAGGGCAACCCGCGCTCCCCGATCAACCAGGGCACGCTGTGCCCGAAGGGATCGGCCTCGAGACAGCTCGTCCAGAGCCCCGGCCGCCTCACCAAGGTCAAATACCGCCGCCCCGGCGGCACCGCCTGGGAGGAACTCGACCTCGACACGGCGATGGACATGATCGCCGAGCGCGTCATCAACGCCCGCGAAGACGGCTGGCAGGACACCAACCACGAGGGCTGGCGCACGGACCGCACGCTCGGCTTCGCCCACCTCGGCGGCGCGACCCTCGACAACGAGGAGAACTACCTCATCAAGAAGGCGTTCTCGGCCATGGGCGCGGTGCAGATCGAGAACCAGGCGCGCATATGACACTCCTCCACGGTCCCCGGTCTGGGGACCACGGTCGGTCGTGGCGGCGCCACCACATACCTGCAGGACCTCCAGCACTCCGACTGCATCCTGATCATCGGCTCCTCGATGGCCGAGGCGCACCCGGTCGGCTTCCGCTGGGCGATGAAGGCGCGTGAGAACGGCGCACCGCTGATCCATGTCGACCCGCGCTTCTCCCGCACCAGCGCGATGGCCGACCTGCACGTCCCGATCCGCGCGGGCTCGGACATCGCCTTCATCGGCGGCCTGATCAACCACCTGCTGCAGACCGAGACGTACTTCAAGGAGTACGTGCTCGCCTACACGAACGCCTCCACGCTGATCAACGAAGCGTTCGAGGACACCGAGGACCTGGGCGGGTTCTTCAGCGGCTTCGACGCAGACGAAGGCAGCTACGACCCGAGCACCTGGTCCTACGAGGGCGGCGAGACCGCCGCGGCGTCCGGCCGGCGCGAGCACTCGACGCAGTCGTTCGAGGCGCGGACCGGCGCGGGGATGATGAGCGGCGACGTCGAGCGCGACGAGACGCTCCAGCACCCGCGCTGCGTCATCAACGTCCTCAAGCGCCACTTCGAGCGCTACACGCCCGAGATGGTCGAACGCATCTGCGGCATCGGCCCCGAGCAGTTCCAGCAGGTGGCGGACCTGCTGGTCGAGCATTCGGGTCGCGAGCGCACCTCCGCGCTGTGTTACGCCGTGGGGTGGACGCAGCACACGGCCGGCGCCCAGATGATCCGCGCCGGCGCGATCCTGCAGTTGCTGCTCGGGAACATCGGCCGCCCCGGCGGCGGCGTCCTCGCCCTCCGCGGCCACGCGTCGATCCAGGGCTCGACCGACATCCCGACGCTCTACGACCTGCTCCCCGGCTACCTGCACATGCCGCACGCGCGAGAGGGCGAGCTCGACCTCGAGACGTACTGCGACAGCGGCGGCGACGCGACCGGGTGGTGGTCGAACCTCCCGAAGTACGCGGTCTCGTTGCTGAAGGCCTGGTTCGGCGACGCGGCGACGGCCGACAACGACTACGGCTTCGAGTCGCTGCCGAAGATCACCGGCAACCACTCGACCTTCCCGACGATGCTGCGCGCGCTCGACGGCGGCCTGGACGGCCTGTTCCTGATGGGCCAGAACCCGGCGGTCGGGTCGATGCACGCGGGGTTGCAGCGGCGCGCGCTGGCGAGCACGAAATGGGTCGTGGTCCGCGACCTGGTCGAGGTCGAGTCGGCCTCGTTCTGGTACGACTCGCCGGAGGTCCGCGACGGCGAGCTGAAGACCGAGGAGATCCAGACCGAGGTCTTCCTGATGCCGGCCGCCAGCCACGTCGAGAAGGCGGGCACGTTCACGAACACGCAGCGGCTGATCCAGTTCCGCGACAAGGCGCTCGAGCCGCCCGGCGACGCCCGCTCCGAGCTGTGGTTCATGTACCACCTCTTCAAGCGCGTCCAGGCCCACTACGCCGCTTCGACGGCCAAGCGCGACTGGCCGATCGTGAACCTCCGCTGGGACTACGCGGAACTCGGTCAACAGCGCGAGCCCGACGTCGAGGACGTGATGCGCGAGATCAACGGCTACGAGACCGCCACCGGCAGGCTCGTGTCCGGCTTCGAGGAGCTCGAGGACGACGGCTCGACGGCCTGCGGCTGCTGGATCTACTCGGGGGTCTTCGCCGGCAACGTCAACCAGGCCCAGCGCCGCGACCCCGGGGACGTGAGCAAGCCCGGCGGCAGCGTCTCACCCGAGTGGGCGTGGGCGTGGCCGGCCAACCGCCGCATCCTCTACTCGCGCGCCAGCGCCGACCCGCAGGGCAAGCCCTGGTCGGAGCGCAAGAAGTACATCTGGTGGGACCAAGCCGAAGCGCAGTGGACGGGCTATGACGTGCCGGACTTCCCGGCGGACAAGGCCCCGGACTACGTGCCGCCGCCGGATGCCCAGGGCATGGACGCGATCGGCGGCGCCGATCCGTTCATCATGATGGAGGACGGTCGGGCCTGGCTCTATGCCCCGAGCGGCCTGCTCGACGGCCCGATGCCGACCCACTACGAGCCGATCGAGTCTCCGGTCGACAACTTCCTGTACCCGGAGATCCACACCAATCCGGCCGCACTGCGCTGGACGCGCAAGGACAACCCGGCGGCGTCACCGGGGGACCCGCGTTACCCCCACGTCGCCACGACCTTCCGGCTGACCGAGCATCACACCGCGGGCGGGATGTCGCGCTGGCTGCCGTGGCTGGCGGAGCTACAACCGGTGATGTTCGCCGAGATCGACCCGATCCTGGCGGCCAAGGAGGGCATCGAGCACGGCGGCTGGATGACGATCACCTCACCGCGCGGTGAGATCGCCGCCCGCGCGTGCGTGACGCCGCGCATGCGGCCGCTGAAGATCGACCGCGCGCTGATCCACCAGATCGGCCTGCCCTGGCACTGGGGCACCGGCGGTCCGCTGCCCGGCGACGCGGCCAACGACCTGATCCTGCTCTCCGGCGACCCGAACACCTCGATCCACGAGTCCAAGGCGTTCGTGGTCAACGTGCGCGCGGGGAACACCAGCACCGGCACGCGCAAGCTCGCCGGCATCCGCGACACGCCGCCCGGCGTGGCGCCCAACCGCGACCACCCCGCGGAGGTCACCGGGCATGAGTGAGCTCGAGCTGTCGATCGTCAAACCCGGCGCCCAGCGCATGGGCTTCTTCACCGACACGACGGTCTGCATCGGCTGCAAGGCGTGCGAGGTGGCCTGCAAGCAGTGGAACGACCTACCCGCCGACGGCCCGGACACCCGCAGCGCCGATTCCTACGACAACACGGGCGCGCTCGGCGCGACCACGTGGCGCCACGTGCGCTTCGTCGAGGTCGGCGACAGCCTCGTCGACTGGACGATCCAGAACGCCGTCGACGACTTCAGCAACTGGGTCTTCATGTCCGACGTGTGCAAGCACTGCACGAACGCGGGCTGCATGGACGCGTGTCCCACGGGCGCCCTGATCCGCAGCGAGTTCGGCACCGTCGTCCTGCAGCCGGATGTCTGTAACGGCTGCGGGTACTGCATTCCGTCGTGTCCGTTCGGCGTCGTCGCCCGCGACCACGACGACGGCCGCGCCGCCAAGTGCACGCTCTGTTACGACCGGCTCGAGGACGGCCTGGAGCCCGCCTGCGCCAAGGCCTGCCCCACGGACTCGATCCAGTTCGGCGCCTACGACGACCTGGTGCAAGTCGCCGAACGGCGCGTCGCCGCCCTGCACGAGCGCGGGATCGAGGACGCCTACCTCTACGGCGCGGGCGACCCACCCGAGACCTCCCTGGCGGGCGGGCTGGGAGCGTTCTTCCTGCTCACCGAGCCGCCCGAGCGCTATGCCCTGCCGGCCAACGCCGAGTCGCCGATCCAGGAGAACGTCGTGCCCGCAACGCTGGCCGCGGTCGGCGCGGGGCTGCTGGCGGCGGCGGGCGTCGCGGCGGCGTTCCTGAGGGCGCGGCGATGAGCGAAGAGCGCGACATGACGCCTGCGAGCGGCGAGGCCGGCGGCCCGGACTTCGGGAGCAAGACCGGCCGGCCCGTCCCGCTGGCGAGCGACGACTGGAGCGACGCGCGCTGGTCGTACCTCTACAAGGACGACACGGACTACGCCGCCCGCGAGGTGCCCGAAACGGTGGCGGAGGCCGCGGTGCGCGCCCGGACCGGCCCGCTCGGCGACGTCGCGCCGGGAATGATGCACGCGCCGGTCTGGACGTGGGAGGTGCCGCTGTACTTCTGGACCGGCGGGATGGCGTCCGGCTCCGCGTTCGTGGCGCTTGCCTGCGACCTCGCGGGCGATCACCGCTCCGCCCGCATCGCACGGCTCGTCTCGCTGGGCGCGCTCGCCGCGTCCCCGCCGCTGCTGATGCTGGACCTCGGCCGGCCGGAACGCTTCTACAACATGCTCCGCATCTTCAAAACCCGCTCGCCGATGAGCATGGGCGCGTGGTGCCTGACCGTGTTCGGCAACCTGATCGCCGGCGCGGTGGGCGCCGATCTGCTGGGGCGAGAGAGGACGGCGCGCACGCTCGGCGCCGCGACCGCGGTGGCCGGTGGCTACCTCGGCTCCTACACGGGCGTCCTGCTGGCGAGCACCGCCGTGCCGCTGTGGGCGCGCTCGCGGCTCTACCTCGGCCCGATCTTCGTCTGCACCGCCACGGGCACCGGCGGGGCCGCGACCCAGCTCGTGCTCGCCGCGAGCGGGGTCGAGTCCGATCACCCGACCCGGATCGCGCTGCGCCAGGTGCAGGCGGGCGCGATGACCGCGGAGCTCGTGCTCTCGCTGGTCAACGAACGCCGCCTCGGCCGGCACGCCGCGCCACTGCATCACTCGCGCAAGATGAAGTGGGCCAAGCGCCTCGTGCACGCCGGTCTCGGCCTGCAGGCGGTGCGCGCGCGGACCGGGCGCTCCGAGGCCGGCCACGCGGCCTCCGTGCTCTATCTCGCGGCCGGCCTGCTCTTCCGCTACGCCTGGGTCGAGGCCGGCCCGATCTCCGCCCGCGATGATCGCGCGGTGGCGGAGATGGCGCGCTCTCACACCGTGTGAGCGCGGTGCGAGCGGCGTGCGAGCGCCGCCGCCGATGCTGCCGGCATGCAATACGCAATCGAAGCCCGCGGCCTGCGCAAGCGCTTCGGGACGACCCAGGCGCTGGACGGGGTCGATCTCGCCGTACGCACGGGCACCGTGCACGGCGTGCTCGGCCCCAACGGCGCCGGTAAGACCACCGCGGTCCGCATCCTCGCGACGCTCCTGAAGGCCGACGAGGGCTCCGCGATCGTCGCGGGCCACGACGTCGCGCAGGAGCCCGCGCGCGTCCGCGAGCAGATCGGCCTTACCGGCCAGTACGCGAGCGTCGACGAGCTGCTGACCGGCCGCCAGAACCTCGAGCTGATCGGCGCGCTGCTCGACCTCAACCGCAAGACGCGCAAGTCGCGCGCGGGCGAGCTGCTCGCGTGGTTCGACCTCTCCGACGCCGCCGACCGCCCCGCGAAGACCTACTCCGGCGGCATGCGCCGGCGCCTGGACCTCGCGGCAAGCCTCGTCGGCCGCCCCGGGATCGTCTTCCTGGACGAGCCCACGACCGGGCTGGACCCCGCCAAGCGCGAGGACATGTGGGGCGTCGTGCGCAACCTCGTCGCCGACGGCTCGACCGTCCTGCTGACCACGCAGTACCTCGAGGAGGCCGACGCGCTCGCCGACGAGATCACCGTCATCGACCAGGGCCGCGTGATCGCCAACGACACGCCCGACGGCCTCAAGCACATCGTCGGCGGGCAGACGCTGATGGTGCGCCCGGCCGACGCCACCCGCCTGGACGAGGTCGAGGCGATCATCACCGGCATCGCGCAGGCGCCGGTCGACCGCCCCAACCGCGGGACGGTCTCCGTGCCCGTGACCGGCGACGCGGCGCTGGCCGAGGCCGTCTACCGCCTCAACGACGCCGGCATCGCCGTCACCGAGCTCTCGCTGATGCTGCCCAGCCTCGACCAGGTCTTCTTCTCCCTGACCGGCCGCCACACCGAGGCGGCCGCCGAGCCCGAGGAAGTGCTCGCATGATCCGCCTCGCCCGCCATTCCGCCGCGCTGGCCAAGCGCAACCTGATCGGCGTCTACCGCAACCCGGAGGCGCTGCTGGACGTGACGCTCCAGCCGATCATCTTCATCCTGCTCTTCACCTACGTCTTCGGCGGCGCGATCGCCGGCGGCTCGCAGCACGACTACCTGCAGTTCATGCTCCCCGGCATCATCGCCCAGACGATCGCCTTCGGCGGCGTCGCGATCGGCGTCAATCTCAACTCGGACATCGAGAAGGGCGTCTTCGACCGTTTCAAGTCGCTGCCCATCTCGCGCGCCGCGCCACTCGTCGGCGCCGTGCTCGGCGACGTCGTGCGTTACGTGCTGCTGATCGCGATCACGCTCGGCTTCGGCTACGTGATCGGCTTCCGCGCCCAGACCGACGTCCTGCACGTGCTCGCCGGGTCCGCGCTGGCGGTCGGCTTCGCGCTCTGCCTGTGCTGGGTCTCCGTCTACATCGGCATGCTCGCCCGCACGCCCGGCTCCGTCCAGGGCATCCTGTTCCTCGCGCTGTTCCCGCTGACGTTCGGCGCCAGCACGTTCGTCCCGGTCGACACGCTGCCGGACTGGCTGCAGACCTTCACGAAGGTCAACCCGCTCACCCACCTCGTGGACAGCCTGCGCGGGCTCCTGCTCGGCGGCGTCGAGGCCTCAGACGTCCTCTGGACGATCGGCTGGATGGGCGCCCTGCTGGCGGTCTTCGTCCCGCTCGCGCTCCGCGCCTACAGCCGGCGCGCATGATGCGAGGCGGGCGATGGCGGCGTCGCGGCCCAGGCCGCGACCCCGCTCGAAGGCCGCCTCGTGACCGGCGATCGCCGCATAGAGCGGCGCCAGCTCCGGGTTGGACCGGTCTTCCGCCCCGCGCAGCGCGGCGCAGGCGCCGAGCTGCTCGGCGGCGTCCTCGACGCGTCCGGACTTCAGGGAGAGTTCCACCGACGTGGAACCCACGATGGCGACGATCGGCATATCGGTCGTCGCCACCGCCAGTCCGATGGCCTCGTCGATGACCCCGGCGGCGCCCTGGAGGTCGTCGTCGGCCAGCGCGAGCCGGGCGATCATCGCCTGGGTGAACGCGCGGGCGTGCTCCTGGTCGGGGCGCGCGCTGGGGAGCCCGCCGACCCGCTCGCGCAGACCGTCGACGATCTCGCGGGCGCGCTCGATGTTCCCGGCCAGCATCTCGATCCGCGCGAGGGTCGCGCGTACGATCACGGCCTCCTCGCGACGCAGGTCGGCCTCGGCCACGACGTGCTCGACGTGCTCGCGGGCCGCGTCGAGGTTGCCGCGGCGGATGTTGATCTCGGCCAGCCGCAACCAGAGCAGCGACGCGGTGTCCTGGCTGGCGAGCGTGTCCAGCAGCTCCGTCGCTTCGTCCAGCACGGTCTCGGCGCCGTCAAGGTCGTCGGCGAGCATCAGGCAGCTCGACAAGGACGAGAGGGTCATCCCGAGCGCCCAGTTGTCGCCGATCTCACGGAACTGGGCCATCGCCTGCTCGAGGTCGGCGCGCATGTGCTCCTGATCGCCGCCGTTCTCGGCCACGTGCGCGCGGACCAGCATCCCCGCCGCTCGCGTCCACGGATCCGGATGCTCCAGCGTCTCGGCCAGACGGGTCTCGGCGATGTCGTCCGCACCCGAGAACAGCGCCAGGATCACGCGGGCGAGCGCGAGCAGCGGACGCCCGTCACCCTCGCTCTCGACCCGCTCGGCCAGCGCTTTCAGCTGCTCGGCGTCCTCTTTCCCGCCGGTCGCGGCCGCGATCATCATCAGGATGCCCTCGCCGATCAGCAGGTCGATCGGGTCGGCCTCGCCGGGGATGTCCACCGCGAACCGCACCCAGGTCTGCGCCTCGTCCTGCGCGCCGGTGAGCATCCAGAACCACAGCATCGCGACCACCAGCTGCAGCGCGCGGCGGCGGTCGCCGGAATCGCCGAGCCAGCGCAGCGCGGCGATCAGGTCATCGTGCTCGATCTTGAGCTGCTGGAAGGCGTCGTACTGCTCGTGCGTGCGCAGCGTGGGTTCGGCGGCGATCGCCACCTGCGCGAAGTAGCGCGCGTGCCGCGTGCGGGTCTCGGCGACCTCGCCCGCCTCCTCGAGCTTCTCGATCCCGTACTCGCGGATCGTCTCGAGCATCCGGTAGCGGTCGCCGACCACCTGCAGCAGGGACTTGTCGACCAGGGAGAGAAGACCGTCGAGCACGTCCGGGTCGTCCGTGACGGCCGCCGCGGACTCCTCGGTGGCGCCGGCGTTGAACACCGCAAGCTGGCGGGCGAGCGCGCGCTCGTGCTCCTCCAGCAGGCCCCAGCTCCAGTCGACCACGGCGCGCAAGGTGCGATGGCGGGGGAGGCCGGCGCGGCTGCCGCCGGTCAGCAGGCGGAAGCGGTCGTCGAGGCGGGCGGCGAGCTGCTCGATCGGCATCGTGCGCAGGCGCGCCGCGGCCAGCTCGATCGCCAGCGGCAGCCCGTCGAGCCGGCGGCAGATCTCGGCCACCAGCTCCTCGTCGAGCTCGGTGCCGGGCGAGGCGGCCTGGGCGCGGTCCTTGAACAGGCGGATCGCGTCGTCGCCCAGCGGCGGGATCGGAATCAGGTTCTCGCCGGCGATCGCCAGCGGCTCGCGGCTGGTGGCGACGATCCGCAGCTCGGGGCAGTCGGCCAGCAAGCGGTCGGCGAGCTTGGCCGCGCCGCCGATCAGGTGCTCGCAGTTGTCGAGGAAGAGGATCGTCTGGCGTGATTCGAGGGTGTCGAGCAGGCGCTCGAGGCCGTCGCGCGCGGGCATGTCGCGGCGCTCGAGCACCGCGGCCTCTCTCAGGCCGAGCGCGGCCAGCGTGGCCGGGACGATCTCCACCTCGGCGGTCACCGGGGCCAGCTCGACCATCCACACGCCGTCGTGGACCTTGTCGACCCACGGCATCAGCGCCTCGTTCGCCAGCCGCGTCTTGCCCGCGCCGCCCGGGCCGACGAGGGTCACCAGCCGCGACTGAGTGAGCAGCCTGCCGATGTGCTCGACCTCCTCGTCGCGGCCGACGAAGCTCGTCACCTGGGCGCGCAGGTTGCTGCGCCGGCCCTTCGGCTTGGCCGGCGTGTCGCCCTTGAGGACCGCGAGGTGCGCGGCCTGCAGGTCGGGCGAGGGCGCGGCGCCGAGCTCGTCGGCGAGCCGCGTACGGACCCGTTCGTAGGCGGCGAGCGCGTCGGCCTGCCGGCCGGCCGCGTAGAGCGCCGCGATGTGGCGCGCCGCGAGCTTCTCGTGCAGCGGGTGGTCGGCCAGCGCCGCCTCGAGCTCGGCGACGACGGTCGCCCCGTGGCCGAGCGCGAGCTCGGCCTCGGCGCGGTTGACCAGCGCGGCCAGGCGCTGATCCTCCAGCTGCGCGGCGGCGGCGAGCAGTGGCTGGCTGGTGAGGTCGGCGAGCGCCGGCCCGCGCCAGAGGCCGAGCGCCTCGCGCAGGGTCGCCGCCGCGTGCTCCGGGTCGCCGTTGCGCAGCGCGCCGGCGCCGGTCGCGGCGAGCTCCTCGAAGCGATGCGCGTCGACGCCGTCGGCGGTCAGCCGGTACCCGCCGGGAGCGGGCGCGATCGCCTCGGCGTCGCCCAGCGCGCGCCGCGCTCGTGAGATGAGCGACTGCAGCGCGTGCTGCTGATCGGAGGGCAGCTCGTCGTCCCAGACGGCGTCGACGAGGGCGCCGACCGTGACCGGTTTGCCGCCGGCGAGGGCGAGCCGCGCGACGAGCGCGCGGAGCCGCCCGCCCGAGAGCTCCACTGGGGCGCCGTCGCGCTCGATCTGCAGCGCACCGAGGATGCCGATGCGCACGCTCACCGCGCGAGCGGCCCCAGGTTCGGTTCCAGGCCGTACAGAGAGAACCCGCGGAAGCGGTTGAAGAGCTCGTGGCCGGGGCCGTGGAAGTCAGAGGAGCCGGTGGTGATCAAGCCGCTGTCGTACAGCGTACGCGCCTGCTCCGCAGTGTGGGTGGGATAGAAGGCCTCGACGCCGTCGATCCCGTCGCCCGCGAACTCGCGCAGCATCGGCACCGGGTCGGTCACGTCCCAGTACGGGTGCGCCCAGACGGCGAACCCGCCCGCCGCGTGGATGACGTCGATCGCCTGCTTGACGGTCGGCCGTGACCGCCGGACGTACCCGGGAGCGCCCGGGACGAGGTAGGCGGGAAAGAGGGCGTTCTTGCCATCGATCCCCTCTTCGCGCAACCGGTTCGCGTTCGCCGGATTGGTGAGGATCGCGTCCGCGAGGTGCGGCCGCCCCGGCGCCTCGTGGTGCTTGAACCCGCCGTCGTCGAGCACGAAGCCGAGCTCGCGCAGCCGGTCGGCCATGGCGAAGATGCGGCGCACCCGGTCCGCCCGGAAGTCGTGCAGCGCGTCGAGCAGCGCGCTGTCGGTGTGGTCGAGGTCGTAGCCGAGGATGTGGAGGTCCTCGTAGGCGTCATACACGGCTGACAACTCGGCGGCCGGGGTCAGTTGGATGTTGTTAGCACGGGCCGCGGCGAGGGCCTCCGGCACGCCGTCCACCGTGTCGTGGTCGGTCAGCGCAAGCAGCGTCACACCGGCGTTCGCGGCGCGTTCGACGACGCCGGCGGGCGCGAGCGCGCCGTCGGAATGCGTCGAATGCGACTGCAGGTCGAACGTGGGCGCGGTTTGTCCGGTGGGCATTGGCGGGAAGCCTTCCATCAACCCCATCCAAGCAGCGATAGGAGGTATCCGATGACCACCGGCGCCATTATCGCCATCGTCGTCGTGGCCCTGATCGTGATCGCGCTTCTTGCGTTCATGTTGCCCCGCATGCGGGCCAAGGCCCAGGTCCAGAAGCGCGAACGTGAGCTTCAAACCCGCCGTGATCGTGCGGCTGAGGAACAGCGTGCGGAAGCCACAGCACGCGAGCGACAAGCCAGCGAGGCCGAGCAGAGGGCCCGGATCGCTCAGAAGGAAGCCGAGGCCGAGCGCGCCCAGGCGTCTCTGCACGAGGAGCGCGCCGGGCTGCATGAGCGCGGCATGGCCGATCACGAGCTGATCGACGACTCCGAGCGCGAGCGCTTCGAAGGTACGTCCGCGATGAATGGTCGCCACGACCGTGACGGCGACGGCGACGGCGTCGACGACCGCGACGAGCCGACCGCGGGCACGATCGACGACGAGCGCCCCGCGAGCGATCGCCCGGCCCGCTTCGAGCGCGACGAGGTCGAGGTCCAGGAAGAACGCCGGCGCGACACGCCGACGACGCGGTACTAGACCGGCAGGTGCGAGGGCGCTGTTGACTCCAGCAGCGCCCGCGCCTCCTCGGGGGTGAGCGTCGGGGCGATGTGGAAGCCCTGCGCGAACTCGCAGCCGAGCACCTTCAGGTAGTCGAGCTGCTCGCGCTTCTCCACCCCGCCCGCGATCACCTCGAGCCCGAGGTTGTGCGCCAGCCCGACCACGGCGCGCACGATCTCGAACGCGCCCGCGTCGTGGCCGATCCCGGCCACCAGCGCGGGTGAGATCTTGATCGCGTCGCCCGGGAAGCGGTGCAGTAGCCGCAGCGGCGACGCGCCCGTCCCGAAGTGGTCGATGTGGGTGCGCACGCCGAGCTCCTCCAGCGCGCGATCGAGCACGTGGCGGGTGGCGTCCTCCGCGCGCCCGCCCGAGAGGTCGTGCTCGGAGACCTCCAGCCGCAGCGCCCGCGGGTCCAGCCCCGTCTCCTCCAGCGTCTCGCGCAGGTGCGCGATGAAATCGGGCTCCGCCAGCGAGCGTCCGCTGACGTTGACGCCCAAGGTGAGGCCCGCTCCACGCGGCAGCTCGCGCCAGCCCGCGAGCTGCGCACACGCGGCCCTCATCACCTGGCGACCGAGCGGGACGGCCAGCCCCGTCTCCTCGGCCATGTCCAGGACCTCCGCCGGCTCGCCATGCGGCCAGCGCCCGAGCGCCTCGAAGCCGACGATGCGGCCCGTCGCGGCCTGCACGATCGGCTGGTAGCCGACCTCCAGCGAGCCGCTCTCGATCGCGCTGCGAAGTTCGTGTTCGAGATTGAGCCGGCGCATGACCTGCTCGTGCATCTCGGCGTCGAAGACCGCATGCCGGCCCTTGCCGTCGGCCTTGGCGCGGTACATCGCGACGTCGGCATCGCGCATCACCTGCTGCGGGTGCGAGCGGGCGGTCGCCAGCGCGATGCCGATGCTCGCACCGATGAACAGCTCGCGCCCGTCGAGCAGGAACGGCGCCTGCAGCGAGTGCAGGACGCGCTCCGCGATGATCGTCGCCTCGCGCACCTCGCACACGTCGTCGAGCAGCAGCGTGAACTCGTCGCCGGAGAGCCGCGCGACGGTGTCGTTGGGCCGCAGCGCCGCCTCGAGCCGGCTCGCCACCGCCTTGAGCAGTTGATCGCCGGTGGCGTGGCCCATCGAGTCGTTGATGACCTTGAAGCGGTCCAGGTCGAGGAACAGCACGGCGGCGCAGCACTCGGGGTGATAGCGCAACGCGCGCCGGATCGACTGATCCAGACGGTCGACGAACAGGACGCGGTTGGGCAGGCCGGTGAGCGCGTCGTGGAGCGCGTCGTGCTGCAGCCGGCGCTCGGCCTCGCAGCGATCCGTCACGTCGGTGAGCGCGCCGACGATCCGCGTCGCCTTCAGCGTCTGCGGATCGCGCACCGCGGTCGCGCGCGCCAGCATCCAGCGGTAGGAGCCGTCGCGATGCTGCACCCGGTGCTCGAACGCGAAGTTCTCGTGCGAGGGCTGGGCGACATACGCGTCCAGCGCCTGGGTGAGCGACGCGCGCGCGTCGGCGTGGACGCGGCCGAGCCACTCGCCGCGGGCCGTTCCCACCTCGTACTCCCGGTAGCCCAGCATCTGCTTCCAGCGCGGTGAGTAGAACACGGTGCCGGCGGTGACGTCCCAGTCCCAGACGCCGTCGTTGGCGCCCTTGAGCGCCAGCAGGTTGCGCTCCTCGGACGCGACCAGCCGCTGCACGGTCTTCTGGTGGATGATCGCGTAGCGGATCGCGTGCTCGAGGCGGTCGGCGGACAAGCCGGGCACGAGCAGGAAGTCGGCGATGCCGGCGTTCGCGGCCTCCACGTCCGCCGCGCGATCGGCCTGGTGGCTGAGCACGATCACCGGGATGTGCGGGGCGGCCTGCACCAGCAGCTGCGCGAGCCGGAGCCCGTCCGTTCCCGGCGGGTCGATCTCGCGGTCGACCAGGACGACGTCGTAGGCGCGCTCGCGGATGGCGTTGAGCGCGCGCTCGGGCGTCGAGACGTGCTCGACCTGCTCGGCGCGCAGGAGCGCACGCACGGGTGCGTGGCGCGCGTCGTCGGCCGAGACCGCGAGCACGAGCACCGCTACGCGGCCTCTTGCCCGGGCGGCAGCTCTGCGGTCTCGAGCCAGTACGCGGTGAAGACCTTCATCAGCCGCACGAGCGCGAGGAACGTGACCGGCTTGACGATGTAGGTGTTCGCGCCGGCCTCGTAGGCGGCCTCGACCGCTTCGGGGTCGTCGTCGGCCCCGAGCGCGACCACGGGGACGCGCTTCGTGCTCGGATTCTGCTTGAGCGCGCGGATCAGTTCGTGCCCGGCGGGCGTGCCGGGCAGATTCGCGTCGATGACGATCAGCGACGGCGTGGGCGCCAGGGCGCCCTCCGTCGCATTCGCCCGCTTGAGGTACGCGAGCAGCTCGGTTCCATCCGCGACCGTCCGCAGGTCGGTCGCGGTCCGGCCTTCGAGAAGTGCGTCACGCGCCATCGACCGGTAGTCCTCGTTCGCATCCGCGAACAGCACCGTCGGCAACATCGGCACCCGCGACCGCTGGAAGCGATCGCTCATGCGCGCCCCCTGCAGTCCCGGGGGCGGAGGACCATCCTTGGCCACCGCATCAAAACAACTCCTCGACGTACTTCTGGCCGTGGGACTCCAAGCCCCTCGGCAGGTTGTGAAAGTCGACGATAGGCGCCGCGGTTGGGCGCAACAATGTGGGGGCCCGAACTTCGGCGGATGTACGAGTTTTCGAGTCTGTGCTTGCGGTGAGGGCGCTACTGCACCGTTGGGGGGTTGCCGCACTTCGCCGGGTCGAGCTCAGGAGGCGCACAGGTGGTTCTGGGCCGCCATTTCGCGGCGATCTGGGCGTCGAAGGCGGCGATCGCTTGTTCCTGCGCGTCGCTGGCGAGCACCTCCCATGCCGACGCGTTCTGCTGCTCGATCGGGAGCGGCTGCGGTGGCCCGATGAAGCGGACGCGGAACACGTCCGTGCCATAGCGGAGGTACTTGCCCGTGGGTGCCTTGAAGATCGCGCGGTCGAGCCCGCGCGGATCGATCTCTCCGGGTCTGACGGCGATCTTCCCGCCTTCAGCGTTGGTGTACCTGCGGGTCGCCGCCGCGAACGTCAGCCCGCGCTTGAGTGCCCGCAGCGCGGCCTCGGCCGTGTGGCGGTCGCGGGTGCGCAGGAGCGAGAGGTACCGCCGCTCCGGCTCGAACTTGGGGTGCGACTGCACGTACGCGTCGATCTGCGGCTGCGTGACGCTCTGCGCCGCCGCCTGGCCGACGGGCGCGTGCAGAGCGGCGTTGATCAGATTGATCCGGGCCTCGTAGATCCGGTCCTGCCTGGTCAGGCCATCGTGCGGATCGCGCGTCGCGTCCTTGGCGTCCGCGTCGCTCACGACGACCCCGCGCTCCTGGGCCTCGCCCTCCGCCCACGCGGCCGAGATCAGGAAACTGACGCCGCCGGCGGGCCCCCAGCGGGCCGCCTCATCGTCGCCGATCGCCTTGCTGAACCCGGGCCCGGCGACGGTCACCGCCACTGCGAACTTCGCAAGTCGACGCAACACGACCCCAAAGGTACCCCGGCCTTCGCTACCCTGCCCGCTGCGCCGACGTAGCTCAGCTGGTAGAGCACTTCACTCGTAATGAAGGGGTCAGCGGTTCGAGTCCGCTCGTCGGCTCCTCTCGAAAGCCCCCGCACTAGCGGGGGTTTTCGTGCAACTGGGGGCGCGTTGGTGAAGGGTTCGCGTCCGATTCTGGGGGCGTTCTGGGGGCACACGCCTCCCAGATAGCCGGTCTCCGGCTAGCTCGTCGAGCCGCTCGACAGCCGGCCGAGGCGCTGCGAAGCACGAGCGCAGTGCGCGGCCCGCTACTCGAGCACGTCGTCCGCGCGTTGGTCGAAGAAGGCGCGCTCGACCGGGTGCTTACGGCGGCCCAGAAGAGTGGCGCGCGCCCGCGAACCGCCGAACCGCCGGTCGGGGATGACGGGCCTGGGCGCCCAAACTCGGGCTCCTCGAGCACCGTGTGAGCAGCCTCTATAGGTCGAGAACCCGCCTGGCAGCGCAGGTCACTGCCCGATTTCGGGCAAACTTCTCGCGTTTCGCACCGTGGTTTCGTACATTGCTGCGCGATGGCTTCGGATCTCGAGGATCTCGTGGGGCACCTGCACCGGACCGCCGGGCTGGATCCGGGAACGGCTCGGCGCGTGGTCGAGGAGGTTCTCGCCTGGCATCGAGAGGACCTGGAGACGTTCGTTCGCCGCCGCCATCGGGAGCTGCAGGGCGAGGGCGTCGCCAACCCCGAGGCGTTCGAGCGCCTGGCGGGTGAGCTGCGCCGGCGGCGGGTACTGCCGCCCGAGCTGAGCGTCCGGCAGATCCGCAGAGTCATCTACGGCTGAGAACACGAAGGAGCGTGTATGTGCGGAATCGTCGGCTACGTCGGCAAGGGCGACTGTGTGCCCTACCTGGTCGAAGGACTCCAGCGGCTCGAGTACCGGGGCTATGACTCAGCCGGCGTGGCGGTCGTCAAGAACGGCGCGCTGCGCGTGCACAAGGCCCAGGGTCGGGTGCGCGAGATGGCGGCCGGGCTGCCCAAGCGCATGAGCGGCCCGGTCGGGATCGCCCACACCCGGTGGGCGACGCACGGGCCGCCGAACGACCTCAACGCCCACCCGCAGGTCGACGCCGAGGGCCGGCTCGCGGTCGTCCACAACGGCATCCTGGAGAACGCCGACGAGTTGCGGGCCGAGCTCGTGGCCGACGGCGTGAGCCTGATCTCCGACACCGACACCGAAGTGCTCGCCCACCTGATCGCGCGCTCACCCGAGGAGACGCTCGAGGAGCGTGTGCGCGCCGCGCTGCGCCGCGTCGTCGGTGCCTATGGCATCGCGGTCTGCGACGCCGCCGCGCCCGACCGGCTGATCGTCGCCCGCAACGGCTCGCCGGTCGTGATCGGGATCGGCGACCGCGAGATGTTCGTCGCCTCAGACGTGGCCGCGCTCGTCAAGCACACCCAGCAGGTCGCCTACCTGGACGACGGCGAGCTCGCGACGGTCACGATCGAGGGCTTTCGCACGTCGACGCTCGATCGCCGGCCGACGATCAAGGAGCCGCACGCGATCGCGGTTGCCGAGCAGGACTACGCGCGCGGCGGCTTCGCCCACTACCTGCGCAAGGAGATCGCCGACCAGCCGCAGTCGGTCGCCGGCACACTGCGCGGCCGCCTGGACCATCGCTTCGCCACGGCCCGCCTCGACGGCCTGAACATGACACCGCGCGAGCTGCGCGCGTTCCGGCGGGTCAAGATCCTCGGCTGCGGCTCGGCCTACTACGCGGGAATCGGCGGCGCGCAGATGATCGAGTCCTTCGCGCGCCTGCCCGCCGACGCCGAGCCGGCATCGGAGTTCCGGTACCGCGACCCGATCATCGATCCCGAGACGCTCTACGTCGCGACCTCGCAATCGGGGGAGACCGCCGACACACTCGCCGCGGTCCACGAGATCCAGGCCAAGGGCGGACGTGTCATCGGGCTCGTCAACGTCGTCGGCTCGTCGATCGCGCGGGGGGCCGAGGGAGGCATCTACCTGCACGCCGGGCCGGAGGTGTCGGTCGCCTCGACTAAGGCGGTGACCTCGACGCTCGTCGGCTTCGCGCTGCTCGCGCTCCTGCTCGGGCGCGTGCGCGACGCCGGGCCGGCCGCCGGCGAACGGCTGATCGCCGCCTTGGAGAAGCTGCCCGCCCAGATCGACGACATCCTCGCGCGAGAGGACGCGATCGCCGAGCTCGCCGGGCGTATCGCCGGGTCCCAGACCGCGTTCTTCATCGGCCGCGTGCGCGGGCACATGGTCGCGCTCGAAGGCGCGCAGAAGCTCAAGGAGCTCTCCTACGTGCACGCCGAGGCCTACCCCACGCCCGAGCTCAAGCACGGCCCACTCGCACTGATCACACCGGACGTCCCGACCGTCGCGATCGTCCCCTCCGACCACCTGCTGGACAAGAACCGCTCATCGCTGCAACAGGTCAAGGCGCGCGGCGGCCCGCTGGTCGTCGTCGGCCACGAGCACCCGGGCGAGGGCCTGGCCGACGAACTGCTCCTCGTGCCGCGGTCAGAGCCCGAGCTCGACCCGATCCTGCTCGGCATCCCGCTGCAACTCCTCGCTTACCATGCCGCCCTTCACCTCGGCCGCAACGTCGACCAGCCCCGCAACCTGGCCAAGAGCGTCACCGTGGAATAGGCGCGGTCATCGGCCGACCGGTTGAGGTCTCGCGCCACGAGCCTCAGCGGGCACCACCACTCCCCTTCTGAGGCTTGGACCCGGTCTCGGTCGCGATCGGCCTCGCGAAGACCCCCGCCCACCCACGAACCGAGCGCGCGCCCGCCCGGCGCGCGTGGTCGACGGCCCGAGAAGGGCGTCGCTGCCTCCGACGGCGAAGGCGGCAACCGTTGGCCTGCGGTCCACCGCGATGACGCCGCTTGTTCCGTCTCGCGCTCGAATCTGCACGGCCGGGGCGGTGCTGCACGCGATCGGCGACGAGCCCGTTCACACCATCTCGTCAGGCCTCCTGTATGTCCCACGCAGCTCTGACCGCTGCTCAGGCGAAACTCCCTGCGCAGCCCGCTCCCATAGTCGGGAGCTGACGCGAACGGGCGCGGCGGGCGCTCACGGGCCGCCTCGCGCTTCGGGCTGGAAGCGGTCCGCGCGGACAGCTCCAACGGTGCGAAGGACCAGTGGCCCGGCCTGAGCGCGCGGTTCAGCATGTACGCCGAAGCGCCGGACCCGCGAGCCGGCTGAGCAGCGCCGGACGAGGATGAGCACGTGGCGTGGAGTGCGAGCGGCGCGTCGGTGACCGCGGTCGTCGAGGGCGGCCAGGGGTGGACACAGATCGGCCAGCTCGGTCTGGCGTTCGCACTCGCATCGCTGATCGGGCTGGAGCGCAACTGGCGCCACAAGCCGATCGGCCTGCGGACCCACACGCTCGTCGGCTTCGGCTCCGCGCTGTTCGTGATCGTCAGCAAGTACGGGTTCAGCGACGTGCTCGGTAGCGACGTCACGCTGGATCCGTCGCGCGTTGCCGCCCAGGTGGTGACCGGAATCGGCTTCATCGGCGGCGGCCTGATCTTCGTGCGCGGCGACGCCGTGCAGGGACTGACGACCGCGGCGATCGTGTGGATGACCGCCGCGATCGGCATGGCCTGTGGGGCCGGATTGGCCCTCGTCGCCCTGTTCGCCACCGCCGGTCACTTCGTGGTCGTGCTCGTCTACCCGCGACTGCTCGTCGTCTTGCCTCACTCACGCCATGTCGGGTTCGGGCTGCGGGTCGTCTACGAGGACGGCCGCGGAATTCTCCGCACGGTGCTATCGGAATGCACACGTCGAGGGTTCGCGATCGTCGAGGTCACTACCCACCAGCTCGAACACGACATTCGCGGTGCTTCCGTCGTCGCCGTCGCGCTCGAGCTCCGAGGCCAGCCGACGATCGAACCGCTGGCCGTCGCGGTCAGCGACCTGGACGGCGTACTCGAAGTCGCCGCCACCGACCACACGCGCAACGGCGACTGAACTGGCACCCCCGGCATTCGCAGCGCTACCGGCGCCGTCGATAGCGATCATCCGAGTACGAGGTGGATTGCGGCTATTCCGCGTCCGCCTCGTCGTCGTTCTGGGGCTCCTGCTGTAGAGGGTCGCGGCGACCGCGCTCAGGTCGGCGGCGGCCGCCGTTTGGCGCTGCGCCGCGGGTTCTCGCCTGGCGATCGTCTCGTCATTGCTTTGGCGGTGTCTTTGCCTTCCAGGTGCCGGTCGTGTGGACGTGGACGTTGGACGCCACGCCGTCGACGTGCACGATCAGGTTGCGTGTCTTCTCCCAGTGATCGCCGCGCTGCTTCCATGCGATATCGGGCTTGTCCCGGCCGGGCGAGTGCACGTTGCTGATGATCTTGAGCTTTTCGCTGATCAGATCGCCGTTCACGCGTTGATGCGTGATCAACCCCCACTGGTTGCACGCCGTGAGGATGGCCGAAAGCGTGTGGCTCTTCTCGATGGTGAGTCCGAAGGAGTCGGTGCTGATCTTGTGGGCGTCGATGGCCTCGTTGACGATCTCCAGGACCTCACCGGACAGCCCAAGCGCGGTCACACCCGCCCTCAGCAAGGTCTTGTCGGCTGCCAGCCAGCCCTGCTTCTCCACCTGGACGACCGCCTTGATATGCACCTCGGCGTCTTTCTTGGCCTTCAGGTAAGCGTCTAGCGTCGCCTTCTGGTCGAAGACCTGTTGGACGATTGTGTCCTGTTGAACGGCGGTGAGCTTGGCCCACCGGTCAACGAGGGTGCCCTTGACGTTTTCGACGAGCCGCTTGCGCATCTCTTCGCGGATCACGACCTTCTTGTCATCCATCTCCTTCTTGGCCTTGGCCTCCGCCTCCGCCTTCGCCTTGGCCTGTGCCTCCTGCTTGGCCTTGGCGGCCGCCTCCGCTTTCGCCTTGGCTTCCGCTTTCGCCTTGGCCTCTGCCTCGGCCTCCAGCTTGGCCTTGAGCTCCGCGGCTTCCTTGGTTTTGGCCTCGGCTTCCTCCTTGGCCTTGGCCTCCGAGGCGGCCTTGGCTTCCGCTTCCAACTTGGCCTTGAGCTCCGCCGCCTCTTTGGCCTTGAGCTCCGCGGCCTCCTTGGCCTTGGCCTCGGCTTCCTCCTTGGCCTTGGCCTCCGCCGCCGCCTTGGCCTTCGCTTCGGCCTCCAGCTTGGCCTTGAGCTCCGCGGCTTCCTTGGCTTTGGCCTCGGCTTCCTCCTTGGCCTTGGCCTCCGAGGCCGTCTTGGCTTCCGCCTCCAGCTTGGCCTGGGCTTCCGCGGCCTCCTTGGCCTTGGCCTCCGCTTCCGCTTTGGCCTTCGCCTCGGCCTCGAGCTTGGCCTTGGCCTCCGCCGCCTCCTTCAGCTTGACCTCGGCCGCCAGGTTGGCCGGGGACTTGGCGTCGGCCGCGGTCAGCCCCGGTGGGAGATACTGCCCGAGGGTGTGCGGGTTGCGCTTGGGGTCGTACAGGTACTCGGCGGCCTCGTCATCGAGCTCCTCGACGTCGTCCTCGCGCTCGTCGGCTTCGTCGTCGACCACCCCCGCTCCGCCAACCCCATGAGACTCGTGCAGCCGCGCCAGCCTGCCGTGTCCGGGTGCGGACAGCGCGGCCCGATGCTCGAGCAGGCGCTGGACGGCCCGGTTACCCACCGACCGCTGAAGGGCGAGGACGGTGGTGGGGTCATCGCTCGCCCCGGGCGAGCGTTGCAAGGCCTCGTGGATCGGGTTCGCTTGCTGCTGGCCGGGGCGTTCTTCCTCCCGCTTGCGCTCCTGCGCCAGGCGTGCCGTTACAGCGTCGCGACCCACAGCGCCCTCCCATGATGCGTGCGCGCCGAGCGTGCGCACAGGCGAGTTCGTCGAGCGAACATATCCCTGCGCTTTGAAGAAACGCAAATCAGCCTGAGCGGTCGCATCGCTTCCGGTACACACCAGGACCGTCTCCACCCGAAGCGGGGGGCATGCCCTGTGCACACCACGGACGCTGAGATCGCACCCAGGAGGCCGGACTGACCTCACCGGAAGCGGACGCGCTGGGCCGATAGCGCGCGAGGTAGCTCCGCCTCGGGCACCTCGAGACCACGAGAGCAAACCCCAGGCGGCCGCGGAGCTGCGCCAGGGTGCGGGCAGCACCCGGGATGTGGGCGTGATCCGTACTGGAGGAGGCGGGGTCGGCCCCGCCTGAACGCCTGCCAGCCGCCTCAAAACCAGGGCCGCGCGACGGGAGAATTACCAGTGTCATGAACCCCTCGCTGATCCAGCTGCACCACGCCAACGCACAGCAGGCAGAGCGCACCGCCCGCCGCCGTCTCCGCAAGTCCGCCGCCAAGTAGAGAGCCTGACCATGACCCTGATCGCCACCCCCGCTCGCCGCCGCCCCGCCTCGCACGCGTTCACGGTCCCGGTCGTGCGCGAGCTCGTCCCGCGGGCCGCCCAGGTCGCGGCCGCCGGCGCCTGGTAGCGAACAGGCTTCTGCTGGCCGGTCGCGTTCGGCGCCGGCCAACCCGTTCACCCGCTTGGAGCACCAGAGATCCGCACCTGTCGCGGCTCGCCGGTGACGAGGTGATCACCGCCGTCGCGCAGGCTCGCCGTCGCGGTCAGCCGCCCCGCCGTCACGCGGCGTTTGGAGCCGATCGCGCCGTCGAAGCGGGTGCTGATCCTGTCAAACGATCCGCGCAAGCGGCCGACCAGCCGGGAGCCGGACTTCAGGCTGATGCTGTACGTCGCTTGTGCATCGGTGGTCTCCTCGTTGTCGGACCACGCGATCTTGCCCGACGACCGGATCCTCGTCGGACACCCCTTGGTGGCCCGGAGTCGCTGTGCCCGGACGAGCCAGAAGTACAGACCGGACGCCAGGCGCGAACCGTCCCACCGCGCAACACCGTCGCGCGGTTGACGGGTGTAGAGGACGGCGTAGTAGCGGCAGAGCATGAGCGAGGACGCAGGCCTGCAGCCTCGCCGTCCGTCCGGGAGCTCAGTGGGCAGGCGCCGGCAGGCCGCGGCGCAGGACATCCGCGAGGACCCTGGCGTCATTGTGATCGGTGTCGGCGGCCGCGTAGACGAGCGTGAGCGTGCCATCACGCGCCCAGCGGCGAAGCTCGGTCAGCTGCGGGCGGTGGTGTCGGAGCTCGTCGACGTAGCGCAGGCGAAACTCGTCGAAGCGCTCGGGGTCGTGGCCGAACCACTGTCGCAGCTCGGTGCTCGGCGCCAGGTCGCGCTCCCACCCGTCGAGCCGAGCGCGTTCGCGCGAGACGCCGCGCGGCCACAGCCGGTCGACAAGGACGCGGTGCCCGTCCTCGGGCGCCGCGGTGTCATACGCGCGCTTCAGGCGGATGTCCATCCACCCAAGCTATTCCGGTCGTGGCCGGGCATGACGCGGGTGCAATAGCGTCAGGCCCGTGTTGATCGGCCGCAGCCGCGAGCGCGAGGCGCTTGGAGGAGTACTCGACGCCGTCCGGGCGGGACGGAGTGCCACGCTCGTGCTGCGCGGCGAGCCCGGAGTGGGAAAGACGGCGCTGCTGGACGACCTGCTCGCTCGGGCAGATGGCATGCGGATGCTGCGCGCCACCGGCGTCCAGTCCGAGATGGAGTTGGCGTTCGCCGGCCTGCATCAGGTGTGCGCGCCGCTGCTGACGCATCTCGATCGGCTGCCTGAAGCGCAGCGCCGGCCGCTTGAGATCGCGTTCGGGTTGAGCACCGGCAGCGCTCCGGACCGTTTCGTCATCGGCCTCGGGGTCCTCGGGCTGCTCGTCGAGGCCGCGGAGGAGCAGCCGTTGCTGTTGGTCGTCGACGACGCGCAGTGGCTGGATCGCGGCTCCGCCGACGCGCTGACGTTCGTCGCCCGGCGCCTGCTGGCGGAATCGGTGGCGCTCGTCTTCGCGACGCGCTCTTCGGCCGAGCTCCTTCACGGCCTGCCCGAGCTGGTGCTCGAGGGCCTCATCAACGGGGACGCCCGGGCCCTGCTGCAGCAGGCGCTTCCCGGTCCGCTCGACCGGGCGGTGCTGGACCGGATCGTGGTCGAGACCCGCGGGAATCCGCTGGCGCTCCTCGAACTGCCGCGGGGTCTGACGCCGGCCGAGCTCGCGGGCGGGTTCAGCGCGCCGGACGCGATCCGGCTCTCCCGCCGGATCGAGGAGAGTTTCCTGCGCCGGCTGCAGCCGTTGCCCGATGAGACGCGGCGCCTGCTGGTCATCGCGGCGGCGGAGCCGTTGGGCGACCCGTCGCTCGTCCGGCGCGCTGCCGAGCGGGTCGGGATCGACCCGGATGCCATGAGGCCGGCGGCCGACGCGGATCTGGTCGAGCTCGGCTCGCGTTTGCGCTTCCGGCATCCGCTCGTGCGCTCCGCGATCTATCGGGCGGCGACGCTCCAGGAGCGCCTGGCCGCCCACGCCGCCCTCGCCGCCGAGACCGACGCGGAGCGCGATCCGGACCGGCGGGCGTGGCATCGCGCCCAGGCGTCTCCCGGTCCCGACGAGGCGGTGGCCGCCGAGCTCGAGCGCAGCGCGGGACGCGCGCAGGCACGCGGCGGGCTGGCAGCGGGCGCGGCCTTCCTGGAGCGCGCGGCCCGGCTGACCCCGGGACCCGGCCGGCGCGCGCGGCGCGCGATTGAAGCGGCAGCAGCCTACACCCAGGCCGGGGCCTTCGATCGGGCCGAAGACCTGGTGGCGATCGCGCACACGGGCTCGCTCAACCAAACCCAGCTCGCGAAGCTGGACACGCTGCTCGCCCAGGTCGCGTTCGCCGCGAACCGCGGCGCCGATGGAGCGCGTCTGTTGTTCGCCGCCGCCGAGCGGCTCGTGGCGGTCGACCCCGAGCTCGCCCGGCAGACGTACCTGGCGGCGCTCTCGGCGGCGATGTTCACCGGCCGCCTGGCATCCGACGTATCCGGGGTGGAGATCGCCAATGCCCTGCTCGCGGCGCCCGCTCCATCAGGGGACTCACACGCCGGCGAGTTGCTGGCGAACGGTCTGGCACTGCTCTTCACCGCGGGCTACGCGTCTGCGCTGCCGGTGCTGAGCCGCGCGGTCCACGGCTTCCGCGACGAAGCCGCCCTGCCCGCCGAGCAGCTGCATCTGCTGTGGCTGGCGAGCGCCATGGCCTCGCTGCTGTTCGACGACGAGAGCTGGCAGGCCCTCTCGGCGCGGTTCGTCGGCCGCGCGCGCGAGTTCGGCGCGCTCGGCGAGCTCCCGGTGGCGCTCGAGACGCGCATCTTCACGCACCTGTTCGCGGGCGAGCTCGGCACGGCGTCGGCCCTGCTCGACGAACTCGCGGCCGTCACGAATGCCATCGGCAGCCGGCACACGCCGTACGGCGCGCTCGGCCTTGCGGCGTGGCAAGGCCGCGAGGACGAGGTCGAGCGCCTGCGCGACGACGCGATGGACGACATCGTCGCGCGCGGCGAGGGCATCGGGGTCACGGTGTCCTATTGGGCGAGCGCCCTGTGCCTGAACGGCCTCGGTCGCTACGCGTCCGCACGGACGGCGGCGGAGCGAGCCAGTGCGTTCGAGCCGGAACGAAGCGCATCGACGCGTGCCTGGGCTTTGGTCGAACTGGTCGAGGCCGCTGCGCGGAGCGGAGAGACCGAGCAGGCCGCGCGGGCGCTCGAGCAGTTCTCCGAGCTTGCGCAGGCGTCGGACACGAACTGGGCTCGAGGACTGCAAGCGCGGTCGCGGGCGTTGCTGGCCGACGACGGGAATGCCGAGGCGCTCTACCAAGAGGCGATCGAACGGCTCGGGCGCACGAGCGTGCGGCTCGAGCTCGCGCGAGCCCACCTGCTCTACGGCGAGTGGCTGCGCCGTCACCGCCGTCGGATCGACGCACGGACACACCTCCAGGCAGCGAGCCGGATCTTCGCGGACGCAGGTGCTGAGGCGTTCCTCGAGCGCGCCCGCGGCGAGCTGCTGGCCACCGGCGAGACATTGCGGCGCCGTACCGTCGAGACACGGGATCGGCTCACTCCCCAGGAGGCGCAGATCGCCCGCCGCGCGCGTGCCGGGCAGACCAGCGCCGAGATCGGGGCCGAGCTGTTTCTGAGCCATCGCACGGTCGACTGGCACCTCCGGAGCGTGATCGCCAAGCTCGGGCTCGGTTCGCGACGTGCCGCTTGACCGCCTGCGCACCGACTAGCGACCACTACGGGTGCGACGGGACCGGGGAAGGCGAGAAGCTTCGTCCGGTCCGGCCATGCTCCCCCAAACCACATACACCCGCTCGGCCAGACGGACGGCTGCGCGACCGAGGCGGTCGGTGCGGTCGTGGCTCGTCAGGATCATGGGCGCGCGACCGGAGGATCTCGCGTCGCTCCCCGGCGATCCGGCGCTGCATGAGCTTTTCGATCTCGCGCTCGATGTCCTCTGCGTCGTCGGCGTCGACGGCTACCTCAAGCGCGTCAACCCCGCGTTCGAGCGGACGTCCGGGTACTCGCGCGACGAGCTGCTGAGGATGCGCTTCCTCGACCTTGTCCACCCGGACGACGTGGACGAATCGCTCGCGACGCTCACCGATGGACGCGACCTGGCCGGCGCCAAGCACCGCATCGTGTGCGCCGACGGTTCGGTGCGCTGGCTGCAATGGACGACGAAGACCATGCCCGACAAGGGCTCCGTCCTCGCGGCGGCGCGCGACGTCACCGAGCGCCGGCGCACGGATCACGAGCTGCAGGCGGCATGGCGGCTGGCGCACTCCAGCCGCGACGAGCTGCGCCAGCTCGCCGACGAGCACGCGGCGCTACGGCGGGTCGCCACGCTCGTCGCTCGCCACGCTGAGCCCGTCGACATCTTCGACGCCGTGGCCGAGGAAGCCGGTCGCCTGCTGGCGGTCGAGGCGATCCGCGTCGTGCGCTACGACGACGAGACGGTGACCATCGTCGCCTCGTGGCACGGCCTGGAGGGCGACATCCCGCCGGGCACGCGTATCGCGATCGACGGCGCGAACATCGCGGCGCTCGTACGTGACACGTGGCGGGCCGCTCGCATCGACGACTATCCGCAGTCGGGGCCCAGGTCCGGATCGATCTGCGGACGAGGCATCCGCGCGGCGGTCGGCGCGCCGATCATCGCCGGGGACCGGCTGTGGGGGATCATCATCGCCGCCTCCTCCGTGCCAGAGCCGCTTCCGGCGGGCACGGAAACCCGGCTTGCGGCCTTTACCGAGCTGGTCGCGACCGCCATCTCCAACGTCCAAGTGCGAGCGGAGCTGGCGGCATCGCGCACACGGCTCGTGGCCGCCGCGGACGAGGAGCGCTCCCGCGTCGTCCGTGACCTGCACGACGGGGCGCAGCAGCGCCTCGTCCACACCGTCGTGACGCTCGAGTTCGCCAAGCGGGCGATCGTCCGCTCCCCTGATCAGGTTGCCTCGCACGTCGCCGAAGCGCTCGAGCAGTCGCAACTGGCGATCCGCGAACTGCGGGAGCTCGCCCACGGCATCCTCCCCGATGTCCTGTCCAGTCGCGGACTCGCCGCGGCGGCAACCACCCTCGCATCGCGCGCGTCCGTCGACGTCGCGCTCGAGATCGATGTCGGCCGGCTGCCGGCGCCGGTCGAGGCCACGGCGTACTTCGTGATCGCGGAGGCACTCACGAATGTCGCCAAGCACGCGCGTGCCACAAGCGGCAAGGTGAGCGCCCACGTCGCCGGAGGGGCCTTGTGCATCTCGATCGAGGATGACGGCGTCGGCGGCGCGCGAGCGGATGGCCACGGCCTGCTCGGGCTTGCCGACCGCCTGGCCGCGCTCGACGGAGCGCTGTCGATCGACAGCGCCCAGGGCCGAGGCACGACCGTGACGGCCAGGATTCCGATTCGCGACGAATCGCTGCTCGGGCGAGCCCCCGACGTAGGCGGCTTCTAGCGGTTGCCCGGGCTCGCGCGGCCATGTAGGTTCGCGCCGTGCTGCTCGGCAGGCGCTCCGAGTGCGACACGCTCGACCGGCTGGTCGACGCCGTTCGCGCGGGTGAGAGCCGGGCGCTGGTCGTGCGTGGCGAGGCCGGGGTGGGCAAATCGGCGCTGCTGGAGTACCTGGTCGGGCGAGCGTCCGGATGCCGGGTCGAGAGCGTTGCGGGCGTGCAGTCCGAGATGGAGCTGACGTTCGCGGCGCTCGGGCAGCTGTGCGCGCCGATGCTGGCCCAGCTGGACTCGCTCCCTGAGCCGCAGCGCGACGCGCTCGGCACGGCGCTCGGTCTGCGTCCTGGACCGGCGCCCGATCGCTTGCTGGTTGGTCTCGCCGTGCTGAGTCTGCTGGCCGGTGTCGCCGAGGCGCGCCCGCTGGTGTGCGTGATCGACGATGCGCAGTGGCTCGACGACGCTTCGGCGCAGGCCTTGACGTTCGCCGCGCGCCGGCTGCGTTCCGAGTCGGTGGCGCTCGTGTTCGCCGTGCGGGACTCAGCTGACGAGTGAGATTCCGGACTGCCCGAGCTCGTGGTCGGCGGCTTACGAGAGGACGCCGCGGTGGCGCTGCTGAACTCGGTGATCCGCTGGCCGCTCGACGAGGAGGTGCGCGACCGGATCGTGGCGGAGACTCGCGGCAATCCTCTCGCGCTCTTGGAGTTGCCGCGGGGGTTGTCCCATGTCGAGCTGGCCGGCGGTTTCGGGCTGCCCGCTTCCGGCATGCTCGCCGGTCACATCGAGGAGAGTTTCCGGCAGCGGGGAGCGCGTCTGCCCACCGACAGCCAACGCCTGCTGCTGGTGGCTGCGGCTGAGCCGGTCGGCGAGCCGGTGCTCGTCTGGAACGCGGCGCGGGAGCTCGGCATCGGGTTGGAGGCCGCGGCACCCGCGTCGGCCGCCGGGCTGTGCGATTTCGGTGCACGAGTCCGATTCCGCCACCCCCTGGTGCGGTCAGCGGTCTATCGCGGGGCGTCGCCGGGCGACCGGCGGAGCGTGCACCGAGCGCTGGCGGCAGCCACCGACCCGGTGACCGATCCCGACCGCCGCGCGTGGCATCGCGCGCATGCCGCGGCCGGGCCCGACGAGGATGTGGCGGGCGCGTTGGAGCGGTCGGCGGCCGGAGCGCAGGCACGCGGGGGGCTGGCCGCAGCGGCCGCGTTCCTGCGGGCGGCTGCCGGACTGACACCCGATCCGGCGCGGCGGGCCGCGCGAGCCCTGGCAGCGGCGCAGGCGCAGTATCGAGCGGGCGCGTTCGATGCCGCTCTGGAGATGCTCGTGACCGCCGAGGCGGGACCGCTCGACGAGCTGCAGCGCGCCCAGGTGGACCTCGTCCGAGCCCAGGTCTCGTTCGCGCTCAGTCGTGGCAGCGAGGCTCCCCTGCTGCTCCTGAAGGCGGCGAAGCGGCTGGAGCCCGTCGATGTCTCACTCGCGCGTGAGACCTACCTCGATGCGGTCTTCGCGGCCCTGTTCGCCGACCGCCTCGGTCCGATGCGCCAAGTGGCGGCGGCCGCGAAGCTCGCGCCCGCGGCACCTCCGCCCGGCGGGCCGGCGGATCGCTTCTTGGACGGCATGGTCGCGATGATCCTGGAGGACTACGCGGACGCGGCGCCGGCGTTGCGCGGCGCACTCGAGGCCTTCCGCGACGAAGGCCTGGCCTCCGACACCGAGTTCCAGTGGATCGTCATCGCGGCTCAGGCTTCCAACATGTTGTGGGATTTCGCTGGATGGCGGGAGCTCTGCGCACGCCAGGTCCAGCTCACGCGTGACGCCGGGGCGCTCGTCACACTCCCGATCGCGCTCATCCCGCTGATCGTCGGGCACGTGCTCGCCGGCGAGCTCGTCCAGGCCACCTCGCTGCTCGAGGAGCTCAAGGCCGTCACCGAGGCGACCGGAAGCCCGCACCCGCTCTACTGCGACGCGCTGGTCTCCGCCTGGCAGGGGCGCGAGTCCGAGAGCTCCACCTTGATCGAGGCCGGCCTCGATGAGGCGGTCGGCCGGGGCGAGGGACTGAACGCGAGCATCGTCGAGTGGGCGAGCGCGGTCCTATGGAACGGTCTCGGCCGCTACCAGGAGGCGCTCGACGCGGCCACCCACGCCGGCGATGACCCGCAGATCGGCCACCGTGCCGTGGTGATCGTCTCGACGTGGGGGCTGATCGAGCTCGTCGAAGCGGCCGCTCGCTGCGGCGAGGCCGGGCTCGCGGCGGACGCCTTGCGGAGACTCTCCGAACGGACTCGTCCGAGCGGCACGGACTGGGCGTTGGGGATCGAGGCGCGGTCGCGGGCGCTGCTCAGCGACGGCGAAGCAGCCGATCACCTCTACCGCGAGGCGATCGAGCGACTGCGTCGCGGCGGACCCGCCGGCTATCTCGCGCGCACCCATCTCGTCTACGGCGAGTGGCTGCGACGCGAGCGTCGCCGCCTTGACGCGCGCGAGCACCTGCGAATCGCTTACGAACTGTGCTCCGAGATGGGCTTCGAGGCGTTCGCGGCGCGTGCCGCGCGTGAGCTGCGCGCCGCCGGCGAGAAGGTTCCGAAGCGCAGCTTCGAGACCAGCGCCGAGCTCACTCCCCAGGAAGCGCAGATCGCCCGGCTTGCCGGCGAAGGGCTTTCGAACCCGGACATCGGCAGCCGGCTGTTCATCAGCCCCCGCACAGTCCAGTATCACCTGCATAAGGTGTTCACCAAGCTGGACATCACGTCACGCCGGGATCTCGGCGCCGCGCTCGCGGGTGCCGGCCGAATCGAAGGGACGGACACATGGCAGCCGCACCCACGCATCGCACGCTGATCGTGGCCAACCGCACCGCGGGCACACACCTGCTGCTCGAGGAGGTCGAGCGCCGGGCGGCAGCGCGGCCGACGGCGTTCGTCTTGCTGATCCCCGCCGTCACGTCGACCAAGGCGGCCGACTGGACGCTCAACGAGGCGCTGAAGTCCTTGCGGCGCGCGGCGCAGGGTCCAACCGGTCATCGCCCGACCGACGTCGAGGGCATCGTCGGAGGAGCCGACCCATTCGAGTCGATCGAGAAAGCGCTCGCCGACGGCAACTTCGATGACGTCGTGATCTCGCCGCTGCCCAAACGGACGTCGCAATGGCTCAAGCGAGACCTCCCCGCCCGGGTCGAGAAGCTCAACGTCCCCGTGACGGTCATCACGCCTCCGAAGGAGAAGCGGATGACCATCGAGGAATCGGGGCTCTACGGCACCGGGTTGGGCTAGCCGCAGGCGCGGGAGTGTCATGAACCCCTCGCTGATCCGGCTCGCCGCCACCGCCCGTCGACCCGCTTCGCACGCGTTCACGGTCCCGGTCGTGCGCGAGCTCGCCCCGGTTGACCGCAGGTCGAGCGCCTGAGACGGTTGGCGATGCCAGCCGACTCAGGAGGACGGAGACATGGCATCCGCATCGACACCCACGCATCGCACGCTGATCGTGGCCAACCGCACCGCGGGCACGCATCTCCTGCTCCAGGAGGTCGACCGCCGCGCGGCCGAGCGACCGACGGCGTTCGTCCTGTTGATCCCCGACGTCACCTCGAGGAACGCGGCCGATTGGACGCTCAACGAAGGCCTGAAGTCACTGCGGCGTGCGGCCCAGGGCGCGACCGGTAATCGCCCGGCGCACGTCGAGGGCATGATCGGCGGACCGCACGCGTTCGAGTCGATCGAGCGGGCGCTCGCCGAGGGCGACTTCGACGACGTGGTCATCTCCACGCTGCCGAAGCGGACGTCGCAGTGGCTGAAGCGAGACCTGCCCGCCCGTGTCGAGAAGCTCGGGGTTCCCGTGACCGTCATCACGGCGCCGAAGGCGCAGCGGATGAGCTTCGAGGAGTCCGGGATCTGGGGCGGGGGCGGGTTCGGGGCCTAGCCGCGCGCTACGCCGCGAGCTCGAGGCCGCGCTTCGCGTGCGCGGAGGCGACGCACGCCTGATCCTCGATCGCCTTCACGAGGGCGGCGCGATCCTCGCCGGGTGAGACGCGCAGGTGCAGCCGCACCGCGGTCAACTCGCCCTCTCGCTCGCAGTCGAGGCTGTCGAGCACCGCGTCGTGCTCCGCCACGAGGGCGAGCATGTCACCGACCCGGTCGGGCTCGACCTCCACCTCGAGCACGAAGCGGTCGGACTGCACACGGTGCAGCAGCCCCGTGCGGACGTGGCGGAACACCAGCAACGCGACCAACACCACGGCGGTCCCCGTGATCGCGAGTGAATAGAAGCCGATGCCGGCGGCCATGCCGATCGCGGCCGAGATCCAGACCGCCGCGGCGGTGGTGAGGCCGCGGACCGCGAGGCCCTGGTGGATGATCGCGCCGGCGCCGAGGAAGCCGACGCCCGTCACCACCTGGGCGGCGATGCGCGTCGGGTCGATCGGCGCGCCGGCCCGCTCGAAACCGGAGAACCCGTAGGCGGAGATGAGCGTGAAGACGGCGGCGCCCATGCCCACGAGCACATGGGTGCGCACGCCGGCGGGCTGGTCGCGCGATTCTCGCTCCAGCCCGATCGCGCCGCACAGGAGCACGACGAGCGTGAGCCGGAGCGCGATGTCGGGGAAAGCGATCGAAGTCATACGTCTGATCATGGGACGCCGCCACCAAGACGCCGTACAGATCACGGCCTCCGGGATTCAGATTTCGTGAAGCCAGTGCCAGGCGACACCACATGTGGTGTTGACATGGTGCCATGACGGTGCCATACTGGCGCCATGGACCTGACCCCTTATGTGGATGCACTCCGCCGGGACCTCGCCGTCGCCGCGGAGGCCGGCGGGGAGGAAGCGCGCGCGCTCGCCGAGCGCCTCGCTGCCCCGCTCGACTCGTCGGTGCGGCTGATGCTGCTCGACGCGCTGTCGGCCGCCGCCGACGAGATCACCCGCGAGCTCGCGCCCGCCTCGGTGGAGCTGCGCCTGCGCGCCGGCGATCCCGAGTTCGTCGTCGCGACGCCGCCCGCTCCGCCGCAGGAGCCCGAGCGCGACGCCCCGCCGGCGCCCGAGCTCGACGAGGCGGCGACGGCGCGCATCAACCTGCGCCTGCCCGAGCAGCTCAAGGCCGAGGTCGAGCAGGCCGCGAGCCGCGACCGGCTCTCGGTCAACTCGTGGCTCGTCCGCGCCGCCGCTGCGGCGGTCACCGCCGAGCCCCGCGGGCCGAGCCAGCGCGGCGGACGGATCGGCCAGTCCTTCACCGGGTGGGTGCGCTGATGTCCGCGTTCGAGACTCCGCAGCCGATCTTCGCCACGGTCGACGTGGTCCTGGGCGATGTCCGGATCACCGCCGGCGAGCGCGACACGACCGTCGTCGAGGTCCGGCCCAGCGACGCCACCAACAAGGAGGACGTCGCCGCCGCCGAGCAGACCCGCGTCGAGTTCTCGGCCGGACGCCTGCTGGTCAAGGCTCCCAAGCTGCGCTCGTGGCTGCCGCGCCAGACCGGAGGGTCGCTCGACGTCACGATCGAGCTCCCCGCGGGCTCGCAGCTGCACGGCACCGCGCAGATGGCCGATATGAACTGCGAGGGCCGCTTCGGCGACTGCCGGTTGCGGCTGGGGATCGGGCAGATCCGCCTCGAGCACGCCGGCAAGCTGGATCTCAAGAGCGGCGCCGGCGACATCGAGGTCGATCACGCCGGCGGCCATGCGGACATCACGGTCGGCTCGGGCGAGGTGCGCGTCCGCGAGCTGGCGTCGAGCGCGGTGATCAAGAACTCCAATGGCGATTCGTATGTCGCGGACGCCGCCGGCGAGCTGCGCCTCAAGTCGGCCAACGGCAGCATCGTCGTCGATCGCGCCCAGGCCGGCGTCGTCGCCAAGACCGCCAATGGCGACGTGCGCGTCGGCGCGGTGGCGCGCGGCGCGGTCGTGCTCGAAACGAGCATCGGAGACGTCGAGGTTGGCATCCCGGAGGGCACCGCGGCGTGGCTCGACGTGAATGCGACCGCGGGTCGCGTGCACAACGCACTCGAGGGCTCGACCGCGCCCGACGAGTCGGCCGACAAGGTCGAGCTGCGGGCGCGGACGTCGCTGGGGAACATCGAGATCCGGCGGGCGCGATGACATGTTCCGCGATCGCGGCGACCGGCCTGCGCAAGTCGTTCGACTCCCACGTCGTCCTCGACGGGGTCGACCTCGACGTCGCCGCGGGGAGCATCTTCGCGCTGCTCGGGCCCAACGGCGCGGGCAAGACGACGATGGTCCAGATCCTCGCGACGCTGATCGGCGCCGACGGCGGCGAGGCCAGCGTGTTCGGCCACGACGTCGCGCGCGAACCCGAAGCGGTTCGCGCGGAGATCGGCGTCACCGGCCAGTTCTCCGCCGTCGACAACCTGCTGACCGGCCGAGAGAACCTGATCCTGATGGCGGACCTGCGGCATCTCGGACGCGTCGAGGGCCGGCGGCGCGCGACCGAGCTGCTCGAGCGCTTCGACCTGGTCGACGCCGCAGACCGGGCAGCCGCGACCTACTCCGGCGGCATGCGCCGGCGGCTCGACCTCGCGATGACGCTCGTCGGCGACCCGCGGATCATCTTCCTCGACGAGCCGACGACCGGGCTCGACCCGCGGTCGCGGCACACGATGTGGGAGATCATCCGCGACCTCGTCGCCGGCGGCGTCACCGTCTTCCTCACCACGCAGTACCTCGACGAGGCCGACCACCTCGCCGATCGCATCGCCGTCCTGGACGACGGTGTGCTGGTCGCCGCGGGCACCCCCGACGAGCTCAAGTGGCTGGTCGGCGGCGGCCACATCAGGCTTCAGTTCGCGCGCCCGGACGAGCTCGAAGCGGCGGCCGGCGCGCTCGCCGGCGCGGTGCGCGACGACACCGCGCTCGCGCTGAAGGTCCCCAGCGACGGCAGCCTGCAGTCGCTGCGCGCGGTGCTCGACCGACTCGACCGCGATGCGATCGCGGTCGACGACCTGTCCGTGCACACGCCCGACCTGGACGACGTCTTCCTCGCCCTGACCGGGAGATCAACCGCATGAACTACGCCATCCAGGACTCGGCGACGATGCTGCGCCGGAACCTCCGCCGCACGCTGCGCTACCCCGTGGGAGCCGTCGTGACGATCGGCATCCCGCTCGTCTTCCTGCTGCTCTTCGTCTTCGTCTTCGGCTCCACGATGGGCGCCGGGCTCGGCGGCGGGCGCGACGACTACCTCGACTACATCACCCCCGGGATCCTCCTGCTCACGATCGCCGGAGCGGCCCAGGGTGTCGCGATCTCGGTCGCGATGGACATGACCGAGGGCATCGTCACGCGTTTCCGCACGATGTCGATCGCGCGCGTCTCGGTGCTGACGGGGCACGTCGTCGGCAGCCTGATCCAGACGCTGATCGGGCTCGCGGTCATCATCGGGGTCGCGCTGGCGCTGGGGTTCGACCCCAACGCCGAGCCGCTGGAGTGGCTCGCGCTCCTCGGCCTGCTGATCCTCGTCTCGCTGGCGGTGATCTGGCTGTCCGTCGCGCTCGGGCTCGTGACCAAGAGCGTCGAGACCGCGAGCAACCTGCCGATGCCGCTGATCCTGTTGCCGTTCCTCGGCAGCGGGTTCGTCCCCACCGACTCGATGCCGGCGGCGATGCGGATCTTCGCGGAGTATCAGCCGTTCACGCCGATCATGGACACGGTGCGCGGGCTCCTGATGGGCACGCCGATCGGCAACAGCGCCGTGCTCGCCATCGCGTGGTCGGTCGGCGGCGGCTTCGCCTCCTACCTGTGGGCCAAGCGGCTCTACAACCGTCAAGCCTGAGGGCAACCAGCTCGGAGCTGAGCCGGTTCAACCGGCCGGCACGCGCCCGAGGTCCCGGCGGCATTGACTTCGCCTGCTTGACGGGCGTCAGCGGAGGCGACGGGCTTGTCGCTGCCGTTCGACCGCCAGAGCGAGACGAGGCTCGTCTCGAGGCACGACGAGGCGCAGGAGCAGTTTGGCTCCGAGCGCGAGGCTCACGAGCGACGCGAGGATGTGCATGTCTCCCACTGTGGATCGACCCACGTGAAGGTCCCGTCCAGAAACTCTGTGTGCCCATACAGGTGTTGTGAAGAGCGCTCGCTCGAATGGCTTCACGAAATCTTGATGAGCGGGGCCGCGACCTAGACGAACTCTTTGCGCCGGCGCTCGATCATCGGCGGCATGGATTCGACGACGGTGGTGGGCTGGGCGCAGATCGCGTGCTTCATCGCCGTCCTGAGCGCCTTGGTCGTGCCGCTCGGGGCGTACATCGCCCGCGTCTTCGCTCGACCGCCGACGGCGCTCGAGCTTCGCCTGCTGCGTCCCGAGCCGCAGGACTGGAAGGCCTACGCGCGCAGCGCGATCGTGTTCAGCTTCGTCTGCATGGTGGCGCTGTACGGGCTGCTGCGCACGCAGGGCCTGTATCCGTTCAATGCGCGGCACTTCGGCTCGGGCACGTGGGATGTGTCGTTCAACACCGCCGCGTCGTTCGTCTCGAACACGAGCTGGCAGTTCTACGCGGGCGAGACGACGTTGTCGGCGTTCTCGCAGATGGCCGGGATCGCCGTGCACAGCTACCTCGGCGCGGGCGTCGGGCTGGCGGTCGCGGTCGCCGTGATCCGCGGCGTGTCGGCGCAGAGCGGGACGGCGCTCGGGTGCTTCTGGGTCGACCTGTGGCGGGCGCTGGCGTACGTGATCGTGCCGATCACGGTGATCGCCGCGCTGGTGTTCCTCACGCAGGGCATCGTGCAGTCCGTCGATCAGCCGGTCGCCACGTGGGCGGCGATCAAGACGCTCGGCTCGGTCGGCGGCGGGTTCTTCAACGTCAACTCGGCGATGCCGTTCGAGAACGCGTCCGGGCTCTCGAGCTTCCTCCAGGCACTGCTGATCGTGCTCGTGCCGGCGGCGCTCACGCACACGTTCGGGCGCATGGTCGGCAGCCGGCGCCAGGGCTGGGCGCTGTACGGGGTGATGCTCCTCCTCTTCGCCGGCTCGGTCGCCGTGATCTACGCGGCCGAGGCGCACGGCACGCCCGCCCAACTCGCGGCCGGCGTGCACGGGGTGAACCTCGAGGGGAAGGAGCAGCGCTTCGGCGTCGCGGGAACCGCCCTGTACGCCGCGGCGACCACGACCGGTTCCAGCGGGGCGGTCAATGGCGCGATGGAGTCGTTCAGCGGCCTCGGCGGCCTCATAGCGGTCGCCAACATGGCGACGGGCGAGGTCATCTTCGGCGGCATCGGCTCAGGGCTGTACGGGATCCTGATGACCGTGATGCTCGCCGTGTTCCTCGCGGGGCTGATGGTCGGCAGGACACCCGAATACCTCGGCAAGACGATCGGCGCGCGGGAGATCAAGCTGGTGGTGATCGGGACGATCGGCGTGCCGTGCTTCGTGCTGGCGATCACCGCGCTGGCGGTCGCCACCTCGTACGGCCGCGCGTCGATCTTCGCGAGCGGCGGCCCGCAGGGCTTCGCCGAAAGTGTCTACGCGTACGTCTCGCAGGCGTTCAACAACGGGTCCGCCTACGCGGGCTACACCGGGTATGCGCAGCCGAACGCGCCGGGCAACGTGGGCGCCTACGGGATCACGTTCGCCGATCTCGCGGGCGGGGTCACGATGGTCGTGGGCCGCTATGCGCCGATGATCGCCGCGCTCGGCGTCGCCGGCTCGCTCGCCGGCCGGCGGACGCGACCGCCCGGGCTCGGCACGCTGCGAACCGACTCGCCGACGTTCGCGGCGGTACTGATCGGCGTGATCGCCCTCGTGACGCTGCTCACGTTCGTGCCCGCGTTCATGCTCGGACCGGCCGCCCAGGCGCTCACCCACCGGCTGTTCTGAGCCATGTCAGGGGCGTGGCGGGCGGGTGTCAGGCCCGGCGTCGATGGTGGTCGCATGACAAGCGCCGCGATCCGTGTGCAGAACATAGAAAAGTCCTACAAGGAGTTGCACGTCCTGCGGGGCGTGAACTTCGAGGTGGCACCGGGCAGCATCTTCGCCCTCCTCGGCTCCAACGGAGCGGGAAAGACCACCATCGTGCGAATCCTGTCCACGCTGCTGCGATCAGACGCCGGCGCGGCCAGCGTCGATGGCGTCGACGTCGCGGCAGACCCGCTCCGCGTGCGTGAATCCATCAGTCTGACCGGGCAGTTCGCCGCGGTGGACGAGATCCTCTCCGGCCGGGAGAACCTGGTGCTGGTCGCCAGGTTGCGGCATCTCAAAGGCGCCGGCCAGGTGGCGGACGAGCTTCTCGCGCGCTTCGACCTGACCGACGCGGGAGCGCGAAAGGTCGCGACGTATTCGGGCGGCATGCGCCGTCGCCTGGACATCGCCATGAGCCTGATCGGCCGGCCGAAGGTGGTCTTCCTCGATGAGCCGACCACGGGGCTCGATCCCGAAGCGCGCATCGAGGTGTGGCAGGTCGTCAAGGATCTGGCCGAGCAGGGGACGACGGTCCTGCTGACGACGCAGTATCTCGACGAGGCAGAACACCTCGCGGACCGGATCGCGATCCTGCATCAGGGGCGCATCATCGCGAACGGCACGCTCGCGGAGCTCAAGCAGCTCCTCCCGCCGGCCAAGGTCGAGTACGTCGAAAAGCAGCCGACGCTCGAGGAAGTCTTCCTCGCGCTTGTGGGGGACCGGTCATGAGCACGCACTTCTTCGGAGACACGGCCGTCCTGCTGGGCCGCTCGCTGCGTCACATCTTCCGCAGCGTGGACACGATCATCACGACCGCGATCACACCGATCGCGATCATGCTGCTGTTCGTCTACGTGCTCGGCGGAGCCATCCAGACGCACACCGAGAGCTACGTCAATTATCTGCTGCCCGGAATCATGCTGATCGCGATCGCGTCGGGGATCGCGTACACGGCCGTCCGGTTGTTCACCGACATGAACACCGGCATCTTCGAGCGTTTCCACTCGATGCCGATCGCACGATCGTCCGTGCTCTGGGCACACGTTCTCAGCTCGCTGGTGGCCAACGGACTCGCGGTCGTGATCATCGTGCTGGTCGGCCTCGTCATGGGCTTCCACACCTCGGCAGGCCCGCTGGCGTGGCTCGCAGTCGCCGGGATCCTGGCGCTGTTCACGCTCGCGCTCACCTGGCTCGCGGTCATCGCGGGCCTGTCGGCGAAGTCCGTGGACGGTGCCGCCGGGTTCTCCTACCCGCTGATCTTCCTGCCGTTCATCAGTTCGGCCTTCGTTCCCACGGACACCATGCCGGCTGCCGTGCGTGCCTTCGCCGAGAACCAGCCGGTCACGTCGATCGTCAACGCGATCCAGGATCTGTTCGCGCAGCGCCCGGTCGACAGTGACATCTGGCTGGCTCTCGCATGGTGCCTCGGCATCCTCGTCCTCGCCTATGGCTTCGCCATGGCCGTCTACCGGCGCAAGCTCAGCTGAGCGTGACCGCGACCAGTTCAGACCAGTCCGTCCGCGTGCCCTCCCGCGTCGTCTCGGCGACCCGTGCGTCGCCGAGACGGTGCCCCACGGCTCGCCCGATCCGGGCGACATCCGGGTGGGACCGATCGGGCAGTCCGCGTACCGCGGCGCTCGCCGCGAGCAGCCGCGCGGCCTGCTCGTACTGGTCGCGGCGCAACGCCAGGTCCGCGACTCCGACGAGGACGTGTGCCATCAAGGGCGGGTGTCCGGCCTCGGTCGCCGCCTGGTAGGCCTCCGCGTGGTGCGTCCGGGCGTCGCCGAGATCGTCGGCGAGCTGGCCGAGCAGGTTGTGCGTCACCGCGCGGTTGGTCGCCCGCTCCGCTTCGTCGCCCAGGATGGTCGTCGCGACGCCGAGTTGGTGGTAGGCCTCCTCGGCATCGCCGTCCCAGCGGGCGAGCTCCGCCGCCGCGAGCGCCAACCCGACCAGGGCATCCGGCCAGGTGACCCGGTCCGCGCGCCGCTCGGCGTCGGCGATCGCCGCCGCACTGGACGCCTGATCGCCCAGCAGCCAGAACAGCTGCGCCTGTCGTGACCGCATCCGGATGACGTCCGCGACGGCGTCGAGTTCGGTCACGACCGCGATCGCCTCTTCGTAGAGCTCGCATGCGGCGGCGAACTCGCCGCGCATGGCGATCCGGTCCGCCAGCTCGGTCAGGGCGAACGAGATCCCGAACCGTTCACCCAGTGCCCGGAACTCGCCGAGCGCCCGCTCGAGGAGCGCCTCCGCGTCCCGCTCGCCGTCGCCGAGGATGATCCGCATCCTGCCGACGTGCAGTCGCGCGAGCGCGCGCACCCAGGGGTCGTTGTCGTCAAGCAACGGATCGAAGGCGTGCATGGCTGCCTCCGGGCGCCGCAACATGTCCTCCAGCGGATCCACGAGCCTCAGCAGGGGGTAGCGACCCTGACTGCGCTGCCCCAACCGGTAGGCCTTGTGGATCCACTCCTCGGCCTGGCGCTCGTCGCCGAGTCCGTCGCTGACGAACATCACGACGAGCCCGTACACCATCGCCCGGATCGCGTCGTTCACCTCGCCAGGCAGCTTCGTGGCGGCGACGAGCAGCTCGAGCCCTTCGACCTTGTGCCCGCCGAGCCACCAGTAGTAGCCGGCGGCCACCGCGAGCCGCATCGCCGCCGGCGCCTCGCCGGCCGCGAGCGCTCCACGCATCGCGGCACCGAGGTTGTCGTGCTCGGCCCTGAGCGTGGCCAGCGCCGCCACCTGCTCGGCGCGGCGAAGCTGCGGCTCCGCGGTCTCGGCGAGCTCGGTGAAGTACGCGAGATGCGCGTGACGCGCAGGCTCCGCTTCCCCGGCCTCCGTGAGCCGGTAGGCGGCGTACTCCTTGACCGTGCCGCTCATCCGGTAGCGCACCGCGCCGTCGCCCTCGGTGTTCAGCAGCGATTTCTCGGCCAGCGAGGTGAGCAACTCGAGGACCTGCTCCGGCTCGACCGCATCGCCGGCGCACACCCGCTCGGCCGCTTCCAGGCTCGCCCCGCCCGAGAACACCGCGAGCCTGCGCAAGACCCTCCGCTCGGCGTCGGCGAGCAGCTCCCAGCTCCAGTCGACCACCGCGCGCAGCGTCTTGTGCCGCGGCAACGCGGTGCGGCTCCCGCCGGTCAGCAGGCGGAAGCGGTCGTGGAGCCCCTCGGCGAGCTGGTCGATGGACATGGTGCGCAACCGGGCCGCGGCCAGTTCGATCGCCAGCGGCATCCCGTCCAGCGCGCGGCAGATGCGCAGCATCGTCGACAACGCGTGGGCATCGACCGCGAGATCCTTGCGCACCGCGCTCGCTCGGTCCCGCAGCAACTGGATGGCCGGAGAGGAGTCGATCTCGGCGGGGCCGGCGTCCCCTTCCGGCAAGGGCAGCGGGTCGACCGGCCACAGCGCCTCGCCGGTGATGCCGAGCGGCTCCCTGCTCGTCGCCAGGATGCGCAGGCGCCGGCACTCCCCGAGCACTCGATCGGCGAACGTCGCCACCGAGTCGATCACGTGCTCACAGTTGTCCAGGATCAGCAGGGCCTCCCGCTCCCGGAGCGCGGCGATGAGCCGGTCGGTCGGCTCCGCATTCGGTGTCGCGCCGAGCAGCGAATCCCGGAGCCGGAGCCCGGCGAGCGCCGACTGCGCCACGTCACCGTCGGAGCCGATCACGGCGAGCTCCACCAACCACGCCCCGTCCGGCAGGTCTCCGAGCAGCGTGCGCGCGGTCTCCGTGGCCAGCCGGGTCTTCCCCGCACCGCCCGGCCCGATCAGCGTGGTCAGCCGGTGCTCCGCGACGAGTTCGCGGACCACGGCGACATCAGCGTCCCTGCCGACGAAACTGGTCAGCTCGGCACGCAGGTTGGTCTTCCCGTTCTCCTCGCGCCGGCGCAACTCGCCCCGTAGCAGCGCGCCGTGCAACGCGGCCAGCCCCGGTGAGGGGCCGACGCCCAGTTCGCCGGCCAGGGCTTGTCTCGTTTGCTCGTAGACGAGCAGCGCCTCCGTGTCACGACCGGCCGCGACCAGGGCCCGCATGAGCGCGGCGACAAGCCGTTCCCGCACCGGATGCGCGGCCACCAGGTCGGTCAGCTCCGCGATCAGCGCGGCACCGTCGCCGGTGCTGACCTCCGCGTCGAATCGATCCTCCATGGCGGTCAGGCGGAGCCCCTCGAGCCGGGCGACCGTCGCGTCAAACGCCGCACTGTCCTGCAGGTCGACATCCTGCATGGCTGCGCCGCGCCACAAGGAGAGCGCCTCACGCAGCAGCCGTGCCCGCTGCGGCTCCTCGCCATTGCGAGCCTGACCGAGGAGGCGTTCGAAGCGCACCGCGTCGACAGCGCCGGGCTCCACCGTCAAGACGTAGCCGCCCGTCTGCGCCTCGATCAACGCGTCCGGCAGCGCCTTCCGCAAACGGGAAGCCAAGCGTTGCAAAGCATTCGCCGCGTCGGAGGGCGGGCGTTCACCCCAGATCCAGTCGACGAGCGTCGCCTTCGGCACCACGCGGCCCGGTTCGAGTGCGAGGGCGATCAACAGCGCGCGCAACCGGGCACCCGGCACGTCGGCCAAACCGCCGTCGTCCGCGCGAACCTCGAATGATCCGAGCACCCCGATCTGCATCCATCTAGTTCTAGACGTCGACGTGGGAGCCCATGATCACGGTGCGATCACGGGGGAGGCCGAAGTACTCGGCGGCGTCGGCGGTGATGCCCGAGGTGGCGATGAAGAGGCGTTTGCGCCAGCGGGCGAGCCCGGGGGCGTCGCCGGCGCGCAGCTCGATCGTCGAAAGGAAGTAGTTGGCGTCGTCCACCTCGATCGGCGACTCGATCTCGGCTGACTCGAGCTGGCGCAGGACGTCCGGGACGTTCGGGTCGTCCATGTAGCCGAAGCGGGCGCTGACGTGGAGGATGCCGTCGTCGGTGTAACCGAGGTCGTCGATGACCAAGCGTTCGGTCGCCGGGACGTAGGGCACGGTCTGGGTCTCGATCGAGACGATCACCACGTGCTCGTGGAGCACGTGGTTGCGTTCGACGTTGGCGCGCATGGCCAGTGGCGCGGTCTCCTTGCCGCGGTTCAGGAAGACGGCGGTGCCCGAGACGCGCAGCAGCGGCGGATCCAGGTCATGGAGCTCGTCGACGAACGCGCGCAGCGAGCCTTCGTCCTCTTCCCGGCGCTGTGTGACGATCGCGCGGCCGCGCTGCCAGGTGATCAGCACGGTGAAGGCGACGATGCCGATCAGCAGCGGCAGCCACGCGCCGTGCGTGAGCTTGGTCAGGTTGGCGGCGAGGAAGAACACGTCGACGACCAGCAAGCCGCCGCCGAGGGAGGCCACCAGCCACAACGGCTTGCCCCACTTGTGGCGGTAGAGGTAGAAGAACAGCAGCGTGGTGATCGTGATCGTGCCGGTCACCGCCATGCCGAACGCGAAGGCCAGCGCGGCGGAGGTCTGGAAGGCGAACACGAGGATGAGGACCGAGACCATCAGCGTCCAGTTGATCCAGGGGACGTAGATCTGCCCGATCGTCTCGTCGGAGGTGTGCGCGATCCGCAACCGCGGGAGATAGCCGAGCTGCACGGCCTGCTGAGCGACCGAGAAGGCGCCGGTGATGACCGCCTGGGAGGCGATGACCGTCGCCGCGGTGGCGAGCAGGACCATCGGGATGCGGGCCCAGTCGGGCACGAGCAGGAAGAACGGACTGCTGATGTTCTTGACCGGATCGCCGAGGATCAGCGCGCCCTGGCCCAGGTAGCTGAGGATGCAAGCGGGGAAGACGAGGATCAGCCACGCACGCGTGATCGCCGGGCGGCCGAAATGCCCCATGTCGGCGTAGAGCGCCTCGGCTCCCGTGACGGCCAGCACCACGGCGGCCAGCGAGAAGAACGCGATCGAGAAGTGCCCGAAGAAGAACTTGATCGCGTACGTCGGAGACAACGCCTTCAGGATCTCGGGATGGTCGGCGATGCCGCTCACGCCGCACACGGCGATGGAGAGGAACCAGACGATCATCACCGGTCCGAACAAGCGCCCCACGGTCGCCGTGCCCAAGCGCTGGAAGAGGAAGAGCAGCACGATGATCGTCGCCGTGATCGGCACGATCAGATGCTCCAGCGACGGTTCGACGATCTTGAGCCCTTCGACCGCGGAGAGCACCGAGATCGCCGGCGTGATCATGCTGTCGCCGAAGAACAGCGACGCCCCGAAGATGCCCAGGGCCGAGAGCACGACGGCCACCCGGCGCCCGCCGGGCACGTTCTGGCGGCGGATCAGGGTGATCAGGGCCATGATCCCGCCCTCGCCGTCGTTGTCGGCGCGCATCACCAAGACGACGTAGGTGAGCGTGACGATCAGCATCACCGACCAGAAGATCAGCGAGATGATCCCGAACACCGCGTTCGTGGACACCGCGACCGGATGCGGGTCATCCGGGTTGAACACGGTCTGCACCGTGTACAGCGGGCTCGTGCCGATGTCGCCGAAGACGACGCCGAGCGCGCCGACGGCGAGCGCGGCCTGAGCGGTCGAGTGGTTAGAGCGCGTCACGGGGGCGGGCGATCAGCTGGGTGCTGATCCGGCCCGCAGTATCGCGCAGTTCCGTCACGGACTTCGGCGTGTAGAGCGGCCCTGCGTCGTCGGTGAGCAGTTGCAGCGCCTGCGCCACCGCCTGTGCCGAGGGCTCCCCCGCCGTGCGCAGCGATGCCACGAGCCACACGAGTTCCGGGTGCGCCAGCGCCAGCGACACGCGCTGCACCGGTGAGCTGTGCGGGCGGCGTGCGCGCGCGCCCTCGTCGGCCATGGCGAGCTCGATCCCGTCCGCGATTCGCGTGCGTGAGTCGAGCGCGACGAGCTGCTCCGCGCGGAGTCGGAGCGCCGCGGTGTCGGTCGTGCCGGCCGCGAGCGCGCGGTCGAGCGACGGCTTGCGCCACCACACGACCGCGCGCAGGAGGAACGTCGGGGACGGCGCGCTCGCCTGCGCCTGCGCGCTCACCAATCTGTCGATGGCTGCGGCGCCGGCGGCGCCGGCTGCGGCGTCACGGTCGGCAGGCCAAAGTGGTGGTCCTCGGGTCTCGGGAGCGTCTTCGTGTCCATGAGACCATCATCGGACCGGTCTCGCAAAGACTCTGTGCAGGTGTGGCCGTCGGGCATCAAGATCTCGTGAAGACGCCCCGCGCAGACCCTTCCAGGACACGTGTCGGCCCGCCCTGGGAGCGGGCCGACGACGTGCGGGAGAGAGAGGTCCCTACTGCCGACACGACCGTGTGACTGGGGAGCCGGCAGCACGCTGTCAAAGATCAGCCACGCGACGCAAAGACGGCGTGCAGGTTTCACGGTTCGCCATCAAGGTTTCGTGAAGGCGAAGCCGGCTTCACACGATCTTGATGCGCCGCAGCCGGATCTGGACACGTCCTTGACGCGGCGTCGCCTAGCTTCGCGAGCATGGCAACGATTCACGTCCCAGCAGGAGAATCCGAACCCTCACGGGGCGACTTAGCAGCGCCGCTCGCCCCCGCGCGGGTCGCGACGCTGCGTGCCGCCGGTCAGGCGCACCTCTGGCCTGTGCCCTACAAGCCCGGTGACCTCTTCTCCGAGCACGGGCTGAAGCTCGTGGTCGGTGGCGCCGGCCCGTGGGTCCTCGACGCCGAGGGCCGCACGTGGTTCGACAGCTTGTCCGGCATGTGGCTGACCAACGTCGGGCACGGCCGGCGCGAGATCGCCGACGCGGTGCACGCGCAGATGTCGCGGTTGAGCTATGCGCCCGACGGCACCGTCCACCCGGCGACGATCGAGCTCGCCGACTGGGTCGCGGCTCTCGCGCCTGACCCGGACTCGAGCGTGCTCTTCACGAGCGGCGGCTCCGAGGCGGTCGAGACCGCGCTCAAGATGGCTCGCAAATATCACCGCAACCGCGGCGAATCGGGCCGCTTCAAGGTGATCAGCCGCCGCGGCTCCTACCACGGCGCCACGCTCGCGTGTCTCAGCCTCGGCGGCGGCGGGTCCAACACCGGCGTCGAGTACGGCCCGCTGCTGCCCGGCGCGGTGCGCGTCCAAGGCCCCGACGAGTACCGGCCGATCCTCTCCGACCTGGAGTGCGCGCTCGAGATCGAGCGCGCGATCCTCAACGAGGGACCCGAGACCGTCGCGGCCGTGATCGGTGAGCCGATCTCGGCCGCCGCAGGCGTCCATACCCCCGACGCCTTCTACTGGCCGGCGGTCCGCCGGATCTGCGATCGCTACGGCGTGCTGCTGATCTTCGACGAGGTGATCACCGGGTTCGGGCGCACGGGGACCATGTTCGCCTCCGAGCACTGGGGCGTCGTGCCGGACATCACCACGGTCGCCAAGGGGCTGACCGGCGGCTACGTGCCGATCGGCGCGGCGATCGCGGCCAAGCACGTGGCCGACACGTTCACGGGCGCGCACTCCCCGTTCAACCATCGGTTCACGTTCGGCGGCAACCCCGCGGCGTGCGCGGCGGGGCTGGCGACCTTGGACATCATCGAGCGCGAAGGCCTGGTCGAGAACGCCCGCGTGATGGGCGACTACCTCTACGAGCTCCTGCTCGAGCTCTACGACCACCCGATCGTCGGCGACGTCCGTGGCGGGCGCGGGCTGATGTGCGCCGTCGAGCTCGTCCGCGACCGCTCGACGCGCGAGCCGTTCCCGGCCGGCGCCGGGCTCCAGGCCGCGGCACGCGAGCTGATGGACGAGCACGGGCTGCTCGGCCGCGGCGGCGACATCTTCCCCCTCGCACCTTCGCTGTGCGTGACCCACGCGGAGGTCGACGACCTGGTCGCGCGCCTGGACGCCGTGCTCAGAGGACTCGGTCGCCGGCTCCGCTACGCGCGATGAAGGTCTTCGTCGTCAATCTCGCCCGGCGGCCGGATCGGCGCGCGCGCATGGAGCGCATCCTTCCGCGCAGCTGGGCGGTCGAGTACACCACCCATTGGCCGGGGCCGCGCGACGGCGCGGCGATCCGGCCCGCCCACCTCCGCGGCTTCGCGCTCTTCGACTGGCAGATCGACTCCCACAACGCGTGGTGGAACCGGCCGCTGAAGCTGGGGGAGATCGGCTGCGCCGTCAGCCACTGGCTGTGCTGGCAGCGCGCGGCGGCGGTGCACGCCGAGCGCACGCTGATCCTCGAGGACGACGTGACGCTCGTCGGAGGCATCGAACACGCGCTGGAAATGCGGCTCGCGGAGCTGAACGCCCTCGACCCGGAATGGGATCTGGTCTACGTCGGCCGGTGGGTGCTCGAGCCCGACTCCGACGCGCGGCTAAGCCCTTCGATCGTGCGCCCCGCGTACAGCTACTGCACATTCGCCTACATGCTGAGCGCGACGGGGCTGGCGAAGCTCCTGGACGTCGGCTTCGAACGTGCGCTGATCCCGGTCGACGAGTTGCTGCCGGCGCTGTACATGCCGCATCCGCGCGCGGACGTGCGCAGGCGCTATCCGCCCCGGCTGAACGCCTACGCGTTCGACCCGCCGCTCGTCACGCAGCTCCCCAAGGAGGTCGCCGGCAGCGACACCGAGGCGACCGGGGACTACTCGGGCGACCTGCATCCCGCCGCACTTCGCCTCGTCGGAGGGACAACCGACGCGTGACCGGTGGCTCGTGATGAGCGACCGTCCTCGGGTCCTCGTCGTGGACGACGAGCCGCAGATCTTGCGCGCGCTGCGCATCCTCCTGCGTGACGCGGGCTTCGAGGTGTTGCAGGCGGCGAGCGTCGAGGGCGCGCTCGACGCCGCCGCGGTTCGCCCGCCGGAGGCCGCCATCATCGACCTCGTGCTGCCCGACGGCGACGGCATCGACATCACCCGCAGCCTGCGCGGCTGGTCGGAGATGCCGATCCTCGTGCTCTCGGCGGTGGGCGAGGAGGACGCGAAGGTGCGCGCACTCGAGGCGGGCGCCGACGACTACGTCACCAAGCCGTTCGGTCCGCGCGAGCTCGTCGCGCGACTTGAGGCGGCGATGCGGCGCGCCGGCCCAGGACAGGCCGAACCGGTGCTGCGCGCCGACGGGCTCGAACTCGACTTCGCGGCACGCACGGTGCGCGTCGACGGCGCCGAAGTGCACCTGACCCCGATCGAGTTCAACCTCCTGCGCCTGCTCGCGCGCAACCGCGGGCGGTTGATGACGCATCGCTCGCTGCTGATCGAGGTGTGGGGCCCCGAGTACGCGACCGACGGGGCCGTCCTGCGCGCCCACGTGGCCAACCTGCGACGCAAGATCGAGCCCGCAGGACAGGCGCCGCGCTACATCCGCACGGACCCGGGCATCGGCTACCGCTTCGCCGCGTAGTCAGGCCCGCAAACCACCTTTACGAAATCTGCATACCGGCGCCCCGGTTCTGTATGGGGCCTTCACGGGCGCGGGTGCAGGATCGCTGGCATGGATTTTGTCGCCGTCGCACTGGCCGTTCTGGCCTTTCTCGCGCTCTACGGCCTGATCGAGCTGGTGGACCGCATATGAGCGGCGCCGACTTGCTGGGCCTCATCGTCTCCGCCCTGTTGGCGGGGTACCTCCTCTACGCGCTGTTGCGAGGGGAGCGCTTCTAGCCATGCTCCAGGGCTGGATCCAGATCATCGTCTTCGTCGCGGTGCTCACCGCGATCGTGCCGCTGCTGGGCGGCTACATGGCGCGCGTGTTCACGAACGAGCGCGTGTTCCTCACCCCGGTGCTCGGGCCGCTTGAGCGGCTCATCTACCGCGTCATCCGGGTCGACCCCGAACGCTCACAGGGCTGGAAGTCCTACGCGGGCTCGCTGCTGGTGTTCTCGGGTCTTTTCTGGCTCGCGCTGTACCTGATCCTGCGCACGCAGACGCTGCATCCCTTCAACCCGGGCGGCTTCCACTCCGGGACGTGGGATCTGTCGTTCAACACCGCCTCGTCGTTCATCACGAACACGAACTGGCAGTACTACGGCGGGGAGACGACGCTGTCGTTCTTCAGCCAGATGGGCGGCCTCGCCGTCCAGAACTTCGTCTCCGCCGCGGTCGGCATCGTCGTGGCCATCGCCCTGATCCGGGGGATCGCGGCGCGCCGCACCGGCGCGACCGGTCTCGGGAACTTCTGGCACGACCTCACGCGGGCGCTGCTCTACGTGCTGCTGCCGATCTCCGTGATCGGCGCCCTGGTCCTCGCCTCGCAGGGCGTCGTGCAGTCGCTCACACACTGGGGCCCGGTGGCCTCGCAGGAGATCATCAAGGAGCTCGGCACCAACGGTGGCGGCTTCTTCAACGTCAACTCCGCGATGCCGTTCGAGAACTCGAACGGGCTCACCAACTTCATCGAGATGCTCGCGATGCTCGCCATCCCGGCATCGCTGACCTTCACGTACGGCCGCATGGTCGGCAGCCGCCGCCAGGGCTGGACGATCTTCGGCGCGATGTTCGTGCTGTTCGCGATCTCGGTCACGGTCATCTACCTCGCCGAGTCCCACGTCACGCCGGCCATGCACGCCGCCGGCATCACCGGCGCGAACCTGGAGGGCAAGGAGGTCCGCTTCGGCACCGCCGGCTCATCGCTGTGGGCGGCGATCTCCACCGCCACCTCGACCGGCGCGGTCAACGCCGCGTTCGAGTCGCTGACCGGCATCGGCGGGCTCGTCCCGATGGTCAACCTGGCCTACGGCGAGAGCGTCTTCGGCGGCGTCGGCACGGGTCTGTACACGATCCTGCTCTACGCGCTGCTGGCGGTCTTCATCGGCGGCCTGATGGTCGGCCGCACGCCCGAGTACCTGGGCAAGAAGATCGAGGCGCGCGAGATCAAGCTCGTCGTGCTCGGGCTGCTCTTCACGCCGCTGGCGATCCTCGTGGCCACGAGCCTGGCAACGTCGCTGAAGTACGGCGGGCCGTCGATCTACGCCTCCGGCCCACAGGGCTTCTCCGAGTCCCTGTACGCCTACATGTCGCAGGCCAACAACAACGGCTCGGCGTTCGCGGGCTACACGGGCTACTACCAGCCAGTCGCCGGGAACATCGGCGCCCACGGCATCACCTTCGCCGACCTGCTCGGCGGCATGACGATGGTCCTCGCCCGCTTCATCCCGATCATCTTCACGCTCGCCGTCGCCGGGGTGATGCTGAAAAAGCGCGTCGCCCCGGCGGGCCTCGGGACGATGCGCACCGACACGCCCACCTTCGCCGGCCTGCTCGTCGGCGTCGTGGTGCTGATCGGCGCGCTGACCTTCTTCCCCGCTCTGCTCCTGGGCCCCGTCGTCCAGGGCATGACCGACCGCCTCTTCTAAGCCATGAAACGGAATCTCATCACCTCAGCCCTGGCCGTGATCGTGTTCACGGTCCTGCTCGGGCTCGTCTATCCGCTCGTCGTCACGGGGATCTCGCAGGTCGCGTTCGGAAAGAACGCCGACGGCAACCCCGACCTGATCGCCAAGGCCTGGACGAAGCCCGTGCTCGACGCCTCGGGCCAGCCGAAGAAGGACGCCGACGGCAACGCCGTCACCGAGCCGGATCCGCGCTATTTCCAGCCGCGGCCCTCGCAGACGGACTACAACGCCAACGGCACGTTCTTCTCCAACCGCGGGCCCAACCAGGCCAGCGCGCAGTACTTCTACCGCGACCAGCTCGCCGCCTACATCGCGCTCAACGGGCCCGACAACCCGGGCCTGACGAACGCCAAGGTGCCGGCGGACGCCGTGACCACGTCCGGTTCTGGCGTGGACCCGCACATCTCCCTCGACAACGCGCGCATCCAGGCGCGCCGCGTCGCCCAGGCCCGCGGGATCCCGCTCGAGCGCGTCAACCAGCTCGTGGATGACAGCACCGACGGCCGTTTCCTCGGCCTGCTCGGCGAGCCGGGCGTCAACACCACCAAGCTCAACGAGGCACTCGGCCGATGACCGCCATTCAAACACCGCCCTCGCCCGCGCCTACGGGCACGCCGCGCGCGAGCAAGTCCCTGTTCACGCCGGAGATCCTGTGGCCGGCGATCGGGGCTTCGTTCAAGAAGCTCGACCCGCGCGTGCAGGTCCGCAACCCGGTCATGTTCGTGGTCGAGGTTGGCGCGCTGATCACGACGATCGCGTGGCTGATCCAGTTGTTCGGCGGGAAGCCGCTCGGCGGCGGGAACGAGCCCGCGTGGTTCACGTTTACGGTCACGGTCTGGCTGTGGCTGACGGTCGTCTTCGCCAATCTGGCGGAGGCGCTGGCGGAGGGCCGTGGCCGCGCGCAGGCCGCTTCGCTGCGGGCGATGCGCGCCGACACGATGGCCCGCCTGGGCGACGGCCGCGAGGTCAGCGCGTCGCAGCTGCAGCGCGGTGACACCGTGATCGTCGAAGCCGGCGAGGTGATCCCGGGCGACGGCACGGTCGTCGAAGGAATCGCCTCGGTCGACGAGTCCGCGATCACGGGCGAGTCGGCCCCGGTGATCCGCGAGTCCGGCGGCGATCGCTCCGCCGTCACCGGCGGCACGCGCGTGCTGAGCGACCGGATCGTGGTCGAGATCACCCAGGAGCCCGGCAAGTCGTTCCTGGACCGGATGATCGCGCTGGTCGAGGGCGCCGAGCGGCGCAAGACGCCGAACGAGATCGCGCTCAACATCCTGCTAGCGGGCCTGACGCTGGTCTTCCTGTTCGTGATCGTGTCGCTCAAGCCGTTCGCCGAGTTCGCGAACACCGACATCTCCATCACCACGCTGATCGCGCTGCTGGTGGCGCTGATCCCGACGACGATCGGCGCCCTCTTGAGTGCGATCGGCATCGCCGGCATGGACCGGCTCGTGCGCCGCAACGTGCTTGCTTTGAGTGGTCGCGCGGTGGAGGCCAGTGGCGACGTCGACGTCCTGCTGCTCGACAAGACCGGCACGATCACGCTCGGCAACCGCCAGGCGTCGGAGTTCGTGCCGATGCCGGGCGTCTCGGAGGTCGAGCTGGCCGAGGCGGCGCAACTGGCGTCGCTGGCCGACGAGACCCCCGAGGGCCGCTCGATCGTCGTGCTGGCCAAGCAGTTCGGGATCCGCGAGCGCGACCTCGGCACGCACGAGTTCGTCCCGTTCACCGCGCAGACGCGGATGAGCGGGATCGACACCGACGGCGTGCGGCTGCGCAAGGGCGCGGGCGACGCGATCATCCAGTTCGTCGAAGGGGAAGGCGGCGGGGCGCCCGCGGCGCTCGCGCCCGTGCTCGACCGCATCTCGCGCGAGGGCGGCACGCCGCTGGCCGTCGCGCGCGACGCGCAGGTGCTCGGCGTCGTCTACCTCAAGGACACCGTCAAGGAAGGGATGGCGGCGCGCTTCGAGCAGCTGCGCGCGATGGGCATCCGCACGGTCATGGTCACCGGCGACAACCGGTTGACCGCGGCCAAGATCGCCGAAGAGGCGGGCGTCGACGACTTCCTCGCCGAGGCGACGCCGGAGCGCAAGCTCGAGCTGATCCGCTCCGAGCAGGAGCTCGGCCGCCTGGTGGCGATGACCGGCGACGGCACCAACGACGCCCCGGCGCTGGCGCAGGCCGACGTCGGCGTGACGATGAACACCGGCACCCAGGCGGCGCGCGAGGCCGGCAACATGGTCGACCTCGACTCCAACCCGACGAAGCTGATCGAGATCGTCGAGGTCGGCAAGCAGCTCCTGATCACCCGCGGCGCGCTGACGACGTTCTCGATCGCCAACGACATCGCGAAGTACTTCGCGATCCTGCCGGCCATCTTCGTCGCCACCTACGCGGCGGCCGGGCAGTCCGAAGGCCCGCTGTCCAAGCTCAACGTGATGGACCTGGGGACGCCGCAGTCGGCGATCATCTCCGCGATCGTCTTCAACGCGATCGTGATCCCGATGCTCGTCCCGATCGCGCTGCGTGGCGTGAAGTACCGCGCCGTCGGCGCCACGGCGCTGCTGCGCCGCAACCTGCTGATCTACGGCGTCGGCGGCCTGATCGCCCCGTTCGCCGGGATCAAGCTGATCGACCTCATCGTCCACAACCTCCTGGGGGCGTGACGATGGCCGCCTTTGCCGGCGTCGACGCTCGCCGGCCACGTCCCGCGCTGCGCCTGCGCGTCGCGCTGAGGCGCATGCGCTTGGACCGCGAGTTGGCCGCCGGTGCGAATCCGGGCAATAGCGAGCTGCTGGCCCTGCGGGCCGCGCAACTGGTGGAGCCGCGCATCCGCCGGCAGCTCGCCCGCGGCCTGCGGCGGGCGGTCGCCAGCGGCTCGCAGCGGCGCGGCGCCGGCGTGCCGGTCTGTCGCGCGGCCGTGCTCGAAGCCGGGCCCGCGCTGCTGGCGCTGGCCGACGACCTGGTCGAGATCCGCGACCCGGAGCCACGTGGCGTCGCGCTCGCGCTGCAGCTGCTCACCGACGGCGGCGGCCCGCTCTACCGGCCGTGGACCCCGCTCGAGTTGCATGCGGCGACGGAGCGGGCGCGCTACGCGCTCTAGATGCCGCGTGGACGCCACAAGGTGTTCCTCGGCATGGCCGCGGGCGTCGGCAAGACCTACCGGATGCTCCAGGAGGGGCGAGCCGATGACCGCGACACCGTGATCGGCCTGCTCGAGACGCACGGCCGCGCCGAGACCGCGGCGCTCGCACACGGCTTCGAGATGGTGCCCCGGCGCGAGGTCGTCTATCGGGGCACGACGGTCGCCGAGATGGACCTCCCGGCGATCCTCGCGCGGGCGCCGCAGCTGTGTCTGATCGACGAGCTCGCGCACACCAACTCCCCGGGGCTCGAGCACGGCAAGCGCTACGAGGACGTCGAGGAGGTCCTCGCCGCCGGCATCGACGTCTTCTCGACGCTCAACGTCCAGCACCTGGAATCCCTCAACGACCAGCTCGCCGAGCACAGCGGCGTGCGCGTGCGCGAGACGCTTCCGGACAAGGCACTGCAGCGGGCGGACGAGGTCGTGCTCATCGACGTCACGCCGGAGGCGCTGCTGCAGCGCCTGCGCGAGGGCAAGGTCTACCCGTCGGAGCGCATCGACGCCGCGCTGAACGGCTTCTTCCGGATCGAGAACCTCACCGCGCTGCGCGAGACCGCGCTGCGACAGGTCGCCGAGGAGGTCGTCTCCAGGCGGGACCCCGCGCAGGAGGTCCGTTCCGCGCCCGCGGTGGGCGAGCGGCTGCTCGCGCTCGTCCAGCCGCAGCCCAGCGCCCAGCGGCTCGTGCGGAGGGCATGGCGTTCGGCCCAGCGCCTCGGCGCGGACCTCGACGTGCTCTGGGTGCAACCGCCCGGCCGCGCGCCGGACGGCGACACCGCCCGCGCGCTGTTCGCGCTGCAGCAACTGGTCTCCGTTCTCGGCGCGCACATGGTCGTGCGCGAATCCGACGACGTCGTCGAAGCCGCCGCCGCGGAGATCCGCGAACGCGGCACCACCTACGTGCTGGTCGGCGAATCCCCGCCGCGCCGCGGCCTCGCGCGCCTGCGTGAACCGCTGCCCCAACGGATCATGCGCGCCGCGCCCCGTGGCGTCGACGTACGCATCGTCGCCGCCCGGAGAGAGAAATGATCGCCACGCACTTCATCGTCGCCGCCGTCGCGATCGTCGTCGGCGCGCTCGGCGGCTTCGCCTACGCCCGCCACCGCCGCAAGCTGGAGTCCGCCGGCGCCGGGTCGGTGCGGCGGATCCTGCTCCCGTTCACCGGCACCGCGATCTCGCGCCGCTCGCTCGACGCGGCCCTCCGGCTCGCCCGCGCCGAGGACGCCACGCTGGTGCCCGCGTTCCTGGCCACCGTTCCGCGCCACCTGCCGCTCGACGCCGCCGTCCCCGCCCAGTGCAACGTCGGCATGCCGCTGCTGGAGGCGATCGAGCAGGCCGCCGCGACGGCTGCGATCCCCGTCGACTCCCGCGTGGGCCGCGGCCGGACCTACCGCCACGCGCTCGCCCTCCTGCTCGAGCAGGAGCCGGTCGATCGCGTGATCGTCCCCGCCGCCGGCGATGCCCGCGGCGGCCTGTCGGGAGATGACCTCGTCTGGCTGCTCGAACGCGCGCCCGCCGAAGTCCTGATCCTGCGTCCCGGGTTCACCGACGACCGCCGGATCACCGGCGACGCCGTGCGCGGGCACTTCTAAGGCCGTCAGATCCAGCCGCGACGCTTGAACGTCGCGAACAGGACGATGGCGACGAGCAGCATCAGCGCGAGCGCGAACGGATAGCCGAGCCCCCAGCCGAGCTCGGGCATGTGCTCGAAGTTCATGCCGTAGACGGTGCCGACGATCGACGGGGCGAAGAGGATCGCCGCCCAGGCGGAGATCTTCTTGACCTCCTCGTTCTGCGCATTGGACGTCTCGCTCAGCGCTTTGGTCTCGAGCGTGAGGTTGACGCTGAGGATGTTCTGCAGCAGCTCGCGAAACCCGAAGGCCTGCTCCTGGATCCGCAGCGCGTGATCCTGGACGTCGCGCAGGTAGCGCCGCTCCTCGACGTCGACGGCCTTGGCGTCCATCAGCTCGTCGAGGATCGCGACCAGCGGCTTGGTCGCGCGCTGGAAGACGATCACCTCGCGCGCGAGCTCGTAGATCCGCCGCGAGACGTGCGGGCTGCCGTCGAAGACGTCGTCCTCGATCTCGTCGATGTCGTTCTCGATGCCCTCGACGACGGGCGCGTAGCAGTCGACGACGCGATCCAGGATCGCGTGCACGATCGCCCCGGTCCCGCGCTGGAGCAGGTCGGGACGAGCCTCGAGGCACTCACGCACACCGGCGAGGTCCGGCGCCTCGCCGTGGCGCACCGTGATCACGAACTGCGGCCCGGCGAAGACGTGCACCTCACCGAACTCGACCGTCTCGGTCTCATCCACATAGCGCGCGGGGCGAAGCACCAGGAACAGCGTGTCGCCATAGCGCTCGAGCTTCGGGCGCTGGTGCGCGTTCACGGCGTCCTCGACGGCGAGCGCGTGCAGCTCGAACTCTCGCGCGACCGCGATGAACTCCTCCGCCGACGGCCGGTAGAGGCCGATCCACGCGATCCCGCCCCCGTCGCGGCACGCGTCGAAGAGGTCGTCGAGGTCGTCGGGCGCGGCGAACCGCCGGCCGTCCCGGTAGATGGCGCGATCAACGATCACCTGTCGCCGACGCTACGCACGCGGCCGTCAAGAGCGCGCAAAGATCGGGCGCTCCGCCATCAAGATCTCGTGAAGTTGGGCTAGGGTCGTCGTGCTGTCCGGAAACTGGAGTGGTGGAGGAGGGCGCGATGGATCGCGCGTGCTGGGGTCGGCTATGTCTCGCGGTGCTCGCGGCGGTGCTCGTCGCGGCGCCGGCGCACGCCGCTCCGGCGTGCTTCGGCGCGGCGGCGCGTGACCCGCGGCACCCGTGCAAGAACCCGGCGTTGCGGCTGACGGTCACCCCGACGCCGGATCAGGCGCCACTGATCCCCAACATCGACTGCGAGAAGGTGGAGGTCACCGCGGCGATGGCGACCTGCGCGTTCGGGCCGGCGGACGGCGAGAGCGTGGCGCTGATCGGCGACAGCCACGCGCAGCACTGGCGTCCGGCGGTCGGCGTGGTCGCGCACGCGCTGCACTGGCGGGTGTTCGACATCACCGTGCCGCACTGCCTGCTGACGACGACGCCGAGCGGGATCGGGCCGCCGTTCCCGACGCTCTGCCCGCAGTGGGACGCGGACGTGCTCGCGTGGCTGACCGCGCACCCGGAGATCCGCACGGTCGTGTTGTCGGCCAACGCGCTGCAGCCGATCACGGCCCCCGCCGGAGCGTCGCGCTACGAGACGCGGGTGAGCGGTGAGTCGGAGCGGCTTGCGCAGTTGCCGGCGTCGGTGACGTCGCTGATCGTCATCCGCGACACGCCGCGCATCCGCCTGCGGACGCACGACTGCGTGCGGGCGGCGATGGCGCGGCGGGTGCCGGCGGGCAAGGCGTGCGCGCTGGCGCGCAAGTTCGCGCTCCCGCGCGACCCGCTGGTCGCCGCCGCGCGGCTGCAGACCGCGCGTGCGGTGCGCGTCGTCGATCTCAGCGACCACTTTTGCAATGCGCGCGTGTGCTTCCCGGTGGTCGGCGGGGTGCTCGTGCACCGCGACGTCGACAGTCACATCACGAAGCTGTTCGCCCGCACGCTCGGCCCGTACCTCGCGCGGGCGATCAGTTCTGGAGCGTGATCGCCCGGTCGATCGCCCGCTTCTGGGCCTTTGAGACCGTCTGGTCGAGGACGCGGCCGACGAGGTTGCCGTCGGCCTCCTTGAGGTCCGCGCTCGTCGACTCGATCTCGGCGAGGAGATCGCGGCTCGGCACCGTGTCCGGGTTGGCCTCGAGTGCGCTGACCAGCTTCCCGACGGAGCCGATCGCCTTGCGGGTGATCCGCATGTAGTCCTCGAGGATCAGGCGAACCGTGCGGTTGTGCATCGCCTGGACCGTTCTGTCGGTCGCCTTCAGCTCCGGCGTGAGCGTGTCGAGGCTGGTGCGCGCGGCGGGGATCTTCTCGTCAGCGACCGCCTTGCTCAGCGTCAGCATCTCGGTCGCGACCACCTGGTAGGAGTTCGCGAACGCCGCGAACGACTGGACGTCCGCGTCGGACATCGGGTCCGTCGGCTTGCCGCAGCCGGCGGCGACGAGCGCGGCGAGAAGGAGGACGACGGTCAGCGCTCGGCGGATGGACGGAAGGCTAGTGCTCACCACGGCGGGGGCGGTTGCGGTTAGGCTCGGCGTGCGCGATGAGTGAGACCGGCCGACAGCTCTGCGCATACTGCCGCACCGAGCTGTCGGCAGAGGCGCAGGTGTGCGAGGCGTGCGGCATGACGCAAGCGGTCCTGACGGCCGCGGCGCTGAAGCCGCCGCCCGCGCCGCCGGAGATCCCGGCGCCGTCGGCGCTCACGGGTCCTGCTCTGCGGCCGCCGCCGGAGCCGCCCGCGGTCACGGCGCCGACACTTCTGCCGCCCCCGGAGCCACCCGCCGTCACGACGTCGCTCGGGTTCGACTCGGCGGCGATGACGGTACCCGGGCTGCGCCCGCCTCCGGAGCCGCCTGGGCTGACCGCGCCGGCGCTGCGCCCCGCGCCTGAGCCGCCGGCCGGCGATCCGCCCGCCGTGCCGTCCGGTGGCGATCCGCTCGCGCCCGGGGCGCCGCCCGCGGTGCCGTCGGCAGGGGGCGGCGATCCGCTCGCCGCGGGACCGCCTGCCGGGGTTCCGGTTGCGGTGCCGTCCGCGGGTCGCGGTGGCGATCCGCTCGCTCCCGCGTCGCCGTCCGCGCTCGCCGGCGGCGACCCGCTCGCCGCCGGGCCGCCCGCGCCGCCGTCGGGCGATCCGCTCGCGGCTGCGCTCCTCTCGCACTCGGCGCCCAAGGCTCCCGCCGAGCCGGCTCGCGTCGAGCCGGAGGCGCCCGCCCCCGCCACGCCCGAGGCGCCGCCTGGGCCCGCCGCGGCGCACCCCTCGGACGAGACCCCGGCCGGATACATCACCGCGGCTTCGCTGTGGCCCGTCTCGAGTCGCCGGGACGGAGCGCCGCCACCCACGGACGAGGCCGCAGCGCAGGACGCCTCGGCACGGGAGGAGGCCGCCGCCGCTGCCCGGCGCGCCGCGCAGGCGCCCGTGCCGGACACGCTTCCGCCGATGGGTGCCGCCAAAGCGCCGCTCGCGCCGATCGATGACGCCGCGCCCGCGCCCGCGGCACCGCGCCATCCGCCCGGACCCGCCGCGATCAACCGCTCGCCGATCGACAAGCGGACCGCCGCGATCGTCGCCGCGATCGTCGCGCTCGCCACGATCGCCACCGTCGCCGTCCTCGTGCTGACCGGCGGGTCGGAGCCGAGCAAGCCGCTGGCCGCCGGCACGGAGGAGGCGCCGGCGGGTGCCGTCGTCCAGGCCACGACGCCGAAGCCGGTGACCACGACCGCCGCGAGCACGACCAAGCAGGCGCCCGACCTGGACGCCCAGGTGCAGGAGCTCGACAAGCTGATGCAGCTCTCCAAGAAGGGCCGCGCCGAAGCGGTCAACGGCGACATCAAGGCGGCGACCGCGAGCCGGGCGACGCTGCTGAGCGACCTCAAGCGCCTGCACGCCAAGGCGGCCGACAAGGACCTGAAGGCGGCGGTGGCGAGTTTCGAGGCAGCGATCGCCGAGGCGCTGCGCCAGAACCGCGAGTGCGGCTCGAAGTGCTCGACGGCAGATCTCGACAAGGTCGGGAAGCTCAAGCAGGCCGCGCTGCGCAAGCTCAACCCGCTGCTGAAGGCCCACGACGTCTCCACGTACCGCGTCCAAGAGATCTAGTCTGTGATCGAGTTGGTATTGCGCTGTGATCAGCACGTGATACTTTCTGGTACATGGCTGTAGCCGACCACGCCCGCCCCGATCTCGTCGCCCACGCGCACGCGACCCGCGCGAGCTTCGAGGACGTCGCGACCGAGCTCCGCGAGCTGCTCGGCGCGAAGCTCGTCGCCTACCTGGGTCGCGTGGGTGAGACGCGCGCCGTGCACCAGTGGGCCGAGGGCGAGCGGATGCCGAGCGACGAGGTGCAGCTGCGGTTGCGCTTCGCGCTGCGGGTGGCGTTGCCGATCGCGGCCGCGGACTCGCCCGCGATCGCCCAGGCGTGGTTTCAGGGCCTGAACCCGCAGCTGGACGACCGGTCACCCGCGCGCCTGCTCAGAGACGGCGATCTCGACGAGGTCGGGCCGGCGATCGTCGCCGCCGAGCGCGCGTTCCTGATCGGCGGGTGACGCCCGCGCTGCAGGTCGTGCGCCCGGCCGGCCCGCTGCATCGCGTCGGCCGGGTCCCGGACGCGTGGGCGCTCGCGCCGTGGACGTACGCGGGGCCCGACAACACGTTCGGCAACCGCTACGACGATCCGCAGGGCGAGTACCGCGTCCTCTACGCGGCCGCGCAGCGGCGCGGCGCGTTCATGGAGACGCTCGCCCGCTTCCGCCCTGATGTGCACCTGATCGCCGAGCTGCAGGCGATCGAGGACGACGAGACGTTCCCGACGCTCCCGCCCGCGGTCGTGCCGCGCGAGTGGCTGGAGACCCGCTGCGTCGGGGAGGCAAGCGCCACCAGCCTCGACTTCGCCGACATCTCGCACTCCGAGTCCCTCGCCCACCTGCGCCACCACCTCGCCGCCCGCCTCGTGCACTACGGCCTCGACGACCTCGACGCGGGCGACATCCGCAAACGCACGCCGCGCGCGCTCACGCAGGAGGTCTCGCGCTACGTGTTCGAGCGCGCCGAGAGCGAGGACGGCGAGCCGGTCGACGGCATCCGCTACCGCTCGCGCCTGGGCGACGAGCTCGAGAACTGGGGGATCTTCGAGGGCTCAGAGCTCGACGAGATCCTCGAGGAGGCTGAGCCGATCGAAGCCGGCGACCCCGACTTCGTCTCCGCGCTCACCACGCTTGGCCTGACGCTGAGTTAGGCCGCGACGAGGTCGTGGCGCGGCATCGTCCAGTGGTGGGCGACGCGCGGGAGCAGCGTGCCGACCGCGAAGCCGGCGGTCGTGACCACGAGGCCCACGGCGCCGTCGAACACGAAGTGGTTGCCGGTCGCGACGACCGCGAGGAAGACGAGCGGGCCCCACAGCAGCGCGAGCCCCTTGGCCCACCGCCACCGCAGCGCGCTCGCCAGCGCGATCGAGATCGCGAACGCGAACCCGACGTGCAGGCTCGGCACGGCCGCGAACGCGTTGTAGAAGATCGTCGAGTGCCCGGAGAGCGACACGAGCTGGTCGCTGACCGTGTCGGTGATGCCGATCCCCGCCAGCCGGGGCGGTGCCACCGGCCACAGGCCGTGGATCGGCACGGCGATCATCCACGTCGCCAGCACCGTCGCCCGCAGGCGCCGGTAGACCGGCCGCGCCCAGCGGTACAGCGCGAACAGCGAGCCGGGCAGCACCACGAGCTGCGCCGCCATGTAGACGTTGCTCAGCAGCCAGCTCACCGTCGGCCCGTCGAGCGCGTGCTGGACGGACTCCTCGACCTCCACGTGCAGTGACCGCTCGAGCGAGACGATCCACATGGCGTGGTCGCGTGCCGTGCTCGGATCGCCCGCGAACACCCAGCGCGCACCGATGTAGAGCAGGTACGCGCCGAGGAAGAACAGCAGTTCCGGGTGGACGCGACGCAGAGTGGAATTAACGAGGCGGTTCATAAGCAAATCAATCGCTTGATTTACCTTTGCACGCGCAAGCAAAGTTTTCAAGCGTTTGCTTCAATACACCCAACGGATGGCTGAGGAGACCGTCACCGACCGGCGTCGCGACGCCGGCGCCCGCACCAAGCAGCGCCTCATGGAGGCGACGCTCACGCTGCTCGCCGACCGCGGCGAGGACGGCGTCACGCTGCGCGACATCACCTCCGCGGCGGAGACCAACGTCGCCTCGGTCAGCTACCACTTCGGTTCGCTCAGCGCGCTCTGCTGCGCCACCGCAAAGTCCGCCATCACCCGTCTGCTCGACGAGCAGCTTGCCAGCCTTCAGGCGCTCGACGAGCACGCGAGCATCGAGGACGTCGCGCGCGCCGTCGCCCACCCGATCGTCGACGCCCTGAGCAACCCGCAGAGCCCGGATCGAGCGCTGCTGCGGATCTTCGACCGCACGCTCAGCGGCCCGCCAGGCGAGATGCACGACTGGATGAAGGCCTCGCTCGAACGCGTCGACGAGGAGCTGATGGCGCACCTGCGCCAGGCGCTGCCCGACGTCGGCGACGAGGAGTTGCGGTTCCGGTGGGGCTGCGTGACGGGCATCCTGCGCGGGCTCGTCGCGGGTACCGCCCGCACGGACCTCGAGGGCAAGTGCCCGACCGACCTCGAGCGCCTGCTCGTCCCAGTGCTCGCCGGGACGCTCTCCGCCCGCGTGTAGAGACTTCCACGCATGAGAACTTGGACGCGGCGGTCCGCGCGTTCAGAGTCCGTCGCGGAGGAGGAGAACCACTCCCGGGGGGAACATTGAGACGTCTTAGGGGCAGGTTGCTGGTCGGCGCGATCGTGCTGGCGAGCTTGGCGACGGGCGGCGCCGAGCGGGCGCAGGCGCAGGGCATACAGGTGGTCGACGGGAAGACCGCACCGGTCTTCGACTACGACCAGGCGATCCGCGAGCGGGTGTACATCCCGAACGGCCAGGACGCCGACATGGACGGGGTCGAGGACCGCACGGCGATCGAGATCATGCGGCCCAAGACGGACGCGAAGGTCCCGGCGATCGTCGCGCCCAGCCCGTACTACACGTCGGCGCCCGGGCAGTTCTTCGGACAGTCGATCGCGGACGTCGACGGCGACGGGATCAACGATCGCTGGCCGCTCTGGTACGACAACTACTTCGTCCCGCGCGGGTACGCGGTGATCCTGGCCGAGATGGACGGCACGGCGAACTCGACCGGTTGCGCGACCAACGGCGGTCCGAGCGACGTGATGAGCATCAAGGTCGTGGTCGACTGGCTCAACGGGCGCGCGCCCGGCTACAAGTCGGTGACCGGCACGGCCGATCCGATCCTCGCGAACTGGCATTCCGGCAAGTCGGCCATGATCGGCCGCTCCTACAACGGCACGCTGCCCAACGCGGTGGCCGCGACGGGCGTCGAAGGGCTGACGACGATCGTCCCGATCAGCGCCATCTCGTCCTGGTACGACTACTCGCGGATGGGCGGCATCATCGGCTCGACCCCGCACTACCCGGCCTGGCTCTCCAACTACGTCACCGACCCGGACCGCCAGGCGCACTGCTTGCCGGCGCGCGACGCGATGAGCCTGCTCGACGGCGACGCCGACGGCACGATGAACGCCTTCTGGGATGCCCGCAACTACCGGCCCAGCGCGAACAAGATCAAAGCGTCGGTGTTCGAGACGCACTGCATCCAGGACGACAACGTCGACCCGGACCAGTTCTCGGAGTGGTGGTCCCTGCTCGCCGCCAACAACGTCGCCCGCAAGCTGTGGATCTGCCGCGAAGGGCACGTCGACCCGTTCATGATCCGCCGCACCGAGTGGATGAACCAGCTCCATCAGTGGTTCGACTACTGGCTCTACGACGTCCCGAACACGATCATGCAGCAGCCGCGGGTCGACATCGAGGACACCAAGGACAGCTGGTCGACGCACGCCGACTGGCCGGTCCCGGGGTCCAGCAACGTCGACGTCTATCTGCAGGGCGACACGCAGACGACCGCCGGCACCCTGGGTGAGCGGTCCGGCGGCGCGACCGACACGCTGAAGTGGACCGACCTCGCCAACCAGAGTGAGGCAACCGCGCTCAACATCGCGGCGGGCACGACGCAGAACAACCGCCGCGTCTTCCTCTCGCCGCCGCTGAAGACCGATCTGCACCTGTCCGGCTCGCCGAAGGTCGACCTCCGGGTCTCGCTGGACAAGCCGCAGTCCAACGTCGCGGCGATGATCGTCGACTACGGCCCGAGCACGCAGATCACACGCTCTGGCGACGGTCAGTCGACCCCGGCCACGGCACCGAGCGACTGCTGGGGCTCGTCGTCGACCCGCCTCGGCCCGGACGGCAAGGTCATGGACTACGACGCCTGCTACCAGATCCCGACCAAGCCGACGGTCACGATCACCGCGACCCAGGGCTGGCGCCTGACGCGCGGGATCATCGACACGTCCAACAAGGACTCGCTCTACACCGAGACCCCGGTCACGCCCGGCGTCGAGTTCCAGCTGAAGTTCCCGATCATGCCCGTGGAGTACACGATCCCGGCGGGCCACCGCTTGGGCGTCGTGCTGATGGCGAACTACAACTCGCTGCAGAAGAACGGCACGACCGGCACCACGATCACGCTCAACGCGAAGCAGTCGAAGCTCTCGCTGCCGGTCGTCGGCGGGACGCGTGCGCTGGAGGAGGCGGGCGCGCTGGCCGACGCCGCCTCGACGCACGCCGACGCGCCGGTCGGCGGCGCCGTGCCGGCGACGCTCGCGCTCACGCTCGGGGCGCCGGCGTCGTTCGGCCCGTTCACCCCGGGCGTGGCGAAGGACTACACGGCGACCACCTCGGCCAACGTCATCTCGTCCGCGGGTGACGCGGCGCTGACGGTGTCCGATCCCGGCCACCTGATGAACGGCACGTTCTCCCTGCCCGATCCGCTGCAGGTGCTGTTCTCGAAGTCGACGTGGTCGGTGCCGGTCTCCAACGACGCGGTGACGATCACGTTCAAGCAGCACATCAACGCGAACGACGCGCTGCGCACCGGCGCGTACAGCAAGACGCTGACGTTCACGCTGTCCACGACGACGCCATGACCGCGTAGCGCTCGAACGCCGACTCCATCACGCCCTCGCCGCGCGTCAACCCCGGTAGCTGCTGCTGCAGGGCGTGGACGTTCGCGGCGGGGAGCGTGCCCGCGAGCAGGCACACCTCGCCGCGCGCGACCGGGGCGTCCGGGAGCGCGCGGACCCGGGCGAGCGCGGGCAGCACCATGCCGAGGGTGTCCGCGGGGAGCTCGAGCTCGAAGCGGTGCAGCGGCTCGTACGCCGTCGTTCCCGCCTGCCGCAGCGCCGCGAGGAGCACGATCGGCGTCAGCCCGCGGAAGTCGCCCGCGGTGCTCGACATGCTCTTGTCGAACCCGCCGTGCGCGCTGCTCTGCCGCGCCCAATAGCCCGCGTGGGTCATCGTCACCGTGCAGTCCTGCACGCGCCGCCGGGCGAGGACCGCGAGGACCGTCTCCTCGACGGCGCGGAAGAACGCGTACGGCATCGAGCCCAGCTCGACCTCGAGCCGGAACTCGGTCGGCCCGGGCTGCACGCGCAGGCCGACCGTCGCCAGGAAGCCGTGCTCGCCCTTGCCGATCAGCTCGACCGCCGCCCCGGTGCCGGCCGGCTTCTCGATGTGGATCGGCGTCGTCTCGCGGAAGGAGACCTCGACGCCGAACTCACCGGCCAGCGTCGCGCCGATGACCTCCTTCTGGATCTCGCCGTACAAGGACACCGCGGTCTCGTCGCCCTCGCGCAGGTTGATCAGCGGGTCCTGCTCCGCGAGCTGCACGAGCGCGAGATGCAGCGCGCCGCGGTCGCGCTCGTCGCACGGCACGACGACCGTCTCGAGCGTCGGCGGCGCGAAGTGGCGCCCGTTCGACGACGCCGCCTCGCCGAGCGCGTCGCCGATCCGCACCTCGCTCAGCCCCCACACCCGCGCGATCTCACCCGCCCGGACGGCGTCCCGGCGATCGGAGCCGAACACGCTGATCGCCGTGACCTTCTCGCCCGCCAGCCGGTCGCGAAGCCGCACCGTTCCCGTCCGCAGCCGAACGTAGGCGACCTTCTCGCCCGCCGGGCCGCGCTCGACCTTGAACACGGTTCCGGAGACGGGTCCGTCGGGATCGGGCACGTGCGCGGGCAGGAACTCGCGCACGCCCGCGATCAGCTCCGCGACGCCCGCGCCGGTGATCGCCGAGCCGGCGAAGACGGGATGGGCGATCGCGCGGGCGGTCTGCGCGGCGAGCTCGCGCCGCCAATCGCCCTCGCCCTCCAAATAGGCGCTCAGGAACGCGTCGTCGTGGTCGGCGAGCACCTCGGCGCAGGAGGCGTCGGGGAGCACGGCGCCGCCGGTCAGCTTCGCGCGCACCTCGCCCAGGACGCGTGCGAGGTCCGCGCCCCGCCGGTCGAGCTTGTTGACGAAGAACAGCGTCGGGATCCGCAGCCGCTGCAGCGTCCGCATCAGCACGCGGGTCTGCGCCTGGACGCCCTCGACGCCTGAGACCACGAGCACCGCGCCGTCGAGGACGCCCAGCACCCGCTCGACCTCGGCGATGAAGTCCGGATGCCCGGGGGTGTCGATCAGGTTGACGGTGACGTCGCCGCCGATGGCGAACGACACGACCGCCGACTTGATCGTGATCCCGCGTGCCCGCTCGAGCGCGAGCGAGTCGGTCTGCGTATTGCCGTCATCGACCGAGCCGGGCTCGTCGATGACGCCGGCCTCGTGGAGAAGCCGTTCCGTCAGGCTGGTCTTACCGGCGTCGACATGCGCCAGGATCCCCAGGTTCAAACTGCGCACAGAAGGTCATGTCCTTGGTGAAGAAGGTGGTGGGGACATGCAGGGCTGTGCGCACGCTGAGCTCCTTACTGCGGTCGAACGGGTGGATCGCTGCCCAGGGTAGGGCGGGCGGATTTCAGGATTCGAACCCGTCCGCGATCACGCGGCCGGACTTCGCGGCGGCGACGAGCGCCTCGTAGTCGCGCTCGTTCTGGTCGGCGTAGGCCTCGGCGAAGCGCACCAGCGCGCGGTCGAGGCGATCGCTTGAGCCGATGTACGCGGCGATCGCGCAGCGGTCGCCGGAGCGGGCGTGCGCGCGGGCGAGCGTCCAGCCGCAGATCTCCGCGTACGCCTCGAGGTCCGACGCCGGCACCGCGTCGAGCTGTGCCGAGGCCTTCGCGTCCCAGAGTTGCCGCACGTAGTAGTTGCGCGGGACGCCGGTCTTGTCGTCCTGCACGGTCAGCCAGCCGAGCAGGATGTCGCTCGCGGCCTGCATCAACCGCTGGCCCTCGACGACGCGCCGGCCCGGATGCGTGTACGCGCTCTTGCCGGCGAACGGCTCGAGCACCGATGCCGAAGCCTCCTTGACCTGGAGGAACAGCGGGTCGCCGTCGTCGTGACCCATCGCCAGCACGATCCACGCCTGGTTGCCGACGCTGCCCACGCCGACGACCTTGTGAGCGAAGTGCACCGGCCGGTAGCCGTCGATCAGCACGCGGCGGTCGTCGGGAAGCGTTCCCGCGTACTGGGCGACCAGCGTGCGCAGGAACTCGTCGATGTCATGCGCCTCCCGCTCGGGCGCGAGCTCCTCGACCGGGATGATCAACGGCGGCTGGCTGACGATCCTCGGCCGCCCGTCGACGGTGTGCGTGAGCTTGGCGAAGGCGCGCAGGCTGTCCTTGCCGTGGGCCTTGGCGATCGTCTTGTCGACCGTGCGGCGCCCGGCCGAATCGAGGCGCTTCCCCCACCGGGCGAACAGCGACTCGACCTCCAGCCGGGCGTACCAGACGTCGAGCGTGCGCATGCCGGCGAACTCGCGCATCGCGCGCCGGTACGCGCGCACTCCGCCACGGACGACGTCCTCGCGAGCGGACGTCGAGAAGCCACGGTCGCGCCCGGCCACGGCGAGGCTCGCCGCGAGCCGCTTGAGGTCCCATTCCCACGGGCCCGGAAGCGTCTCGTCGAAGTCGTTGAGGTCGAAGACGAGCGACCGGTCCGGCGCGGCGAACCCACCGAAGTTCGACAGGTGCGCGTCACCGCAGAGCTGGGCGCGGAGCCCGCTGATCGGCGTGGTGGCGAGGTCGGCGGCCATGATCGCCGCGGCGCCGCGGAAGAACGTGAACGGTGAGACGAGCATCCGGCCGTAGCGGAGCGGCACGAGCTGCGGTATCCGCGTGACGTCCTGCGCCGCGAGGACCGCGACCGGGTCCTGGCGCTGCGGAGGCTGCGCCCACTCCGCATGCGACGACCGCGGACTTGCGGCCCGCGCCGCCTTCCCGCGCTGCACCGACGTCTCGTCGAGCGCGACACCCATCGCCCCGCGAGCTTACTCTGAGAGCGCCTTGCCGCCTACGACCGCGTTCTGCCGCGCCCACGGCGTCGCCCACGAGCTGGAGTTCAAGCGCCGCGCCCGCGACGCCGGCCGGATCACCTACCACATGCATGTCGGGCTGACCGACTGGCCGGCGACCGAGGCGGCGGTCCGGTTCGTGCACGACGAGCTGGCCGCCCGTGGCCACACGATCGAGCGCTTCGGTCTCTGCCTGGACCGCGCGATGGGGCTGCCGAGCGAGCAGCGCGCCGCCGCGCGCCGGGAGACCGGGCCGCGCCTGGACGCGGACGACTGGGCCAAGGTCGCCGCCCTGCCCGTCCAGCCGCACCTCGGCGACCACATGATCGGCACGCCCGCGAGCCTCGAGAACACCCGCGCGGCGCTCGCGGCCGGGATCACGTCGATCGGCAACCTCGGCCAGTTCTTCGCCTTCGAGCCCCCGGGCGGGTACGACGACACCGAGCTCACGCGGCAGGTCGTGCGCGCGATCCGCGCAATGGCCGCGACCGACGGCACGCTCGTGCATTCCTACCTCGACGACGGGCCGGCGGTCCAGTTCGCGGACTACGGCATGTTCGCCGGCTGGGCGGCGCTGGAGCTCTACGTGGTCGAGGAGCTGCTCGGCGCGCGGCTTGCGCACTCCTACGGCGGGCTGATCCCCGAGCCGCTGGACCGCGCGGCGGTCGGCTTCGCCCTCGACGACCTGCGCGGGCGCGACTCGATCGGCACGATGGTCTACGGCAACACCGTCGACTACACGAGCGACCACGTCCGCAACACCGCGGTGCTCGCCAACTACCTGCTCGTCGACGTCGGCGCCCAGCTGCACCGCCCGACCGGCCACGCGATCAACCCGGTGCCGCTGACCGAGGCGGAGCGGATCCCGTCCGCGGAGGAGATCCTCGAGGTCCAGCTGCTCGCGCGCGAGATCGAGCGCGAGGCCCGCCGCGGTGCGCCGCTCACCGACTGGGCGAAGCTCGAGCGCCATGGCGCGGACCTCGCCGATGCGGCGGCGCGGTTCCGCGATCACGTCCTCGCCCGGCTGGACGACGCGGGCACCGATGTCCGCGACCCCGCGGCGGTGCTGCTCGCGCTGCGGCGGGCCGAGCCGGCCGAGCTCGAGGCCGGGTTCTCCGGCGGGTCGCAGCGGCCGACGTGGAAGGCCGGCATCGTCGCCCGCGAGGCCGCCCGGATCGCGCGCGCCACGCCGCGCCTGGACGGCGCCCGCGTGATGCTCGTCGTGCTCGAGGTCCACGACGTCATCCGCGACGCGCTCGCCAGGGCGCTGACCGGCGCGGGCGCCGACGTGATCGTGCTCTCCAGCGCCGCCACACCCGCTCAGGTCGCCGCCGCCGCCACCCAGGAGGACGCCGACGCCGTCGTCGTCGGGTCCTACAACGGCGGCGCGCTCAGCCTCGGTCGCGAGTTGCGTGCCGGCTACGACGGCCTGACGATCTTCGGCGGCATCCTCAACGAGGACCTCGGGGGCGAGGTCCCGATCGACGCGCGGCCCGGTCTCGAGGAGCTCGGCATCACGGTCGCCGACGACGCCGCCGACGTCGGGCGCCTGATCGCGTCACGCTGACGTCACCTCTAGCCGCAGGCGGCTCAGGATGCGCTGGACCGAGTACTGGACCTCGCGGCGCTCGCGCCCCAGCACGGTGGCGATCTCACGCTCCGGCGTACCGTCCAGCAACATCGCCAGGAGCGGCATGTCCGCGCTCTCCAGCCGCTCCTCAGCGTCCGCCAGCACCGCCCGCGACGGCGGCTCGAGGAGGCGCTCACCGCGATTGACGAGCCGGATCGCCTCGAAGAGGTCACGCGCCGGCACGCCCTTGTCCAGCAGCCCGTCGGCCTTGGCCAGCGCGGCGGGCAGGGCGAGCGCGGGTCCGGCGTAGGCGCTGAACACGATCACCTTGGGCGCCGGGACGCGCTGCTTGATGCGGTAGCAGAGCTGCAGGCCGTCGCTCTTGGGGAGGTGGTAGTCGAGCAGCGCGAGGTCGGGCTCGGTGCGATTGAGCAGCGGCCAGACGCTCTCCTCATCGCCGTCGCTCTCGCCGGCGAAGACGATGCCGGGCTCGGCGTCGATGACGGTGTGCAGGCCGGCGCGCAGCGCGGGGTGATCATCGATGACGACGACGCGGATCATGTCGGGGCTCCGTTCTGGTGCAGGGGGACGAGAAGTTCGATCGCCGTGCCGCGCTCGCCGTCGGCGGCGGAGAACGTCACCGTCGCGCCGATCGTCGCGGCGCGGCTCTCGATCGCGAACAAGCCGTTCGCTCCGGGGCGGCGCTCGGCGGGCAGCCCACGACCGTCGTCGGCGATGCGCAGGCGCAGGCGGTGCGCGTCGGCGTGGATGTCGACCGCGATGGTCTCGGCGTCGGCGTGGCGCAGCGCGTTGGTGATCGCCTCGGAGCCGATCCGGTAGACGTGTGCGGCGATCAGTGGCGGCAGGACGGGTGCGCGGCCGGTGACCGTGATCGTCGGGTGCTCGTCGGCCGCGCTGAGCTCGCCCGCGCGCTCGCGCAGGGCCTCGTCGAGGCGGCGGCCCTCCAGCGGCGAGCGCAGCTCGGCGAGGCTTGAGTCCATGTCCGACGCGGCGGACTCGAGCTCGACGGTCGCACGCGCGACGACCCGCTCCAGCGGCTCGCCGACCCGCCCGGAGAGCGACGAGACGAGCAGGTGCGCGGCATGCAGGCGCTGCTTGGCGGAGTCGTGCAGCTCCCAGGCGATCCGGCGCCGCTCGGCCTCGATCGCCAGACGCTCCCGCTGCGAGCGCTCCTCCGACAGCCGCCGCAGCGTGTCGCACACGTAGGCCAACCCGCCGACCAGCAGCGTCGGCAGCGAGAGATGGATCGCGAGCGTCTCCGTCGAGCTGACCGCCAGGTGGCCGGGAGCGGGGCCGCCCCAGATCGCCACGAACAGGAACGCCACCGGCGCGCCCAGCGCCAGCCAGGCGGCGTGCCGCAGCGGCAGGTAGGCGGCGGGGAGCGCGAGCGCGACCAGCCACAGCAGGTAGTACGGGCTGCGCCAGTCGCCCGAGTCGACCACGAGCGCGAGCGTCGCCGTGACGTCGATCGCCCACGCCACCGGCGAGCGCCGCAGGGCGGGTGAGGCGGCCAGCACCGCGGTGGAGAGCGGGCCGTAGAGCAGCAGCACCGCGTCGACCTGGTCGATCCCGCTCCAGGCGGTCAGTGCGAAGGCGATCGCCCAGGCGGTCAGGCGCGCGGCGACATAGAGCGCCAGCCAGCGCACCGTATACGGCGCGCCGAGGCGCGCCCGCAAGGCTTGGATGACGTTGGGCGCCGCCACGGATCAACCGTGGCAGGCAAACCCCCTTCCGGACCCAAGATGGGTGGTGCTCCCCATCGGGCGCGCTACGGCAGGAGCGCGTTGCGCGCCGCGTCGAGCACCGCCTCGGAGATCGGGTCACCGGCGGTCGCCCGTGAGATGACGAGCGCCCCGACCATCGTCGCGTAGCGGGCGAGCGCCTCGTCGCGCTCGCGCCCCTCGAGGGCGGCGAACGTGTCGAGGTAGTCGGCGAAGCCGGTCGCGAACGTCTCGCGGGACGCCTCGTCCGCGCGGGCGACCTCGCTGCCGAGCGCGCCCATGGTGCACCCGTGGGCGGGGTCGTCGCGGTGCTCGGGCGAGAGGTACCACTCGATCAGCTCGCGCTCGGTGATGCCGGAGACCCATTCGCGCTGGTCGGCCAGCGCCTTCTCCAGCGCGAGCTGCACGAGCTCGTCCTTGGAGGCGAAGTGGCGGTAGAAGCCGCCGTGGGTGAGGCCGGCCTCGGCCATCAGCTGGCCGACGTTGACGCCCGCCACGCCGCGTTCGCGCAGCAGCGTCGCCGCGCCGTCGATGACCTGTTGGCGGTGGAGCTCGGTGTCTTTTCGTGAAGATCGTGCCATTAGCTGTCGCTCATCATCATATCGTGCTATAGATGACGCATGACATCTAACGGAACCGCCCTGATCACCGGTGCTTCAGCAGGCCTTGGCGCGGCGTACGCCGACCGGTTGGCCAAGCGCGGGTACGACCTCGTTCTCGTCGCCCGCGGCGAGGACAAGCTGCGCGAGCTCGCCGCGACCCTGCCCGGCAACGCCGAGGTGATCACGGCAGACCTGACCGTCGACGCGGACCTCGCGCGCGTCGAGGAGCGCCTGCGCGGCGAGGACGTCTCGCTGCTCGTCAACAACGCCGGGATGGGCTGGGTCAGCCCGGTCGTCGACGCCGACCTCACCGACCTGGGGAGGGTCATCGACCTCAACGTGACCGCGTTCACCCGCCTCGACCAGGTCGCCGCGAAGGCGTTCGCCGCCCGCGGCGCCGGCACGATCATCAATGTCGGCTCCGTCGTCGGCACGGTGCTGCAGCTCCCCGGCATGGCGACCTACGCGGCCACGAAGGCCTACGTGGTGACGTTCACGCAGGTGCTCGCGGCCGAGCTGGCCGAGACCGGCGTGCGCGTGCAGGCGGTCATGCCCGGCGCGGTGGCGACCGAGCTGTGGGACAAGTCGGGGTACCCGCTGTCCAACCTCGACGGCGACACCGTGATGACGGTCGACGACGCGGTGGACGCCGCCCTCGCCGGCCTCGACGCGGGCGAGCTGATCACGATCCCGTCGCTGCCCGACGCCGCGCACTGGGACGCGTTCGAGGCGGCGCGCCTCACGCTCGCCCCGAACATGTCGCGGCGCGAGCCCGCCGAGCGCTACCGCTTGAGCGTGAGCGGCAGCCGCCCCTGAGGCAGCACGAGTGACACCGCCAGCCTGCGCTTGCCCTTGAAGGCCTTGCGGCCGGCCGCGTTCAACGGGACGCGGACGGTCGCGGCCTTCCCGGGCTTGAGGTTGAACTTCGCCGTCCCGAGCGTCTTGCCTTTGACGAGGCGAAGCGTTCCCGTGCAGGCCGTCGTGAGCTGGCAGATCAGCCGGACCGCGGCGCGGTTGGCGCGCACGCCGGCGTTGGGTGAGGCGGTGCGCAGCGGTGGCGTGGGCGCCGTCGTGTTGTCGGCCGGGCCGCCGCCGCCCGGGGCGGGCGGGGCTGGAGTGCAGGCCGTCGTCGGGTCGGCCGGCGCGACCGGTCGCAGGTTCGAGCCGGTCATCGGCACGCCACACCAGTCGTACTGGAGCAGCACCTCGTAGCCGTCCATGATCCCGACGTCGGTGTTCGAGGCGCCGTTGGCCAGCGCGGGGTGCAGGAACGCGGCCCGCGCCTGGTTGTTCGGCGGGTCGAAGATGAACCCGTGCGCGCCACGGTCGTTGACCGGCAGCGACCCGTTCCCCGCGACCGACACGACGAGGATGTCGTTGTACTGCGAGCCGTCCGTGTCACCCACGCCCGAGCCCGCTGGGAGGTTGACCGCGAACTCGTTGACCTGATCGGGCGCGGGCGTGAAGACCGGGGAGACCGCCTTGGTCGTGCAGCACAGCCCGCCGCCGGAGCCGAGGATCGCGAACTGCAGCGGCGCCGGCGAGGGCCCGCTGCGCACGCGCACCTTCGTCACCGCGCCCGCACCGCGCGGAACGTACGTGTTGGCGATCGGCGTGCCGGCCGGGCCGTACTCGGTCGACCACCACATGCAGGTCGTCTGCCCGGTGTCGATGAACTGGATCTGGCCCGCGGCGAGCCCGATGTACGGCCTCGCCAGGCACTGGTTCGCGCCGCTGGGCAATGCGAGGTTCGCCGGCTTCTCCAGCGCGCTGCCGTTGGTGGCGAGCACCGGCGCCTGGGCGCGCGCCGGAGCCGCCACAGCGGCGAAGATCCCGAAGGCGAGCGCGAGCGTCCGGCGGGCGTCCATGCCCCGCCGACGCTAACCCGGCGCGCGCCGCGCCGCAATACGCAGAGTTACTTACCGAGGCTGAACTGCTCCGCGCCGATCACCGGTCGCAGGTTGCGCTCGAGCTCGCGGTCGGCGAACGCGCGGCGCAGCACGTCGTCGCCGAGCGCGTTGCCCAGCGAGGCCATGATCATCCCCTGGTCGAGCGACAGGTACGCGTCCGAGACCAGCCCCGTCTGGACGTTGACGCTGTCCCGGAAGCCCCACTTGGTGTAGAGGCCGGGGAAGTCGTGGGCGAGCTTGCGGACGTTGTCGAGCGTCTCGCGCGGGGCGTAGCGCAGCGCGAGGAACGTGGCGTGCGGGGTGACGACGCCGTTGGTGTACGCGGTCGTCGGCGGATCGGGTTTGGGATCGCGATTCGGGCAGCCCGCGAACCCGTGGTCGATCAGCGTGTTGTCCTCGTTGGACGGCATGCCGTTGGGGTCCATGCCGGCGCCGTCGACGCCCCACGCGCCGTAGTTGCCCTCCGGCTTGTTCGCGGGCGAGAAGCCCCAGTAGCCGTAGCCGGCTTCCTTCATGCCGTGGTAGATCTGCGCCTGAACGGTCGCCGGGTGATTCCCGCCCCAGCTGTTCGGCGCCCACTTCTCCTCAGGCACGAACAGCGACGGCATCAGCGCCTCGAACATGCTGCCGCCCCAGCTGGGGACGAGCTTGTTGCCGGCGTAGGTGTAGGCGCCCTCGTAGACGTCGACGCCGAAGTACCTGCGCGTGACGCCGGTCGGCTTCTGCTCCTGGAACGAGTAGTCGCAGGTGTCCGGGAACGTGCGCCAGCGCCCGAAGTACTCCTTCTGGGGCAGCTGCCCGCGACCGATGCCGATGTAGTCGACGATCCGCGACTCGCTGACGACGGTGTCGTAACAGCACGGCGACATGCTCGGATCGTCCGGCCGGAAGTGGAAGAGCACGCGGTTGACGTCGGGCCGGTAGTAGAACCCGAAGTTCATCGCGTCGTACAGCGCACCGGCGCGTTTGTGCAGTTGCGGAACGCTGTTCTCGACGATCTTCAGACCGACCGCGAGCCAGCCGTTGTCGACCGAGGACAGGATCGGATGGAAGTTCGGATCGTGCTGCGGCGGCCAGTCCGTCAGCTTGGCGCCCGTCCGGTGGTCGTACCAGTTGTAGTACTGCCCGGTGTCCTGGTAGCGCTCCATGTGCTCGAGCGAGGTGAGCGTCTTCGAGAGCCGGTCGGCGAGCTCGCGCTTGCGGATGATCCCGAGGCGCTCGGCAGCGACGGCGCTCCACATGTAGGCGCCGATGTTGGTCGTCGACGTCTGCACGCTGGTCGAGCCGTCGGAGTTGAGGATGTCGGCGGGCAGGCCGGACTTCTCGTCGGTCATCGCCGCGAAGGACGCCCAAGTGCCCTGCGCGTACGCACGCAGATCACCGCCGCCGCCGTGATCGTTTGCGGACGCCGTCGCGACCGGCATCAAGACGAGCAGCGCGACGAGCGCCGCGATGGACCTGGACAACATGAGCGCCTCCCAACGCGAGTACTTCCCGACAGGTCCGTACCCCGTGGTTTGCACGATCGAACATCGGGGGAATTCCGGGCCGTCTCGCAGAGGGTCGGTAGGGAGGAAGCAGCATGTCTCGCAGAGCACGTATTTCCGGGGCTTTGGCCGCGGTGCTGGTCGTTTCGGTCGGAGGCGGAGGCGCCCTGGCGGCGTCACGCTCGGGTGACGAGGCCGCGTTGCAGGTTCAGAGGCCCGGAGGTGATCACGGCGGCGTCGAGGGCCGGGTCGAGAGCCTGCTGCGCAAGATGACGCTGGACGAGAAGCTCAACCAGTTGACGCTGCTCTCCGACGGGCAGATGAAGGACAACCCGGGGGAGGCGCTCAAGCCGGTCGGCGGCGTGTTCAGCGAGACCGATCCCGTACTGATCGACAAGTACCAGCACGACGCGGTCGAGAAGTCACGGCTGCACATCCCGATCCTGTTCGCCTTCGACACGATCCACGGATTCCGGACGGTGTTCCCGACGCCGCTGGCGACGGCGTCGTCGTTCGATCCCGCCGTCGCGTTCACCGATCACAAGATCGGCGCCTTCGAGTCGGCTGCGGTCGGCATCAAGCAGATCTACAGCCCAATGGTCGACGTCTCGCACGAGCCCCGCTGGGGCCGCATCGTCGAGGCCGCGGGCGAGGACCCGTATCTGAACTCGGTGATGGCGGCGTCGCGCGTGTCGGGTGCCCAGGGCGGCAACTACGCGGCTCCGGACAAGGTCGTCACCAGCGTCAAGCACTTCGTCGCCTACGGGCAGCCGGAGAGCGGGCGCGACTACAACACCACCGACATGTCCGAGGCGCGGCTGCGGAACGTCTATCTGCCGCCGTTCAAGGCCGCCATCGACGCGGGCGCGGACACGGTGATGTGCTCGTTCAACTCGCTCAACGGGCGACCGGGTTGCTCGAACCCGTACACGGAGACCGACATCCTCAAGGACGAGTGGGGCTTCGACGGCTTCATCGAGAGCGACTACACGGCGGTCGCCGAGACGCGCGCGTGCCCGCCGAAGAACCCGGACAGCGGCTCGTGCGGCCACGGCGTCGCCGCCGACGGCCCGGACGCCGCCGCGCAGGCGCTCAACGCCGGCACGGACTCCGAAATGGTCTCGACCAACTACCGCGACTTCGGCAAGATGCTCGTCCAGAACCGCACCGTCTCGATGAAGCGCATCGACGACGCCGTGCGCCGGATCCTGCGGATCAAGTTCCGCGCGGGGCTCTTCGAGCATCCGTACATCAACGTCGCCCAGGCGCAGCAGAAGCAGTTGCTGCCCGCCAACCGCGCCGCCGCTCGCGTGGCCGCCGGCAAGTCGGTCGTGCTGCTCAAGAACGCCAACTCGACGCTGCCGCTGAAGGCGGACAAGACGACCGCCGTGATCGGGCCGCTGGGCGACAGCGGGCACGACATGCTCGGCCCGTGGTGGGGCCGCGGCGATGACAACGACGCGGTCTCGCTGTTCGCCGGCATGAAGAAGCAAAACCCCAGGACGACCTACACGGCCGGCTGCACGATCAGCCACAACGACCTCAACGATCCCGCGAACGAATGCGCGACGATCGACACCGCCGGTGTGCAGGCCGCGGTCGCCGGTGCCGACCAGATCGTGCTGGCGCTCGGTGAGACCCGCGAGATGGGCGGCGAGGCCGAGGCGCGCTCGAACATCGACCTGCCCGGCAAGCAGCAGGACCTGATCGACCTGGTCGCCGCGACCGGCAAGCCGTTCACGGTCGTGCTGTTCAACTCGCGGCCGCTGACGCTCACCAAGGTCGACGCCGCGGCGCCGGCGATCCTCGAGGCTTGGTTCGGCGGGGTCGAGGCGGGCAACGGCGTCGCCGACGTGCTCTTCGGCAAGGTCAACCCCGGCGGCAAGCTGCCGGTCTCCTTCCCGCGCAACGTCGGCCAGATCCCGATCTACTACAACCACGAGCCGACCGGCCGTCCGTGCGACGTGACGTCCAAGTACAACTCGCGCCACCGCGACATCGGGTCCTGCGCGCCGCTGTACGAGTTCGGCTTCGGCCTCAGCTACACGACGTTCAAGGTCGACAACCTGCGGCTCTCCTCGCCGGCGATGAACTCGCGCTCCTCGATCACCGCGAGCGTCGACGTGACCAACACAGGCACCGTCGCGGGTGACGACGTCGCGCAGCTCTACATCCACGACCCGGTCGCGTCGCTCGCCCAGCCGGTCCGCCGCCTGCGCGGCTTCGAGCGCGTGACGCTCAAGCCGGGCGAGAAGACCACGGTGAGCTGGAAGCTCGACGCCTCAGACGTGGGCTTCTACGACAACAGCGGCAAGTTCCGCTTGGAGCCGGGGACGATCGAGGTCTACGCCGGCGACACGTCGAGCGAGAGCGACAACCTGCAGACGTTCACGGTGCGCTGAGCCTGGTCGTCCGGGGAGTAGGCACGCAAATCTATATAGGTAGATTTGCGTGCATGCCCCGGCGACCTTCCAAGCAGACCGCGGCGGTGCTCGCGGCACTCGCGCGCGAGTCGCAGGTCTCGCGCTACGGCTACGAGCTCGGCAAGGAGGTCGGGCTCGAAGCCGGAACGCTGTACCCGATCCTCATGCGGCTCACCGACCGCGGGCTGCTCGAGGCGAGCTGGGAGACCGACCCGCCGGCCGGCCGCCCACCGCGCCACCTGTACCGGCTGACCGCCGACGGTGAGCGCGCGGCGGCCGAAGCCGCCGTCGCTCCCCCGGCGCGCCGCCGCGTGCGGCGCACTGCGCTGGGTGAGTCATGACCGCCGCGCTGCTGGCCATCGTCGTCCGGTTGCTGCCGGATCACGAGTGGCGCCGCGCGATGCTCGCGGAGTTCGCGTCGCTGGAGGGAGCGGGCGCGCGTCGCCGCTTCGCGGTCGGCTGTGCGCGTGCGGTGGCCGCGACCGCCGGCGTCCGGCTCCGGCTCGCGGGACTGTGCCTGGTGGCGGCCGTGCCGCTCTTGCTGATGACGGCTCCGGGCGGCCAGCACAACACCACCGGCTACTGGTTCACCGGCATCGTGACGGTGCTCTGCATCGCCGCCGTTCTCCGCCTGTCCGCTCGCGACGAGGCGCGCGGCGTCGCGTTCGTGGCCGTCACGGCCGGCCTGCTCTGGTGGGCGGCGCTGCTCGCGTCAAGCGAGGTCCGCTCGCACCCGCAGTGGGCGCTGGCGGTCGGTCTCGCGGCCGTGATCGTCGCGGCGCGGCGCGGACGGGAGATCGCCGCGCTCGGCACCGCGTTCGCGACGTGCCTGGCGATCTTCGTGGTGTCCGTCGGCACCTACCACGCGCTGCCGCGGCTCGCGCCCGACATCGCCCCGGCGAATGCGACCGATCCGCTGCTCGAGAACCGGATCGAATCGACCGATCCCTACGTGGCCGAGCTGCTGCTGGCGGCGCTGCTCGGCGTGGCGCTCATCGGCGCGGCGCGACGGCCGCGGCCCGAGCTACCAGGTTGAGCCGGCGACCGCGCCGCGCGGACGATCGACCTCGCGCACGACGGGGGTCGTGAACGCGTGGGAGAGCGGGCGGCGGGGAGTGGTGGCGACGACGGTCATTTCAGTGGCTCCGGTCGGATCAGCGGGGGCGGCGGCGGCGCGAGGGGCGCTCTGCCTGGTATGCGGCGGCGTACGTGAGTTGGATCAGCGAGGGGCTCATGACTCCTGCAGCTTCCCAGTGCGGGGCGTTCGGTTTGAGAGGGGTGCCTGGCGTCTGGGGGTGGGGTGAGCGCACGGTGTCCGGGGGCTGTCCGCACCCGCGGGGTGCGGATACGATCGCCCGGGGTCAACGAGCGGAAAGGGCGGCATGCAGCAGGCGGCGTCATGTCCCAAGTGCGGGGCACGTGGGTCCATGGCGTGGGACCCGCGCGGCTACCTGGTTTGCCGCCGGCGCTGCGGCGGGTACCTGCTCGCTCCGACCCCGGGGTCCGGTCCGACGCCCTGTGCCTTCCGCTGCGGGGCGTTCGCGTCCTGGTGGTGCGAGCTCTGCCGCGCGGAGGTGTGCCGCGATCACGCGATCGCCCGCGAGGACGGCACCTTCCTGTGCGAGCGCTGCGCGGAGGAGGCGCGCCGCGCAATCGAGGCGCAGGAGCGACGGGTCGGCGGCGAGCGCCGGCGCCGGCTCGCCGCGGCGGTCGCGGCGGTCTCCTCCTGCACGGACGCGCACCAGCTCCTGGAGGCGGTCACGTCGCACGTCGACCAGCCGATCGCCGAGGACTGCCGCGACGCGTGGATCCGCGTCGTCGTCGGCAAGGTCCCGCCGAACCACGAGATCGCGCACTTCGCCCCGCGCGGGCTGCGTCGCCGCTGGGAGGAGACCGAGCCGCGCCACCCCGCCTGGCTCGCCGCCGGCGTCCAGGGCGCGCCGGACATGACGCTCGACGCCGCCGGCGGGCTCTGGCTGTCCCCGCCCGCCGAGCGCCTCGAGGGTGCCGAGGCGACGCTCGTCCTGCGCCCCAGCCGGCCGCTGGAGCTCGTCGGCCGCGGCAAGGACCAGCACGTCACCAACGCCCGCCAGCGCCTGCGCAGCGGCGAGCCGCCGGTCTACGCGCGCGCCGTCAAGGCGGCGCTCGAGTACGCATTGCGTTGACTCACGCTGCACGATCGATTGCAGGATCCGCGTGGGCAGGAACTAGGGTCGTCGCCTCGAATGAAGGTGCTTCGTCGACTCCTGCCGCTCGCGGTGCTCGCCGCGCTGCTCGGCGGCAGCGTTCCCGCGCACGGCCAGGACAGCCTGCGCAGCGCGGCGGCGCGCCTGAAGAACGCGGTCGCGCAGGAGGAGGCGCGGATCGCGAACACGCGTGAAGGGCTGGCCGACGCCGAGCGCCGGCTGTCCGTGCTCGACGCCCGCGCCGTCAAGCGCCGGCAGCAGCTCTCCGACACGCAGAACAAGCTCGTCGACACGCGCGTGCGGCTCACCCGCCTCGAGCGCAAGCAGGCGACGGCCGAGAAGCTGCTCGCCGCGAACCTGCGCTCGAGCTACATGGACGGGCAGCCGAGCTTCGCGACCGTCGTGCTCAACGCCAACGGCTTCAGCGACCTGATCGACCGCTTCGAGTTCCTGCGCCGGATCTCACGCCGCAACGCCTCCGTGCTCGCCGACACCCGCGACGCGCGGATCAAGGTCAAGGGCATGACGAACGACCTCGCGGCGCTGCGCACGACGTACAGCCAGCTCGCCCGCGCCGCCGACGAGGACGTCAACCGCGCCGACGCGATCCGCACCGCGCTGCTCAACCGCGAGCAGGACCAGCTGCGCAAGCGTGACGGCACCGCGGCCAAGCTCGCCTCCGTGCGCGGGAAGATCGCCGCGATCCAGCGCCGCCAGGCGGCGGCCGCGCGGCGGGCGGCGGCGGCAGCGACGGCGGCCAGTCAGGCCCCGACCATCAGCCACACCACCGGCTCCGGTGGCGGTGGCGGGGGCGACGTCGTGGGTCGCGTGGTCGCCGCCGCGAACCAGATCGCCACGACGCCGTACGTGTGGGGCGGCGGCCACGGCGGCGCCTCCGGCGGCTACGACTGCTCCGGCTCGATCTCCTACGCGCTCGCCGCGGGCGGGCTGCTCAACGGCTCTCTCACCTCCGGCGGCTTCATGAGCTGGGGCGATCCCGGTCCGGGCCGCCGCATCACCGTCTACGCGAACGGCGGTCACGCGTTCATGGTCGTCGACGGCCGCCGCTACGACACGAGCGCGCTCTCCGGCGGCGGAACCCGCTGGACGAGCGAGATGCGCAGCACCGCAGGCTTCGTCGCTCGCCATCCCCCCGGCTTCTAGAAGTCCGGCGAAGAATGGGCGCACCGGGATTCTCCGCCGGGCTTCCAGCCTTGCGGGCGTGACCCGGACCCGCGAGACTCCCGGCATGTTGGTCCGGGGTGTCGAGGACATCCACGTGGTCCAAGAGCAGGCGGCCCTGCTCCGGATCGCCATGCTCGTCGCCAAGGACGAGCCGCTGGACTCCCTGTTCGGCGCCGTCTCGGCGGAGGTGGCCCAACTGCTCGGCGTCGAGGCCGGGGCCGTCATGCGCTACATCGGCGGCGAGCGGGCGGTGATCGTCGGCGTTCATCGCACCACTGGCGTGCGCGGCCTCCCGGTCAACGCGGAGCTCGATTTCAACCGGACGACCAGCGCCCTCGGCCGCGCACAGAGCACGCTCCTGCCCACCCGCCACACCTACGGCGCGGACGCCAAGGGCGACGTCGCGAACGTGCTCAAGTCGGTCGGGCTGCGGGTCTCGGTCGCCGCGCCGATCCTGCGCCACGGCGAGGCGTGGGGCGCGTTGCTCGCCTCCGCGCCGGAGGAGGACGCGCTGCCGGCCGGGTGCGAGCGCCGGCTCGTCGGGATCTGCGGGCTGCTCGCTCAGGCGCTGTCCAACGCGGACGCGCGGGCGGAACTGGCCGAGTCACGCACCCGCCTGGTCGAGGCCGGCGACGAGGCGCGCCGGCGGCTCGAGCGCGCCCTGCACGAGGGCGCGCACCAGCACGTCGTCGCGCTCGCGCTCAAGCTGCGCGTCGCCTGCGGGCGGGCGACGCCGGGCTCGCCGGAGGAGGCGTTGCTCGCCGAGGTCCTGGCCGACGCGATGGAGGCCAGCGCCGCGATGGGCGAGCTCGCCCGCGGCCTGCATCCCGCCGTGCTCTCCGAACGCGGGCTCGCGGCTGCGCTGCAGGTCCTGGCGGCGCGGGCGCCACTCCCGGTGCACCTGCGCGAGCTGCCCGGACGGCGCTTCGAAGCCGTCGTCGAGACGACCGCCTACCTGCTGGTCGCCGAGGCGATCGCCAACGCCACCGCCCACGCGCACGCGACCGAATGCACCCTGCGTGCGGCCGACGGCGGCAACCACCTGACGATCGAGGTGCGCGACAACGGGATCGGCGGCGCCACGATCAAGCCGGGCGGCGGCCTGGAGGTCATCGCCGATCGCGCGGCGGCGGTGGGCGGGCAGTTCTCGCTCCAGTCACCGCGCGGCGAAGGCACCGCGGCGCGCCTCGTGATCCCCGTTGCCCGCTGACAGCTGGCGCGCCTGAGCGCCGAGTAAGGTCCCGGAGCATGGAGGTCGAGCGCAAGTACCTGCTCGCGGCGCGGCCGGACGGCCTCGACGGCCACGAGTCCGGCCGCCTGGAGCAGGGCTATCTCGCGCTCGACCCGGCGGGTGCCGAGGTGCGGGTGCGACGCAAGGGCGACAAGCACACGCTGACGGTGAAGACCGGCGCGGGGTTGGCGCGCGGCGAGGAGGAGGTCACGCTGGCGGCGGCGGACTTCGACCGCCTGTGGCCGCTGACCGAGGGCCGTCGCGTGCTCAAGACCCGCTACCTCGTGCCGCTCGACGGCGGGCTGACCGCCGAGGTCGACGTCTACGAGGGCGCGCTCGACGGCCTGCTGACCGCCGAGGTGGAGTTCGCCGACGAGGCCGCCGCCCACGCCTTCGCCGCACCCGCGTGGATGGGCGAGGACGTGACCGGCGACAAGCGCTACGCCAACCAGCGCCTCGCCACCGACGGCAGGCCCTAGCGACGGTGCGTGGCCGTCGAGCAGCACGCACCCGCCAGGTGGGCGGCCCGCTCGGCCCGCTGAGCCCCGGCGTCCGTCGCCGGAGCGTGCTCCGCGGCCCGACCCGGCCACGGCGGGTGGGTCTCGCCAACCCTCCCGCGCGCGGCCTGCGGAATCGCCATCGCTACCCGGGCACCGGCTTCATCATCGCCCTCGCCGCCTACCTCACGTTCAGCGGTTACGAGTCCGTCGCCGGGGAATGGGGCCGGCGCGCCGGCATCGAGGCGGGGCTGATGCTGCTCGCGTGGGTCACGCTGCTGGGCGTGCTCGCGCGCTGGGCGCCCGATTTCCTCGACGACTGGGCGCACCGCTGGCACGGCGCGATCCCGCTGGCCATCGTCTTCGGGGGGATGGCGGTGCTCGTGGTGTTCATCGCGCCGCTCTGACGCGCTAGCGCTCCTGCTCCGTCGGGCGGATCAGGATCTCGTTGACCGCCATGTGGCGCGGGCGGGTGACGATGTAGACGATCGCGTCCGCGATGTCCTCCGCCTTGAGGATCTCGATCGTGGACGGGGTGAGGTTCGAGCGGACCGCTTCGCGCACGTGGGTGACGAGCTCGGACTCGGTCGCGCCCGGCTCGACCAGCGACGAGCGCACGTGGCGCGCCGTGACCTCCTGGCGCAGCGCCTCGCTGAACACCCCGACGCCGTGCTTGGTCAGCTGGTAGATGCCGCCGCCCTGCCCCACCCTGCGTCCCGCGACCGAGCTGACGTTCACGAGGTCGGCGACGTTGCGCGGCCCTTCCTGCGCGTACTTGAGGAGGTGCGGAAGCGCCGCGTGGGCGACGTAGAGCAGGCCGTTGAGGTTGAGCGCGATCATCCGGTCCCACTCCTCGACCGGCGCGTCGACGATCGGCCCGAGCAGCATCACGCCCGCGTTGTTGATCACGATGTCCAGGCGGCCGAGCGCCGAGACGGTGGACTCGACCGCGTTGATGGCCTGCTCGCGGTCGGTGACGTCGGCCTCGACGGCGAAGCCGCCGAGCTCCGCCGCCAGCGCGTCGAGCCGGTCCTTGCGGCGCGCGGCGAGGGCGACCGTCGCGCCCTGCGCCGCCAGCGCCCGTGCCGTCGCCTCGCCGATGCCGCTACTCGCGCCGGTGACCAGCGCGACCGTGCCTTCCAATGTCATACGCGCATTGTTACCCCCGCAGCGTGACCGTCCTGTGCGCGCTCAGCTTCTGGAACGTGGCGGTGACGGTGACCCGTCCGCGGGCCTTGAGCTTGAACGTCACGGTTCCCGCCGCCTTGGCCGTCTTGCTCGCGGACGCGATCGTGCGGCGCTTGCGCTTGGCGGTCACCTTGACCTTGCCGGCGCCCGGGACCGTGACCTTCACCTTGCCGGCGCGGCTGACGCTCAGCGCGAGCTTGCGTGCGGCGCCAGGCTTGGCCGTCTCCGTGGTGGGTGCGGGCGTGGCTTCGAACGCCGAGGCGGGCGGCACGTCCGCCGGGCCCCAATCGGGGTACTTGGCGCCCGGAAAGACCAGCGCGCCGGCGTCGCCGGGGGCGCAGTTGTCCGGGATCGCGGCGACGAAGATCCCCTCGGCGGTGCTGTAGGCCATCGCCTTGCTGCTTGGGGCGAGCGTCGTGTTGTCGAACTTGCCCGGCAGCTCGTAGCACTGCTGCGCGACCGGGACGTTCTCGTGGTTGGTGAACGGCGTGTGGTCCCAGTCCGGCGCCCCGAACGGGGACATCGTCGTCCGGTAGACCCGCAGCTTCTCATCGTTGAACCCGGCGATGCCGACGACCGTCTGGAGGTCGCGCGAGAGCTCGACGTCCTTGACGCCCAGGCCCTGGTTCGGGTCGTAGAACCAGTGGTCGTTCGTGGTCTCGCCCACGCGCGTGAAGACCGCGTCGTCGTTGAGGTTCGCGCCGGGGCTCGAGCGCAGCAGCACGTCGTTGGAGACCCAGTGCGGGGCGATCCAGCCCGTCAGGATCCCGTACGCGTCGACGCCCGTGAAGCCGGTCGAGTTCGTGATGCCGACGCCCTGGCTCTGCGTGTAGGCGAAGCACGGCGGCACCGTCAGCTCGTTGCAGCCCGGCTCGGCGTCGTAGGTGTCGTTGAAGTATTCGAAGGCGATCTTCGAGCCGTCGGGCGAGATCTCGGGGTCGAACGGGCCGTGGAACTGGGTCACACCGCCGGCGGCGGGCGCGCCGTCGGAGACGTAGGTGGGGAAGTCCGCGAGGACCTGGCCCGTGCGCGAGAGCTTCTGGATGTGCTCTCCGCCGACCAGCGCGGCCATCGTGCCGTCGTCGGCCTGGGAGACGTAGTAGTAGCCGCCGGTGTGCGTGACCTGTTGCTTGCGGGCGCCGTCGGGCGTCGCGAGCCAGACGTCGCCGTTCTGGATGTAGGCGATCGAGTCGGCCGCTGCGGGCGCGGCCGCAACCAGGCTCAGCGCGATCGCGGCGGCGATGAGACGAGGGAGCATGCGGCGGACGTTCCCGTTGCCACCTTGCCCTCACCTTGCGTACACATTGTCAAAGAGGCGCCCCCGCGCCGGCGGCTCTCCGCCGGCGCGAATTGGGCGTTGCCTCTATGACGTCGTGGAATTCGAAGGTGTGACGGAGGGCGCTGCCTGGCCGTTGCCACCGGCCGGTGGGCCGCCCTGCGGGCGCAGCTTCTGCAGCGCCGCGGAAACCTTCGACTCGGGCAGCCCGAGCTCCTTCGCGAGCGTCGCGGCCATGTCACCGCGACTACCGCTCTGGCGCTGTTCGCCTGGCTGGGGCATGACTTTCTGCATCGCCGCTTGCAGCTTGGTCGTCGTGACGCCGAGCGCGTCGGCGAGCGCGCTCACGTCCATCCCGCCGCCCTGGGGCGGCTGGCCCTGGCCCTGGCCTTGCTGCTGCGTGGTGCTGCTGCCGTTGGTGGTCGCGGCGTCTGAGCCGCAGCCGGCGACGGCGCCGCCCGCGAGCGCGGCTGCGCTCGCGAAGACGGCGACACGTCTAAAGCCTCGCTGGTTCATGGTGCTGTCCTCCTCGAAGACTGGTGGTGGGTGGTTCGGTGACGAAGTGGGTGCCGTCGTCGAGCACGACGACGCCGCCGTGCTCGAGCCAGCGGGCCGCGCCGTCGGGCCCGGAGAGCACCGCCGCCTTCGCGCGCCACTCGGCCTCGACCGCGGTCGGCGCGAGCGCGGTGGCCTGGACGACGCCGGTGAAGGCGGGGCGGCCGGTGGCGGGATCGAGCAGGTGGTGGGCGGGGCGGCCATCCGGGCCGAGCCAGCTGCGCCGGCCGACGCCGCTGGTGGCCACGGACGCCGTCTCGAGCTCGAATACATGGACCGGCTTGCCGCCGAACGGGTCCGCGACCTCCAGCCGGCGCAACGGGCCGGTGAACCGGAGGTCGCCGCCGCAGTCGACGGCAAAGCTGCGGTGATCCTGCAGCCGCTCGGCCAGCAGGTCCGCGAACAGGCCCTTCGCGAGCCCGCCGCTGTCGAGGCGCACGCCCGGCGGGCGGCGCACCTCCCAGCCGGCTACCTCGAGCTCGCGCCAGCGGGAATGCGGGTTGGGGGCGGCGGGGGCGCGCGGGCCGCCGAGGCGCAGCGCGAGCCGCAGCGGCAGCGGCGCAGGAAGGTCGCTGACGTAGCCGGCGGCCTCGATCTCGCCCAGCAGCGTGCCGTCGACGAGGCCGTCGGTGGCCTCCGCCGCCTCGCGGACGGTCTCGACCAGGCGGGCCATGCTCGTGCTCACGGGGACGACCTCGCGCGGGTCGCCGTTGAGGCGGGAGAGCTCGCTATCTCCGAGGAAGCGGCTGAACCGCACGTGCCAGTTCTCCATGCAGCGGCGGGCGTCCTCCTCGGCCTCGGGGATGGCGGCCCAGACGCCGCAGCGCGAGCCGAAGCAGTCGAATCTCATGCGTGCACCGGGGTGGTCGGGGTGTAGCGGCGCACGAGCAGCGCGCCGGCGGGGATCACGACGAGGGCGCCGGCGAGCAGGAACCAGGCGGTTCCGGCGTCCGTGCCCATCATCAGCGCGTGGCCGATGCCCAGCACCCAGGCCAGCGCGGTGAAGCGATGTAGCTTGCGCCAGCGTTGCGGGCCGATGCGGCCGCGGAAGTAGTAGGACAGCCCGAGGATCACGAACGCCCAGCCGCCGATGATCCCGAGGCTCAGCCACAGCCGGTGGTAGCCGGAGACGAACGGGATCGTCACGTCGGCCAGGCTGAAGTTGATGTAGGAGTCGCCGAGCAGCGAGAAGGCGTGGACGGCGAGCGCGACCATCGTGGCCAGCGAGAGCGACTCGTGCCAGACGCGGAGGTCGCCGAGGCGGGTGCGCAGGCGGGTGCTCATCAACAGGCCCAGCGCGACGGCGAGGCTCGACGCCAGCAGTGCCGTGATCCCGGCCGCGCGGCTCGTGATCCAGAAGACGTGCTCGGTCACGACTGGCTCGTGGTCATCGTCGCCCCGGTGTCCGTCGACGCGGACGTGTCCGGCGAGGACGTCGTGTCCGACGAAGTCGCGCTGCCGGACGTGTCCGTCGTCGTCGCGCTCGTCGTCGAGGCGACGGTGGTGGTCGTGCCCTTGGACCCGTCGAAGGCGACGACGCCCCACGCCAGGATGAAGGCGGCGAGGGTCGAAGCGATGACCCGCTGCCGGATCAGGCGGATGCGACGAGCGCGGGCGGCGAGTTTCTCCTGGGCGATGGGGGAGGGCATGCGCTCACTATCGGGTCGCCGTCCGAGAGGCCCCTGCGAGAACCCTGAGAGGATCCTGGGCGATGAGAACGACCGTGATCTTCGACCTCGACGGCGTCCTGGTGGACTCGCGCGCGGTCTTCATCTCCTGCGTCAACCACGCCTTCGTGAAGCTCGGCCTCCCGACCCGCGCCGACGCGGAGCTCGAGCCGTACATCGGCCCGCCGTTCCCCTACGCCTTCGGTGAGCTGCTCGGCGTCGCGCACGACGCGCCGATCGTGACCGCGTGCATCGAGGGCTACCGCGAGCGCTACAAGACGGCGTCACTGACCGAGACGACGGTCGCGCCCGGCATCCCCGAGGCGCTGGACGCGCTGGCCGGCCGTCGCCTCGCGGTCGCGACGTCCAAGCCGAAGGCGTTCGCCGACCCGCTGCTGGACGCGATGGGCATCGGCGCCTATTTCTCCGTCGTCGCCGGCCCGGACCTCGCCGCCCCCACCGAGGACAAGACCGAGACGCTCGGCCGCGCGCTGCACGAGCTCGGCCCCACCCGCGCGGTGATGGTCGGCGACCGCTCCTTCGACATCGTCGCCGCCCACGCGCACGGGCTCCCCGCGATCGGGGTGACCTGGGGGATCGGCACGCACAAGGAGCTCCACGACGCCGGCGCGGAGCGGATCATCGGTCAGCCAGAAGACCTCGCAGCGACCGCAGCCGTCCTGCTCGGCGACTAATGTCCGCCCCCGTGCTCGCCGACTTCAGCCTTTACAACCTCTCGCTGTGGCTGCACATCAGCTCAGCCGTCGTCGGCCTGGGCGCGACCTTCGCGCTCGCGGTCGGCTTCCCGCTCGCGCTCCGGCTCGGCCCGAAGTACATGCCCTTCGTGCACCACCTGAGCCTCGAGGTCACCCGCAAGCTGGCGTCGCCCGCGCTGCTGGTCCTAATCATCACGGGCGTCTACCAGGGCGTGAAGATCCACGCGATGGACAAGCCCTGGCTCGGCATCACGTTCGTGATCGCGATCGTCCTCGGCGGCCTGCAGGGCGCGTACTTCTCGCCCACGGACAAGAAGCTCGCCGCGATGGCCGAGCAGGAGCTCGCGGACGGCGCGACGACGCTCTCCGACGACTACCAGCGCCAGGCGCAGCGCGAGGGAACGATGGGTGCCGTCGCCGGCGCCCTGATCATTCTCGCCGTGCTGCTGATGGTGACGAAGCCGGGCGCTTAAAGACGGCCGACGGGCTCGCGGCGCGCGAGCGCGGTGAGCTCGATGGCGGGCATCGGGCGACCCATCAGGAAGCCCTGACCGTAGTCGCACCCGCTGGCGGCCAGCAGGCGGTACGCCTCTTCGGTCTCGATGCCCTCGCCGACGGCGCGCAGGCCGAGGTTGTGGGCGAGGTCGACAATCGTCTCGACGATCGTGGCCGCCTCGCGGTCCTCGTCCATGCCGAGGATGAAGGACTTGTCGATCTTGAGCTCCTGGACCGGCAGCTCGCGCAGGTAGGCCAGTGACGAGGAGCCGGTGCCGAAGTCGTCGAGCGAGAGCGAGATGCCGAGCTCCCCGAGCCGGTTCATGATCTCGATCACGCGCACCGGGTCGGCGGCGACGATCGTCTCGGTGATCTCCAGCTGGAGCATCGACGGGTCGACGTCCCACTTGGCCAGCAGCTCGTGGACGTCGACGGGCAGGCCGAGGTCGAGCAGGTTGGGCGCGCCGAGGTTGACGGCGACGGGCAGGTTGAGACCCTGGTCGCGCCACTTCGCGCACTGCTCGAGCGCGTCGTTGAGCACCCGCAGCGTGAGCGGGCGCATCAGGCCCGTCTGCTCCGCCAGCGGGAGGAAGGCGCCCGGGCCGAGCAGGCCGAACTGCGGGTGGTCCCAGCGCACGAGCGCCTCGGCGCCGGCGACCTCGCCGGTCTCGAGGTTGAACTTCGGCTGGTAGTAGACGACGACCTGGCCGGACTCGATCGCGTCCGGCAGCTCGCCGATCAGGGCGAGGCGCGCGCGAGAATGGCCGTCGCGCGACGCGCTGTAGACCTCGTGCCCGACGCCGCGCGCCTTGGCCGAGTACATCGCGATGTCGGCGCGCTGCATCAGCGTCTCGACGTCGCGCCCGTGCTCAGGGAACATCGCGATGCCGACGCTGGCGCGCACGAGCAGCGTCAAACCTTGGAAGCGGAACGGCTCCTCGATCGCGCGGGCGAGGCGACCGGCGGTCTCCTCGGCCTCTTCGACCGTGGTGCCGGGCGCGAGCAGGACGGCGAACTCGTCGCCGCCGACGCGGGCCACGAGCTCGGCGCCGGGCACGCCGGCCTCCAGCCGCGGGCCGATCTCGCGCAGGAGCCGGTCCCCCGCCTGATGGCCCAGTGTGTCGTTGAGCTCCTTGAAGTGGTCGAGGTCGATCAGCAGCAGCGAGAGCTTGCTCTTGGCGGCACGGGCGGCGGCGGTGGTGTCCTCGAGGCGGGCGAACAGGCGGCGGCGGTTGGCGAGGCCGGTCAGTGGGTCGTGGTTGGCGTCGTGCTCGCGCTGGGCGGCGAGCGAGCGCAGCTCGGACTCCAGCTCGCGGCGATCGGTCGCGTCGCGCATGTTGAGGACGTAGCCGCCGACGCTGGGGTCGTGCAGGCGGTTGGCGGCGACGACGTCGAAGTGCCGGTAGCCGCCGTTGCCGTGCGCGAGGCGCAACGTGAGGTTGCGGGCGTAGTCGGGCCGGCCGTCGGCCTCGGCGAGGTAGCCGTCCAGCGCCGCGCGGTCGTCGGGGTGGATCAGGTCGCGGACGTCGCTGCAGACCAAGGCATCCGGGTCCTGGGCGAGCACGCCGGCGATCGAGCCGGCCTGCCAGCGGATGCGCAGGTCCTCGCCCACGATCGTGACGACGTCCGTGGAGTTCTCGACGATCGAGGTCAGGCGGCGCTGGATCGTCTCCGACGCACGCAGGGCGACGACCAGCGACTGCGAGAGGATCGGCGCCAGCGCCGCGCCCATCGCGCGGGACATGTCGCCGTCGAGCTGTTGCTGCCCCCAGCCGGCGTGGGCGATGAAGAGCGCGCCCATCCACAAGCCGTAGCGGGCGAACGCGAGCAGCGGCCCGCCATAGAGCCCGCGGAAGGCGATCCCGAGCACCGGGAGCAGCGGGTTGCCGGGGATCACGTGCAGGATCCACAGGCCGGCGAGGGCCTCGACGGGCTCCAGGGCGAGCGAGAAGCTCCCTCGGCGATAGCCGCGCAGCCAGTAGGCGGCGAGCCCGAGCGCCAGCACGCAGCCGGTGACGCGATCGAGCAGCGCATCGGCCTGAACCGCGGCCATGCAGGCTGCGGAGACCGCGCCGACGAGGGCCAGAGCGAGGAAGAGCAGCCGGAAACGCGCGAAGGGCGTTGGAGGAAGAGCGATAGGGCGGGGACGAAGCACCTTGTCCAATGGTTTCGGTCAAATCGCCCCGGTCTTGAGGCAGACCGGACAAAACACACACTTCAGCTATTGCGCCGAATTGCCGACGGGGACGGTGAACCACTAACCCCCGGGGGAACTACGTGCCGACTGCTGAAGAGCGCCTGGCGATTCTGGATGAAGTGATGACGACGGGAGCGAGCAAGGGTCTGCTCCAGATCGACATCGACGATCACGAGCTGGACGGGCGGACCGTCCTGCTGAATGGAAAACGGCACATCAACTTCGGCTCCTGCAGCTATCTGGGGCTGGAGCTGGACCCGCGCATGCGCGACGCCGTTGTCGACGCTGTGACGCGTTATGGGACGCAGTTCTCGTCTTCTCGGTCCTATCTGCAGTCACCGCAGTACAACGTGCTCGAGCCGCTGCTGGACGAGATGTTCGGCGGCCACGTGCTGGTCACGCCGACCACGTCCCTCGGCCATCTGGCCACGCTGCCGGTGCTGGTGGAGTCCACCGACGCGGTGCTGCTGGACCATCAGGTCCACGCGAGCGTGCAGATGGCGGCCAACCAGCTGCGGGTCAAGGGCACGACCGTCGACCTGATCCGCCACAACAACATGGAGCGGCTGGAGGCGATGATCCAGCGCCTCGCCCCGACCCACTCCAAGATCTGGTACATGGCGGACGGCGTCTACTCGATGTTCGCCGACTTCGCGCCGTTCGAGGAGCTGTCCGCGCTGCTGGACCGCTACGAGCAGCTGCACATGTACATCGACGACTCGCACGGCGTCGGCTGGGCGGGCAAGCACGGCCGCGGGCCGGCGCTGGACGCGATGGGCATGCACCCGCGCCTGATCGCCGCCTGCTCGCTGAACAAGTCCTTCGCGACCGCCGGCGGCGCGATCGTCTTCCCGAACGCGGAGTGGAAGCGCAAGGTGCGCACCACCGGGGGCCCGATGATCTTCTCCGGCCCGGTCCAGCCGCCGCTGCTGGGCGCCGCGATCCAGTCGGCGAGGATCCACCTCTCCGACGAGCTGCCGGTCATGCAGGCCGCGTTGCGCGACCGGATCGAGCTCTTCACCGACCTCGCCGACGAGTTCTGCATCCCGCTCGCCTCGCGCGACGTCACGCCGATCCGCTACATCCCGCTCGGCCTGCCGACGCTCACCCACGACGTGCTCCAGCGCCTGGTCGAGGACGGCCACTACACGAACTTCGGCACGTTCCCGGCGGTGCCGATGAAGCACACCGGCGTCCGCGTGACGCTCACGCTGCACCACACCGAGGACGACATCCGCGCGCTCGTGGACTCGCTCGCGCGCCACGTCCCGGCCGCGCTGGAGCGCGGCGGCGAGGCCGCGAAGCGCCGTCACGCCAAGATCGTCGGCTCGGTGCCGACGTTGACGCTCGAGCACCACCGCTCGGCTGACGCGCTGGACGCTTCGGAGTGGGACGGGATGCTCGGTGAGCGCGGCACGTTCACCGTCGACGGCCTGAAGTTCCTCGAGCGCGCCTTCGGCGGCGAGGGCGAGCGGCCCGAGGACGAGTGGCGCTTTCACTACTACGTCGTCCGCGACGCCGAGCGCCGGCCGGTGCTGGCCACGTTCTTCACGGCGGCGCTGTGGAAGGACGACATGATGGCCTCCGCGGAGGTCTCCGAGCTGGTCGAGCAGCGCCGTGCCGCCGATCCGTACTACCTGACGTCGCAGACCTTCGCGATGGGCTCGCTGCTGACCGAGGGCGACCATCTGTTCCTGGATCGCAACAAGGACTGGAAGGGCGCGCTGGACCTGCTGATGGGCGCCGTCTCCGAGCACGCCAAGGACGAGGGCGCCGGGACGATCGTGTTCCGCGACCTCTACTCGGCCGACCTGGAGCTGGCCGAGGCGGTCAAGGAGCGCGGCTACGTGCGCACCTCGCTGCCGGACTCGCTCGTGTATGAGCCGGTCGCGGGCGGCGACGAGGAATGGCTCGGCACGTTGAGCTCGAAAGCGCGGGTGCACCAGCGCAAGTCCGTGCTGCCGTTCGACGACGCCTATGACGTCGAGTGGCTCACCGCGGGCGGGCGGGACGTGGGTGATGCCGAGCTCGACCACCTGTACGGGCTGTATCTGGCGGTCCAGGCCCGCGGGCGCGACCTCAACTCGTTCCCGCTGCCCAAGTCCTTCCTGCGCGACATGCTCTCGCATCCGTCGTGGGAGCTGATGACGCTGACTTTGAAGGAGACCGGCGCGGTCGTCGCGTTCGGGGCCCATTTCCTCGGCCCGCGTCACTATGCGCCGATGGTCGTCGGACTCGACTACGCGGTCGTGCGCACCCACGGCGCGTACCGCCAGGCACTGCGCCAGGCGATGCTGCGGGCGCGGGCGCTGGGCTCCAAGCGCGTGCTGCTGGGCATGGGCGCGACGTTCGAGAAGACCCGCTTCGGCGCGCACGTGCAGGAGCGCGTCGCGTTCGCCCAGGCGTCGGATCACTACTCCTCCGAGGTGCTCTCGGCGCTGTCCGCCGACACGCGGGGCGCCGGAGCGTGAAATCCTCCCTCGTGTGATTCACGAGGGAGGACCGGTCGTGCGGCGCGGGCCGTCCTTGGACGAGGCCCGCGCCGTCTGCGTTCTGCTGCACGGCCGGGGCCGCAGCCCTGAGGACGTGTTGCTGCTGGCCGAGCGTCTCGGCCTTGACGACGTCGCCTACGTCGCTCCCGCCGCGACCGACAACAGCTGGTGGCCGGGCTCGTTCCTGGCCCCGATCGCCGAGAACGAGCCGTATCGCAGCTCCGCCTTGGGCGTGGTGGAGGCGCTGATGCACTCGCTCGGCGATCCGTCGCGGGTCGTGCTCGGCGGGTTCTCCCAGGGCGCCTGCCTGGCGGCCGAGTACGCGCTGCATCATCCGGCGCGCTACGGCGGGCTGCTCTTCTACACCGGCGGGTTCTGCGGGCCGCGGGGGACGATCCCGCCGCGGCTGGGGACCTTTGACGGCACGCCCGCCTACCTCGGCACGTCGGACCCCGACGGCTGGGTGCCGGCGTGGCGGGTGCAGGAGACCTCGGCGGCGTTGAGCGCGGTGGGCGCCTCCGTGACCGTGGACGTCTTCGAAGGCATGGACCACCTCGTCAACGACGCCGAGATCGAGGCGGGGCGGGCGCTGCTTCAGCGGTTGTGATTGACCGCCTCGATGTTGTGGCCGTCGGGGTCCAGCACGAAGGCGCCGTAGTAGCCGGGATGGTAGATCGGCCGCTCGCCGGGCGCGCCGTTGTCCTCGTAGCCGGCGGCGGTGGCGGTGGCGTGGAAGGCGTCGACGCCCTCGTTGGTGTCGACGGGGAACGCGAGGTGGACGTGGCGGGTGGGCGGCTCGCCCACGACGAACGAGAAGGAGCCCGTCGCGTTGTGGATGTAGGTGCGCTCGGGGCCGCGCCGCTCGACCTCGATCCCCACGGTGGGCGCGATCGTCTCGTAGAAGGCGCTGACGGCGTCGAGGTTCGTCGTGCGCAGCCACAGGTGGTCGAGCTGGCCGGGCGTGCGCTTCTTGTCGAGGCTGACCGCCTCGACGCTGTTGCCGTCGGGGTCGAGCAGGAAGGCGCCGTAGTAGCTGGGGATGTAGTCGCGTGGGCCGGGCGCGCCATCGCTGCGGAAGCCGGCGTCGACACCGGCTTTGTGGAAGGCGTCGACGAGGTCGTGGGTCTCGGCATAGAAGGCCATGTGCAGGCGCTCGGCGACCGGCGCGTCGTCGGGGACGATCGAGAGGTCGCCCCACTCGCTGTACGACCCGTCGTCGTAGCGGCGCTTGCCGAGGACGGGGAGAACGGTGTCGTAGAAGCGGTCGGAGGCCTCGCGGTCCGAGACGCGGATCGTGACGTGATCGAACACGCCCCGGAGCCTACTCGGCTCCTTTCAGCAGGTAATCCGCCAGTGGAACGAGATCCTCCGGGGCGATCCGCTGGCCGTAGTCGCCGGGCATCGTGTCCGGGTTCCAGCCCTGGGCGACCTCGGCGTTGGGGGCGACGATGGACTGCAGGACATACGCGCGGGTCCTGCCGTTCAGGCTGAGCGCAAGGTCGGGGCCGATGCCGCCGCGGGCGTTGGCGGGAGCGAACGTGTGACACGAGCCGCAGCCCTGCTCGATGAAGACCTGCGCGCCGCGGTCGGCGGTGGTGACCGCGTGGGCGGGCGTGGGTTTCGGCAGGGCCTGGCCTCCGCCGGCGAAGGCGGCGATCGTCATCGCCGCCCCCGCGCAGGCGAGGCCACCGGCGGCGAGGCTGGTGGCTCTCACGCCGCCTGCGGGTGCTGGGACCGGGTGCGCAGCCGCGGGACGATCAGCAGCGCCGCCGCGGCGAGCAGCAGGGCGAGCCCTCCGATCAGCCACAGCAGGTTCGGCCCGTCGTCACCGCTCGGCGTCGTGACCGGGGCGGGCGCGTCCCCGATCTGCACGGGCGGGTAGGTGTGGAGCTGCTGGCTGATGAAGCCGTCGTCGACCTGGTACTCCCAGCGGCCGGAGGCCGGGAACACGACCGTCGCCCGGTACACGCCGGGCTTGCCGGTCGGCTTGGCGGCGAACACCTCGCGCTTGTCGCCGCTGAGGATGACCACGGCGGGCTTCACGTCGGTCAGCGGCGTCACGCCGTGCTGGAGCACCGTCAGATCGACCACCCACGTCTTCCCGGACGGCGTCGAGCTCAGCCCGACCGTCGCCCACCCACCCGCATGCGCGGCGGGAGCGAACACCAACAGCAGTCCAACAGCGAGCAGTACACGGCGCACGGCGAGCTCCTTTTCCCTCGAACATCGCCCTTACACCGCGCCCGCTCCACCGGTTCCGCCATTAAGGGGGGGTCATTAAGGGGGGGTCAGACCCCTCAACACTACATTTGGCTCTACAGCGCCGTTTGAATTGTTAAGGGGTCTGACCCCGTCTTGGTGTGGAGGTTTCGTGCAGGGTGGGCGGTTGGGGCGTTGGACCGCCTAGGTTGGGCGGCGTGCGCAACGTGGTCGCCGTCGTCGTCGCGTTGCCGTGGGTCGTGTGGGCGGGCGTGCGGACGCTCGGGTTCGAGCTGCCGTATCCCTTCGTCGCGTTGCTCGCGTTCACGCCCTACGCGGCGCTCTCGTCGCCGGTGCCGGTCGTCGCGGCGCTCCTGCTGCGGCGCTGGGTGGTCGCGGGGGTGGCAGGCGTGGCGGTGGCGGCGTTCGCGCTCGCGCTGGTGCCGCGGGCGGTCGGTGGGCCGGAGCCGGAGGCGGACGGCCCGCGGCTGGTCGTGATGACCTCGAACCTGTATCTCGGGCAGGCGGACGCGCGGGCGGTGATGCGGATCGCGCGCGAGCACGACGTCGACGTCTGGAGCCTGCAGGAGCTGCGCCCCGGCCTGGTGCGCAAGCTCGACCGGGCGGGCGCGAAGACGCTCTTCCCCGACCGGGTGCTCGATCCGCGCGAGCGCGCCTCGGGCTCTGGCGTGCTCTCGCGGACGCCGCTGGCGGTGGTTGACACGGCGCCGAACCGCCAGGGCCACGCCGAGCCGGAGGTCTCCCTCAAGGTCGCCGGGGCGCCGCCCGTGCGCATCAAGGCCGTGCACCCGGCGCCGCCCGTCAACCCCACGGCGGCGCCGCTGTGGCGGGGAGCACTCGAGGCGCTGCCGTCCTCCGACGGCCGCGGCGACGTGCAGATCCTCGCCGGCGACTTCAACGCCACGCTCGACCACCCGGAGCTGCGGGCGCTATTGGGCCGCGGCTACACGGACGCCGCGGACGCCGCCGGCAAGGGCTTCACATCGACCTGGCCGTGGCTGCGCCGCACCCGCGCCCTGCCGCTCACGATCGACCACATCCTCGTGGACAAGCGGGTGACGGTCGAGAAGGTCACCGTCGTGCGCGTCCCGGGCAGTGATCACCGGGCGGTCATCGCGGTACTGAGACTTCCGCGGCAGTAAGCGGAGTCCCGGCCAGGTTGTCCAGGCCTGGCCGGGAAGGTCCGCCACCGATAGCCGAGCTCCGAGGGAGGAGAGTCCAGAAGCTCGGTGTGCAGCACCCTTTCTCCTCTCAAGAGTCTGCGGCAAGGCAGGCTGGCCTCCAACCGACCGGGTGTCGAAAGAGGACCGACTCGGAGTCGACCGAATGGCTACGCCGCGGCCGCGAGTTGCGGCCGCGGTGGAGAGAACTCGCCCTGGAGCGCTCGGACGAGGCCGCCGAGGCCCTGCCGCTCGGACGCGATCGCCCGCTGGCGATCCGCCCCAGGGTCACCCGCCAGGTGGGCGAGGAGGCCGAGCTCGCGCTCGCAGCCGAGGGCCCGCGCGTGCGGCCAGCAGGCGTCGACGAGCGTCGCCAGCCGGCCCGATGCCGGCACGCAGCGATCGCGCAGCGGGTCCAGCAGCTGCGCGCGGATGCCGTCGCGGGCGGCCAGGAAGCGGTTCTCGTCGAGCACCTCGGTCGCGTGCGAGAGCTCCGGCTCGGCCATGTGGTCCAGCGCCTCGATCCGCACCAGGCACTGCACGAGGGCGACGAGCGCGGCGGTGTCGCGAATCCGTGTCTGCGCGTCCATCACCCGCACCTCGAGCGTCCCCAGCTTGGGCTGCAGCCGGACGTCCCACCAGATGAACGTCGGCTCGGGGATCGCGCCGCAGCGGATCAGCACGTCGACGGCTTCGGCGTACTCGCTGTAGGTCGCGAACTCGCGCGGGATGCCCGTGCGCGGGAACGCCTGGAAGACGGGGGTGCGGGCGCTCGCGAGCCCGGAGTCCCGCCCGCGGGTGAACGGTGAGTTGGCCGCCAGCGCCAGCAGGACCGGGATGTGGGCGCGAATGCCGTTGTAGGCGCGCACGGCCAGCTCCGGGTCGGGCACGGCGACGTGTACATGCAGCGCGAACGTCGGCTCGCGCCGGGCGAGCTCGCGCAGCGACGAGTGCAGGTACTGGTAGCGGGCGCCGGGAGAGACCTGGACGTCCTCGGCGCGGACCATCGGGTGGGTGCCGGCGACCGCGGCCCGCAGCCCGAGCCCACGCACCGCCTCGGACAGCCCGGCGCGCAGCTGGCGCAACTGCGTGGTCGCCTCGCACACGGTCCGGTGGGGGTCGGTCGCCAGCTCGAGCGCAAGCCCGTGCGTCTCACCGCGCGTGTGCTCGGCGAGCGCGTCCGGCAGCACCCGCAGTACGTCCTCGGAGCGCCACGCCGGCGAGCCGTCGGGCTCGAGCAACATGACCTCTTCCTCGATGCCCACGGTCCACGGCTCGAGGTCGGGATGTACCTTCCACATAGCCCACTCAGGCAGCACCGCTTCCATCCTCATGCACGCCAGCGTGCCCACGTGAATCGGTGCTGTGACCTTCCCCGTGGTCCAGAGAAAATGAGCAATGATCGCCCTGGGGTCGAGGGCAGGACAGGCGGTCGAAACGGCTTGTACTCGCGGTACCGACGCACGGCCGTTCATCGACCGTACATTCGGCGCCATGGCACGTGGACGTCCACCACAGATTGTCGCCTACGGCGGCGGCGGATTCAGCATGGAGCCGGGTAATCCGCTCCTCGACGAATACGTGCTGTCGCTGTGCCGACGCAAGAAGCCGAAGGTGTGCTTCTTCCCCACCGCGTCCGGTGACGCCGACCACTACGTCGTGCGCTTCTACCGGCACTTCTCGAGCGAGATCTGCGATCCGTCGCACATCTCGCTCTTCCGTCGCGATCGCGGTCCGGGGAAGGTCAGGGAGCACCTGCTCAAACAGGACCTGATCTACGTCGGCGGCGGATCGATCCTGTCGCTGCTCGGCGTGTGGCGGGCTCACGGGATCGATGAGGATCTGCGCGCCGCGTGGCAGGCAGGTGTCATCCTTGTGGGCGTGTCCGCCGGGTCACTCTGCTGGTTCGCGTCGGGCCTCACGGCCTACCATCACGACGCCAAGCCCTACGACGGCTTGAGCTTCCTCCCGCACTCCAACGCGGTGCACTACGAGGAAGAGGACAACCGGCGGCCGGCGTACCACTCCGCGCTGCTCGATGGATCACTCCCCGGTGGCTACGCGGCCTCCGACGGGGCGGCGCTGCACTTCGTGGGTGAGGACCTGCACCGGGTGGTGAGCTCGCGCCCCGAGGCGCGCGCCTACCGGGTGGAGGCCGTCGGCGACGAGGTCGTGGAGCTCCCGTTGGAAGCGACCTATCTCGGCGAACGGCCGAAGATCACCCTTGCCGCCGCCTAAGGGGCGGCCGCCGACGATCCTCGCCATGGGCGGGGGTGGCTTCACGATGGAGCCGGAGAACCCCGCGCTGGATGACTACGTCCTGGGCCTCGCCCAGGACGCACCGCTGCCACGGATCTGTCTCTTGCCGACCGCCTCGGGCGACGGCGAGGCGCAGATCCGCCAGTTCCACGCCACGTTCGGCTCGCGTTCGTGCGAGCCGATGCACATCTCGCTCTTCCGGCTGGGCTCGCACCCGGTGCCGCTGCGCGAGACCTTGCTCGCCCAGGACGTGATCTACGTCGGCGGCGGGTCGATGCTCGGCCTGCTCGCCGTCTGGCGCGCGCTGGGGCTGGACGTGATCCTGCGCGAGGCGTGGGAGTCCGGCGTGGTGCTCGCCGGCCTGTCCGCGGGGGCGATGTGCTGGTTCGAGTGGGGGATCACGAAATCGCTCGGCCATCCCGCCCCGTCGCCGGGCCTGGGCTTCCTCCCGGGTTCGATGTCGGTGCACATGGACGGCGAACCCGCCCGCCTGCCGATCTGCCGCCAGTCGATCGCCGACGGGACGATCCCACCCGGCTACGCCGCCGACGACGGCGTCGCGTTGCTCTTCCGCGGGACCGAGCTGGCCGAGGTCGTCGCCTCGCGCCCGAACCGCAAGGCCTTGCGCCTGGGCCCGGACGGCGTCGAGGAGCAGCTCGAGCCGCGCCTGCTGGCGACGCCTGACCGCTTCGGCCCGACGCCCGAGATCGCCGAGTACCGCCGCGTCCGCGCGCTCACCGCGCCACAGGCGCCGACCGCACACCAGCTCCGCCCCCGGCGCCCCCGCCGCCGGCCCTAGCTCGCCGTCGCGACGATCTTGCGACGCGTGGTGACGCGCAGCCGCACGTCACGCCGAACGCCCGCGCGCAGCCGGTAGGTGCCGCGGGCGAGCACGCGCCCGGTGCGCGCGTCGCGGATGCGGACGACGACCGATCGCGCGGTCTCGGACCGGACGCCCGACTACCCCATTCAGCTACTCCTCAGACCAGTCGATCTGTTTCGAGCGGTGAAAGTTCACCCCGAGGCGCTCGAGCAGCGGTCCGTGAGCGCCCAACCGGCTCCGGAAATCCTCCCAATCGTGCCGCCCCGACCACCCGACCTCGGCCACGGCGGGCAGTCGCGGAAAGACCATCGAGTCGACGTCGGCCCGCGTCTCGGTGGTCTCGGTCCAGAGCGCCGCCTCGACGCCGAGCACCTCCGCCTCGGGGATGACCGCGGCCGGATCCCACTCGTAGGCGTCACGCACCTCGACCGCCCCCGCCCACGTCAACCCGAGCTCGGTCGAGTCGTCGTACTTCTGGTCGAGATACGTGTGCGGCGCGGGCGACATGATCAGCGGCAGGCCCTGCGCGGCGCCGGCCCGCGCGGGAACCGCGTCGGACCAGTGCTGGACGATCGTGCCCTCGGGCAGCTTGGCGACGCCCGCCTCCTCCCACACCACCGGCCGCTTGCCGTGGCGCAGGACGACCGTCGCGGCATCCCACATGAACTTCACGTAGGCGTCGTGGTCCATCCCCTCGACCTCGTCGCCGCCGAGGTGGATGTAGTCGCCCGGCGTCAGCGCGACCAGCTCGCCGACCACGTCGCCGAGGAAGCGCAGCGCGATCTCGGACCCGACGTCCAGCGACAGCCCCGGCGAGGACCAGGTCGTGAACGGCTCGGGCCGCTCGCCGCCGCCCAGCTCCGGGTAGGCGTGCAGCGCGGCGTTGACGTGGCCGGGAACGTCGATCTCCGGCACCACCGTGATCCCGCGCCCAGCCGCGTGCGCGACGATCCGCGCGTAGTCAGCGTGGGTGTAGGACCCGCCCGGCCCGCCGCCGACCTGCGTCGCGGCGCCCGACACCGTCAGCTCCGGCCACGTCGTGACCGGGAACCGCCAGCCCTGGTCGTCGGTGAGGTGCAGGTGCAGGACATTGAGCTTGTACAGCGCCGCGAGGTCGAGCAGGCGCAGGACGTCGTCGACGCCGAAGAAGTGGCGAGAGACGTCGAGCATGAAGCCGCGCCAGCCGTAGCGCGGCGCGTCCTCGATCACGACGGGCGCGATCACCGGCCCGAGCTGCTGCAGGGTGGCCAGTCCGCGGGCGCGGCCCGCGTCGTCGGCGGCGGCGAACTCGACGCCGCCGCTTGAGACTTCGAGCCGGTAGCTCTCTGCGGGGCCGTCGTACGCGCCGCAGTCGGGCTCCGACGTCAGGTGAAACGGCTCGCCCGGCCGCGCCTGGACCGCGGCCGGGGCGGGGATGAGCGGAGGAATCAGGTCGCGGCCTGGGCGCCGCCGCTGCGGTTCTTGACGACCTTGGTGGCGACGATCGCGGCCACGCCGGCACCGATGATCACCGGGACCCGCTTCACCACCGGCGTCTTCTTGGCCGCCTTGTAGACGGCGGTTCCCTTGGCGGCCTTACCCGCGCCCTTGGCGGCCTTGCCGGCGGCCTTGAGCTTCAGGTAGTCGAACGCGAGGTCCGTGACCTGGGCCTTGCGGCTCTTCTGTTTTCTGAGGACCATGTGACGACACTACCCCCTTCACAGCGCCGCGAGAACCTTTGGCGCAACCTGTTTCTTGCGGCTCATCACACCGGGCAGCGGGATCACCCCATCGTGGGCCTCGGTCCCGAACGCGGCCTCGAGCGGACCCGCGTCGCCGGACACGTAGAGATCGGTGTCCTTGGCCAGGATGTCGGTCACCATCAGCGCGTAGAGCGCGTGCCCGCGCTTCTCGCGCGCCTGGCGCATCGCCTCCTGGAGCTCTTCGCGGCGGTCGTCGAGGCCCTGCCCGACGGTCTCCACCTGCGCGATCGCGATCGTCTGCCCGCTCGAGACCTCGTACTCCTTGGCGTCACGCGCGACGATCGCGTCCGCCGATACGCCCGCGAGGTTCGACGTGGCGGTGAACATCTCGCGCCCGAGCTCGATCGGGTCCAGCGCCAGGACGCGCTGCAGGTACTCCACGACGGTGCGATCGCGCTCGGTCGTGGTCGGCGAGTTGAGGATGACCGTGTCCGACATGATCGCGCACAGCAGCAGGATCGCGGTGGAGCGGCTGGGCTCCAGCCCGTTCTGGCGGAAGCGCTCGATCACCAGCGTGGCCGTCGAGCCGACCGGGTCGAACGTCGCCCGCACCGGCACCGTGGTCTCGATCGAGCCGATGTGGTGGTGATCGAGGATCTCGACGATCTCGGCCTGCTCGACGCCGATCACGCTCTGCGCTTGCTCGGCGTGATCGACGAGCAGCACCCGCCGCGGGCGCGGGTTCAGCAGGTCGGTGCGGGTGATGAGGCCGATCGGCTTGCGGCTGGAGTCCACCGCCACCGCCGCGCGGTAGTGGACCTCCTTGACCTCGTCGGCGACGTCGGACAGCAGGTCGTCCGGGCGCACGGTCAGCGGCTCGGGGTCCATCAGCGACCGGCACGGCGCGCACAGCGTGACCATGCGGGCGGTGACGTAGCTGTCCAGCGGCGACGTGACGACGGGCACGCCCTCCTCGGCCGCGAGCGCGAGCGTCGACTCGCTCGGCGTGGTCCCGTTCGAGGCCACGAGCAGGCCGACGCCGAGGGAGATCGCCGCGCGCTGCGCGTCGTCGCGGTTGCCCACGACGGCGACGTCGCCGGGGCCGATCTCGCTCGGCAGCGCGCCGATGTCCATCGCCATGCACCAGATCTGGCCCGAGACCTCGGCGTCCGCGTCGCCGGAGACCAGCTCGCCCTCCAGGACCCGGGCGATCGCCCCCACGGTGGTCGGCGCGTCCAGCTCGGACGGCTCGCGCGACTCGCGGATGTAGCGGCGGGCGAGTGCGCGCTCGGTCATCACGCCCGCGAGCTCCTCGTTGTCGTCGACGATCGGCAGCAGGTCGAGGTCGTGGTGGCTCATCAGCAGGCCGACCTCGCGCACCGGCTCGCCGTCGGCGGCCTTCGGGAAGTCCTCGCGCATAACGTCGCGCACGCGCAGCATCACGTGGGGCAGGAAGCGCGGCTCGCGCGCGCCGGAACGCTCGAGTACCCAGCGCGTCTGCGTGTTGATCTCGCCCAAGCGGACCGGGCGGTATTCGTTGTGCGGATCGAGGCGGCCCATCAGCTCGGCGTAGCCGACGGCGGAGGCGATCGAGTCCGTGTCCGGGTTGCGATGACCCGTGACGTAGATGCGAGGGAGCGGGGTGATGGCCGGAAATGTATTCCCTCCAGGCGGCCCGGCCGACCGTGGCCGGGCCGCGAGGAGAAGGTGACGCCCGTCAGGAGGGGGGTCCGTCGAAGGCGTCAGTTCCGGTCCTCGCGGGTGCATACGCACGAGCAGCCGCACCGGTTCGGATGCATTGCCCAAGAAGTTGAAGTCGGCTATACAGCCCGGATGGGGCCGCTCGAGCCCGGCACCATCGTGGCCGGCTACCGGATCGAGTCGCTCGTAGGACGGGGCGGGATGGGCGTCGTCTACCGGGCTTCGCAGCTCGCTCTCGAGCGCGTCGTGGCGCTGAAGGTGATCGCGCCCGAGCTGCTCGACGTGGAGGACGTGCGGCGGCGCTTCCTGGCTGAGGCGCGCGCCGCGGCGAGCGTCGACCATCCCAACGTGCTCCCGGTCCACGAGGCGGGTGAGGACGACGGGGTCGCGTTCATCGCGATGCGCTTCGTGGCCGGGAGCGACCTGCGCTCGCTCGTCCGGCGCGGCGGCGCGCTGGACCCCGCGCAGGCGGCGCGCCACGTCGCGCAGGCCGCGGCGGCGCTCGATGCGATCCATCGCGCCGGCTTCGTGCACCGCGACGTCAAGCCGGCCAACCTCCTGGTCGACCCCGGCGGCCACGTCTATCTGACCGACTTCGGCCTCGCCAAGCAGGTGCTGACCGGAGTGGGCGGAACCCGGACCGGCCAGTGGGTCGGCACGCTCGACTACGTCGCGCCGGAGCAGATCCGCGGCGGGCGCGTCGACGCCCGCGCCGACGTCTACGCGCTGGGCGGCGTCCTGCACTACGCGCTCACGGGGCGGGTGCCGTTCGAGCGCGAGGGCGACGAGGCGAAGCTGTGGGCACAGCTCTCCGCGCCACCGCCGGTGCCGTCGACGCTGCGCCGCGGGCTGCGCGGCGACTTCGACGTCGTCGTCGCGCGGGCGATGGCCAAGGAGGCCGACGAGCGCTACCCGTCGGCCGGCGACCTCGGCCGCGCCGCGCAGGCCGCCGTGGCCGGCACCGTGCCGACCGAGCCCGAGCGCGTCGTCGCCCGCGGCGCCGCCGCGCCGGACGCCGCGCTCACCGAACCGGGCATCGCCGCCGACGCCTCCACCCCCACCGCCGCGACGCC
>NZ_JAPDOD010000035.1 GCF_027587205.1 Solirubrobacter ginsenosidimutans
GACCCCGCGCCGACGCTTCCGGCCCGCGCGCCTGCGCCCGCCGCGGCCGGGGCCGCCCGCGCCCGTGTCGCCGACGTCGCCTCGGACGACGCACCCACCCGCCCGCGCGTCGCCGCGGCGACCGTCGCCGCCTCACCCGCCTGGCTCGCCTCGCTCGCCTTCACCGCCGCGGCCTTCACGGCGGTGTTGTTCCTGCTCGTGATCGAGCTTGTCGCCGGGTTCGCGATCTCGCCGGGGCGGGCCGCGCTCGGCGTGACGGTCCTGCCGCTGGCGGCGGTCGCCGCCGCCGCGATCCCCGGCGAGGTCCGGGCGCGGGCGCTCGCCGGGGCGGTCCTCATCGCGGGCGGCGCGGCCGCGCTCGCGTTCCTGCCCGCTCCGACGATCGCGTGGACGATCGTCCCGCAACTCCTCGCGGGCGGGGGGATGGGGCTCGCGCTGCCGGCGTTCTCGACCGAGCGCAACGTCGACGAGGCCGCGCGGAACCTCGTCGCGCGCCACGTCGGGATCGTCGTCGTGCTCGCGATCCTCGCGCCGGTCGCCACCGCAAAGCTGCACACGGGCACCGACCGCGCTGTGTTGCAGGGCGCGTCGCTCGTGCTCGACTCGCAGATCGACCCGCTCCAGAAGCTCAAGCTGGCGCCCGCGCTGCTCGACGACGTCGACATCGAGAACCCGCGACAGGGTCTCAAGAACGCGATCGAGCGCCACCGCGGGGAGTTCGCCGACGACGCCGGCGTCTACGACCGGCTCGCCGGGCGCCTCGACGACGTCGTGGTCGTCGCCATCCAGGACGCGTTTCGCACGGCGTACCTGATCGCCGCGGCGCTCGCGGTCCTCGCGGCCGCGCTGCTCGCGGCCGCGTATCGCAAGCCCGCGGTGTGGCTCGCGACCGCCGCCGCGGCGGGCACGTTCGTCGTCTACGCGGTCGAGCACTCGAGCGAGGCGCCGGCGCCTGTGGTCCTCGCGGACCCGTGCCAAGAGCGCGACATCCCCGACGCCGGCGGCTTGGCCGGCGCGCTGCAGACCGAGGCGCTCAAGCTGCTCGACCAGGCCGCGTGCCAGACGCACACCTCACGCGAGGAGTTCGCGCTCGCGCTCTTTGACCCCAAACGCGCGAAACAGTTCGAGAAGGACCACGGGATCGACCCGCGCAGCGCGAGCGGCCTCCTCTCACTGCTCGGCGGTTAGCGCCACCTCTCGCGCCTCCACGAGAGCGTTCAGAGGTTCTGGACGGGTCCGAGCACGAACCGCCACCCGTCCTCCACCCGCTCAGCGACAAACGACCGCGACACGTCGCTCGCCAGCGCCGCGAGGTCGATCGGCGCCTCCGGGTCCGTCGCGAGCACCACGAGCGACTCGGAAGGGCCAAGAGCGGCCAGCGCGACGCGCGCCCGGACGAGCGGAAGCGGGCAGCGCAGCCCGCGGGCGTCGACTAATTCAGACACAGGCGGGATAGATGATGCCCGTGGCCGACATCGAGCTCTTCGTCTTCCTGCTGTTCGCCGTCGCGGTCCTCGCGGGCCTCGGCCTGCGCAGCGGCGTCCCGTACCCGGTCGCGCTCGTGCTCGGCGGACTGGTGATCGGGTTCGTTCCCGGGCTCCCGTCGCCCGAGCTCGACCCCGACGTCGTGTTCTTCGTCTTCCTCCCGCCGCTGCTCTACGCCGCCTCGATCACGGTCTCCGCGCACGAGATCCGCGCCAACTGGGCGCCGATCACGCTGCTGGCCGTCGGGCTCGTGCTGGTCACGATCGTCGCCGTCGCGGCGGTCGCCAACGCGGTGCTGGGGATCCCGTGGGCGGCGGCGTTCGTGCTCGGCGCGGTGCTCGGCCCGACGGACCCGGTGTCCGCCGCCGCGGTGCTCGACCGCCTCGGCGTCACCGGGCGCACGAAGACGATCCTCGAGGGCGAGTCGCTGGTCAACGACGGCACCGCGCTGACGGCGTACAAGATCGCGATCGGCGCGGTCGGCGGGAGCGTGGGCAGCGCGTTGGGCGTCGGCGGGCAGTTCGTGGCGGTGGCCGCGGGCGGGATCGCGATCGGGATCGCCGCCGGCTGGGTCTTCGGTCACCTGCGGCGGATCGTCACCGACCCGTCGCTGGACGTCACGCTGTCGGTGATCACGCCGTTCGTCGCCTACATCCCCGCCGAGGAGGTGGGCGCCTCGGGCGTGCTGGCCACCGTCGCCGCCGGCCTGTTCATCGGCACCCGCTCGCTGGACATCATCGAGCCGAGCACGCGCCTGCGCACGCTCGCGTTCTGGGAGAGCGCCGCGTTCCTGCTCGACGGGCTGCTGTTCCTGCTGATCGGCGTGCAGGTGCCGACGATCCTGGAGCGCATCGAGGACGCGGCCGCGCTCACGCTGATCGCCTACGCCGCGCTGATCTTCGCCGTCGTCATGGGCATGCGGTTCCTGTGGATGCTGATCGTGCCCTCCGTTCTGCCGTCGAACACCTCCAAAGCGGAGCGGATCGCGATCGCGTGGAGCGGCATGCGTGGTGGCGTCTCCCTGGCCGCGGCGCTCGCGATCCCGACCGCCGCCTTCCCCGATCGCGATCTCGTGATCTTCGTCGCCTACGCCGTGATCGTGCTGACGCTGGTGCTTCCGGGGCTGACGCTCGCGCCGCTCGTCAGAAGGCTGGGCCTGGTGGAGAGCGAGGAGCACCGGCGCGAGGCCGCCAAGGCGCGGCTGCGGATCACCGAGGCCGGGCTCGAGCGCCTCGACGAGCTCGCCGACGACGCGCCCGAGCACGTCGTGCAACGGATGCGCGACCGCTACGGCTCGCGGGTGGAGCGCCTGGAGGCGAAGGTCGAGGGCGACCACGACGAGGGCGGCCAGAGCGACGTCGCCTACGCCGGGCGCCTGTTGGCCGAGATGATCGACGCCGAGCGCGACGTGCTCAAGGCGATGCGCACCGAGCGCGCCTTCGACGCCGAGACGCTGAAGGCGATCGAGCACGAGCTCGACCTGGATGAGAGCCGCCTCCGCGCGCGAATCCAGCTCTGACACGATGGAGGGCGTGCTCGCCGCCATCCTCGAGTCCGGAGACCCGGAACGCCTCTACACCGGCCTGTCGCTGCTCGTCTCCGCCGCGTCGGCGGGGGAGGAGGCGCGCGGGCTCGCGACGTTCGGCGCCTTGGGCGCCCTGCTGGACCCCGAGCTCGAGGCCCGGGCGCGCGCCGCGACCCACGTCGTCGACGCCGAGCGCGACGCCTTCGCCCGCACGCTGATCGAGCTGCGCGCGGCCGCCGAGGAGCTGCCCAACTGCCGGATCTGGGCGTGCGCCGCGGCGGTGCAGACGACGGGCGCGACGCTCACCGACCGCCTCGAAGGCGTGCTCTCGACCCCGAGCTTCCTGCGCGAAGTGGCCGGCGCCCAGCTCGTCGTCGTATGAAGCGCAAGCTTGCCGCGCTCAGCTCAGCAGCGCTCGTGATCGTCGCCGCCGGCTGCGGCGGCCCCGCCGGCGACCTGTTCGAGGTCACCCGCTCCGGCGCGGACCGCAACGCCAACATCACGCTCGTCGTCTCCGACGACGGGTTCGTCACCTGCGACGGCGTCAAGAAGGAGCTCCCGCCGACCCTGCTGCTGCGCGCCCGCCAGCTCGCGCGCGATCTCTCCCCGCAGGCCGAGCTGAACCTCACGCTGCCCGCGGGTCCGAACAGCGTGCTGAGCTACAAGGCGCGGATGGCCGCCGGCGACATCGCCTTCGCCGACACCTCGCGCCCGCTGCCCGCATCATTCACCCGGCTCACCGCCTACACCTCCGACGTCGCCAAGCAGGTCTGCGGGAAATCGAGGAGCTGACATGGACATCACCGCCGCCATCGCGTCCGACGAGCTGCCGGAGCTCCTGCGCGACCACCCGGAGCTGATCACGGCGACGGACGAGCACGGCGTGTCGGCGCTGCTGCTCACGCTCTATCACCGCAAGCCGGACGCTCGCGCCGCGCTGTTGGCCGCCGGTGCGCCGGTCGGCCCGCTCGAGGCGGCTGCGCTGGGCGACGTCGCGGCGCTCGAAGGCGCCGATCTGAGCGTGCGGGGAGGGGACGGCTTCACGCCGCTGCACCTCGCGGCGTTCTTCGGCGGGGCCGAGGCGGTGCGCGCGATCCTCGCGACCGGCGCCAACCCCGACGCCGACAACGAGAACACGTTCAAGGTCCACCCGATCCATTCCGCCGTGGCGGTCGGCGATCACGCGTCCGTGCGCGCGCTGCTGGAGGCGGGCGCCGATCCCAACCTCGAGCAGGAGGGCGGCTACACGCCGCTCAAAGCCGCCATTCACCACGAGGACGCGGAGATGGAGGCGCTGCTGCGCGAGTTCGGCGCCGTCAGCCCGTGAAGTGGACTTTGCCGTTCGAGCGCGCGCGGGCCTCGGCGCGGTCGACGAAGTCCAGGCGCTTGATCGCCGCGCGGCAGAGCCGGGCGACGAGCTTCATGCGCGCGCTCTCCGAGCGAAGGTCGAGCAGGCCCTGCTTGGCGTCGAGCCCGAACTCGACGGTCGCCGCCATCTCATAGGCCGACATCGCCTCGATCTCGCCGGGCTCGGGCGCCTTGTCCGTCGCCTGCTCGACGAGGTCGGCGTAGGCGATGTGCGCTCCCGCTGCCGCCTGGGGGTCGACGTCCTCGAAGCGGTCGTCGAGGAACTCGATGGTGCCGGCCGGGTACGGCAGGTCGTCCTGGCGGTTGTCGATGCGGAACACGCGCGTCCCGCGGGCGACGAGGTTGATCCGGCCGTCCGGCAGCCGCTCCAGCACCTCGGCGATCTCGCACGCGCAGCCGATCGGGCGCAGACCGTCGTCCGCCATCCAGACGATCCCGAACTCGGAGCCCTCCTCGAGGCAGCGCCCGATCATCTCCTTGTAGCGCTCCTCGAAGATGTGCAGCGGCACGAGCTCTGAAGGCAGCGCGACGAGGCCGAGCGGGAAGAGTGGGAAGTCGTGGACCAGCGGCACGGTCGATCCAGAATACGGCTCGCCCCGTACTTGGGATCGATGCCCTCGACCGCCCTCGTCTGGTTCCGGCGTGACCTGCGCGTCCACGATCACCCGCCGCTGCGCGCGGCCCTCGACGCGCACGACCTCGTTGTGCCGGTCTTCGTCCTCGACGACCGCTTGCTGCTCGGCCGCCACGCGTCGGGCAGCCGGACGCGGTTCATGCTCGAGTGCCTCACGGACCTTCGCGCCGCGCTGCGACAGCGCGGCGGCGACCTCGTCATCGCCCGCGGGACGCCGGAGCAGGAACTGCGCAAGCTGGCGTCACAGTGCGACGCGACCGCGGTCTACTTCGCCTCCGACGCCTCGCCGTTCGCGATGCGCCGCGACCAGCGGGTCGAGGCGGCGCTGCGCGAGGTGGGCGTCGAGCCTCGCCGCACGCCGGGCAACTTCGTCGCCGACATCGGCAAGCCGAAGCCGTACGCGGTCTTCACCCCGTTCTGGCGCGCGTGGAAGGAGCTGCCGCGGCGGGAGCTCCACGGCGCGCCGCGGGTCGTCCCGATCCCCGCGCAGTTGCGGGCGGGTGAGCTCCCGGACCTGAAACTCCAAGACCTCGTCCCCGACCCGCTCAAGGGCGGCGAGACCGAGGGCCGCAAGCGCATGCACGCCTGGCTGCGCGACGGCATCGACACCTACGCGCAACACCACGACCGGGTCTCCGGCGGCACGAGCATGCTCTCGCCCTACCTGCACTTCGGCTGCATCTCGGCAAGGGAGCTGGAAGCGAAGGCCGGACGACACGACGCCTACACCCGCCAGCTCGCCTGGCGCGATTTCTACGCCCACGTCCTCCTCCACAACCCCGGCAATGCGCGGCACGCCTATCGCAAGGAGCTCGACGACATCGAGTGGGACGGCAGCGACGAGCACTTCGACGCCTGGCGCGAAGGCCGCACCGGCTATCCGATCGTCGACGCGGGCATGCGTGAGCTGAAGGCCACCGGGTGGATGCACAACCGCGCCCGCCTGATCACCGCGTGCTTTCTCGTCAAGGACCTGCACATCGACTGGCGGCAGGGCGAGCGCCACTTCATGCAGCTCCTGCTCGACGGCGACGAGGCCAACAACAACGGCAACTGGCAGTGGATCTCCTCGGTGGGCGTCGACCCCGCGCCGGTCACCCGCCGCCTCTACAACCCGATGCTCCAGCAGGAGCGTCACGACCCCGAGGGCACGTACGTACGCCGGTGGGTCCCGGAGCTCTCCGACGTTCCACTCAACCAGCTCGCGAAGCCCTGGGAAGCGGGCCACGAGGCCCCGATCGTCGACCATGCCGTCGAGCGCCGCCGCACGCTCGACGCATACGCCGCGGCACGCTCCTAAGCTCCCGAAGCATCACCGCCTTCACGCTCGAACCCAAGGGCCCGTTCACGCTCGCCTCCGCCGCCCGCTTCGTCGCAGGCTGGCCGCCCGGCAAGGCCCAGATCGGGGACGATGAGCTCCGGCTGCATTTCCTCGTCGACGACTGGAGCGGACCCGCGCGGGTCGTTTTCACCCAGGACGGCGACACGGTCCACGGCACCGTCGAAGCCGGCAATGAGGCGCGCGCGATCGAGCAGGCCGCGCGGATCGTCTCGCTCGACCACGACGGCACCGCGTATCCGGAGGTCGGTGAGCGCGATCCGATCGCGGGCGAGCTGCAGCGCGCCAGCGGGTACCTGCGGCCGGTGCTCTTCCACTCGCCCTACGAGGCCGCGGCGTGGTCGGTGATCTCCGCCCGCGCCGGCCACGCCCAGGCCGTGAAGCTGCGCGACGCGCTCGGCGAGACGTTCCCGCCGCCGCACGAACTGCTTCAGCTCCAGGAGCTGCAAGGTCTGCCCGCGAACAAGATCCCGCGCCTGCACGGCATCGCCCAGGCGGCGCTCGAGGGCAAGCTCGATCGGGAGCCGCTGCTCGCCAAGGACCCCGACGTCGCCTACACCGAGCTGCAGGAGCTGCCGGGCATCGGGCCCTTCTACGCAGGCCTGATCCTGATCCGCGCCGTCGGCACCACCGACGTCGCGCCCAAGGGCGAGCCGCGGCTCGAGAACGCCGTCCAGGCGCGCTACGGCCGGCCGATCGGTGAAGTCGCCGAGATCTGGCGGCCCTTCCGGACGTGGATTTCGGTACTGATGCGAGCCAACGCATGACCGATCAGCTCTATGTCCAGCGCGACCAGCCGCCCGGCGTCGCCCCACTGCACCTCACGGGCGAGCGGACGCTGCCCGACGTCCCCGAAGAGAACTACTGGTATCAGCGCCACCTCGTGGTCTACGAGTGGATCGCGCAGCGCGTCCACGGGCGCAAGGTCGTCGACCTCGCGTGCGGCGAGGGCTACGGGTCCGCCGTGCTGGCGCGGACCGCGGCGTCGGTGATCGGCGTCGACGCCAACCCCGAGGCCTTCGAGCACGCCCGCGCGAAGTACACGCAGGTCGCCTTCGAGCGCAACATGATCGAGCTCTGGCAGGGCGACGTCGACTGCGTCGTGTTCCTGCAGACGATCGAGCACATCCAGGACCCGGACGCGATGCTCGCCCACGTCCGCGAGCTGATCGAGCCCGGCGGCGTCGCCTACGTCTCCACCCCCAACGTGCTCACGCTCGCCCCCAAGGGCGCCGAGCGCTCCGGCAACCCGTGGCACGTGCGCGAGTACAAGCCGGGCGAGTACCGCGAGCTGTGCGAGCGCCACTTCGGCCAGGTCGACCTGCTCGGCCTCTTCCACGCGCGCAAGCTGCGCGCCCACCAGGTCGCGATCGAGCACTTCGGCTGGGACCGCGTGCACAAGGGCCTGCGGTTCACGAAGCCGTTCTATGACCGCTTCACGCCCGCGATCAGCGCGCGCGACTTCACGCTGCGCCGGGTCGGCCTGGAGCGCAGCCTCGACCTGCTCGCCGTCCTGCGCCCGTGAACCGTCTCAGCATCGTCCTGCACACCCACATGCCCTATGTGGAGGGCTTCGGGACGTGGCCGTTCGGCGAGGAATGGCTGTGGGAGGCGATCGCGACCAGCTATCTCCCGCTGCTGGACGTCCTCGACGCGCATCCCGGCAAGGTGACGCTGTCGATCACGCCGGTGCTCGCCGACCAGCTGGAGGCGCCGGGCGCGCTGGAGCGCTGCCTGACCTTCCTGCGCGAGATCCGGCCCGCGTCGCACGGCCTTGACGCCGTCGATCACCCGCAGCTGGCGGCGCAGATCGCCTACTCGGCCGCGCACTACGAGTCGGCGGTGGAGTCGCTGGAGCGCCGCGGCGACCTGCTCGCGGTCTTCGCCCCGCACGTCAGCTGGACGAGCGCCGCGACCCACGCCGTGCTCCCGCTGCTGGCGACCGACGCCGGCGTGCGGCTGCAGCTGGAGACGGGAATCGCGTCGCACCGGCGTCGCTTCGGCACGTGGGACGGCGGCTTCTGGCTGCCCGAGTGCGCGCACGCGCCGTGGCTCGACGGCCTGCTCGAGGAGGCGGGCGTGCACCTGACGTGCGTCGACTGGAGCGCGTCGCTGCAGGCCGGTCCGTACACCACCGAGGCGGGGATCTTCCTCGTCGCGCTCGACCGCGCCGGCATCGATCGCGTGTGGGATGCGCGCGGGTACCCGTCGCACGGCGACTACCGCGACTCGCACCGCTTGACCGAGCGCGCCCACGCGCTGTGGGCCAACGACGGGCAGCCGTACGACCCGGAGCGCGGCGCCGCGCGCGCCCGTGCGGACGCTGAGGCGTTCGTCGCGAGCTTCGACGGGCCGGCCGTCGTCGCCTTCGACACCGAGCTCTTCGGCCACCACTGGCACGAGGGCGTGACGTTCCTGCAGCGGGTGCTCGAGCTCGCCGACGTCGCGCCGGTGGGCATCGATCACGCCTCCGACGGACCGGGCGAGATCGCCCCGTCCAGCTGGGGCGCGGGGCGCGACCTGCGGACGTGGAGCCGGGGCGAGCTGGCCTGGACCCAGCGCAGCGCCGAACTCGCCGCGCTGGGCGCCGATCCGTCGGACCGCGCGCTGCGCGAACTGCTCGCGCTGCAGAGCTCCGACTGGGCGTTCCTGATCGACAGCGCGACCGCGGGCGACTACCCGCGCGAGCGAGCTGAAGCGCATTATCAAAACGTCTTTGCGGCACTTGCCGGAGAAAGTTCCGACGAACTGCGCAATCTGGCGCCTGAGCTGGCGAAATGGGCCTTCGTGCAGCCCTGTGTTCAAGCATCACGCAGAACCGGCCGATCATTTTCATAAGCGCCGTGTAAGGTGGGCGCCGTCATAAGAGCCGAGTTCCGTCTGGTCTGTCCGGACGGGAGCGGGGGAACCGATGGAGCCTTGGTCAGGCTCCCGGGGCGAATCGCCGTCATGACGACGGCGTAGCGCAGGTCTACGCGCGAGCCCGTCAGCTAACCCCGTAGGCGGATTGAGACCAAGGGAGTTACCTGACGTGTCGCAAGTCGAGCTTTTGTTCTTACCTCACGTACGCCGCGCGGCGGCGGTGGCGCTGACGGTCGTCGCACTGCTGGCCGTCGCGACGACCGCGTCCGCCGCCGACGGCGCGAACGCGAGTGGGGGAACGACGGCGGCCACCAGCCAGCCGAAGCCCAAGAAGGTCACCACCAAGCAGATCCAGAAGGCGCTCGGGATCAAGGCTGACGGTGTGATGGGCCCGAAGACCAAGAAGGCCATCAAGCGCTTCCAGAAGGCGCACGGCCTCAAGGCCGACGGCGTCGCCGGCCCGGCCACGCTGCAGGCCCTCGGCCTCGGCAGCGCGCCGCAGAACAGCACGCTGAACGCCGCCACCCCCGCCAGCAACGACGACGTCGCGGCCGTGATGGCCAAGATCGCCCAGTGCGAGTCCGGCGGCAACCCGGCCGCGATCTCCCCGAGCGGCGAGTACCGCGGCAAGTACCAGTTCTCGCAGGCGACGTGGGAGTCCCTGGGCGGCACCGGCGATCCCGCCGAGGCCGACGAGAACGTCCAGGACATGTTCGCCGCGGGCCTCTACAACCAGCGCGGCCTCGCGCCGTGGCCGGCCTGCTCCGCGCAGGTCCAGGCCGAGCTGGACGCGGACGCGGCTGCGCCGGCCGCAGCGGGCACCACCACCCCGCCCGCCGGCTCCTAGCCCCTCAGCCTCACTGCCACCGGAGGGTCTCCGGCTCGTCGCGCATCCGCAGCACGCGAGCCGGGGTCCCGCCGGCGACCGCATTGGCCGGCACGTCCTTCGTCACGACGGTGTTGGTGCCGATGACCGCGTTGTCGCCCACCGTGGCGCCGCGGAGGATGCACGCGCCGTAGCCGATCCAGCAGTTGGAGCCGACGCGGACGTCGCGCTTGTAGATGCCCTGGTGGCGGATCGGGCGCTCGACCTCGACGACGCCGTGGTCGAAGTCGATCAGCATCACGCGGTCGGCGATCACGCACTCGCGGCCGATCGAGACGTGCTGGAAGGCCGAGATCGTGCACTCCTGCCCGAGGACGGTCTTCGCGCCGATCTCGCACTCGCCCTCGTGGACGCGGATCTTGGTGCCGTGTCCTAGCCAGGACCAGCGGCCGAGCCGCAGGACGGCGTCGCGGCCGATCTCGAGCTTGACGTCAGGCGCGATGAAGCACAGGCCGTCGGTCTGCAGCCGTTTGCCCCAGCGGAGCTTGAGGAACACCCAGCGCGCGATCAGCCGCGCGTAGTTGCGGTTCAGCATGCCGTGGCTGTGCATGAAGCGCGCGAGCGCCAGCGGACCACCGTGGAGCGGGGCGGGCACGCCATGGACGTCTGGCGCGGCAGCGGGTCTGGACGAAACCGTCGCCATCGGCCGTCCAGACTATCCTCCGGCGCCCTGATGGCGGACTCGCTGGCTGACCGACTCCTGCGCGGTGACAAGCGCGCGCTGGCACGTGGCATCTCGCTCGTGGAGGACGACGATCCCGCCGGGTGGGAGCTCGTCCGCGCGATCTACCCGCACACCGGGAACGCGTCGATCGTGGGCTTCACCGGCCCGCCCGGTGCGGGCAAGTCCACGCTGATCGGCGCGCTGATCAAGCACCAGCGAACGCTGGACCGCCAGATCGCCGTGCTCTCGATCGACCCGTCCTCGCCGTTCCGCGGCGGCGCCCTGCTGGGCGACCGCATCCGCCTCACCGAGCACTTCCTGGACCCGGGCGTCTTCATCCGCTCGATGGCGACGCGCGGCGCGCTCGGCGGCCTCGCCGAGGCGGCCTTGCAGACCGCGCTGCTGATGGACGCCGCGGGCAAGGACGACGTCTACCTCGAGACGGTGGGCGTGGGGCAGGCGGAGGTCGACGTGATCGACCACGCCGACTCGGTCGTGCTCGTCCTGATCCCCGGCTCCGGCGACTCGATCCAGGCGCTGAAGGCGGGCGTGATGGAGATCCCCGACATCATCGTCGTCAACAAGTCCGATCACCCGCTGACCGACACGATGGTCCGCGAGATCCGCGGTGTCCTGTCGCTGGCGCCGCACGAGGGCTGGCGCCCGCCGATCATCAAGACCGAGGCCACGCGCGGCGAGGGCGTCGAGGTGCTCGCGGAGAAGCTGGCCGAGCACCGCGCCCACGTCGAGGCCGAGGGGACGCTGTCCGAGCGCCGGCGCCGCAACCTGATGAACGAGGTGCTCGGGATCGCCACCGTGCGACTGCGCAAGGCGCTGGAGGCGACGCTGCGCGACGACCCCGAGGTGCAGGAGTTGCTGGACGAGGTCGTGGCCCGCCGGCTGGACCCGGCGAGCGCCGCGAGCACGATCCTCGCGCGCGGGGCGATCGACCCCAGTGAGGCCGCCCGTCCCGACGCCGGGTGAGCCGTTCGTCCAGTTGGCGTTACAAACGCCGGATCGCCCCATAGAGTCGCGCCATGCGGAGGTCGTTCCGTGCATTGGCGTGCGCCGCGTGTCTGTTCGCGGCGTGGTTCGTTCCTGCCTCCGCGCAGGCGGCGAACGGCCAGCTGGCCGCGGTCGTCGACGGGCGCCTGATGGCGTTCAACGCCGACGGGAGCGGCCTGCGCATGCTGCCGGTTCCGGACGCGGGACAGATCACCGAGCTGGCGTTCTCGCCCGGTGGCAACCGGCTCGCGTTCGTGAAGGCGGGTGGGATCGGGGTGCTCGAGCTCACCACCGGTCGCATCCTCGGAGTGACCGCCGGCGCGACCGACGCGAACCCCGCCTGGGCGAGTGACGGCGGCGCGATCGCCTTCCGGCGGGGCGTGTTGACCTACCGCGTCGCGCCGACCCCGGGCGCCGCGCTCGACCCGTTCCTGGTCGACCTGCTCGCCGGGACCACGGACATCGCCTGGGCTCCCGGCCTGGCGGCCTTCGCGCCGGTCGTGGCGGGGCTGCTGGTCCTGCCGGGAGTGAGCCTCGACCTGCCGCCCGCCGTGAGGGGCGTCCCGGCGTGGGCGCCGGACAACAGCGCGGTCGCCTTCGCGCGCGACGGCGGCCTGTCGTCGATCCCGACCGCCGGTGGTGCCGTCAAGCCCCTGGTCGAAGGTCCCGCGGCAGCGCCGCGCTGGTCGCCCGACGCGACCGCGCTCGTCTACGCCGCGGGCGCGGAGGTGCGGATCGCCGCCGCCACGGGCGGTACGCCGCGGACGGTCGTGACGGGCGCCGAGCGCGTCGGCCCCGTCGACTGGCAGCCGTGTGTGGCCGTGACCGCGAGCTGCGAGTCGGTCGCCGCGCCGCGCTGCAGCGCGACCTCGGCCACGGCGACGACGCAGTCCGACCAGCCGGTCGACCTTCCGCCCCCGCCGTGCACCGATCCCGCGGGCCGTAGGCTCGACCTCGTCGTCGCCAAGGAGCCGGAGCACGGCACGCTCACGGACCTGCACTACACGCCGGCGGCGGGCTATTCGGGGCAGGACACGGTCGCCTACCGCGTCAGCAATGGGGTCGTGGAATCCGAGACCTATCGCGTGACGATCTTCGTCGTGCCGCGCCCGGTGGCTCCGGCGCCGCTGGTCGGCGTGCGGCCGCCGGTGCTCGTCCAGGGCGCGCCGTTCCTCAGCGCACGCGCGACCCCGCGGCTGGACCGCAAGCGCACCGCCCTCGTCAAGCTCGCCTGCGACCAGGACTGCTCGCTCGCGGTGCATCTCACCGCGAAGCTGCGTTCCAAGCGGATGTTCACGGGGCCGCAGGTCAAGCGCTCGCTCGTCGCCTCTCGCGTGTTGACGTTGCGGCTGCGACTGCCGTCCAAGCCGCGCGGGAAGATCAAGACCGTGTGGGTCGTCGGGCGGGTGCGCAACGCGGCGGGTGACGTCCGCAACGTGCGGCTGCCGGTCAGCCTGCCGCGCTGACGATCTCGTCCAGCAGCGCGTCGATGTCCGCCCGCGTCGTGTGCGGGTTCAGCAGCGTCAGCTTCAGGCTGACCTCGCCCTTGATGCGGGTGCGGCCGATCACGGCGCGCCCGGACGCGAAGAGCTCGCGGTGGATGCGGATGTTCGTCTCGTCGTCGCCCGCGTGGCGGAACGCGACCATGACGGTTGAAGGCGTGGTGAGCAGCTGGAGCTGCGGGCGCTGGGCGATCGCCTCGCCGGCGTACCGGGCGAGCGTGAGGACTTCGTCGATCATCTCGGCGAGCCGCCGGCGGCCGGTGGCCCGCAGTGCGATCAGCACCTTCAGCGCGTCGAAGCGGCGCGACGTGTCGAGGCTGCGGCCGACGAGGTTGAGCTGGCCCTCGGCCTCATCCTCGGGGCGGTTGAGATAGACGCTGGCGTGATGGACCGCCTTGAGGACGTCGACGTCCGGGACCAGTAGGGCACTGGCGCTGAACGGCTGCCACCACAGCTTGTGGAGGTCGGCCGTGACGCTGTTGGCGCGCTCGATGCCCTTCAGGCGCGGCTTCTGGCGCGGGCTGAGGACCAGACCGGACCCGACCGCGGCGTCGACGTGAAACCAGGCGCCGCGCCGTTCCGCCCGGTCCGCGAGCGCGTCCAGCGGGTCGATCGCGCCGAGGTCGGTCGTTCCGGCGGTGCCGACGATCGCGATCACGTGCCGGCCGGCGGTGGCGGCGTCGAAGGCGTCCAGCGACATCGCGCCGGTGGCGTCGGTCTCGACGCCGATCACCGCTTCGGTGCCGAGCCCGAGCAGCGCGGCGCTGCGGCGGATGCTGTCGTGGCTCGCCTCGGACGCGACGATCCGCCAGTCGTTGGGCGGCAGGCCGTGGGCGCGCACGTTCTCGCCCGCCCGGTCGCGGGCCAGCAGCAGCCCGAGCAGGTTCGAGGCGGTTCCGCCCATCGTCATCACGCCCGAGCCGGCGTCGCCGAGCCCGTGCTCGCGCGCGAGCCAGCGCACCAGCGCGTCCTCGACGAACGTCGCCGCGGGTGAGGCGTCGAACGCGTCCATCGACTGGTTGGTGAGGCCGACCGCGAGCTCGCCCGCGACGCTCGCGATCAGCGGGGCGGGATGCAGGTGGGCGACCGTGCGCGGGTCCCCGAGGCGCAGGCTGCCGTCCAGCACGTCTCGCAGGTCCTCGAGCACCTGCTCCAAGGGCGCGCCGTCGGGCGGGCACGGGTCGAGCCGGGCGGCGGTCGCGGCGAGCGCCTCGGTGGACAGCGGCGACCTCGGGCCGGGCACGCCGAGTGCGGCGACGAGCGCGTCCACGGTCACGCTGACGGCGTCGCGCAGCGCCGCGTGCGAAGCGGGATCGGAGGTGAGGAATTCCACTAGTGCATGGCCTTGGAGGTGCGCGAGGCGGCGGCGGCCTTGCGCCATTCGCCCGCTGCGCGGCGCTCACTCCACCACAGGAAGGCCACACCCGCCACCAGCAGGGCGCAGAGGGTGGCGGGCCAGTAGGCGGCGCCGGTGAAGTTCGGGAAGATGTTGACCGGCGGACCCCAGGGCGCGCTGGTGTGGACCTCGAGCCAGCCTTTGAGGTGGTCGCCGCGCAAGGCCAGGACCAGCCAGGTGCTCGCCCCGAGCGTGAAGAGCCCGAGCGCGCCCGCCACGGGGCGAGGGACGTGGCGCAGGCCCCACGCCGTCAGCGCGGCGAGCGCGGGCAGGGCGGCGACGGCCGAGACGCCCGGGAAGGACTCGCCGCGCAGGCCGCCGGTCGAGAGCAGCGCGCTGACCGCGAGCTGCGCGCCCGCGAGCGACAGCAGCAGGCCGGCGCACGCCTCGGCCTCCCGCCGCGCCGGCGCGACGCGCGCGAGCTGGTCGCGCCGCGAGCGGTACAGCAGCCAGGCGGCGTAGAAGACGAGCGCGAGCAGCGGCGCCCAGCGCAGCAGCCCGGCGTCGCGGTCCAGCCACAGGCCGGCCAGCCGCGGGAGGCGCTCGACGTAGCCGACCGGGAACTCCGGCGGGCCGGTGAGCCCCGCCGAACGCGGCGTCAGGCCACCGTAGAAGCGGTCGTTGATCGTCGCGTAGAAGACCAGCGAGGCCGCGAGTGCCTCCCCCGCCACGAGCGCGGCCATCCGCCGCCGCTCGCGCAGCGTCCAGACGACCAGCGCCCACGCGACGACCACGCCGGGCGCCACGAACGTCCAGCCCAGCCAGGGCAGGCCCGCGAGCAGCAGCGCGCCGCCGAAGACGTAGCGCAGCCGTGGTCGCTCCCGGACCGCCAGCGCGCACAGCGCGGCTCCGGAGAGCAGGACCGCCGCGGGCACGCCGGGAGTGACCGTCGTGGAGGCGGCGAGCGCGGGGGGAGAGAGGGCGACGAGCCCGACGCCCACCGTCGCGTACGGCTCGGGCACCAGCCGCCGCGCCAGCAGCGCGGCCAGCACGAACGCGAAGGCCAGCAGCGCGAGCATCTCGCCCTGTACCGCCCGCGGCCCGCCGATCGCGTACGCGGGGGCGATCAGCAGCGCGAAACCGACGCCGTGGGGTTCCATCAACCGTCCGGCGACGACCTGCCCATCGGTCTTCAGTTCGTGCGGGTACCAGCTCGCGTAGGCCCGCTCCGCGTACTCGTCGGTTAGGTCGACGTCCCGATCGCTCACGATCGACTCGGCGGCCAGCAGATGGTGCGGCTCGGCGCCCGCGTAGTCCATCCCGGGTTGGGCGGGAATACCGAGCGTTGCGGCGTAGACGGCAACGAGGAGGATCCAGAGTCCGGCGAGCCTCACGGCCACCCATGATGGCGGCGCGCTCGGCCGAAGCTCCCGCTTTTCTTCAGGAAACTCGCATCGCTCAACTCGTCGTCGGGTCATGCCGATGACCACGCCACCATGCGCACCCCCCTCCGCCTCAGGCTCGGCGCCAAGCTCGGACTCGCGTTCGCCGGCGTCCTCGTCGTCATGCTCGCCTCCTTGGTCATCGTCCTGCACAAGTCCTCGCAGGCCAGCGGCGCGTACGAGCGCGCGATCGGGTGGAAGACAGCGCTCGAGGGTGCTGCCGACCAGGCCGACGGGACACGGCAGCAGCAGGCTGCCCAGGCGCTGTACGTCGCCACCGGCGAGCTGCGCTACAAGCGTGAGTGGGAGGAGGGTGTGGCCGCGGGCGAGCGTGGCGGTGCGGCCGTGGAGAAGCTGCACGACCCGGTCGTGACCAAGCTCGCCGCAGGCGCGACCGCCGCTGACCACAACCACGACGAGACCGTCAACACCAAGCTCTTCCCGGCGATGGCGAGCGGCGACACCGCCGCCGCGCACGCCGCCCTCACTCTGGCCGACAAGTACGTCCGTGTCCCGTTGAAGGCGCAGGAGCAGATCCGCGCCTACGTCCAGAAGCGCCAGGACGCCGACATCGCCACCGCCAAGTCCGCCGCGGACGCCGCGCGGACCTTCGGCCTGATGGCCGGCCTGCTGGCGACGCTGTTCGCCGCCGGCATCGTCTTCCTCGTCAGCCGCGGCATCCGCCGCTCGGCCGCGCAGGTGCTCGACCGGCTGAACCTGCTCGAGAGCCACGATGCCGCGGAGCTCGAAGAGGGTCTGAACGCGGTCGCCGGTGGGGACCTGACGCGCGCCGTCCTGGCCGACACGCCCGCCATCGAGGCCCCCGGCGGGGACGAGATCGGCGACATCGCGCGCGCCACCAACGGCATCCGCGAGCGGCTGCACGTGTCCGTGGACTCGTACAACGACATGCGCGGCCGGCTGTCGGAGCTGATCGGCGAGGTCGCCGGCTCCTCGAACTCCGTCGCCGCCGCGTCGCGCCAGATGGCGACCACCTCGCAGGAGGCCGGCGCCGCGGTGGGCGAGATCGCCAACGCCGTGGGTGAGGTCGCGTCGGGCGCTGAGCGCCAGGCGCGCAGCGTCGAGGCCGTCCGCGACATCGCCTCCGAGGCGGCCGCGGTCGCCCGTGAGAGCGTGCTGCGTGCCCGCGAGGCCGCCCGCGCCGCCGACGCCGCCCGCGGGGTCGCCCGCGCCGGCGCCGTCACCGCTCAGGAGGCGTTCGACGCCATGACCGGCGTCCAGCGGTCCTCCAAGGACGTCACCAGCGCGATCCAGGATCTTGCGGTCCGCTCGGGCGAGATCGAGTCGATCGTCGAGACGATCGCCGCGCTCGCCGCGCAGACCAACCTGCTGGCATTGAATGCCGCCATCGAGGCCGCGCGGGCGGGCGAGCAGGGCCGAGGCTTTGCCGTTGTGGCGGAGGAAGTGCGCAAGCTGGCCGAGGGCTCCCAGGCCGCCGCCGGCTCGATCGCCGAGCTGATCGCCCAGATCCAGCAGGAGACCGCGCGCGTCGTCGGCGTCGTCGAAGGCGGGGCCGAGCGCACCGAGGCGGGTGCCCGCACGGTCGCCCAGGCCCGCGACGCCTTCGCCGACATCGAGGCCGCCGTCGTCGACGTCACCACCCGCGTGGAGGAAATCGCCGACGCCGTCGAGCGCATCTCCGACGGCACCGGCCGCATCCAGACCGACGTGGGTGAGGTCGCGGCCGTCGCCGAACAGTCCTCCGCCTCCGCCGAGCAGGTCACGGCCACCACCGAGGAGACCTCCGCCTCCACCCAGGAGATCGCGGCCTCCGCCCAAGAACTCGCCGCCACCGCCACCCGCCTCGACGGCCTCGTCGGCTCCTTCCGTTTCTAACGCCCACCTAAGGGGCCAGACCCCTTAGGTTCCCTTTAGGTCGCTTTCGACTTCGCGCGGCGGTTTCCCACCCGCCGCGCGAGCTAAAGCGGAGATAAGGGGCCAGACCCCTTAGGTGGGATTAATGTATGTCGGGGGAGGCCGGTTCGCCGTTCGCCAGCTCGACGAGGAGGCGGACGCCCCAGCCGGCGCCGCCCTTGGGGGTGTAGGGCTTGCCGTTGTCGTAGGCGCCGGCGGCGATGTCGATGTGTGCCCACGGGACGTCGCCGGCGAAGCGGTGCAGGAACTCGGCGGCGCTGGAGGCGCTGCCGCCGCGGTCGGTCGGGGAGTTGACGATGTCGGCGTAGCGGCCTTCGATCAGCTTCTCGTAGTCCGGGTGCAGCGGCATGCGCCAGACGGATTCGCCGGTGCGCTCGCCCGCGCGGGTGATCTCACCCGCCCAGCCGTCGTCGTTGGCGAACAGGCCCGCGTACGGCGTGCCGAGGGCGACGACGATCGCGCCGGTCAGCGTCGCGAGGTCGACCAGGCGCTCGGCGCCGAGGTCGATCGCGTGGGCGAGGCAGTCGGCGAGCACGAGCCGGCCTTCGGCGTCGGTGTTGTTGACCTCGATCGTCACGCCGGACTTCGCCCGCACGATGTCGCCGGGCTTGACGGCGTGGCCGGACGGGAGGTTCTCCGTCGCGCCGATCACACCCGCCACCCGCACCGGCAGCCCCAGCCGCGCGATCGCGCCGACGGCCTCAAGGACCGCCGCCCCGCCCGACATGTCGAACTTCATCTCATGCATCTTCGCCGCGGGCTTGATCGAGATGCCACCGGAGTCGAACGTCACCGCCTTGCCCACGAAGCCCAGCAGCGGGCCGGTCACGTCGGCGGGCTCGTAGCGGACCGTGATCAGGCGCGGCTCCACGTGGGAGCCCTGCGCCACGCACGCGAACGCGCCCATCCCCGCAGCGACGATCCCCTCGCGGTCGAGCACGTCGACACTGACGCCCTCCAGCTCCCGCGCCCGCGCCTCGAGCGCCTCCGGCGTGAGGTCGTTCGCCGGCCGGTTCTGGAGGTTGCGGGCGGAGTTCGTCGCCTCCGACAGGACCGCCGCCCGCGCCGCCGGCGCGGAGACGTCGTCGTGCGCGCTCAGGATCAGCGTGTCGAGCCCGGGCGAGTCGGAGGAGGTCTCGCTCTTGTACTCGCCGAACGCGTAGGCCGCCAGCAATGTGCCCTCGACCAGCGCGCCGACGTGCGCGTCGGTCACGTGGTGAGGGACCTCCCAGCACAGCACCCGCGTGCTCAGCTCCTTCGCGCGCCCCACCACGACCGCCGCGGCGACCCGCGCCCGCTCGGGATCGAAGTCCTTGCGCGCACCCAATCCGGCGACGATGTAGCGCCGCCCCTCGGCGTGCGTCACCGCCAGCTTGCGCAGGGCGCGCTTGGCCTCGCCGGAGTCCACCAGCGCCTGCAGCACGCCACCGTGGTCGTGCTTGATCCCCTCGTCCTCGAAGACCCCGACGACGATCGTGTCGGCACCGCTCGAAGGTGGGGCATCCGTGGTCGTTGCGACATCCATACGCGCGGACGTTAATAGACTCGACTCATGCCTCGAACCGTGATCCTGAGCAGCGCCCGCACGCCGATCGGCAAGCTGGGCGGGGGCCTCTCGACGCTCCCGGCCACGCATCTGGGCGGTGTGGCGATCCGCGAGGCGCTCCAGCGCGCCGATATCGCGCCCGAGCAGGTCGAGCACGTCGTGATGGGAACGGTGCTGCAGGCGGGGCAGGGGCAGATCCCGAGCCGGCAGGCGCAGATCAACGCCGGCATCCCGATCGAGGTCACCTCTGAGACGATCAACAAGGTCTGCGCCTCGAGCGTGCGCGCGGTCGGGATGATCGATCAGGCCGTTCGGGCGGGTGACCTGGAAGTCGCGGTCGGCGGCGGGATGGAGTCGATGTCGCAGGCGCCCTACCTGCTCCCCGGCGCGCGCCAGGGCTTCCGGATGGGCGACGTCAAGGCGCTCGACGCGATGATCGAGGACGGCCTGCGCAACCCGTTCAGCGGCCGTCAGATGTTCGACGAGGCGACCGAGATCGGCGACGAGCTCGAGATCACCCGCGCCGACCTCGACAAGTGGGCGCTGCGCTCGCACGACCGCGCGATCGCCGCCACCGACGAGGGTCGCCTCGCCGACGAGATCGTCTCCGTCACCATCAGCGGTCGCAAGGGCGACACGGTGGTCGAGGTCGACGAGGCGCCGCGACGCGGCTCGAGCCTCGAGGCGCTGGCCAAGCTCCCCGGCCTGGTCAAGAACGGCTCCCACACCGCGGGCAACTCCCCGGGCGTCAACGACGGCGCGGGCGCGCTGGTGCTGGCCAGCGAGGACTGGGCCGAGCGCAACGGCAAGGACATCCTCGGCACGATCATCGCCCAGGCGGCCGTCGCCGACGAGTTCGCCTGGCTCGCCCGCACGCCCGCCAACGCCGCCAAGAAGGCGCTCGACAAGGCGGGGCTGCAGCCGGGGGACATCGATCTGTGGGAGATCAACGAGGCCTTCGCGTCCGTCGCCCTGAACTCCACCCGCATGCTCGGCATCGACGAGGAACGGGTGAACGTCAACGGCGGCGCGGTCGCGCTCGGGCACCCGATCGGCGCCTCCGGCGCCCGCATCATCGGCTCGCTCGTGCTGGAGCTGCGCCGGCGCGGCGGCGGCTACGGCTGCGTCGCGATCTGCTCCGGCGGTGGCCAGGGCGACGCCGTCATCGTGCACGTCTGAGCTGCGCTTGACCGAGCGCCCGCACATCCTTCCCCCGCCTCCGGGCGGGGGCGCGATCAAACGCGAAGGAGAGAACGGGGCCGCGTTCTTCGACCTCGACCGCACGCTGATCGCGGGCTCGTCGTCGTTCCAGTTCGGCCGCGCGGCGTACAAGGCGGGGATGCTCTCGCGCCGCGACATCGCCCGCGACGCCTACGAGAACATCGTCTTCCGGCTGAGAGGCTCCACCGACGCGGGCACTGACGCGATCCGCGCGCGGGTGTCGGAGATGCTCGAGGGGGCGAAGGTGCGCGATCTGCAGCGGCTCTCCGGAAGCGTGCTCGCAGGGGTGCTCCCGCGGCTGTACCCGCGGATGCTCGAGCTCGCCTACGAGCATCAGGACGAGGGCCGGCCGATCTTCATCTGCACCGCCGCCGCCCAGGAGATGGCCGAGCTGATGGCGATCGTGCTCACCTTCGACGGCGCCGTGGGCAGCGTCGCCGAGGTGATCGACGGCGTCTACACCGGTCGTGAAGGCGGGCCGTTCAACTACCGCGAGGGCAAGGCGCAGGCGATCCGCGACCTGGCCGTGCGCGAGGGCATCGACCTCGAAGCGTCCTACGCCTACAGCGACTCCGAGTCCGACCTGCCGATGCTGCGGCTCGTCGGGCATCCTGTCGCGGTCAATCCGGACAAGGAACTGGCGCGCGTGGCGCGCGCGGAGGGGTGGGAGATCATGCGCTTCGAGCGGCTCGGGCGGAAGATTCGGGTGGCTGCTGCGGCGGCGCTCGTGGGCGGGTTCGCGGTGCAGCGCGCGGTGCGCACGTGAGCGTCCACGAGCTGACCGACGACCAGCGTGAGATCCGCGACCTGACGCGGCGGTTCGCCGACGAGAAGATCGCGCCGTTCGCCTCGCAGTGGGATCGCGACCATCACTTCCCGCGTGAGCTGTTCGGCGAGCTCGGTGAGCTGGGGCTGATGGGGGTGTGCGTGCCGGAGGAGCACGGCGGCGCGGGGGCCGACTTCCTCGCCTACATGCTCGTGCTGGAGGAACTCTCGCGCGCCGACGCGGGTGTGGGCGTGACCGTCGCCGTGCACACGAGCGCGGGCACGCTGCCGATCCTCAACCACGGTTCCGCGGAGCAGATCGAGGCGCACGTCCCGAGGCTGGCGAGCGGCGAGGAGTTGTCCGCGTTCGCGCTCACCGAGTCGGGGTCGGGAAGTGACGCCGGCGCGATGCGGACCCGGGTGTCGGATGACCGGATCACCGGCGCCAAGCAGTGGATCACCAACGGCTCGTTCGCCTCGACGTTCATCGTCTTCGCCAAGGAACGCGACAAGCCGAGCGCCTTCCTGGTCCGCGCCGGCGCCGCCGGCTTCGCCGTGACCCGCGAGGAAGAGAAGATGGGGCTCAATTCGAGCTCCACCGCCGACCTCGCCTTCGAGGACACGCCCGCCGAACGGTTGGGCGAGTCCGGCAACGGCATGCGGGTCGCGTTGCGCACGCTCGACGGCGGCCGGATCGGCATCGCCGCGCAGGCGGTGGGCATCGCCCAGGCCGCGCTCGACCTCGCGACCGGGTACGCCAAGGAGCGCAACGCGTTCGGCGGCCCGATCGCCCGCTTCCAGGCGATCCAGCACAAGCTCGCCGACATGCAGACCGAGGTCGAGGCCGCAAGAGCCCTCGTCTGGCGCGCCGCCCGCCTGAAGGAAGGCGGGAAGCCCCACAGCGTCGAGGGCGCGCAGGCCAAGCTCTTCGCCTCCGGCGTCGCCCGCCGCCAGACCGGCGAGGCGATCCAGATCCTCGGCGGCTACGGCTACACCAAGGAGTTCCCGGCCGAGCGCTACTACCGCGACGCCAAGGTCACCGAGATCTATGAGGGAACGAGCGAGATCCAGAAGCTCGTGATCGCCCGCGCCCTGCTGGGCGAGGCGATGCGCGGCGGATAGGGCTTTTGACGCTCATGAAGTAAGCCCGGCCCCGTAGGCTCGGCGGCGATGCGTCTGACGATCGCCGCCGCCTGCGTGACGACGTTCGCCATCGGGACCGTGATCCTCGTGGCGACGCCGGGCTTCGACCGCCTGCCGCCGGGTGGGCGCGCGGTCCCGTACCTCGGCATCGCGCTGGCGTGGGGGTTCGTCGCGGTCGGCTCCTTCGCCTGGCTGCGCCGCCCCGACAATCGCACGGGCGCGCTGATGACGATCGTCGGCGTCGGCGTCGCCTTGACGGGCTTCTCGCTCTTCGACGTACCAGTGCTGTGGGCGATCGGCGCGACGGCGGACACGGTGATCATCTCGCTGCTGATCCACCTGCTGCTCGCGTTCCCGTCCGGCCGGCTCGAGACGCGCGGCGCGCGCATCGTGGCGGCGCTCGGCTACGTCGCGGGCGTGCTGCAGCCGGTGCTCGTCCTGTTCAGCACCTGCGGGTCTGACCTGGGCGACGACTGCCCGAGCAATCCGATCCTGATCAGCGACGACCGGTCGATCGCGAGCGTGATCGAGACCGTCCAGGGCGTGTTCGCCGTGGTCGCGGTGACGCTGACGGTCGTCCTCTTGCTCCGCCGCTGGCGCGCGTCCAACCACGCCCAACGCCGCGGGCTGGAGCCGGTGCTGCTGCTCGGGGCGGTGATCATGGTCCTCGGCCTGGCGACCGCCGCGACCCAGTCCGCCGGTGCCGGCGAGATGGCCGCGCAGATCGCGTTCATCGCCGCGTTCGCGCTGCTCCCGGCGGCGTTCCTGCTCGGTCTGGTGCGCACCCGCTTCTTCCGCACCGCGACCGTCGGCCGGTTGATCGAGCAGCTCGCGCGCGACCGCGACCTGCGCGATGCACTCGCCGACGCGCTCGGCGATCCGACGCTCGAGGTCGCCTACTGGCTGCCCGAGCGCGGGTACGTCGATCGTGCCGGGCATCCGATCGAGGCCGGCGAGCGCGAACTGACGGAGATCGATCACGAGGGGCGGCGCGTCGGCGCGCTCCTGCACGCGCGGGTCTTGTCGGAGACGCCCGAGCTGGTGGTCGAGGCGAGCGCCGCCGCCGTGCTGGCGCTGGAGAACGCGCGGCTGGAGGTCGAGCTGCGGGCGCAGGTCGAGGCGTTGCGCGCTTCGCGCGCGCGGCTGGTGGAAGCGGGCGACGCGGAGCGCCGGCGACTGGGGCGCGATCTGCACGACGGCGCGCAGCAGCGCCTCGTGGCGCTGATGATCGAGCTGCAGCTCGCGCGCGAACGGCTTCCCGCCGACGCGGACGGGGCGCTGGAGCTGGTCGAGAGCGCGTTCGCCAACGCCCAGGCGGCGGTCGGCGAGTTGCGCGACCTCGCCTCCGGCATCCATCCCGCGGTGCTCTCCCAACGGGGGCTCGACGCGGCGCTGGAGTCCCTGGCCAGCCGGGCGCCGGTGCCGGTCGAGCTGGACAGCGCGCTGGCGGAGCGGCTCCCGAGTGCGGTCGAGACCGCGGCCTACTTCGTCGTCGCGGAGGCGCTGACGAACGTGGCGAAGTACGCGGGGGCGACGTACGCGCGGGTGGAGGTGCGGCGCGAGAACGGCTGCGCCGTGGTGGACGTGCGCGACGACGGCGTGGGTGGCGCGAACGCCGCGGGCGGGAGCGGACTGCGCGGTCTCGGGGATCGCGTCGGCGCGCTCGACGGGACGCTCGAGGTGGAGTCCCCGCGCGGCGCGGGGACGCTCATCCGCGCCCGGATCCCCCTCGGATGAACTGGAGCACCGCGAGCACGCGGCGGTGGTCCTCGGCGCCGCCGCCGACGCCGAGCTTGGTGAAGATCGCGGTCACGTGCTTCTCGACGGCGTGCGGGGTGACGACCATCGCCTCGGCGATGCCCTTGTTCGAGCGCCCTTCGGCCATCAGCTCGAGCACCTCGCGCTCGCGCGGGGTGAGGCCGTCGAGCGGGTCGTCGCGGCGGCGGCGGCCGAACATGTGGGCGACGACGGTCGGGTCGAGCACCGATCCGCCGGCGGCGACGCGCTTGACGGCGTCCGCGAAGAGCTTGAAGTCGGTCACGCGGTCCTTGAGCAGGTAGCCGACGCCCTCGGCGTCGTCGCCGATCAGGTCGACCGCGTAGCGCTCTTCGGCGTACTGGCTGAGGACGAGGACGCCGATGCCGGGGTGGGCGGCGCGGATCTCCATCGCCGCTCGCAGGCCGTCGTCGGTGTTGTCGGGCGGCATCTGGACGTCGACGATCGCGACGTCGGGCTTGTGGGCGGCGACCTTGCGCAACAGGTCGGGTGCATCCGCGGCCTCGGCGACGACCTCGAAGCCCGCGTCGGCGAGGAGGCGAACGATCCCCTGGCGCAGCAGCGCCTGGTCCTCGGCGATGACGACCCGGGTCATGGCGCGCCGAGCAGTTCGACGAGGCGGGGTGAGGCCAGCTCGGCCTTCGGGACGAAGCCCTTCGCCCCCGACGCCTCGACGTCGCCCACGGCGGATGCGTCGAGCGTCGAGACGAGCACGACCACCGCGCCGTTGAACCGCCCCGCCGAGCGCACGCCGTCCCCGTCGGGGAGGTTGACGTCCAGCAGCACACAGTCCGGGTGCAGTTCGGCCGCCGCGGCGAGACCGGAAGCGACGTCGCCCGCCATCCCCACGACCTCGTATCCGCGGGCCTGCAGCAGCATCCGCGCAGACATGCGAAACGCGGTGGAGTCGTCGACGATGAGGACGGTGCGGGCCATGCTCACAACCTAAAGGGGACAGTCCCCTTTAGGTAGGGGGTTTACCGGAGGTCGGTGCCGGTTTCCCGAACCGCGGGACTCCTCTGCGCCCCAGCGACAGGGCGGGCCGGCGGCGGGAGAGTGTCTCAGACCATGACTGCTCTGTTTCTCGACTCCCTCACTCGTGACTTCGGCTCCGGCGACGGCGTGGTCCGCGCGCTCGACGGCGTCACCCTCAGCTTCGAGCGCGGCACCTTCACGGCCGTCATGGGACCTTCGGGCTCCGGCAAGTCGACGCTGCTGCAATCCGCCGCGGGGTTGGACCGGCCGACGTCGGGACGCGTGCGGCTCGGCGATGTCGAGCTCAGCGCGCTCGGCGAGAAGGCACTGGCGCGCCTGCGACGCGAGCGACTCGGGTTCGTCTTTCAATCCTTCAACCTGCTCGGCGCGCTGACCGCGGCGCAGAACGTCGCGTTGCCGTCACGGCTGGCGGGGCGCCGGTTGCGTCGTGAGCAGGTCACGGCGGCGCTGGCGGCGGTCGGTCTCGCCGATCGCGCCGGGCATCGTCCCGCGCAGCTCTCCGGGGGTCAGCAGCAGCGGGTGGCGATCGCGCGCGCTCTGGTCGGCGAGCCGGAGCTGCTGTTCGCCGACGAGCCGACCGGTGCTCTGGATCTGCGCGCGGGGCGGGAGGTGCTCGCGCTGCTGCGCGACACCGTGGACCGCGGCGGGCGCACGCTCGTCATGGTCACCCACGACCCGAGCGCCGCGGCGTACGCCGACCGCGTCGTGTTCATGGCCGACGGCCGTCTCGCGGGTGAGCTCGTGGCGCCGACGGCCGAGCAGGTCGCCGAGCGCATGACCGGGCTGGGGGAGTGACGTGTTCCGCATCTCTCTGCAGACGCTGCGGGCGAACCGCGGGACCCTCGCCGGCGCGTTCGTCGCCCTCTGGCTGGGCGTCACGCTGGCCTATGGCGCCGGGTTGCTGATGGCGGGTGCGTTGAGCGCGCCCGGCCCGGGACGCTTCGCGGCGGCCGACGCGGTCGTCCAGGCCGATCCTGAGATCGCGACCGCCGAGGACGAGTCGGCGGACGTCGCTCCAGCGCCGCTGCTCGACGCGGCGCTGGTACGACAATTCGCGGGCGGGGTCGGCGACGTCTCCTTCCCGGTCGGCGCGTTCGACGCCGCGGGCCGGTCCGTGAGCCCCGATCCGCTCAGCGCCCACGGGTGGGCGAGCGCGGCGCTGACGCCGTACACGCTCGTGTCCGGCCACGCGCCGGCGGGTGCGCACGACGTCGTCGCCGACACGAGATTGCCGGTCGGCTCACACCTGCGCATCGCGACGCCCGCGGGCGAGTCCACCTACCGCGTCACCGGCACCGTCCGCGGCCCGGCCGGCCCACCCACCCTCTTCTTCACCGACGCCGTGGCCTCCCGCCTCTCCGGCCACCCGGGCAAGGTCAACGCGATCGCCCTTGCATCCAAGTCGCATACCGGGGTCAGACCCCGGTGTACAAGTTGCACACCAGATGCATACATGAACCGCGAGGCGGGTCTCGTGGCGGCTCGCCGGACCGCGGCCGGCATCGCCGCCGACCCGCGGTTGAAGGTGCTCGACCGCGCGCACGCCGCTGACGCCGACGCGAGCGACTCGCGCGCGGCCGACCGGGTCGCCCTGATCGCGATCTTCGGGACGATGGGCGGGATCAGCGCGATGGTCGCGCTGTTCGTCGTCGCAGGCACGTTCTCGCTCGCGATCGTCCAGCGGCGGAGCGAGATCGCGGTCCTGCGCGCGCTCGGCGCCGCGCCGCACCAGGTTCGCCGGCTGATCGCGGGTGAGGCGCTGATCGTGTCGGTCGTCGCCGGCGCTTTCGGCATCCTCGCCGGGAAGCCGCTCGCCCACGCCATCGTGGACGTGATGGCCGACCATGGTGCGGTGCCGCCCGGGTTCGCGCCGGGCACGTCGTGGATTCCGCTCGTCGCGGCGTTCGGCGGTGGGATCCTCGTCGCGCAGGTCGCGATGTTCGCCGCGGCTCGCCGCGCCGGTCGCACCCGCCCCGCCGAGGCGCTGCGCGAGGCAGCGATCGAACGTGCGCGGCCGGGTGTGTTGCAGCTCGGCGTCGGCGTCCTCCTGCTCGGTGGCGGCGTCGCGATGGCGCTGCTGTTCAAGGGCACGTGGGCGGTCGCGTTCGCGATCCTCGAGGGGATGCTGCTGGCGGCGGGCGTCGGGCTGCTCGGACGCGCCCTGCTCGGCGTGCCCGCCGCACTGCTCGCGTGGCCGCTGCGGCGCTTCGGCGCGTCCGGCCTGCTCGCCTCGACCGGGCTGGCCGCCAACCGCTGGCGGACGGCCGCGCTGGCGACCCCGGTCGTGCTCGTGGCGATGCTGGCGGGGACGCAGGGCATCGTCCAGACCAGCGGGCAGCGTGACGCGGAGCGCGTCACCGCCAAGCGGGTGACCGCGCCGTTCGTCGTCACCGGTCGCGACGGCGCGCCGCTCCCGGACGGGACGGCCGAGCGGCTCGCGAAGCTGGACGGCATTGCCGGGATCGCGTCCGCGCGGACCACCGATATCTACCCCGAGAAGTCCGTCTATGCCGAGGACGCTCCGTGGCCCGCCGCGGGGCTCAAGGCCACAGGCAAGCCCACGCTCGACCTCCAGTTCACGTCGGGGGACCTGCGCGGCGTGCACGGCGACACCGTCGCGGTGAGCCACGTGTTCGCCCAGACGGGTGACCTGAAGGTCGGCGACACGTTCGTCGCCCGCCTCGCCGACAAGTCGCGCCACACGCTGCGCGTCGGGGCGATCTACACCCGCGCCGCGGGACTGGGCGACGTCGTGCTCGCCGATGCCCCCGCGCCCACCGCGGCGATCTTCGTCGCCGGTTCGCGCGCTGCACTGGACCGCTACGCGAAGGGCCGCAACGGCGTCGAGGTGCTGACCCGAGGCGGGTACCGCACCCGCGTCCACGCCATCGGGCAGGAGAACTCGTGGGGCGTGTGGATGATCGTCGGGCTCGCCGCCCTGTTCGCGGCGCTCGCGCTGATCAACACCGCCCGGATGGCGACCTCTGAGCGCCGCGCCGAGTTGGCGACGATTCGCCTCCTCGGCGGCACCCGCGGCCAGCGCCTGCGCACCGCGATCCTCGAGAGCATCCCGACGACCCTCGTCGCCCTCCTCGCGGGTGCCGCCGTCGTGGCCATCTCCGTCCACGGCATCCCACTCGGCCTCACCGGCATCCCCCTCGCCATCCCGGCGACGATCCTCGCCGCGATCGCGGCCGGAGCCCTCGCCCTGGGCCTCCTCACGGCCCTCGCCACCAACCTAAAGCACACCTAAGGGGTCAGACCCCTTAGGTTTCCTTTAGGTCGCGTTTGGCCGCGCAACGCCGGTTCTCGGCCGCCACGCAACCTAAACGCCAGCTAAGGGGTCTGGCCCCTTAGGTGGGCGTTAAGTTGGGATTTCGGCTCGGAGGGTGGTGCCGGCGCCGAGGGGGGAGTCGATGGTGAGGCGGCCGTTGAGGGCCTCGACGCGGTCGGCGAGGCCGCGCAGGCCAGAGCCGCCGGCGGGGTCGGCGCCGCCGGCGCCGTCGTCGGAGACGATGATGCGGGCGGTGGTGTCGACGCGGTCCACGGAAATGCGCACGACCGAGGCGCCGGCGTACTTGGCGACGTTGGCCAGGGCCTCGCTGACGACGTAGTAGGCGGCGGCCTCGACCGGGCCGGGCAGGCGCTCGGCGCCGATCGACACCGAGAGCTCGACCGGCAGCGGCGCGCGGTCGGCGACGGCGCGGACGGCGGGCTCCAACCCGCGCTCGGTCAGTACCGCCGGGTGGATGCCGCGGGCGAGCTCGCGCAGTTCCGCGAGCGCAGAGGTCAGCTCGTCGCCCGCCCGCAGCAGATCGGCGTCGTCCGGATGCCGCCGCGCCGCCAAACGCAGCATCAATGCCAAAGACACCAGCCGCTGCTGGGCCCCGTCGTGCAGGTTGCGCTCCAGCCGCCGGCGCTCCGCGTCACCCGCCGCGACGATGCGCGCCCGCGACGCCGCCAGCTCCTCCCGCGCCTGCGCGTTCGCCAGCGCCTGCGCGGCCAGCTCGGCGAAGTAGGAGATGCGCTGCTCGGCGTCCTCCGGGAACGGCTCGGGGTCCATCGTCGAGACCACGACCGCGCCCCACAGCGCCCCGCCGAGGAAGATCGGCGCGGCGACGACCGCCCGCACGCCGTACCCGCGCATCGTCGCCGCCAGCTCCCCCTCCGCACCCGCGTAGGAGTCCATCCGCGCCGCCCGCCCCGTCCGCCACACCCGCGTCACCGCCGTGTCGCCGTCGAGCGGCATCCGCGTCCCCGGCGGCAGCACGTGCTCGGGCGAGAGCGCCCACCCGCCGATGATCGTCCCGGCCAATCCGTCGGGGTCGAACCGGAACATGTGCGCCGTCCGCGCGTCGAGCAGCCGCCCGACCTCCTCACCCACGAGCCCGAACAGCCGCGCCGGGTCGTACTCGGCCGCGACCGCCGTCGCCACCCGCCGCAGCGCCGCCTGCTCGTCCGCCAGCCGGTGCAGCGTGGCCTCGGCGACGTAGCGGGCGGTGAGATCGCGCAGGTAGCCGTAGAAGACCGGCGCCCCCGGCATCTGCGGCCGCGTGACGACCACCTCGACCGGGAACTCCGATCCGTCAGACCGCATCGCGGTGAGCTCCACCCGCCGCCCGACCACCGGCCCGCGCCCCGTGCGCAGGTAGCGCTCCAACCCGGACCGGTGCGCCTCGCGCAGAGACGGCGGGATGATCAACTCCGCGACGCGGTGACCGACCATCTCCGAGGCGGAGTAGCCGAACAGCCGCTGCGCCGCGCGGTTGGCAGACAGCACCACCCCCGACGCGTCCATCGTCACGACGGAGTCGAACGCGACGTCGAGCATCGCCCGCCGCCGCGCCTCCATCTCGCGCAGCGACGCGAACAGCGCGACCTGCGACGCGACGCTCTCGGCCGCGGCGCGCAGCGCCTCGTCCGGTGGTCCGGTCTCGATCAGCAGCGCGCCCGTTCCCGGGATCGGCACCCTGAGCGTCCCGCCATCCCAACGCAAAACACCCTCGTCCCCGCGCACGAGCACCCCCGGCAGATCCTCCTCGAACGCGTCCGAAGCGGAGGCGGCGAGCGCCCCCGTGACGCTGCGCAGCAGCTCGGCCGCGGTCATCGCCCGCAAGGGATCTCGGCGCGCAGCGTCGTTCCCGCGCCGGCCGGGCTCTCCAGCGCGAAGCGCCCACCCAGCGCCTCGACCCGGTCCGCGAGCCCGCGCAGCCCGGACCCGCGCCCGGCCACCGCCCCGCCCACCCCGTCGTCGCGCACCTCGATCAGCGCCCGCGCGTCCGACCGCCCCACGCCCACCGAGACCACGGACGCGGAGGCGTACTTGGCGACGTTCGTCAGCGCCTCGGCCACGACGTAATAGGCCGCTGCCTCAACCGGTCCGGGCAAGCGCTCGCACAGATCGATCGAGATCTCCACCGGCAGCGGCGCCCGCGCCGCCAGCGAGGCGACCGCCGGCTCCAGCCCGCGCTCGGTCAGTACCGCGGGATGGATGCCGCGCGCGAGCTCGCGCAGCTCCTCCAGCGCGAACGTCAACTCCCCGCCCGCCCGCGCCAGGTCCGCGTCGTTCGGATGTCGCCGCGCCGCCAACCGCAGCGTCAGCGCCAGAGAAACGAGCCGCTGCTGCGCGCCGTCGTGCAGGTTGCGCTCCAGCCGCCGGCGCTCCTCGTCGCCCGCCGCGACGATGCGGGCGCGCGACGCGGCCAGCTCCTCGCGCGACTGCGCGTTGGCGAGCGCCTGCGCGGCCAGCTCGGCGAAGTCGGCGATCCGCTGCTCCGCGCCCAGTGGCGGCGGCTCGGGCTCCACGCTCGACACGATCACCGCGCCCCACAGGCGACCCTCGAGGAAGATCGGGCCCGCGACCGCATTCTGGAAGCCGAGCGAGCGCAGCGACTCCGCGAGCTCGCCGTCGAGCGAGGCGTAGCTCTCGATCCGCGCCGGCGCACCCGTCCGGTACACGCGCGCCGACGCCGTGTCGCCGTCCATCCGCACCGTCTCGCCGACGGGGATGTTGCTGACCGGCGCCTCGCTCCAGCCACCCACGACGGTCGCCATCTCGCCCGCGTCGAAGCGCACCATGTTCGAGCTCTGGGCGCCGAGCAGCCGCGCGACCTCCTCGGTCACGACCCCGAACACCCGCCGCGGATCCCCCGATCCCTCCGCCACCGCGGTCGCCACCCGCCGCAGCGCCGCCTGCTCCTCCATCAGCCGCTGCTGGTCGCGCTCGCGCTCGTGCACCTCGGTGACGTCGCGCAGGTAGCCGCAGAAGAGCGGCGGACCGGGCAGATCGGCGCGCGTGATCACCACCTCGCACGGGAACTCGCTGCCGTCCTTGCGCATCCCCTCGAGCTCGAGCGGGTGATAGGCGATCGAGGTCGCGCCGGTCTCCAAGTACTTCCGGACTCCGCGCCGGTGCGCCGCGCGCAGCGACGGCGGGACGATCAGCGCCGCCAGCTCGCGGCCGATCATCTCGTCCGCGCGGTACCCGAAGGTGCGTTCCGCCGCGCGGTTGACCTCGACCACGTTGCCCAGGTGATCCATCGTGATGATGCTGTCGAAGGCGGCGTTGAGGATCGCCGTCTTGCGTGCCTCCGAGGTCTGCACCGCCTGCACCGCGCGGCAGCGCTCGACGAACACCGAGATCTGCGTGCCGAGGCTTTCGAGCGTCGCCAGCATCGCGTCGTCGAATGCCAGTGGCCCGGTCGTCGCGAACGCCATCACGCCCACGCCGCGGAGCGGGAACGCGAAGGTTCCCTCGGCCGACACCGGCCCGCTCGCAGCCGCCGAGGCGACCAGCGCCGCGCCGAGCGCGGCGCCCGCCGGCCACGTCTCAACGCAGTGGAACTCGTCGTCCTCGCCCGGGAGCCACATCGCTCCGGCGCAGCCGAGCGACTCGCCGATCGCGGCCAGCAGCCCGGGATAGGCCTCGCGCTCGCCCGCGGCCGTGGCGAGCACGCGCACGACGGCGTGCTCCATCCTGAGCAGCGCGGCAGCGTCTGGGTGAGCGGGTGGTCGCAACCGCGCCAAGCTTGTCGGTTCCGCCTGCGCTCATCAACCGTTCGCCAAAAACGAGGAAGTCCTCGTAATATCCGAGACATGGCCCCATCGACCAGGAAAATCCGCGTCGTCGTGGCCAAGCCCGGCCTCGACGGACACGACCGCGGAGCGAAGATCATCGCCCGCGCCCTCCGTGACGCCGGCATGGAGGTCATCTACACCGGCCTCCATCAGACGCCCGAGCAGATCGTCGAGACCGTCCTGCAGGAGGACGCCGACGCCGTCGGGCTCTCGATCCTCTCGGGCGCGCACATGACGCTGGTCCCGCGCGTGATCGAACTGCTGCGCGAGCAGGACGCGGGCGACGTGGTCGTCACCGTGGGCGGGACGATCCCCAATCAGGACATCGCGGAGCTCAAGCAGCTGGGCGTGGCCGAGGTCTTCACGCCGGGAGCGCCCACCCAGGCGATCATCGATTTCATCGAGGGCGCGGTCACGCCGTGACGCCTTGAACTGTACCGTCTGGACGGTACAGTGGAGGGCATGACCGCCATCTATCTCGCACTCGCCATCGCGTCCGAAGTCATCGCCACGCTTGCTCTGAAGTCCTCCGAGGGCTTCTCCAAACCCTTACCCGCGGCGATCGTGGTCGTCGGCTACGGCATCTCGTTCTTCCTGCTCGCCCTGGTGCTCAAGCACTTCAGCGTGGGCACGACCTACGCGATCTGGTCGGCCGTCGGCACGGCCGCGATCGCGCTGGCCGGCATCGCCCTCTACGGCGAGACCGCCAACGTCCTCAAGATCGCCTCGCTCGGGCTGATCATCCTCGGCGTCGTGGGGCTGAATGCCGCAGGCACGCACTAAAGACAGACTCCTCGACGCCGCCGGCGCCGTCGTCATGCGCGACGGCGCCCAGGCGCTGACGCTCGACGCCGTGGCGCTGGAGGCCGAGGTCTCCAAGGGCGGGCTGCTCTACCACTTCAAGTCCAAGCGCGACCTCGTCGAGGGCCTGATCGAGCGCTGGCTGGCCGAGTTCCAGAAGGAAATGGACGAGGAAGACCCGGACTTCGTGCGCGGGTACGTGAAGGCCTCCGCGCCCGCGGGGAACGAGTTGGGCATGCTCGCGGCGCTGATCGGCGACCCCTCGCTGCTCGTCGCGGTGCGCAAGCAGTACGGGATCTGGCAGGATCGGGTGGAGCGCGAAGGGCGCGATCCGGTCGATGCCACGGTTGCCCGTTTGGCCGCCGATGGGCTTTGGCTGGCGGAATTGTTGGGTATGGGGCCTCCGACGGGAACCCTGCGAGAGCAGGTTCTCGAACGTTTGTTGGACCTGGCCGAACCACTGGATTGACTGGTCAGTCAACGCGCTAGGATGCCGAACGTTCGTTCTTGATATGAGGTGACTTGTGAAGATCTGCGTCCTGGTCAAAGAGGTCCCGGACGCCGCCGTCGAGAAGCGCATCAACAGCTCGACGGGGCGTTTGGACCGGAGCGGGGAGAAGACCCTCAACCCGTTCGACACGCACGCCATCGAGGCGGCGATGCAGCTCAAGGAGGGCGGCGCGCTCGGTGTCGACGAGGTCGTCGCCGTGACGATGGGGCCGAGCACCGCGACGCGCGCGCTGCAGAAGGCCGTCTCGCTGGGCGCTGACCGCTCCGTGCACCTCACCGACGACGCGCTCGCGGGCTCGGACGTCAACGGAACCGGCTACGCGCTGGCCAAGGTGCTCGAGGCCGAGGCGCCGGACCTGGTCCTGCTGGGCCAGCAGTCCGACGACGGCGAGTGCTACACGATCGGCGCCGTCGTCGCCGACCACCTCGCGATGCCGAGCCTCACGCAGGTGATCAAGATCGACGTCGAGGACGGCGGCCTGCGCTGCGAGCGCCAGGCCGAGTACGGCTACGACACGGTGCAGGTCGCGCTACCGGCCGTCATCTCCGTCGGCGACGCCATCAATGAGCCGCGCTACCCGTCGCTGAAGGCGATCATGGGCGCCAAGAAGAAGCCGCTGGAGACCAAGTCGGCCACCGACGCCGGGATCGAGGCCGACCGCGTCGGCTTCGAGCACGCGCGCGCCCACTGCTCCGACTTCGCCGCCCCGCCCGCCAAGTCCGCGGGCCTGATCATCGAGGACGAGGACACCAACGACACGGTCGAGAAGATCGTGGCGTGGCTGGACGAGAGGAAGCTTCTGTCATGAGCGGGATCCTGGTCTACGCGCTGCACTACGACGGCGCGTTCAACAAGAACTCGCTCGGCGCGGTGTCCGAGGGCGCGAAGCTCGCGGCCGAGCTCGGCACCGAGTGCCACGCGATCGTCGTCGGCGAGGGCGTCAGCGACGAGCTGGTCTCCCAGCTCGGCAACTACGGGGCGAGCAAGGTCTACCGCGTCGAGGGCCCGGAAGGCCTCGCGCAGCCGGTCGTGGACGCGATGGCGGCCGCGATCGAGGCCAACGACCTCGGCTACGCGCTCTTCGGCGGCGGCCTGCTCGGCTTCGAGATCGGCGCCGGCCTCGCCGCGCGCCTGGACGCCGGCGTCTGCATGGAGGTCACCAACGTCCGTGTGGAGGACGGCAAGCTAGTCGCCGAGCGCCCGATCCTGGGCGACTCGCAGATCAGCTCGGTCCACTACCGCTCCAAGGTCGGCGTGATCATCGGCCGCCTCAATGCCTTCGAGACGAAGGAAACCGGCGGGACCACGACCGTCGAGGACCTCAACGTCGAGTTCCGCGCCCACTCGCTGCAGGCCAAGATGGTCCAGCGTGGCGAGCAGCGCGGCGCCAACGTCAACATCGAGGACGCCGACATCCTCGTCGCCGGCGGCCGCGGTCTCGGCAAGAAGGAGGGCTTCGACGCGCTCGAGGAGCTCGCGGGCGCGCTCGGCGGCGCCGTCGCGGCGACCCGCGCGGTGGTCGACGCCGGCTGGTACTCCTACTCCGCCCAGATCGGTCAGACCGGCAAGACGGTCGCCCCGAAGCTGTACCTCGCGGCAGGCATCTCCGGCGCGATCCAGCATAAGGTCGGCATGCAGGCCTCCGAGAACATCGTGGCCATCAACAAGGACTCCAACGCGCCGATCTTCGAGTTCTCCGACCTCGGCATCGTCGGCGATCTGAACAAGATCGTCCCCAAGCTCACCGAGGCCGTGAAGGCCAAGAAGGGCTAACGCACGATGTCCGCCGCCCCCAGCCAATTCCCGCCCCCGGTCGACTCCGCCAAGGAGTTCGCCGGCCCGCCGACGGACGCCGAGGACGAGCGGATCGAGGTCGGCGTCGCGATCGTCGGCGGCGGCCAGGCCGGGCTCGCCTGCGCGATCCGGCTGCTCCAGCTGCTCGAGGATGACCCCGAGCTGACGGAGTCTCTCGGCGAGGTGCCGGTGGCGGTCATCGAGAAGGGCCGCGTCGCCGGAGCGCATCAGCTCTCCGGCGGCGTGATGAACCCGTCCGCGATCCGCGAGCTGCTGCCCGACGACGACTCGTGGCCGCACTACGGCGAGGTCAAGCGCGAGACGGTCTACTTCATGCTCAACCGCAAGCGCGCGGTGCCGCTGAAGCCGACCCCGCCGCCGTTCAAGAACCACGGCAACTACGTGGTCTCAGTGGCGGAGGTCAACCGCTGGCTGGGCGAGAAGGCCGAGGAGATGGGCGCCTACGTGCTCACCGAGACGGTCGGCGCGAAGCTGCTCGTCGACGACGACAAGGTCGTCGGCGTCCGCACGGGCGACAAGGGCCGCGACAAGCAGGGCGGCGAGAAGGGCAACTTCGAGCCCGGCTCGGACGTGATCGCCAAGGCGACCGTGCTCGCCGAGGGCAACTGGGGCCACCTGACCGGCGCCGCCTTGAAGGTGCTGGACCTCGCGCCTAAGGACCCGCAGGTGTGGGCGCTGGGCGTCAAGGAGGTGTGGGAGGTCGAGAAGCCGTTCGAGAAGATCGTCCACACGCTCGGCTGGCCACTCCGCGCGAGCGGCAAGTGGAAGGAGTTCGGCGGCTCCTGGATCTACGGCATGAACCGCGACGGCGAGACGCCGAAGGTCTCGATCGGGTTCGTGACCGGCCTCGACTACACCGACGCGCGCTTCTCCGTCCACGACGTGCTGCAGGAGTTCAAGCTGCACCCGCTCGTGAAGAAGATCCTCGAGGGCGGCAAGCGCACCGCGTGGGGCGCGAAGGCGATCCCCGAGGGCGGCTACTGGGCGATGCCGACGCTGCACGCGCCCGGCATGGTCATCGCCGGCGACGCGGGCGGGATGGTCAACGTCCCCAAGCTCAAGGGCATCCACTACGCGATCGAGTCCGGCCGGCTCGCCGCGGAGACGATCTACAAGCAGCTCAAGGCCGGCTCGAGCGACTTCTCCGCCTACGAGAAGGACATCTACGCCTCCGAGATGGGCAAGGAGCTCTACGAGTCGCGCAACATGAAGCAGCCGTTCGCGCGCGGGCTGATCGTGGGCGGCGCGATCACCAACGCGATGGTGGTCACGAAGGGCCGCTTCCCGGGCGGGCACTGGGCCACGCACCGCGACTCCGAGTCCCCGCTGAAGCTCGGCACCGGCCGCGAGAAGCGCTACCCCAAGCCCGACGGCAAGTACACGTTCGACAAGCTGAGCGGCGTCTTCCTCACCGGCAACGCGACGCGCGACGACGCGCCCTCGCACATCCGCATCCAGCAGCGCGTGCCGCGCGAGGTGGGCGAGGGCTGGGCCTGGATGTGCCCCGCGGGCGTCTACGAGGTGCCCGAGGACGCGCCCGAGGAGGGGATGATCGACCTGATCGTCAACCCCTCCAACTGCGTGCAGTGCGGCGCGATCACCGCCAAGGGCGGGCGCCTGACCCCACCCGAGGGTGGGGACGGGCCGGTCTACCAGATCACCTGACGCGGAGCGTGACCGTCTTCGTGGAGACGGTCACGCGCTTGCCGCCCACGGTCTGCTCGGCCTTGAGCTTGACCGAGAGCTTGTGCGCCTTGGCGAGGGACCGCTTGGCGGCCGCGGTGAGCTTGAGCGTGAGGGTCTTGCTCGCGCCGCCGGCGAGGACCAACGTGGCGTGGCCGACGGTCTTCTTGCCGGCCGTGAGCGTGAAGGCCAGTACGCACCGGGTCCTCGCGTCGCCCTTGCACTTCGCCGCGACCGTGACGACCCTCTCGGCGGCCTTGACCGAGCGCAGTGAGGCGACCGGGTTCGCGGGCGCGACCGGAACGGGCGTCACCGTCGGCGTGGCCGCGGGCAGCTCCTCGGGGGCCGGCACCGGCGTGGCCGTCGCAGTCGCGGTCGGTGTGGCGGTCGGTGTCGGTGTCGGCGTCGGCGTGGCCGTCGGCTGCGGCTCGCCGTACGCCACCAGGTAGCCGGACCGGTTGACGGCCACGCAGGTGTCCTCCGCGGCGCATGAGATGAAGTCCATGCCGCCGACGGCGCCGATCGGCGTCGGGGCGTCCCAATTCGTGCCGTCGTGGATCAGCGTGCTGCCCGACCCGCCGATGGTCATGCAGAACGACGGCGACGCGCACGAGACGCCGGACCCCCACCCGATGGTCTTCGGCGTGCTCCACACGCCGTTGCGACCGTTCACGGCCCTGCCGCCCAGGTCCAAGGCGACGCAGAAGCCCGCTGCCGGGCACGAGATCGACGTCAGGGGGTAGTCGTCGACGTGCACCGGCGCACTCCATTGCGACCCGTCGAAGGTCGTGACGTCGCCCAGATAGTCGACGGCGGCACAGTACGTCGCACTCGCGCAGGAGACGGCGGAGAACCCGATGCTGCCGACCGCCGTCGGCGCGCTCCACGTGCCGTTGCGAAGCGTGCGGGAAGCCCTGTTGTAGCCGTCGTACGCCAGGCAGAAGGACTCCGTGGGGCACGAGAGAAGGTCGAGGGACTCGGCACTGGTCTCCACCGGCGCCCCCCAGTGCGCGCCATCGAACGTGACCGCGGCGCCCCACTGGTCGATCGCGACGCAGTGCTTCGGCGAGGCGCAGGAGACGGCCACCCCTCGGTTGACCGCGTCCTGGATCTTCGTGGGCGGCGACGCGCTGTGCCCATTCCAGGTGAGCGCCCGGCCGTTGGAATCGAGCACGGCGCAGAACGTCGTGGTCGGGCACGAGATGGACTTGAGGTTCGCGCCGACCGCCTCCGGCTCGCTCCACTTCCCGCCGCTGAGCGTCACCGCGGTGCCGTTGGCGTCGACCGCCGCGCAGAACGTCATCGACGGGCAGGAGATCCCTCCGGGTCGCGCTCCGGTCGCGCTGTCGTAGTAGTCGTAGTTGTCGTCGGCCCAGTCGGGATCGCTCCAGGCGCCGTTGCGATAGGTGGTCTCGAGACCGTCGTAGGTCATGCCGATGCACGACCCGTCGACCGGGCAGGAGATCGACGCCGTGCCGAAGTAGCTCACCGGCCGCCCCAGCCCTTTCTGCGCCCACGTCGACCCGTTGAACACGGACGTGGACGTCTCGCTGACGGCAACGCAGAAGGACGCCGACGAGCAGGCGATCGCGGTCGCGTCGTTGCCGAGTACCGGCGTCCGCGCGCCCCACGTCCCGCCGGAGTACGTCACCACGCCGCCGCTGCGCTCGAGCGCGGCGCAGAAGGAAGTCGACGGGCACGAGACCGCGACCACGGCCGTCGCACCGGTCGGCGCGCCGGCGCTCCAGCTGCCGTGGTCCAGCACGAACGCATCGCCGCTGACGTCCAGCGCCGTGCAGGACGTCGTCGTCGGGCAGGAGACCGCCGGGATCGACTGGGCGCCGGCGATCACGCCCGCGGTCCAATTGCCGCCGGCAAGGGTCGCGACGACCCCGTCCTTGCCGACCGCGGTACACGTCCCGGGCGCCGGGCAGGCCACGGCCTGCAGCGCCGCAGCGTCGCCGACGGGAACCGGGGTACTCCATCCCGCGCCGTCGTAGATCGAGGCGTTCGCGCCCCCGACGGCGGCGCAGAACGTCGCCGACGGGCACGACACCGAGGTCGTGACGAGCTGCGGTGCGATCAGCATCGGCGGCGACCAGCCGGCGGCTTGCGCGACACCTGAGAACACGGTGAGGAAAAGCACGACGATCAGCAGGAGTCGACCCATGGTGGGCGCGTTATAGCGGCCTTCACGGCGCCGAAGGTTTAGCCTTCGCGCATGAGTCGTCTCATCCGGGGTGGGCGGGTCGTCACCGCCACCGACGCGTTCGATGCCGACGTGCTGATCGAGGGCGAGTCGATCGCCGCGATCGGGACCGGCCTTTCGGCCGACGAAGAGATCGACGCCTCCGGCTGCCTGGTGCTGCCGGGGCTCGTCGACAACCACACCCACCTCTCGATGCCGTTCGGCGGCACCTGGAGCTGCGACGACTACGACACCGGCACCGCAGCCGCGGCCGCCGGCGGGACGACGTGCATCGTCGACTTCATCATCCAGTACGTCGGCGGGTCCCTGAAGGACGCGCGCGAGGAGTGGCACGGGCGCGCCGATGGGGCCGCGCACATCGACTACGGCTTCCACATGGCGATCACCGACGCCCAGCCGAACGTGATCGCCGAGATGGGCGACTGCGTGGAGCAAGGCATCACGTCCTTCAAGGTCTTCATGGCCTACAAGGGCGCGCTGATGGTCGACGACGAGCAGTTCCTCGCCGTGCTCGAGGAGACCGGCAAGACCGGCGGCCTGGTGATGGTCCACTGCGAGAACGGCGACGCGGTGGTGCGCTACCAGAAGGAAGCGATGGCGGCGGGCAACACCAGCCCCAAGTACCACGCGTGGTCGCGCCCGCCCGAGGTCGAGGGCGAGGCAACGGGGCGCGCGATCCGGCTCGCCGAGTGGACCAAGCGGCCGCTGTTCGTCGTGCACGTCACCTGCGAGGAGTCGGTGAACGAGATCCGCGCGGCGCGCGACCGCGGACTGCCGATCTTCGGCGAGACCTGCATCCAGTACCTCTACCTGACCGTCGACGATCTCGACCGGCCGGACTTCGAGGGCGCCAAGTACGTCTGCTCACCGCCGCTGCGCGAGGAGAAGAACCAGGCCGTGCTCTACCAGGCGCTGCGCCAGGGCGCGTTGCAGGGCATCTCGACCGACCACTGCCCGTTCAACTTCAAAGAGCAGAAGGAGCTCGGCCTCGGGGACTTCACGAAGATCCCGAACGGCCTGCCGGCGATCGAGCACCGGCTCACGCTGCTCTACGACCGGTCCGTGCGAGCGGGCCATATGAGCGTGGTGGACCTCGTGCGCCACGGGTCCTGGGGCCCGGCGCGGATCTTCGGACTCGACAAGAAGGGCGCGCTCGCGCCCGGCTTCGACGCCGACGTGGTCGTCTTCGACCCCGACGTCAAGCACACGATCTCGGCCTCCACCCACGTCATGAACGTCGACTACGACCCGTTCGAGGGTTGGGAGGTCCAGGGCAAGCCGCGCTTCGTGCTCTCGCGCGGCGAGACCGTCTACGCGGACGGCAAGGTCGTCTCGGAGCCCGGCCGCGGGCGCTTCGTCAAGCGCTCGATCTTCGAGCCGGCGGTGGCGAGCTGATGGGCTTGCAATTCGGCGTCACCGTCCTCCCCGACCCGCCGTACCAGCGGCTCGTCGAGCTGATCGTCAAGGCCGAGTCGCTCGGCTTCGACTCCGGCTGGACCTACGACTCGCCGATCCTGTGGCAGGAGCCGTACCCGCTGATCACGCTGCTCGCGGCGAAGACCTCGCGGATGCGGATCGGCATGTGCGTGACCAACCCGGTCACCCGCGAGCCGGCCGTCACGGCGAGCGCCCACGCGACGCTGCAGGACATCTCCGACGGCCGCATGGTGATGGGGATGGGGCGCGGGGACTCCGCGGTGCGGGTGATGGGGCGCCAGCCGACCAAGATCGCCGAGTTCGAGCGGCGGCTGCGGATGATCAAGGCGATGATGAACGGGCGCCCCGTGGAGTGGGAGGGCACCGAGATCCAGCTCAAGTGGGCGCAGGACAAGCCCGAGATCCCGCTCTACGTCGCCGCCTACGGACCACGGGCTCTGGGCGTGGCGGGACGGGTGGGAGACGGCGTGATCATCCAGCTCGCCGACCCCGCGATCATCGAGTGGACGATGGCCACGGCGCGCCGCGCCGCCGAAGAAGCCGGGCGCGATCCGGCGGCGTTGAAGTGCCTCGTATGCGCGCCTTCGAAGGTCTCCGACGACATCGCCGCCGCCCGCGACCAGGTCCGCTGGTTCCCCGCGATGGTCGGCAACCACGTCGCCGACATCGTCCGCGTGCACGGCGAGACGTCCGACATCCCGCGCGAGCTGACCGACTACATCAAGGGCCGCGATGCCTACGACTACAAGGACCACTCGCGGGTGGGCGCGGCGCACGGCTCGTTCGTGCCGGACGAGATCTGCGATCGCTTCTGCGTGATCGGCTCGGCCGCGCAGTGCGTGGAGAAGCTGCGCGGCCTGCAGGCGATCGGCGTGGACGAGTGGATCGTCTACCTGATGACCGAGGGCCAGGACGAGACGCTCGAGGCCTACGGCGCGGAGATCATCCCCGCGGTCAACTCGTAGAGGCGGCCGTAGGCGCGGAGGGCGATGCGCAGATCGTCCTCCGGCGTGTCCTCCAGCGGTGAGTGGCTGACGCCGTTGGTCGAGCTCGAAAAGACCATGACGGTCGGGTAGCGGCGCGCGACCTCGGCGGCGTCGTGCAGGGCGCCGGACGGGAGCCGCGGCGGGTCCTCGTCGCCCGTGATCTCGCCCACGGCCTGGGCGGCGAGGTCGACGAGCCTTGCGTCGAACGGGATCGGGTCGATCTGCCAGATCCGCTTCCACTCGACCTCGACGCCCTCCTCGTCGCCGATCCTGGCCGCGGCCGCCTTGACGTCGGCGAGCATGTCGACGAGTTGCTGCGGCGTGAACGCCCGCTGGTCGAGCGTGACCTCGCAGACCCGGTTGATGATGGTGGGGATGCCGGGGTCGGCGGTGACGGTGCCGACCGTGGCGACGCCGCCGCGCTCGATCGCGGACTCGCGCGCCGCGAGCCCGAACCGGGCGGCGGAGAGGAACGCGTCGTGGCGCAGGTTCATCGGTGTGCTGCCCGCATGGCTGGCCTTGCCGGTGAAGGTGATGCTGTGACGCTCGACGCCGAAGCAGCCGATCACCGCCGCCGCGGGCTTGCCCGCCTCCTCCAACCGCGGGCCCTGCTCGATGTGCAGCTCGAGGTAGGCGGCGATCTCCGGCAGCTCGGCCGCGCCCATCGTGTCCAGGTCGATGCCGTTCTCCTTCAGCGCGTCCGGGAGCGCGATGCCCTGGTTGTCCTTCAAGCCGCGGACCGCCTCGGGGTCGAGCGTTCCCGCCGCGGCGGATGAGCCGAGCAGCGAGCGCCCGAACCGCGCGCCCTCCTCGTCGGCCCAGTCGACCAGCTTCAACGTCACCGCGGGCGTCGAGCCCTTGTGCGCGCGAAGGACCTCGACCGCCGCGAGGATGCCGAGACAGCCGTCGAGCCACCCGCCGTGCGGCACCGCGTCGATATGCGAGCCGACGACGACGATCTCGTCGCGCTCGCCGGGGATCGTCGCCCACAGGTTCCCGGCGACGTCGCGCTCCACCGTCGCGTCGGTCTCGGCCAGCTTGCCGAGCAGCCACTCGCGCGCCCCGCGCCAGTCCTCGCTCCACGCCAACCGCCGCGCGCCGTCGGGTCCACCCGTCAGCTCCGCCAGCTCGTGCAGGTCCTTGAGCGGACGCTCCCAGTCGAAGTCAGGCATGCGCGGGACGATAGGCGCAACTCCGGTGCGTGTGCGGGGTTCTTTGGTCGCATGATTCGCTGGGGGCGCATCATCGGGGTCTCGGTTGCCCTTTTCGGCCTGCTCGCCGCGGGTGCGCAGGCGCGCGCGCCGCAGCTCACCTACGGCAAGGCGACCCTCGTCAGCTGCATGAAGGACACGCGGCAGGCGACGTTCGAGGGCCAGGTGCGGGTGTTCAAGGCCGCGCCGAGGATGCAGATGCGCTTCACGCTGCAGGCGTTCACGCCCGACGACTCGCGCTGGCGCAAGCTCGACGTCCCGAACTTCGGCGAGTGGATCACCGCGCCTGCAGGCCTCGGCAAGTACACGTACGACAAGACCGTGCAGGACCTGCTCGCGCCCGCGAGCTACCGGGCGGTCGTCGACTTCCGCTGGCGCGACCGGCGCGGGAAGACGATCCGGACCGAGCGGGCGATCTCCCCGCTGTGCAAGCAGCCCGACGCGCGGCCGGACCTCGTCATGCGCAGCGTGACGTTCGACGACGGGTCCTACGTCGGCATCGTCTACAACCGCGGCCGTGAGGCGGCCGGCCCGTTCGGCGTCGCCTTCCTCGTCGACGGCACCATGATCGCGACGGTCGACGTCTCCGGGCTCGCTCCGCAGACGCCGGTGACCGTGATGACGCCGGCGCCGGCGGGATCGGCATGCGCGGCGGGCACGCCGATCCAGGCCGTCGCCGACTCGCGCTCGGAGGTCGACGAGGCCGACGAGGAGAACAACGCGTTCAGCTCGTTCTGCTGAGCCAGCCGGCGACGGCGGTCCAGTAGCTCTCCGGGTCCTCGGCGAAGGGGAAATGCCCGCCTTCGACGAGCAGCAGCTCGCCGTTGGGTGCCGCATCGGCGATCCGCCGGGCGAACGGCGGCGGGAACGGGCGATCGTGGGTGCCGCCGATCGCCAGCACGGGCTTCTGCGTCGCCGTCAGCGCCGGGAGCGCGTGCAGGTCGCCCCAGTCGCGCAGGTGATGCGCCTCGGGCGAGAAGACCACGTCGGCCAGCATCGGCGAGATGTCCTGGCTCGAGAACAGCGGGAGCTGTTCCAGCCACACCGCGCGGCACTCCTCGGCCGTCTGCACCGTCTTCTCGTTCGCGAACGCGACGCGGATGCGGGCGGCGACGTCGTCCGGGAGCCCGAAGAAGGGATCGAACTCGACCGGCCCCTCCTCGTCGACGTCGGTGCAGGCCAGGATCAGGCGCGCCGCCGCGTCGGGGAACGAGACGAGGTGCTGCGCCGCGACGTGGCCGCCGAACGAGTGGCCGTAGAGCGTCCAGTCGCGCAGGCCGAGCGAGTCGGCGAGGCCCTGGACGGCCTCCGCCTGCGCCGCGAGGGTCCACTCGGTCGCGGGGGAGCGGCCGTTGCCGGGGAGGTCGGCGAGGATGACCCGGTGGCCCGCGGCCGCGAGCCGCTCTACGCCGGGCAGGAAGACCGATCCATCAAGCCCCGGACCAGGGTGAAGGAGGACGATCGGGGAGCCTTCGCCGAGCTCGGCGAAGTGCAGTGGGGAGGGCTGGTACACGCGCCTACAATAGGAGGAACCATGAAGACCGAAATCCACCCCGAATACGCGGTCGCCAACGTTCGATGCACCTGCGGTAACGAGTTCACCACCCGTTCCACCAAGGGCGACATCCACGTGGAGATCTGCTCCAACTGCCACCCGTTCTACACGGGCAAGCAGAAGCTCGTCGATACCGGCGGACGCGTCGAGCGCTTCCAGCGCAAGCTCGCAAAGTCTGGCGCACGTAAATAGCGCCCCGCCGTGGTTGAAGTTCGCGCGCCGGGCTGCCGATCACTATGTGAGTGAGCAGCCCGGAACAGCGCGATGCCCCCGTCGGCGGTCAAGCCGTCCTCGAGGGAGTGATGATGCGTGGCGTGTCCACCTGGTCGGTGGCCACCCGCAAGGACGGCGAGATTGCCGTCGAGTCCCACCCCGTCGTCTCCTGGACCCGCCGCAGCCGTGCGCTGCGCTGGCCGGTGATCCGTGGCGTCGTCGCCCTCGGGCAGTCGATGTCGATCGGCTTCAAGGCCCTGGAGATCTCCGCCAACGCCCAGGCGCCGGAGGATCAGGAGCCGATCACCAAGCGCCAGTGGGGGCTGACGATCGTCGCCGCGCTCGTGCTCGCCGTCGGGCTGTTCTTCATCGTCCCGGTCGTCCTGACCAGCCTGATCAAGGGCTGGCTCGGCTCCTCGGTGCTGTTCTGGCTGGTCGAGGGCTGCGTGCGCACCGCGATCTTCCTCGGCTACCTGACGCTGCTCTCGCGCCAGAAGGACCTCAAGCGCCTGTTCCAGTACCACGGCGCCGAGCACAAGGTCATCTCCTGCTACGAGGCGGGTCTGCCGCTCACGCCCGCCAACGCGCAGGGATTCTCGCGGCTGCATCCCCGCTGCGGCACGAGCTTCCTGCTCGTGGTGATGATCGTCGCCATCTTCGTCTTCGCCCCGGTCGGCCTGCCGGCCTGGTACATCCTGCTCGCGACCCGGGTGATCGGCGTGCCGCTGGTCACCGGCCTCTCCTTCGAGGTCATCAAGTTCGCCGGGCGCAACCGTGGCCGCGCCTGGGTCCAGCTGATCATCTGGCCGGGCATGCAACTGCAGAAGCTCACGACCCGCGAGCCGGACGACGAGCAGGTCGAGGTCGCGATCACCGCTTTGGAAGCCGTGCTGGCCGTCGAGGACCCGCGCGCGGCGTCCGCCGAGGACCGGGTGGGGGTCGAAGTAGCCGCCTAGACTCCTGGACGTCATGTCCATGATCGAGTCACTGGTCGAGCAGATCGAAGCGCGCTTCACCGAGGCGCAGGCGCAGATGGGCGATCCCGACGTGATCGCCGATCGCCAGCGCTACGCCGACGCCGGCCGCGCCTTCAACCACCTCGCGCCCGCCGCCAAGCTGGCCGAGGAGTGGCGGCTCGCGGTCAACGACGCCGAGGGCGCGGAGGAGCTGCTCGCCGAGGGCGAGGACCCGGAGATGCGCGCGGAGCTCAACAGCGCGCGCGAGCGGATCGAGCGCCTCGAAGAGGAGATCCGGCTCGCGATGGTCGAGCGGGACCCCAACGACGACAAGAACGTGATCGTCGAGATCCGCGGCGGCGCGGGCGGCGACGAGGCGGGCATCTGGGCGGGCGACCTGTTTCGCATGTACCAGCGCTACGCCGAACGGCTCGGCTACAAGGCGGAGACGATGGAGGCCGGCGATGGCTCCTACACCTTCGAGGTCAAGGGCGACGGCGCGTACTCGGTCTTCAAGTTCGAGGGCGGCACCCACCGCGTCCAGCGCGTGCCCGAGACCGAGTCCCAGGGCCGCATCCACACCTCGACGGCGACCGTCGCGGTGCTGCCCGAGGTCGAGGACGTCGAGGTCAACATCAATCAGAACGACCTGCAGATCGACGTCTATCGCTCCTCCGGGCCGGGCGGGCAGTCGGTCAACACGACCGATTCGGCGGTCCGGATCACGCACAAGCCGAGCGGCATCGTGATCTCGATGCAGGACGAGAAGTCCCAGCTGCAGAACCGCGAGCGGGCGATGAAGCTCCTGCGCGCGAAGCTGTATGAGGCCGAGCTGCAGAAGCAGCAGGCGGAGCTCAGCGCCGAGCGCAAGTCCCAGGTCGGCACCGGCGACCGCGCCGAGAAGATCCGCACCTACAACTTCCCGCAGCGGCGCATCACCGACCACCGCATCAACTTCAGCGTCCACAACCTGGACCAGGTGCTCGCGGGCGAGCCGGACGAGCTCACCTCCGCGCTGCAGGACGCCGAGAAGCGACGCCGGCTGGAGGACCAGGCCGGCGGCGCATGACGCGGCGCCCGCTCGCTTCGACGACGGTCCGCGAGGCGCTCGATTCGGCGCTGATCGCGTTGTCGGCCTCGGGCGTCGAGACGCCGCGGCTGGACGCCGAAGTGCTCCTGGCGCACGCCTTGGGCGTGGACCGGGGGATGTTGATCGCCTACCCGGACCGCGACCTGACGGGTGAGCAGGCGCGCTGGTTCATCGACGCGTCGCGACGCCGGCGGATGCGGGAGCCGGTCGCCTACATCACGGGTTTCAAGGGCTTCCGGCGGCTGGATCTGCAGGTCGACCGGCGGGTGCTGATCCCGCGCCCCGAGACCGAGCATCTCGTCGAGGCGGCGCTCTCGCTGCCCGTGGGTGCGCGGGTGGCCGACGTGGGGACCGGCTCCGGCGCGGTCGCGCTCGCGCTCAAAGACGAGCGGCCGGACCTGATCGTCTTCGGAACCGACGTCAGCGCCGACGCGCTCGACGTCGCCCGGTCCAATGCCGCGCGGCTGGGCCTCGACGTCTCCTTCGTGCACGGCAACCTGACCGCGGGGCTCGAGGTCGACGCCGTCGTCTCCAATCCGCCCTACGTCGAGCAGCACGCGGCGCTCGCGCCGGAGATCACGCAGTACGAACCCGCCCTGGCTCTGTACGGCGACATCGACGGCCTGTCCGTGATCCGGATGCTGGTCAAAGACGTCCGCGCGCCGTTCCTCGCACTCGAGCACGGGCAGGGTCAGGCGGACGCGATCGGAGAGCTCGCGCGCGCCGCCGGCTTCGTGTCGATGGAGCGCGTGAGAGACCTGGCGGGCATCGAGCGGGTGCTCGTGGCGCAGCGGGCTCGGTAACCTGCTCGCCGTCGTGCTCCGCGCTGCCCTGAATGACCTGGAACTGGAGAAGCTGGTCGAGCAGACTGCCGAGGTCATGCGCAACGGCGGCGTCGCGCTTGTGCCCACCGACACCGTCTACGGCCTCGCCTGCGATCCGCGGCATCCCGGCGCCGCAGCCGAGATCTTCCGCCTCAAGGACCGGCCCGCGGACGTGCGCCTGCCGGTGATCGTCACCGGGCTCGCCCAGGCGGCGACGCTCGGCGTCGAGTGGACCGCGGCCGCGGCCGCCCTGGCCGACGCGTTCTGGCCCGGACCGCTGACGATCGCCGTCGGCGTCGACCCGGAGGCCACCGATTGGCTCAGCGGCCGGGTCGAGATCGGGCTGCGTGCTCCCGCGAGCGACCTGGCCCTCGGTCTCGCCGAGACGCTGGGCCCGTTCCTGATGACCAGCGCCAACAGGCATCGCCACGACACGCCCGGTACGCTCGACGAGGCGCTCGGCGAACTCGCCGGCCAGCCGGGAATCGCCGTCGACGGCGGCCCGCTCTCGGTCGTCTCCTCGACCCTGGTCAACGTCAACCTTCCCGTGCCGATCATCGAGCGCGAGGCGGCCGTCCCCGCCGCGGACGTCGAACGAGTCCTGGCCCGTGTCAGCGCCTGAGCGGCTGCTCGCCATCGAGACGTCCTGCGACGAGACGGCAGCCGCGGTCGTGCGCCGCGACGGCACGGTCGAGTCCTCGATCATCCACAGCCAGATCGATATGCACGCCGAGTGGGGTGGGGTCGTCCCCGAGCTCGCGAGCCGCGAACACGCGCTGTGGATCGTCGGCGTCATCGACCACGCGCTCTCGACCGCGGGCGTGACCGCGGCCGACCTCTCCGCGCTCGCCGTGACCGTCGGGCCGGGGCTTCCCGGCTCACTGGCCGTGGGCGTGTCGGCCGCCACGTCGCTCGGGCTCGGCTGGAATCTGCCGGTCGTGGCCGTCAACCACCTCGAAGGCCATCTCTTCTCCGCCGAACTGGGCGAGAAGCCGGTCGAGTACCCGGCCGTGATCCTGCTCGTCTCGGGCGGGCACTGCATGCTCGTCCACGCGCCCGAGCGCGGGGAGTACCGCCTACTCGGCCAGACGCGCGACGACTCCGTCGGCGAGGCCTACGACAAGATCGCCCGCGAGCTCGGGCTCGGCTACCCGGGCGGGCCCGTGCTCGACCGCCTCGCGGCCAAGGGCGATGACCGCTATGCCTTCCCGCGCCCGCTGGCCGCGCAGGGCTACGACTTCTCGTTCTCGGGGTTGAAGACCGCGGTGCGCCGTCGCGTGGAGGCCGGCGCCTTCGACCTCGAGGACCTCGCCGCCTCCTTCGCCGCCGCCTGCTGCGACGTGCTGCTGATCAAGCTGCTGCGCGCCATCGAGGAGTGCGGCCCGAAGAGCGCGGTGGTCGTCGGCGGCGTCGCCGCCAGCCCGATCCTGCGCAACCGGCTGCAGGCCGAGATCCCGCCGCTTGGCGTCGAGCTGATGCTCGCCCCGCTGAAGTACGCCACCGACAACGCCGCCATGATCGGCGCCGCTGCCTGGTGGCACCTCGAGCGCGGCGACGCCGCCGGCCCCGCCCTGGGCATCCACCCGCGCCTCGCGCTACTGTCCGCCGGCGGATGAGCATGGAGCAGTTGCAACAAGCGGTGATCACCACCGCCGGCGCCGAGGAGACGGACGCTTTCGCCGCCGCCGTCGGGCAGCTCACCGAGTCGGGCGACGTGATCCTGCTCAACGGCGGGATCGGCTCCGGCAAGACCGTGTTCGCCAAGGCGATCGCGCGGGCCATCGGCGTCCAGCAGGTGGTCACGAGCCCGTCGTTCGTCGTCCATGCCGCCTACGACGACGGCCGCCTGCCGTTCAACCACTTCGATCTCTACCGCCTCGATGCGCGCTACGAGGCCGACGAGCTGCTGATCGGCGAGTACGCCGACGGCGCCGTGACCGTCATCGAGTGGGCTGACCGCTTCGACGTCGTCGACCCGCCGTATCTCCGGATCGAATTCGAGCTCGGCGACGGCGACGACGACCGCCGCTTGACGCTCACTTACGCCGGCGCGGAGTGGGAACGCCGGTGGCTGCGCCTGCAGCAACTGGTCAGCGCGGCCCGGTGACCCCGGTCCTACCCGCACTCGCGGTCGACGCGTCGACCCGCTTGCTCAGCTGCGCCCTCCACACCGCCGAGGGCACTATCGAGAGGCAGGCCCGCGCGAACGCCGTCGAAGCGCTGGCGCCGATGACGGATCGGCTGCTGGAGGCGTTGGACCTCAAGCCCTCCGACCTCGGCCTGATCGTCGTCGGCATCGGCCCGGGCTCGTTCATCGGCACCCGCAGCGCGGTCACCTTCGCCAACGTCCTCTCCTACGCCGGCCAGACGCCGATGGCGACCGTGTCCGGCCTGGACTCGATCGCCGCCGAGGTCGCCGCCGACGAGGATCGTCTCGTCGTCGCGATCGAGGCCGGCCGTGGCCGCGTCTACGCCGCCGACTACGTCAGCACCGCCGGAGTGCTGGCCCGAGGCGGGGCACCGCGCACGCTCGAAAACCAGGAGTTGCGCGCATTCATCGCCGGCCTTTCCGGCCCGGTCCGCCTCTACGGACAGGGCTTCACCGCGTTCGACGCGCTCGAAGGCACGGTCCTGGCTCGTCACTCGGGCGTGTTCCCGACCGCCGGCGCGCACCTGCGCCTGCAGACGACGCACCCGGAGCTCCTCGAGCCGTGCGGCATTGGCGCCGCGGTCGCTCAGTACTCCAGCCGCGATAGCGCGCCGTAACTCCAAACCGTAGAGTCCGCCAGGTGGACTGGCTCGATTTCGGATTTCGCAGCAATCCGTACGACTCGTCGGAGCTCCCTGCGAGCGAGGTCGGCCACAAGTTGCTCGTCGGTCGCGACGCACAGTTGCGGCAGTTGAAGGAGCAACTGAAGTCAAGCGCGAACGTCGTGGCAGTCGAAGGCGCCTACGGCGTCGGGAAATCGAGTCTGATCGCGGTCGCCCAGCACGCGCTCGAAGAGGAGTTCCCGATGGGGCGAGGACAGCAGCTGTTCCTGTCCGCGTCCAAACCCTTCCAGCTGCAGACGGACACCGGACCGACGGCGTTCAGGCACGAAGTGCTCTATTCCGTGGCGAACGCCTTGACCACGCACCGCGAGCGACTCCGGGAAGCCGGCCTCGCGAACTCCGGCATCGAGACGATCGGCCGCTGGCTGACGGCTCCCGAGGTCCGCGGCAAGGGCGGCGGGCTCACGACTCCGTTCGGCGGAGGCACCTTCAACATGACATCAGGTCCCAATACGAGTGACGGCTTCAAGCAGGAGGGCTTTCCCGAGCGTGTCGAGGCGTGCCTGCGCGAGTGCTTCCCGAGTCGTCAGCAGGGCGGTGTCATCTGCGTCATCGACAATCTCGAGGTGCTCGACCTGTCCTCGACGCGGACGCTGCTCGAACAGATTCGCGATCCGCTGCTGAGGAAGGCCGGACTGTGCTGGGTGCTCTGCGGCGCTCCCAGAACGGTCCGCGACGCGGCGTCGTCGCAGCGGCTGCACGGCATCGTCCGCACGCCGATCGAGATCGGTCCGATCGAGGCACCGTTCGTCGGCGAGGTCGTCGGACGTCGCCTGGAGGTCTACGCGCAGGAGGATTCGAACTACACGCCGGTGGAGCCGGACGGGTTCCTCCGTCTCTATGGCGCGGTCAATCGCCATCTGCGCGAGGCGCTCGTCGCCTGCGAGCGATACAGCGAGTGGCTGGACGCTCGCGAGGACTGGCCTGAGTCCCCGGCGGACAAGAGCCAGTTGCTGCGGAAGTGGCTCGCGCTCGAGGCCGACAACCATCTCAGCGCCACGCGAGACCCGGGGGATCGTGCGTGGAGGCTGTTCGATGAACTGGCGCAGGAGCCCGACGGCATCGCTTCCTCGAGCGACTTTCGCGCGCTGGGCTTCAAGTCACCCGACGCCATGCTCAAAGAGATGCAGGAGCTCCAGATGGCCAACCTCGCCGGCCCGGCGATGGGGGAGGACCCCAGCCGAGACGAGACCATCGAGATGACGCCGCAAGGCCGGATGGTCCGGATCGCCCGGCTCGGCATCGAGAAGGTCTTCTGATGGCGATCGAACCGATCATCGAGGTCGAACGTGGCGCACGACTCGGGCGCGAGCAGCTCAAAGTCGTCAAGAAGGCGCTGGCGGGCGCCAACGGATTGTGCATCCTGCCGTCGGACACGGCCTATTCACTCGCCTGCTGCCCGACTGAGAATCACGTCACCGACGACATCGATCGCATCCTCGATCGGAAGAACCTCGAGATGTCGCTCGCCGTCGGGTCGCTCCAGATGGCGAGGGCGGTCGCGGAGATCAGCCCTCGCGGAGGGCATTTCATGGAGGCGTTCGTCCCGGGCCCGCTGACGTTCGTGGCGCCGATCAGAAAGCCACGCCTGCCGGCGCTCGCCGGACGCGATCGCGTGGCGCTCGGGCCGGTCATGCTCAGCCACAAGTTGCGAGGACGCAGACGGCTCGGGATCCGGCTCACCGAGAGCGTCATCGAGACCCAGACGTCGGAGGCGCTGGACTTTCCGGTCACGACCTGTGCGATCCGCGCTGCCGACGGCACGCCCCTGACGGAGTTCGACGCATCGTGTCGGCGCGTCGCCGAAGGCGCCGCGCAGGTCGGCTACGAACGGCCGATCGTGGCCGTCCGGAGTGAGATTCCCCCCACGCGAGGCCACAGCACGGTGGTCGTCGAATGCACGTTCGAGGACCTGCCGGCGCTGTGGGTCAAACGCGTGGGCGCCATCAGCTTCGACGAGATCGAGGAGGTCGGTCTCCGTCTGGCTTACCACCGGGTCTTCCGGCCCGACGAGCCGCCCGAGGGCGGCTGACACCACGGCGATACTGGCGCGAGGCGCTCGCTCTGTGACAAGCCGGAACCTCTGACGCCTCACAGACGTAGAGGAGATGTCAGAGAGAGGAGCGGCGATGCGACGTTCATGGGTGATCGCGGTGTGTGCGGCGGGGCTGGTGGCCCCGGGGAGCGCTCTCGCCGCCGGTGGGCCGGTCCCGCCGGTCCAGGGCGGCCAGGGGATCAGCACGACCGGATCCCCGGTGAGCTACGTCGCCGTCGCCGCGGGCGGCAACACGCGCATCGAGCGGCGAGAGGGCGGCACGGTCCAGCGTGGTCGCGTGCTCGACGGCCACTACGGCGTGCCGGGCGCCGCCTACGACGGCTCGACGACCGGGCTCTCCGCGGACGGCCGGACGCTCGTGCTCGCCCGGATCACGCGCACCTACCCGCCGAAGTCCACCCGCCTGCTCGTGCTCGACACGCAGACCCTCGCCGTGCGCAACCGCATCAACCTGCCCGGCTTCCTCGCCGTCGACGCGATCTCCCCCGGCGGCGCGACGCTCTACGTCCTGCGCTACCGAAACGCGAACCTCGTGCACTACGACGTCCTCGCCCTCGACGTCCCGTCCGGCCAACTCCGAGGCAAGCCGATCATGGACCCGCGCGAGCCCGACGAGAAGATGGGCGGCATCCCGCTGGCGCGGACGATGAGCGCCGACGGCCGCTGGGCCTACACGCTCTACACCGGCGAAGAGAACTTCGTCCACGCGCTGGACACCGAGACGGCCCAGGCGCGCTGCATCGACCTCCCGGCCGGCGATTTCTCCAGCGCGGGGCTGCGGCTGGACGGCAACCGGCTGCACGTCGGCGCCGCGGCGACGATCGACCTGCAGACGTTCGCGCTCGCGACGGCCCCCGGCGTCGCCACCCCGACCCCCACACCCACGCCGCGGGCCACTCCCACACCCGCTCCCGCCAAGGACGACGGGGGCGTCACCTGGCCGGCGATCGCGCTCGGCGTGGCCGTCCTCGGCGGCCTGGGACTGCTCGCCCGCCGGCTGCGCGCCCACCCCGCCGCGGAGCCGCTCGAGGTCGAGATCTCACACCACGTGGATGCCGACCGAACCCGCGAGAAGGCGACCCACTGATTCGCTACCGTCAGGTGTTATGACCGCCCTGCAGCCCGACTACTTCGACCGTCCCCTTGCCGAGGTCGACCCCGAGGTGGCCGAGGCCATCGGCCACGAGGTCGAGCGCCAGCAGCGCACCCTGGAGATGATCGCTTCAGAGAACTTCGTGCCGCAGGCCGTGCTCGAGTGTCAGGGCTCCGTACTGACCAACAAGTACGCCGAGGGCTACCCGGGCAAGCGCTACTACGGCGGCTGCGAGTTCGTCGACGTCATCGAGCAGCTGGCGATCGACCGCGCGAAGTCGCTCTTCGGCGCCGAGCACGCCAACGTCCAGCCGCACGCGGGCGCGCAGGCCAACACGGCGGTCTACCACGCGCTGCTTCAGCCGGGCGACCGGATCATGGGGCTCAGCCTCCCGCACGGCGGCCACCTCAGCCACGGCATGAAGATCAACGTCTCCGGCCGGCTGTACGACATCGTCCCGTACGAGGTCAGCCCTGAGGACCACCGGATCGACATGGACGAGGTCGAGCGCCTGGCCAAGGAGCATCGCCCCAAGCTCCTGCTCGCCGGCTGGTCGGCCTACCCGCGCGTCCTGGACTTCCCGCGCTTCCGCGAGATCGCCGACGAGGTCGGCGCGCTGCTGATGGTCGACATGGCCCACTTCGCCGGCCTCGTCGCCGCGGGCGTGCACCCGAGCCCGGTCCCGTACGCCGACGTCGTCACGAGCACCGTCCACAAGACGCTCGGCGGCCCGCGCTCCGGCGTGATCCTCTGCCGCGAGGAGTACGCGAAGAAGATCAACTCCGCGGTCTTCCCGGGTCAGCAGGGCGGCCCGCTCGAGCACGCGATCGCCGCCAAGGCCGTCGCGTTCAAGATCGCTGCCTCGGAACTGTTCAAGGAGCGCCAGGAGCGCACCGTCGCCGGCGCCCAGGCGCTGGCGGAGGAACTGCTCCCCGCCGGTGTCAACGTGCTGACCGGTGGCACCGACGTTCACCTGGTCCTCGTCGACCTCCGCGACTCCGAGCTCGACGGCCAGCAGGCCGAGGATCGCCTGCACTCGATCGGCATCACGGTCAACCGCAACGCGGTGCCGTTCGACCCGCGCCCGCCGATGGTGACCAGCGGCCTGCGCGTCGGCACGCCCGCGCTGGCGACCCGCGGGCTCCAGAACGACGACTTCCACGAGGTCGGCAAGATCATCGCCCGCGCGCTGCAGCCGGACTTCGAGGGCGCGCGCACCGAGCTCGCCGACCGCGTGACGGCGATCGTCGATCGCTTCCCGCTCTACGCGCATCTGGGCACCCCCGCCACGGTGTAGAGATACGCTCACGGCGTTGGCCGTGAGCGGAAGCGAAGATCACGAGCGCAGGGCCCTGTCGCGGCTGACGCTGCTGGCCCGGGTCGGGGAGATCCTCGGGTCGGGCCTGCACCGGCAGGACACGCTGCACCACGTCGCGGAACTGCTGGCGCCCGGCCTGGCGACCTGGTGCATCTTCGACGTCGCCGACCTGGAGGGCGTGCTCACCCACCGCGTGAGCGTCCCCGCGGACGCGCCGCTGCGCGCCGACGCGCCGCACGGGCCCGCGATCGTCATGCGCACCGGCGAGCCCGAGCTGGTCACCGACGCCGAGCGCTTCGGGCTGCGCTCGATGCTGTGCGTGCCCCTCATCAGCGGCGAGCACATCCTCGGCGCGCTCACGCTGCTGTCCGTCGAGCAGCGCTACACGGCGTTCGAGCTCGAGCTCGCGGGGGAGATCGCGCGCCGGACCGCGGCGGCCATCCAGGTGCAGCGCTCGGCCGAGCGCTACCGGATGCTGTTCGAGGCCAGCCCGATGCCGATGTGGGTCTACGACGCCGACACGCTCGCGTTCGTGGCCGTCAACGACGCCGCGATCCGCCACTACGGCTACTCGAGAGACGAGTTCCTGCGCATGCGGATCACGAACATCCGCCCGCAGGAGGACGTCCCGGCGATGCTCGAGGACGTCAAGGCCCGTGGCGGGCCCGGCTCGCCGAACGCGAAGGTCTGGCGCCACGTGCGCAAGGACGGCTCGCTGATCTCGGTCGAGGTGACCGCCGGCCGGATCACGTTCGAAGGGCGCAAGGCCGCGCTCGTGCTCGCCCACGACGTCACCGAGCGCCTGCGGCTCGAGGCGCGGCTGGCCGACGCGGAGAAGATGGAGGCGATCGGGCGCCTCGCCGGCGGCGTCGCCCACGACTTCAACAACCTGCTGACCGTGATCGCGGGCTACGCCGAGATCCTCGAGCATCGCGACGGGGGTGAGGAGGCCGCGGAGATCTCCCGCGCCGCCGCCCAAGCCGCCGCGCTCACGCACCAGCTGCTCGCCTTCAGCCGCCGGCAGGTGCTGCACCCGCGCGTCATCGACCTCAACGGGATCGTCGCCGGGATGGAGTCGATGCTGCACCGGATCATCGGCGACGACGTCAGCGTCGGCATCCGGCTGGCCCCCGACCTCAAGCCGGTCGAGGCCGATCGCGCGCAGATCGAGCGCGTGATCCTCAACCTCGCCGCCAACGCCCGCGACGCGATGCCCGACGGCGGCGTCCTGACGATCGAGACCGCCAACGTCGACATCGACGAGGCGCAGGTCATCACCCACGGCGACGGCTCGCAGGGCCCACACGTCCTGCTCGCGGTCTCCGACACCGGCGAGGGGATGGACGAGGACGTCGCCAAGCACCTGTTCGAGCCGTTCTTCACCACCAAGGAGCCCGGCGCCGGCACGGGCCTGGGGCTGGCGACCGTCTTCGGCGTGGTCAAGCAAAGCGGCGGCGGCATCTACGTCTACAGCGAGCCCGGCCGCGGCAGCACCTTCAAGATCTACCTCCCGGCGGCGACCGCGGTGCCCGAGCCGGTCGCGCCCAGCGCCGACCGCGACGCGGGCCGGGGCTCGGAGACGATCATGGTCGTCGAGGACGACGACGGCGTGCGCGAGCTGGTTCGCCTGATGCTCGAGGCCAACGGCTACGAGGTGCTGACCGTCGGCAGTGCCGCCGAGGCCGAGCACCTGTGCAACTCACGCGCGATCGATCTGCTGCTGACCGACGTCGTGATGCCGGAGGTGAGCGGCAGCGCCCTCGCCAAGCGCCTCGCCGCGCTCGCGCCCGATATGCGCATCCTCTTCATGTCCGGCTACTCGGACGAGGCCGTGGTCCGCCACGGCGAGCTGAGCGAAGCCGCCGCGTTCCTCGAGAAGCCGTTCACCGAGCGCGCGCTCGCGCACAAGGTGCGCGAGGTCCTCGACCGCGACGGCTCGTAGCGCCGCCAACACCTCTTGACGTCGAGTTGTCGGCTCGTCCTGCGATCCTGTCCGGCCAGTCATGGTGACCAAGGCCGTCCTCGCCGCGCTGGTCGCGTTCGCCGTGGCAGCAGCGCTCACGCCGCTCGTGGCCAAGTTCGCGGAGCACATCGGCGCGGTCGACGGGAACAAGGAGCGCGGGCTGGGCAAAGGGGGCATCCCGTTGCTCGGTGGCCTGGCGATCTTCGCGGGCGCGCTCGTCGCGGGCCTGATCTTCCTGCCCGACAACCAGCGCACCGAGGGCATCCTGGCCGCGGCGGCGCTGATCACGATCGTGGGCGCGCTCGACGATATCTACGAGCTCAACCCGGCGTACAAGCTGGCGGGCCAGATCGCGGCGGCGGTGGTCCTCGTCACTAGCGGCGTCCAGGTGGACGCGTTCACGTTCCCGTTCGTGCATCGCGTCGACCTCGGCGACCTCGGCGGCCCGCTGACCGTGTTCGCGCTCGTGCTGCTGATGAACGTCGTCAACTTCTCCGACGGCATCGACGGCTTGGCCGCGGGCGTGTGCGCGATCTCGGCGGTGGCCTTCTCGATCATCGCCTTCGATCTGGGCCGTAACACGGCCGGGATCCTCGCCGCGATCGTCTGCGGCGCCTCGCTCGGGTTCCTGCTCTTCAACTTCAACCCGGCCTCGATCTTCATGGGCGACTGCGGGTCCAATCTGCTCGGGCTGTTACTCGGCGCGGTGATCATCGAGGGCTCCCTGAAGACCAACGCGTTGATCGCGCTCGTCGGGCCGCTGGTCGTGCTGGCCGTGCCGTTCCTGGACACGGGCTTCGTCGTGGCCAAACGCCTGAAGTACCGCCGCGTCCCGTGGCAGGGTGACTCGAACCACTTCCACCACCGCTTCCACCGGATCGGCTTCTCGCAGCGTCGCGCCGTGCTCTACCTCTACGCGTGGACGCTGATCATGGCCGGCGACGCCGTCGCGCTGCGCTTCATCCCGTACTCCGAGCGCTCCGGCCATCTCAACGCGGGCTGGGCGACGCTGATGGGCCTGCTGCTGCTGCTGGGCGTGGCGGCCAGCTTCTACCTCGTATACGTGCTCGAGATCCTCAAGCTCCGGCGGCTGCGCGCCTGGCAGTTGCGCCGCGAGGACCCGGACACGTCCGAGCACGAGATCGACGCGCAAGTCCAGCGCGAGCTCGAGACCGGCGAGTTCCGGTCGGTCGCGAAGTAAGAGGATTCAAACCGCGTAGTGGTGCTAGCCGCACTAGCGCGGGCGCCGGTGTGACTGGTACCTTTCTCGCGCACTGAAATTACGACGGCCATTTTGCCGAGGAGGTGAGCAGGAAAGTGAAGACGAACGCGATGCACTCGGTGGGTTTCCTGCCCACGCTCGGCGTGCCCGTCACGCCTACCTGCTCGCGCCCTAGTAACTAAGGCTGGTCGCGGGCAGTCCTAACTGCCGCCCGCGACCCTTTCGAGCACAAAGAGTCCGTCTTTTCCCCTCGCGATGATTCGTGGGCGGCTCCTCAACACCATCACCACAGGAGCCACAATGCATTCGTTGAACCACGCCATTCTGGGCCACACCGTCGCGACTGAGCGCGCCGGCCGCCCGATGACCCGTGCGATAAAGCCGGGGCGCCCCGAGCGCCCGCCCAATACCCCGTTCCGGGGCCGGATCGCCTTCGCGACCGGCCGCCTGGCGCGGCGCCTGGACCACGAGATGGCCCGCCGCGCCGTCATCTGAGGAACCTGAGCTTCGGCGGGGTCGGATCGCCGACCCCGCCGATACCCTCGTGCGCGTGCAAAAAGTGCGTCTCGAGGACCGTGAGTCGTTCATCACCGCCGACGGATCGTCGATCCGCGAGCTGGCGGGCATCCCGAGCGGCAACGCGATCAACCAGTCGCTGGCCGAGGCGACGGTCCCCCCGGGCGGTGAGACGGTCGAGCACTTCCACCGCACCTCGGAGGAGATCTACTACTTCGTCGCCGGTGCCGGGCGCATGCGGCTCGGCGCGCAGGAGGACGACGTGCGCGCGGGCGACACGGTCGTGATCGCCCCGGGCCTGGCGCACAAGCTCTTCAACCCCGGTGCGGAGCCGCTCGTCCTGCTCTGCTGCTGCTCGCCTCCGTATTCCGACGAGGACACCGTCCTCCTGTGAGGGCGGTCATCGCGGCGCTGCTGCTGTCGCTGTGTTTCACGGCGACGGCGCAGGCCAAGGACACCGGTCCGCTGATCGGCATCGGCGAGCAGCACCCGCAGATCTTCGGTGACGAGGCCTTCGAGCCGCTCGGCATCAAGGACACCCGCTTTGTCGCCTCCTATGACGCGCTCGAATCCGACGCCGACCGGGCCGAGCTCGACACCTACCTGCTCGACGCGCGCGCCGCGAACGTCCGCGTGCTGCTCAGCTTCGGTCACTCGCGCGACCCGCTGAAGGCCCACACCGCCCCCTCGGTCAAGCGCTTCGAACGCGAGGTGATCAAGTTCCGCGCGCGCTATCCGTGGATCCGCGACTACGTGACGTGGAACGAGGCCAACCACTGCAGCCAGCCGATCTGCAACAACCCCAAGCGCGCGGCGCAGTACTACCTCGCGCTGCGCAAGCACTGCAGCGGCTGCCGGATCGTCGCCGCCGACCTGCTCGACGGGTCCAAGCTCACGCAGTGGGCCAAGGCGTTCCAGAAGGCCGTCGGGCATCGCCGCGTCCTCTGGGGCCTGCACAACTACATCGACGCGAACCGGTTCCGCACGCGCGGCACGAAAGCGCTGCTGCGGACGGTCAAGGGGGACATCTGGTTCACCGAGACCGGCGGGATCGTCAAGCGCGTCAACGAGAACAAGGTCAAGCTCCCGGAGTCGACCCGCCACGCGGCGCAGGCCACGAGCTACGTCTTCAAGCTCGCCGCGCTCTCGCCGCGCATCAAGCGGGTGTACTTCTACCACTGGTCCCCGGCGCCGACGCCCAACCCCACCTGGGATTCCGCGCTCGTGGACAAGCACGACCGTCCCCGTCCCGCCTACGAGGTGCTCTACACATGGCTGGTCAAGCACGGCATCGCGCGCTAGTCGCCGTTCTCGGCGCGCTGGCGCTCGCACTCGCGGGTTGCGGCGCGAGCAAGGACGAGGGCATCTCGGGCGGCGGCAAGGTCATCGGCCGGACCGTCACGGTCTACTCGCTGACCAACGACCCGGGTGGAGCGGGCCGCTCCTACGTCGACGCCGAGAAGCTGGCGCTCCAGGAGGCGGGCGGGCGCGCCGGGTCGCTCGCGGTGAACTTCACCTCGCTCGATCTCGGCGGCGCGGACGACAAACTGCAGGCCCAGGCCGCCCGCCGCGCGATCAGCGACCCGCAGATCATCGCCGCGATCGTCGACGCCACGACCGTGACCGTCCCGCTCTTCAACGCCGCGGGCATCCTCCAGGTCGCCCCGGCCGGCGAGGCGGCGCTGATGCGCGACCCGCAGGCGCTCCCGTCCGGCAAGCGCACCGGCGACGCGCTGGCGCCAACCGCCGACTCGCCCACGTTCAAGGCGCGTTTCCGCGCCGAGTTCGGCCGCGACCCGGCGCCCTCGGCCGAGGCCGGCTACACGGCGATGCAGCGCGTGCTGAAGGCGATCGGCGACGCGGGTGCGGCCGGCAACGACCGCAACCGCGTCATCGACGCCTACTTCGCAACCTAAACCCCACCTAAGGGGTCTGGCCCCTTATCTTCCGCTTAGGTACGGATCGGCGCAGTAACCGGCTCTACGCCGTGCTTCGGCACATAAAGACCACCTAAGGGGTCTGGCCCCTTAGGTTCGCTTTAGGATTCGAAGGTCGTCTCGAGGGTGATCTCGGGGACGGCGGCGAGGGCCTTCGAGAGCGGGCAACCCTCCTTCGCGCCCTGGGCGGCGGCGGCGAAGCCGTCCGCGTCCAGGCCCGGGACCTTGCCGGTCACCGAGAGCGCGATCTTCGTGATCCCGAAGCCACCCTCGACCTGCGCGACGGTCACGTGCGCCTCGGTGGCGAGCGACTCCGGCGGCGTGCCCGCCTGCGTCAGGCCCACCGACAGCGCCATCGTGAAGCAGGACGCGTGTGCGGCGCCGAGCAGTTCCTCGGGGTTCGTTCCGGTCCCGCTCTCGAAGCGGCCGGAGAAGTTGTAGGGCGAGTCCAGCACGCCCGTCTCGGTCGAGACGGTCCCGCCGCCTCGCTTGAAATCGCCTTGCCAGTCGGCCTTCGCGGTGCGTGTCGGCATCGGTTCCTCCCAGGGGTCGGACTACGTCCTGCGCACTGTATGGCTAGGGTTCGCGCGACGTCGTGCCGAGGACACGACGGCGGCACTCATCTGCCGTTCAGCGGCGTCCGCTAGTCGCGGGTGTCACAAAGTTGTTACAAAGTCGCGAAAGCCGCTACACTGGCGCCCGCCGCACCGGCCGGGGAGTTTTCTGTCCCTCCCGCCGCGCGATTCCGCGCGGGGATGGTCTGGTACGGCGCGTCAGCCTGCCATGAGCTCTACCACGATGCCCACTTCCGATCCCCTGATCTTCGTCCGCTACATGGATGTGATTCTCGTCGTCCTCGCGGCGCCGTTCGTGATCCTCATGGGCGGGCCGGTGCTGGGGTATCTGGTTGGCGGGGGCGCGTGGATCGTGACCCGCATCCTGGGCGCCGTCATCGAGCGTCAGGCCCGCGGTCACAGTGCCAAGGCGCAGGTCGGCTGGAACTTCGGTGCGCTGATGGGGCGCGCCTGGGTCCTCGGAATCGCCATCCTCGTGGTCGGCTTGGCCGGCGAACGGGAAGACGGTCTTATGGCGGCGCTGCTCGCGCTCGTCGCGTTCACGGTCTACCTGGCCACCACCTTGATCCTGCCCCGCCCGGAGAGGAACACGCCCAGCTCATGAGCCAATCCCGGAAGATCCTCTTGTGGGCGTTCGGCGGCTACCTGCTGCTGACCGTACTCGCGTTCATCGTCTTCGGCTCGGCCGGCAAGAACGAGGAGTTCAAGCCGCAGAACGAGTTCAACCTCGACACCTGGATCAACCTTCCGGGGTCGTTGGACATCAACAAGGCGATCCTCTACCTGTTCCTCGCGGCGATCCTGACGTGCTTCACGATGGTCTACGTCGCGCGCCGGATGCAGACGCGGCCGAACCGGATCCAGACGGCCGTGGAGTTCCTCTTCGGCGTGATGCGCGACAACATCACGCGCGGGAACATGGACGACAAGATGGCGGCGAAGTGGTTCCCGTTCATCGGGACGCTCTTCCTCTTCATCTGGTTCTCGAACCTGATCGGCTTCATCCCGCTGCCGACCTCGCACGAGAAGTTCTCGCTCTTCGGCCTGGAAATCCCGACGTTCGCCCTCTATGCGGCGACGGCCAACGTGTCGGTGCCGCTGGTGCTCGCCCTGATCGTGTTCATCGCGTACACGGGTGAGGGCATTCGCGCCAAGGGCCTCGGCGGCTACCTCAAGAGCCTCATCCCGGCGGGCGTCACCGGCGCCATGGCGGGCTTCATCTTCGTCCTCGAACTGCTGTCGAACTTCATGCGGATCATCTCGCTCTCCGTACGTCTGTTCGCCAACATGCTCGCCGGGCACCTGATCATCTTGTTCATGTCCGGCGGTCTCGCAGTCCTGCTCGGACTCGCCGGCATCGGGGTCTTCCTGCTCCCGCTCGGCTTGATCCTCTACCTGTTCGAAGTCGGTCTCGTGGCGACGCTTCAGGCGTTCATCTTCGCGACCCTGTCCGCGATTTATCTCGGCGGCGCGGTCGCCGAATCCCACTAGAAGGAGAGCATCCCAGTGTTCAGCATGATCCTGAGCTTCATCTTCGCCGCTGTGGACGATGGTCAGGCTGCAGGCCGTGCCATCGCCCTGGGCGTCGGCGGCGGCCTCGGCGCGGTTGGTGCCGGTGTGGGCATCGGCATCATCTTCGGCAAGGTCATCGAGTCCGTTACTCGCCAGCCCGAGATGCGTGACGAGATCACCTCTATCCAGTGGCTCGGCTTCGCCCTCACCGAAGCCTGCTTCTTCTACGGCCTCGTGGCGGGCCTGATCGCCTTCTTCCTCTAGGAACGCGATGAACTTCCTGCTCGCAGCCGAGGAGGAGAGCGGCAACCAGCTCGTCAGCCCCGTCGTGGGCGTGATGATCTGGACGCTGATCATCTTCGGCATCACCCTGGTCATCCTCTGGAAGGTCGCCTTCCCGCGGATCGCCGAGGCGCTGGACAAGCGCCAGAAAATGATCGAGGACTCGATCGACTCGGCCGAGAAGGTCAAGCGCGACGCCGACGAGCTGCTGCGGGAGTACCGCGAGCGGCTGTCCGACGCGCGTGGCCAGGCGGACGAGATCGTCGCCCGCGCCCGCCGCACGGCGGAAGCGGCCGAGAACGAGACCATCGCCGAGGCGCGCGCCAAGCGCGAGGAGATGATGGATCAGACCCGCCGCGACATCGAGGCCGAGACGCGTCGCGCGATCCAGCAGATCCGCGCCGAGGTCGCCGACCTGACGGTGCTCGCGACCGAGAAGGTCACGCGTAAGTCGCTCGACACCGCCGATCAGAAGCGGCTCGTCGATGAGGCGCTCGCCGAACTGGACTTCGCCGCCCTCGCCCACGAGGAGCGCCGCTAGTCATGGAGGAGATCGCCGCGGTCTACGCCCGTTCGCTCTTCGAAGTCGCACAAGAGCAGAACAAGCTCGACACGATCCGCGAGCAACTCGGCCAGTTTGCCGACGCGCTCAGCGACAACCGCGAGCTGCAGGTGTTCTTCTTCTCGCCCTACTTCTCGACCACCGAGAAGGAGGACGGACTCGATCGCGCGGTCTCCGACGCTGAACCGATCCTCGTCAACTTCCTCAAGTTGCTGATCGAGAATCACCGTACGCCGGTGATCTTCCGCGTCCGCCGCGTGGTCGACGAGCTCTGGCAGCAGGAGAACAAGCTCCTGCCGGTCACGGTCACCTCGGCCGTGGCGCTGGACCAGGCCACCGTCAGCCAGATCGGCGATCGCATCGCCGAGCAGACCGGCCGCAAGGTCGAGCTGTCGGCGATCGTGGAGCCCGACATCCTCGGCGGGCTGGTCGTCCGGGTGGGCAACTCCATCCTGGACGCCTCGATCCGCAACCGCCTCGAACAACTTCGCAAGCAGGTGGCCCGCGCGTAGTCGCGCCGGCCTCTAAGGAGAACCTTCGTGCAGATCAAGCCCGACGAGATCACCAGCATCCTGAAGTCCCGCATCGAGAACCTGGATGCCGGCCAGGCCGACCTGACCGAGGTCGGCACCGTCCTCTCGGTCGGCGACGGCATCGCCCGCATCCACGGCCTCGAGAACTGCATGGCCTTCGAGATGCTGGAACTGCCGCATGACGTGGTCGGCCTCGCGCTGAACCTCGAGTCCGACAACGTCGGCGCCGTGCTGTTCGGCCCCTGGGAGCACATCTCCGAGGGCGACACCGTCAAGCGCACGAACCGCCTGCTCGAGATCCCGGTCGGCGACGCGCTGCTGGGGCGCATCGTCTCCCCCCTCGGCCAGCCGCTGGACGGCAAGGGCGAGATCAACACGGAGCAGACCCGTCCGGCCGAGTTCAAGGCCCCGGGCGTCGTCCAGCGCCAGCCGGTCAAGGAGCCGATGCAGACCGGCCTGAAGGCCGTCGACGCGATGATCCCGATCGGCCGCGGCCAGCGCGAGCTGATCATCGGCGACCGCCAGACGGGCAAGACGGCGATCGCGATCGACACGATCATCAACAACAAGGACTCCGGCGTCATCTCGGTCTACGTCGCGATCGGGCAGCGCATGTCCACGGTCGTCGGCCTGGCCAAGACGCTCGAGGACGCGGGCGCGCTGGACTCCACGATCATCGTCGCCGCGCCGGCCGACGAGGCCGCGCCGATCAAGTTCATGGCGCCGTACGCCGGTTGCGCCATGGCCGAGCACTTCCTCTACAACGGTGGCCATACGCTGGTCGTCTACGACGATCTCACCAAGCACGCGTACGCCTACCGCCAGATGTCGCTGCTGCTGCGCCGCCCGCCGGGGCGCGAGGCCTACCCGGGCGACGTCTTCTACCTGCACAGCCGCCTGCTCGAGCGCGCGGTCAAGCTCAACGACGAGCTGGGCGGCGGCTCGATGACCGCCCTGCCGATCATCGAGACGCAGGCCGGCGACGTGTCGGCCTACATCCCGACGAACGTGATCTCGATCACCGACGGCCAGATCTTCCTCGAGCCGAACCTCTTCAACTCGGGCGTGCGCCCGGCCATCAACGTCGGCATCTCGGTGTCGCGCGTGGGCGGCAACGCGCAGATCAGCCCGATGAAGAAGGTCGCCGGCCGCCTGAAGATCGAGCTCTCGCAGTTCCGCGACCTCGAGGCCTTCGCCCAGTTCGGCTCCGACCTCGACCCGGACACCCAGCGCACGCTGGCCCGCGGCGAGCGGCTCGTGAAGATGCTCAACCAGAACGAGCGCGACCCGCTGGCCGTCGAGGATCAGGTGGCGGTCGTGTACGCCGCGACCAACGGCTTCCTGGACCGGATCAACTCCGACCGCGTCGCCGAGTTCAACGTCGCGCTCGTCGAGCGCCTGCACGCCGACGCGGCTGAGACGCTGGCGAAGGTCAAGGGCGGCGACTGGTCCGACGACACCCAGGGCGCGCTGCGCTCGTCGATCGAGCAGTTCGTCGACGACTTCGGCTACGACCTCGACGAGGACGGTCACCCGCTCTCCGCCGAGGACGAGCTGCGCGCCGACGAGGGTCGCAAGCAGCCGGTCGGGGCGGAGGCCTAGCCACCCGCCATGGCCCTCAAGGACGTCAAGCAGCGCATCGCGTCGGTCAAGAACATCCAGAAGATCACGCGCGCGATGGAGATGGTCGCCGCCGCGCGCCTGCGGCGGGCCGAGCAGCGCATCGAGGCGCTGCGGCCGTACGCGGGCGCGATCCGGCGGATGACCCGGCAGGCCGCCGAGGCCGCCGGCAACGTCCCCAACCTGCCGATCCTCAACGAGCACGCGTCCGAGGACAAGATCGGGCTCCTGCTCGTCACGGGTGACCGCGGGTTGGCGGGGGCGTTCAACTCCCAGATCGTCCGCGCGGGCATCCGCGCGGGCGTCGAGTACGAGAACGGCGGCAAGTCCACCGTCTGGTACGCGTCCGGGCGTCGCGGCGTGTCGTCGCTGACGTTCCGCGGCCGCGAGGCCAAGGGCGCCTACACGGGCTTCACCGACCGCCCGGCCTACGCCAACGCGCGCGAGATCGCGTCCGACCTGATCGCCGCCTACGTGGACGGCGAGGTCGACCGCGTCGAGATCGTCTACAACCGCTACGTGTCGCCGCTGACCCAGGAGGTCACGCGCGAGACGTTGCTGCCGCTGCAGCACGCGACCATCCTCGAAGGCGGCGAAGGCCTCGGCGGCCGCGCCGGCGGGGAAGAGACCGACGATCAGGACTCGGGCAAGCACGCGCTCGTCGAGTACGAGCCCGATCCCGAGGAGATCCTCGAGCGGCTGATCCCGGCCTACGTCGAGATCTCGATCTACCGGGCATTGCTCGAGTCCACCGCGTCCGAGCACGGCGCGCGCATGACCGCCATGCGCAACGCCTCGGAGAACGCCGGGGACATCATCAAGGACCTCACGCTGGAGTTCAATCGCGAGCGGCAAGCCGCGATCACCCAGGAGATCATGGAAGTCGTCGCGGGCGCGGAGTCGCTCGTCTAAGGAGAAATTGTGGCTGCGACCGCTGACACCGAGACGCGCAACGTCGGCCGGATCGAGGAGATCCAGGGCGTCGTCATCGAGGCCGTCTTCCCCGACAAGCTCCCCGAGATCAACTCGGCGATCGTCATCAAGCGGGAGTCGAACCCCAACGAGGACGAGAAGCTCGCCGGCGACACCAGCTCCGACCTGGTCTGCGAGGTGCAGCAGCACCTCGGCGACGACCGCGTCCGCGCCGTCGCCATGGACTCGACCGATGGTCTCTCGCGCGGCATGGAGGTCCTCGACACCGGGGGCCCGATCACCGTGCCGGTCGGCGACATCACGCTCGGGCGGATCTTCAACCTGCTCGGCGAGACGATCGATCAGGGCGAGAAGCTCGAGGTCAAGGAGCGCTGGCCGATCCACCGGTCCGCTCCGACCGTCGAGGACCTGACCCCGACGACGGAGATGTTCGAGACCGGCATCAAGGTCGTCGACCTGCTCGCGCCCTACGCCCAGGGCGGCAAGGTCGGCCTGTTCGGCGGCGCCGGCGTGGGCAAGACGGTGCTCATCCAGGAGCTCATCAACAACCTCGCCCAGGAGCACGGCGGCCTGTCGGCCTTCTGCGGCGTGGGTGAGCGCTCCCGCGAGGGCAACGACCTCTGGCTCGAGATGACCGAGTCGGGCGTGATCGACAAGACCATGCTCGTCTTCGGCCAGATGAACGAGCCCCCCGGGGCGCGCATGCGCGTCGCGCTGACCGGCCTCACGATGGCCGAGTACTTCCGCGACGAGCGCGGCCAGGACGTGCTGCTGTTCATCGACAACATCTTCCGCTTCGTGCAGGCGGGCTCCGAGGTCTCCGCGCTTCTGGGCCGCATGCCGTCGCAGGTGGGCTACCAGCCGACGCTGGAGTCCGAGATGGGGCAGTTGCAGGAGCGCATCACCTCCACCCGCAACGGCTCGGTGACGTCCGTGCAGGCCATCTACGTGCCCGCCGACGACCTCACCGACCCGGCGCCGGCCTCGGTGTTCGCCCACCTCAACGCCACGACGGTGCTCTCGCGCTCGATCTCCGAGAAGGGCATCTACCCGGCCGTCGATCCGCTCGACTCGACGTCGACGATCCTCAAGCCCGAGATCGTCGGCGAGGAGCACTACAACGTCGCCAACGAGGTCAAGAACGTCCTCCAGCGCTACCGCGAGCTGCAGGACATCATCGCGATCCTCGGCATCGACGAGCTCTCCGACGAGGACCGCGTGCTCGTGCAGCGCGCCCGCAAGATCGAGCGCTTCCTGTCGCAGCCGTTCCACGTCGCCGAGCAGTTCACGGGCACCCCCGGCGCCTACGTCTCGATCGGTGACACCGTCCGCTCGTTCCGCGAGATCCTCAACGGCGATCACGACGACCTGCCGGAGTCCGCGTTCCTGCTCAAGGGCAAGATCGAGGACGTCGTCGAGGCCGCCAAGAAGGACCGCTAGTGCCCCGCACCCCCTTCACCGTTGAAGTCCTCACCCCCGAAGGTGAGGTCTTCAACGCCGAGGTGGAGATGGTGTCCACGCGCACCAGCGTGGGCTCGATCGGCATCCTGGCCAACCACCAGCCGCTGCTGGCGATGCTGGACCCGACGGAGCTGCGGCTCTACAAGTCGGAGTCCGAGGTCGTCCGCTACGCGCAGGGCGAGGGCTTCCTGCAGATGACCGGCGACCGCGCCCTCGTCCTCGTGGACGAGGTCTTCGGCGTCGACGACCTCAACGCCGCCGACCTCCAGGATCGTTTGCGGCGCGCCGAGGACGAGCTCTCCGCCGCCGAGGACGGCTCAGAGGAGCAAGCGGCCGCCAAGCGCGACAAGCGCCGCTACGAGGCCTTCCTCAAGCTCGCCCAGGGCGGCGGCGACTCCCACTAGTCCGCGTCGCTCGAGCTGCGCGGCCGCGACGACCGGGCCGCGCAGCCGGACTTCGCCCAAATAGGGACGAAAGTCAAGTGCGCCGGTGAGGGGGAGGGGAGTGGCAGTGCCACCCGTCCCGGGCTGCCGTGTGCTCGCTCGGCGCGCGGCTCTGTCGGCTCGAATCGCCGTGCTGGGATATCCCGGCACGAGATTTCGGGCAACACAGCCGAGCCGAGCGGCGGACGACGGCACAGCGCCGCGAACTCCGGGCTGCGGCGGGTCTTCACCCCTTAACGACGAAGGGCCGCCCAGTGGGCGGCCCTTCGTCGTTTCAGAGGGAGTGCGCTTCGACTACGGCGTGGTGGTCGAGAGCGTGAAGGTGAGCGTCTTGGCGTAGCCGCCGGTGCGCAGGGCCTCGGTGGCGGCGATGGACTGCTTGAAGTTCAGCGTGGCCGCCTCGGCGCCGAGCGGGCCCGCGTAGGTGAGGAGCTTGGTCGGCGCGGCTGAGCCGCCGACGTCCGCCATCGGCGAGGAGACGCCGTTCGGGCTCGTGGCGCCGACCTGCAGCGGAGCGGCGAGCGCGAAGGTGCCGTTCATCAGGCGGCCCGTGGCGGTCGCGCTCGGGTCGGCGACCCACAGTGTCGCGTCCGCGGCGGTCGACGTCAGCGTCGCCGTCATCGACGTCGTGTAGTCCTTGCCGATGCCCGGGATGAAGGGCGAGAACGCGGCGGGCGTGCCGAGCGTGAGGTTCAAAGTCGCCGCGGTCCCGCCACCGACTTCGCCGCTCGCCCCCACCACCGAGTAGTGGCGGGTCGCCGTCTGCGTGTTGCCCGCGGCGTCCTTGGCCAAGACCGTGAACGTGAAGTTGCCGATCGTGCTCGTGCTGATCGCACTGCCGCTGGCGACCGGGCCGTCGCAGGACGGGACGCCGCTGCTCTCGTCAGCGCACGAGTAGGACGCGGTGACCGGTGTCCCTTGCTCGTACGACGCTCCTTCCACGGGCGTCACGATCGTGATGGTCGGCGGGGTCACGTCCGGGCCTTGAGCCATGGCGGGACCCGCCGGCAGCGCAGCCAGTACCAACCCAACCGTCAAAACACCCTTCCATGGCCTGAACATGAACACCCTCTGAAAATCGAAGAACTCCCCGGACCCGACCAGAACTTTCTTAGCCAGGGCCACTTAAGTCAACCTTCCGGCCTGGACAACGGACGGAAGTGCTACGCCCCGGAGACCGGCAGATGCCGGTCCCCGGGGAAACTGCAGTCTTACGGTGTGGTGGTGCTGAGCGTGAACGTCAGCGTCTTACCGTACGACCCAGTACGGAGACCCTCGCTCGCCGCGATCGTCTGCTTGAAGTTCAGCGTAACCGGGTCAGCACTGACCGGGGCGCTGTAGCTGAGCAGGTTCAGCGGCGCGGCGCTGGACCCGACGTCGGCGAACGTGGTGTTCGTCGTGGCGGAGTTGGTCGCCTTGGCCTGCATCGCCTGCTGCAGGAAGAACGTCCCGTTCACCAGGTGGCCCGTGTGGTCCGCGCTCGGGTCCGCGATGCTGAGCGTCGCGTTACCGGCGGAGGAGGTCACGGTCGCCGTCGTGGAGGCCGTGTAGTCCTTGCCCAGACCGGGCGTGAAGGCGCCGAACGTCGCCGGGCTGCCGAGCACGAGGCTCAGCGTGGCCGGCACGCTGCCGTTGATGGTGCCGTCGGCGTTGGTCGCGTCGATGACGGTGTAGCTGCGCGTCACGACGTTCTCGTTGCCGGCGTTGTCCTTCGCGGTCACCGAGTAGGTGAACGTCCCGGGCGTCGAGGTGTTGAGGTTCGTGCCGAGCGCCGGGTTGCCGGTGCAGCTGGCGACGCCGGAGTTCTCGTCGGCACAGGTGAACGTCAGCGGGACCGGGCGGCCCTGCGTGAACACCGCGCCGTCGAGGGCGGGGTTGGTGAACGTCACCGTCGGCTTGACCAGGTCGACGACGTAGGCCTTCGACTGGACCGCGGACGTGTTGCCCTTGAAGTCCACCGCGATCCACTTCAGCGTGGTGTTGCTATTCAGCGCCACCGGGTCCGGCAGCTCACGCGGCCGGCGGGGCTTCCACTCCGTCGACGCGGCGGTCGGCGTCGAGCCGTCCGTCGTGTAGTAGATCGACGCGGCCTCGGAGGTCGTGAACTTCACGCCCACCGGTGCGTTGGACAGCGTCGCGCCGGTCGCGGCCGACGACGGAGCCGTCGTGTCGTTGGAGTAGTCGAGCGCGGACTGCAGGAGGGCGTAGTTGCCGTTGGAGAACTCCATGCCCTCGTCGTGGCCCTCGTTCGCGAGGTTGGCGTTGCCGCCGATCGGCACCGCGCCGAACGGGGGCTGGAAGCCGGGGGACGCGGTCGTGCCGTCCGCCAGGCGCTTCGTCGCGCCGATCTCGAAGTCGTAGCCGATGATGCCGTGGTTGTAGTACGCCTCGTCGGCGGAGTTGCCGGCGGCCGAGTAGAGGACGTCCGTGACCGGGCCGGTCTGGGCCGGGAGGATCGCCGTCTTGCGGTAGCTGTAAATCCGCTCCAGGACCGACGAAGCGGTCTGGTCGAAGTAGTTCAGCGTCCCGTACGGCGGGTACGGCAGCGTCGTGCGGTCGGCCTTGTAGGCGCCCGGGGGCCACATGAAGTAGCCGCCGGAGGAGTGCACGTTCATCGCGAACTTGATGTTCGGATGCGTCGTCTGGATGAACGTCTCGTTGCGCACCTCGGGCTCGGAGAGCTCGAACGGGCCGGCGAACGTGTCGCTGGTGCAGCTCGCGGACGCTCCGACGTAGCCGTCGAAGAATGAGCCGACCGAGAAGTTGCGGTTGAGGTCGACGCCCCAGCTGTTGCGGGCCGCCGGGTCGTTGTTGCCCGTCGGGTTCGACGCGCAGTAGTTGACCATGTTGCGGCGCTGGCCCGAGTTGTCGAACATCGAGTACGTGGCGCCGTCGGCGTTGATCGACGGGATCACGTAGATGTCGAGGCCGTCGATCAGCTTCGTCGTCTCAGGATCGACGCCGTAGTTGCGCACGAGCCGCTCGGCGGTCTCGAGGCAGACGAGCGGGGTGCCCCACTCGCGGGCGTGCTCCTGGCAGTAGATGAAGACGCCGACCTTCTGGTCCTGCGGCTTGCCGACGTTGTTGCCGATCCGCATGCCCTGGACCTGGATCGGGCCGCGCGGCTGGCTCGTCGGGGCCTTCAGCCAGTCGCTGAGGTTCGCCGACGGCGTCGCGAGCACCGGGGCGGCGCCCGTGTTGGTGCGGTAGAGCGCGGCGGTGACGAGCTTCGCGGCGTCCGTGTTGGCGTTGATCGCGGCGACGACCTGGGCGGCCGTGCTCGTGATGACGCCGGCGGCGTCGGTCGCGGCGTGGACCGTGATCGCGTTGCCGGAGACGGTGACCAGGAGGTCCTTGGAGGCGCCGTCGTTGACGATCGCGGCGGACAGGTTGTTGCCGCCCTCCTGGCCCCAGGCCAGGGAGGTCAGGACGACGGATCGCGGCTGGTCGGCGGCGGGCACCGACGTGGCACCGGCGTAGGCCGCGGCCTGGCCGATGATCGTCTGAGCCTTGCGCTGGTAGCCGTTGGTCTTGTACGGCAGGTTCATCAGCGTCGTGATGTTCGTGAACTCGCCGGTGAGCTCGCGCATCTTGGCGTAGCTCTCGCGCGGCGTCACGTAGTGGGTGTTGAAGTCCTGGATGAAGCCGCCCGGGCTGGTCGTGCCGCCGTTGCCGAGCCACTTCTTGGCGTCGAGCGTGGCGACGTCGCCGTTGGGCGCCGCGATCCGCACGTAGGCCGGCATGCCGCCGTCGCCCACGTTGCCGATCCGGAAGCGCGACCCGTGGTACAGGTACGCGGCGGGCGAGACGTCGGGGTCGAGGATCGCCGACAGCTGGCCGGAGCCGAGCTGCGTGCCGTCGGCGGCGAACCAGGCCGCCTGGAGCGCCGGACCGGTGTAGCTACCCCCGGTGATCGCGGCCTCCGTCGTGGTGCCCTCGATCGAGAGGTAGCGCCCGGAGACGTCCTCCCAGTAGTCGGCGCGCTGTGCACGGACGGTGCCCGCGATCGCCTGCTTGCTCTTCTCGGCGGCGGAGGAGGTCAGTGCGGACTTGGCGGCCGCTTCCTCGGCGATCGTCGCGTCGCGCGAAGCGCGCAGCGCATCGACGTCGGCCTGCGTCTGGAGAACCTTGACGGCGGCGTAGCCCTGCGCCTCGAGGAGCGCCTTCTCCTCGTCGGTGACCACTGCGCTGGCCAGGATCCCACCGCCGGGAGCGTCGATAAAGCCATGGTCGAAGTCGGTCCCTTGGGACTCGAGCTGTTCCATCGTCGCCTTGCTCGGCAACTTGAACTGCACGACCGACTCACCATTGTCCGCGAGTGCCGTACTTGGCAGTACGGCCATAACAGCCGCGACCGCGGCTGCACCCATCCATGGCTTCAAAGCCACTCCCTCCGTCTTAAGACCCTCGGAACCCCTCCGAACGGGGCACCAATTCTTAGGGATCCGTGAGGCGATAAGCAACCCCGTAGACGGACGTTCGAGTCCATTTGACGCTTAGATGGCTCCACGCACAGCCGGCCGGGATCAACCCGGCCGGCGTGTGGAGCGGTGATGCTTGGGTTTACGGCGTGGTGGTGCTGAGCGTGAACGTCAGCGTCTTGCTGTACGTCCCCGTGCGCAGCGCCTCATTGGCCGCGATGGCCTGCGTGAACGTGACCGGGACCGACTCGTTGGAGGTCGGTGCGGCCCACGTCTTGATGGTGCCGAGGCCGCCGAGCGGGCTCGTCAGGGCGAAGGTGCCGTTGACGAGGCGCCCGGGCGCCGTGGTGCTCGGGTCGGCGACGCTGAGCGTCGCGTCACCCGCCGTGGAGATCACGGTCGCCGTGGTGGTGGCCGTGTAGCTCTTGGCGACGCCGGGCGTGAACGCGCCGAACGTGGCCGGGGCGCCCAGCGTCAGCGCCAGCGTCGCCGGGACGTCTCCGCCGGCCGTGCCGGTCACGTCGGTCTGGCCGAGGATCTGCGACTTGACCGCGGACGTGTTGCCCTTGAAGTCGACGCCGATCCACTTCAGCGTCGTCTTCGGCGCGAGGTCGAGCGCATCCGGCAGCTCGCGCGGCCGGTTCGGCTTCCACTCGGTGGAGGCCGTCGTCGGCGTGGAGCCGTCGGTGGTGTAGTAGATCGAGGACGCCTCGTTGCTCGTGAACTTGACCGAGTAGGTGGGCGTCTTGCCGTCGGCGGTCACGGTGGTGCCGATGTTCGGCGCCGTGGTGTCGTTGGCGTACTGCAGGGCGGAGGCGAGGAGCGCGTAGTTGCCGTTGGCGAACTCCATGCCCTCGTCGTGGCCCTCGTTGACGAGGTTGGCGTTGCAGGTGCCCGTGCCGCCGCCCGTGTTCGGGGTCGACGTGCTGTAGCACGGCTGGAAGCCGGTGCCCTGGGACTGGCCCGTCGCGAGCACCTTGCTCGCACCGATCTCGAAGTCGTAGCCGATGATGCCGTGGTTGTAATACGCCTCATCCGCCGAGTTGCCGGCGGCCGAGTAGAGGACGTCGGCCACGGGGCCGGTCTGCTGCGGCAGGATCGCCGTCTTGCGGTAGTTGTAGATCCGATCCAGGACCGCGGAGGCGGTCTGGTCGAAGTAATTCAGCGTCCCGTACGGCGGGTAGGGCAGCGTGGTGCGCGACGGCGTGTAGGCGCCCGGGGGCCACATGAAGTAGCCGCCGGAGGAGTGCACGTTCATCGCGAACTTGATGTTCGAGTAGGTGGACTGGATGTACTGCTCGTTGCGGACCTCGGGCTCGGACATCTCAGACGGGCCCTGGAACGTCTCGCCGGTGCAGTTGGTCCCGCCGCCGACGTAGCCGTCGAAGCCGGAGCCGACCGAGAAGTTGCGGTTGAGGTCGACGCCCCAGGTGTTGCGGGCGTACGGGTCGTTGTTGCCCGTCGGGTTCGACGCGCAGTAGTTGACCATGTTCTTGCGCTGCGAGTTGTAGTCGTACATCGAGTACGCGGCGCCGTCGGCGTTGATCGTCGGGACGATGAAGATGTCCAGGCCGTCGACGAGGGACTTCGTCTCCGGATCGGTCGCGTAGTTGCGCACGAGCCGCTCGGCGGTCTCGAGGCAGACGAGCGGGGTGCCCCACTCGCGGGCGTGCTCCTGGCAGTAGATGAACACGCCGGTCTTCTGGCCCTGCGGCTTGCCGACGTCGTTGCCGATGCGGAGCATCTTCACCGTCTGCGGACCGCGCGGGTACGTCGCCGGAGCGTTGAGCCAGTCGCTCAGCTTCGACGGGGCGGGCTGGGCCGTGACCACGCCGGCGCCCGCGTTGGTGCGATACAGCGCGGCGGTCACGAGCTTGGCCGCGTCCGTGTTGGCGTTGATCGCCGCGACGACCTGTGCGGCCGTGCTGGTGACGGCGCCGGTGGCGCCGGTGGCGGCGTTGACCGTGATCGCCTTGCCCGTGACGGACACGCTCAGCGGCGCGTTGTTGGCGCCCGGGTTGACGATCTGGGCGGTGATGTCGTTGCCGCCCTCCTGGCCCCACGCGAGGGCCGTCAGGACGACCGCGCGGGCCTGGTCGGCCGTGGCCGGGGTGGACGTGGAGCCCGTGTACGGCGTGGCGATGCCGAGCACGGTCTGGGACTTGCGCTGGTAGCCGGTCGTCTTGTTCGGCAGGTCGGAGACCTTCGCGATGTTGGAGAACTCGCCGGCCAGCGCCGTGATCTTCGCGTAGCCCTCCTGCGGATCGACGTAGTGCGTGATGAAGTCCTTCTGGAACCCGGCGGCGTACTGCGGCGCGCCGTTCCCGACCCACTTCTTGACCGCGAGCGTCGCGACGTCGCCGTTCGGCGCCGCGATGCGGACGAACGCCGGCATCGGCGTGCCGATCGTCGAGGCGTCGCCCAGACGGAACTTGGTGACGTGGTACAGGTACGCCCGCGGCGTGACGTCGGGGTCAAGCAGCGCGGACAGGTTGCCCGAGCCGATCTGCTGCCCCTGGGCGTCGGTCCAGGAGGCGACGAGCTGTGGGCCGCTGTAGCTGGTTCCGGTCACCGATGCCTGCGTGGTGGTGCCTTCGATCGAGAGCCAGCGTCCGCCGGCGTCCTCCCAATAGTCGGCGTGCTGCGCGCGGACGGTGCCGGCCGCAGCGCTCTTGCTCTTGTTGGCGGCGGCGCTGGTCAGCGCGGCCTTGGCGGCGGCCTCGGCGTCGATCGTCGCCTGACGTGCGGCGCGCAACGCGTCGACGTCGGCCTGCGTCTGGATCGTGTCGACCGCCGGATACCCCATCGCCTCGAGCTGCGCCTTCTGCTCGGGCGTCACGACGATCGTCGCCTTGATCTGTCCCGGCACCGACTGGTCGTAACCGTCGCCGATGTCGTAGCCCAGATTGGCCAGTTGGTCACCCGCTGCCTTGTTCGGCAGCTTGAACTCGATGACGGACTCCCCGTCATCTGCCAGCGCGGACGCCGGCATCACGGCGATCGCGACCGCGGTTGCGATCGCTCCCATCCAAGGCCTCATAGGCCTCCCTCCTTCAATAGACCCTAGTGCTGCGGACGCTCTTGTACGGGAAGAGACAAGGTCAGCGCAAGGATCTAAACGGACGTTCTAGTCCAATTAGAGGACGATGAGAAACCGATGGGGGCGCCGGCGGAAAACCGGCGCCCCAGAGCGGTTTACGGTGAGGTCGTGCTGAGCGTGAACGTCAGCGTCTTGGAGTACGCGCCGGTGCGGAGCGCCTCGTTGGCACCGATGTCCTGGCTGAACGAGATCGCCGCGGAGTCGTTCGAGACCGGCCCGGCATAGGTCTTGACGACCGCCGGGAGGACCGCGCCGCCGGCCTTCAGCGGCTGGGCGAGCGAGAACGTCCCGTTGACGAGCCGGCCATTGGCCGTCGTGCTCGGGTCGGCGACGCTGAGCGTCGCGTCACCCGCGGTGGAGATCACGTTGGCGGTGGTGCCCGCGGTGTACGTCTTGGCGATGCCCGGGGTGAACGCTCCGAACGTCACCGGAGCGCCCAGCGTCAGTGCCAGCGTCGCCGGCACGGTGCCGCCGGCCGTGCCGGTGGCGTCGGTCTGGCCGAGCACCTGGCTCTTGACCGCGGAGGTGTTGCCCTTGAAGTCGTGGGCGATCCACTTCAGCGTGGTCTTGGGCGCCAGCTGGAGCGGGAGCGGCAGCGCGCGGGCGCGCGGCGGCTTCCATTCCGTCGAGGCCGTGGTCGGGGTCGAGCCGTCGGTCGTGTAGTAGATCGAGCTCGCCTCGTTGCTCGTGAACTTGACCGAGTACACCGGCGTGATCCCGTCCGCCGTCACGAGCGTGTTGACGACCGGCGCGGTGGTGTCGTTGGAGTACTGCAGCGCCGAGCGCAGGAGCCCGTAGTTGCCGCTCGCGAACTCCTCGCCCTCGTGCTTGCCCTCGTTGAGCAGGCACGGGTTCGTCGTGTTGGTGCCGAACGGCGGCTGCTGGCCGGGGCCGCAGGTCGCCGCGCCGGTGCCGGTGTCGTTGTAGTGGGTGGCGCCGATCTCGAAGTCGTAGCCGATGATCCCGTGCGCGTAGTACGCCTCGTCCGCGGAGTTGCCGGCGGCCGAGTAGAGCACGTCGATGACGGGGCCGGTCTGTTGCGGCAGGATCGCCGTGCCACGGTGGGACTTGATCCCGTCGAGCACCTGCTTGGCGTTCTGGTCGAAGAAGTTCAGCGTGCCGTAGGGCGGGTACGGCAGCGGGACGCGCGCCGGGGTGTAGGCGCCGGGCGGCCACATGAACAGGCCGCCGGAGGAGTGGATGTTGTTGATGAACTTGATGTTCGTGAACGTGCTCTGGACCCACACCTCGTTGCGGACCTCGGGCTCGGAGAGCTCGAACGGACCGGAGTAGTTGCCGCTCAGGCAGTCCGTGAACGTCGCGCCCTGGAAGCCGTCGTGGATCGAGCCGATCGAGAAGTTGCGGTTCATGTCGACGCCCCAGCTGTTGCGCGCCGCAGGATCGGTGGCGCTGCCCGGCATCGTCGTGCAGTAGTTCGACATGTTCTTGCGCCGGTTGGAGTCATACAGCGAGTGGATCGAGCCGTCGCCGTTGATCTGCGGGACGATGAAGATGTCGAGGTTGTCGACGAGCTGCGTGGTCTCGGGATCGGTGCCGTAGTTGCGCACGAGCCGCTCGGCGGTCTCGGTGCACACGCCCGACGTCGCGATCTCGTTGCCGTGCTCCTGGCAGTAGAAGAAGACGCCGACCTTGGACTTGTCGCGGACCTTGCCGATCCGGAGCATGTTCTGCGTCTGCGGTCCGCGCGGGACCGTGGCGGGAGCGCGCAGCAGGTCGCTGAGCGGGGAGACCGCGCCGGCGATCGGGATGCCGGCCGCCGCGTTGGTGCGGTACTTGCTCGCGGTCACGAGCGCCGACGCCGCCGGGTTGGCGTTGATCGCGTCGATGACCTGCGTCGCGGTGCTCGTCAGGCCGCCGGTGGCGCCGGTGGCGAGGTTGACGGTGATCGCGTTGCCGGTGACGCTGACGCTGAGCGGCGCGTTGTTCGCCGCCGGGTCCTTGAGCTGGGCGGTGATCGCGTTGCCGCCCTCGTGGCCCCAGGCCTTCGAGGTCAGGACGATCGCCCGGTCCGCGTTGGCGGTCGAGAGGGCGGCCGTGCTGCCCACAGGCAGGTTGGTGGCGTCGAACGTGACGTACGACGCGGTCTGGTAGCCGAGCATCGTCTGCGCCTTGCGCTGGTAGCCCGTGGTCTTCTCCGGCAGGTCGTAGACCTGGGAGATGTTCGGGAACTCGGCGGCGAGGTCGCGCATCTTCTTGTAGACCTCGGGCCCGTCGTAGTAGCGGGTGTTGAAGTCGTGCTTGAAGGTCGCGGCGTAGCTCGGCGGGTTCTTGGCCAGCCATTCCTTCGCGGGGATCGTGTCGACGTCGCCGTTGGGCGCCGCGATCTTGACCGTCGCCGGGTCGACGCCGCCGTCGCCCTTGTTCCCGATCCGGAACACCTGGTAGTGGTACTGGTAGTAGTCGGGGTTGACGTCGGGGTCGATGTAGACCGTCAGGTTGCCGCCGCCCATGCGGTTGCCCGCGGCGTCGTACCACTCCGCGGTCAGGACCGGGCCGGTGTACGAGCAGCCGGTGCCGGCCGTCGGGTTCGTGCAGGTGATCTGTGCCTGCGTCGTGTTCGCCTCGATCGAGATGAAGCGGCCGACGTTGTTCTCGTAGAAGTCGCCGCGTTGCGCCCGGACGGTGCCCGGGGCGGCGCTCTTGCCCTTCACGCCGGCGGCGTTGACCTTCAGCGCAAGCTTGGCGGCGGCCTCGTCGGCGATCGACTGGTCGCGCTCCGCGCGGATGCGGTCGATGTTGTTCTTGTCGTGCACGACGGCGACGGCCCGATAGCCGCGCGCCTCGGCGAGCGCCTTCTCCTGGTCGTTGACCCAGGCGCTGACGATGATCCCTTCGCCGTCGCCGGCGTTCTCGACCGCGTGGTCCATGTTCAGACCGAGCGACTCGAAGTCCGCGTAGGCCGCGGAGCTCGGGAGCTGGAACTGGATCAGCGCGGGGTCGTCGTCACCCGCGAACGCCGCTGACGGCGCTATCAGCAGTGCAGCCGCGATCGCGACTGCTCCCGTCCATGGCCGCATAGGCCACCTCTCCTCTTAGGTTGAGACCCCCTCGGGCGCGATTCTGAGGCCAACCTGAGCAGCAATGCAAGCGTTTGATGAGAGAGGTTCCTCAACGGGGCGCCGGCGAACCGGCGCCCCGTAAGGACGGATTTACGGCGTCGTCGTGCTCAGGGTGAACGTCAGCGTCTTGCTGTACGCGCCCGTGCGCAGCGGCTCGTTGGCCGCGATCGACTGCGTGAACGTGACCGGGACCGACTCGTTGGAGGTCGGTGCGGCCCACGTCTTGATGGTGCCGAGGCCGCCCAGCGGGCTCGCCAGTGCGAACGTGCCGTTGACCAGGCGGCCGGTGGCCGTCGGGCTCGGGTCGGCGACGCTGAGCGTCGCGTCACCGGCGGAGGAGATCACGGTCGCCGTGGTGGAGGCCGTGTAGCTCTTGGCGAGGCCCGGCGTGAACGCGCCGAACGTCGCCGGTGCGCCCAGCGTCAGCGCGAGCGTGGCCGGCACGCTGCCGCCGACCGTGCCGGGGGTGTCGGTCCGGCCGAGCACCTGGGACTTCACGCCTGAGACGTTGCCCTTGAAGTCCTTCGCGATCCACGCGAGCTTCGTCCCGGGCGCGAGGTCGAGCGGGAGCGGCAGCGCGCGGGCGCGCGGCGGCTTCCACTCGGTCGACGCGGTGGTCGGGGTCGAGCCGTCGGTCGTGTAGTAGATCGAGGCCGCCTCGTTGGAGGTGAACTTGACCGTGTAGGTGCCCTTGCCGTCGGACGTCACGTCCGTGCCGACGACCGGAGCGACGGTGTCGTTCCCGTAGTCGAGCGCCGACTGCAGGAGGCCGTAGTTGCCCGACGAGAACTCCTGGCCCTCGGCGTTGCCCTCACCGGAGAGGCAGGTGTTGGTGGGGTTGGCGCCGAACGGCGGCTGCTGACCCGGGCTGCAGGTCGCTGGGCCGGAGCCCGTGTCGTTGTAGTGCGTGTCGCCGATCTCGAAGTCGTAACCGACGATGCCGTTGACGTACCACGCCTGGTCGGCGCTGTTGCCGGCGGCGGAGTAGAGGACGTCGATCACCGGGCCGGTCTTCTGCGGCAGGATCGCCGTGCCGCGATGGGACTTGATGCCCGCGACGACGTGGGAGGCGGTCTGGTCGAAGAAGTTCAGCGTGCCGTAGTCGGGGTACGGCAGCGTCTCGCGCTTCGGCGTGTAGGCGCCCGGGACCCACATGAAGAGGCCGCCGGACGAGTGGATGTTGTTCGAGAACTTGATGTTCTTGAACGTGTTCTGGATCCAGATCTCGTTGCGGGTCTCGGGCTCGGAGAGCTCCGCCGGACCGGCGAAGTTCGAGCCGGCACAGCCCGTGATCGAAGCGCCCTGGAAGCCGTCGAAGCCCGAGCCGACCGAGAAGTTCCGGTTGATGTTGACGCCGTAGCTGTTGCGGTAGGTCGGGTCCGTCAGGTTCTCGGGGTACTTCGTGGTGTCCTCGCACCAGCGCGCCATGTTGGTGCGCCGCGGCGAGTCGTAGATCGAGTGCGTCGCGCCGTCGGCGTTGATGAACGGGAGGATGAAGATGTCCAGGTTGTCGACGTAGGACGTCGTAACCGGGTCCGTCCCGTAGTTCTTCACGAGGCGCGACATCGTCTCCAGGCAGACGCCGGAGGTGGCGATCTCGCCGCCATGCTCCTGGCAGTACAGGTAGACGCCGACCTTCTGGTCCTGCGGCTTGCCCTTGTCATTGCCGATCCGGAGGATCCACTGGTCCTGCGGGCCGCGCTTGATCGTCGGCGGCGCCTTCAGCAGGTCGCTGAGCGGCGAGACGTCACTCGGCACGAGGACGCCGTCGGCGGCGCTGGTGCGGTACTTGCTCGCCTCGATGACCGCGGAGGCGGCGGGCGAGGCGTTGACGGCCGCGATGACCTGGGCCGCGGTGCTGGTGATCGCGCCGGTGGCGTTGGTGGCCAGGGCGACCGTGAGCTTCTTGTCGGCCAGCGCGACGGTGAGCGGCGCGTTGTTGGTCTTCGGGTCGACGAGCTGGGCGCTGTAGTCGTTGCCGCCGTCCTGACCCCACGCCTTCGTGCGCAGGACGACCGTCTTGGCGGCGTTGGCCGTGCTGAGGGTCGAGGTGCTGCCGTTCGGCGCCTGGTACGTCAGGCCGGTCTGGGGATCGACGAGCGGGGCGAACGTGACGTAGGACGCCTGCTGGTAGCCGACCATGGTCGCCGAGCGGCGCTCGTAGCCCCAGGTCTGCTCCGGAGCCTTGAGCTCCTTGGCGATGTTCGGGTACTGGGCGGCCAGGTCGTGGACGCGCTGGTAGCCCTCCTGGGCCGTGTAGTAGCGCGTGTTGAAGTCGTGCTGGAAGTTCGCCGCGTAGCTGGGCGGGCTCTTCGGCAGCCACTCCTTCGCGGGGATGGTGTCGACGTCGCCGTTGGGCGCGGAGACCTTCACGTAGGCCGGATCCGGGCCGCCGTCGCCCTTGTTGCCGATCCGGAAGATCTGGTAGTGGTACTGGTAGTAGTCAGGCGAAGCTGACGGGTCCGGATCGATGTAGGTCGTCAGCGCGCCCTGGACGATCAGCTTGTTGTTCGCGTCGTACGCGGCCGCCTGCAGCACCGGGCCGGTGTACTGGCAGCCCGAGCCCGTGTCGGGGTTCGTGCAGGTCACCGACGCCTGCGTCGTGTTGGCCTCGATCGAGATGAAGCGGCCGACGTTGTTCTCGTAGAAGTCGCCACGCTGCGCGCGCACCGTGCCGGGCGCCGCGCTCGGGCCGGCCTTGCCGGCGGCGTTGGTCTTCAGCGCCGCCTTCGCGGCGACCTCGGACGCGATGTCCGCGTCGCGCTCGGCGCGGATGTGGTCGATGTTGTACTTGTCGTGGACGACGCCGACGTTCTCGTAGCCGTGGGCGCGAACCCAGGCGAGCTGCTGGTCGGTGACCCACGCCTGGACGGTGATGGACCCGTCGGCGTTCTTGTCGACCTCGTGATTCATGTCGAGACCGAGGTTCTCGAAGTCGTCGTACTGGTCCGCACTCGGGACGTGGAACTTCAGTAGCGCCGGATCGTCGTTCCCGGCGAATGCCGAGCTCGGGACCAGCAAAATGGCAGCCGCAATCGCGGCCACTCCCAGCCATGGCTTCACAGCCATTCCCCCTCTCATTGGGACCCTCTGCGAGCGGGAGATGAGCAACTACGGGCGGTAATTGCAACTTGGATGTGGGTGAGATGACTCAACACCCGCCGCTACCCTGCGCCGGATGGACGAACGCGTGCTCGCCGAGCGTCTGATCACCTACGACACCTCCAATGTCGAAGGCTTGCGCGCGGCCGCCGGATTCATCAAGGGCTGGCTCGAGGCGCGTGAGATCGCGGTCTCAGATCACAAGTACGGCGAGGTGTTCGGACTGACCGCCGAGGTCGGCCCGTCGGAGGGCCCGACGCTCGTCTTCCACGGGCACTACGACGTCGTTCCCGCCCGCCCGGAGCAGTTCACGCCACGCATTCACGGCGACCGGCTCGAGGGCCGCGGCGCCTACGACATGAAGGGCGGCCTGGCGGCGATGATGTGCGCCCTGCACGACCTCCGCGACCAGAGCGACGTGCGCGTGCGGTTCGTCTGCGTGCCCGACGAGGAGTCCGAGGAGATCGACCAGCGCACGTCGGACCTGCTCGTGAAGGCCGGCTACATCGGCGACTTCGCGATCACCGGCGAGCCCACCAACCTGCACGTCGGCGTGCAGGCCAAGGGCGTGCTCGCGCTGCGGATCATGGTCTACGGCACCTCCGCCCACGGCTCGACGCCGTGGCTGGGCGACAACGCGGTCCTGAAGGCGATCGACGTGTTTCGCCGAATCGAGTCGATGCCCTTTACCCTCGAGTCCTCCGAGCTCTTCGACCGCCCGTCGGTCAACCTGGGCCGGATCATCGGGGGTGACGCGCCGAACAAGGTGCCCGAGGAATGCGCCATGGACGTCGACATCCGCTATCTCCCTGAGCAGGACCCGGGCGAGCTGCTGGCCCAGATCCGCGCGTTGCCCGACGTGCACGTCGCGCGATCGTTCATCTGGCCGCCCGCACGCGTCTCGCCCACCAACCCGTACGTGCTCGCGCTCTGCTCGGCGGCCTCGCGGCTGACCGACGGGGAGTCGATGAGCGTCGGCCGCGACGGCGCGTCCGACGCCGTGGCCTTCCAGAAGGCGGGTGTGCCGGCGGTCGAGTTCGGCCCCTCCGGCGGCGGCCACCACGGGCCGGACGAGTGGGTCTCGATCGACTCGCTCGCGGTCTACCGGCGCGCGCTGGTCGACTTCGCGCGCAGCGTCCCGCGGCAGTTCGTCGAACTGCCGGTGGAGGGCGGGCTCGCGTGAGCAAGGACGGTGTACCGCACCCCGGGCGGTCCGTCCTGCTGCGCGCGCTGATCGCCGGCGTGCTGACGATCGCGCTGTCGGCGACCGCGGTGGCGTCGACCGTCCTGCTCGAGATCAATGACGTCGTCCACGAGTTCGTCGGCCCCGAGCAGGGCCGCACGGCGATCGACATCCCGGAGGTCACGCGCGCCGACGCGGGCGATCCGCGGACGTTCCTGATCCTCGGCTCCGACGCGCGCTACAGCGACCGCTCGCTGAAGATCAAGCCGCGCTCGGACACGATCATGCTCGCCCGCATCGACCCCGACGCCAAGCGGATCGCGGTGATGTCGATCCCGCGCGACCTGAAGGTCGCGATCCCCGGCGCCGGCACGGGCAAGATCAACTCGGCCTACGAGATCGGCGGCCCGCGCAAGACCGTCTCCACGATCAAGCGCCTGTTCGAGGACGCCACCGGCCAGGACTTCCCGATCAACAACGTCATCAGCGTCAACTTCGGCGGCTTCCGGCGCGCGGTCAACTACGTCGGCGGCGTCTACGTGGACGTGGACCGCCGCTACTACAACGACAATTCCACGGCGGCCCCCGGCGAGCAGTACGCCGCGATCGACGTGCAGCCCGGCTACCAGAAGCTGATGGGCCAGGACGCGCTGGACTACGTCCGCTACCGCCACGGCGACAACGACTTCTTCCGCGCCACCCGCCAGCAGGACTTCCTTCGCCAGATCTCCCATCAGGACGCGGTCCGCGAGCTGCTCGACGTCAGCAAGCGCAAGGACCTCGCGCACATCTTCGGCCGCTACTTCGAGGTCGACAAGTCCTTCGTCTCGGCCTCGAACCTGATCGGCCTGGCGAAGACCGGGCTGTTCCTGACCGGCCAGAAGGCGCCGGTCAACGAGGTGCGCTTCCCGGCCTACGAGGCCAAGGACCCGGCGATCGACAGCTCGCTCTACGTCAAGGACTCCTCGCTGCGCCAGGCGGTCGACGAGTTCATGACCGGCAAGGGTTCCTCGAACCCGCGCCGGGTCGACGCCGCGCAGGCCGGCAAGGCCCCGACCACCGCCAAGCCCAAGGCCAAGCGCAACAAGCCGTCCTCGATCGAGGGCCTCGAGCAGGCCCAGACCGAGGGCGAGAACATGGCGGTGATCGTCGAGAGCCAGAACACGCTCGGCTTCCCGTTCTACTTCCCGTCGCTGCGCAAGACCGGCTCGCGCTACGCCGACACCAAGCCGCGCGTGTACAGCATCCGCGACGGCCAGAACAAGCTCCATCGCGCCTACCGGCTCACGCTCTACGCGGGCGCGTACGGCGAGTACTACGGGGTCCAGGGGATGAGCTGGCGCTTCCCGCCGATCCTCGATGACCCCGACCGCACGCGCGACGAGAACGGCCGCAAGCTGATGCTCTACTACGACGGCAGCCACCTGCGGCTCGTCGCGTGGCGCACGCCCAAGGCCGTCTACTGGGTCACGAACACGCTGACGATGTCGATCCCGAACTCGCGCCTGATCGCGATCGCGGGCTCGTTGCGGCGCTTGAAGTCTTAGTTCCTCAACCGCGCTTGCGGTTCTCGCAGTCGCCCGCGATCTTCACGAGCTTGCGGTTGCCCGCGTACGCCGATTCGACCACGGTGTCGATGCCGGGGCCGCAGGTCACGGCCGCCTTGCCGCGAGCGATGATGGCGGTGATCGTGTCGTTGCCGTCGCCGCCGTTGACGGTGGAGACGGAGCCCGAGGTGGCCTTGATCGTGTCGTCGCCGACGCCGCCGTCGATCGTGCTGCGCACACCGCCGCCCTGCAGGTAGTCGTTGCCCTCGCCGCCGAGGATCGTGTTGTAGCCGCGCCCGCCGTAGATCGTGTCGTTGCCGGCGCCGCCGTCGAGGTTGTCGTTCTGCTGCTTGGCGCCCACGTGGGCGTCGTGGTTCTGGTCGCCCCAGAGGATGTCGTCGCCGGCGCCGCCGGAGATCGAGTCCGAGCCGCCCTGTCCGCGCAGGTTGTCGTTGAGGTCTGAGCCCTGCAGGGTGCCGCCCGCCATGCTGATGGAGGCGCTGATGCCCTTGGTAGGGTCGACCGCCGCCGCCTGCGGGATGACGTTCTCGCAGTTGACGAACATGCCCTCGAGCAGGGACTTCTCGTTCGAGCGCCCGCCGTCGGAGTCGCGCGGATTGATGTAGAGCGTGTCGTTGCCCGCGCCGCAGTCGACCGTCTCGGCCGCGCTGCCGCTGTTGACGTAGATCGCGTCGTCGCCGTCGTCGCCGAACAGGTGATCCGGGCCGGTGTCCTGGTAGAGCGTGTCGTTGCCGGGCCCGCCGTAGATGTCGTCCGCGCCGGAGCCGCCGTGCACCGTGTCGTTGCCGTCGCCGCCCTCGAGGCGGTCAGGAGCGGCGCCGCCGTCCAGGTTGTCGTCGCCGGTCCCGCCGACCAGCGTGTCGTGGCCGAAGCCGCCGATCAGCGTGTCGTTGCCGTCGTCGCCGCTGAGCAGCTCGTCGCCCGATCCGCCGTCGATCCAGTCGTTGCCCGCGCCGCCGGCGATGTCGTCGGGACCGGTGTCGCCGGTGATGCGATCGTCGCCGCCGAGGCCGCGGATCCGGTCCGCGCCGCCGTTGCCCGTGATCTTGTCCGGGCCCTCTGTACCGGTAAGGGCCTCAGCGGCGTTGGAGCCGCTGACGGACTTCGCCATTGCCGTCACGGCCGGGGCGAGAGCAGCCACGAACGTCGCGACCAAGATGGCGGGCAGGCGGGGGGTCATGGCCTGATGATCGGCCGGGCGCCTCGAATCCGTAACTGGCCCAAGAGCTACCCTGATCGCCCTCATGACCACGAATCGAGAGCCGATCGGCGTGATCGGCACGGGATACGTCGGCCTCGTAACCGCGGCCGGGTTCGCCGAGCTGGGCAACGACGTCTACTGCATCGACATCGACGAGGCCAAGATCGAAGGCCTCAAGCAGGGCAAGATGCCGATCTGGGAGCCGGGGCTGTCCGAGCTCGTCGAGCGCCATCGCTCGCGGCTGCACTTCTCCACCGATCTCGCGGACGCGCTCGAGCACGCGCGCCTGCTCTTCGTCGCCGTCGGCACGCCGCCCACCTACTCCGGCGACGCGGATCTCTCCGCGGTCCATGCCGTCGTCGAGTCGATGCCGGCTTCCGATCATCACGCGCTCGTGATGAAGTCGACCGTGCCGGTCGGCACGGGGGAGACGATCCAGCGCGCCTTCGCCGAGCAGGCCAAGGGCTTCCGGTACGTGTCGTGCCCCGAGTTCCTCAAGGAGGGCTCGGCGATCAAGGACTTCCTCGAGCCCGACCGCGTCGTCGTGGGCGACGAGGGCGACTGGGCCGGCGACGCGGTCGTCGAGCTCTACGCGCCGCTGGACGCGCCGCTCGTGCGCACCGACATCAAGAGCGCCGAGATGGTCAAGCTCGCCTCCAACGCGTTCCTGGCGACCAAGATCTCCTTCATCAACGAGATCGCCAACGTGTGCGAGGAGACCGGCGCCGACGTGGTCGAGGTCGCCCGCGGGATGGGGTTGGACAACCGCATCGGCCCGAAGTTCCTCCAGGCCGGGATCGGCTTCGGCGGGTCGTGCTTCCCCAAGGACGTCACCGCGCTCAAGCAACTCGCCGGTAACTCGGGCTACCACTTCCAGCTGTTGAATTCGGTCATCGAAGTCAATGAGCTGCAGAAGCGGCGTGTGATCGCCAAGCTCGAGAAGCATCTCGGGCGCCTCGTCGACAAGCAGATCGCTCTGCTCGGTCTGGCGTTCAAGCCCAACACCGACGACATGCGCGAAGCGTCCTCGCTCGTGCTGTCGTCGCGGCTGCAGGCCGCGGGCGCGCACGTGCGCGCGTACGACCCGGTCGCCGAGGGCGAGGCCCGCAAGCTCATCCGCGGCGTGCGCTTCGCCGAGAGCGCCGCCGACGCCGTCGACGGCGCCGACGCCGTCGTGCTCGTCACGGAATGGCCTGAGTTCGCCGAGCTCGACCTGGCGGCGCTGGCCGGCGCGATGCGCGGCGACCTGCTGGTCGACGGCCGCAACCTGTACGACCCCGCCGCGGTACGGGCCGCCGGACTCGTGTACGAGGGGATCGGGCGGGGCGGAAACAGCTGATGCAGGCGTTGATCCTCGCGGGGGGCGAGGGAACACGGCTGCGGCCGCTCACATCCACGGTGCCCAAGCCCGTCGTCCCGCTCGTCGACCGGCCGTTCATCGTGTTCATGCTCGACTGGCTGCGCGGTCACGGCGTCGATGACGTCGTGATGTCCTGCGGGCATCTGGCCGACGGGGTGCGCTCCGTGCTCGGAGACGGCTCGTCGCTGGGCGTCCGTCTTCGCTACTTGGAGGAGCCCCGCCCGTTGGGGACCGGTGGAGCGCTGAAGTTCGCCGAAGATCTCCTGGATGACCGCTTTCTGATGCTCAACGGGGACGTGCTGACCGACATCGACGTGTCGTCGCAGGTCGCTGCGCACCTGGCTTCCGGGGCGCGGGCGACCCTGGCCCTGTACCCGGTCGAGGATCCGTCGGCCTACGGGCTCGTCCGGCTGGCCGCCGACGGGTCCGTGACGGAGTTCGTCGAGAAGCCGGCGCCCGACCAGATCGACACCAACAACATCTCCGCGGGCGTGTATGTGCTGGAGAAGTCGGTGCTGGACTTGTTGCAGGCGGGTGCGCCGGCCTCGATCGAGCGCGACGTCTTCCCTTCGCTTGTGGGTGAGGGGCTGTTCGGGCACGTCTGCCCCGGATATTGGAAGGACATCGGGACGCCCGAGCGCTATTTGGAAGCGACGTTCGACATCCTCGAGGGCTCCGTCTCGACGTCCGTGGGGGCGCGCATGGGTTCGTCGTTCGTGTGCGTCGAGGACGGGGTGTCTTCGCAGGGTCGAATCGTCCCGTCGGCGCTGGTCGAGGGCGATTGCCGGATCGGCGCGGGCGCGCGGATCGGCGGGCGCGCGGTGCTCGAACACGGCGTCGTGGTGGGTGAGGGGACGACGATCGAGAGCTCCGTCGTGATGGCGGGCGCGACGATCGGCGCCCACTGCACCCTGCGCGGGTGCATCGTCGCCGCCGGCGCGTCGATCGGCGATCATTGCGTCATCGACGGGATGAGCGTCATCGGCGCGGGCGTGGTGCTCGGGGCGGACAACGTCGTCTCCAACGGCGCGCGGATCTTCCCGGGCGTGACGCTGCCCGACGGGGCGCTCAAGTTCTGATGGGATCACTTACACGCGAAGCCATCGCCGCGGTCGACTCGACCGGGCAGATCGACGAGGTGCTCGAGCTCTCCGAGCACCTGACGGACGCCCTGTGGCGGGTGGACTCCTCCGGCGCGCGGCCGTTCGACACGCCCGGCGGGCTGATCGTGGCCGGGATGGGCGGGTCGGCGTCGGGTGCGCGGCTGGCGCGGGGCGTGCTCGGCTCGCGGCTGACGCGGCCGATGTACATCTCCGACGACTATCTGCTGCCCGGGTGGGCGGGGCCGTCGACGCTCGTCTTCGCCTCCAGCTACTCCGGCAACACGGAAGAGACGTTGTCCGCCTACGACGACGCCGTGGATCGCGGGGCGCCGCGGCTCGTCGCCTCGACGGGCGGGGCTTTGGTGGCGCGCGCGCGGGCGGACGGCGCGCCGGTCGTGCCGATCCCCGGCGGCTTCCAGCCGCGAGCGGCGATCGGCTACGCGCTGGTCAGTGCTTTGGAGGCGGCGTTCCTGGCGGGAGCGGCGCCCTCCGTGCGCTCGGAGATCGAGGCGGCCGCGGCGCTGGTCGACTCGCTCGTGCTGGAGTGGGGGCCCGACGCGCCTGAGGACAGCGAGGCGAAGTCGATCGCCCGCTCGTTGCACGGGACCGTCCCGGTGATCGTCGGCGCCGAGCTCGCGTCCGCCGCCGCGTACCGCTGGAAGTGCCAGTTCAACGAGAACGCCGAGCTGCCGGCGTTCGCCGCGTCCTTGCCTGAGGCCGACCACAACGAGGTCGTCGGGTGGGAGGCGGCGGCGGAGTTGGGCCGCTTCTCGTACGTGTCCTTGGAGGACCCGGAGGCGCACCCGCGCAACGTGCTGCGGGCGGAGCTGACGGCGGAGGTCGCGTCGGCCGGCGCGGACCCCGTGGTGCGGGTGACGGCGCGCGGCTCGACCCCCGTGGAGCGCCTCGTCTCGCTCGTCCTGCTCGGGGATCTCGTGACGATCTACGCCGCGGTGCTGCGCGGGGCCGACCCGGTCGACATCCCGGGCATCGACGCGGTCAAGGCCGCGTTGTCGGCCGCTCCTGTGTCCTAGGGGAGTTCTCCGTACCGGAGGACGGGTGCTGGCCAGCTACCGTGCCTGGCCATGTCCTCCATCGCCTCCGAGCCCACTTCCGGGGCCGCGGGCGTGCTTCAGGTCGCCTCCATCGTGGACGGCGAAGCGCGCACCGACGCTCCCGGCGGCACCCTGACTTCCACGAATCCCGCCGTGACTTCGGAAGTCGTCGCCTCAGTTGCGCTGGGAGACGCGGCCACATTCGTCGACGCCGCGCGTGCCGCGCGGGCCGCGCAGAAGGCGTGGGCCGCGGTTCCCGCTCCGGCGCGCGGGCGGGTGATCGCGCAGGTGGGGCGGCTGGTCGAGGCCAACAAGGAAGCGCTCGCTTCTCTGGTCACGCGCGAGATCGGCAAGCCCTATCCCGAGGCGCTGGGCGAGGTGCAGGAGATCATCGACACCTGCGACTTCTTCCTCGGCGAGGGGCGGCGGCTCTACGGGCAGACCGTGCCGTCGGAGATGCCGGACAAGCAGCTCTTCACGTTCCGGATGCCGGTGGGTGTGGCGGCGATCATCACCGCGGGCAACTTCCCGGTCGCGGTTCCGGCCTGGTACCTGGTGCCGGCGATCCTGTGCGGCAACTCGGTCGTGTGGAAGCCGGCGGAGTACTCGGCCGCGTTGGGCGACGCGCTGGCGCGGCTGTTCCTGGCGGGTGGGGTGCCCGGGGGCGTTTTGAACGTCGTGCAGGCGTCGGGGGAGTCGACGTTCGAAGGGCTTTCGGCGGCGATGTCGGAGGGGCTGATCGACAAGGTCGGTTTCACGGGGTCGAGCGCGGTCGGTTCTCGGATCGGCGAGCTGTGCGGGCGCAACCTGCAGTCGCCGTGCCTGGAGCTCGGCGGCAAGAACCCGATGGTCGTGATGGACGATGCCGACGTCGATCTGGCCGTGGAGGGCGCGCTGTTCGGCGGGTTCGGCACGGCGGGTCAGCGGTGCACGTCTCTGGGAACGGCGATCGTGCACGAGTCCGTGTTCGACGAGTTCGTGACGAAGCTGTCCGCGCGTCTGGAGTCCTCGCCGATCGGCGATCCGTTCGGCGACGTGCTGTACGGGCCGATGATCCACGAGCGCTTCGCCGAGCGGTTCGAGGACTGGCTCGGGCTCGTCCAGGATCACCACGTCGTGTACGGCTCGTCCTCGCGTGGGCGGATCACGTCGTCGAACCCGCGTGCCGGCTTCGTGGGTGACGCGGACGCCGGCATCTTCTACCACCCGACCCTGGTCGTGGGTGTGACGGCTTCCGATGAGATCTATTCGACCGAGACGTTCGGGCCGATCGTCGGTGTGGCGCGCTTCTCGACGTTCGACGAGGCGATGGAGCTGGCCAACGGCCACGGCTACGGGCTCTCGTCGGCGATCTACACCCGCTCGGGCGAGAACGCCTTCAGGTTCCGCGAGCGCATCACCGCGGGCATGGTCTCCGTCAACAACTCGACCAGCGGCGCCGAGGCCCACCTGCCGTTCGGCGGCAACGGCAAGTCCGGCAACGGCTCCCGCCAGTCCGGCATCTGGGTGCTCGACCAGTTCACCCGCTGGCAGTCGATGAACTGGGACTACGCGGGCAAGCTCCAAAAGGCCCAGATGGACAACGTCGAGCTTCCGGCCGACCCGGACTTCCGCCTCTAGACCTTGCGCCTCGTGGTCGCTCGTCCCCGCTGTGGGGGGACGAGCGACCACTTGCGGCGGTTTGTTCGGCTAGAGGCTCTTGTTCGCCTTCACGTCGAAGCCGGCCGTGATCGGCGCCCCACCCGCGGGCGTGTAGCTGATCTCGACCTTGGCGAAGTTCAGCTCGACGCGCTCGAGCAGCGGGCGCTCCTTCGAACCGCCCTGGTCGTAGCTGCTGACGATGACGTCGCTGAGCTTGTACGTGAGGAACTGCGCGCCGTTTGCGCCGCCCGGGCGGCGGAAGCTGAACGTCACCGACGGGATGTGCTGACCCGTGGCCAGGCGCTGGAACAGCTTCGGCGAGGACGCGTCGTAGAGCTTGGAGAACGTCACGTCGGAGAACGCGACCTTGCCCGCGCCGCCGCCGCCGCTCGCGCCGCCGCCGGCCGAGTTCTTGCCCCCGAAGCCGAACGCCTTGACGTCGATCTCGCCGGCGTGCGCCGGGTCGGCGCTCTCCCCGGCGATGCCGTCGATCTTCAGGAACCCATCCGCCTGCCCGCCGACCAGCGTCTCGCCACCCACGACGTTCGTCCCGTCGCCGGCCGCACCCGCCGGCCCGGCGGGACCCGCCGCACCGGCAGGACCCACGGGTCCCGGAGCGCCGGCTGCCCCAGCGGGACCCGTCTGGTTCCACGCCAGCACCGTCTCGCCCTTCCCGCACTTCCCATCCGCGTTCGCGAGGTGCAGCGACTTCCCGCTCTTGGCCGCGCACGCCCGGATCACGGCACCGTCGTTCGCCGTCGCGGCAATCGCCGAGCCCGCCCCCACGGCCACCACCACCGGCACCATCAACGCCACCGTCCGCCGCCGGAAATGCTTCTTGATCACGGTCACTCCTGAAGGTTCGAAGGTCGCGTCCGAACCTACGGCCGCCCCACGAGCCCCGACACCGCGCTACCCACCACCCGCCCTGGCGGCCGACCGCCAACCCTTCCGGCCCGTGAATACCCGCCCGCCGGCGGCGTCTCCAACCTACGACTTAAAGGGACTGTCCCTTTATGTTCCGACGGGGGGCGAGACCGGGCCGCGACGGGCTAGAGAACGTGTGCCTCGTAAACCACGCGCCGAATACGAAAGCGGCCTTTACCACGTCACGGCTCGCGGCAACCGCCGCGAGGCGATCTTTGTTCACGACACCGATTGGCGGCGGTATCTCGCGCTCGTTGGCCGCGTGACGATCTGGAACCGGTGGCGGTGCCTGACCTATTGCCTGATGAGCAATCACGTCCACCTCTTGATCGAGACGCGAACGCCGAATCTCGGGTTCGGCATGCAGCGGCTGCAAGGGACGTACGCCCAGTCCTTCAACAGCCATCACGATCAGGTCGGACACCTGTTCCAAGGTCGGTACTGGGCGACGCGTATCGAGAGTGACGCGCAGCTCTGGGTCACCGCGGCCTACATCGCGAGCAATCCCGTCGAGGCCGGCCTCGTGCGCGTCGCAGCCGCCTGGCCGTGGAGCAGCCATGCCGCGATCCTCGACGAGACCGGGCCACCGTGGCTCGACCGGAACCGGCTCCTCGAGTATTTCGCGGACACCGGCGGCGATCCGCTGAAGCGCTACGCCGACTTCACAGAGGCGTACGCGAACCTAAAGGGACTGTCCCTTTAAGTTCAGTGGCGGCGGCGGTACCAGTTCGGCGAGGTGTTGGGCGGCGGGACGAGCGGGACCGGGGTGCGGGCGACGAGGACCGAGGGGGTGGGGTCGGCGGTGTGGCGGGCGAGGGCTTCGCCGAAGGCGTCGTCGAGGCCGTCGACGGTTTCGGACTCCAGGCCGAAGGCGGCGGCGAGGGCGGCGAAGTCGGGGGTGTGGAGGTCCACGCCGTAGGTCTCGGCGCCCGCTTTCTGCTGGTCGTAGCGGAGCATGCCGTAGCCGCCGTCATCGACGATGACCGCGGTCAGGGGGATCTGCTCCTGCGCCATGGTGGCGAGTTCGCCGGCGGCGAAGAGGAAGCCGCCGTCGCCGGAGATCGAGACGACCGGGCCGTCGGTGCCGGCGAGGGCGGCGCCGAGCGCGGCGGGGAAGGCGTAGCCGAGTGTGCCCCAGCCGAGCGGGACCTGGATGCGGCGCGGGGCGGCGGGGGTGTGGAAGCCGGCGAGCCAGTAGCCCGGGATGCACATGTCGACGACGAGGACGCCGTCGGCGGGGACCGCGAACCGGATGGCGTCGAGGAAACGCAACGCGGTCGCGTCGAGCGAGCCGCACGCGTCGGCTCGGGCGTTCGAGAGGCGCTCGGCCAGCGCGTCGAGGCTCCCGTCGCGCGGCGCGCGGACGCCGGCCGCGAGGGCCGCCGTGACCTCACCCGCCTCACCCGCCAGGTGGATGTCGCTGCGGTAGTTGACGATCGGCTCGAGCGAGACCGCGATCAGCGTCGGCGGCTGCGGCTGGGCGAAGTTCTGGGTCTGAACGCCGTCGAGGTCGGACCCGATCGCCAGCACGACGTCCGCCTCGTCCCACAAGGCTCCCGCGGCCGGCGCGTGCGGCGGCAGTCCGACCGCCGAAGGATGGCCGGGCGGGAGCACGCCCGCGGCGCCGTAGGTGGTGAGGACCGGCGCGGCGAGGCGCTCGGCCAGCGCGGCGACCTCCGCCGGCGCGTCCCGCGCGCCTCCACCCACCCACAGCAGCGGGCGCTCGGCGCCGTCCAAAGCCGCGACCGCCGCCGCGAGATCGGACGACCGAGGCGAGAAGCTCACCGTGGTGACGGTCGCCGCGCGGTCGGGAGGCGACGGTGGGAGCTCGGCCGCCAGCAGGTCGGTCGCGATCTCGAGGTAGACCGGACGGGTGGGCGCCGCGACGGCGTCGGCGACCGCCAGAGCCGCGGCGTTCGCGACCGCGTCAGCCGTCAGGCCCAGGTGCACCGACTTCACCACCGGCGCGAACATGTCCGACTGGCCGGAGGTCTCGTGCAGGATGCCCCGGTACTCACCGGGTCGCCGCAAGCTCGACGGGATGTCGGTCGCGATCACCAGGATCGGCGAGCGCGACGCCCACGCCTCACCCACGGCGCCCAACGTGTTCGCCGCGCCCGGCCCGGTCGTCGTGAGCGCGACGCCGAGACGCCCGGTCGCCCGCGCGTAGCCATCCGCCGCGTACGCCGCGGCCTGCTCGTGCCGCACGCCCACGAGGCGGATGGAAGACGAGCGCAGCGCCTCCCACAACGCGAGGTTGTGGACCCCGGGCAGCCCGAAGCACACCTCCACTCCGGCGTGCTCGAGCTCCTCGACGATGACCTGCGCTCCCGTGGACATAGGCAACGCACGCTATCTGACGATCTCGCTCAAGAACGGCGCGGACAGGCCGACTGCGGGGGACGTGATCCGTCGCACCGCTCTGCTTCCGCACGCCCTGTTCGCCGGGCTGCTGTGCGCGACCGCGGTGTTCGCGGCTACCGGCGAGCCCGCCGTCCGCAACGCGATCCAGGTCACCGCGGTGCTCGCGATGGCGGTGCAGGCCGGCCGCTGCCGCAAGGGCACCCGCGTCGGCTGGGGCCTGCTCGCGATCTCCAACGTGACGTGGGCGATCGGCGACTTCGACCCGTTCAAGCTCAACGCGTTCTACCTCGCGTCCTACGTGTTCGCGCACGCCGGTCTGGTCATGCTCGTCGCCGCGCAGGCCCGCGTGCGCTGGCGCACCGCGCTCGCGCTCGACGGCGTCATCGCCGGGCTCGCGGCCGCGACCGTGCTCACCAGCTTCGTCAGCACCGCGCTCGAGGGCAACGGCGTCCGCGTCCCCGCCACCGCGCTCGCGGGTGACGCGACGCTCGTCACCACGATCGTCTTCGCGTTCGTGCTCAGCGGGTGGCGGCCCGCACGCGCGTGGTGGGTGATCGCGGCGGGCGAGGTCATCCTCGTCACGCTCGACCTCACGACGGTCAGCGTCGTCGTTCCGACCCGAGCGATGCTCGTCGCGTGGGTCGTCGCCTTCCTCGTCACCAGCTACGCCGTCTTTCACCCGTCGACCGCGCGGGTGCGGCCGGGCCACGGCATCGCTTCCGCCGGGGTGCCGGTCGTGGGCGGAGCGATCGCCGTGGTCCTCCTGATGCACGCGGCCCTGACCGGCGGTCGACCGCTCACCGTCTGGCTCGCCGGCGGCGCGCTCGTCGCGGGTCTGATCCGCGGGACGCTGCTGATCGCCGACAACCACAAGCTGCTGCGTCAGAACCAGCTCGACGCGACGACCGACAAGCTCACCGGCCTGCCCAATCGCCGGGCGCTCGAACGCGACCTCGACCGCGCGTTCGCGACCCGCGCGGCCCACACGCTCGCGTTCTTCGACCTCGACGGCTTCAAGGAGTACAACGACGCCTTCGGCCACGGGGCGGGGGACGCGCTCCTGCAGCGGCTCGCGCCCGCGCTCGGCGGCTACCGGCTGGGCGGGGACGAGTTCTGCCTGCTGCTCCCCGGCTCGCTCGCGGAGGACGCGCCCGCGATCCGGCGCGCGGTTGAGGCCCTCAGCGAGCGCGGCGACGGGTTCAGCATCACCGCCTCCTTCGGGCTCGTGGTGCTCCCCGACGAGGCCGCCGACGCCGCCGACGCCCTCAAGCGCGCCGACGAGCGCATGTACGCGCGCAAGCGCCGCCGCCGCGGCGGCCAGGCGGGGCAGGCGCGCGACGTGCTGATCCAGGTGCTGGCCGAGCGCGGCTCCCGCGACGACGAGGTGCCGCAACTCGCGGCCGATGTCGCCCGCCGGCTCGGGCTGACCGGCGAGGAGATCGACGTGCTCGTGCGCGCCGCCGAGTTGCGCGACGTCGGCATGATCGCCGTTCCGTACGGCGCCGACGCGCTGGCCAAGCTCCACCCGGTGATCGGGGAGCGCATCCTGGCCGCGGCGGAGAGCATGCGTCCGGTCGCGCGGATCGTGCGCGCGGCGCACGAGCGCTACGACGGCACGGGCTTCCCCGACGGCCTCAAGGGCGAGCAGATCCCGCTCGCCGCGCGCATCATCGGCGCCTGCGCGGGCGCCGACGACCCGCTGCTCAGCGAGGCCGTTTGCGCTTCGCGAGCTGCTCGCGCGCCTGGGCGATCTGCTTCTTCCCTTGCGGGGTCTGCGCGTACGCAATAGCGGAGGCGGCAAGCTTGCGCCCCCGGCGTGAGCGGGCGAACTTCATCAAGGTGTTCATCAGCGGGGACATGGCGCACAGCATGCCCAAGCCGCATCAATAACTCACAAAGGCCAACCTTGACACAACTGTGTCAGGGTCGCGCTACACTGGCGTCAGATGGACGCGTTGACGATCCACGAGGCCGCTGCCACGACGGGCTGGAGCCCTCGTATGTTGCGGTACGTGGAGCGCGTCGGGCTCGTCGAGCCCGCCCGCTCGGCCGCCGGCTACCGCCTGTATGGACCAGCCGAGCTGCAGCGCCTGCGCACCTTGCGCGAACTGCTGGACGAGTACGACATCGGACTGTCCGACCTCGCCTTCGCTCTCCGGCTGCGCCGCGAGACCGATCTGCGCGAGGCCACCGATGCCTGGCTCGAGGCCGAGGCACAGCCGCCCGCCGACGTTCCGGCGTCCGACTGGCTGCGCTTCGAGCGCGAGAAGCACCAGCGGCTGCTCGCCGCGCTGGCGCAACGCACACCCACCCCCACCCTGGAGACCGCATGACTGCAGTTAGCACGACGCCCGACTACAAGGTCGCTGACATCGGCCTCGCCGCTTATGGCCGCAAGGAGATTCAGCTCGCCGAGCACGAGATGCCCGGCCTGATGTCCACGCGCGCCGAGTTCGCCGACGCGCAGCCGCTCAAGGGCGCGCGCATCACGGGCTCGCTGCACATGACGATCCAGACGGCCGTGCTGATCGAGACGCTCGTCGCGCTCGGTGCCGAGGTCCGCTGGGTCTCCTGCAACATCTTCTCGACGCAGGATCACGCCGCGGCGGCCATCGCCGAGGCCGGCATCCCGGTCTTCGCCTGGAAGGGCGAGACGCTCGAGGAGTACTGGTGGTGCACCGAGCAGGCGCTCACGTGGCCGGACGGCGAGGGCCCGAACATGATCCTCGACGACGGTGGCGACGCCACGCTGCTCGTCCACCTCGGCGTCGAGTACGAAGCGGCCGGCGCGGTGCCGGACCCCGCGAACGCCGACAGCGACGAGCACCGGATCATCCTCGAGACGCTCACCCGCACGCTCGCCGAGGATCCGCAGAAGTGGACCCGCACGGCGGCCGCGATCAAGGGCGTGACCGAGGAGACCACGACCGGCGTTCATCGCCTCTACCAGTTCGCCTCCCAGGGCAAGCTGCTCTTCCCGGCGATCAACGTCAACGACTCGGTCACCAAGTCGAAGTTCGACAACCTCTATGGCTGCCGTCACTCGCTGATCGACGGCATCAACCGCGGCACCGACGTCATGATCGGCGGCAAGGTGTGCGTCGTCCTCGGCTACGGCGACGTCGGCAAGGGCTGCGCCGACTCCCTGCGTGGCCAGGGCGGCCGCGTGATCGTCACCGAGGTCGACCCGATCTGCGCGCTGCAGGCCGCGATGGAGGGCTACCAGGTCGCCACGCTCGAGGACGTCGTCGAGACCGCCGACATCTTCATCACCTGCACCGGCAACAAGGACGTCATCTCCGCCGCCCAGATGGAGCGGATGAAGCACCAGGCGATCGTCGGCAACATCGGCCACTTCGACAACGAGATCGACATGGCCGGCCTGGCCAAGCTCGACGGCGTCGAGCGCGTCGAGGTCAAGCCGCAGGTCCACGAGTGGCGCTTCAAGGACGGCCACACGATCATCGTGCTCTCCGAGGGCCGCCTGCTGAACCTCGGCAACGCGACCGGGCACCCGTCCTTCGTGATGTCGAACTCCTTCACGAACCAGACGATCGCCCAGATCGAGCTCTTCACGAAGACGTCGGACTACGACAAGAAGGTCTACGTCCTCCCGAAGCACCTCGACGAGAAGGTCGCGCGCCTGCACCTCGACGCGCTGGGCGTCCGCCTGACGGAGCTCACGCCGGAGCAGGCGTCGTACATCGACGTGCCGGTCGAGGGCCCCTACAAGCCAGATCACTATCGCTACTAGTTCCGATCGGGGACTTGCCCGTATCGAGTGGGCGGACGGGCAGATGCCCGTCCTGCGCTCGATCCGGGAGCGCTTCGCCCGCGAGCAGCCGCTCGCGGGCGTTGGCGTTGGCGCGTGCCTGCATGTGACGTCGGAGACGGCGGTGCTGGTGCGCACGTTGCAGGCGGGGGGCGCGTCGGTGTCGCTGTGCGCGTCGAACCCGTTCGCGATCCAGGAGGACGTGGCGGTGGCGCTTTCGGCTGAGTCGACCGTGTTCGCGGGCGGTCCGGACGCGTGGGCGGATGACGTCGCGTCCGTGCTGACTTTGGCGCCGCGGGTGACGTTGGACGACGGCGCCGACCTGCTGGGCGCGTTGCACTCGGCTCGGCCGGATCTGCTGGCCGGGATGCACGGCGGGACCGAGGAGACGACCACCGGCCTGCTGCGGTTGCGCGCGTTGGAGGCCGAGGGCGCGCTGGCGGTTCCGGTGATCGCGGTCAACGAGGCGCGGGCGGAGCGGGCGTTCAATGACCGCTTCGGGGCCGGGCAGTCGGTGCTCGACGGGATCGTGCGGGCGACGAACCTGCTGCTGGCCGGGCAGACCGTGGTCGTGCTCGGTTACGGGTGGACGGGGCGCGGGGTCGCCCTGCGGGCGGCCGGGTTCGGGGCCTCCGTGATCGTCTGCGAGGTCGATCCGTTGCGTGCTTTGGAGGCGCGGATGGAGGGCTTCGCGGTGATGCCCGCTTTGGAGGCGGCCGCGCGCGGTGACGTGTTCATCACCGTCACCGGCGTGCCGGACGTGCTGCGCGGCGAGCACTTCTACCGCATGAAGGACGGTGCGGTGCTGGCCAACGCGGGGCAGTTCGACGTCGAGATCTCATTGGCGGATCTGCGGTCATCGGCTTCGTCGGTGCGCGAGGTCCTGCCGCTGGTCGAGCGCTTCGAGTTCGGCGACCGGGCGTTGTATCTGCTCGCCGGCGGCCGCGTCGTGAATCTGGCGGCCGCGGAAGGGCATCCGGCCGCGGTGATGGACGTGTCCTTCGCGTTGCAGGCTTTGGCGTGCGAGGCGCTGGTCGTCGGTGCTTGGGCGCCGGGGGTGCATGCCGTGCCCGACGCGATCGAGCGTGAGGTCGCGGCGTTGAAGCTGGCCGCGCTGGACGTCGACATCGACGTGCTGACCGACGCCCAGGCGGACTACCTCTCGCTCACATCGCCACCGCGCGGCCGCTGACGCGGATCTCGGGGCGATTTGCCTCGATGTCGATGGTCAGCAGGCTCGGGCGGCCCATGTCGACGCCCTGGTGGACGGTGATCGTGGCGGGCGGGGTGATGAGTTGTTGGTCTCGGAGGTAAGCCCCGAACGCGGCCGCCGCCGCGCCGGTGGCCGGGTCCTCGACGACGCCGCCGACCGGGAAGGGATTGCGGGCGTGGAAGGTCGTTTCGTCTTCGCGGTAGACGAGATCGGTCGTGACGAGTTCGTGGGCGTGCATCGTCGCCTTGAGCTTCTCGAAGTCGTAGTCGAGGTCGGCGAGGCGGGCGCGGGTCTTGGCCGCCAGGATCAGGTGGCGGGCGCCGGCGTATGACACGCGGGGCGGGAGGAGCGGGTCGAGCTCTTCGCGGGTCCAGCCGAGCGCCTCGAGTGCTTCTTGGAGCAGGGTCTCGGGCACGGGTTCGACGTGGGGCGCGACGCTCGTGAGGGTGGCGGTGATGTTGCCATTCTCGCCCTGGGTCGAGATCGGGATCTCGCCCGCCTGCGTGTGGAACGTGAGCGGGCCGGCGCCGTCTCGGTCGGCGAGCGCGACCGCGGTGGCGATCGTCGCGTGGCCGCAGAACGGGACCTCCATCGCGGGGCTGAAGTAGCGCACGTCGTAGCTGCCGTCGGCGCGGGTGGTCACGAACGCGGACTCGCTGTACGCGAGGTCCTTCGTGATCTGCTGCATCTCGGCGTCACTGAGCGCTGTCGCATCGAGCACGACGCCGGCGGGGTTCCCGCCCTCGGGCGAGTCGGTGAACGCCGTGTAGCGCAGGATCGCTGGGGAGGTCATGGCGGCGATGGTGACAGTGGCGGTGGGGCGCTTCGATACGGCTGCCCGCACGTCTTGGTAACCGTCGGTCAACAAGCGTGTATGGTTCTGTTGAACGATGGTCAACAAGGAGGTTGCGATGTCCGGTGTCGAAGCTCCGCGCGAGAAGACCTTTCTCCTCGCGCGGCCTGAACAGCGGTTGCTCGAGGCGATCGCCCGGCGGCTGCCCACGTTCGTGCGGCCCGATCATCTGACCGCGCTGGCGCTGCTCGCCGCCGTCGGGTTCGCCGTGGCCGCGGCGTCGGGCGCGTTCTTCGTCGCCGCGGGGCTGCTCGTGGTGCACTGGTTCGGCGACTCGCTCGACGGGACCCTGGCCCGCGTCCGCCGGGCCGAGCGGCCGCGCTACGGCTACTACCTGGACCATCTCGCCGACGCGTTCGCGACCGCGCTGGTCGGTCTCGGCCTCGGGCTGTCCTCGCAGATGTACCTGTTCGCGGGGCTGGCGCTCGTCGTCGCGTATCTGGCGCTCTCGATCAACTCGTACCTGGAGACCCAGGCACTGGGGCGCTTCTCGCTTGGTTACGGCCGGCTCGGCCCGACCGAGGCGCGGCTTGGCCTGATCGCGCTCCTGGTGACGGTGGCGTGTGGCGCGTCGGTCTCGGTGTTCGGTCTGACGCTGCTGGACGTCGTCGCGCTCGGCGGGGCGGCGGTCATGGTGCTCGCTCTAGCGGCGCGGGCGTTCGGCAATCTGCGCGTGCTGGCCGAGCGCGAGCCCTACACCGTGCCGTAGCGCTCCGCGCGCTGATCCTCCTCCTCGGACTCGACGAGCATGCGCACGAACAGATACGCGAGCGCGATCCCCATCACGATCGACTGCTCCAAGGCCATGATCAGCCCGGCGACCCGCTGGTCGTCGAGCGGGCTCAGGCCCCAGCGGGTGCTGTTCGTGCCGACCTCGTAGAAGTGGTACAGGACGTCAGGCGAGAAGGCGAGCAGGACGCCAAGGAACCCCACGAGGATCTTCGTCGACGCCATGTAGAGCACCGGGCCGAGGCCGCCGAGTCTGAGTCGGGAGCGGATCGGGCTCAGCAGATGCCACCAGTACAGGAGCCCCGCCGCCGCGAACGACAAGTGCTCGAGCACATGGATGAACGAGTGCCGGAGCGCGGCCTGGTACATCACCGGGATGTGCCAGATCCACATCGCCGCGACGTAGGCGATGACGCCGAACGCCGGATGGCCGAACGGCCCGGCCGCCCGTTCGAGCCTCTGGATCCGCCGCGTGGCCGGGCGCAGGATGTGCTTCGTCAGCGCCAGCGTCAGGCAGATCGGCGCGAGATCGGCGATCAACAGGTGCTGCACCATGTGCATCGACGCCAGCTGCTCACCCCACGCGTCGATCGGCGACACCAGCGCGAGGAACAGGCAGAAGATCCCCGTGCACCACAGCACGAGCTTGCCCACCGGCGCCGCCCGCGCCCCGCCCTCGGCCCGCGAGATCCGCCACCGCCAGATGTAGGCCCCCAGGTAGATCGCCAGTGCGAGCAACACGATGGGGGCAAATGTCCACCCGGAATCCACCGGCACCGCGGTTCCCAGCAGATTTGTTGCAGACACTCCGCAGAATTGTGACGAACACGTACTGATCTGTTGCAGCGCCCCGCGCAACGATGCCCACCATGGCGATGACGGGCGAAACGAGGGACCGCACGGGGCGGCGCCGACAGCCGCGCGGCAGGGGTGCGCAGCGCGGCGGGGGCGGCGGCGTGTGGGGCGCGCGGCGCGATGGGGGCGGTCTCGTGTGGGGCGCGCGGCGTGGTGCGGGCGGCGGCGTGTGGGGCGCGCGGCGCGATGAGGGCGGCGGCGTGTGGGGCGCGCGGCGCGGCGGGGGCAAGTCG